>NZ_JBITXS010000005.1:0-491297 GCF_044544825.1 Streptomyces sp. NPDC053493
CGCCCGGTTACATTCCGAACCCGGAAGCTAAGCCTTTCAGCGCCGATGGTACTGCAGGGGGGACCCTGTGGGAGAGTAGGACGCCGCCGAACAATCATTGTGGGAAAGCCCCGCACCTCTGGTGCGGGGCTTTTCTGCGTTTTAGGGCCGGGAGGAAGAAGGCCTGGGAGGAAGAAGGCCGGCCTCGGCCTCCTTCGCCGGAGGCCGGGACGGCAGTCCTCAGAGCCGGCCCGCCGCCTTCAGGGCCAGATACGCGTCCGCGAGCGCGGGCGCCAGCTCGTCAGGGGACGCGTCGACGACGGTGACGCCGTGGCGCTGGAGCTGCTCCGCGGTGCGGAGGCGCTGGGTCTGGGCCTGGGTCGCGGCGGCGGCCTCGTAGACGCCCTCGATCGAGCCGCGCATGCCGGCCATGCGGGCGATATGCGGGTCGGAAGGTGAGGCCAGCAGGACGGTATGGCCCTGGGTGAGCTGAGGCAGGACGGGCAGCAGGCCCTCCTCGACGGGGGCCGCGTCCAGGCTGGTGAGCAGGACGATCAGGGAGCGGCGCGGGGCGCGGGCCAGGGCGGTGGCGGCGAGGCCGCGGGCGTCGGTTTCGACGAGTTCGGGTTCGAGCGGGGCCAGGGCCTCGACCACGCCGGGCAGGGCGTCGCTGGCTGAGCGGCCCTGGACCTGGGCGCGCAGGCGGCGGTCGTAGGCCAGGAGGTCGACACGGTCGCCGGCGCGGGCGGCCAGGGCGGTGAGGAGGAGGGCGGCGTCCATCGAGGCGTCGAGGCGGGGCACGTCGCCGACGCGGCCGGCGGAGGTGCGGCCGGTGTCGAGGACGACGAGGATGTGGCGGTCGCGTTCGGGGCGCCAGGTGCGGACGGCGACCGTGGTCTGCCGGGCGGTGGCCCGCCAGTCGATGGAGCGAGTGTCGTCGCCGGGGACGTACTCGCGGAGGCTGTCGAACTCGGTGCCCTCACCGCGGGTCAGGACGCTGGTGCGGCCGTCGAGTTCGCGGAGGCGGGCCAGGCGCGAAGGCAGGTGCTTGCGGCTCGTGAAGGGCGGCAGGACGCGCACCGTCCAGGGGACGTCGTGGTTGCCCTGACGGGCGGCGAGGCCGAGGGGGCCGTAGGAGCGGACGGTGACGCGCGCGGCGCGGCGGTCGCCGCGGCGGGTCGGGCGCAGGACCGTGGTGATGCGGCGGCGTTCGCCGGCGGGGACGGTCAGCTGCCGGCTGCTGGGGTTCTGGGCGCTGCTCGGGGGCCAGGCGTCGCGGAGCTGGGCGCGGAGGCGGCGGCGGGACGGGTTGGTGACCGTGAGCTGGACTTCGGCGGCGTCACCCAATCGAACTGATGTGTCACCACTTCGGGTGAACTGGAGCGTTCGCACTGGCGCGGCCCGCGCGTAGTCGCACAGAATTGCGAGTGCGAGGGGCGCGTTGACCGCCAGCATCCCCGTCCAGCTGGGAGCGAGGATGCCGACGGGCAGCGATCCGATGGCGGCGAGCAGGGCGGTTCGTCCGGTGAGGGCCATGGAGTGCCGTTTTCAGCGGGGTACGGGGACGTGGGCGAGGATCGAGGTGAGGACGGAGTCGGAGGTGACTCCCTCCATCTCGGCCTCGGGCCGCAGTTGGATGCGATGGCGCAGGGTCGGCAGGGCCAGGGCCTTCACATCGTCCGGGGTGACGTAGTCCCGGCCGGTGAGCCAGGCCCAGGCACGGGCCGTGGAGAGCAGGGCGGTGGCTCCTCGTGGGGAGACGCCGAGGGTGAGTGAGGGGGATTCACGCGTGGCACGGCAGATATCGACGACATAGCCGGCGATCTCGGCGGAGACCGCCACCTTGGCCACGGCCTCGCGGGCGGCGGCGAGTTGGGCCGGGCCGGCGACGGGGCGGACTCCGGCGGACGCGAGGTCGCGGGGGTCGAAGCCCTGGGCGTGGCGGGTGAGGACGCTGATCTCGTCCTCGCGTGAGGGCAGAGGGACCGTCAGCTTCAGCAGGAAGCGGTCGAGTTGGGCTTCGGGCAGCGGGTAGGTGCCCTCGTATTCCACGGGGTTCTGGGTCGCGGCGACGAGGAACGGCTCCGGCAGCGGACGGGCGGTGCCGTCGACGGTGACCTGTCGCTCCTCCATGGCTTCCAGGAGGGACGACTGGGTCTTCGGAGGCGTGCGGTTGATCTCGTCGGCGAGCAGCAGGTGGGTGAAGACCGGGCCGGGCTGGAAGGAGAACTCGGCGGTCCGGGCGTCGTAGACGAGGGAGCCCGTGATGTCGCTCGGCATCAGGTCGGGAGTGAACTGGACGCGCTTGGTGTCGAGTTCGAGCGCGGAGGCGAGCGCTCGCACCAGGAGGGTCTTGGCGACGCCGGGGACTCCTTCGAGCAGCACGTGGCCCTTGCAGAGCAGGGCGACGACGAGTCCGGTGACGGCGGGGTCCTGGCCGACCACGGCCTTCGCGATCTCGGTGCGCAGGGCCTCCAGGGAGGCGCGGGCGCTGTCCGAGCTCGTAGCGGTCTCGGGGGTCGGGGCGCTCATGAGGTGCGTACCTCTCTTTCGAGGGCGTCGAGTTGGTCCGCGAGGCGGATGAGGGCGGCGTCGTCGGCGGGAGCCGGGCCGAAGAGCAGGTCCTGGTGGGTGCCCGCGCCGGCGGGCACGCGGGCGGAGAGCGCGGGGAGGAGGAGATCGGGGGAGTGGGCGTCCCTGGCGGGGACGCCGAGGAGCGGGGCGATACGGCCGCGGGTCGCGGTGCGCAGGACGGTGGCCGCGCGGTCACGGGCGTCGGCCTTGCGATACAGGCGGGCGCGGCCCTCGGTGGCCTCGGAGGCGCGGACGGCGACCGGGAGCTGTTCGGGCACCAGGGCGCCGAGGCGGCGGCCGCGCCAGACGGCGGCCAGGACGACGGCGACGGCGAGCTGGAGGGCGCCCCAGAGCCAGCCGGAGGGGATCAGTTCGAGGAAGGCGCCGGTGGGGTCGTCCGCGGCCTCGGGGTCGGCGGGCGCGTCGGTGAGCGAGGGGAGGTACCAGACGAGATGAGGGCGGGAGCCGAGGAGTTGCAGGGCGAGGGAGGCGTTGCCCTGCTGGGCGAGGTGCTTGTTGTAAAGGAGGTCGGGGGAGCCGAGCAGGACGGTGTCGGCGGTGCCGGGGCCGGGGACGCGGACGAGGGTCGGCAGGCCGTCGGAGAGGTAGCAGGCGTCGGCGGTGGTCGTGCCGGTGCCGTAGCGCTCCCCGCCCAGGTCGACGCTGCCGGCGCGGGTGGCGGCGGGCAGGTCGCAGGCGGGCTCCAGGGTGGACGTCGTGGTGCTTCGGGCGGCGTCGATTCCCGGGACGAGGGTGGCGAGGGACGGGGCGCCGGCGCCGAGGAGGACGGTGCGCCCGGCGTGGCGGGTCATCGCCTCGTGCAGGCGGGACTGCTGCTGCTCGGTGAGGAGGTCCGGGGTGGTGACGAGGAGCGTGGTGTCGTCGGCGGTGGCGGAGGTGGCCTCGGTGAGGGTGCCGGCGACGTCGACGGTGACGCCCTGGGCCGTGAGGAGTTCGGCGACGGCGCGGCTGCCGTAGGGGTCGGCGGAGCGTGGATCGAGGCGGCCTTGGTGGTCGGTCGAGCGCATCGTGGCCAGGGCGAGGCCGCCGATGAGGAGCAGGAGGAGCAGCAGGAGGGGGCCGCGGGCGCGGGCCCAGATCTGGCGGGGGCCGAGCGAGGTCGAGGTGGTGCTGGTGGCCGGCCGGGTCATCGGGGCGCCTGCGTGAAGGCGGTGCCGGCGCCGGCCGGGCGGAGGGCGGGCTTGGCCCGCTCCAGGGCGGTGTCCAGTTGTGCGATGCGGCGGTACGCGTTCTCGTCGGCGGTGCGGCCGCCGTATGTGACGTCGTCGAAGGAGCGGGCGGCCGTGCGCAGGCCGTCCGCGTGGGCGGGCAGGCTGCGGCCCGCCTCGGCGGCGGCCTCGTCGGCGGTGCGGCCGGGGCGCGGGTCGAGCAGGGTGCGCTCCTCCAGGGAGCGGACGATGGCCCGCATGCGTTCCTGGACGGCCTGGTTCCACCGGCCGGCCGAGGCGTGGTGCTCGGCGGCGGACCGGTGGTGGTCCGCGGTGCGCGGGCCGTCGGCGAAGAGGGAGTCCTGGCCGACGGCGGGCGCGCGGCGGGGAGTGCCCAGGCGCCACCAGAGGGCGGCGGCCAGGGCAAGCACGACCAGGACGACGGTCACGAGGCCGACGACGCCGCCGGGTGCGGCCCCAGCGGCGGAGTCGAACAGGTCGCCGACCCAGTCCCAGAAGCGGTCGATGCCGCGTTGGAGGAGGTTGGGATCGTTCTCGTGGTACATCGGCTTGGACAGTTCCCGCTCGGCCGCCTCCTGGGCGGGGACGCGCGGGACGCCCACCGGTACGTCGCCGGCCGTGCCCCCCGTGACCGTCACGCCATCAGCCTCCGTAGCCGGGCAGTCCGGCGGCCCGGCCCAGTTCGAGGTCGAGCGCCTCGCGGCGGATGCGCTGGTCGATGTAGAGGAGGACGCTCACGCCGGCGGAGATCGGGTAGGTGAGGGCGCTGGTGAGGACGCCGCCGATGCCCGTAATGACGAGGAAGGACCAGCTCTTCTCGGGGACGGTGCCGTCGAGGAGGTCGCTCAGTCCGTTGCCCGCGACGCTCAGGGCGATGACGGTGAACGGGATCGCGACGAGCATCGCGACGACGACGATCAGCAGCTGGGTGAGCATCGTGATGCCGAAGATGCGCCACCAGGAGCCCTGGACCAGCTTGGCCGAGCGCTTCATCGCCTTGATGACGCCCTGACGCTCCAGCATGAGGGCGGGAGAGGCGAGGCTGAAGCGGATCGTCAGCCAGACGACGACCGCGAAGGCGCAGGCGCCGCCGAGGACGGCGAGGCTGACGCCGGCGGGGCCGCCGAGGAGCAGTCCGGGCAGTGTGCCGACGAACATGACCGCGGCGCCGATCAGCGGCACCAGCAGGGTGAGGCCGAGCAGCTGGAGCAGCCGCGGGCGGGCCTCCCGCCAGGCGGTGCCGAGGGTGACGGGGCTGCCGAGGACGGCGCGGCTGATGACGACGGTGAGCAGGGCGGCGCTGATCAGGGTCGCGGCCACCATGATCACGTAGGCCGGCCCCATCCTGATCATGCTGATGCGCATCGTCTCGCCGAGCTGGTCGAGGGCTTCGGCGGGACTGGCGTCCGGGTTGATCACCGGGGCCGCGGGCATCAGATAGCGCTGGGTGAGGATCTCCGCGATCTGCATGACCACGGCGACGGCGACGCTGACGGTGAGGACGGTCTGCCAGTAGCGGCGCAGTGTCGTCACCGCACCGTCGAGGATCTCGCCGAGGGTCAGCGGGCGCAACGGGATAACACCGGGCTTCGCGGCCGGCGGCAGGCCCCACGGGCCGTGCGGGGCCTGGCCGCCCCAGCCCGGGCCGCCGTGGGCGCGGGCGGGTGCCGGCTGCGGGGCGCCGTGCACCGGGGCGGTCGGCGGCTGCCACTGGCCGGCGGGCGGCTGGGTCTCGGACCACTGGGAGGTGGAGCCGTTCGCGTCGCCGGGCGGGGTCGGCCGGGGCACTGCGGCGTCGTCCTGGCCGTCGGAGGGAGCAGATCCGGGCGAGGCCCAGCCCGGAGAGTCGTTCACGGTCGTCCACCTCGAGGAATGGTCGCGGGGCCGGATCGGCGAACCGGCTCGGTCTCTGCGGCCGACCGCCTGGCGCGGCGGGCCGGGGGCCATCGTGCCACGCGGGACCCGCCGACGGGCGGGCCCGGCCGCTCTCCCGTGCCTTCCCCGCGGGGCCGGGCGGGCGCCAGACTGTGCCGACGCGCGAACGCGGGGCGCCGGCGCTCGGCGTAGGCCGCGTACGCAGTGCACGCCGACCGGCGTGCGAGGGGGGAGTCACGCATGGCAGGCAAGAGGGACTGGAAGAACCATCCGCACTGGCATCTGCTCGTTCTGGTGCCGCTGGTGGTCTTTCTGATCAGTGAGGACGACGGCGTCACCCGGACCTTCTTGGCCGTGGGGCTCTTCTCGGGTGCCGTCCACTACGGGCGCGCCACCGCGAGGTGGAGCAGGCCCGGCACCGGCCGGTCCGTCCCGGATCCGCGGCCCGTGTCCGCGGATCCGGGCGAGTACGGCGGTCGATGAGGTCCGCTGCCTCCATGGGCGGCGGCGTGTTCCGCAAGGTACGGTTCTCGGCGACCACGGGGGCCACGGGACTGACATCCATGTCTGGCATCAACACCCACAGACACCGGCGGTTCACGGCGGGCAAACACGGACGTCACCGCAGGTCAGTGAGGTATCTCACCAGCCGCCTTGAGACTGATACGGAAATGGGATGATGTCGATATGAAGGGACGCGTTCTTGTCGTCGACGACGACACCGCACTGGCCGAGATGCTCGGGATCGTGCTGCGAGGTGAAGGGTTCGAGCCGTCGTTCGTGGCGGACGGCGACAAGGCACTCGCCGCCTTCCGTGAGGCCAAGCCGGACCTGGTGCTGCTCGACCTGATGCTGCCCGGACGGGACGGCATCGAGGTGTGCCGGCTCATCAGGGCCGAGTCCGGTGTGCCGATCGTCATGCTCACGGCCAAGAGCGACACCGTCGACGTCGTGGTGGGCCTGGAGTCCGGGGCCGACGACTACATCGTCAAGCCGTTCAAGCCGAAGGAGCTCGTCGCCCGTATCCGGGCACGGCTGCGGAGGTCGGAGGAGCCGGCGCCCGAGCAGCTGACCATCGGTGACCTCGTCATCGACGTGGCCGGGCACTCCGTGAAGCGGGACGGGCAGTCCATCGCCCTGACGCCGCTGGAGTTCGACCTGCTCGTCGCCCTGGCCCGCAAGCCCTGGCAGGTGTTCACCCGCGAGGTACTCCTGGAACAGGTCTGGGGCTACCGGCACGCGGCCGACACCCGGCTGGTGAACGTGCACGTCCAGCGGCTGCGCTCGAAGGTCGAGAAGGACCCCGAGCGCCCGGAGATCGTGGTGACCGTCCGTGGTGTCGGTTACAAGGCGGGACCGAGCTGACATGACCGCGGGCAGTACTGCTCCGAAGCCCGGGGACCCGGGAGTCCGTACGGGGCGGGCTGCCGGACCGGGGCGGGGGGCCCAGGGCGTCGGCCGGCTGTTTCAGGACGGGGCGCCGGGCGGACCGGTGTTCCGGCTCCTCGCGCGCTGGCTGCGCCGACCGCTGCTGCCCGCCGTACGGCTGTGGCGGCGCAACCTCCAGGTGCGGGTCGTCGCCGGCACGCTGCTCATGTCGCTCGGAGTGGTCCTGCTGCTCGGCCTGGTCGTCATCGGCCAAGTCCGCAACGGCCTGCTCGACGCCAAGGAGAAGGCCGCGCAGAGCCAGGCCGCCGGCGGCTTCTCCGCCGCCCAGGACCGGGCGGCGACCACGCCGTCCCAGCCGGGCGAGCAGGACGGCGCCCGCGCCGGGGCGTCGGTGAACTGGCGCTCCACGCTCGTCGAGCAGCTCGCGAGCGGCGGCCAGAGCGCGTTCAACGTCGTGGCGCTCTCCCTGGAGACCGGGGACACCGCGAGCCGCGGTGCCCGTGCCTCCGGTGAGGTCGACCCGACCACCAGCATTCCCGCCGACCTGCGGCACAGCGTCGCGCAGGGCACCAGCACGTATCAGAAGTTCGCGCGGATCCACTACACCAGCGGCAAGGCGTCCGAGCCCGGCCTGGTGGTCGGCAAGCGGCTCAACGACGCCGACGGCACGCCGTACGAGCTCTACTACCTCTTCCCGCTGACGCAGGAGGAGGACTCCCTCACCCTGGTCAAGGGCACTCTGGCGACCGCCGGGCTGTTCGTGGTGGTGCTGCTCGGCGCCATCGCGTGGCTGGTGGTGCGGCAGGTCGTCACGCCCGTCCGGATGGCCGCCGGGATCGCCGAGCGGCTCTCGGCGGGCCGTCTGCAGGAACGGATGAAGGTCACCGGCGAGGACGACATCGCGCGCCTCGGCGAGGCCTTCAACAAGATGGCGCAGAACCTCCAGCTGAAGATCCAGCAGCTGGAGGACCTGTCGCGGATGCAGCGGCGGTTCGTCTCCGACGTCTCGCACGAGCTGCGCACGCCGCTGACGACCGTACGGATGGCGGCCGACGTCATCCACGAGGCGCGGGTCGACTTCGACCCGGTGACCGCGCGTTCCGCCGAGCTGCTCGGCGACCAGCTCGACCGTTTCGAGTCGCTCCTGGCAGACCTGCTGGAGATCAGCCGCTTCGACGCGGGCGCGGCGGCCCTGGAGGCCGAGCCGATAGACCTGCGCGTGGTGGTACGCCGCGTCATCGGCGGCGCGGAGCCGCTGGCCGAGCGCAAGGGCAGCCGGATCGTCGTCGTCGGCGACGAGCAGCCGGTGGTGGCCGAGGCCGACGCCCGCCGGGTCGAGCGGGTGCTGCGCAACCTGGTCGTGAACGCCGTCGAGCACGGCGAGGGCCGGGACGTCGTCGTGAAGCTGGCCGCCGCCGGCGGGGCCGTCGCCGTCGCCGTACGCGACTACGGCGTGGGCCTCAAGCCGGGCGAGGCGACACGGGTCTTCAACCGTTTCTGGCGCGCCGACCCGGCCCGCGCACGCACCACCGGCGGTACAGGCCTGGGCCTGTCGATCGCCGTCGAGGACGCGCGGCTGCACGGCGGCTGGCTCCAGGCGTGGGGCGAGCCGGGCGGCGGCTCGCAGTTCCGGCTGACGCTGCCGCGGACCGCGGACGAGCCGCTGCGCGGCTCGCCGATACCGCTGGAGCCCGAGGACTCGCGGCGCAACCGCGAGCAGGCGGGTGCCGGTGCGGCGGCCGGGACGCGCCTCGCGGCGGTGCCGGCGCAGCCCGCCGCGGACCGTTCGGCGCTGTCCGTACCGCACCGGATGCCGCCGGCGCCGCGCGCGACGGCGGACCCGACGGCCCTGCCGGGCAGCGGCGCGCGGGTGGTGGCCCGCCCGGCCGAGGGGCCGGACGGCGACGGCGGCGGTGAGGCGATGGCGTCGAGGCGCGTCGACGGGGAGGACGGGACACGTGGGCTCTGACCTTCGAGGGCAGCGGGAGGCCCTGGGGCGGGAACGGTCGGAGCGCCGGCCTTCGGACGCGGACCGGTCCGGGCAGGAGCGGTCGACGCCGGCGCGGCGGTCGGCGGCGGCGCAGGCCGGGCGCGGTGTCGTGCTGGCGGCCTGCGGTGCGCTGCTGGTGGCCGGGTGCGCCGGCATGCCCGACAGCGGCGACGTCCAGGCCGTCAAGGCGTCCAACCCGGGCGACTCGCAGGTGCGCGTGTACGCGGTCGCGCCGCGGGAGAACGCCGATCCGGACGAGATCGTCGACGGCTTCCTGGAGGCCATGACGAGTGACGACCCCGGCTTCGCCACGGCGCGGAAGTACCTCACCAAGGAGGCCGCGCGGGTGTGGAAGCCGGAGGAGAGCATCGCGGTGCTCACCGACGCGCCCAACCGCGACCAGGCCGACCGGATGGCCGACCCGGAGAGCAAGGGCAGGACCTTTTCGCTCTCGGGGCGGCGGATCGCCACGGTCGACGCGAGCCACGCCTACCAGCCGCAGGCGCCCGCGGAGTTCAACCAGTCGATCCACGTCGTGCAGCAGCTCTCGCCGGACGGCAAGAGCAAGGAGTGGCGCATCGACAGCCTGCCCAAGGGCCTGGTGCTCGGCGAGGCCGACTTCCTGCGCAACTACCGCTCGGTCAACAAGTACTACTTCGCGTCCGGTGAGAACTGGGTCGTCGCCGACCCCGTCTACATCCGCCAGCGCCAGGACCCGGTGACCCGGATGGACCCGGTCACGCAGACCGTCAAGGCGCTCCTGGAGGGCCCCACGGGCTGGCTGGACTCCGCCGTCGACTCCCGCTTCCCGACCGGCACGCAGCTGCGCGAGGGCGTCACGACGCTGGCGACCGACGACCAGTCGACGCTGAAGGTGCCGCTCAACGCCAAGGCCGACCATGTCAGCGCCCTGGCGTGCAAGGGCATGGCGGCGCAGCTGCTGTTCACGCTGGGCGACCTGACGTCGGTGCGGGTCGAGCAGGTCGAGGTCCAGGGCAGCGACGGCAAGTCGCTGTGCATGCTCGGCAAGGCCCAGGCCCGCGAGGAGTACTCGCCGGTGCGCAACCCGGGCCGGGGCGAGAACCCGTACTTCGTCGACGAGCACGGCAAGCTGATGATGCTGTCGGTCGACGGCCGGCAGCCGGACAAGCCGGCCGAGGTGCCCGGCCCGTTCGGCAAGGGCCTGGTGCCGCTGACGTACGTGGCGGTGGACCGCGAGGAGAGCCACGCGGCCGGCATCCTCCAACAGGGCCGTGAGCTGCGCGTCGGCTCCATCACGGCCGACGAGGAACTGCCCGCGCCGATCGTGACCAGCAGCGCGCTGCGGCCCGACGACCGGCTGTCGGCGCCGAGCTGGGACGGCCGAGGAGACCTGTGGGTCGCCGACCGCAACCCGGTGAGGCCGCGGGTGTGGATGGTGCCCGGCGGCCAGGGCGAGCGGATCGAGGTCAGCACGCCGTGGCTGAAGGACGGCGCCCGCATCGAGTCGCTGCGGGTCTCCGCGGACGGTGTGCGCATCGCCCTGCTCGTGACGAAGGACCACCGCACCACGCTGCAGATCGGCCGGGTCGTGCGCGGTTCGTCCGAGGGCCGCACCACGGTCTCCGTCGACGACCTGCGCAACGCGGCGCCGCGCCTGGAGTCGGTCACCGCCGTGTCCTGGGCCGGGCCGAGCCGGCTCGTCGTGGTCGGTACGGAGGCCGGCGGGGTGCAGCAGGTGCGCTACGTGCAGACGGACGGCTCGACCTCGGCGACGTCGGTCCTGCCGGGCCTGAACGGCGTCACGTCGGTGGCCGCCCCGCACAGCGAGGCGTCCCCGGTGGTCGCGGACTCCGGCAACGACGGCATCGTGCGGCTGGTGCCGGGCGCGAACTGGCAGCCCGTGGTCAAGGAAGGCGGCGCGCCCGTCTACCCGGGCTGATCACGGTCCGCGCGACGGATCACGGGCCGTCCGGCTGATCACGGGTCTGCCCGGACGGGTCGCCGTTCTCGTCCTCGCGGGTCCGGCGGCGGCTTTCCACAGGGCGTTTTCCACAGGGGTGGCCGGGTCGGCCGCACCGGAGGACAGTGGAGCCATGCGGGGGTGGTGGCGCGAGATCGCCGGGCTGGTGCTGCCGGTCTCCTGCGGAGGCTGCGGCAGTCCTCGCACCGCGCTGTGCCCGCGGTGCGCGGCCGAACTCACCGGAGCGGGTCCGCGCAGGGTGCGGCCGGCGCCGGAGCCGCCGGGCCTGCCCGACGTGCACGCGGCGGCGTCGTACGAGGGCGGGGTACGGACGCTGCTGCTCGCGCACAAGGAGCGCGGTGCGCTGCCGCTCGCCGGACCGCTGGGCGGCGCGCTGGCCGGCGCCGTGGAGGCGGCCGTACGGGCTGTGGACGGGCCCTCTCGCGGTCCCGGGGCGCGGGAGCTGATGCTCGTGCCGGTGCCCTCCTCGCGGCGCTCCGTGCGGGCGCGTGGCCATGATCCGACGCGGCGGATCGCGTGGGCCGCGGCCGGGCGGCTGCGGCGGGCGGGACGGGCCGTGCGGGTGCTGCCGGTGCTGCGGCAGGGCCGGCCGGTGGCCGACCAGTCGGGGCTCGACGCGCGGGGCCGGCTGGCGAACCTGGCCGGGGCGCTGGAGGTCGCGCCGGGCGCGGTGCGGCTCCTGCGGAAGGGCGTCGCGGCGGGCGGGCGTGTGGTGCTCGTCGACGACCTCATGACCACCGGCGCGTCACTGGCGGAGGCGGCGCGCGCGACCGCGTGGGCGGTCGGGTCGGCACGTCCGGGCGTACACACCTTGTTCATTCCAGGATTACCGGACAGCCTGAAGGAAGGAGTGTCGGAGGCGTTATTCGAACAGCCGGTGGCGGCGGTAGTCGCATCTTCTCCGTCTTCGTTCGAAATAAACCGGAACCCTCGGGGAAGTTGCATCGTTGCAGGTGGTGAGAGGTGAATGCACCCGTACGGAGGTAAGTGGCCGCAGCGGGTGCCGACACCCGTCCGAACGAGCTATGTTCGGTTGTGAGGAATGGCGGACGCCATGCCTCACCGAATGCATACGGGTGCGCCTACAGGACAGGAGTTCAGGGCGAATTAACCTCAAGTTGGTGGGGTGGGGAGCTTGTCGGCTGGGGAGGAGGAGGGCAGTTCGCCAAGTCCGAGACTCCGGTAATCGCCGGGGTCTGGTGCAAAGGGAGAAGCTCGCCGGCCAAGGCGCCGTGACGAGCGATCCGGGAACGGAGTTCTGCGTGGACATCGTCGTCAAGGGCCGCAAGACCGAGGTGCCCGAGCGGTTCCGGAAGCACGTGGCCGAGAAGCTGAAGCTGGAGAAGATCCAGAAGCTCGACGGCAAGGTGATCAGCCTCGACGTCGAGGTGTCCAAGGAGCACAACCCGCGGCAGGCCGACCGGTCCGACCGCGTGGAGATCACCCTCCACTCCCGAGGCCCGGTGATCCGGGCGGAAGCGGCAGCAGGCGACCCGTACGCAGCGCTCGACCTCGCCAGCGACAAGCTGGAGGCACGACTGCGCAAGCAGCACGACAAGCGGTACACCCGCCGCGGCGCCGGCCGGCTGTCGGCGGCCGAGGTGGCCGACGTGGTGCCCGGCGTGGCGGCGCTCAACGGGAGCGGCGAACTGGTGCCCGAGGAGTCCGGCACCGTGCCCACCACGATGATGGGCACGATCGAGGTGCAGGGCGAAGGACCGCTGGTGGTCCGCGAGAAGACCCACAAGGCCGCACCGATGACGCTCGACCAGGCGCTCTACGAAATGGAGCTGGTCGGGCATGACTTCTACCTCTTCGTCGACTCCGACACCAAGCAGCCCAGCGTCGTCTACCGGCGGCACGCGTACGACTACGGCGTCATCCACCTCGAGAGCGACCCGCTCGCCGAGGGCGGCGGCGCAGGCGGTGCGCTCGGCGGCTGACCGCCGGCTGCGGACCATGACACGGTGCCCCTGGAGCGCCTCTCGCGCCCCCAGGGGCACCCCTGTGCGACCGCGTGCGCTGCCCCGGGATCACCGCCCGGCCGCCGCGGCATGAAATCATGGCGTGCACGCCAACCGGTGCTCCCCGAGCAGCGGTTGGGGACCGAATGTGAATGGGTACACGACTTCAGGCCACGGCCTTCAGGGGGAGGAACGATGGCGGACAGCTTCGGCCCGGTGCACGGCGGGCGTCAGCCCGATCGCACGATGAACCCGGAGGGAATGGATTCGGCCACGGGGGCGTCACGGGACGAGCCGATCCGGGTCCTCGTCGTGGACGATCACGCCCTTTTCCGCCGCGGTCTGGAGATCGTCCTCGCCCAGGAAGAGGACATCCAGGTCGTCGGAGAGGCGGGTGACGGCGCCGAAGCCGTCGACAAGGCCGCGGATCTCCTTCCCGACATCGTCCTCATGGACGTCCGGATGCCCAAACGGGGCGGGATCGAGGCCTGCACCTCCATCAAGGAGGTGGCCCCCAGCGCGAAGATCATCATGTTGACGATCAGCGACGAGGAGGCCGACCTCTACGACGCGATCAAGGCGGGCGCGACCGGCTATCTCCTGAAGGAGATCTCCACCGACGAGGTCGCCACCGCGATCCGCGCGGTCGCCGACGGCCAGTCGCAGATCAGCCCCTCGATGGCGTCCAAACTGCTCACCGAGTTCAAGTCGATGATCCAGCGCACCGACGAGCGCCGGCTCGTGCCCGCGCCCCGGCTGACCGACCGCGAGCTTGAGGTCCTCAAGCTCGTCGCCACCGGGATGAACAACCGGGACATCGCCAAGGAGTTGTTCATCTCCGAGAACACCGTGAAGAACCACGTCCGCAACATCCTGGAGAAGCTGCAGCTGCACTCCCGGATGGAGGCCGTGGTCTACGCGATGCGGGAGAAGATCCTCGAGATCCGCTGACGCGGAGCTCCTGTGACGCGGAGCTGCTAGCCGAGCGCCTTCACCAGCTCCGGTGCCAGCTCGGGCGCGTCCACGCGCTCCACCGCCACCGCGTCGCAGCCCACCCACTCGGCGGCCTCGCGCAGCGCCCGCGCCACCGCCGGCACCGCCTTGGCGCCGTCCAGCGTCACCTGCCGGGCGACCAGGGTGCGGCCCTCACGCGCCGGGTCCACCCGCCCCACGAGCCGCCCGCCCGCCAGGACGGGCATCGCGAAGTATCCGTACACCCGCTTCGGCTTGGGCACATAGGCCTCCAGACGGTGGGTGAAACCGAAGATCCGCTCGGTGCGGGGCCGCTCCCAGATCAGCGAGTCGAAGGGCGAGAGCAGCGTCGTGCGATGCCGGCCGCGCGGCTCGGTCGCGAGCGCCGCCGGATCGGCCCAGGCCGGCTTGCCCCAGCCCGCCACCGTCACCGGAACGAGCCCCGAGGACTCCACCACCGCGTCGAACGCCTCGCCCTTGATCCGGTGGTAGTCGGCGATGTCCGCACGGGTGCCGACACCGAGGGCCTCGCCCGCCTGCCGTACGAGGCGGCGCAGACACCCCGTGTCGTCCAGGTCGTCGTGGAGCAGCTCGGCCGGGATCGCGCGCTCGGCCAGGTCGTACACCCGCTTCCAGCCGCGCCGCTCGGTGACGACGACCTCGCCGTACATCAGCGCCCGCTCGACCGCGATCTTCGAGTCGGACCAGTCCCACCACTCGCCCTTGTTCTTGGCGCCGCCGAGCTCCGTCGCCGTCTGCGGGCCCTCGGCCTTGAGCTGCGCGATCACCGCCTCGTACGCGCCCTCGGACAGCTCGTGGCCCCAGTGCGGGCGGTCGCGGTAGGCGCGGCGGCGGAAGGCGAACAGCGGCCACTCCTCGACGGGCAGGATGCAGGCGGCGTGCGACCAGTACTCGAAGGCGTGGCCCTCGGTCCAGTACGCGTCCTCGACGGTGCGGCGGCCGACCGCGCCCAGGCGCGCGTACGGGATCAGCTCGTGCGAGCGGGCCAGGACCGAGATGGTGTCCAGCTGGACCTGGCCGAGGTGGCGCAGCACTCCCCGCACGCCCGCCCGTCGGTCGGGCGCTCCGAGGAATCCCTGCGCCCGCAGGGCGATCCGGCGGGCGTCGTCGGCGGACAGTTCTGCGGCGGGGGGCGGGGCGGTCGTCATGATCCGCACCCTAGACGGCGGCACTGACAGCGGTCAGGGAAACGGATACGGATCGGCCACCGCCGGGCCCGCCGGCGAAGGGCCCGGACTTCGCCGGCCCGTCGGGCGGCGCCCGCGCCGGGCCGGTCAGGCCTCGGTGCGGACGTTCGCCGGGAGGTACGGCAGCGCCGACGGCAGACCGAGGTCGGAGGGCAGCAGCGAGCCCAGCCAGCTGTCACGGGCCGTGCCCTTGTTGACCAGGCCGGCGCGCTCGACGCCCTCGATCGTGAAGCCGGCCCGTTCGGCGACCGCCCGCGACGGCCCGTTGCCGACCTCGGCGCGCCACAGCAGGCGGTGCACGCCGAGCCCGGTGAAGGCCCAGTGGGCGAGGGCGCCGACGGCCTCCGTCATGTAGCCGTGGCCGCGCTGCTCCTTGACCAGCCAGAAGCCGACCTCCCGCACGCCCGGGCCGCGCGCGTGCAGACCGGCCGCGGCGACCAGCGGCCCGCCCTCCAGCGGCTCGACCGCGAAGGCGTACTCCCCGTCCTGGCGCCAGCCCTCCGGCACGAGACGGGTCACGAAGAGCTCGGCGTCGGCCCGCCCGTACGGAGACGGGACGGTGGTCCAGCGCTGGATGTCGGGGTCCTGACAGGCGGCGTGGACGGCGTCGACGTCGTCCGGCGTGAACGGGCGCAGGCGAAGCCTGCCCGTGGTCAGTGTGATGGGCTCCATGACGGAATTGTGGTGACCCGCCCAGCCCGGTGCGAACACTTTTCGGGCGGGGCGGCACCTTCCGGCGGCCTCGTGCGTTCTCTCTTGCGGGAGGTGTCACGGACGGGAGCGGGGGCTCCGGCCCTGCGGGCCTCCCTCCGCGAGGGCGGTCTCGCTTACGATGGCCGTTGCGGTGGGGACCACCTGCCGTGCCCGCGCCCGAGTCATGACAAGACCCAGTGCCAGGCCCGACCGGCAAGGAGACCAGCCTCAGTGTCCGTCTTCCACAAGCTCATGCGTGCAGGCGAAGGCAAGATCCTGCGCAAACTGCACCGCATCGCGGACCAGGTCAACTCCATCGAAGAGGACTTCGTCAACCTCTCCGACGCCGAGTTGCGGGCGCTCACGGACGAGTACAAGGAGCGCTACGCCAACGGCGAGAGCCTCGACGACCTGCTCCCCGAGGCCTTCGCCACCGTCCGTGAGGCCGCCAAGCGCGTCCTCGGCCAGCGCCACTACGACGTCCAGATCATGGGCGGCGCCGCCCTGCACCTCGGTTACGTCGCCGAGATGAAGACCGGTGAGGGCAAGACCCTCGTCGGCACCCTCCCGGCGTACCTGAACGCGCTGTCCGGCAAGGGCGTGCACCTGATCACGGTGAACGACTACCTCGCCGAGCGCGACTCCGAGATGATGGGCCGCGTCCACCGCTTCCTGGGCCTGTCCGTCGGCTGCATCCTCGCCAACATGACGCCCGCGCAGCGCCGCGAGCAGTACGCCTGCGACATCACGTACGGCACGAACAACGAGTTCGGCTTCGACTACCTGCGCGACAACATGGCGTGGTCCCAGGACGAGCTCGTCCAGCGCGGCCACAACTACGCGTGCGTCGACGAGGTCGACTCGATCCTCGTCGACGAGGCCCGTACGCCGCTGATCATCTCCGGCCCGGCCGACCAGGCCACCAAGTGGTACGGCGACTTCGCCAAGCTCGTGACCCGCCTCACCAAGGGCGAGCCCGGCAACCCGCTCAAGGGCATCGAGGAGACCGGCGACTACGAGGTCGACGAGAAGAAGCGCACCGTCGGCATCCACGAGTCCGGCGTCGCCAAGGTCGAGGACTGGCTGGGCATCGACAACCTGTACGAGTCGGTGAACACCCCGCTCGTCGGTTACCTGAACAACGCCATCAAGGCCAAGGAACTGTTCAAGAAGGACAAGGACTACGTCGTCATCGACGGCGAGGTCATGATCGTCGACGAGCACACCGGCCGTATCCTCGCCGGCCGCCGCTACAACGAGGGCATGCACCAGGCCATCGAGGCCAAGGAGGGCGTGCCGATCAAGGACGAGAACCAGACGCTCGCCACGATCACCCTCCAGAACTTCTTCCGCCTCTACGACAAGCTGTCCGGCATGACCGGTACGGCCATGACCGAGGCGGCCGAGTTCCACCAGATCTACAAGCTGGGCGTCGTCCCGATCCCGACGAACAAGCCCATGCAGCGCAAGGACCAGCCGGACCTGATCTACCGGACCGAGGTCGCCAAGTTCGCCGCGGTCGTCGACGACATCGCCGAGAAGTACGAGAAGGGCCAGCCGGTCCTCGTCGGCACCACCTCCGTCGAGAAGTCCGAGTACCTCTCGCAGCAGCTCAGCAAGCGGGGCGTGCCGCACGAGGTGCTCAACGCCAAGCACCACGAGCGCGAGGCCGCGATCGTCGCGCAGGCCGGCCGCAAGGGCGCCGTCACCGTCGCCACGAACATGGCCGGCCGCGGTACGGACATCAAGCTCGGCGGCAACCCCGACGACCTCGCCGAGGCGGAGCTGCGCCAGGCGGGCCTCGACCCGGTCGAGCACGTCGAGGAGTGGGCGGCGGCGCTGCCGGCCGCGCTGGAGCGGGCCGAGAAGGCCGTGAAGGCGGAGTTCGAGGAGGTCAAGGAGCTCGGCGGGCTGTACGTGCTGGGCACCGAGCGCCACGAGTCGCGCCGTATCGACAACCAGCTGCGCGGCCGCTCCGGCCGACAGGGCGACCCGGGCGAGTCCCGCTTCTACCTGTCGCTGGGCGACGACCTGATGCGCCTGTTCAAGGCGCAGATGGTCGAGCGCGTGATGGCGATGGCGAACGTGCCGGACGACGTGCCGATCGAGAACAAGATGGTCACGCGCGCGATCGCGTCCGCGCAGGCGCAGGTCGAGAGCCAGAACTTCGAGACCCGTAAGAACGTCCTGAAGTACGACGAGGTGCTCAACCGGCAGCGCGAGGTCATCTACGGCGAGCGCCGTCGCGTCCTGGAGGGCGAGGACCTGCACGAGCAGGTGCGCCACTTCATGGACGACACGATCGACGACTACATCCGCCAGGAGACCGCCGACGGCTTCGCCGAGGAGTGGGACCTGGACCGGCTGTGGACGGCGTTCAAGCAGCTCTACCCGGTCAAGGTCACGATCGAGGAGCTCGAGGAAGCGGCCGGTGACCGGGCGGGCATCACCGCGGAGTTCATCGCGGAGTCGGTCAAGGACGACATCCACGAGCAGTACGACGCGCGCGAGAAGCAGCTCGGCTCGGAGATCATGCGCGAGCTGGAGCGGCGCGTGGTCCTCTCGGTCCTCGACCGGAAGTGGCGCGAGCACCTCTACGAGATGGACTACCTGCAGGAGGGCATCGGCCTGCGGGCCATGGCCCAGAAGGACCCGCTGGTCGAGTACCAGCGCGAGGGCTTCGACATGTTCTCCGCGATGATGGAGGGCATCAAGGAGGAGTCCGTCGGCTACCTGTTCAACCTGGAGGTCCAGGTCGAGCAGCAGGTCGAGGAGGTCCCGGTCCAGGACGCGGCCCCGTCGCTCGACAAGGACTCCGTCCCGGCGCCGGCGGGCGCGGGCCGCCCGGAGATCCGCGCGAAGGGCCTGGACGCGCCGCAGCGCCCGGACCGGCTGCACTTCTCCGCGCCGAAGGTCGACGGCGACGGCTCGATCGTCGAGGGCGACCTCGTGTCGGACGGCGCCGCGGACGGCGACGGCCTGACGCGGGCGGAGCGCCGCAAGGCCCAGAAGAGCGCGGGCGGCCGTCGCCGCAAGAAGTAGGACGGCGCCGCGCGCGCGATGCGTCGAAGGGGCCCCACCGCCGATGGCGGTGGGGCCCCTTCGCGTTGTCGGCGTTGTCGGCGTTGTCCGCGTGGCGGGGGACGGTGGCTGTGGCCCGTGGGCCCGGCACTCCGGGTGCCGCCGGGCTGCGGTGTCGGAGGGCCCGCGGGGGCGCGCGCCGATCACCCGAAAGGTGACGCCGGAGGGCGTGGGCGGGCGGTGTGGTTGCCGTGGTGCGTCGGCGCCGCCGAGCGGTACGGGCGCGGTTGGGAGCGGCGGCGGGGTCGTACTCGCACCGCCCGGGTCGCGTCGATCACCCGAAGGGTGACGCCGGAGGCCTTGAGCGGACCGGGCCGTGGGCGGTGCGAGGAGGCTCTGGGCGACGGAGTCCGGTGTTGTCGCAGCGCGCACCTGCCGCGGTGCGGGTGGGGGCTCTTGCGGGCGCCTGGCGGCCTTGGGGCGCGCTGCCGCCGTGGCGCCTGAGGATGCGGGCGCGGGGCGAGGAGCGCGCGGCCGGGCTGGGCGGGTGGGGTGGGGGCGGCCGGAGGCCGGCCGTGGCGCTTGGCGGGCCCGCGCTTGAGGGGGCAGGCCCGCCTCAAGCCGCCCGCCGGGCCGCAGGTGGCCTGGCCGCATGGCGAGGCTGCGTGCGGGCTGGAGGCGCCCTTGGGCGGTCGCCGGCTTGTCCTGTCTGCCTGCCTGCCAGGCCACGGCGCGCACGGCGCACGCCCGAAGGTGACCGCCGAACGCGCAGCGGCGGGGCTGGCGGGCCGGGCGGTGAGTTCGTCCGCCCGCCGGCCGGCGGGGTTCGCCGGGCCACGGCGCGCACGGCGCACGGCGCACGCCCGAGGGGTGACCGCAGAACGCGCAGCGGCCCCGCCTGGAGGCGGGGCCGCTGGGTGGGTCGGGCGCGCCCGGTCCGGGCGCTGGCGGTGTCCGGGGCGGTGGGCGGTGCCGTCGTCGGTGTCAGCTGGACGGGGGGAGGCCGTCGAGTTCGACGGCCGCGCAGCGCCAGCGGCGGTCGGGGCCGCGTTCGAGGCGGAAGGCCATGGCGCGGACGCGGTCACCCGTGGTGATCGTGGCGCAGGCCTCGACCGCGTCGCGGTGGCCCGGGAGGTGCGCCGAGCAGCGGCGCAGGACGGGGCGGGGGCCGTGGGAGCGGAGCGGGGTCGCGGGAGCGAGGCGGACGAGCTGTTCGTACGCCTCGCCGATGGTGTGGCCGAGCATCCAGTGGACCGGCCGTTCCCCGCTCAGGACGGCCAGCAGGCGCTCGGCGAACACGATGTGCGGCGGCAGCATCCGCCGCGGTGCGGTGCCCGCGCGGCCGCGTGGGCGGGTGCCGGCCGGGCCGGCCGGGCGGCGCGTGGAGGTGCTCATGGGATCCCCGTTCGTCGCGTTGAGTCATCGACCCGTACCGGTCGGTAACTTGGCTGGGGATCTTCTACGGCCGCCCCGCCCGCCCCGGCAAGGCACCCGCACCCGCCCGCCGTGACGCAGAGCGATTCACCTATCAGGGTGACGAGCCCCGCGAAGGCGCTCCGCACGTATCCTGAGGGCGTCTCCCGACTACGAAAGCGGCCTGCCATGCGCGTCTACGTACCCCTGACCCTCCCCGGTCTCGCACAGGCGCACAAGGCGGGCGAGCTCGGCCCCGGGCCGCTCACCGCCTACGCCGTCACGCCCGCGCTGCGCGAGTGGTACGTCTCCGACGACATCGAGGAGCTCGAGTACGCCGCGCTCAACCGCGCCGCCGCGGCCTCGCTGCGGCTCCTCGCCGGTGATCCCGAGGCCGCCCGCCGCCGGGTCGTCGTCGCCGTCGACGTGCCCGACAAGGACGCCGTCGTCGACCCCGACCGCGGGCTCGACGCGAGCGCGCTCGGCGAGGTCCGTATCGCCTCCGCCGTGCCCCTCGCCAAGGCCGCCGCCGTGCACGCCGACGCCGACGACGCCGAGGCGGACGTCTCCGCCGCCGCCGACGCCCTCGGCGCGGCGGACCAGGGCGACGACGACGCCCAGTTCGTCGTCGACGGCGCCGAGGACCACGAACTGCTCTGGTTCGGCGTGCAGGAGATCCCGGGCCTGCTGGGCTGAGCCGGCCGGCCGGTACCGTGACCTCCCATGGGGAAGCACGCGAAACACCTGGTCTGGGACTGGAACGGCACTCTGCTCGACGACATCGCCGCGGTGATCGGCGCCACCAACGCCGCCTTCGCGGAGCTGGGGCTCGAAGCGATCACCCTGGAGCGCTATCGCGACCTGTACACGGTGCCGGTGCCCAAGTTCTACGAGCGCCTGATGGGCCGGCTGCCCACCGACGAGGAGTGGGTGGTCATGGACGGCGCCTTCCACCGGCACTACTGGGCCCGGGCCGAGAACTGCGGGCTCACCGCCGGCGCGGCGGAGCTGCTCGCCGCGCGGCAGGCCTCCGGTTCCACCCAGTCGCTGCTCTCCCTCGCGCCGCACGAGGAGCTGATACCGCTGGTGCGGCGGCACGGGATCGCCGAGCGGTTCCTGCGCGTCGACGGGCGGCTCGACCGGTCCACGGAGGGGAAGTCGGGGCACATGGTGCGCCACCTCGCGGCGCTCGAGGGAGTGCCGGCCGAGCGGGTCGTGGTCATCGGCGACGCGGCGGACGACGCGGTGGCGGCGGCGTACGTCGGTGCGAAGGCGGTGCTCTACACCGGCGGCTCGCCCAGCCGGGCCTCGCTGGCGCGGGTGGGCGTGCCCGTCGTCGACACGCTGGCCGAGGCGGTCGCCGTCGCCGACGAGCTGGTCTGACCGCCGCGCGCCCGCCCTCCTACGCCTTCGCCTCCCGCAGCACCTTCAGGAACTCCCTCATCCACGTCGGGTGGTCCGGCCAGGCCCTCGACGAGACCAGCTGGCCGTCCACCACCGCCGCCGTGTCCTGGAACGTCGCGCCCGCGGCCTGCATGTCGAGTTCGAGGGCGGGGTACGCGGTGACGCGGCGGCCCTCCAGGCTGCCGACGGCGGCGGTGAGGAGAGGGCCGTGGCAGATCTGGGCGACCGGTTTGTCGGCGTCGAAGAAGGACTTGAGGATCTTGCGGAGTTCCGGGTCGTTGCGCAGGTACTCCGGGGCCCGGCCGCCCGGGATGACCACGGCCACGTACTCGCCCGGGTCGACCTCCGAGAAGGCCAGGTCGGCGGGCCAGGTGTAGCCGGGCTTCTCCGTGTACGTGTCGTAGCCCGGCTCGAAGTCGTGGACGACGAACCGCAGCTGCTTGCGCGCCGGGGCCGCGATGTCGACCTCGTACCCCTCCTCGAGCAGGCGCTGGTACGGGTACATCACCTCCAGCGACTCCGCCGCGTCTCCCGTCACGATCAAGATCTTCGCCATGGCGACTCCCAGATCTTCGGATCCGTCAGTTGTCGTATGCCCCGGGGAACCATTCGTCGCTGTCCAGATCGTCAAACTTACCGACCCGCTTTTGTACACATAAGGCTCATGACGGCCAGGGGGTCAACAGCGATAGGCTTTTCCCGTGATCAGCGCGATACGCCGAGGGGGCAACGCAGCCCCCGGCTTCCGCCCGGTTCGCCACAGCGGCCGGGCCGACGGTGCGTTCGCCTGTCTCTCGCGTCCGGTGGCCGAGAAGCGCCCGGACATCTCTCATCGCGGCATAACGTCTCTTTCGACCGGTACCACCGCGTCGTGGCGTTGTGTCCTTTCTTCCACCGACGTCACGCAATGGCGCGCGACAGGAGTCAGAGGACATGCAGACCAAGCTGGACGAAGCCAAGGCCGAGCTGCTCGATCGGGCTGCCCGGGTAGCTGAGAACAGCCCGGTCGGGGGGCGACTTCCGACAGGGCCGAAGACCGGGGAGCGTCCGGACCACGCGACCCTGCTCGACTACCTCCAGCGCTACTACCTGCACACCGCGCCCGAGGACCTCACCGACCGCGACCCCGTCGACGTGTTCGGTGCGGCGCTGTCGCACTACCGGCTCGCCGAGAACCGTCCCCAGGGCACCGCGAACGTCCGCGTCCACACCCCGACGGTCGAGGAGAACGGCTGGACCTGCAGCCACTCCGTCGTCGAGGTGGTCACCGACGACATGCCGTTCCTCGTCGACTCCGTCACCAACGAGCTGTCCCGCCAGGGCCGCGGCATCCACGTCGTGATCCACCCGCAGGTCACCGTCCGCCGTGACGTGACCGGCAAGCTGATCGAGGTGCTCGCCAAGGAGCCCCTGGCCGAGCTGCCGCACGACGCGCTCCTCGAGTCCTGGATCCACGTCGAGATCGACCGCGAGACCGACAAGGCCGACCTCAAGCAGATCACCAACGACCTGCTGCGCGTCCTGTCCGACGTCCGCGAGGCCGTCGAGGACTGGGAGAAGATGCGCGACGCCGCGCTGCGCATCGCCGAGGGCCTGCCGGAGGAGCCCACCGCGCCCGACCTGCGGCCCACCGAGGTCGAGGAGGCCCGCGAGCTGCTGCGCTGGCTCGCCGACGACCACTTCACCTTCCTCGGCTTCCGCGAGTACGAGCTGGTCGACGGCGACGCGCTGTCCGCCGTGCCCGGCACCGGCCTCGGCATCCTGCGCTCCGACCCGCACCACAGCGGCGAGGACAACCACGCCCACCCGGTCTCGCCCTCGTTCAGCCGGCTGCCCGCCGACGCCCGCGCCAAGGCGCGCGAGCACAAGCTGCTCATCCTCACGAAGGCCAACAGCCGCGCGACCGTGCACCGGCCCTCGTACCTCGACTACATCGGCGTGAAGAAGTTCGACGCCGCCGGCAACGTCATCGGCGAGCGGCGCTTCCTCGGCCTGTTCTCCTCGGCCGCCTACACCGAGTCCGTGCGCCGCGTCCCGGTCGTCAAGCGCAAGGTCCGTGAGGTCATCGAGGGCGCCGGCTTCGCGCCGAGCAGCCACGACGGCCGCGACCTGCTCCAGATCCTGGAGACCTACCCGCGCGACGAGCTGTTCCAGACCCCGGTCGACCAGCTCCAGGCCATCGTCACCAGCGTCCTGTACCTGCAGGAGCGCCGCCGGCTGCGGCTCTACCTGCGCCAGGACGAGTACGGCCGCTACTACTCGGCCCTCGTCTACCTGCCGCGCGACCGCTACACCACCCGCGTCCGGCTGCGGATCATCGACATCCTCAAGGAGGAGCTGGACGGCACCTCCGTCGACTTCACCGCCTGGAACACCGAGTCGATCCTCTCCCGGCTCCACTTCGTCATCCGCGTCGAGCCCGGCACCGCGCTCAGCAAGCTGACCGACGCCGACGTCGACCGGATCGAGTCCCGGCTCGCCGACGCCGCCCGCTCCTGGTCCGACGGCTTCGCCGAGGCGCTCAACGCCGAGCTGGGCGAGGAGCGCGCCGCGGAGCTGCTGCGCCGCTACGGCAACGCCTTCCCCGAGGGCTACAAGGCCGACCACTCGCCGCGCGCCGCCGTCGCCGACCTGTGCCACCTGGAGGCCCTGGCCGGCAGCGGCAAGGACTTCGCGCTCTCGCTCTACGAGCCGGTCGGCGCCGGCCCCGGCGAGCGCCGCTTCAAGATCTACAAGATCGGCGACCAGATCTCGCTGTCCGCCGTCCTGCCGGTCCTCAACCGGCTCGGCGTCGAGGTCACCGACGAGCGTCCCTACGAGCTGCGCTGCTCCGACCGCACCCACGCCTGGGTGTACGACTTCGGTCTGCGCATGCCCGCGGCCACCGGCAACGGCGGCGACTACCTCGGCGACGACGCCCGCGAGCGCTTCCAGGAGGCCTTCGCCGCCACCTGGACCGGCGCGGCCGAGAACGACAACTTCAACTCGCTCGTCCTGTCCGCCGGGCTCACCTGGCGCGAGGCGATGGTGCTGCGCGCGTACGCGAAGTACCTGCGGCAGGCCGGTTCGACGTTCAGCCAGGACTACATGGAGGACACCCTCCGCAACAACGTCCACACCACCCGGCTGCTCGTCAACCTCTTCGAGGCCCGGATGGCGCCGGAGCGCCAGCGCGCCGGCACCGAGCTGACCGACGGTCTCCTGGAGGAGCTGGACGGCGCCCTCGACCAGGTCGCCTCCCTCGACGAGGACCGCATCCTGCGTTCCTTCCTCACCGTCATCAAGGCCACGCTGCGGACGAACTTCTTCCAGAAGGCCGCGGACGGCAACCCGCACTCCTACGTGTCGATGAAGTTCGACCCGCAGGCCATCCCGGACCTGCCGGCCCCGCGCCCGGCGTTCGAGATCTGGGTCTACTCGCCGCGCGTCGAAGGCGTCCACCTGCGCTTCGGCAAGGTCGCCCGAGGCGGCCTGCGCTGGTCCGACCGCCGCGAGGACTTCCGTACCGAGATCCTCGGCCTGGTCAAGGCGCAGATGGTGAAGAACACCGTCATCGTGCCGGTCGGCGCCAAGGGCGGCTTCGTCGCCAAGCAGCTCCCGGACCCGTCGGTGGACCGTGACGCCTGGATGGCCGAGGGCATCGCCTCGTACAAGACCTTCATCTCGGCGCTGCTCGACATCACCGACAACCTGGTCGGCGGCGAGGTCGTGCCGCCGGTCGGCGTGGTCCGCCACGACGAGGACGACACCTATCTCGTCGTCGCCGCCGACAAGGGCACCGCGACCTTCTCCGACATCGCCAACGGCGTCGCGGAGTCGTACGGCTTCTGGCTCGGCGACGCGTTCGCCTCCGGCGGCTCGGCCGGCTACGACCACAAGGGCATGGGCATCACCGCCCGCGGCGCCTGGGAGTCGGTCAAGCGGCACTTCCGCGAGCTGGGCCACGACACCCAGACCGAGGACTTCACCGTCGTCGGCGTCGGCGACATGTCCGGCGACGTGTTCGGCAACGGCATGCTGCTCTCCGAGCACATCCGGCTCGTCGCGGCCTTCGACCACCGCCACATCTTCATCGACCCGAACCCGGACGCGGCCACCTCGTACGCCGAGCGCCGCCGCCTCTTCGAGCTGCCGCGCAGCTCCTGGGCCGACTACAAGGTCGAGCTGCTCTCCGCGGGCGGCGGCATCCACCCGCGTACGGCCAAGTCGATCCCGGTCAACGCGCACATGCGGGCCGCCCTCGGCATCGAGGACGGGATCACCAAGATGACCCCGGCCGAGCTGATGAAGGCGATCCTCCAGGCGCCCGTCGACCTGCTGTGGAACGGCGGCATCGGCACGTACGTCAAGTCGAGCGTCGAGTCCAACGCCGACGTCGGCGACAAGGCCAACGACGCCATCCGCGTCGACGGCCAGGACGTCCGCGCCAAGGTCATCGGCGAGGGCGGCAACCTCGGCGCGACCCAGCTGGGCCGCATCGAGTTCGCCCGCTCCGGCGGACCCGAGGGCGAGGGCGGCAAGGTCAACACCGACGCCATCGACAACAGCGCCGGCGTGGACACCTCCGACCACGAGGTCAACATCAAGATCCTGCTCAACGGGCTGGTCGCCGAGGGCGACATGACCGTCAAGCAGCGCAACAAGATCCTCGCGGAGATGACCGACGAGGTCGGCGCGCTGGTGCTGCGCAACAACTACGCGCAGAACACCGCCCTGGCCAACGCCGTCGCCCAGTCGCCGTCGCTGCTCCACGCCCACCAGCGCTTCATGCGCCGGCTGGGCCGGGACGGCGCGCTCGACCGCTCGCTGGAGTTCCTGCCCAACGACCGGCAGATCCGCGAGCTGCTCAACGCCGGCAAGGGCCTGACCCAGCCGGAGCTGGCCGTCCTCCTCGCCTACACCAAGATCACGGTGGCGGACGAGCTGATCGGCACCGAGCTGCCGGACGACGCCTACCTGCGCAAGCTGCTCCACGCGTACTTCCCGACGCAGCTGCGCGAGAAGTTCGTCGAGGCGGTCGACTCGCACCCGCTGCGCCGCGAGATCATCACCACGGTGCTGGTCAACGACACCGTCAACACCGGTGGCTCGACCTTCCTGCACCGGCTGCGCGAGGAGTCCGGCGCGTCGATCGAGGAGATCGTGCGCGCGCAGACCGCCGCCCGCGCGATCTTCCGGCTCGGCGAGGTCTGGGACGCCGTCGAGGCGCTCGACAACAAGGTTCCGGCCGAGTTCCAGACCCGGATGCGGCTGCACTCGCGCCGTCTGGTCGAGCGCGGCACCCGCTGGCTGCTCAACAACCGGCCGCAGCCGCTCCAGCTGAGCGAGACCATCGAGTTCTTCTCGGAGCGGGTCGAGCAGGTCTGGGAGAAGCTGCCGCAGTTGCTGCGCGGCTCCGACCTCGAGTGGTACCAGTCGATCCTGGACGAGCTGACCGCGGTCGGCGTGCCGGAGGAGCTGGCGCTGCGCGTGGCCGGCTTCTCCTCCGCCTTCCCGACGCTCGACATCGTCGCGATCGCCGACCGCATGGGCAAGGACCCGCTGGCGGTCGCCGAGGTCTACTACGACCTGGCCGACCGGCTGCGGATCACCGACCTGATGGACCGGATCATCGAGCTGCCGCGCAGCGACCGCTGGCAGTCGATGGCCCGTGCCTCGATCCGCGAGGACCTGTTCGCGGCGCACGCGGCGCTCACGGCCGACGTCCTCGCGGCCGGGAACGGCACCGCCACGCCGGAGCAGCGGTTCAAGGCCTGGGAGGACAAGAACGCGGCGATCCTGGGCCGGGCGCGCACCACCCTGGAGGAGATCCAGGGCTCGGACGCCTTCGACCTGGCGAACCTGTCGGTCGCGATGCGGACGATGCGGACGCTGCTGCGTACGCACAGCTAGCCGCTGGTACCAAGCTCGTACGTAGCGCGTACATAGCGCGTACGAAGCGCGTACGAAGCTCGTACGAAGAAGGAGGCGCCCTCGCCGGTCCCGTGACCGGCGGGGGCGCCTCCTTTGCGTGTGCCGCGTACGGTACGGCTACGAGGTGACCGTCGACGTCCACAGGCGGCGGACGGCGAGCACCGCCGCCGCGAGCAGCAGCCCGTTGCGCAGCACCATCACGGCGACGCCCTGCCAGGTGCCGGCGACCACGTCGAGGTAGACGACCGGGTACGCGAGGGAGCTGAGGGCCGCGGCCGGCAGGATCAGCAGGGCGGCCGGGCGCATCACCGTGCGGCGCGAGGTGAGGCACACGGCGGCCAGACCGAGCAGCCAGATCAGGTACTGCGGGCTGATCACCCGGCTGGTGACGGTGAAGAGCAGCACGGCGGCGAAGGCCGCGTCGAGCGGCGTGGCCTCGGTCCAGCGGCCGGCCCGTAGCCGCCACAGCAGCAGCCAGATGAAGGCCAGGGCGGTCAGCAGCAGCGACAGGTGGCCGATGGTGGAGACGTAGGGGCCGACGTACTCGAAGGCGCCGTAGCGGAAGCGGACGGTGCCCGGCCAGCCGCCGAGGGCCTTGGCCAGGGCGAGCGCGGTGCCGCCGAGCGATTCGATCTGGACGCCCCGGCTGCCCTGCTGGCGCAGGAAGCCGAGCGAGTCGGCGAACAGCATCGAGAGCATGGCGAGCAGCGTCACGGCGGTGACGGCGGCGGCGGTCCAGGCCTCGCGGGTGGTGCGTCCGCGCGGGGTGCCGAGGAGGGCGAGGGCGGGCCAGACCTTGACCATGGCGCCGATCCCGGCGAGCACACCGCCGAAGCGGTGGGCGACGGGCGAGCGGGCGGTGAAGGCGAGCAGCGCGAGCACGGCGAGGGCGGTGGTCTGCACGTCGTAGCGGGCGAGCGGGATGTGCAGCAGCAGCGGGAGGCCGAGGGTCCAGTACCAGGCGCCGTGGGTGAGGCGGGCGCTGTCGGCGTAGGCCAGGGCGGCGACGACGACGAGGTCGGCGAGCAGGGTGAGCAGGACGAAGCCCTGGAAGTAGGTGAGGGAGGGCACGATTCCGGGCGACATGATGACCAGGCCCGCGCCGGGCGGGTACTGCCAGGCGACGTCGCCGGACGGGAAGGTGCCGTGCGCGAACTGGCCGTACCAGTGCTGGTAGAGGCCGTACACCTCGCTGGCGACGCGGCCGATGCCGAGGCTGTCGCGGTAGAGCAGGAGCAGCATCCCGGCGCGGCTGAGCAGCCAGACGGCGGCGAGGGCGAGCAGCGGGCCGCTGCCGACGGTCACGAAGGTGGCGGAGGTGAAGGTCTCCGACTCGAACGGGGACCGGGTGAGGGCGGGCCGCGCGGGCTCGGTGCGGGAGGGGATACCGGAGGCGGAGGAGGTGGGAGAGACAGAGGGGGCAGAGGAGGTGGATGAGACGGACGCGGAGGGGGACGCGGAGGAGGCGGGAGAGGCGGCGGAGGCGTCGTGCGGAGGCGGATCGGTCGTCACCCCTCCGCACTCTAGCCCGCTTTGACCTATTTGCCGTTTTTCTTCGCGCCTGCGTTGCTCGTGCCCGCGCCGGTGCGGCCCGTGAACTCCTCGTACGCCGCCACCACCTCGTCCGCCGGCCCGTCCATCCGCAGCGTGCCCGCCTCCAGCCACAGCGCGCGGTCGCAGGTCTCGGTGATGGTCGAGTTCGAGTGGCTGACCAGGAACACCGTGCCCGCCTCGGCGCGCAGTTCGTCGATCCGCCGCCGGCTGCGGCGGCGGAAGGCGGCGTCGCCGGTCGCGAGGGCCTCGTCGATGAGCAGCACGTCATGGCTGCGGGCGGCGGCGATGGAGAAGCGCAGCCGGGCGCCCATGCCGGAGGAGTAGGTGCGCATCGGCAGCGAGATGAAGTCGCCCTTGTCGTTGATCCCGGAGAAGTCGACGATCGCCTCGAAGCGCTCGGTGACCTCGCGGCGGCTCATGCCCATGGCGAGCCCGCCGAGGATCACGTTCCGCTCGCCGGTCAGATCGCCCATGAGCGCCGCGTTGACGCCGAGGAGGGCGGGCCGGCCCTGGGTGTACATCAGGCCCCCGCTCACCGGGAGCAGGCCCGCGACCGCTTTCAGGAGCGTCGACTTCCCGGAGCCGTTCGAACCGATCAGGCCGATCGCCTCGCCCCGGTACGCGGCGAAGCTGACGCCCTTGACGGCGTGGACGGTGCGGACGCCGGCGGCGGAGCCGGGCCCGGAGGCGGTCCCGGAGGCGCGGCGGCGCCGGGAGACGATGCGGCTGAGCGCGGAGGTCGCACTGCCCCTGCCGGCCCGGCCGCCCTGGACGGTGTACGTGACGTGGACGCCGTCGGCGACGACGGTCGGCGTGCGCTCGTCGGCCTGCGCGGATGTCTGAGGGGATGCCTGAGGGGACGTCGGGGAAAGGGACTGGTCAGCCACGGCCGTAGGTCTCCTCCGCCTTCCAGAACCAGATGAAACCGCCCGCGAAGGCCAGCGCCGCCCAGCCGGCCGCCAGCGCCCATACGTGCGGTGGCAGCTGGGTGCCGGTGAAGCTCTCGACGAGCGCGAAGCGCAGCAGGTCGATGTAGACGGCCGCGGGATTGGCCCGGAGCAGCACGGTCACCGCCTCCGGCAGGTCGCGGCCCTGGGTGACGTGGGCGATCGACCACATGACGCCGGAGGCGTACATCCAGGTGCGCAGCAGGAACGGCATCAGCTGGGCGATGTCCGGCGTACGGGCCGCGAGCCGGGCGGTCGCCAGGGCGAGCCCGGTGCTGAACAGCGTCTGGCACAGCAGCGCCGGGACTGCGAGCAGCCAGCTCGGGCGCGGGAACTCGCCGCAGCAGAACAGGATCACGACCAGCGCGCCGAGCGAGAAGGCCAGCTGCTGGAGCTGCTGGAGCGCCAGCGCGAGCGGCAGGCTCGCGCGCGGGAAGTGCAGGGCCCGGACCAGGCCGAGGTTGCCGCTGATGGCCCGGGTGCCGGTCATGATCGTCTGCGAGGTGAAGGTCCACGCGAAGACGCCCGTGATGAGGAACGGGACGTAGTCCGGGATGTCCCGCTGGACGTCCATGAGGACGCCGAAGATCGCGTAGTAGACGGCCGCGTTGAGCAGCGGCGTCATCACCTGCCAGATCTGGCCGAGCCGCGCCTGGCTGTACTGGGCGGTCAGCTTGGCCGTCGCGAAAGCGGCGATGAAGTCCCGCCGGGACCACAGTTGCCGCGCGTACGCGGCGAGGGAGGGACGCGCGCCGCTCACGGTGAGGCCGTGGCGCAGGGCGAGGGCGCGCAGCTCCTCGGAGGAGAGTGCGGGAGCCGGCGCGGGTGGCGCCGCGGGAGGCGGGGCGGGCGGCGCGTGCGGTGCGAGGGTCTGCGGGGTCACGGCATCACTTTCGATGGAACGGGTCCGTATCGTCGCTACGGGGAGAGTAGGACGCACGCACGTCGAGACGCAACCGTGTCGTCGTCTCGTACCTCGACGCGTCACCGCTGGTTAAGATCCTGTGCATGACGCCCTCCACCGGACCCTCGGGAACCCCTCGCCGCGCCCCCGCGGGAGCCGCCGTGCTCCGGGAGGACGTCACCGAGGCCATCCGCGCCGCCGTCTTCGAGGAACTCGCCGCCGTCGGCTACGCCCGGATGTCCATCGAGGGCATCGCCCGCCGCGCCGGCGTCGGCAAGACCGCCGTCTACCGGCGCTGGAAGTCCAAGCTCGCCCTCGTTCTCGACCTCGTCGGCGCCTTCGCCGTCCAGGGCCTGCCCGCCCCGGCCACCGGCACGCTGTACGGGGACGTCCGCGCCCTCCTGGAGGTCGCCGCGCACGCCCTGCGCCACCCCGTGGCGTCCCAGGTCATCCCGGACCTGCTGGTCGAGGCGGCCCGGCACCCCGAGATCGCCGACACCCTCAAGGCCGTCCTCCTCGACAGCCAGCAGGGCGTCATGGCCCAGGTCGTGCGCGCGGCCGTCGAGCGCGGCGAACTGCCCGGCGGGGAAGCGGAGGGCGGCGGCGCGGCCGACCCCGACCGGGCGCTCGACCTCGTGCTCGGCCCGCTCTACTGGCGGCTCGTCGTGGTCCGCACCGAGCCGCCGAAGGGCTACCTCGACGACCTGGCGCGGTCGGCGGTGGCCGCCCTCACCGCGTAACCCGCCCTCACCAGGCGTGACCCGCCCTCACCGCGTGACCCGTCCCCGGCTCCGTGACCCGTCCCCGGCTCCGTAACTCCGCCTCCGCCGCGGCTACTTCACCGCGCCCGCCATCACGCCGGACACGAACTGCCGCTGGAAGGCGAAGAACACCAGCAGCGGGATCACCATCGACACGAACGCGCCCGGCGCGAGCACGTCCACGTTGTTGCCGAACTGCCGCACCTGCTGCTGCAGCGCCACCGTGATCGGCGGTGACTGCGCGTCCGCGAAGATCAGCGCCACCAGCATGTCGTTCCACACCCACAGGAACTGGAAGATGCCGAGCGAGGCGACCGCCGGGCCGCCCAGCGGCAGCACCACCCGGGTGAAGAGCCGGATCTCGCCCGCACCGTCGAGGCGGGCCGCCTCCAGCAGTTCGCGCGGGATCTCCGCGAAGAAGTTCCGCAGCAGGAAGATCGCGAACGGCAGACCGAAGGCCGTGTGGAAGAGCACCACGCCCACGGTCGTCTCGAAGATCCCGACCGCGCCGAACAGCTTCGACACCGGCACCAGCGCCACCTGCACCGGCACCACCAGCAGTCCCACGACCACCAGGAACCACCAGTCGCGGCCCGGGAAGTCCCACCAGGCGAAGGCGTAGCCGGCGAGCGCGCCGATCACGATGACCAGCACCGTGGCCGGCACGGTGATCAGGACCGTGGAGAGCAGCGAGTCGGTGATCGTGTCGTTGGCGAGCAGGTCGCGGTAGTTCTCGGTGGTCAGCTGCGCGGGCGCGGTGAACACCTGCCACCAGCCGCCCGAGGCGATGTCGGACGGCGAGCGCAGCGAGGACAGCAGCAGCCCGAACGTCGGCATCAGCCAGAACAGCGCGACCAGGACCAGGAACACCCGCATCGTGCCGCCGGCGGCACGGGCCGCCAGGCGCGAGGCGAGGCCGGGCGAAGGGCGGGCCGCGGCCGGCGAGGCGGCGCGGGACGGGGTGGAGGATGCGGTCCGGGCGGCGGAGGACGTCACCGGCGGGCCTCCCTTCGCATACGGCGGATGTTGACCGCCATCACCGGCAGCACGAGCAGCAGGAGCAGCACGGCGATCGCCGAGCCGACGCCCAGGTCCGCGTCCGTGCCGAAGGACGAGCGGTACAGCTGCAGCGCGAGCACGTTCGCGTCGTCCTGCGCCGAGCCGGGCGCGATGATGAAGACCAGGTCGAAGACCTTCAGGACGTTGATCATCAGAGTGACGAGGACGACGCCGAGGACCGGTGCGAGCAGCGGGACCGTGATCCGGCGGAACACCTGCCACTCGTTGGCCCCGTCGACCCGCGCCGCTTCGAGGAGTTCGCGCGGCAGGCCGGCGAGCCCGGCGGCGATGAGCACCATCGCGAAGCCGGCCCACATCCACACGTAACTGCCGATGATCGCGGGAGTGACCAGCGTCGGGCCGAGCCACTCCACGCCGTCGTACTGCTCGCGGAAGTTGCTCGCGGGCAGCCGCAGGACCGCGCCGTCGGCGGCGGCCGGCAGCGTGAACGTGCCGTCGGCGGCCGCCGTGGCCCGCGCCACCACCCGGCCGTCCTTCACGGCCTCGATCCGCAGGCCCTTCAGACCGAGCTCCTTGGCGTCGACGGCGTTGGGCTTTCCGCCGCCGCCGCGGGTGAAGTCCAGCCAGGCGGTGCCCGCGATGCCGCCGTCGCCCGCGGCCTCGGGCGCCGGCGTACGGGCCGGGCGCGCGTCCTGCGGCATCTGCGCCGGAGCCACGCCGACCAGCGGCAGCCGGGCGATCTCGCCCGTCCGCACCGGGGCCTTGGTGACGTACGCCCCGCCGCCCGCCGCCTTGAGCGGGTGCACGGGCAGCGGGCGGGCGCGCGGGAAGCCGGACGCCTCGGCGAAGGTGTCGTGGACGCCCACCCAGACGGCGTTGGCGACCCCGCGGTCCGGGTCCTGCTCGTAGACCAGCCGGAAGATGATGCCGGCGGCGAGCATCGAGATCGCCATCGGCATGAAGACGACCAGCTTGAACGCCGTTCCCCAGCGCACCCGTTCGGTCAGGACCGCGAAGATCAGGCCGAGGGCGGTCGCCACGGTGGGAGCGACGACCACCCAGATGATGTTGTTGCGGACGGCGGTGCGGATCGAGTCGTCCGTGAAGAGCGTGACGTAGTTGTCCAGGCCGGCGAAGGAGTCACCGGACTGGTCGAAGAAGGAGCGCTGGATCGAGTACCCGATGGGGTAGACGACGAGCGCGCCGAGCAGGACGAGGGCGGGGAGCAGGAAGACGGCGGCGGTGACGACGGTGCGGCGGCCGCCGCGCGTACGGCCGCGCGGGCGGCTGCCCGTACGGCTCGTACGGCTCGCAGCACTCGTCGGGCTCGCAGCACTCGTCGGGCCGGGGCGGGTGCGATCGCGGTCGCGGGTGCGGTCGCGGTCGCCGGTGCCGCCGGCCGCCGTGGTGCTGCCGGTCGTGGTGCCGGCGGCCGCGTCACCTGTCGTCGTCGCCCTGGCGTCCGCGGCATCCCCGGGATCCGTGGCGTCGGATTCGGCGCTGGCCATCGTCAGCCCTTGTACGCCTTGGCCGCCTCGGCCTCCAGCCTCGCCTGCGTCCCGGCCACGTCCTTCGGGTTCTTCAGGAAGTCCTGGAGCGCCTTCCACTCACCCTTCCCGGGCGTTCCGCCGAACGACTGCGGCATCTGGTCCGACATGTCGAAGCGGAAGTCGTCGCCCGCGCCGATCAGCGCCGTGGCGATCTTCCGCTGCACGTCGTTCGGATACGCGGCCGGGTCCAGGGCCTTGTTGGGCGAGAGGAAGCCGCCCTGGCCCGCCCACACCCGCGCCGCGTCGGGCGAGGCGAGGAACGTCAGCAGCGCCTGCGCGCCCTTGCTGTCCTTCAGCGCCACGGCCGCGTCGCCGCCGGTCACCACGGGCGCCGCCGCGCCGTCACCGACGGCCGGGAACGGGAAGACCTTCGCGTCCGTGCCGATCTTCGCGCCCGCCTCCGCGATGTTGACGGACGAGAAGTCGCCCTCGAAGACCATCGCCGCCTTGGCCTGGTCGCCGCCGGTGAAGGTCTGGGTGACGGACACCGGGAACTCGGTCTGCAGCGCGCCGTTCGTGCCGCCCGCGAGCAGGGACGGCTTGCCGAACAGCTCGCCCAGCGTCGTCAGCGCCTTGGCGACGGACGGATCCGTCCACTTGAGGGTGTGCTTGGCCAGCTGGTCGTACTTCTCGGGGCCGGCCTGGGAGAGATAGACGTTCTCGAACCAGTCGGTCAGCGTCCAGCCGTCCGCGCCGCCGACCGACACCGGCGTGACACCGGACGCCGAGATCGTCTCGGCGGTGGCGAGGAAGTCCTTCCAGCTCTTCGGCTCGCTCGCGCCCGCATTGTCGAAGGCCGCGGCGTTGTACCAGACCAGGGACTTGTTGGCGGCCTTGAAGTACACGCCGTACGGCGTGCCGTCGACCGCGCCGAGGTCCTGCCAGCCCTTCGAGTAGTTCTTGGCGAGCTGCGCCTTCGCCTCCGGGCCGAGCGGCTTGAGCCACTTCTGGGCGGCGGCCTGATGGATCGCGCCGACCTGCGGAAGCATCGCCACGTCCGGCGGCGAGCCGCCCGCGATCTTCGTGCCGAGGAAGTTCACGATCGGGTCCTGGGCGGGCACGAAGGTGACGGTCGCGCCGGTGCGCTTCTCGAACTCCTTCAGGACCTTGGTGAAGTTGGCCTGTTCCGGGCCGGTCCAGACGGCGGCGACCTCGATCTTCTCGCCCTTGAGGGAGGGCAGCGTCAGCCCGGAGCCGCCGCTGGGAGCGTCCGTGCCGGGCTTGGTCCCCTTGCCGCCGTCCCCGCCGCCACCGCCGCAGCCCGCGGCCGCGAGCACCGCGGCCGTGGTCGCCGCCACGACACCGAGTCGAAGAGTTCTGCCGTTGCGCATCCGAGCCCCGCCTCTCCCGCGTTTCCTGGTCCCGTGGGCTCAGGTCTACGCCGGGTGCCGGAGGCCCGCAATACCGCCTTCGGTGTCAAGTGGACGATCGTGATCGGCTCGTGACGTGACGTCAGGCCTGGCTCGAACGCGCCTCGGACCCGCCTCGCGCCTGCCTTGAGCGCGCCTCGGGTCCGGCTCGCACGGGTGTTACGCGTGGGTCGGCGAGGTCAACGGGGCTACGGGAGTGGCGTCGACCGAGCGGGCGGCGCGGTCCACCGCGCTGGCCAGCAGGGCCAGGTCCGTCGGACCGTTGCCGAGCTCGCGGACCGGGCGGCGGGTGGGCGGGTCGCCCATCCGCTCCCACTCCAGCGGCACCACCGTCGGGCGCAGGGTGGCCGTGCGCGGGATCCGGCCGGTGACCCGGCCCGTCTGGAACGGCGTCACCCGTCCGTCCGGGTGTCCGAGCCGGCCGCGGCCCGGCTGCGGCTCGTCCGGGCCGGGCGCGGTGGGCGGCGGGTCCAGCACGATCCGCAGCCGCGCGCCGTGCGCCAGCTCCGTGTCCGCGGTGCGGTCCGGGCGGGCCGAGGCGGCGACCAGGTGCACTCCGAGCCGGGCGCCGTTGCGCGCGACCGCCTCCAGGGCCCGCACCACCGAGCCGGCCGCGGGCCGGCCGGCGGCCCCGAGCGCGGGTGCGACCAGCGCGTCGTAGTCGTCGACGAGCACGACGAGCCGCGCGAGCCCGCCGGCGCCTTCCCCGGTGCCGGTGCCGGTGCCGACCTGGTGGTGCGGGGCCGGGCTGTGGTGGCCCTGGTCGTGCAGAGCCTGGTCGTAGAGCTCGCCGGCTCCGGCACGGGCGGTGCGGCTGCTGGGCGTGTCGCCCAGGGAGCCGGTGCGGTGGGTGCGGCTGCTGGGCGTGTCGGCCAGGACGTCCGGGCCGTGGCGGTGGGTGCGGCTGCTGGGGCTCTCGCCGAGCGGGCTCGCTCCGGCCGGCGCGGTGCGGCTGCCGGGAGTGTCGCCCAGGGAGCCGGTGCGGGCGGTGCGGCTGCTGGGGCTGTCGGCCAGCGGGCTCGCTCCGGCGCGGTAGGTGCGGCCGCTCGGGGCGTCGCCCAGGGCTCCGTCCGGGGCCACCCGGAGGGTGCGGCCGCTCGGGCGGTCGGGGAGGGCGACGGACGGGTCCGGGCTGGTGCGGGCGTCCGGGACGCGCGCGCCGGCGCGCGGCGCGGCGGGCACGGACTCGGCGGGGCTCGGCGAGCGCTGCCCGATCAGGCGGCCCGACCGGCGGTCGGCGAAGTGGGCGTCGCCGAGGAGCTCGGCGCGGCGCTTCAGCTCGGCGCCCAGGGCCTGGGCGAACTCCCGCATCCGTACCGGATCGGAGGCGGCCAGGTGCTCGGTCACGTGCGGCAGGTCCGTGCAGGGCGCGAGACCCTCGCCGCGCTCGCCGCCCGCGCCGTCCACCAGGAGCAGGCCGAGCCGGTCGGGGCGGGCGCCGGCGGCGAGCGAGGCGGCGATCGAGCGCAGCAGCTCGGTGCGGCCGCTGCCGGGCGGGCCCTCGATCAGCAGGTGCGGGCCCTCCTGGGTGAGATCCACGGCGACCGGTCCGCGCGGGCCCGCGCCCAGGACCGCGGTGCCGTCCGACGAGGAGGCCCAGCGGGCCATCAGGGAGGCGGGAGTGGCCCGGGCCAGGCCCAGCTCGTCGAGGAGCCGGGCGGCCGGCGGCAGCGCGGCGGCGGCCCGGCCCCGGCCGGTGCCTCCGGCCGTCTCCGTACGCAACGGGGCGAGGGCCCGTCCGAAGCGCTCCGCCCAGGCGACGGACACCGCGTCCACCACGCCGACCGTGCCGTGGCCGGCGGCCCGGCCGCCGGCCGTGCGCAGCAACCGCAGCGCCGTCGCGACGTCTCCGCTGAGCAGCGCCACGGCCCCGCACTCGCGGAAGGCGAAGGAGGCCGCGCACGCCTCCTCGTAGGTCGCCGCGACCGGTGAGGCGGGCGAGGCGGAGGGCGCCTCGGCCAGGCAGATCAGGTGGATGCCGGCCGCGGCGCCCGCCCCGGCGAGCCGTGCCGCGGTCTCGCGCAGCACGGCCGTGCCCGGGTCGCCGTCGAGGATCACGACGGTCGCGGGCCCGTCGTGGCGTGCGGCGGCCTCGGCGATCGCGGCCCGGTCGGCGCTCGGCCAGCCGGGGCCGAGCGGGCCGTCGTCCAGGCGCCGGGTGAGCTCGGTGAGCCGTGCGTGGGCCTGGTCGCGGTCGTACGCCAGGAGCAGCCGGCAGTCCTGGCCGTGCGCGGGCCGCACGTGCGGGAGCCAGCCGAGCCAGCCCCAGGCCCGGCGCCGCTCCTCGAGAGGGCGGTTCCGGTCGGCGCTGACCAGGACGATCTCCAGGTCGCCGGGGGAGTGGAGGGCGGCGAGCTGGGCCACCACGGAGCGGGCGAGCCCGGCGAGCCGCGGCGCGGGTCCGGCGAGGCCGAGGGAGCCGGCCTCGCGCAGTCCGACGGTGACGGGCACTCCGGACAGCTCGGCCCGGTCGGCCGTGCCGAGCCGGACCACCAGGGCCTCGGTGTGGTCGAGGCTCCGTTCCCACAGGCGCGGGCCGGGGCCGAGGGCGGTGAGCAGGACGGTGGAGGGATCGGGCCAGCTGTCCGGCGAGGAGGCGGCCGAGCGGCCCTGGCCGCTGCCGCCGCCGCTGCCGGGTCCGTTGGAGGCGGGTCCCCCGAAGGCGGGCACGGGCGCCACGCCGTACTCGCCGGAGGGCGCGTCCTCCCGGCCGCCCGCGAGCCGCCGGGCCCAGGCGCCGAGCCCGCGCCGGCGGATCTGCCGGGTCCTGCTGTGGGCCTCGATCTCGTCCTCGGCCTCGCCGTCGGGCGCGGCCGGGTCGGCCACGCGCGCGTGCCCGTGTCCGGAGCCCTCGGGCGCGAGGTCCTCGGGCAGGCCGAGCCGCGTCCGGCCGCCGTGGGTGGCGCCCGGGGCGGGTGATCCCGCGCCGTGGGCCGCCGCGTACGCCGTGGAGCCCGCGTCCCGTCCCGTAACCCCGGACGCGCCGGACGCGCCGGACGCGCCGCCCGCGTCGGCCGGGGCGCCGGGACCGCTCGCGCCGCCGGCCGCGGGGCGGGTCACGCGCAGGTGGCCCTCGCCGTCCGAGGAGGTCGCGAGCGGGTGCTCGGCGCCGCTCTGCCCGCCCGCTCCGGCCGTCAGGCGCAGGGCGGACTCGCCGACCCGCAGCAGCGCGCCGGGCGGGAAGCGGACGGGCTGCGGGCCGACCGGCACGCCGTCGAGCGTGGTGCCGTTCGTGGAGCCCGGGTCGCTGACGGTGACGCGGCCGTCCGGGCCGACCGTCACCGTGCAGTGGGAGCGCGAGACGTCCGGGTCGTCGAGCGGCACGTCCGCGTCCACGGAACGGCCGATTCTGATCGCTCCGCCGTGCAGCAGGTGCACGCCGCCGGCGTCCGGGCCCGCCACCACGTGCAGCCGGGCCTGGGCGCCCTCGCCGACGCCGTCGTCCGCTCCGGGCGTCTGCAAGGAGAGCACGGCGCCGTCGACCAGCGGCGGCTCGCCGAGCAGGCAGCGGCGGGTGTCGAGCCGCTCGCCGCCCGCGTACAGGACGGTGGTGCCGGAGGAGGAGGCGTCCGGGCCGGAGACGGCCGCGGCGAGCGACGAGGCCACGGCGGCCAGCTCGGTCCCCGCGGGCGCGGTGACGAGCACGTCGCAGGCGCGTCCGACGCCGTGGCCGGCGTGCGGCGCGAGGACGGTCAGCCGGATCTGCATCGCCGTCAGCGGTCCCTTCTGCGCGGCGCGCCCGGCAGGGAACGGCCCACTCGCTCCCCCCACCCGGCGCGGACGCGTCGTCCGGTACAGGTCTGCACGGCGCGGGGGCTCCCGACCCTCGCACGTCGTGCTGGGTGCATCCTCGCACCTGCCACCGACAACCCGCCCGCGGGTCGCCCAGAAGTGATCTTGTTCGATCGCCGGTGGACGCTGATTCGCCTGGTTGCGTACGTCTCGCGTCACTTCCGGCAACCTGGTCAGGGCCACCGGCGTCTTGTTCACGGACAGGTTTCGGACACGTACGGCATCGGAATCGGCCGTCCCGGCGACAGCCGGTGACCCGTTCGGCGGCACTAAAGTGGGTCGGACACCCGGACGGGTCACAGAACACACAGGGACCCCGGGGACACTCCGACGAACCACCCCAGGACCACGATCAGCAGGGAGCGCGTGACGTGCGGCCTATCGGCAGCAAGTACCTGCTCGAGGAGCCGCTCGGCCGCGGCGCCACGGGCACCGTCTGGCGAGCCCGCCAGCGGGAGACGGCCGGCGCCGAGGCGGCGGTGCCCGGCGAGCCCGGCGAGACCGTCGCGATCAAGGTCCTCAAGGAGGAGCTGGCCAACGACGCGGACATCGTGATGCGCTTCCTGCGCGAGCGGTCCGTGCTGCTGCGGCTCACCCACCCCAACATCGTGCGCACCCGCGACCTGGTCGTGGAGGGCGACGTCCTCGCCCTCGTCATGGACCTCGTCGAGGGCCCCGACCTGCACCGGTACATCCGCGAGAACGGCCCGCTCACCCCGGTCGCCGCCGCCCTGCTCACCGCGCAGATCGCCGACGCGCTCGCCGCCAGCCACGCCGACGGCGTCGTCCACCGCGACCTCAAGCCCGCCAACGTGCTGGTCTCCGAGCGCGACGGCGCCATGCACCCGATGCTCACGGACTTCGGCATCGCGCGGCTCGCCGACTCCCCGGGCCTGACCCGCACCCACGAGTTCGTCGGCACGCCCGCCTACGTCGCGCCGGAGTCCGCCGAGGGCCGGCCGCAGACCTCCGCCGTCGACATCTACGGCGCCGGCATCCTGCTCTACGAGCTGGTCACCGGCCGCCCGCCGTTCGCCGGCGGCACCGCGCTGGAGGTCCTGCACCGCCACCTGAGCGAGGAGCCGCGCCGGCCCTCGACCGTGCCCGGGCCGCTGTGGACGGTGATAGAGCGCTGCCTCAGCAAGGACCCGGAACGCCGGCCCAGCGCCGAGAACCTGGCCCGCGGGCTGCGCACGGTCGCCGCCGGCATCGGCGTGCACGCCACGCCCGCCCAGATCGAGGCCGCCGACGGCGTCGGCGCGCTCCTCGCGCCCGACCCGGCCCCGGCGCCGGTGCCCCAGACCCCCGGCGTGGACCCGGCCGGCGCCACCCAGGTGCTGCCCGGCGCCGGCGGCCCCGCCCCGCAGTACGACCCGGCGGCGGCCACCAGCGTCATGCCGACCAGCGGCCCGTCGGGCGCCGCCGACCCGACGGCGGTCATGCCTCCCGTACCGCAGGATCCGCCGGGCCCGGCCGCCGAGCAGCCGCACCCGTGGCAGACCCAGCTGCGCGCGGCCCGCGACCGCAACGAGCAGACGCAGATGCAGTACCTCGACCCGAGCGAGGACCCTCTGCGCCGCCGTCCGCAGCGACGCCCGCAGCAGCCGCCCCAGGGCGCGCCGCAGCCCTACCAGCAGCCCTACCAGCAGCAGGGCCCGCCGCAGCAGCCCTACCAGCAGCAGGGCCCGCCGCAGCCGCCGTACCAGCAGCGGCCGCCGCAGCCCCAGCCGTACGCCCCGCAGGCGCCGCAGCAGCAGTACGCGCCCCAGCCGCAGCGGCAGCAGTACGCGCCGCCGCAGCCGCCGCCCCAGGCCCCGGCGCCCGCGCCGGTCCCGCGCGAGCCGCGCCCGCCGCGGCAGCGCGGCGCCAACCCGATGCGGATCCCCGGCCTCGGCTGCCTCAAGGGCTGCCTGTTCACGATCCTGCTCTTCGTGGTCGCCGGCTGGCTCGTCTGGGAGCTCACCCCGCTCCAGGACTGGGTCGCCCAGGGCAAGGGCTACTGGGAGGCCATCGGCGACGGCATCAGTTCCTTCACCGACTGGGTGTCGTCGCTCACCGACAGCGGGAGCGGCACCACCGGCGGGAGCGGGACCGGCGCCGGCGGTTAGGCGCAGTAATCCTGTCGCTTTGTCGACTTCCGAGGGGTGATTTCCCCTCGGAAGTGCCGGTGGATGCCTTCGGACGCGTAACTTTGAGCCGAACCGCAGCCGCTGAGGGAGCAGTCTTGGCACGGAATATCGGCAGCCGCTACACGGCCCACCAGATCCTCGGGCGGGGCAGCGCCGGCACGGTGTGGCTCGGCGAGGGCCCCGAAGGCCCCGTCGCCATCAAGCTGCTGCGCGAGGACCTCGCCTCCGACCAGGAGCTCGTCGGCCGCTTCGTCCAGGAGCGCACCGCGCTCCTCGGACTCGACCACCCGCACGTGGTCGCCGTCCGCGACCTCGTCGTCGACGGCAACGACCTCGCGCTCGTCATGGACCTGGTGCGCGGCACCGACCTGCGCACCCGGCTCGACCGCGAGCGCCGGCTCGCGCCCGAGGCCGCCGTCGCGATCATCGCCGACGTCGCCGACGGCCTCGCCGCCGCCCACAAGGCCGGCGTCGTCCACCGGGACGTCAAGCCCGAGAACATCCTGCTCGACATGGAGGGCCCGCTCGGCCCCGGCGGCGCCCACCCGGCCCTGCTCACCGACTTCGGCGTCGCCAAGCTCATCGACACGCCCGGCCGCACCAAGGCCACCCGGATCATCGGCACCCCCGACTACCTGGCGCCCGAGATCGTCGAGGGCCTCCCGCCGCGGGCCGCCGTCGACATCTACGCCCTCGCGACCGTCCTGTACGAGCTGCTCGCGGGCTTCACACCGTTCGGCGGCGGCCACCCCGGCGCCGTCCTGCGCCGGCACGTCACCGAGACCGTCGTGCCGCTGCCCGGCATCCCCGAGGAGCTGTGGCAGCTGATCGTCCAGTGCCTCGCCAAGGCCCCCGCCTCCCGGCTGCGCGCCTCGGAGCTCGCGACCCGGCTGCGGGAGGTGCTGCCGCTCCTGAAGGGCATCCCGCCGCTCGACGTCGACGAACCGGACGCGGACCCGGCGACCGCCGAACCCGCCGAGGACCCGTATCCCACCTCGGCCACGGGCACGGGCGAGCCCGCGCCGCGCCGCGCGGCCGTCCCGCTGGTGCCGGGGGCCTCCACCGACTCCAACCGCGACACCCACACCTCCATGCGGGTCCCCGGCCCCGACGAGCTCTCCGGCGGCCCCCTCGGCACGGCCCGCGCCCCGCGCCCGGCCGGCGCCCGCCGCCCCGGCTCGGCCCGCCACAAGGCCGACGCCGTCCGCAAACGCCGGATCACGCTCACCGTCGCCGCGGTCGTGATCGCGGGCGCGCTGGGCGCGGGCGGCTACCTGGCGGCGTCGGGCGACGCGGAGACGCCGCCGGGGGACTCGAAGCAGTCGCAGCAGCCGTAGACGGCGGCGGGCCCGGGCCCCGGTCCTCGGCCGGGTCCCGGAGCCCTTGGGGGCAGCGGCCCGTCGAGGACCGTTGTCCACAGGACGGGGCCCGGCGAGTCCGGGTCCCGGCCGGGAGCCGTTACGCTGGACGCGTGGCAGTCGTCGATGTATCCGAAGAGCTGAAGTCCCTCTCCTCGACCATGGGGTCGATCGAGGCCGTCCTGGACCTCGACAAGATGAGGGCAGACATCGCCGTGCTCGAAGAGCAGGCCGCGGCCCCGTCCCTGTGGGACGACCCGGAGGCGGCGCAGAAGATCACGAGCAAGCTTTCGCACCTCCAGGCCGAGGTCCGCAAGGCCCAGGCCCTGCGCAGCCGGATCGACGACCTCGCGGTCCTGTTCGAGCTGGCCGAGGAGATGGACGACCCGGACACCCGGGCCGAGGCCGAGACCGAGCTCGCGGCCGTCCGCAAGGCCCTCGACGAGATGGAGGTCCGCACCCTCCTGTCCGGCGAGTACGACGAGCGCGAGGCCCTGGTCAACATCCGGGCCGAGGCGGGCGGCGTCGACGCCTCCGACTTCGCCGAGCGCCTCCAGCGCATGTACCTGCGCTGGGCCGAGCGCCACGGCTACTCGACGGAGGTCTACGAGACCTCGTACGCGGAAGAGGCCGGCATCAAGTCGACCACCTTCGTGGTCAAGGCCCCCTACGCCTACGGCACCCTCTCCGTCGAGCAGGGCACCCACCGCCTGGTCCGCATCTCCCCCTTCGACAACCAGGGCCGCCGCCAGACGTCCTTCGCGGGCGTCGAGATCCTCCCGGTCGTCGAGCAGTCCGACCACGTCGACATCGACGAGTCGGACCTCCGCATCGACGTCTACCGGGCGTCCGGCCCCGGCGGCCAGGGCGTCAACACGACCGACTCGGCGGTGCGCATCACGCACATCCCGACCGGCATCGTGGTCTCCTGCCAGAACGAGCGCTCCCAGATCCAGAACAAGGCGAGCGCCATGAACGTCCTCCAGGCCAAGCTCCTCGAGCGCCAGCGCCAGGAGGAGCGCGCCAAGATGGACGCCCTCAAGGGCGACGGCGGCAGCTCCTGGGGCAACCAGATGCGCTCCTACGTCCTCCACCCGTACCAGATGGTCAAGGACCTCCGTACGGACTTCGAGGTCGGCAACCCGCAGTCCGTCCTGGACGGCGAGATCGACGGCTTCCTGGAGGCCGGCATCCGCTGGCGCAAGCAGCAGGAACAGACCCAGTAGTCCTGCCCACAAGCACGCAGGAACGGGCCCCGCTCACGACTCGCGAGCGGGGCCCGTTCCGCGTCCTGTACCTGACACTCTCCTGCTCCGTGTGTTGACCCCGATCGCGTGAGTCACAAGGCTGCGCACGCTCGCCGAAATCCGCCGGCAGCGAAGGACCGTAGTGGCGCCTCCTGGCCGCGCTCGCCTGGCAGGCCGGACGGGAGGATACGCGTGGTGAGGCGGCGACTCAGAGGGGCGGTCAGCGTGCTGATCGCGGTGACGGTACTGCCGTCGTGCACCGTCGAGGCCCCGGATCCGCCGGACTTCGGCTTTCGGTGGGCGGGCGGCGGGCTGGTCGTCGCCGCTCCGCTCTGCCCTTCCGAGTCGGTGGACCAAGCCCGTGTGTCGGTGCCCTCCGCCGCCGACGGGCGGGGGGACGGGTTCGACACCCTGTGGAGCGCCGGCGGGCCCGTCACGGACGAGGCGAGAGGCGGCACGTTCTCCGTGGGAAGCTCCACGAGCTTCCGCAACGTGGAGAAGCCGCTCTCGGGTGCGCTGCCGGACGAGTTCTACGTCGAGATCCGGCTCGCCGAACCCGGGCGGACCGCGGAGGGGCGTGACGGGACGGTCGACCTGACCAAACTCAAGGGCACCCGGCTGCGCGACGGCGAGTTCATGACGTGGACGGGCAAGGTGCTGACGCGGGGGCAGCTCGATGCCCAGTTGCGGTGTGGGGACTGATTCGCTTGCGCAAGCGGCGCGTTGGTGGTTCTGGCGCTTTGTCGACATGCGAAGTGGCGTGGTGAGGCCGGGAGTTCCGGGCTTACGTCACAGTTGCATCGCCGCATGGCAGGCAGAAGGTGATCTTTCGGGCATCGCACGCGCAACGACCTTGACGTGTCATCGGAAACTCGGAAGGGTGGCAGGCGGCATGCGTGTATCTGGGGCGCGTGTGAACGGGGGCAGGTTCAGCCAGTGCGATGGCCCCCGGGTGTCCGGTGCCCCGAGCGCAGCTCTACAGACGATTTGAGCTACTGGGGGTAGCAGCCAGATGACGAAGAAGACGCGGGTTCGCGTTGCTCGCATTGCGGCCGGTGCGGTGATCGCGGCCGGCGCGTCGCTCACTGTCGCGGGTGCCGCTCAGGCCGTGAACGGCGTCGAGGCCGATGTCACGGTGAACAACACCACCGTCGACGTCGGTCTCGGGATCGGCGGCGAGGGCGAGAACGGCGGCAGCACCACCGTCGGCGAGACCGAAGGCACCTCGACGGGCACGTCGACCGGTACCTCGACGGGTACGTCCACGGGCACGTCTACGGGCACGTCCACGGGCACCTCGACCGGCACGTCCACGGGCACCTCGACGGGCACGTCGACCGGCACCTCGACCGGCACGTCCACGGGTACGTCGACCGGCACCTCGACGGGTACGTCCACCGGCACCTCGACCGGTACGTCCACCGGTACCTCGACCGGTACCTCGACCGGTACGTCCACCGGCACCTCGACCGGTACGTCCACGGGTACGTCCACCGGCACGTCGACCGGCACCTCGACGGGTACGTCCACGGGCACCTCGACCGGTACGTCCACGGGTACCTCGACGGGTACGTCGACCGGCACCTCGACCGGCACGTCCACGGGTACCTCCACCGGCACCTCGACCGGCACGTCCACGGGCACCTCGTCGGGTACGTCCACCGGCACCTCGACCGGCACCTCGTCGGGTACGTCCACCGGTACGTCCACCGGCACGTCCACCGGCACCTCGACCGGTCAGGGCAACAACGGTGGTCAGAACGGCGGCGGCCAGAACGGCGGCGCCGGGGACAACGGTGGCGGCAACGGTGGCGCCGGGACCTGCACCGTGGATCTCGACGGGGCCGAGTGCGTCGACAACAACCCGGGCACCAACAACGCCGGCTCGCAGCCCGTCGAGCAGGGCAAGGCCAAGGAGGAGCTGGCGGAGACCGGTGCCGCCGAGACCTCGTTCCTGATCATCGGAGCGGCCACCATGATCGCCGGTGGTATCGGCTTCCGCTTCCTGCCGCGCCTCGTGGGCGGCGGCCGTACCGTCGCCTGACGGTGCGCTGAGGCGTAACGGAAGGGCCGGAGCACTCCTCGAGTGTTCCGGCCCTTCTCGTAGCTCTACGGGCCCCTGGGGGCCGTCAGGGGCCTACGCGCCCCGCAACGCCACCAGCAACGCCATCGTCGCCGCCAGGGCGATCACCAGGGTCAGCAGCATCGCCGGGGTCAGGCCCGTCGGCTGGGGCAGTCGCTCGCGGCTCGCGCGGCAGACAGGGCAGCGGCCCTCCGCGACGGGGGCCGCGCAGTTGGCGCACACCAGTCGGTCATAGGTCATGCGCTCTCCTCCTCCCGCGCAACAGTCCTCACCTGAAGAACGCTCCGGGTGAGCCGCGCGTTCCCTTACCACTGTGCCAGTTCCGCAGCTTTTCGGCGCGCCCCGTAAGGACACGGACAGAGGGACGAAAAGGATAAAGCACACAAGCCCGGACCGCGACTGCGCAGGCCATCCCCGGTCGCGTATGGTCACGCACACCTACTCCCGGCCGACCGTGGTGCATCCGTGATCCGATTCGACAACGTCTCCAAGTCCTATCCGAAGCAGAACCGCCCCGCGCTCCGGGATGTCTCCCTGGAGATCGAGAAGGGGGAGTTCGTCTTCCTCGTCGGTTCCTCCGGCTCCGGAAAGTCCACCTTCCTGCGGCTGATCCTGCGCGAGGAGCGCGCCAGCCACGGACAGGTGCACGTCCTGGGCAAGGACCTCGCCCGGCTGTCCAACTGGAAGGTGCCGCACATGCGGCGCCAGCTGGGGACGGTCTTCCAGGACTTCCGGCTCCTGCCCAACAAGACCGTCGCCGAGAACGTGGCCTTCGCCCAGGAGGTCATCGGCAAGCCCCGCGGCGAGATCCGCAAGGCCGTGCCCCAGGTGCTCGACCTGGTCGGCCTCGGCGGCAAGGAGGACCGCATGCCGGGCGAGCTGTCCGGCGGTGAGCAGCAGCGCGTCGCCATCGCCCGGGCCTTCGTCAACCGCCCGATGCTGCTGATCGCGGACGAGCCCACCGGCAACCTCGACCCGCAGACCTCCGTCGGCATCATGAAGCTGCTCGACCGCATCAACAGGACAGGGACCACCGTCGTCATGGCGACCCACGACCAGAACATCGTCGACCAGATGCGCAAGCGCGTCATCGAGCTCGAGAAGGGCCGCCTCGTCCGCGACCAGGCGCGCGGCGTCTACGGATACCAGCACTGAGCCAGTAGGGGATACAGACACATGCGCGCTCAGTTCGTGCTCTCGGAGATCGGGGTCGGTCTCCGCCGCAATCTCACGATGACGTTCGCCGTCATCGTGTCCGTGGCCCTCTCGCTCGCCCTGTTCGGCGGCGCCCTGCTCATGCGCGAGCAGGTCAGCACGATGAAGGACTACTGGTACGACAAGGTCAACGTCTCCATCTTCCTCTGCAACAAGAGCGACGGGTCGACCTCGCCCAAGTGCGCCAAGGGCGCGGTGACCGCGCAGCAGAAGGAGCAGATCGAGGCCGATCTGAAGGAGATGGACATCGTCGAGTCGGTCCACCACGAGACCGCCGACGAGGCCTACAAGCACTACAAGGAGCAGTACGGCGACACGGCCATCGCCTCGGTCGTCACGCCGGACCAGATGCAGGAGTCGTTCCGGGTCAAGCTGAAGGACCCGGAGAAGTACAAGGTGGTCGCCACCGCCGTGGCCGGCCGTGACGGCGTCGAGTCGGTCCAGGACCAGCGCAACATCCTGCAGAACCTGTTCGACCTGATGAACGGCATGAACATCGCCGCCCTCGGAGTCATGGGCCTGATGCTGATCATCGCGCTGATGCTGATCGTCAACACGGTGCGCGTCTCCGCCTTCAGCCGCCGCCGCGAGACCGGCATCATGCGGCTGGTCGGCGCGACCAACTTCTACATCCAGATGCCGTTCATCATGGAGGCCGCCTTCGCCGGTCTCCTCGGAGGCGCGGTCGCCTGTGTGATGCTGCTGGTCGGCCGGTACTTCCTGATCGACCACGGCATCGCGCTCGCCGACAAGATGCAGCTGGTCAACTTCATCGGCTGGGACGCCGTCTTCGCCAAGCTGCCGCTCGTCATCGCGATCGGCCTGCTGATGCCCGCTCTGGCCGCTTTCGTCGCGTTGCGCAAGTACCTGAAGGTGTGACAGTTCACTCGCGCTGTGTCATGGCGTCGTCCGGCCAACCGCCGTACGGCGCCATGCGCTTGTCCTAGAGTGGGCGACATGCGTGCCGGTGCCGGCCCCGAATTCTGTCGACGGCCCCGCGGAGTTCTCCGTGGGGCCGCCTTGACGTTGGTCTTCGCCGGAGTGCTCGGCACGGCCGCGGCCACCGGCTCGCTGCCGCGGCGGGAGGACGCGTACGAGCCCGCCGGCGCCCACGCGTCGGCGGCCAACGGCGCCAACGGCGCCGGCGCCGACCGCGCGGACCGCGTCGACCGGGCCGCGCTCGCCCGCGCCGCCGCCGAGGCCATCGCCGACGGCAAGTCCGGCGCGAAGGCCGCCGAGGAGTTCGTCAGCCGCAGCGGCGACCGCTGGGGCGCGGTGTACGACAAGCGGGAGTACGCGGAGTTCGAGCAGGCCCTCGACGGCGCCTACACCGGCGTCGGCCTGTCCGCCCGCAGGGCGGCCAGGGACCGGGTCGAGATCAGCCGCGTGCAGGCCGGCGGACCCGCCGCGCGGGCCGGGCTGCGGCCCGGCGACCGGCTCACCGCCGTCGACGGACGCCCGGTCGCCGGCCTGTCCGTGTCCCAGGTCGTCGCCCTGCTGCGCGGCGACGGCGTCCCCGGCTCCACCGTCACCCTGGGCGTCGAGCGCGGCCGGGCCGCCTGGACCCAGACCCTGCGCCGGGCCCGGCTCGCCACCGACCCGGTCACCGTCCGCCGGCTCGACGACGGCACGGTCCTGATCCGGGTCGCCGCCTTCACCAAGGGCACCGGCGAGCGGGTACGCGGAGCCGTGCGCGCCGCGCCGGCCGGCGCCGGAGTGCTGCTCGACCTGCGCGGGAACTCCGGCGGACTGCTCGCCGAGGCCGCCACCGCCGCCTCCGCCTTCCTCGACGGCGGGCTGATCGCCACGTACGACGTGGACGGCGAGCAGCACGCCGTGTACGCGGAGGGCGGCGGCGACACCGCCCGGCCGCTGGTGGCGCTGGTGGACGGCGGCACGATGAGCGCGGCCGAACTGCTGACCGGCGCCCTGCAGGACCGGGGCCGGGCGGTCACGGTCGGCTCGCGCACCTTCGGCAAGGGCTCGGTGCAGATGCCCAGCACCCTGCCCGGCGGCTCCGTCGCCGAGCTCACCGTCGGCCACTACCGCACGCCCGCCGGGCACGTCGTGGACGGCCGCGGCATCACGCCCGACCTCACCGTGGCCGAGACGGACGGCCGCGCCGGCGGCGCCGCACCCGGTCCGGCGGCCGGCGACCGGGCCCAGGAGCGGGCCCGTACGGTATTGAGTGGCCTCGGAGGGGCCTCGTAGTGCGAAAATGACCGCACTATGGCAAAGGGACTCGTCAACGTGCAGGGCAAGCCTGCGAAGAAGAAGACCCAGGACAAGGGGCCGGAGCGCAAGCTCATCGCGCAGAACAAGAAGGCGCGGCACGACTACCACATCCTCGACACCTACGAGTGCGGTGTGGTGCTCATGGGCACCGAGGTGAAGTCGCTGCGGATGGGCCGGGCGTCGCTCGTCGACGGCTTCGTCCAGATCGACGGCGGTGAGGCCTGGCTGCACAACGTCCACGTCCCGGAGTACTCCCAGGGCAGCTGGACCAACCACTCGGCCAAGCGCAAGCGCAAGCTGCTGCTGCACCGGGCCGAGATCGACAAGCTCGAGCAGAAGTCCTCCGAGACGGGTCACACGATCGTGCCGCTCGCGCTGTACTTCCTGGGCGGCCGGGTGAAGTGCGAGATCGCGCTCGCCAAGGGCAAGAAGGAGTACGACAAGCGGCAGACGCTGCGCGAGCAGCAGGACACGCGCGAGACGGCCCGCGCCATCGCGGCGGCCAAGCGCCGCCAGCGCGCGGCCCAGGCGGCGCTCTAGCCACCGGCCCGCGCGCCCGTGCCGGCGCGCCCGCCGGCCCCGGCGGAATACGCTGGCGACGGTGCGCGTTGGTCACGTACGATGGGCCACGCACCTCACCGAGGGTGCGTGCATTGAAAAATCAACATGGGGATGATCGGTTTCGACAGCGGATGTCGAAGCAGGGGAAGCGTGTCGAGGAAGCGGCAATGATCTCGTTAACCACGCGCCGAAACCAATAATCGCCAACACCAAGCGCGATTCCTTCGCCCTCGCTGCCTAAGTAGCGACTTGCGAAGTGTCAGCCCGGGGCTGTTCCCGACCCGGATCCTGGCATCATCTAGGGAACTAAACCTTGATCCCGGTCACGGGGTGAAGAGGGAAATCACACAGTGACTGAGCCCGTTCCGGACTTGTCTGGGTGATCCGGAGGGCCGAGAAAAGCGCACCAGACTGCACACGGAGAAGCCCTGGTTCCGCACCGTTGGACGCGGGTTCGATTCCCGCCATCTCCACCATCCCATGTGGGCGCAGGCCCGGTGGTCGCCAGTCGACCGCCGGGCCTTCGTCATGAGCGGGCAGCCGCGCCGGCCCGGGCTCGTGCGTCGGCCCGGGGGCGGGTGGTGAGGCGGAGGGTGAGGGCCAGGGTCGCGGCCGTTACCGGGGCCAGGTAGCCGTAGGTGGGGGTCGGGGCGTGTTCGGCGAGCCAGCCGCCGGTCGCGGAGCCGAGCGCGATGCCGCCGAGCAGGGCGGTCACGGCGAGCGTCATGCCCTCGTTGAGCTGGGCGGCCGGGGTCTGGCGCTGCACCAGCGTCATGCCGGTGACCATGGTCGGCGCGGTCGCCATGCCCGCCAGGAGCAGCGCGCCCGCGAGGGCGAGGACCGAGCCGGTGAGGGCGGCGAGCAGCGGCAGCGTCATCAGCGCGGCCATCGCGGCCAGGCAGGCCGCGAGCCCGGCCGTGCGGCGGACGTGGCCGTAGACCAGGCCGGCCGCGCAGGAGCCGGCCGCCTGGAGGGCGAGCACGGGACCGGCGACGGGGCCGTCCACGTACGCGAGGGTGACCACCTCCATCGCGCCGAAGACCGCGCCGGTGGCGAGGAAGACGGCGAGCAGGGCCGGCATGCCGGAGGCCCGCAGCGGGGAGCCGGCGGTGACGCGCGGTGCGACGGGCGGTTCGGTGTCGCGCTGTGCGGCGAAGATCAGCACCCCGGTGAGGAAGAGGGCGGAGCCGGCCAGGCTGCCGGCCGCCGGGAACAGCGCCGAGCAGAGGAAGGCGGCCAGGACCGGGCCCAGCATGAAGCACAGCTCGTCGGCGGCCTGCTCGAAGGCGTTGGCGGTGTGCCGGGCGTCCGGGTCGCCCTTGAGCAGGTGCGCCCAGCGGGCGCGGGACATGCCGCCGGTGTTGGGAGCGGTGGCGCCGAGGACGGCGGTGGCCAGCAGGGCCCAGGCGGGTGCCCGGACGTGGACGCAGGCCACCATGACGAGCTGCCCGAGCACCGCCCAGGCGGTCGCGGGCACCGCGATCCGCGCCTGGCCGTGGCGGTCGACGAGCCGGGCGATCCAGGGCGCGGTGAGCGCGCCGGCGGCCATGCCGGCGGCGCTGACGGCGCCGGCCAGCGCGTAGGAGTCGTACGCGCCCGCGATCATGACGATGACGCCGACGCCGAACATGCCCATGGGCAGCCGGGCGATCAGGTTGCCGACGGTGAAGGCGCGGGCGCCGGGGACGGCGAAGAGGCGGAGATAGGGGTTGGCGGGCCGGGACCGGGGCCGGGCCGGGTGGAGGGGCCGAGCCCGAGGCCGGGCCCGGGACCCGGGCCGGGGGCTGGGCAGGGATCGTTCGGCGCTGAGCGGTGCGGCGGCCGCCGGCTCGCGGTAGCGGGGTGCCAGGGCCGGGCCGGCGGGTGTCAGCGTCAGGTGGTGGGCCGGCTTCGGGGCGGGCGTCGTCATCAGGTCCGGTCGCGGGGGCATGCGGCAAGGTTCGGCGGACACGGCCCCGCCGGTCCAACACCTATTCGGTGGCCGTTCACGCACCTGGGTTGTTAAAAAGGCGCACGTGGGCACTCCGAACGACCTCGATCCCCGCCTCCTGCGCGCCTTCGTCGCCGTCGCGGAGGAACTCCACTTCACCCGCGCCGCCGGGCGGCTCTTCGTCGCCCAGCAGGCCCTCAGCCGGGACGTGCGCAGGCTCGAACGGGACCTGGGCGCCGAGCTGTTCGTGCGGACCACCCGGCAGGTCGCGCTCACCGAGGACGGCGAGCGCCTCGTCCCGTACGCGCGCCGCGTCCTCACCGCGTACGACGAACTCGCCGAGGCCTTCCGCGCCGAGCCCCGCCCGCTCCTCGTCGACCTCAACAGCCCCGGCCTCGGCCACGAGCGCGTCCTGCGCCGCGCCCGCGAACTCGCCCCGGACCTGGAGCTGATGGCCCGCTACGAGAGCGGACTCACCCATGCCGCCCGCGAGATGATCGCCGGCCGCCTGGACGTGTCCTTCGGCCGCTACGGCGGGCTCGCGCCCGACCTGCGGGCCGGTCTGGAGGCGCAGTTCGTGCGGTACGAGCCGATGGCCGTGCTGCTGCCCGAGGACGATCCGCTCGCCGCGCTGCCCGAGGTGCCGCTCGACGCGCTGGCCGGCCGGGCGGTCTACGCGGGCGCCGGCAACGACCGCACGCCCGAGTGGACCGACCTCGCCGCCCGGCTCTTCGCCGGCCACGGCGTCCACGTCGCCGCGCCCGCCCCGCTGGTCGTCGGCATGGAGGAGTTCCGGCGGGTCATGGCCAAGGCCCCGACGCCGGTCCTCGCCGTCGTCGACTTCCCGGCGATGCCCGGCAGCGTCAAACGGCCGCTCGTCGATCCCGTACCGCTGTCACCCGTGAGCCTCGTGTGGCGCAAGGGGCTGCGGCACCCGGGTCTCGACGCGCTGCGCCGGGCCGCCGCGGCCCTCGCCGCCCGGCACGGCTGGCACGAGCGGCCGCCCGGCTCCTGGCTGCCGGCCGACGAGATGCTGGGGGCGCTCACAGCATCCCCGCGCTCCGGGTGAGAGCAAGGTTCCGCGCCCGTCACCTCCCGCCACCGCCCTGAAACGCGGCTTTCCTAGCGTCACCGCCAAGGGATACGACACCGTGGAGGTGCGCGATGGGCGGCATGGGTGGCATGGGCGGCCGGTGGATCGAACGCTGGGAGCCGGAGGACGAGACCTTCTGGCGGGAGGGCGGCGAGAGGATCGCCCGCCGCAACCTGTGGTTCTCCGTGCTGGCCGAACACATCGGCTTCTCCGTGTGGAGCCTGTGGTCGGTCATGGTCCTGTTCATGGGGCCGCAGTACGGCATCGACCCGGCCGGCAAGTTCTTCCTGATCGCGACCGCCACCCTGGTCGGCGCCTTCATCCGCGTGCCGTACACCTTCGCCGTGGCCCGCTTCGGCGGCCGCAACTGGACCGTGCTGAGCGCGCTGCTGCTCCTGCTGCCGACCGGTCTCGCCTACGCGGTGATGCAGCCGGGCACCTCGTACGGCACGTTCGTGCTCGTGGCTGCCCTCACCGGCGTCGGCGGCGGCAACTTCGCCTCCTCCATGACCAACATCAACGCCTTCTTCCCGCTGCGCAAGAAGGGCTGGGCGCTCGGCCTGAACGCGGGCGGCGGCAACATCGGCGTGCCCGTGGTCCAGCTCGTCGGCCTGCTCGTCATCGGCACCGCCGGCGCCCTGCACCCGAGGATCGTGCTCGGCGTCTATCTGCCGCTGATCGTCGTCGCCGCCGTGTGCGCCGCGCTGTTCATGGACAACCTGGCCCCGGTCAGGAACGACGCGGGCGCCGTGAAGGAGGCCGTGCGCTCCCGCCACACCTGGATCATGGCCTTCCTCTACATCGGCACCTTCGGCTCCTTCATCGGCTACGGCTTCGCCTTCGGCCTGGTCCTGCAGACCCAGTTCGGCCGCACGCCGCTCCAAGCCGCCTCGCTCACCTTCGTCGGCCCGCTGCTCGGCTCGCTGGTGCGGCCGGTCGGCGGCGCGCTCGCCGACCGGCACGGCGGCGCCCGCATCACGCTGGGCACGTTCGCGGCCATGGCGGTCGCCGCCGGCATCGTCCTGTACGCCTCGCTCGCCGAGTCGTTCGGGACCTTCCTGGTCGGCTTCGTCGCGCTCTTCGCGCTCAGCGGCCTCGGCAACGGCTCCACGTACAAGATGATTCCGGCCATCTTCCTCTCGCAGGGTTACGCGAAGGGGCTCACGGGCGAGGCGGCCGAGGCCCACGGGCGGCGGCTCTCCGGCGCGGCGATGGGCCTGATCGGCGCGGTCGGGGCGCTCGGCGGCCTCGGCATCAACCTCGCCTTCCGGCAGTCCTTCCTCACCCTCGGCTCCGGCACCGGCGCCTATGTCGCCTTCCTCGCCTTCTACGCGGTGTGCATGGCCGTCACCTGGGCGGTATACCTTCGCCGGCCGGCCGCCGTGGGTCCGGTGCCGGACACCGCGGCCGGCGCGGAGCCGCGGCGCGAAGCCGCCGAGGTATGAGTCACAGTGGTCGGGAAGGGCCGTAACGACCAGGAAATACGCGTGAACCGAGAAGGACATCCGTCCCCGGCAGTCTCGGCCGACATGGACGAGCAGCAGCAGGGCCGGCGACCGGAGCAGCAGCGGGACCCGGAGCGGGCGCGGGACGCGGACCGTGCGCGGGGCCCCGAGCGGGCGCGGGACGCCGAGCGGGAGCAGGAGCAGGGCCCGCTCGCGGGCTTCACCGTCGGCGTGACGGCGGCACGGCGCGCCGACGAACTGATCGCCCTGCTGCGCCGGCGCGGCGCGGCCGTCGTCCACGGGCCCGCGCTGCGGATCGTGCCGCTCGCCGACGACACCGAACTGCTCGCCGCCACCAAGGACCTCATCGACCACGCCCCGGACGTCGTCGTCGCCACCACGGCGATCGGCTTCCGCGGCTGGGTCGAGGCGGCCGACGGCTGGGGCCACGGCGAGCAGCTCCTCGGCCGGCTCCGCGGCGTCGAACTGCTCGCCCGCGGCCCGAAGGTGAAGGGCGCCGTGCGGGCGGCCGGGCTCACCGAGTCCTGGTCGCCGTCCTCGGAGTCGATGGCGGAGGTCCTCGACCGGCTGCTCGACGAGGGCGTGGAGGGGCGGCGGATCGCCCTGCAGTTGCACGGCGAGCCGCTGCCCGGGTTCGTGGAGGCGCTGACGGCGGGCGGCGCGGAGGTCGTGCCGGTGCCCGTCTACCGCTGGATGCCGCCCGAGGACATCGCGCCGCTGGACCGGCTGCTCGACGCGGTCGTCGGCCGCGCCCTGGACGCGGTGACCTTCACCAGTGCCCCGGCCGCCGCCTCGCTCGTCGACCGGGCGCGCGAGCGGGGCCTGCTGGAGGATCTGGTGGCGGCGCTGCGGCACGACGTGCTGGCGGTGTGCGTGGGGCCGGTGACGGCGCTGCCGCTGCAGGCCCTGGGCATCGACACGCATCAGCCCGAACGCTTCCGGCTCGGCCCGCTCGTGCAGCTGCTCTGCCAGGAGCTGCCGGCCCGGGCCCGGGTCCTGCCGGTCGCCGGGCACCGGATCGAGATCCGCGGCCACGCGGTCCTCGTCGACGGCGCCCTGCGCCCGGTGCCGCCGGCCGGCATGGCCCTGCTCGGCCTGCTCGCCCGCCGTCCCGGCTGGGTCGTCGCCCGCCCCGAGCTGCTCCGCGCCCTGCCGGGCGCCGGCCGCGACGAGCACGCGGTGGAGACGGCGATGGCCCGCCTGCGCACGGCGCTCGGCACCCCGAAGCTGATCCAGACGGTGGTCAAGCGCGGCTACCGCCTGGCGCTCGACCCGGTCTCGGACACGAAGTACGGCGACGGGGCCGGGGACGGCGCCGGGGACGGCGACGGGGCCGGGGACGGCGCCGGGGCCTAGTCGACCGGGTCCTGCTCGGTGCCGACGTGGTGCACGTTGTGCTGCGACAGGTCGGGCAGGACCGCGGCCGCCGTGGCGAAGTCCTTGTCGTCGTGGAGCAGGGTCAGGCCGTGGTGCACCGCGGTGGCGCAGAGGAGCCAGTCCACGATCGACAGGGCCTGGTGCCGCCCGCGCTGGGCGAGGCGGTACTGCGCCGTCTCGATCCAGCGCCAGGCGTTCTTGGGAACGGAGACGTCGGGAAACAGCGCGTGGAGCTGGTCGGTCATCGCGTCGTACTCGTCGAGGTTCCGCGCCGACCGGCGGAACTCGATGCGCTGGGGATGGCACGACCCGACGTTGCCCGCGTCGATCTCGTGCGCCCACGCCTCGTTCAGGGCGCGATCGCGCTGGAGGCGCCAGACGGCGGTGGAGTCCACCAGATAACGCAGCACGTCAGGATTGGCCCTTCTCGGCGGCGTGCTGCCGCCAGAAGCTGCCGTCGTCCCACTTCTGCGCCTCTTCGAAGAAGCGCAGCCGGGCCTCCGTACGCCGCTGCCGCTCGACGTACTCGCGCAGGGCGAGGTTCACCATCTCCTTCTTGGTGCGCGCGCCGGAGAGTCGCATGGCCTCGGCGAGCGCCTCGTCGTCTATGTCGATCTGCGTCGCGGTCATCGAGGCCTCCGAGAGGGAAAGCATGGGTCTCATACAAAGCTAGCGCATGTCATGTATGCGAGGTCCGGTTACCGTACGCGGATGACGTCCACCATCACCATCAGGCCCGCCGTTCCCGAGGATCTCGCCGAGGCCGACGCGCTCGCCGCCGCTCTGCTGCGGAACCGGGCGTACATGGCGGCCACGGAGCCGCACCGGCCCGAGGGGTACTACACCCGGGAGGGGCAGGTCGCACGGCTGAACGACGGCGGGCGGCGCTGGTTCGCGGTGGAGCGGGGGAGCGTGGGTGAGCGGATCGTCGGTGCGGCGATCCTGTCCGGGATCGTCCTCGGTCCCTTCCGCAGCGGCTCGCTGGGCTACTGGGTGGCCGAGGAGTACGCGGGCCGGGGGCTTGCCACCGCGCTCACCGAGGAGGTGTGCCGGGCCGCCCGCGAGGAGCTCGGGCTGCACCGCGTCGAGGCCTCCACGCTGCTGGACAACCACGCCTCGCAGCGCGTGCTCGCCAAGTGCGGCTTCGTGCCGATCGGCACGGCTCCGAACTACCTGCACATCGACGGCGCCTGGCGGGACCACCACCTCTTCCAGCGGGTGCTGCACGACGACCCGCCGCCGCGCGGCTAGCGGCCCTGACGTTGCGTCAGGGCCGCGGCTCCCACAGCAGCGGGGCCCGCAGCATCGGCGCGCGTTCGTGGGACTTCTGGGCGCCCGGGCGGAACAGCATGATGATCAGGCGGGCGCCCGGGGCGGTGAGCGGCTGGGCGGCGCAGATCGTGACGTGGCCCGGGCCCAGGAGGGCGTGGCGCAGCGGCCGTTCGTCGCCGTCCGGGTGGATGTGGGCGCCGCCCGCCTCCCACAGCGGGCCGAGGTCCGGGTCGGCGCGGACCTCGCGCTCGATCTGCCGCAGCGTCTCGTCGTCGCGGCGCGCGGCGAGCGCGGCCCGCAGCTGGGGCAGGACCAGCGGGGCCCAGGCGGTGTGCCAGTCGAGGAGGCTGGTCTCGCGGGCCTCCTCGTCGAGGAGCATCCACCGCATGGTGTTGGCCGGGACCCGGCCGCCCGGGTGCATCTCGGCGAAGTGCCGGTTGTGGGCGAGCAGGTTCCAGGACGCGTCGGTGAGGTACGCCATGTGGCCGATGCCGTCGACGGCCTCCTGCCACACGCCGGGCACCTCGAGGCCGGAGGACGGGGTGAGCGGGCAGGGCGGGTCGCCGATCCCGGCGTACCGGCAGAGCGAGACCCACTCCTGCTCGTTGAGGCCGAAGAGGCGGGCGACCTGGCGCAGGTAGTCGGCGGGCGGGTTCGGGTAGCGGCCGGTCTCCAGGCGGTTGTACGTGTCGATCGCGCGGCAGGTCAGCTCGTCGACCTGGTGCTGGGACAGGCCGCGGGCGCGCCGGCCGCGGCCGGTCGGGCGGGAGAGGCCGTGTGCCTCGGGTGCGATCAGTTCGCGGCGCTCCTTGAGGAGGGCCCGTAGCGCCGTCTTGTTCACCGTGGCTCCCTTCCCGGAGTGGCCGAGTGCGCGATTTATGAGGAAAAAGAGTCCGTAGATAATAAACAGTTGAACGTTCATGCTGTGGAGGCCTCGCTCTGACCTGCGAGGACACCCTCGGACCACCGGACGGCTCTCCCCCGTGCCGTCACGGTGCCGGCCGGCCCGGGCGGCTCCCCCGTACGCCCGGGCCGGCCCCTTCCGCCGCCTCGCCCCGCGCCCGCTCCCGGACCTCTTCCGTCCCTCCCGCGCACCGGGCACTCTGGTCGGGACGTTCCCGGCACAGGGGGTGGCAGGAGCATGACACTCGGCTTCGATTCCGGCCGCGTCTGCCTCGACCTCGCCGCCGAACCACTCGAACGGCCCGACGCCCTCGCCCGCTTCCTGCGCACCACCGGCCTCGTGCCGCCCGCCACCCGCCTGCGCACCCTCGACACCCGCTGGCTCGCGCCCTTCCGCGAACTGCGCGACTGCGTCGCCGAACTCGTCACCGCCCACCTCGAGGGCCGCCCCGCCCGCCCCGCCGCCCTGGAACTGCTCAACGCCCTCGCCGCCGCCTCCGCACCGCCCGCGCCCCGCGCCGTCCGCACCCGCTCCGGCCTGCTCGTGCGCACCCTCAGCGGCGAACCCGACTGCCGTGCCCTGCTCGCCGCCGTCGCCCGCGACGCCGTCGAACTCCTCACCGACCCCGCCGCCCGCGCGCTGCTCCGCCGCTGCGAGGGCCCCGGCTGCCGCCGCTGCTACCTCGACACCTCCCGCGGCCGGCGCCGCCGCTGGTGCTCCAGCGAGGCCTGCGGCAACCGGGCCCGGGTCGCCCGCCACCGCGCCGCGCATCCACGCCCCGCCTCGCGCCACCAGGCCTGACACGGCACCCCCCGGTGGCGTAGCCTCGAAGGCTGCCCAGTGCACGTCAGAAGGGGGCCCGGTGGCCGCGCAGGAAGCCGTCGACACGGTCAGAGACCGCGAGATCGGTGTCGAACAGGAACATCTGGATCAGGTCTACCGCCGCCTCGAGGAGAAGATCCACGAGGCCGAGTTCCTGATGAACGACGCCGCCCAGCGGGCCCAGGTCGGCACGCCCGGCGCCCTCGCCGAGCGCGACGCCCAGGTCTTCCGGGCCGGAATCCACCTCAACCGGCTCAACAACGAGTTCGAGGACTTCCTCTTCGGCCGCATCGACCTCCTCCACGGCAAGGACGGCAAGAAGGGCCCCGACGGCGCGTACACCTCCGTCGAGCCGGCCGAGGACGCCGTACGGACCGACGGCACCCGCCAGTACGCCGACATCGGCGAGACCCTGCACATCGGCCGCATCGGCGTCCTCGACGCCGACTACTCCCCGCTCGTCATCGACTGGCGCGCGCCCGCCGCCGCACCCTTCTACCGCTCCACGCCCGTCGACCCCGGCCGGGTCGTGCGCCGGCGCGTCATCCGCTCCAAGGGCCGCAAGGTGCTCGGCGTCGAGGACGACCTGATGCGCCCCGAGATCAAGGCCACGCTCGACGGCCAGGAGCTGCCCGTCGTCGGCGACGGCGCCCTCATGGCCGCGCTCGGCCAGGCCCGCAGCCACACCATGCGGGACATCGTCGCCTCCATCCAGGCCGAGCAGGACCTGGTCATCCGCGCGCCCGCCGCCTCCGTCACCTACGTCGAGGGCGGCCCCGGCACCGGCAAGACCGCCGTCGCGCTGCACCGCGCCGCCTACCTGCTCTACCAGGACCGGCGCCGCTACTCCGGCGGCATCCTCATCGTCTCGCCGACACCGCTGCTCGTCTCCTACACCGAGGGCGTGCTGCCCTCGCTCGGCGAGGAGGGCCAGGTCGCCATCCGCGCGCTCGGCTCGCTCGTCGACGGCGTGGAGGCCGACGCGTACGACGAGCCCGCCGTCGCCCGCGTCAAGGGCTCCTCCCGGATGGTCGCCGTGCTGCGCAAGGCCGCCCGCGGCGCCCTGGAGACGCCCGCGCCCAAGGCCCAGCTCGCCCTCGGCGAGGACGACGACGCTCCCCGCGGCGGCACCCCGGCCCTCCTGCGCGTCGTCGCCTTCGGCCGCCGCATCGAACTCGGCGCCGACGAGCTCAAGCGGATCCGCCACAACGTCCTCGGCGGCACCGCGCCCGTCAACCTGCTGCGCCCGCGCGCCCGCCGCCTCCTGCTCGACGCGCTGTACGCCAAGTCCGGCGCCGCCGGGCGGCACAGCGACCCCGAGCTCGCCGCCGAACTGCGCTCCTCCTTCGACGAGGACGTGTCCACCGAGGACGCCTTCCTCGGCTTCCTCGACGCCTGGTGGCCCGAACTCACCCCGCGCCAGGTCCTCGACGCCATGGCCGACGAGAAGCGGCTCGGCCGCTGGGCCCGACGGGTGCTCAACCAGGGCGAGGTGCGCCGGCTCGCCCGCTCGCTGCGCCGCCCCGGCCTGTCCGCGCACGACGTGGCCCTGCTCGACGAGCTGGCCATGCTCCTCGGCACGCCGGCCCGGCCGCGCAAGAAGCGCGAGTACGACCCGCTGGACCAGCTCACGGGCCTGGAAGAGCTCATGCCCGTACGGGAGGAGACCCAGCGCGAGCGGGCCGAGCGGCTCGCGGCCGAGCGCACCGAGTACGCGCACGTCATCGTCGACGAGGCCCAGGACCTCACGCCCATGCAGTGGCGGATGGTCGGCCGCCGCGGCCGGCACGCCACCTGGACGGTCGTGGGCGATCCCGCCCAGTCCTCCTGGTCCGACCCGGACGAGGCGGCCGCGGCCCGCGACGAGGCCCTCGGCACCCGGCCGCGCCGCCGCTTCGAGCTGACCGTGAACTACCGCAACCCGGCCGAGATCGCCGAGCTCGCCGCCAAGGTGCTCGCGCTCGCGATGCCCGGCAAGGAGTCGCCGCGCGCGGTCCGCTCCACGGGCGTCGAGCCCCGCTTCGTACCGGTTCAGGACAGGACCGCTCTGGCCGAAACCGTACGGTCGGAGGCGGAGCGGCTGCTCACCCGGGTGGACGGGACCGTCGGAGTGGTCGTCGCCATGGACCGGCGCGCGGAGGCCGCCCGCTGGCTCGACGGGCTCGGCGACCGGGTGGTCGCGCTGGGCTCGCTGGAGGCGAAGGGCCTGGAGTACGACGCCACGGTGGTCGTCTCGCCCGCGGAGATCGCGGACGAGTCGCCGGCCGGCCTGCGGGTGCTCTACGTGGCGCTGACCCGGTCCACGCAGGCGCTGACGGTGGTCTCGGGCGAGCGCGACCTGCCGGACCAGGACGGCGTGCCGGACCTGCTGCGGGACTGAACGGGACCGGGCGGCCGACGACCGAGCGGGGCCCGGCGAGGGGCGGCCGAACGGGGCCGGCGACGGGCGGATTTCGAGTCAACTCGCGCGGGAGGAATCACTTCCCAGGGTGGTTTGTTAGCCTTGTCGTGGCACCGGCTCGATCCAAGCCCCCGGGCCCAACCTTCGTCCCTCAGAGGGACCACTTGCCGCGAGGCGAGCATGGCGGGTCGGTGCCACCTGAACATGTGTACGGAAGAGGCCCTCGCCACCTTCGGGTGGCGAGGGCCTCTTCTGTTTCCCGGGCATCTCTCGTATGGTGGAAACTACTTTCCGAAAACGAAAAGACCGTATTACCTGCTACCCGCAGGTAGGTGCGACGATCGGAGGGCGCCTCCCGGCAACCAGCCCGGGCGGGCGTAGCAACGAAGCTAGGGAAAGCAGAGGAACACGGCCATGGCAACGGCGCCCAGCGTCTCGTACTCGATGACGGTCCGTCTGGAGGTGCCCGCGAGCGGCACCGCGGTCTCCCAGCTCACCACGGCCGTCGAGACCCACGGCGGCTCGGTGACCGGCCTCGACGTGACCGCCTCCGGCCACGAGAAGCTGCGCATCGACGTCACCATCGCCGCGACCTCCACCGCGCACGCCGACGAGATCGTCGAGCAGCTGCGCGGCATCGAGGGAGTCGTCCTCGGCAAGGTCTCCGACCGTACGTTCCTGATGCACCTCGGCGGCAAGATCGAGATGGCGTCCAAGCACCCCATCCGCAACCGTGACGACCTCTCCATGATCTACACGCCGGGCGTGGCCCGCGTGTGCATGGCGATCGCCGAGAACCCCGAGGACGCCCGCCGCCTCACCATCAAGCGCAACTCGGTCGCAGTCGTGACGGACGGCTCCGCCGTCCTCGGCCTCGGCAACATCGGCCCCAAGGCCGCCCTGCCCGTCATGGAGGGCAAGGCGGCCCTCTTCAAGCGCTTCGCCGGCATCGACGCCTGGCCGCTCTGCCTCGACACCCAGGACACCGACGCCATCGTCGAGATCGTCAAGGCCATCGCGCCCGGATTCGCGGGCATCAACCTGGAGGACATCTCCGCGCCCCGCTGCTTCGAGATCGAGGCCCGGCTGCGCGAGGCCCTCGACATCCCGGTCTTCCACGACGACCAGCACGGCACCGCCATCGTCGTGCTCGCCGCCCTGACCAACGCGCTGCGCGTGGTGGGCAAGGGCATCGGCGACGTACGGGTCGTCATGTCCGGTGCGGGCGCGGCCGGTACGGCCATCCTCAAGCTGCTCATCGCGGCCGGCGTCAAGCACGCCGTCGTCGCCGACATCCACGGCGTCGTCCACGCGGGCCGCGAGGACCTCGTCGACGCCAAGCCGGACTCGCCGCTGCGCTGGATCGCCGACAACACCAACCCCGAGGGCGTCACCGGCACCCTCAAGCAGGCCGTCGTCGGCGCCGACGTCTTCATCGGCGTCTCGGCCCCGAACGTGCTCGGCGCCGAGGACGTGGCCGCGATGGCGGAAGGCGCGATCGTGTTCGCGCTCGCGAACCCGGACCCCGAGGTGGATCCGGCGATCGCCCGTCAGACGGCCGCCGTCGTCGCCACCGGCCGCTCCGACTTCCCGAACCAGATCAACAACGTGCTGGTCTTCCCGGGCGTCTTCCGCGGTCTGCTCGACGCGCAGTCCCGGACGGTGAACACCGAGATGATGCTGGCCGCGGCGAGCGCGCTGGCCGACGTCGTCACCGAGGACGAGCTGAACCCGAACTACATCATCCCGTCCGTCTTCAACGACAAGGTCGCGGGAGCGGTCGCGGGCGCCGTGCGCAACGCGGCGAAGGCGGCGGGCGCGGGCGCCTGAGCCCGGGCGGGGTGCGTGTCGCGGGTCGCCGCACCCCAAACCCGCCTTTAGGGTGGTAGTTCGACTCCGCTCGGTCCGCGCGGAGTCGACGCAACGTCACCACCGAGGGGCACTGGCGCTTTTCGTGTGACCCGCGAGGGTGCCGGATTGGCGTTCCCGCCGCTGGTGGGGGCAGGATGCGTGTCTGGGCGCGAGGGTCTGTCACCAGACCCGGGTCCGGGGACTGTCCGAGGGCCCTGGCAGCATCGGCTTAGCAGTGCCCATCATGCGGCTCCGCCGCGTGGCCCGCCTCACAGGCAAGAAGAAACACGGGAGTAACGAAATGAACCGCAGTGAGCTGGTGGCCGCCCTGGCCGACCGCGCCGAGGTGACCCGCAAGGACGCCGACGCCGTTCTGGCCGCGCTCGCCGAGACCGTCGGCGAGGTCGTCGCCAAGGGCGACGAGAAGGTCACCATCCCCGGCTTCCTGACCTTCGAGCGCACCCACCGTGCCGCTCGCACCGCTCGTAACCCGCAGACCGGCGACCCGATCAACATCCCGGCCGGCTACAGCGTGAAGGTCTCCGCGGGCTCGAAGCTCAAGGAAGCCGCCAAGGGCAAGTAAGCAGCCTGTAGGCAGCGCGCCGAGAGGCCGCACGCAGGCCTGAGGCAAGCGCGAAGGGCGGTCACCCTGTCAGGGGGTGGCCGCCCTCTCGTTCGGGCCGCAGAAGCCGCCGCAGGGCCTCGGAGCGCGGCCGCGGGGCCTGGGAGGCGGCTTGCGGGCCTCGGAAGCCGCCGCGGGCCCTCGGGCGCGGCCGGCGTCAGCTCGTACGAGAACGGCCCCCGCCACTGTGGCGGGGGCCGTTCTCGTACGCCTGTGCTGGGCGCGGGCGCCGGTCAGACCAGCGCGCTGCCCGGCAGCTCGACCTTGGCGCCGAGCTCCACGAGCTTCTCCATGAAGTTCTCGTAGCCGCGGTTGATCAGGTCGATGCCGTGCACCCGGCTCGTGCCCTGCGCCGCGAGGGCCGCGATGAGGTACGAGAAGCCGCCGCGCAGGTCCGGGATGACCAGGTCCGCGCCCTGCAGCTTGGTCGGGCCGCTGACGACCGCGGAGTGCAGGAAGTTGCGCTGGCCGAAACGGCAGTCCGAGCCGCCCAGGCACTCGCGGTACAGCTGGATGTGCGCGCCCATCTGGTTCAGCGCCGAGGTGAAGCCGAGCCGCGACTCGTACACCGTCTCGTGCACGATCGACAGGCCCGACGCCTGGGTCAGGGCCACCACCAGCGGCTGCTGCCAGTCGGTCTGGAAGCCGGGGTGCACGTCCGTCTCCAGCGCGATCGCGTTGAGCGAGCCGCCCGGGTGCCAGAAGCGGATGCCCTCGTCGTCGATCTCGAAGGCGCCGCCGACCTTCCGGTAGGTGTTGAGGAAGGTCATCATCGAGCGCTGCTGCGCGCCGCGCACGTAGATGTCGCCCTCGGTGGCGAGCGCCGCCGACGCCCAGGAGGCCGCCTCCAGACGGTCCGGGAGGGCGTGGTGGTTGTAGCCGCCGAGCTTGTCGACACCGGTGATCCGGATGGTCCGGTCGGTGTCCATGGCGATGATCGCGCCCATCTTCTGCAGCACGCAGATGAGGTCCTCGATCTCCGGCTCCACGGCCGCGTTCGACAGTTCGGTGACGCCCTCGGCGAGGACGGCGGTGAGCAGCACCTGCTCGGTCGCGCCGACGGACGGGTACGGGAGGGCGATCTTGGTGCCGCGCAGCCGCTGCGGGGCCTCCAGGTACTGCCCGTCCGCGCGCTTCTCGATCGTCGCGCCGAACTTGCGCAGCACGTCGAAGTGGAAGTCGATCGGCCGGCCGCCGATGTCGCAGCCGCCCAGGCCCGGGATGAAGGCGTGGCCGAGGCGGTGCAGCAGCGGGCCGCAGAAGAGGATCGGGATACGGGAGGAGCCGGCGTGGGCGTCGATGTCGGCCACGTTGGCGGACTCGACGTGCGTCGGGTCCATGATCAGCTCGCCCGGCTCCTCGCCGGGGCGGACCGTCACGCCGTGCAGCTGCAGCAGCCCGCGGACCACCCGGACGTCACGGATGTCGGGCACGTTGCGCAGGCGGCTCGGCGCGCTGCCGAGCAGGGCGGCGACCATCGCCTTGGGCACGAGGTTCTTCGCGCCGCGGACGCGGATCTCGCCCTCCAGCGGGGTTCCGCCGTGGACAAGCAGGACATCGTCTGTGCCGGTCATGAATCTCGCGTTCCGGGTCGTCGGTCGGGTGGCCAGAGAAAAGGGTAAGGGGCAAGCAGACCCCACTTGTGTGGCTGAGGGGGCCCCGCGAATGTAATGAATTCGGCACAACACCCTCCGTCCCCGTGATCTTGCGGAGCGTCACCGTCCGGTTGGCTCTGTCACCCCTCCTTCAAGCGCCCGGGCGAGCTGCGACGGCGCACGCCTACCCCGGACCGGCCGGTACAACCCCGGCGACACCCTCCGCGATCGACGAAGATGCGGAATCATGTGTCGCATGACCGAGGTGTCCTCGCTCACAGGCCGACTGCTCGTCGCCACGCCCGCGCTGGCGGACCCCAACTTCGACCGCGCGGTCGTCCTGCTGCTCGACCACGACGACGAGGGCTCCCTCGGCGTGGTCCTCAACCGGCCCACCCCGGTGACGGTCGGCGACATCCTCGCCCCGTGGGCCGATCTGGCCGGCGAGCCCGGCGTGATCTTCCAGGGCGGTCCGGTCTCGCTCGACGCGGCCCTCGGCATCGCGGTGATTCCCGGCGACGAGGGCCCCATCGGCTGGCGGCGGGTGCACGGCGCGATCGGTCTCGTGGACCTGGAGACCCCGCCCGAGCTCCTCGGCCCCGCCATCGGCGCCCTGCGGATCTTCGCCGGCTACGCGGGCTGGGGCCCGGGCCAGCTGGAGGCCGAGCTGGGTGACGGCGCCTGGTACGTGGTCGAGTCCGAGCCCGGTGACGTCTCCTCGCCGCGCCCCGAGACCCTCTGGCGCCAGGTCCTGCGCCGTCAGCGCGGCGAGCTCGCGATGATCGCCACCTATCCGGACGACCCTTCGCTGAACTGACACGCCCTCTTTCAGTACCCTTGGGACCCATGAGCACTCTCGAGCCCGAGCGCGGGACAGGTACGGGAACCCTCGTGGAGCCGACGCCGCAGGTGTCCCACGGCGACGGTGACCACGAGCGCTACGCCCACTACGTCCAGAAGGACAAGATCATGGCGAGTGCCCTCGACGGCACTCCCGTGGTGGCACTCTGCGGCAAGGTCTGGGTCCCGGGGCGCGACCCCAAGAAGTACCCGGTCTGCCCGATGTGCAAGGAGATCTACGAGTCCATGGGCTCCGGCGGAGACAAGGACAAGGACAAGGGCGGCAAGGGCAAGTAGCCCGGCTTCCCGCCGTTCGGGGACGGCCCCCGGCGTGCGCACCCGTGCGGTGCGTGTGCCGGGGGCCGTCGTCGTTGCAGGAGTCGTACGAAGGTGCGCGGAGTTGCACGGAGTGCTTCGGGCGGTCACAGAGTGGTTGAGACCACTTGTCGTGGCCCCGGCCCGCCCCTAACCTCTCGCGTGTTGTGCAGCACGAAACGCCCGTTGCGTATGTTGCAACACGCTCGGAGGGGACCGTATGAAGCTTCCTGCCCGCATCGCCCTGCCCGTCGCCTTGCCCGTCGCCCTGCTGACCCTCGCCGCCTGCGCGCCGCCGGCCGCGGGCGGCGCCTCCGCCACCGACGACAAGAGCGGCACCCTGCGCGTCTGGCTCTTCCAGGAGGTCGGCAACACGCCCAAGCAGAAGGTCGTCGACCAGGCCGTCGCCGCCTTCGAACAGCGGCACCCGGGCGCCAAGGCCGAGGTCGAGTACATCCCCGTCGAGACCCGCGCCCAGCGCATCAAGGCCGCCTTCAACGACCCCGCTTCCGCGCCCGACGTCGTCGAGTACGGCAACACCGACACCGCCGGCTACGTCAAGGACGGCGGACTCGCGGACATCACCGCCGAGTTCGGCGCCTGGCCCGACGCCAAGGACACCGACCCCGCCGCCAGGGCCTCCGTCACCGTCGACGGCAAGGTCTACGGCGCCCCGCTCTTCGTCGGCGTCCGCGCCCTCTACTACCGCACCGACGTCTTCTCCGAACTCGGCCTGGCCGCACCCAAGACCCAGGACGAGCTGATCGCCACCGCGCGGAAGGTCCACCGGGCGAAGCCCGATCTCTACGGCCTGGCCGTCGGCGGCGCGTACACCTACGGCGCCCTGCCGTTCCTCTGGGCCCACGGCGGCGAACTCGCCACCGCACACGGCGACTCCTACCGGTCCGCCGTCAACAGCGAGGCCGCCCGCAAGGGCATCGCCGCCTACACCTCCCTCTTCGGCGACGACAACTGCCCGGCCGCCAAGTGCGCGCCGATGGGCGGCAACGCCACCGTCACCGCCTTCGCCTCCGGCAAGGCCGCCATGGCCATCGGCGGCGACTTCAGCCACGCCGCCGTCGAGGCGGGCGTCGTGAAGGGCAAGTACGCCGTCGTTCCGCTGCCCGGCACCGCCCCCGGCTCCGTGGCGCCCGCCTTCGCCGGCGGCAACAACCTCGGCGTCCTCAGGAGCACCACGCACCGCACCCTCGCCGTCGACCTCGTGAAGACACTGGCCGGCAAGGAGACCCAGGGCCGGCTCTTCGACGCGATGGGCTTCCTGCCCACGTACACCGACGTCCGTGCCGAGGCCGCGCGGAAGGAGCCCTTCGTGAAGCCCTTCACCGACACCCTCGCCGCCGGCGCCAGGTTCGTGCCCGCCTCCGCCGGCTGGGGCCGGATCGACGCCTCGCTCGTGCTGCCGACCATGTTCCAGGAGGTCGTCAGCGGCCGGAAGGACGTCAAGACCGCCGCCGACGACGCCGCGAAGAAGATGGACGCGGCCTTCGCCGCCGCGGGCTGACCCATGACGGCGGCTTTCGGCACCCGTACGAAGGAAGACGCCTCCGCGCGGCTTCCCGGACCCGCACCGAGCTCCGGCCGAGGCCCCGCGCGCGGCGCCGGCCGGCGCACGGCCGCACGCCGCGGCGACTCCGCCCTGACTCCCTGGCTCTATCTGCTCCCGGCGCTCGCCGTCCTCGGCGGACTCCTCGTCTACCCGGTCTACCAGCTCGGCCTGATCTCCTTCCTCGCCTACACCCAGGCCCAGGTCAGCGGCGGCGAGCCCACCTCCTTCCGGGGCCTCGGCAACTACACCGAGCTCTTCTCCGACCCGCGGTTCTGGCAGGTCCTCCTCGCCACCGTGCTCTTCGCCGCCGCCTGCGTGCTCGCCACCCTCGCCGTCGGCTGCGCGCTCGCCGTCCTGCTCACCCGGGTCCGCGCCCTGCCGCGGCTCGCCCTGATGCTGGCGGCGCTCGGCGCCTGGGCGACACCCGCCGTCACCGGCTCCACCGTCTGGGTCTTCCTCTTCGACCCCGACCACGGGCCGGTCAACCGGGTCCTCGGACTCGGCGACTTCTCCTGGACCTACGGGCGCTGGAGCGCCTTCGCCCTGGTCCTCATGGAGGTCGTCTGGTGCTCGTTCCCCTTCGTGACGACGACCGTGTACGCGGGCATCAGAGCCGTCCCGTCCGAGGTCCTGGAGGCCGCCGCCCTCGACGGCGCCTCCCAGTGGCGCATCTGGCGCTCCGTCACGGCCCCGATGCTGCGGCCGATCCTCACGGTCGTCACGATCCAGTCGGTCATCTGGGACTTCAAGGTCTTCACCCAGATCTACGTGATGACGGGCGGCGGCGGCATCGCCGGCCAGAACCTCGTCCTGAACGTGTACGCGTACCAGAAGGCGTTCGCCTCGTCCGAGTACGGCCTCGGCTCGGCCATCGGCGTCGTGATGCTGCTGATCCTGCTGGCGGTGACGCTCGGATACCTCCGGCTGCTGCGCCGCCAGGGAGAAGAACTGTGACCGCACCCACCGCATCCACAGGGCCCGCCGCATCCACAGGGCCCACCGCGCCCAACGGGTCCGCCGCGCGCCCGGCTCCCACGGCTCCCGCGCGCGGCCTCCGCGTCCGCCGTCCCGGCCGGCTCGCCGCCGAGGCCACGGCCCTGCTCGTCGCCGCCGTCGTCGCCTTCCCCCTCTACTGGATGGTCCTGTCCGCACTCAAACCGGCCGGCGAGATCCAGTCGGCCACGCCCCGGCCCTGGACCCTGTCCCCGTCCCTCGACTCCTTCCGCCGCGTCTTCGAACAGCAGGATTTCGGCCGTTACTTCCTCAACTCGCTGATCGTGGCCGGCACGGTCGTACTCGCCTCCGCGGTCATCGCCTTCCTCGCGGCGACCGCCGTCACCCGCTTCCGCTTCCGCTTCCGCACCACCCTGCTCGTGCTGTTCCTGGTCGCGCAGATGGTCCCCGTCGAGGCCCTCACCATCCCGCTGTTCTTCCTCATGCGGGACTTCGGGCAGCTCAACACGCTGGGCTCGCTGATCCTCCCGCACCTGGCCTTCTCGCTGCCCTTCGCGGTCTGGATGCTGCGCGGCTTCGTCAGGGCGGTGCCCGAGGCGCTGGAGGAGCAGGCCCGGATCGACGGCGCGAGCCGCACCCGCTTCCTGTGGCAGATCCTCTTCCCGCTGGTCTTCCCGGGGCTCGTCGCGACGAGCGTCTTCTCCTTCATCTCGACCTGGAACGACTTCCTCTTCGCGAAGTCCTTCCTCATCAGCGACACCTCGCAGTCGACCCTGCCGATGGCGCTGCTCGTCTTCTTCAAGCCGGACGAGAACGACTGGGGAGGAATCATGGCCGGATCGACCGTGATGACGGTCCCGGTCCTCGTCTTCTTCGTACTCGTACAGCGCCGCCTGGTCTCGGGACTGGGCGGAGCGGTCAAGGACTGACGCGATGCCCTTCGAACCCGACCTGATCCCCGCGCCGCTGCGGACCGAGTGCCGCGCCGCCGGCTACTTCGCCCTCGACGAGCGCGCCAGCCTCGACGCCGGACCCGGCACGCACGACACCGCACGCTGGCTGCGCACGACGCTCGGCGCCGCCACCGGACTCACCCTCGCCGACGGCTCCGGACCGCACGCGATCCGGCTGCGGATCAGCGCGGACGTGGAACGCGCGTACGGCCCCGAGGGCTATCTGCTGTCCACCGACGGCTCCGTCGCCGACGCGGCCGTCGTCATCGAAGGCGGCGGTGCCGCCGGGGTGTTCTGGGGCGCCCAGACCCTCCGGCAACTCCTCGGGCCGGAGGCGCACCGCCGGGCGTGCGTGGCGCCCGCCGGGCACGACTGGGACCTGCCCCTGCTCACCGTCACCGACGGGCCCCGCTTCCGCTGGCGCGGCCTCCTGCTCGACGTCGCCCGCCACTTCATGCCCAAGGACGACGTCCTGCGCCAGCTCGACCTGATGGCCGCGCACAAGCTGAACGTCCTGCACCTCCACCTCACCGACGACCAGGGCTGGCGCGTCGAGATCCGGCGGCACCCGCGCCTCACCGAGGTCGGCGCGTGGCGGCCGCGGACCAAGTGGGGACACCGGGAGTCGCCGCTGTGGAACGACACGCCGCACGGCGGCTACTACACCCAGGACGACATCCGCGAGATCGTCGCCTACGCCGCCGACCGGCATATCTCGGTCGTGCCCGAGATCGACGTGCCCGGCCACTCGCAGGCCGCCCTCGCCGCGTACCCCGAACTGGGCAACACCGACGTCATCGACACCACCGCCCTCTCCGTCTGGGACACCTGGGGAGTCAATCCGAACGTACTCGCCCCCACTGACAACGTCCTGCGCTTCTACGAGGGCGTGTTCGAGGAGGTGCTCGACCTGTTCCCCGGCACCTTCGTCCACATCGGCGGCGACGAGTGCCCCAAGGACCAGTGGAAGGCCTCACCGGCCGCCCAGGCCCGCATCCGGGAACTCGGCGTCGGCGACGAGGACGGGCTCCAGTCCTGGTTCGTCCGGCACTTCGACCGCTGGCTCGCCGCCCGCGGCCGCCGGCTGATCGGCTGGGACGAGATCCTGGAGGGCGGGACGACGGAGCGCGGCCTCACACCGGGCGCGGCGGTCTCCTCCTGGCGCGGTGACGAGGGCGGTGTCACCGCCGCCGAGGCCGGTCACGACGTCGTGATGTGCCCCGCCCAGCACGTCTACCTGGACTACCGTCAGGCGCCGGGCGACGACGAGCCGGTGCCCGTCGGCCCGGTCAGGACCCTCGCGGACGTCTACCGCTACGAGCCGGTGCCGCCCGGCCTCGCGCCGGAGGCCGCCGCCCACATCCTGGGAACCCAGGCCAACGTGTGGACCGAGGTGACGGAGAACCGGGCCCGCGTCGACTACCAGACCTACCCGCGCCTCGCCGCCTTCGCCGAGGTCGCCTGGTCCCGGCTGCCCGGCCCGGACGCGCGCGACCTCGCCGGGTTCGAGCGCCGCATGACCACCCACTACCGGCGCCTGGACGCCCTCGGCGTGGACTACCGCCGGCCCGCCGGACCCCTTCCCTGGCAGCGCCGGCCCGGCGTCCGGGGCCTGCCCACCGAGGAGGCGCCCACGGCACCCCCGAACGTGTGAGGCACGTATCGCCCCGCGTTCTCCCAAGAGAGGCGAAACGGGAGTTACCGTCGCTCCAGGGACCTCCCCGCATCTCCGGGACGGAACCGTCCTTCGCGGACCCTCGCGACGTACGGCTCGGAAGATGTGCCAGAGTTGCCACGTCCGGGCCGTGAGCACGTACGGTACGGCCACACAGGCGTGAGCGCCGGGGACGGTCGGGGATCACCGGGACACCGGGAAGGGGCAGCGGGTTGACCACGCACGCACCACAGACGGCACCACACACGGCGCGGTCCGTGACGCTGCCCGCCTCGCTCGACGAGGCAGTGGCGGCGCTCACGGCCATGCCGGCGGCCGTTCCCGTGGCCGGCGGCACCGACCTGATGGCCGCCGTCAACCGCGGGCAGCTGCGCCCCGCCGGTCTGGTCGGCCTGGGCCGGATCAACGAGATCCGCGGCTGGCAGTACCAGGACGGCCACGCCCTGCTCGGTGCGGGCCTGACCCACGCCCGGATGGGCCGCCCCGACTTCGCGGCCCTCATCCCGGCCCTGGCCGCCGCCGCCCGCGTCGCCGGCCCGCCGCAGATCCGCAACGCCGGCACCCTCGGCGGCAACGTCGTCTCCGCCGCGCCCACCGGCGACTCCCTGCCCGTGCTGGCCGCCCTGGAGGCCGAGCTGGTCGTCGTCGGCCCGCTCGGCACCCGAGAGATGCCCGTCAGCCACCTCCTGGCCGGCCGGGACCTGCTGGCCCCCGGCGAGCTGGTCGCCTTCGTCCGCGTACCGCTGCTGCACGCTCCCCAGGTCTTCCTGAAGGCCACCGGCCGCACCGGCCCGGCCCGCGCCACCGCCTCCGTCGCCGTCGTCCTGGACCCGGCGCGGCGCGGGGTGCGCTGCGCGGTGGGCGCGATCGCGCCCATGCCGCTGCGGCCGCTGGAGGCGGAGCAGTGGATCGCCTCGCTGGTGGACTGGGACGCGGAGCGGGGCCTGGCCCCGGAGGCGTTGGCGGCCTTCGGCGAGTACGTGGCCGCCGCCTGCATTCCCGACCCGCAGGGGGACGAGCAGTTGCCCCCGGCCGTACTGCACCTGCGGCGCACGGTCGCCGCGCTGGCCCGACGTGCACTGGGGAGGGCGCTGTCGTGAGCGACGAAGCACAGGAGAACCACCGGCACCAGCACCAGCACGGTACGGGTGGCTGGGAGCCGATCCCGCAGAGCGAGGGCTACGACGGCGACGCCACCGCCTTCGTCCAGCTGCCGCCGGAGTTCATGCTGGAGGGCGTCCCGCTGGAGGCGCCGGGCCACGGCTACGTTCCGCCGATGATCACTCCGCTGCAGCCGCTGGCCCCGATGGCCACGGACCCGGCGACGACCGGCAGCTGGACGGTGCAGATGCCGGCGGCGGAGGAGGCCGAGGCCCAGGCCCACCAGGAGTCGTACGAGGCGTTCCGGCCCTTCGAGCAGGGCGGGCAGTTCGAGCAGACCGACCAGACCGGCCAGACCGGCCAGACCGGGCAGTGGACGATTCCGACCGTCGAGGAGGGCGCGGACGGCCTGGACGAGTCGGGCGAGTACACGGCGTCGCGCCTGGCGCAGTACACGAACGGCGCCCCGGCGACGCTGCCGGGCGGCGCCCCGGCACCCTGGGCGGTGGCGGAACCGGAGCCGGAGCCCGAGCCCGTACCCGTAGAGGAATCCGTACAGGCATCCGTACAGGAGACGCCTGAGCAGGAGCCCGAGCCCCAGGTGGCGCCCGAGGTCGAGCCCGCGGTCGAGGCCGTCCCCGCGGTCGAGGCCGTCCCCGCGGTCGCGCCCGAGGCCGCGCTCGAGCCGGAGCAGCTGCCGGAGCCGTTCCCCGCCGACCTGTCCACGGACAGCGAGGAGCACCCGCACTCCTCGTACACGTTGCGCGTCAACGGCGTCGACCGGCCCGTCACCGATTCCTGGATCGGCGAGTCGCTGCTCTACGTGCTGCGCGAGCGCCTCGGTCTCGCCGGCGCCAAGGACGGCTGCTCGCAGGGCGAGTGCGGCGCCTGCAACGTGCAGGTCGACGGCCGCCTCGTCGCGTCCTGCCTGGTGCCGGCGGCCACCGCGGCCGGCAGCGAGGTGCGCACGGTCGAGGGCCTGGCCGTGGACGGCGAACCGTCCGACGTCCAGCGGGCCCTCGCCAAGTGCGGCGTCCAGTGCGGCTTCTGCATCCCCGGCATGGCCATGACCGTGCACGACCTGCTCGAGGGCAACCACGCCCCGACCGAGCGCGAGACCCGCCAGGCCCTCTGCGGCAACCTGTGCCGCTGCTCCGGCTACCGGGGCGTCCTCGACGCCGTACGCGAGGTCGTCGCCGAGCGCGGCGCGGCGTCCGAGGCCCCGGACGAGGCCGCCACCACGGCCCGCATCCCGCACCAGATCCCCCACCCGCACGACGGAGGCACGGCGTGAGCAGCGACCCGACGACCACGGAGCCCGCCGAGGGCCTCCTCGGGCTCGGCGTCTCGCTCCCGCAGGCCGACGCGCGGGCGAAGACCGAGGGCACCTTCCCGTACGCCGCCGACCTGTGGGCCGAGGGCCTGCTGTGGGCGGCGATCCTGCGCTCCCCGCACCCGCACGCCCGGATCGTGTCGATCGACACGACGGCCGCGGCCGAGATGCCCGGCGTACGGGCCGTGATCACCCACGCCGACGTGCCCGGCGCCGCCACCTACGGCCGCCAGGTCGCCGACCGTCCCGTCTTCGCCGCCGAACTCGTCCGCCACCACGGCGAGGCCATCGCCGCCGTCGCCGCCGACCACCCCGACACGGCCCGGCTCGCGGCCGCCGCCATCGCCGTCGAGTACGAACTCCTCGACCCGGTCACCGACCCCGAGCAGACCTTCGCCGCGCCGCCGCTGCACCCGGACGGCAACCTGATCCGGCACATCCCGCTCAGCTACGGCGACCCGGAGGCGACCGGCGAGATCGTCGTCGAGGGCCTGTACCGGATCGGCCGCCAGGACACCGCGCCGGTCGGCGCGGAGGCCGCGCTCGCCGTGCCGCGCCCCGACGGCGGCGTCGAGATCTACACCGCCTCGACCGACCCGCACACCGACCGCGACCTCGCCGCCGCCTGCTTCGGCCTGCCGCCCGAGCAGGTCAAGGTCGTCGTGACCGGCGTTCCGGGCGCCACGGGCGACCGCGAGGACCCCGGCTTCCAGATCCCGCTCGGCCTGCTCGCGCTGCGCACCGGCTGCCCGGTCAAGCTCACCGCCACCCGCGAGGAGTCGTTCCTCGGCCACGCCCACCGCCACCCCACCCTGCTGCGCTACCGCCACCACGCGGACGCCGACGGCCGTCTGGTGAAGGTCGAGGCGCAGATCCTGCTCGACGCCGGCGCGTACGCCGACTCGTCGTCCGAGTCGCTGGCCGCCGCCGTCGCCTTCGCCTGCGGCCCGTACGTCGTCCCGCACGCCTTCGTCGAGGGCTGGGCGGTACGCACCAACAACCCGCCGTCCGGCCATGTGCGGGGCGAGGGCGCGATGCAGGTGTGCGCGGCGTACGAGGCGCAGATGGACAAGCTGGCGGCGCGGATCGGCGTCGACCCGGCGGAACTGCGGATGCGCAACGTCCTGGCCACCGGCGACATCCTGCCCACCGGCCAGACCGTCACCTGCCCGGCCCCGGTGGCCGAACTCCTCGCCGCCGTACGCGACTTCCCGCTGCCCGCCCTTCCCATGGACGCGCCCGAGGAGGACTGGCTGCTGCCCGGCGGCCCGGACGGCGCGGGCGAACCGGGCGCGGTGCGGCGGGGCGTCGGCTACGCGATCGGCATGGTGCACATGCTGGGCGCCGAGGGCACGGACGAGGTCTCCACGGCCACCGTCCGCGTCCAGGACGGCGTCGCCACCGTCATCTGCGCCGCGGTCGACACCGGCTCCGGCTTCACGACGCTCGCCCGCCAGATCGTCCAGGAGACCCTGGGCGTCGAGGAGGTCCACGTGGCCTCCGTCGACACCGACCAGCCGCCGGCCGGGCCCGCCACCCACGGCCGCCACACCTGGGTCTCCGGCGGCGCCGTCGAACGCGCCGCCAAGATGGTCCGCACCCAGCTGCTCCAGCCGCTGGCCCACAAGTTCGGCATGTCGACCGAACTCCTGCAGATCACCGACGGCAAGATCACCTCGTACGACGGCGTCCTGTCCACCACGGTCAGCGAGGCCATGGAGGGCAAGGAACTCTGGGCCACCGCCCAGTGCCGGCCCCACCCCACCGAGCCCCTCGACGACTCCGGCCAGGGCGACGCCTTCGTCGGCCTCGCCTTCTGCGCCATCCGCGCGGTCGTGGACGTCGACGTCGAACTGGGCACGGTCCGCGTCGTCGAGATGGCCGTCGCCCAGGACGTCGGCCGCATCCTCAACCCCGCCCAGCTCGCCACCCGCATCGAGGCCGGCGTCACCCAGGGCGTCGGCGCGGCCCTCACCGAGAACCTCCGCACCTCCCGCGGCCTGGTCCGCCACCCCGACCTGACGGGCTACGCCCTTCCCACCGCCCTGGACGCCCCCGACATTCGCATCGTCAAACTCGTCGAGGAACGCGACGTCGTGGCCCCCTTCGGCGCCAAACCCGCCAGCGCGGTCCCCGTCGTCACCTCCCCGGCCGCCATCGCCTCCGCAGTCCGCGCCGCCACCGGCCGCCCGGTCAACCGCCTCCCGATCCGGCCCCAGGCAGCGGTCGTCACGGCCTGAGCCCGCCCGCGGCGCCCGTCGCACTCGCCGAACGTGGCCGAGGACAGCCGTAACCAACGGCTGCCCTCGGCCGCCGTCGGTGACGTTGCCCTAGCATCGGCCCGCACCACCGGGTTCTGGGGCAACGGAACTGAGGGGGAAACGTGTCGTTCGACCAGGAGTGGGCCTCCGCCCGCACAGCCGGAGCCAAGGGCGCGGTCGCGGACCTGAGCGTCGACCAGGACCGGCTCGGCGCCCTCGGCAGCGCCGCGTACGCCCTGCACGGCCGTCTCACCAAGGACGGCAACCACGCGGGCGCCGAAACGGCGGTGGCGGGCGCCGACCTGACAAGGAACGGCTTCCGCACCGGGGCGGCCCTGATCGCCGTCCACGAGGCGTGGGGTTCGCAGCTGCGCACCCTCCTCGACGCGTGCGCGCACATCTCCAATCACCTCGACTACAGCGCGGCGTCGCACGCGCGCGAAGAGGAAGACATCAGAACGGCCCTCGCGGTGTCGCAGATCGACCGGTACCTGAAGTAGGCGAGAGGCGCTCACCATGCTGACGTACGACAACGTGATCCACGCGTCGCTCGGCAAGCTGAAGACCGCGGTCGATCACTGGGCCGAGATGAAGACCAGGCTCGACCGCCTCGCGGAGGACGCGCGCACCACGATGGCCGCCAAGGCCAAGGACGAGTACTGGCGTGGGGTGAACGCCGAGGTCACCAAGCCGTTCGTGGACAAGACGGCCAAGGAGTTCACGGACGCGGCGAAGGCGGCGGCGGGCATCCACCGGGTCCTCAAGGAGGGCTACGCCGCCTTCGAGAAGGCGCAGAACGACCTGAAGGCGATCGCCGAGACCGACGCGCCGAAGCAGCAGCTGAAGGTCACGCCGACGGGCGTGGTCGAGGCCGTCCGGCCGATCTCCACCATGAACGACCCCGAACTGCGCCGAGATCCGGACTATCTCGCCCTGATCCGGCAGGAGGAGGAGAACATCGGCGCGCTGCAGCAGCGGATCCACGCGATCCTCGAGACCTGCGACGACGCCGATGCCGCCTGCGCCAACGCGCTGCGAGCCGACGTCACCACCGGCCGGCACGACTTCAGTGCGCCGACCTACGGCAGCCTCGACGCGGAGGAGGCCCACCGAGCCCTGGAGCTCGCGAAGAAGGGCCGGAGCCTGACCCACGCGGAGCTCGAACGCCTCAACGAGCTGCTCGCGGACAACAGCACCTCCAAGGAGTTCGCCCGCGCCTTCTACGACGGCCTGGGACCGAAGGAATCGCTGGAGTTCTTCGGACAGTTGTCGGCGAGCACGTACACCTACGGCAAGGTCGACGAGGAGCGCCTGACCGACGTCCGGGAACTCCAGAAGAACCTCGGACTCAACCTGGCCACCGCGAGCCGGTCCGACAGCGCCTGGGCCGACCGGTGGTCCACCGAGATGCGCCGGCTCGGCACCGAACACGTTCCGCTGGCGAAGAACGACCTCAACGCACCCTTCGGCTATCAGCTTCTCGGCGGCATCCTGCGGTACGGCGACTACAGCCCCCGCTTCCTCGTGCCGATCGCCGAGCACGTGACGCAGCTGCACGCGAAGGACCCGAAAATGTTCGCCGCGACCAAGGGCTTCGGCGGCCTCCACCACAACCCCTTCAACCCGTCCGGGACGAACGGCGCCGGCTACGACCCGATGGTGCCGGTGCTGGAGGCGCTCGGGCACAGTCCGGAGGCGGCGAAGGAGTTCTTCTCGAAGGAGCCGGTCGAGTACGAGAAGGACGGGACGGCCAAGTCGGGCCCCTACACGCTCGGCACGATGCCCGACGGGACGCCGAAGTCCTATCTGTCCCTCTTCACCGACGAGAAGTACGCCTTCTTTCCGGACACCGACGGGCGTCATCCGGACGACGTCAAAGCTGCGGCGGACTACATGCCGGACGCGCTCGGGCACGCGCTGGAGGCGGCCACACTGGGGCACACCTGGGACGACCCGGACCCGAAGCTCGCCCGGGACGACGTCACCGCGCAGATCATGCGAGACGTCGTGACGACGTACGGGGACGCCGGGCTGCTGAAGGAGCACCATTCCGCCCTGGCGGACAGCCTGGGCACGATGGCCGCCGGGTACATCGACGACCTGAACCGTTCCTTGGCCGAGGGCGAAGTGGCGCGTGACGTCTACGGACCGTGGGGGACGGACATCAAGGCACTGGCCGCACACCCGAGCTTCGAGCCAAAGGACGCGATCGGCTTCCTCAGCGCGCTCGGGCAGCACCCGGACGCCTACGCGACAGTGTCGACGGCGGAGCGTGTCTATGTCACCAGCGTGCTGGAACGCGAGCTCGACGCTCACGGCCGGCTCGTCGAAGGGCGCGGGCAAGCGGCCGTCACGACGGGCGCCATGATGCAGGGGCTTCTGGACCACGCCCGGGCGGGCCAGATCGAGGCCGAGGGGCTGAAGGTCCAGGAGGACTACGAGAAGGCGCAGGAGGCGAGGGGCGCGTGGATCGAGTTCGGTACGACGGCCGCGATCGCCGCCGGCGTCGCGTTCCTGCCGGCGACGGCGGCGGCCGCCGGCGTGGCCGCCGTCCTGGTGCCGCTTGCCGTGGACACGGGCAGCGGTGCCATGGAGACGCTGGCCGGCCAGGTCGTCGGTGACTGGTCGGACAAAGCGAAGGAAGACCACAAGGGCGACGTCGAAGAGAAGATCCGCGAGGATCAGGCCGCCCAGTACGCCTGGGGAAAGGCCAGTGCCGACGCCCCGTTGGACCGCTTTCTCGCCTACCACCGGGGCGAGTTGGACGAGACTCTTCAGCAGCACCTCGTCGAATCGCGAAACGACGGCTACAACGACGGCTACCTCCGTCAGAAACGGCAGGGCGCTCTGCCTCAGACCGGCGCATCGGACGAGGGGTGACAGGGGTGATCAGGAGGGGCGGCCGCAGGGCCGCAGGGATCGTGGTGGCCGGTGTGCTCGCTCTGACCGCCTGCGGGCACGAGGAGAATCCCAGGCCGAGGGTGACGGCGGAGGATCAGTGCGACGGCGCCGTGTCCGGGGCGGCGGCGCCCGCCCTTGAAAGGGCTCTGGTCACGGAGGTCTTCCACTCCGCCGTGTTCGGCCATACGCCGACCGAGGGCTGGCTCGACCGGGCGAAGACGCAGCTGGAGTCCGACTACCGCGGGGACGAGGACCGGGCCGGCGAGTCGGCTGACTGCTACGTCTTCGCGAATCCGGGCCCGCACCGCCTCCGCGTCTCGTTCGATCTCTACGGCCCCAAAGCGCCGGGGCAGCACGTCGTCGATCCCTTCATGTACCCGTACGAGATGGCAGTCGACGCATCCGCCGGTTACCGGAAGGCCTACCTCTACACCAGGTGCGTCAGCCCCCTGCTGAAGGGCTCGGACAAGGAGCCCGCCCGCATCCGCGGGACTCTGGACGTCCTGAAGTCCACCACCCCGGACACCGTCGCCACCCGCGAGGACAACCTGGTGGTGCTTCACTCGGTCATGCTGGCGATGGTGCGGAAGCTGGGCTGCGCGGACGACGCCGGGCTGCCCGCGACGCCCGTGATCAAGGCGAAGAAGCCGAGGAAGGTGTGGCCGCCGGGGCCGAGCGGGGCGTGACGCGGGCGGTCAGGTGCGCATCGTGGGCATTCGCAGCGAGAAACCCGCCGGAGGGAGGCGCGAGGGAGCGGCTTCCGACCAGGGGCGGGTTGAAGGTCGTTGTGGCCAAGTCGTAACCGTACGATTGGCGTTGCGTGTGCAACCCGGAGGTGCGCTGTGTCCGTCGTCTTGACTACAGTGAACTCCTGACGTGTCGAACGGGGAGGCGACGATGGCGGAGGCGTTGGACAACGGGGGCGGTGCGATCGGCGCGGTGGCCCCCTACCTGGGGCTGATGGGCCCGGTCGGGGCAGTGGCCGGGGCGGCCGCGAGCCTGGCCTTCGAGGTGAGCGAGCTCGCGAACCTCAAGACCCGGGTGCAGGCACTGCTCGCCGACTTCGAGAAGTCGGACGCCGGTCCCAGCAAGATCGGCGAGGAGTGGCTCGAGCAGGGCGCGCTCGCCGGCCCGGGCTTCAAGGAGGCGGAGTTCCTCTTCGGGACGTACAACGTCGTCCGCGAGGAACTCCGCACGTTCTGCAAGGTCTTGGGTCTCCAGATGGAGAGCATGCAGATCGCGATCGACCTCTCCAAGAACGGGTACCAGGACATCGACGACGACATCCGCGCGCGAATGCAGCGGCTCAACGCGCAGATCACCGAGCTGCAGAACCAGGGCAAGGGCCACGGCGGCGCCAACGCCCAGACCACCATGGGCGGTACGTCGGACGCGCCGCTCCCGGACGGCGCACCGTCCGCGGGCGGAGCCTCGGGCACGCAGGCCGGCTTCTAGTGAACGACTGGATGGAAACGGGGGAAGAGTCGCATGGGTAAGCCCAAGGCACCGGCGGCGGAAACGACGCCGCTCGACGGCCTGACCAACGAGCAGCTGCTGGCGATGCTCACTCCCATCAATCACGATCGCGCCGTGACCCTGTCGGAGAAGCTGGGCAAGGCGGCCACCGAGATCACGAAGATCGCGGAGTATCTGCGCGCCCGGGCCTCCGGCGGCCTCAGCTGGCAGGGCAAGGGAGCCGACGCCTTCACCGAGTGGACGGCGGCCACGGCGAGCGCCACCTTCTACCTCGCCGAGTACACGGAGCTGGCCAGCAAGGCCCTTTCCTATTCGGCACAGGCCATGGCCGAGGCGAAGAGCGGCGTCGACGAGCTCGCCAAGTCCAGCGCCTCGGCGAAGACGAACTACGCGTCCGCCCAGCGCGCGCTGAACGCGGCCCGGCACGACCCCGAAGCGGGCAAGACCGAGGTCAAGTCGCTGAGCGAGGACATGAACGCGGCGGCGACGCTGCGGGAGCGGACCCGGATCGAGGCGCTGATGAAGCTGCGCTCGCTCGGGCAGACGTACACCCACACGGGCCAGCAGGTGAACAGCGCGCCGAGGCCGGAGTTCCCGCCGCCGGCGGGGATGAACGACGCCTGGCGTGAGAAGGACACTTACGTCCAGGTGCCTGGGCGTGCCTCCACGAGCAGCACGTCGTCCACGCGCGGCGTGATGACCGCTGACAAGATCGGTGGTCGGCCTGACACCGGTTCCGACAGCGGCACCGTGCGTGGTTCCGACGGCACGGTCGACCACGGCGGCACCGTGCGCCCCACGCCGACTCACGTGGTCCCTCCGGACCCGGAGATTCCGGCGGACCTCGGGATCGACTCCGTGATCACTCATCCGGACGTCCCGACCGTGCCCACGACTCCGCCCGGGCCCGGCACGGTGAAGCCCGATGTGCCGACCACCTTCCCGGGAGGCAATCAGTTCACGCCGCCTCCGCTGATCACCGGCCCCACCGGTCCGGGACCGCTGCCGACCACCGGTGGCACCGCCAAGGGCCTGCCGGGCGGGCGTCCGGGGCCCTTCGGTCCCGGCGGGACCACCGCGGGTCGTCTGCCGCGGGAGACCGGCATCTTCGGCGGGAAGCCGACGCCGACGAACGGTGGCCGTCCCACGACGGGCATCCCGCGCAGCAACGTGATCGGCAACGAGCAGACGTACGGCCGCGGCGGCACGAGCGGCGCCACGCAGCCTCACGCCGGCCGTCCCGGCGAGCGGGGCATGGCGGCGGGCCGCCGGCTCGCGACGGAGCAGGGCGGCGTGGTCGGCGGCAAGGCCCAGAAGGCCGGCCAGGCCGGTGCCAAGCCGTTCACTCCCGGTGGCTCGGGGCTCGTGCGCGGCGGCCAGTCGGGCGCCGGGACGGGACCGGTCGCGGGTCGCGGTGCCGGGATCCACGGTGCCGGCGCGCGCAACGGCGCCGACGACCGCGACGAGCGCAACGGAGAGCGTCCCGACTACCTGGTCGAGGACGAGGAGACCTGGCAGCAGGGCCGGCGCCCGATCGTGCCCCCGGTCGTCGACTGACCTCGTAGAAGAAGGACGCGGAGACAACAGATGCGCACCAGCAGTGGACGGGCCCGGCGGCTCGGCTCCCTGGCGTCGGCCGGCTTGGCCCTGACACTGCTGGGCATCGGTGCGACGCCGGCACACGCCGAGTCCGTACGGGACATGCAGTGGCACCTCGACGCCATGAAGGCGGACGAGATGTGGAAGATCAGCAAGGGTGAGGGCGTCGTCGTCGCGGTCCTCGACTCAGGCGTCAACGACTCCATTGCGGACCTGAGGGGACAGGTGCTTCCCGGCAAGGACTTCTCCTTGCTGTCCGGGGACGAGAACAACGACGTCGACGATCACGGCACCGGAATCGCGGCCGAGATCGCTGCCACGGGTGCGCGCGGCGCAACGCAAGGGTCGTTCGGCCTCGCGCCGAAGGCGAAGATTCTGCCGATCCGGCTCCCGTACAACCAGGAGCGGTGGCAGCAGAAGAACCGTGTGACCGACACCTTCGCGCAGAGTGTCGCCAAGGCGATCAGGTACGCGGCGGATTCACCGGCAAAGATCATCAATATCTCGGCCGGTGACCAGAAGACCGGTCCGGAGCTCGACGAGGCGGTCAGGTACGCGCTGTCGAAGAACAAGCTGATCTTTGCGTCGGTAGGTAACTCGGCCGATACCGGCAACGCCGTCGAATATCCCGCTGCCACGCCGGGTGTCGTCGGTGTGGGAGGGCTGACGGAGAAGGCCGCGTGGTGGCCGAAGTCGCAGACGGGCCCCCAGGTCGATCTGGCCGCGCCGGCTGAGAACATCCTGCACGCGTGCGGTAAGAACACTCAGCTCTGCAAGGGGCAGGGGACCAGTTCCGCCAGCGCCCTCGCGTCCGCCTCCGCCGCTCTCATCTGGGCCAAGCACCCCGACTGGACCAACAATCAGGTCCTGCGCGTCATGCTCAACACGGCAGGCGGGCCCACGAACGGGAAGAAGCGCACCGACTACATCGGTTACGGAGGCGTCCGTCCCCGTATCGCGCTGACCAACCCCGGCGATCCCGGGCCCGCCGACGTCTACCCGCTGCCGGATCTCGCGGCCGCCGAGGCGTCCGCCTCGCCGTCGCCCTCGACCGCGCCGTCCGCCGGAGCCTCCTCCGCTCCCGCGACCGCCGACACCGGGCAGCCGCCCGCTGCCGCCGGCTCGTCGGGCGACGGGAACACCGGGATGTGGGTCGCGCTCGGAGTCGGGGCCGCGCTGGTCGTCGGGGGTGCCGTGGCGGCGGTCGTCGTGCGGGCGCGGCGGCGTGGGGCGGCTCAGGCGGTGGCGCCGGCGGCTCCGCCGGTGCCGTCGTACGCTCCGTACGGGCCGCCGCAGCAGCAGCCGTACCCGCAGCAGCAGCCGCCGTACCCGCCGCAGCACCAGCAGTACCCGCAGCAGCCTCCGTACGGCCAGGGCGGCTGATCTCCGCGGCCTCCTGTGAAGAGGCTGCAGATCTTCTCATTGCACTTGCGTACGAACGGCGTACGGCCTGTAGCTTTGCCGTGCACAGATATAGACGTGTGGCGTGAACAGAAAACGGGGGAGTGCCGTGTCCGAAGTGACGCAGCCGCAAAGCCTGCAGCAACTGCTTCAGGCCGATGGAGGCGGGGGTTCCTCCGCCGAGCCGGGAATGAGCCTCGCCGGGCTGGCGATGGACCCGGGTGGCAGCGGAGGTGGCGCGGCCGGGCCGGACCTCAAGCAGACCGAGGGGCCGTGGACGCACGCGGCCGGTGCCGTCGTTCAGATCCAGTCCGAGACCAACGGCGGTCTGAGCCAGCTGGAGACGGCGCACAACGGCGTGGAGGCCAACACCGAGGGCCTGGAGACCACGGCCGCGCTCACCGCCGTCCTCTTCTCCTGGCAGCAGCGCCTGAAGTCCGTGCGCGACGAGGCCGGGGCACTGGAGGGCCCGCTGCGCCAAGTGGCCAAGGACCACGGCGAGTTCGAGGCGTACCAGCGCTCGAGGTTCTCGGCGATCGCTCCCGCGCCCGCCGACAAGCCCAAGGCGGGTGAGTGACCGCCATGGTGTCCATGCAGGAACTCAAGGACCTCAAGCTCAACGAGCTGCTCGAGGCCGCCCGCGGCTGGGCCGACGTCAGCAAGCGCGCCTACCAGTCCCGCAAGCAGGTCGACAACGACGTGGTGCCCAAGCTGACGGACACCACCAAGGGCATGTCGACCATGATGGCCACCTACCGGCTCGGCCGGCTGGGACGCAACTTCCAGTACATACACACCGAGTGCGGTCTGCTCGAGGCGGCGCTCAGCGGCCTCGCCGAGGAACTCGTCGGCCCGCAGAAGAAGTTGCTGAACGCGCTCGACGAGGCCCAGCACTACGGCTTCACCGTGCACGCGGACGGATCCGTCAGCTATCCGGCCGCCGAGGGCAAGTACGACGGCAAGGAAGTCCCCGGCGACACCGTGCAGCACGGCAGCGGCGGCTTCTGGAACCGCATGATGGACGACGTCCAGGCCCAGATGAACGCCAATCCGAACGCGGCCCGCGCCCAGGACATCGCCGACGCGATAGCGAGCGCGCTGTCCGAGGCGACCTCGATCGACGGGCAGTACGCGGGTGCCGTACGCCAACTGAAGGCCGAGCAGGGCCTCGACGTCACGGAGAGCACCTGGGCCGACGTCAGCAGGGACAGTCAGGCGGTGCACGGCGCCGCCGACGACGTGCTCAAGGACGACATCCCGACCAAGGGCACGCCTGCCGAGCGCAAGGCGTGGTGGGACGGGCTCTCCGAGGAGCAGCGGATCGAGTATCTGGCGGTCTACCCGGACACCGTCGGCAACCTGGACGGCATACCCTCGCTCGCCCGCGACGAGGCCAACCGCACCTACATGCCCCAGCTCATGGGCAAGCTGTCCGAACAGGGCGGCGAGGACGCGGAGACCAAGCTCGCCGGTCTGCGCGGCATCCAGGAGAAGCTGAACACGCCCTCGCAGCCGCCCATGCTGCTGCTCGGCATCGGCGACCAGGGCAACGGCCGGGCCATCGTCGCGTACGGAAACCCGGACACCGCCAGGAACGTCTCCGCCTACGTGCCGGGCCTCGGCACCAAGCTCGACGAGGGATTCGCCGGCGGCACGGTCAAGCGCGCCTACGACACGGCGGTGGGCGCCCAGAAGCTCGATCCTTCGAGCGCGTCCATCGTCTGGCTGGGATACGACGCCCCGCAGGACATCGACGTGATGACCAAGGAGGACGCTCAGCGCGGCGCCCCGGCCTACAACTCGTTCATGGCCGGCATCTCGGCGACGAACGAGAACGCCGACCCGCACATCACCGCCATCGGCCACTCCTACGGCTCGCTCACGGTCGGCCAGGCCACGCAGCAGCCCGGCGGCATCCCCGGCGCGGACGACATCATCCTGGTGGGCAGCCCCGGTGTCGGCGTCGACCGGGCCGAGGACCTCGGTGTCGGCAAGGAGCACGTCTTCGTCGGCGCCGCCGACAACGACATCGTCACGAAGCTCCCGTCGCACGGCTCGGTGAAGGGCGGTCTCATCGGCGCCGGTGCCGGCTTCGTCCTCGGCGGACCGCTCGGCGGCTTCGCCGGCGGTGCGATCGGCGCGGACGTGGGCGACCCGGGCGACGACGACGTATGGTTCGGCAAGGACCCGTCGAGTGAGGCGTTCGGCGCCAACCGCTTCCGCACGGAGGACGGGCCCGCGCTCGTCCGGCCGAAGTTCCCCGACGTCTGGAACAGTGAGGCCGGTGTCGAGGCCCACTCGAACTACTTCACCCCCGAGAAGGACCGGATCTCCGCGCAGAACATCGCGGCGATCGTCGCCGGAGAGCCCGGCAAGATGATTCCGGAGGCGCGCCGATGAAACTGGTGCACAAGGCGCTCACCGCGATGACTGTCGTGCTGCTGCTCGCGGGTTGCGGCACGGCGGCAGGCGGGCACACGGGTTCCGGCGGGAACACGGGTTCAGGGGAGAAGGAGAAGCCGAAGATGAACATGCAGCAGGCCGCCGAGCGCGCCGACCAGATCCTCGACGAGACGATGGCGGCCATCGTTCCGCCGGTGCAGTGGACCCACCGGCAGACCATGCCGGGCAACTGCTCGACCGACCGGGCACGCACGGTCATGACCATCATCTCGGAGCAGCGCCGCAGCGCCTTCCTCGGGCTGGTGGACCGGCACTGGCGGAGCAAGGGCTACGCCTTCCGCGCGACGAGCGTGGACAAGCTCTCCGCGCACTACTTGACGCCCGACGGCTTCCAGCTGGAGGTGCTGATCGGCTGGAAGGGACAGGCCCACTTCGAGATCACCACGCCCTGCGTGGACAAGTCCGAGGTGCTGCCGCCCACCACGCCGCCGAACGGCCCCGACTACAGCAACCAGCCGCCGACCGCGCCGAACGTGACGTCGGACTTCTGGTCCTCGACGACGCCGTTGCCGTCCTCGTCGGCCTCCTCCTGACGTCCGGCGCGTCGCTCCCTGAGCGCCGGGCGGGGCGGGCGGCCCGGCCGGCACTCAGGACGTCGGCATCGCCACCACCTTACCCTTGCTGAGCAGGAAGACCCGGTTGCCGGCCGCGGCCATCGTCCAGGGGCCCGAGTTGTCCCGCTCGTACGTCCACAGGCGGTCCTTGCCCTCCTTGGAGAGGCCGGAGACGCCCGCGTTCTCGAAGTCGCCTTCGATCACCCAGATGCAGTCGCCCTGGACGGCCGGCTGCTGCATCGACGGGTAGGGGCTGTTGAGGTCGACGATCCACAGCTCGGTGCGGGTGCCGTCCTTCTCGTAGCGGTAGGCGAGGCCGCCGTCGACGGCCGTCAGGCCGTCGGGGTCGAGCGCCGGCGGGCCCCACTCGCCGTGGGTGTCGACGGCCCAGCGCCGCTTGCCGGTGGTGAGGGTGACGGCGGTGAGGGTGTGGCCGCCGAGATAGACGGAGTCGTCCTCGACGACGGGCTGCAGCGCCTGTGACGACTGGCCCTTGATGTGCCAGACACCCCGACCGGTCGCGGTGTCCAGGACCGTGACGTCGCCGTTCGTGCCGGAGAGCACCAGACGGCCGCGGCCGACGGCGGCGAACGGGCCGGTGCTGTCCGTGCCGCTCTCCTTCGAGGGCACCGTCCAGCGGATCGACCGCCCGGCGGTGTCGACGGCGCGCAGCTGCCCCTTGCGGGTGAGGAAGTAGATTCCCTCGGCGGTGGCGGCGAGCAGGAACGCGACGTCCGCGTTCGCCACCGACCACCTTTCCTCGCTGGTGGAGGCGTTACGGACGACGAGCCGGCCGGTCGTGTCCGCGGCCGCGAAGTCGTCTTCGCCGACGGCGAGTTGGCGGGCCTTGGCGGACAGGTCCGGCAGTGTCCACTTGGTCGACCCGTCGACCACCTTGAGGGCGGTGAGCCCGCCGCTGCGTGCCGCGAAGACGACCACGTCCCGCAGCACCACCGGCGTCGGGAGCGGGCCCGAGGCGGCGACCTCGAGCGGGCCCCACAAGGGCGTGGGCCGGATGCCCGCGTTCGCCCGGTCGAGGAGCCTGGCCGCCGGCGCGTCGCCGGCGGGCGGCAGCGCCGACTCCTGCCGGTCGCGCAGCCACCACAGGGTGCCCCCGGTGCCGGCCCCGGCCAGCAGGACGGCGCCGCCCGCGCCCCAGACGGTGAGGAAGCGCCGACGGCTCGGCCCGGACGGGGAGGACCCGACGGTGGTCGTGGCGGCGGTGGTGGCGCCGGCCGTGGCGGCGGAGGACAGCTGGCGCCGCATCTCGGCCTCCCGCCGCTTCACCTCCTCGCGCAGCGGACCGCGCCGCCACGCGTCGCGCGCCGCCTTCCGGTCGGGCGCGAAGACGCGGGCGATCTGTTCGGGAGCGGGCCGGAGCGCCGGGTCGTGCTGGAAGCAGGGCGCGATCAGCGGGTGGAGCGCGGCCGGCAGCCCGTCGAGAGCCGGGCGCTCGTGCACGACGGCGTACTGCACGGCCGCCACATGGGCTCCGGCGTAGGCGGGACGGCCGGTCGCGGCGTAGACGAGGACCGCTCCCAGCGAGAAGACGTCCGCGGCCGCCGTCACCCGCCGCCCGAGCACCTGCTCGGGCGCGCCGTAGCCCGGGGTGACCGGGATCTGGCCGGTGGTGGTGAGGGTGAGGCCGTGCTCGGGCCGGGCGATGCCGAAGTCGATCACGCGCGGGCCGTCCGAGGTGAGCACGATGTTGGCGGGCTTGATGTCGCGGTGGACCAGTCCCGCCGCGTGGATGTCCCGCAGGGTCGCGCCGAGCGCCGCGGCCAGCGACCGTACGGCCTGCTCGGTGAGCGGGCCGTGCCCGTCGACGGCCTCGGCGAGGGTGGGCCCGGCCAGGAACTCCGTGGCGATCCACGGCCGCCCGGCCTCCAGCTCCGCGCCGAGCACCCGCGCCACACCCGGGCTCGTGACGGCCTGGGCGGTGTGCGCCTCGCGTACGAACCGCTGGGCCAGGTGCTGGTCGTGGGCGAGTTCGGGCCGCAGCACCTTGACCGCGGCGGGACGGCCGTCCGGTCCCGCCGCGAAGTACACCTTGCCCATGCCGCCCTCGCCCAGGACGCCGAGGAGACGGTACGGCCCGAGCCGTAGCGGGTCGCCGAAGCCGAGCGGATTCACGGAAGTCACGTCCTGTCGTGGTCGTCGGAGGCACGGAGCCGAGGGGGCGGGAACGGGGGCGGGAAGGGGAGCGGGGGCGGGAGCGGAAGGGGGCGGCGGAAGGGGGCGGCGGAAGGAGACGGGGGGCCGGGGCAGGGCGGTGCGTCAGGTCAGCGGCAGGGCGATCACGAAGCCGTCACCGACGGCGAACATGCGCTGCTCGTCCCGCTGCTGGACGATGTGGTCGGCATCCGTCTGGTACACCCAGGCGCGGCCGTGGCTCTTGAGGTCCACGGCGGCCAGGCCGAGCTCGGACCGGTAGAAGAGGTGGCGCCGGCCCACCGCGAGGCACTGTTCGGTCGTGGGCAGGGCCGGATTGTCCTTGCTCGCCCGTTCCTGCCAGAGCTTCGTGCCCGTGGACGCCGAGACCGCGAACGCGGCCTGTTCCACGACGGCGTAGACGACTCCGTCCCCGAGTACGGGAGCGGAGAACGGGTCCTTCGCGGAGATCCGCTGCTGCCATGACTCGACGCCGTCCGCAAGCCGGAACGCGGAGAGGTTGGCACCGCCGGTGTAGAGATGGGTCCCGTCCAGGCAGGGCGGGCTGGACGCGGCGGTCTTCCGGCCGATGTCCAGCTCCTTCTGCCAGCGGACGGCCCCGCTGCGGGTGTCGCGCGCGACCACCCGCGTGGTGTCCGTGAACTCGTTCTCCACCTCGAACGTGACCAGCCGGTCTCCGTGGGCGGCCGCCGCCACGATCATCGGCTCGTCGTCCTTCCCGGAGTTGCTCACCTCCGTGCGCCACCGCTCCTTGCCCGTCCGGGTGTCGACGGCCACGAGGAGGTGGGACTTCAGGGACGTGCGGGTGCCCGTCGCCCCGGAGACGTAGAGGATCCCGTCGGCCGCGCACAGCAGCTGTGTCGCGTGCATGTTGGCGTTGAGGCCCTTGACCTTGATGCCGGGTTGCCGCAGCCGGTAGCGCGTCGCGTCGACCGGGTGCACGACGAAGTCGTGGTGCACGTCGTCCGGCTTCCGGGGGACCGCGTAGACGGTCTCGCCGTCCGAGACGGCGCTCCACGGCGTCGTGTCGACCGTGGCGACACCGCCGTCCTTGCCGGAGGCGGCGTCGCCGAACACCACGCCCAGACCCGCGACCAGCGCGACCTGGCCGCCGGCGAGCATCGGGAAGGAGCGCTCCTCCTTCTGCGGCGTGGCCATGTTCAGACTCCACAGCGAGTGCGGCGCCTCGCCGAGCAGGGGAGCGGACGGCAGTTGCTTGGCGTCGTCGGCGGGTTCGTCCCGTGACGACAGCCAGGCCCAGACGCCCGCGCCCGCCGCCGCCGTGGTTGTGGTCGCGGCGGCGGCCAGGGTGAGGAGGCGGCGGCGGGTGAGCGGGGCGGGGCGGGGGACGGTCGTCGTGGGGGAGGAGGAGGCGTAGGGGTCGGTGGCGGGGGCCGGGAGGCGGGGCGGGTGGGGATGCCAGACGTCGGTGGCGCGGCGGGCGATGGCGGCGAGGAGCGGTGCGGGCAGGTGGTCGGCGAACTCGCCGTGGCCGTCGTGGAGTGCGGTGACCAGGGTGGTCGTGGTCGGGCGGGCCGTCGGGTCCTTCGCGAGGCAGGCGGTGAGGAGGGGGCGCAGGGACGGCGGGAGGGCGGCGAGGGCGGTCGGGTCCGGGTCGGCGTAGCGGACGCGGTAGAGGAGGTCGGCCGGGGCGCCGGTGCCGAAGGGCGCGTGGCCGGTGGCGGCGAAGAGCAGCACGCCGGCGAGGGCGAACACGTCGCCGGCCGGGGTGTGTTCCTGGCCCGAGGCCTGTTCCGGGGACATGTAGGCGGGCGTGCCGGCCGCCTGGCCGGTGGTGGTCAGGCGGTCGTCGCCGGCCGCGCGGGCGATGCCGAAGTCGATCAGCTTCGGTCCGTGGGCGGTGACCAGGATGTTGGACGGTTTCAGGTCGCGGTGGACGACGTCGGAGGAGTGCAGCTGCCGCAGGCCGCCGGCGAGGGCGGCGCCCAGGGCGCGGACCGTCGGTTCGGGCAGCGGGCCGGCGAGGGCGACGGCGTCGTCGAGCGGCGGGCCGAGCACGTACTCGGTGGCCAGCCACGGCGTGTCGGCCAGCGGGTCCGCGTCGAAGACCTCGGCGCCGTGCCGCGGGCCGATGATGCGGGCCGCGTCCGTCTCCAGCCGGAACCGGGTGCGGAAGGCGGCGTCGGCAGCGAGGCGCGCGTGCAGCGTCTTCAGCGCGACCGTACGGCCGCCCGGCGAACGGGCCAGATACACCGTGCCCATGCCGCCCGAACCGAGCCGGGCGAGCAGGCGGTACGAGGCGAGGGACGACGGGTCGTCGTGGGTGAGCGGGGTGAGCATCCGTCAGTTTCCCGGGGCAGGCGCCGTGACGGGCGCGACGGGTGTGGTGGGTGGGGCGGGCGTGGCGGGTGGGGTCGATCCGCCCGGGCCGGTGGGTGCGGTGGGGCCGGCGGGTCCCGCAGGGCCGGTGGGTGCGGGCAGGTCGGCCGAGAGCAGCGACGACGACTGGTGCGCCAGCGCCGCCACGACCCGGGGCGGCAGCCAGCCCGGCGTCAGCAGCGAGGCCGCCGAGCCCAGCACCGTCCCGTGCGGCGCGGGCGGCGCCAGCGCGGGCAGCAGCGCGGCGGCGGCCGGGCGCTGCGCCGGGTCGCCGGTCAGGCAGGCGGTGACCGTCTGCCGCAGGGCGGGCGGGAGTTCGGCGCGCTCGGGTACGCGGTGGCCGGTGGCGGCGTACGCGAGGACGGCCCCGAACCCGTACACGTCACCGGCCGGCGTCGGCTCCGCCGCCCGCCCCGCCGCCTGCTCCGGAGCGCACGCCTCCCGGTCCACCCGGTCCGTGACGCGCCCCGCGCCGAAGCAGGTGAGCCGCGGGCCGTCGGCCGTCAGCAGCACCGCGGCCGGCGCCACGCCCGCGTGCGCGGCGCCCTGCGCGTGCAGCGCCGCGAGCGTCTCGGCGAGCGCCGCGCCGATCACCCGTACCGTTTCCTCCGGCAACGGGCCGCCGTGCACGGCCAGGGCGACGGGGAGCGGAAGGGCCGGCACGTACGGAGTGGCGTACGACCCGGCGCCGGTCTCCGTGACCGGCAGTGTCCAAGGCGCCGGCAGGCGCTGGGCCTTCTCCGCCTCCGCCCGGAACAGGCCCGGGTCGGTGCCGGGATGCGGGACGGTGAGCAGCACCGTACGGTCGTCGGCCGGGTCGCGGGCGACGAAACGCTGGTACGGGGCGGGCGGTGAGGCGGCGGAGTGCACCGGGTCCAGGCGCGTGACGAGACGGTACGGCCGTTCCATGTGCGAATCCCCCTGTCGTTCGCCTGAGCAGGGAGAGCCTACTCAAGCGACGCCAGGGGGGACGCGGCGGAGACCGTGGCGGGAATTGAACCCGCGTAACTCGCTTTGCAGGCGAGCCCCTGAACCACTCGGGCACACGGTCGTGGTGACGAGAAAGACGTTAGGCGGCGGGCGCGGCGGTGCTCAATGCTTCCGGCCGGTGCGCAACACGACTGCCATACGGCGTTCATGGTCGTACGACCAAGGGGCCAGGACGGATACGACTCCCGACAGGGGCCAAAACCGGATACGGCCCTTACTCTGAGCCCATGAGCGCCCTCGAACCCCGCGACGCCGACGTCGTCGCACCGCACCCCGCCGCCGCGACACCCTCTCCCACCGGCGGCGGATCCGTGCTCGACCGGGCCCACCGGGCGCTCAGCATCGGCGTCATCTCCGTCGTCCTCCTCGTCGCCTTCGAGGCGACCGCCGTCGGCACCGCCATGCCCGTGGCCGCCCGCGAACTCGACGGAGTCCCGCTCTACGCCTTCGCCTTCTCCGCCTACTTCACCACCAGCCTCTTCGGCATGGTCCTGTCCGGACAGTGGTCCGACCGCAGCGGGCCGCTCGGACCGCTCACCGTCGGCATGAGCTGCTTCGCCGCCGGACTGCTGCTGTCCGGGACCGCCGGCGCGATGTGGCTGTTCATCCTCGGCCGGGCCGTCCAGGGCCTCGGCGGCGGGCTGGTGATCGTCGCGCTGTACGTGGTCATCAGCCGCGCCTACGAGGAACACCTCAGGCCCGCGATCATGGCCGCGTTCGCCGCCGGCTGGGTCGTGCCGTCCGTCGTCGGACCGCTCGCCGCCGGAACGATCACCGAGCAGCTGGGCTGGCGCTGGGTCTTCGTCGGCATCCCGGTCCTCGTCGTCTTCCCGCTCGCCCTCGCCCTCCCCGCGATCCGGCGCACCGCCTCCGGGCCGGCCGATCCCGACGCGGCCGTCGCCGGCTGGGACCGGCGGCGCGTACGCCTCGCCCTCGGCATCTCGCTCGGAGCAGGACTGCTCCAGTACGCCGGGCAGGAGCTGCGCTGGCTGTCCCTGCTGCCCGCGGCGGCCGGCGCGGCGCTGCTCGTCCCCGCCGTACGCGGGCTGCTGCCGCGCGGAACGTACCGGGCGGCGCGCGGGCTGCCGTCCGTGGTGCTGCTGCGCGGCATAGCCGCCGGCTCGTTCATCGCCGCCGAGTCCTTCGTGCCGCTGATGCTGGTCACCCAGCGCGGGCTCACCCCGACGCTCGCCGGGCTCTCGCTCGCCGTCGGCGGCCTGACGTGGGCGCTCGGCTCCTACGTCCAGTCCCGGCCGCGCACCGAGCCGTACCGGGAGCGGTTCGTGGTCGGCGGCATGGTCCTCGTCGCGGCGGCCGTCGCGGCCGCGCCGAGCGTCCTGATCGCGGCCGTGCCGGTGTGGACCGTCGCGGTCGCGTGGGGCTTCGGTTGCTTCGGCATGGGCCTGGTGATCTCCTCCACGAGCGTGCTCCTGCTGAAGCTGTCCGCCCCGGAGGAGGCCGGCGCGAACTCGGCCGCGCTCCAGATCTCCGACGGCCTGTCCAACGTCCTGCTGCTGGCGGCGGGCGGGGCGGCGTTCGCCGCGTTGGGGGGTGGGGCGGTCGGGCACGCGGCCGCTGCCGGCGGCGCGGCGGCGGGCTCGCACCCGGTGGCCTTCGCGGCGGTGTTCCTGCCGATGGCGGGTGTGGCGGCGGCCGGCATCTGGGTCGCCACCCGCCTCTCCGCCCGCCCGACCTAGCCCGACCCCTGCGGCCCGCGGCCCGCTGGGCCCGCGCCCTGCCGTTGTGGGCCTGCGCCCTGCTGGGCCTCCGCCCTCCGCCGGTGCGGTGCCTGTCGCCCACCTCCGTTGTGGGCATTCGTTCCGCTGGGGCGGAACGGGTGGGCACAACGGACGGCGCCCCTTGCCGGGCCTAGGCTCCCGCGCCTGGACCCGCACCCGGAGCGCGGCGTCCATGGGGTGCGGGTCAAGGCGCAGGTGCGGAACGCGCCCGCAAGGGCGCCGTCCCGTGTGCCCACCCGTCCCGCCCCAGCGGAACGAATGCCCACACGGGCGCGGGGCGAGGGCGCCGCGCAAGCAGGCGCAGCCCGCGCGGAGGCGGACCCGGGCCGCGGCGGCCGCGCAAGCAGGCGCGAGCCCACACGGGCGGGGGAGCGCGGCCCGCACGGAAGCGGGCGCGGGGTGGACCGGGGGCGCCGGGTAAGGGGGCGCCGCGCAAGCAGGCGCGGGCGGGGCGACGAGGGCGCCGCGCAAGTGGGCGCGGCCCGCACGGGCGGGGTGCCGGCGGCGGCGCCGGGAAAAGAGGTCGCCGGGGGAGCAGGGGGTGCCTAGGGTCGGTGCATGGGACGTGATGCCGTGATCCTTTCCGGGGCCGAAGAGCTCGCCGCGCTCTCCGATCTCGCCGACGCCCGCGGCCTCCCCGTCGAGGAGCTCGTCCGCGAGGCCGTACGGCGGTACGTCGACGAGGAGGCCGGCCGGGTGCGCGACGAGGCCGGGCGGCTCGCGCGGCGGCACGAGGAGCTGCTGAGGAGGCTCGGGCAATGAGCGGGGTCCGGTTCCTGACCGTCGCCGAGGTGCGGGAGATCGCGCGGATCGCGTTCACCGGCGAAGGCGTGCCCGAGCTGCGGGCGCCCGGACTCCTGGAGTCCGCCGTGCACCGCCCCAGGGCGCGGATGTTCGGCGAGAGCGCGTACGGCGACCTCCACGAGCAGGCCGCCGTGCTGCTCCACGCCCTCGCCTCGAACCATCCCTTCGTCGACGGCAACAAGCGCGCCGCCTGGCTCTCCGCCGCCGTCTTCCTCGGCGTCAACGGCGTGGATCTCGGCGAGGCCGACCAGGACCGGGCGTACGAGCTGGTCGTGGGCGTCGCGGCGGGTGAGGTGCAGGACATCGCGGACATTGCGGAGCGTTTGCGGAGGCTGTGAGGACCGTCTCACGCAGCCGCGGCACGGGCTCGTTCCGCCGGGGTCGCGCCGGTCGCACCGGTAAGGTGGCCCGGTTGTCATATCTGGACGAGCGTCGAACCGGAGATCGTGACTACCACCGCCACCTCCTCACATCACCTCTCTCCCGCCTTCCCCGGCCGCGCCCCCTGGGGCACCGCCAACAAGCTGCGCGCCTGGCAGCAGGGCGCGATGGAGAAGTACATCCAGGAGCAGCCCCGTGACTTCCTCGCGGTCGCCACGCCCGGCGCCGGCAAGACCACCTTCGCGCTGACCCTCGCGTCCTGGCTGCTGCACCACCACGTGGTGCAGCAGGTCACGGTCGTCGCACCCACCGAGCACCTGAAGAAGCAGTGGGCGGCGGCCGCGGCGCGGATAGGGATCAAGCTGGATCCCGACTACAGCGCCGGGCCGCTCAGCAAGGAGTACGACGGGATCGCCATCACGTACGCCGGTGTCGGCGTGCGGCCCATGCTCCACCGCAACCGTTCCGAGCAGCGCAAGACCCTCGTCATCCTCGACGAGATCCACCACGCCGGAGACTCCAAGTCCTGGGGCGAGGCCTGCCTGGAGGCCTTCGAGCCGGCGACCCGCCGGCTCGCCCTGACCGGTACGCCCTTCCGCTCGGACACCAACCCCATCCCCTTCGTGACGTACGAGGAGGGGAACGACGGGATCCGCCGGTCGTCGGCCGACTACACCTACGGCTACGGCAACGCCCTCGGCGACGGCGTCGTCCGCCCCGTCATCTTCCTCAGCTACAGCGGCAACATGCGCTGGCGCACCAAGGCCGGTGACGAGATCGCCGCCCGGCTCGGCGAGCCCATGACCAAGGACGCGGTCTCGCAGGCCTGGCGCACCGCCCTCGACCCGCGCGGCGACTGGATGCCGAACGTGCTGCGCGCCGCCGACCAGCGGCTCACCGAGGTCCGCAAGTCCATCCCGGACGCCGGCGGGCTCGTGATCGCCTCCGACCAGGACTCGGCGCGGGCGTACGCCAAGCTGATCCGCGAGATAACCGGCACCAAGGCCACCGTCGTCCTTTCCGACGACGCCGGCGCCTCGGGCAGGATCGACGAGTTCAGCGAGAGCACCGACCGCTGGATGGTCGCCGTCCGGATGGTGTCCGAGGGCGTCGACGTGCCGCGGCTCGCGGTCGGCGTGTACGCGACGACGATCTCGACGCCGCTGTTCTTCGCGCAGGCCGTCGGCCGCTTCGTGCGATCCCGCAGGCGCGGCGAGACCGCGTCCGTGTTCCTTCCCACCATCCCCAGCCTGCTCGGCTTCGCCAGCGAGATGGAGGTCGAGCGCGACCACGTCCTCGACCGGCCGAAGAAGGAGGGCGAGGAGGACCCGTACGCCGAGTCCGAGAAGGAGATGGCGGAGGCGGAGAAGCAGCAGGACGAGGACACCGGCGAGCAGGACATGCTGCCCTTCGAGGCGCTGGAGTCCGACGCCGTCTTCGACCGCGTGCTCTACAACGCCGCCGAGTTCGGCATGCAGGCCCATCCCGGCAGCGAGGAGGAGCAGGACTACCTCGGCATTCCCGGGCTCCTCGAACCCGACCAGGTGCAGCTGCTCCTGCAGAAGCGCCAGGCCCGGCAGATCGCGCACAGCCGCAAGAAGCCGGACACCGAGGCGGACCTGTTGGAGCTTCCGGCGGAACGGCGTCCCGTCGTTTCCCACAAGGAGCTGCTCGAGCTGCGCAAGCAGCTCAACACGATGGTCGGCGCCTACGTGCACCAGAGCGGCAAGCCGCACGGCGTGATCCACACCGAGCTGCGCCGGGTGTGCGGCGGCCCGCCGAGCGCCGAGGCGACCGCCGGACAGATCCGCGAGCGGATCAAGAAGGTGCAGGAGTGGGCCACCCGCATGCGGTGACCCCGCCCCGGCCGCCGAGACCCGCCCCGGCCGGGCCCTGTGGCCCGGTGAACCGGTGATTCCGGCGGATCGATGACGGCAAGAGGCCCGTACGCAGGCGGCGTACGGGCCTCTTCCGTCCCACGAGAACCGGCCCCCACGGTCGGCCCCGCGCACCTCCACGCTACGGGCACGCGACCGCCCGCCTTGTCCGCCGAAGTCCCGAGTTCGGCCGACTTAGGTCCCGAACCCGTCCGTATCAGGGCGCACGCGCCCGGATTCTGGACGAGGTCTTCCGCTGAGCGGGACACGCCGCTACTGTCCCGGCTCAAGCAAACGCCCCGTGGCAGCGCCGCCGCGGAGCGCAGCCGGTGTACCCCGTCCTGCCGGCGGCCTCTGACGTGCGTCGCCGATGGGACCGGTGCCGCAGCTCTCGTACGAGTCCGCTGTCACTCACTCCGAAGGAGAGGGCGTCGTGACCGCGGAGACCTCCCAGACGCTCGACCGGGGACTCAGAGTCCTCAAACTGCTCGCCGACACCGACCACGGCCTGACCGTCACCGAGTTGTCCAACCGACTCGGGGTGAACCGGACCGTCGTCTACCGACTGCTCGCCACACTCGAACAGCACGCCCTCGTCCGCCGTGACCTCGGCGGCCGCGCCCGCGTCGGGCTCGGCGTGCTGCGCCTCGGCCGCCAGGTCCACCCCCTGGTGCGCGAGGCGGCGCTGCCCGCGCTGCGCTCGCTCGCCGAGGACATAGGCGCGACCGCGCACCTGACCCTCGTCGACGGGGCGGAGGCGCTGGCCGTCGCCGTCGTCGAACCGACCTGGACCGACTACCACGTCGCCTACCGGGCCGGTTTCCGTCACCCGCTCGACCGCGGGGCGGCCGGCCGCGCCATCCTCGCGGCCCGCGCGGGCGAACTCATCGAACCCGGCTTCACCCTCACCCACGGCGAACTCGAGGCCGGCGCCAGCGGCGCCGCCGCGCCGCTGGTGGGCGTCACGGGCATCGAGGGCAGCGTGGGCGTCGTCATGCTGGCGGACGCCGTACCGGAGCGCGTGGGCCCGCGCGTCGTGGACGCGGCCCGCGAGGTCGCCGACGCGTTGCGCTAGGACGCGAGACGGGCCCACGGCGCGCCCTCGGGCGTGAGGCAGGCCACCTGCTGGGGTGAGACAGCCACCTACGGCGCGAGACAGGCCCTGGGGCGCGGAGAACGCCCTACGGCGCGCGGCGCGCCCCCGGACGCGAGAGAGGCCCCGCGGCGCGGGACGTGCCTCGGGTGCGCGGCCGGCGGGGATACGGCTCCGAGGCGGCCCGCCAACCCGGCTCACGGGCGCCGTGCGTGGGGCGTCGAGGTCACGATCAGGGCTCCCAGTGCCGTTCGCTCGTGTCGGACCGACCGCCCCGTGCGGGTCGTCGTCACCAGACCCGCTCCCCGCAGCGCCGCCGCCTGCGCCGAGGCCGTCGCGTTGCTGACGCCCAGCGCCCGGGCCAGTTCCGTCGTGGTGCGGGGCTCGGCCAGGAGGCGGAGGACGTCCCCGCGCGTGCGGCCGAGGACGGCCGCCAGGGCCTCGTCCGGGCTTCCCGGACCTCCCGGGCCCTCCGGGGCGGGCGGCGCGAGGCCGGGGCCCGCCGGGTACGTGAGGACCACGGGCCGCTCCGGCCGGTCCGCGCGGTCCTGGAGGAGCGGGCCCGCCGTGTGGTGGAAGGTCGGCAGCAGGACCAGGCCCCGCCCTCCGAGCCGTACGTCGCGGCCTTCGGCACCCGGCCACTCCCACACGCCCTCGTGGAGCCGCGTGCCCGGCGCCAGCGCGGTCAGGGCGGCGGCCACGCCGTGTGCGGCGGCGGTCAGGGCGTAGCGGGTGAACTCCTCGCGGTGCAGGTCCTGCACCACCGGCCAGACCGGCGCGAGGACCGTCTCGTACGCGGCGCGCTGGGCCCGCCGTACGGTCTGCCAGGCCGTCTCCTCGCCCGCGTGCAGGCCGCGCAGCCAGCCGGGCGCGGGCCCCGCCCCGTGGACCCGCTCCAGCTCGGAGCGGACGAGCCCGGGCCGGGTCGCGCGGATCAGGTCGAAACTCTCGGCGAGGGTGTCGCCGAGGACGTCGAGGAAGAGCGGGGCCCGGCCGGCCGGCGCGAGGGCGGCGAGCGGTGCCGCGGCGTCGGGAAGGGTGCGCAGGATCCGGCGGCGCCAGCGGCCGAAGAGCGGCGCGGTCCCGGCGCCGGGCAGGACGGCGGTGGCGAGGGCCGCGTGGAGTTCCTGGAGCGGGGCCGGCCGGGCCGCGAAACGGACCCGGGTGAGGTCGTCCGCCGTGAAGTGGATCCGCAGCGCCACCCGCACAACTCCTCGACTTCCGCCCGCCTTTCGGCCAGGGCCTGAACCTTCGCGCGGGCCTCCGCCCCGCCCCCAGGATGCCCGGTATGACGACCCACCTCGCCCTCAGCCGCCGGACCCTCGCGAAGGGAGCCCTCCTCGGCGCCGCCGTCGGCCTGCTGCCCGCGGGCGCGGCCCGTGCCGCCGCGTCCGCGCCCGCCTTCCGGCTGCCCGCGCCCACCGGGCCGCACCCCGTGGGCCTGCGCACCGTCCATCTGACCGATCCGACCCGTACCGACCCGTGGGCGGGCGGGACCCGGGAGGTGATGCTCACGGTCCTCTACCCGGCCCGCACCGTCCGCGGCTGTCCGCGGGCCCCTCAGCTCGGCCGGGCCGCGGCCGAGGCCTTCGCCGAGCTGGCGCCGCTCGTCCACCCGGGGCTCCCGGCGGCCGGCACGGTGGACTGGGGCGCGATCCTCACGCACGGGCACGTGGACGCGCCGCCGCTGCCGGGCCGCCGGCCGGTGCTCCTGTACAGCCCGGGCGGCGGCGACTCCCGCACGCTCGGTACGAGCCTCGCCGAGGACCTGGCGAGCCACGGCCGGGTCGTGATCCTCGTCGACCACCCGGGCGACGCGAGCCAGGTGGAGCTGCCGGGCGGGATGCGGTTCACCGTGCTGCGCGGTGAACCCGACCCGGCGACCTTCCGCACCATGATCGACACCCGGGTCGCGGACCTCCGTCTCGTCGTCGACCGTCTCGTCGCGGGCAGCCTCCTCGCGGGCAGCGTCGCCGACGGACCGCTTGCCGGCGGACCGCTCGGCGGCGCGCCTCTCGCCAACGCCCTGGATCCCGGCCGGATCGGTGTGTACGGGCACTCCGCGGGCGGCACCGCCGCCGTCCACGCGGCCCACCACGACCGCCGGATCGGCGCCGTGGCCGACCTGGAGGGCTACCTCGACCTCGAACCGCTGGACGGCTTCGACCGGCCGCTGCTGCTCTTCCGCAGCGACGGCTTCGACGGCGCCGCCCGCATCGACCGCTCCTGGGCCGCCGTCCCCGGCCGGCGCGCGCTGCTCGCCGACGCCGACCACTGGGCCTTCACGGACTACGCGGCCCTGGTCCCGCGCTTCGAGGCCGCCGGACTCGTGACGCCCGCCGCCCGCGCCGCCCTGGTCGGCGCCGGCCGTCCCGCCGCCACCGTCGCGGCCGTACGGCGCAGGCTCGGCTGCTTCTTCGACCGCCACCTGCCCGGGGCGGGGCCTCGGGTCCGTCCGGCAGTCGGTCCGCCGGGCGCCGCCCGCTAGATTGGGTGCGTGCTCTCCCGTCTCGCCAGTCTCCCGCGTCACCGTGCCCTGGCGCTGTGCGCCGTGCCCGTCGTCGCGCTGTTCGCCGTCGCCGGGCTCGCGCCGCTGCCGTACGCGATCGCCCAGCCCGGCACGACCGCCGACGTCCTCGGCAAGGACAAGGGCCGGGAGGTGATCACCGTCTCCGGTGTCCCGGTCCGGCCGACCGACGGGCAGCTGCGGATGGTGACGATCATCGCGACCGGGCCCTCGGCCTCCATCGACCTCGGAGAGGTGACCGACGCCTGGTTCCGCACCGACCGGGCGGTTCTGCCGAAGTCCTCGGTCTATCCGTCCGGCAAGTCCGACGAGGAGATCGAGAAGCACAACCTCGGCCAGATGAAGGAGTCGCAGGACGCGGCCACGCTGGCCGCGCTCGGCTACCTCAAGCTGGACCCGAAGAAGGTGAAGGTGGACCTCCACCTCGCCGACGTCGGCGGCCCCAGCGCCGGGCTGCTGTTCTCGCTCGGCATCGTCGACAAGATCCAGGGCGACGGCGACGGCGGCGACCTCACCGGCGGCCGCACCGTCGCCGGTACGGGCACGATCGAGCCGGACGGGACGGTCGGCGCCGTCGGCGGCGTCTCGCTGAAGACGCAGGCCGCCGCGCGCGACGGCGCCACCGTCTTCCTGGTGCCGAAGGCCGAGTGCTCCCAGGCGCAGGCGGAGCTGCCCAAGGGGCTGCGGCTCGTCCCGGTGACCGCGCTCAGCGACGCGGTGACGTCCCTCCGGTCGCTGGAGCAGGGCCAGGAGTCGAAGGTCCCGAGCTGCTGACCGCCGCTCCCTCGGCCTCGGCCTCGGCCCCGGCCCCCATCCCGGACCCCGCTCCGGCCTTCGCCGACTCGGTCCTGGTGCCGGTCCCCGGCCCGGCGGGCGCGTCCAGGCCCCGCCAGGCCGGAAATATCAGCGGCGCGAGGGTGGCGAGGAAGTAGGCCCCGGCGCAGGTCAGCAGGGCCGTGGTGAGGCCGGCGCGTTCGACCAGGAAACCGGCGGCGAGACCGCCGAGCGGCGTGGTCAGCAGGACGCCGGCCGTACTCGCGCTGCCGACGCGGCTGCGCAGCTCCTCGGGCACGATCTCGTAGAAGACGGTGGTCAGGATCGGGTTGAGCACGCCGGCCCCGAGACCGCCGAGCGCTATCACGACGAGCAGCGGCGGTGTGGTGTCGGTGAAGGCGGCGACGACGTACGACGGCGTGCCGGTGAGCAGGAAGCCGACCGCGAACACCGGGCGGCGCGGGAAGCGGTGGCCGAAGGCCCCGTAGAGCAGCGCGCCGGCGAGGGCGCAGCCACCGAAGACGGCGACGAGCAGGCCGAGTGAGGAGGGTCCGCCGAGGTTCTCGCGGGCGTGCACCGGCAGCAGGACCGAACTCCAGCTCTGCGCCAGGCCGTTGGTGGTCATCACCATCAGGTTCACGCCGAGCAGCAGCCGGGTGCGCAGCAGGAAGGCATAGCCCTCGCGCAGGTCGGCGCGGTAGCCGGCGAGCGAGAGCGGCGGGGCGTCGCGCTGCGGCTCGGCGGACGGTATGCCGCGCAGGCCCGCGAGGACGAGCAGCGCGGAGACGGCGAAGGTGGCGGCGTCGAGATACAGCACGGTGTCGGCGCCGACGAGGGCGACGAGGAGACCGGCGAGGGCGGCGCCGGTCATCCGCGCGCCGCGTGAGACGGCGTCGTAGAGGCTGGCGGCGCGGGTGAGCGGGGTGTCGGCGCGCCGGGCGAGGTCGGGCACCAGGACGTGGCGGGCGGTCTCGCCGGGCGCGTGGAAGAGGCCGGTGACGGCCATCAGCGCGCACAGCATCCAGAACCGCAGGAGGCCGGCCTGGTTGAGCAGCGGGATCGCGGTGAGCGCGAGGCCGCAGACGAGGTCGGAGGCGACGGAGACCCGGCGGCGGCCGATGCGGTCGATGACGGGCCCGCCGGCGAGCGCGGAGATGACGACGGGGACGGCGGCGCAGAAGGCGACGAAGCCCGCCTTGCCGGGGCTTCCGGTGGTCTCCAGGGCGAACCAGGGGACACCGATGAGGGTGAGCGAATTGCCGCTGATGGAGATGGCGTTGGCGGCCAGGACGGTGGCCAGTGGTGTGCGGGAGCGCACGGTGGTTCCCCCCGTTGTGGGTCCGTAATGGGTCCGCTGTGGGCCCCGTGTGGGTCCGAGGTGGTTTCAGGCGGCCAGGGACGCGGCGCGGGCGTGGCCGGGCAGGGCGAGCCTGAGCCCGAACTCGACGAGCTTCCAGCCCACTTGGACACGTATGGATTCGGCGGGCGCGGCGGGGGCGACCTGCGCGGAGGGCGTGGCGGGGGCGGCGGCCACGGCTCCGTGGAGTTCGGCGGCGGTCAGGCGGTGCAGGGCGAGGTGGATGTCGGCGTGCATGGCATGGCCTTTCCGGTGGGATCCGGGCGCGGAGCCCGGACGGGTAAGGACGGTGAGGAAGGCGAGGGTGGCGAGGGTGGCGAGGGCGGCGAGGGCGGGGCAGGAGCGGCCGACCGGAATCCGGCCGGCGTGGCGGTCAGTTGACGCCCTTCTGCGGGAACGCGTGGAAGTGCATCCGCACCCGCTGGACGTCCGCGGAGTCCGGTTCGGTGGTGCCGCTGTACTCGTCGATCAGGTCGTGGATCCGCTGGTTGAGCTCACGCTGCCGCTCGGCCGTCAGGTGGATCGTGAAGTCGCTTATGTCGGACGCGCCGCCCCACGCGTCGGTCCACTCGTGCCGGGTGCCCAGATAGGTGTTGAGCTCCTGGGTGTGGATGTTGGCGATCTCGTAGAGGAAGACCTCGACGGCGCCCTGGACCTCCGGGTCCGGGTTCTTGTACAGCGCCTCGTCGACGGTCGTGCCCTCCTGGGCCGCCTTCCACCACCGCTCCCGGCCCTTGCCGCGCTCCGGGTCGTCCTGGACGAAGCCGTGGGCGGCGAGCTGGCGCAGGTGATAGCTGGTGGCGCCGCTGGACTCACCGAGCCGCTCGGCCAGTTGGGAGGCGGTGGCGGGGCCGTGGTGGCGCAGGGCGCGCAGGAGCTGGATGCGGAGAGGGTGGGCGAGGCCGCGCAGGGAGCGCGGGTCGAGCACCCGGGGTGCGGGCTTTTCTTCGCGGGTGGGGTGGGCGGGCTTCTCGGGCATGACTCCACAGTAGAGTTGCAAAGAACCCTCTGCAAGGGATTTTTGCAGAGAATTCTTTGCAACTCCTGAGGAGCCCGGCCCGTCCCTACCTCGGCGGCTGGTCCTCCGCGGCCTGCTCCACCAGCGGGATGATCCGCAGCGGCACCGGGTTCTCCATGACGATCGCCGTGGAGGCCCGCACGATGCCCTCGAAGCCGACGACCCGGTCGATCACCCGCTGCAGGTCGGCGTTCGACCGGGCCACCAGCCGGCACAGCATGTCACCGTGGCCGGTGGTGGTGTGCAGCTCCAGGACCTCCGGCACGGTCGCCAGATGGCCTCGTACGTCGGCGCCCTGGCCCTGCTTGATCTCCAGCGTCGCGAAGGCGGTGACCGGATAGCCGAGAGCCGCCGGGTCGACCTGGGGGCCGAATCCGCGGATGACCCCGTTCGACTGGAGCCGGTCGAGCCGCGCCTGCACCGTGCCGCGCGCCACGCCGAGCCGGCGCGAGGCCTCCAGGACCCCGATCCGCGGTTCCTCCGCGAGCAGCACGATCAGCCGCCCGTCCAAATGATCGATCGCCACGGAGCCCTCCCGATGGTCATGATGTACAAGTCGCACGGCCATACTGGCCGGTCGCTGTGCAGATTGCCCAGCCGTACAACAAACTATTGCGCAGCTTGCGGGGCGGCGGGACTCTGCTGCCATGGCAGATACCTCGATGACTATCGACCCCAACCCTTCCACCGCGCGTGAGGCCGATCCCTTCCCGGTGAAGGGCATGGACGCGGTCGTCTTCGCCGTCGGCAACGCCAAGCAGGCCGCGCACTACTACTCCACGGCCTTCGGCATGAAGCTGGTCGCCTACTCCGGACCGGAGAACGGCAGCCGCGAGACCGCCAGCTACGTCCTCACCAACGGCTCCGCCCGCTTCGTCTTCACCTCCGTCGTCAAGGCCACGACCGACTGGGGCCGCTTCCTCGCCGACCACGTCGCCGAGCACGGCGACGGCGTCGTCGACCTGGCGATCGAGGTGCCGGACGCGCGCGCCGCCTACGCCTACGCCGTCGAGCACGGTGCCCGCGGCATCACGGAGCCGTACGAGGTCAAGGACGAGAACGGCACCGTCGTCCTCGCCGCCATCGCCACCTACGGCAAGACCCGCCACACCCTCGTCGAGCGCTCCGGCTACGACGGCCCCTACCTGCCCGGTTACGTGGCCGCCGCGCCGATCGTCGAGCCGCCGGCCAAGCGCACCTTCCAGGCCATCGACCACTGCGTCGGCAACGTCGAGCTCGGCAAGATGAACGAGTGGGTCGGCTTCTACAACAAGGTCATGGGCTTCACGAACATGAAGGAGTTCGTGGGCGACGACATCGCGACCGAGTACTCGGCGCTGATGTCGAAGGTCGTCGCCGACGGCACCCTCAAGGTGAAGTTCCCGATCAACGAGCCGGCGATCGCGAAGAAGAAGTCGCAGATCGACGAGTACCTGGAGTTCTACGGCGGCGCCGGCGTCCAGCACATCGCGCTGGCCACCAACGACATCGTCGCCACCGTGCGCGCGATGCGGGCCGCGGGCGTACAGTTCCTCGACACGCCCGACTCGTACTACGACACGCTCGGCGAGTGGGTCGGTGACACCCGGGTCCCGATCGAGACCCTGCGCGAGCTGAAGATCCTCGCCGACCGCGACGAGGACGGCTACCTGCTGCAGATCTTCACCAAGCCGGTCCAGGACCGCCCGACCGTCTTCTTCGAGATGATCGAGCGCCACGGCTCGATGGGCTTCGGCAAGGGCAACTTCAAGGCCCTGTTCGAGGCGATCGAGCGCGAGCAGGAGCGCCGCGGCAACCTCTAGCAGCCGCCGCCAGAACGAGGGGCCCGGACCCGGGGTGACGACCCCGGGGCCGGGCCCCTGCCACGCCCCGGCGCCCGCCGACCGCGCCCGGGGCACCCGGGCACGCCCCGGGCGGGCACGGGGGACCCGCCCGGGGCGGACGTGTGTCCAGGCACGGGGCCGACCACCGACGGCCGGCGGATCAGCCGAGGAAGAGGCTCATGTACAGCGCCGTCTCGCCCTCGGACGCGGTGGCGCTGTAGAGGGACGTGTCCAGGCCGCAGAAGGTGAACCCCATGCGCTGGTAGGCGCGGATGGCCGGAGCGTTGATGTTCGACACCTCCAGCCACACGTGCCCGGCACCGCACGCGCGGGCCCGGTCGACGGCGTGGCTCATCAGCGTGCGCCCGATTCCCCGTCCCTGATACGGCCCGGCCACCTCGATATCGGCGATGACCAGCCGCCGGTTCCAGGGCTCGTAGCGCGTGTCGACATAGCCGCACACGACGTCGCCGTCCAGCGCGACGAACCGGCGCTCGTCCTCCGACGTCTCACCGGCCTCGGGCTCGTCGTCGGGAAAGACCTTGTGGACCGGAGGGTCCAGCCGGGCGGGCCGAATGGTGAACCCGCCCTCGGACCCGGCCACTTCGAAGACGGTGTCCGAGCTGAACTCGCCCTTGATCACGGCGGAGGTGTCCCGCTCGCTCTCCGCCACGCGATAGGTGATGGTCTCCGCCGCCTCACGCTCGGCGGCGACTCCACGGTCAGATGGGATCATTTCCGCACCGTATCCGCCCCGTGCGCCACGGCGGCGGGCCGGCCCTGGGGCGCGCCCTCAAGGCCGCGGCGCCGCCGGGGTGTGGACCGGCGCGGGCGGCCTCGCGGCCGAGCCCGTTCCCGTACCTGAGCCCGTTCCCGTACCTGAGCCCGTTCCCGTACCTGAGCCCGTTCCCGCACCCTCGGCCGTTCCCGCACCCTCGGCCTCGGGTTTCGGGTCCTCCGGGCGGACGTCCGCGGGGAGCTCGTCCGGTGGTTCGCCGAGTGCCGCCACCGCCTCCTTCGCGCGGGGCGCGAGCAGCGGCGAGAAGGCCGGGTTGATCCGCAGGGCCTCCGCCAGGTGGCGGCGGGCCGGTCCGGTGTCCGCCAGGGCCCGCTCGATCTCGCCGCGGTGGTACGCGAACAGCGCGCTGCGCAGTCCCTCGTCCGTCGCCCGCTTCGCGAAGTCCAGCGCCTCCTTCGGCTCGCCCGACCGGTACAGCGCCCAGCCCAGCGCGTCCGCCACCCGCACCGAACGGTGTCCGCGCTCCCACTCCGCGCGCAGCCGCCGTACCGCCGCCGCCGGTTCGCCGTGGTCCGCGTCCAGCAGCCCCAGCGCGACCTCCGCGCCCGGCCACGTCCCGGCCCTCAGCCGCTCGTAGCGGGCACGCGCCTCGTCCCGCAGGCCGAGGGACTCGGCCAGCTCGCCCGCCTCCAGGAAGTACTCCGGCAGCGGCAGCCGTTCCAGCGCCGACCGCCAGTCGCGCAGCGCCTCCCGCGGCCGGCCCAGCGCCGCCAGCGCCCGCGCCCGGCCCGCGAGCGACGGCCCGTGGTCCGGTACGAGACCGAGCGCCGTCCCGTACTGCGCCACCGCCTCCGCCGGCTCGCCCCGCTCCCACGCCAGGTCCCCGGCCCGCGCCAGCGCCGCCGCCTTCTCCGGGCCGGACTCGGCGAGCGCCACCGCGTCCAGCGCCGCGGCGCCCGCGTCCTCGCGCCAGCCGCGGTCGCGGTACATCTGGGCGGTGCGCCCGCTCACCGCCGCGCCGGAGTGCAGCTCGGCCAGCGTCTGTGCCGCCTTCTCCGCCGCCTTGTAGTCGCCCAGACCGTTGTACGCGTCGATCAGGACCGGATACGCCGTCCAGCGCTTCGGGTTCGCCGCGCGCACCCGCTCGCCCCACTCCCTCGCCGACCGCCAGTCGCCGCGGGCGTTCGCCAGGGCCGCCATGCCCAGCTGGGCGTCCAGGTTCCCGGCCTCGGCCGGCCGGACGGCGAGGGAGCGCCTGAGCGCGCTCTCCGCGCGCGGGAGGTCCGCCGGGTCGGCGCGCCGCAGCCCCCGCTCCGTATAGGCCGCGCCCAGCACCGCCCATGACGCCTCGTCACCGGGATGGGCCCGCAGCCACTTCTCGCGGTCGCCGATCAGCGCGGCCAGATCCGGCAGCGCGGCCGGCGCTCCCGCGTGCGCCGCGTGCACCGCCCGTTCGGCCGGACCCGGCGCGGGCGGCGGCGTCCGGCCGCCCGGATCGGGCACGAACAGCAGCGCCGTCGCGGCGAGCACCGCGCCCGCCCCGGCGGCGAGGACCGTCCTCGACACGTTCTCGCTCTTCATGGCGCTCACTGTGCGCCCGCCCGCGGCTGTACGAAGAGCACACGAGCGCCCGCTCCGGCGGGTTCACACCGATGGCCCCGAGTGCCACGCTGGACGCATGGACGATCTTCAGCGGAACGCTCAGCAGGACGATCCCCCACCGGACGGTCTTCAGCAGGGTGATCCTCGCCAGGACGATCTTCTGGCCCGGCTGCGTGCCGGGCTGCCCGCCGAGGCCGTGCTCACCGACCCGGACGTCACCGCCTCCTACGCCCACGACATGGCGAGCTTCTGCACGGCCGGCACCCCCGCGGCCGTCGTGCTCCCGCGCACCGTCGAGCAGGTCCAGCACGTCATGCGCACGGCGACCGCCCTGCGCGTCCCCGTCGTCCCGCAGGGCGCCCGCACCGGCCTCTCCGGCGGCGCCAACGCCTCCGACGGCTGCCTCGTGCTGTCCCTCGTCAAGATGGACCGCATCCTGGAGATCAACCCGGTCGACCGGATCGCCGTCGTCGAACCGGGCGTGGTCAACGCCGTGCTCTCCCGGGCCGTCGCCGAACACGGCCTGTACTACCCGCCGGACCCCTCCAGCTGGGAGACCTGCACCATCGGCGGCAACATCGGCACCGCGTCCGGCGGCCTGTGCTGCGTGAAGTACGGCGTCACCGCCGAGTACGTGCTCGGTCTGGACGTCGTCCTCGCCGACGGCCGGCTGCTGCGGACCGGCCGGCGCACCGCCAAGGGCGTCGCCGGATACGACCTGACCCGCCTCTTCGTGGGCTCCGAGGGCAGCCTCGGCGTCGTCGTCGGAGCCGTACTCGCCCTCAAGCCGCAGCCGCCGGTGCAGCTCGCGCTCGCCGCCGAGTTCCCTTCGGCGGAGGCGGCCTGCGCGGCCGTCTGCACGATCATGGAGCGCGGCCACACGCCGTCCCTCCTGGAACTGATGGACGGCACCACAGTCCGGGCCGTCAACAAGCTCGCGAACATGGGCCTGCCCGACACCACCGAGGCGCTGCTCCTGTGCGCCTTCGACACGCCGGACCCGGCCGCCGACCTGGCCGCGGTGGCGGAGCTGTGCCGGGCCGCCGGGGCCACCGAGGTCGTACCGGCCGAGGACGCCGCCGAGTCCGCACTGCTGCTCCAGGCGCGCCGGCTGTCGCTCACCGCCCTGGAGACCATCAAGACGGCGACGATGATCGACGACGTGTGCGTGCCGCGCACCCGCCTCGCGGCGATGCTCACGGGCACGGCGGCGATCGCCGAGAAGTACGGGCTGACCATCGGCGTCTGCGCGCACGCGGGCGACGGCAACACCCATCCCGTCGTCTGCTTCGACCACGCCGACGAGGACGAGTCGCGGCGGGCCCGGGAGTCCTTCGACGAGATCATGGCGCTCGGTCTGGAACTGGGCGGCACGATCACCGGCGAGCACGGAGTGGGCGTGCTGAAGAAGGAGTGGCTGGCGCGGGAGCTCGGGCCGGTGGGCGTGGAGTTGCAGCGCGGGATCAAGCGGACGTTCGACCCGCTGGGCCTGCTGAACCCCGGCAAACTCTTCTGACCCGGCGAACTGCCTTCCGGCTCCGCCGGGCGGACCGTGCGGGGTTTCCCGTACGGGGCTCACAGCTCGCCCTCCGTGGACTCGTCCGACGGCCACGGGTCGCGCAGCCACAGCTCGTCCGTCACGACGGTGGTGGCGAGGAGTTCGGCGAGCCCGTCGTCGATGCCGAGCCGCTCGGTCTCGGTGCCCGGCGGCACCACGCGCAGGGTCCGCTCCAGCCAGGCGGACACCTGCGCGGACGGCGCCTCCAGGAGGGCGTCGCCGTCGGGCGACGACAGCGCCGTCAGGATGACGTCGCGGCCGTCGACCTTGGTCGGCCAGATGCGGACGTCGCCGTGGCCGCAGGGCCGGAAGACGCCCTCCACGAGGAGTTCGCGGGCGAAGGTCCAGTGGACGGGATGCTCGGAGCCGACGTGGAAGGTGATGTGGACGGCGTACGGGTCGTCGACGTGGTAGGCGAGGCGGGCGGGGACGGGGATCGAGCGCTCGGGCGACAGGACGAGCCTCAGCTCGAGTTCGCGCTCGACCACGTTGTTCTCGGTGTTCTGCATGGCTGCTGCCTCTCCCTCTGTCCTGTGTGCGGTGGGCCCGGGCGGGCCCTGCACAGGGAGAGAGAGGGGTCGGGCGGATCCATTACGCGACTTCCGGAAAGTTTCCGGGGAATTTTTTCCCGGGGTGGGGGTAGGGCCCGAGAATTACGGTGCGTGACGAAAAGCGGGGCCTGTCCCTCGTAGGCGGGCTTTCTGGCGGGCTCCTTGTCCCCGGGGCCGCGTTCTTCGTTACTGTCCTCCCTGGGGCGCGGCCCGGTGACGGGCGCCCCGTGCGGATCCAAGACGTTGTGACTGAACGGAGTCGGGGCAGTGGCTACTCCTCCTGGAGGCGGCGGAGACGTACCGCGGGCGGGCTACTACCCGGATCCGTCGATTCCGGGCTACATCCGCTACTGGAACGGCGGTGCGTGGGTCCCCGGTACGAGTCGCCCGGCGCCCAAGGACGGCGAGGCGCTCCCGGCGCCGCCGGTCTCCGTCGCCCCTCAGCTCGCCCCGAGCCCGGCCCCGGCGCCCTCGGTCGAGGAGACGGGCCCGGTCTTCCTCGACGACGACCCGGTGACCGCCGCCGCCCAGGAGCCCTCCTCGGCCTGGCAGGCCAGCACGTCCAGCCAGACGGGCTTCGGCGGCGACCGCGACCAGAAGGTGTCCTGGGGCGCCGATCCTCGCGCGGCGGGTGCCGCGTGGCCGTCGGCCGGCGGCGCCGCCGACGTGGCGGGCACGGACAGCGGCCGTACGCCCGCGGGCTCCGCGTCCGGCGCCACGGACCGGACCGACGCGGCCGGGACGTCCGGCGGTCCCGGTGACGTGCGCCCGGCCGTGCCGGGCCAAGGAGCCGGTGGCGGCGATCCGTCGCGCGCGGAAGGTACGGACGCGCCGGGCGCCGGAGCTCCGGCGGAGGGCCTGGCGGCGACGGCGTGGCCCGCGGCCGGTGGCACGGACCGGCCGGGCGCCGGTGCCGGTGCCGGCGGCGCGGTGGCTACGGGCGGGCCTGACGCGGGCCGGCAGGCCGGCGCCCCGGCGGACACCCGGGCGGCCGTGCCGGGCCAGGGTCCCGGCGCCGGTGCGGCGGAGGACGCTGCCGCCGCCGTGGCGTGGCCTCCGGCCGGAGGCGCGGCGGGCTCCGACGCGGGCGCCCGCGCCGGCGCCGACCGCGACCGCACGCCCGGCGCCGCCCCGGCGCAGCCGGGCGCGCGCCTCGGCGGCATGCCCGTCAACCCCGCTGCCACGGCGGCCTCCTGGCCCCAGCAGACCACCGCCGGACCGCAGCCTCACGCCGCCGCCTCGGCGGCCGTCGCCCCGCACGCCCAGCCGCACGCAGGCCCCGGCCCGCTCGGCCACGCCCAGCCGCAGTCCGCTCCCGGCCCGCAGGCTCACGCCGCCGCCCCGGCGACGGCCGTCCCGCACGCCCAGCCCCAGCCGGCCCCCGCACCGCAGCCTCAGCCCCAGGCCGCCCCCGGCCTCCCGGGCCAGGCCCAGCCCGCAGCAGGTCCCGGCCTCCCGGGCCCGACCGCCCAAGGCCACGTCCCCGCCCCCGCCTCCGCGGGCCCCGCGGCCTCCTCCGCTCCCGGCGCGCAGGACGGGCAGCCCGTCGTGCCCTGGAAGCCCGTCGCCGAGGATCCCTTCCTCTCGGCGGTGCGCGCGCAGGCCGCCGCGCGGCCGGCCGGGCTCGGGCGGCGGCTGGTGGCCCGGATCGTCGACGGCGTGGTGCTCGGCGCGCTCGTCGGAGCGGTGGCGTATCCGTTCCTGAGCGCCGCCGTCGCCCACATCGACGACAAGATCGAGGCCGCCAAGCAGTCCGGCGTCACCGTCCAGGTCTGGCTGGTCGACTCCACCACCTCCGTGCAGTTCGGCATCGTCCTCGCCGCCTTCCTTGTGCTCGGCGCGCTCTACGAGGCGCTGCCCACCGCCAAGTGGGGCCGCACGCTCGGGAAGAAGCTGTGCGGGATCGAGGTCCGGGACATCGAGGCGCACGAGCCGCCGTCGTTCGGCGGCGCGCTGCGCCGCTGGCTGGTGTACGGCGTGCTCGGCCTCCTCGGGATCGGCGTCCTGGGTGTGCTCTGGTGTCTGTTCGACCGGCCGTGGCGGCAGTGCTGGCACGACAAGGCGGCCCGGACCTTCGTCGCCGGCAAGGCCGCGTAGGCCGCGTAGCCCGCAGCGGCGGCGCGGCTGACCTCGCCGGCGCCGCCGGCGCCGCGCGCCGTCCCCCGAACGGGCGGCGATTCCTTGCGACGCTCCAGGGGCCGGGATGCACTGCCCCCATGAGCAACGATCAGCCGCCGCCGCCCCCGGGGCAGCCGCCCGAAGACGATCCCTTCCGGAAGAGGCCCCAGGAACCGCCTCCCGGCGGCCCTCCGCCCGGTGGTGCGCCTCCACCCGGCGGCCCTCCGCCCGGCGGCCCGCCTCCCTCGTACGGGCAGCCGCCGCCGGGCAGCCCGTACGACAACCCGCCGCCCTACGGCGGCTACGGCGGCGGCTACGGCGGCGCCGATCCGCTGGCCGGCATGCCGCCGCTCGCCGACTCGGGAAAGCGCATCGTCGCCCGCATCATCGACTGGCTGATCGTCGCCGTGCCGCTCGCGATCATCGGCATCCCGTTCAAGGTGTACGACCGGGCGACCAACGGCAACGACTGGGACGACACCGTCAACAGCCTCAACGGCGGCAGCCAGCTCGTCTTCCAGCTGATCACGATCGTCGCGTACGTCGCGTACGACACCGTGATGACCGCCAACAAGGGCCAGACGCTGGGCAAGAGGTGGATGAAGCTGCGGGTCGCCATGCTCAACGACGGGTCGACGCCGCCGATGAGCACCTCCCTCGTGCGCGCGATCGTGCTCTGGCTGCCCGCGCTGATCTGCTGCGCCTGTCTGTGGCCGCTGCTCCTGCTGATCCTGATCCTCGTGGACAAGCCGTACAAGCAAGGCCTTCACGACAAGGCGGCCAAGACGGTCGTCGTGTCCGTGCCGTCGTAGCCGCCGTGGCCGTCGTAGCCGTCGCGGCGGCTACGAGCCGATCCGGGTGTCGGCGCCCGCGCCCACGGGCGCGGCCGGCATCCGGATCTCCTCGTTCCCGGGAGTCGTGACCGGGGTCTTGACGTGCTTCGCCCGGACCGGCATCGTCACCGCCACCAGCACGCCGAGCATCAGGCCCGCGGCGCAGATCGCCGCGACGCCGAGCGTCGTGGTCGTGCCGGAGAGCAGCAGCAGGGCGACCGTCGAGACGACGACGGTGGCCGAACCGTAGGCGGACTGTGCGGCGTTCGGACGCGGCATGACGGGTACCGTCCCTCGGGCGAGCGTGGCAACGGGCGACTCTACGACGGTGGATGCCCGAGCGGAGCCGAAGTAAGCGTGACCTTACCCACGGTGCCGGTGCACGGGGGGCGCAGGGGCGCACGATCTCCCCGGAAATTCGTTCGATGTTCGACTATCGGAAATCCGTTCTCGTATAGTGCAGTTGGCCTGTCCAAGTCAAGATCTGGCTTTTCTGCTTCAACTCCGGTCGAATGTCGTCACTTGTGACGCGTACCCGCCGGGCGGACACCCCACCATCGATCCGCCCCGCCGAGGTGCGTCGGGGAGGACATAAACAAGTGACCAACAAGCGACGGGCGATCAGAGCGTCCGCGGTCGTCGTGGCCCTGGCGGCCACCGCCGCCACCGCGTCGGCCTTCGGCACCGCCTGGGCAGACGACCACCGCAGCGCGCCGGCGGACTCCGCCGTCCGTGCCAACGCGATCGACAAGACCGCGGTCGACCACGACCTCGACGGTCCGTTCAGCAAGCAGCAGGAGCAGCAGCGCAAGGCCGCCGTGGAGCAGGTGCTCAGCGGCGAGACCAAGGTCGAGCGCCGCGCCGGCTCCCAGGTCGTCAAGCTCGACAACAAGAAGTACGTCGAGCTGGGCCGTGAGAAGACCGACAAGATCTTCACCATCCTCGTCGAGTTCGGCGACCAGGTGGACAACACCACCCTGGTCGACCGCAAGGACGACGACACGGACGAGCTCAAGCCGAAGTACGGCGGCGTGCCCGGCCCCCTGCACAACGCGATAGCCCAGCCGGACCGCAAGAACGACAACTCCACGGCCTGGCAGGCGGACTACAACCAGCAGCACTTCCAGGACCTGTACTTCGGCACCGGCAAGGACGCCGCCGGCCGCCCGAAGCAGTCCCTGAAGACCTACTACGAGAAGACCTCGTCCGGCCGCTACTCGGTCGACGGCGCGGTCTCCGACTGGGTCAAGGTCCCGTACAACGAGGCCCGCTACGGCTCCAACTACTGCGGCCAGACCAACTGCGCCAACGTCTGGGACACCGTCCGCGACGGCCTCGTCGCCTGGAACGCCGACCAGAAGGCCAAGGGCAAGACCGACGCCGAGATCAAGGCCACGCTGGCGCAGTACGACCAGTGGGACCGTTACGACTTCGACGGCGACGGCAACTTCAACGAGCCCGACGGCTACATCGACCACTTCCAGATCGTCCACGCGGGCGAGGACGAGTCGGCCGGCGGCGGCGCCGAGGGCACCAACGCCCTGTGGGCCCACCGCTGGTACGCCTACGGCACCGACGCGGGCAAGACCGGTCCGGCGAACAACAAGGCCGGCGGCACCCAGATCGGAGACTCGGGCATCTGGGTCGGCGACTACACGATGCAGCCGGAGAACGGCGGCCTCGGCGTCTTCGCCCACGAGTACGGCCACGACCTCGGTCTGCCGGACCACTACGACACCGCGGGCGGCGAGAACTCGACCGGCTTCTGGACGCTCATGTCCTCCGGCTCGTGGCTCGGCACCGGCAAGGACTCCATCGGCGACCTGCCCGGCGACATGAACGCCTGGGACAAGCTGCAGCTCGGCTGGCTGAACTACGCCAAGGTCAACGACTGGCAGCGTGGCACCAAGACCACCCACAAGCTGGGCGTCTCGGAGTACAACACCAAGAACCCGCAGGCGCTCGTCGTCGAGCTGCCGAAGAAGACGGTCACCACCGACGTCGTGGCTCCCGCCGAGGGCGCCACGCAGTGGTGGAGCGACATGGGTGACGACCTCAAGAACACCCTGACCCGCTCCGTCGACCTGACCGGCAAGTCGACCGCCTCCCTGGAGCTCCAGGGCTGGTACGACATCGAGCAGGACTACGACTACCTGTACGCCGAGGTCTCCACCGACGGCGGCGCCAACTGGCACGCCCTCGACGGCACCGCCGACGGCAAGCCGCTGCAGAAGGACGCGTCCGGCGCCCCGGCCCTGACCGGCGCCTCGAACACGCACCAGAAGCTCGTCTACGGCCTGGACGCGTACGCGGGCAAGAAGTTCGACCTGCGCTTCCGCTACCAGACGGACGGCGGCGCGGGCGGCAAGGGCTTCACGGCCGACGCCATCACGCTGACCGCGGACGGTGCCGCCGTGTTCTCGGACAACGCCGAGAACGGTGCCAACGGCTGGGTCGCCAAGGGCTTCTCCCGCATCGGCAAGGGCTTCGCGAAGGAGTACGAGCAGTACTACATCGCGGAGAACCGCCAGTACGTCTCGTACGACAAGACCCTCAAGGTCGGCCCGTACAACTTCGGCTTCACCGGCGACAAGGCCAGCTGGGTCGAGCACTACCCGTACCAGAACGGTCTGCTGATCTGGAAGTGGGACCTGTCCCAGAAGGACAACAACACCTCCCAGCACCCGGGTGTGGGCCGCATCCTCCCGATCGACGCCCACCCGAGCCCGCTGAAGTGGGGCGACGGCACGCTGATGCGCGGCCGCGTCCAGGCGTACGACTCGCCGTTCAGCATCTCCCGCACGGACGGCTTCCAGCTGCACAACAAGGGCGTCGGCACCTGGGTCCCGTCCCAGGCCGGCAACCCGACCTTCGACGACCGCAAGGGCGTCTACTGGTTCAAGGAGACCCAGCGCTCCGGTGTCCAGGTAACTGACACCAACACCAAGATCCAGGTCGTCAAGGAGGCCAAGGACGGCTCCACGATCACGGTCCAGGTGGGTCCCTCGACGAAGTAACGACGAGTTTTTCTGAATCGTCGCAGGTCAAAGCATGATCGGCCGTCGCCCTCTAGCGGGCGGCGGCCGATCGTGTTTAGGTGCGTCTTACGGCTTCGGCCGCCCGACCTTATTGACAGTAGTTCCACGGGGGAGTGGTTCCGCATGCCCAACGGAGGGTTCAGCAGACTGCCGGGAGGCAGTGTCGTCGTCGCCATCGGACTGCCCAGCCCGGCCGGCGACGGGGCCACCGTCCGCTTCCTCGTGCACGCCGCGAACCGCGCCCGCGCCCTGACCCGGCTGCGGAACCTCGGCCTGCGGGCGGTCTACCTCCGCGGCAACACCGAGCCGCCCACGCCGGACGAGATCACGGCCGTCCTGCACCACCCGGAGGGCCTGCTGTGGCGGACCACCGCCCAGGAGCTGTGGCACCCGATACGGTCCCTGCCCCAGGCCCCGGCCGCCTGAGCCCGGCGACACGCGGGACCCGGGCCCGCGGGCCCCGGCCGCCCGAGCCCGGCGACGCGCAGGGCCTGAGCCCGGGGCTCCGCCGCCGCGCTGCTACGAGGCGACGATCGGCTTGCCGGACAGCTCCACGCCCGCCTCGCGCAGCTCGTCCAGCGCCCGCTCGGTGGTCTCCTTCGCCACTCCGGCCGTCAGGTCGAGCAGCACCTGGGTGCGGAAGCCCTCACGGGCCGCGTCCAGGGCCGTCGCGCGCACGCAGTGGTCGGTGGCGATGCCGACCACGTCGACCTCGGTGACCTTGCGGGCCCGCAGCCACTCGGCGAGCGTCTCGCCGTTCTCGTCGTGCCCCTCGAAACCGCTGTACGCGGCCTCGTAGGCGCCCTTGTCGAAGACCGCGTCGATCGCGCCGCTGGCGACGGCGGGCGCGAAGTTCGGGTGGAAGCCGACGCCCTCGGTGCCGGCCACGCAGTGCCGCGGCCAGGACGACACGTAGTCCGGCTCGTCCGAGAAGTGGTCGCCCGGGTCGACGTGGTGGTCGCGGGTGGCGACCACGTGCTGGTAGGCGGCGCCGCCCGCCATCCCGACCAGTTCGGTGACGGCGGCGGCGACGTCGGCGCCGCCCGTCACCGCGAGGCTGCCGCCCTCGCAGAAGTCGTTCTGAACGTCCACAACGATCAATGCGCGGTGCATGGCGGGTGTCCTTAGCGAGGCGGCCGTGGGGTCGGATTCGAGCCTAGAGACTTCCCCCTCCCTTCGGGAGGGGGCGCTCTGGGGCGTTACAGGTATTCGGTCGGCAGGACCGGCTCGCCCCGCGACAGCTGCATCGCCGACATCGGCAGCGCGGCGCGGGCCGCGATGTGCCGGGAGCGGGCCGCCTCCAGGGGCTCGCGGGCCACCACGTCGCCGCCCTTGACCAGCTCGACCAGGAGCTGGCGGTCGACGAGCTCGGCCGGGACGGCGCCGGTGCCGATGACCTCGGCCTCGGCCACGCCCTCGGCGTCCGTCCGGCGGGCCGCCCACTTGCGGCCGCCGACGGAGGCCTTGCCGCCCACCGACTTCTTCGCCACCGGCGTCAGCGGCGCCTTCGGGTCGGCCGAGGCGGCCCGAGCGACCAACTTGTAGACCATGGAGCAGGTCGGGTGGCCGCTGCCGGTGACCAGCTGGGTGCCGACGCCGTACGCGTCGACGGGCGCGGCCGCGAGCGAGGCGATGGCGTACTCGTCGAGGTCGGAGGTGACCACGATCTTGGTGTCGGTCGCGCCGAGCTCGTCGAGCTGCGCGCGCACCCGGTGGGCGACGAGCAGCAGGTCGCCGGAGTCGATGCGGACCGCGCCGAGCCCGGTGCCGGCCACCTCGACGGCGGTGCGGACGGCCTCGGCCACGTCGTAGGTGTCGACCAGGAGGGTGGTGCCGGCGCCCAGCGAGTCGACCTGGGCGCGGAAGGCGTCGCGCTCGGTGTCGTGCAGCAGCGTGAAGGCGTGCGCGGAGGTGCCGACGGTCGGGATGCCGTAGCGGAAACCGGCCGCGAGGTCGGAGGTGGAGTCGAAGCCGCCGACGTACGCGGCGCGCGAGGAGGCGACGGCGGCCAGCTCGTGGGTGCGCCGGGCGCCCATCTCGATGAGCCGGCGGCCGCCCGCGGCGGCCGACATGCGCGAGGCGGCGGCCGCGATGGCGGAGTCGTGGTTGAGGATGGAGAGGATCACGGTCTCCAGCAGGACGCACTCCGCGAAGGAGCCCTCGACCCGCAGGATCGGCGAGCCCGGGAAGTACACCTCGCCCTCGGGATAGCCCCAGACGTCGCCGGAGAAGCGGTAGCGCGCGAGCCAGGCGAGGGTCGGCTCGTCGACGATCTGCCGCTCCCGCAGGAAGCCGATCACGCCGGCGTCGAAGCGGAAGTTCTCGACCGCGTCCAGGACCCGTCCGATGCCCGCGACCACGCCGTAGCGCCGCCCTTCGGGCAGCCGGCGGGTGAAGACCTCGAAGACGGACCTGCGGTCCGCCGTGCCGGCCCTGAGGGCCGCCTGGAGCATCGTCAGCTCGTACTGGTCGGTGAAGAGCGCGGTCGACGGCACGTCCACCGGCAGCCCAAGGTCCGCAGCGTTCATAGGAGGATGCTACCGCAGTATTCGTCAGAGTGACGAATATTCGGCGGCCGATGGCGCCGTGCGGGTGGCCCCGTTTGTGCGACGGGCCGGTCAGGGTGGCAGCATGGGGTAAGTGAGCGTTGCGCCTATCGAGATCGAACGGACCGCACCGGCCGAGGAGGTCTCCGCCGTCGTCGAACCCGACGTGCCCTGGGTGACCCTCGTGCACAACGACCCGGTCAACCTGATGAGCTACGTCACCTACGTCTTCCAGGCGTACTTCGGCTACTCCAAGGACAAGGCGCACAAGCTGATGCTCGACGTGCACCACAAGGGCCGCGCGGTGGTCTCCAGCGGCACCCGTGAGGAGATGGAACGGGACGTGCAGGCGATGCACGGCTACGGACTGTGGGCGACGCTCTCCCAGGACCGCGGCTGATGGCGGGGCACTTCGAGGCGCTGCCCGGCGGCGGCGCGGCCGTCGCGCTCGACGAGGTCGAGATCTCCATCCTGCGCTCGCTCGCCGTGCAGCTCATGGAGCTGATCGGCCCGGGCGACGAGCCCGTGGAGGGCGAGGACCCGCTGGCCGCGCTCTTCGCCGAGGGCCCGAGCGAACCGCCCTCCGACCCGGCGCTGCGCCGGCTCTTCCCCGACGCGTACGGGGACGACACCGACGAGCTGCGGCAGGCCGCGGCCGACTTCCGCCGCTTCACCGAGAACGACCTGCGGGCCCGCAAGCGCGACGACGCCCTCGCGGTCGTGCGCAGCCTCGACGCCCTCGCCTCGGCGGCGGCCGGCGAGGGCGGCGGCGTCCTCAAGCTCACCGCGGACGAGTCCCGGGCCTGGCTCGGCGCGCTCAACGACCTGCGGCTGACCATCGGCACCCGGCTGGAGGTCAAGGACGACGACGAGAGCGAGCAGCTCTACCGGCTGCCCGACTCCGATCCGCGCAAGCCGATGGTGATGGCGTACCTCTGGCTCGGCGGACTTCAGGAGTCACTCGTCGAGACGCTCCTGCCGTAGCGGCGCTCCGCGGAACGGGCTACCGGCCGGTATCCGCGGTGTTCGCTCAGCGGACGCTCAAATCCGGATAACGAATACGTTATCCAAGCGCCTTCCTTGCCCTCTTGTGTCCTTTTGGCCCTGCTATTCATGTGGCGTGGGTCACGCGCGAACGCGCCGATCACTGTGAACCCCGTGATAAATCTTCACGACCACCCGGGGACGCCACCCCTGTCCCCGGGGGCGCTACGACCGGCTGACCGCCGGCGGCACTCCATCCACATCCGGGGGGATCAGGACCTGACCCGCAGCACACACGGCCCAGCGGCCGCGCGCGGATCAGCATGGAGAAAGGCGCACCACCATGACCTCAGTGCAGGTCGACAAGCAGCACGACGGCAATGAGGCCGCGGACTCCGCCTCGGGCGAGGGTTATCACCGGGCACTCGGCGCCCGCCAGATCCAGATGATCGCGATCGGCGGCGCCATCGGCACCGGACTCTTCCTGGGAGCCGGCAAGGGCATCTCCATCGCGGGACCGAGCCTGATCCTCGCGTACGCCATCGCGGGCCTCGTCATCTTCTTCATCATGCGGGCGCTCGGCGAGCTCCTCATGTACCGCCCCGTGTCCGGCTCCTTCTCGGAGTACGCGCGGGAGTTCATCGGCCCCTTCGCGGGCTTCGCGACCGGCTGGACGTACTGGCTCTTCTGGGTCGTCACCGGCATCACCGAGGTCACCGCCGCGGCGACCTACATGACGTACTGGTGGGACATCCCGCAGTGGCTGTCCGCCCTCGTCTTCACCGTGATCCTCTACGGCGCCAACCTGATCTCCGTGAAGCTCTTCGGTGAGCTGGAGTTCTGGTTCTCCATGGTCAAGGTCACCGCCATCGTCGGCATGATCCTGATCTGCGCCGGCATCCTCACCCTCGGCTTCTCCGACGCCGGCGACACCGCCTCCGTCACCCACCTGTGGGACCTCGGCGGCTTCTTCGCCGGCAAGGACGGCATCTTCTCCACCCTGATGACCCTGCAGATGGTCATGTTCGCCTTCCTCGCGGTCGAGCTGGTCGGCGTGACGGCGGGCGAGTCGAAGGACCCGAAGACGGTCCTGCCGAAGGCCATCAACACCGTGCCGTGGCGCATCGCCGTCTTCTACGTCGGCGCGCTGATCATGATCCTGTCGGTCGTCCCGTGGACCGAGTTCAAGCCGGGCGTCAGCCCGTTCGTCGCGGCCTTCGAGAAGATGGGCCTCGGCATCGGCGCCGCCATCGTCAACTTCGTCGTCCTGACCGCGGCCCTGTCCTCCTGCAACTCGGGCATGTACTCCACCGGCCGCATGCTGCGCGACCTCGCGCTCAACGGCCAGGGCCCGAAGGTCTTCACCAAGCTCACCAAGTCCGGCACGCCGCTGGTCGGCACCACGGTCTCCGCCGCGCTGATGACGGTCGGCGTCTGGATCAACTACCAGTGGCCCGGCGAGGCGTTCAACTACGTCGTCTCCTTCGCCACCATCTCCGGCATGTGGGCCTGGATCGTCATCCTCATCTGCCAGATCCGCTACCGGCTCAAGGCCGACCGCGGCGAGCTGCCCCAGTCGCCGTTCAAGGCGCCGGGCGGCATCTGGTTCAGCGTCTTCTCGCTCGCCTTCATCGCCATGGTCGTCGTCACCATGGGCATGGACAAGGACAACCGGGTCGCGCTCTACGGCGCGCCGGTCTGGGGCCTGATCCTGGCCGTGTCCTACCTGGTGCTCAAGGCCCGCAACCCCGAGAGCGCCGCCTTCGCCAAGCGGTCGTAACACCTCCGACCTGCACCGTCTCAGCATGCGGGCCGCTTCGTACCACTTCTCGGTACGGAGCGGCCCGTCTGTTTATTCTGATGAGCATGCTGACCATCACCCGGGCCCTGTACGACCAGATCGTGGAACACTCCCGCGCGGACCACCCCGACGAGGCCTGCGGCGTGGTCGCCGGACCGGCCGGCACGGGCCGCCCCGAGCGCTTCATCCCGATGCTGAACGCCGCCCGCTCGCCCACCTTCTACGAGTTCGACTCCGGCGACCTGCTCAAGCTCTACCGCGAGATGGACGACCGGGACGAGGAGCCCGTGGTCATCTACCACTCGCACACGGCGACCGAGGCCTACCCGTCCCGTACGGACATCTCCTACGCCAACGAGCCGCAGGCCCACTACGTCCTCGTCTCCACCGCCGACACCGACGGCGCCGGGCCCTTCCAGTTCCGCTCCTACACGATCGTCGACGGCGTCGTGGCGGAGGAAGAGGTCAAGATCGTCGAGGCCTACGAGTAGGCTGATCGCGACCTTTCGGGCGGCAGGACCCAGGAAGCCGGTGCGAATCCGGCGCGGTCCCGCCACTGTGACCGTCCCCCAGGGGACGCGAGCCAGGAACTGACCTGCCGCCTTCTCACCACCGCTCGGGGACGTGGAAATCCCCGTCAGGAGGCCCGCACCGTCATGTCCTGGCGCCGCCCGCTGCTGTCCGCCGCCGCCCTGATACCCCTGCTCGCCGCCTGCTCCGCACCGGCGCCCGGCACCGGGACCCCAGCCGCCGGCGCGGCCGCGCCCGGCTTCCCGTACACCGTCACCAACTGCGGTGTCACCACCACCTTCCAGGCCCCGCCGAAGCGCGCCGTGACGATGAACCAGCACGTCACCGAGATCATGCTCGCCCTCGGCCTGGAGAAGTCGCTCGCCGGCACCGCCTACCTGGACGACGCGATCCTGCCCGCCTACAAGAAGGCGTACGACTCCGTCCCGGTCCTCGCCAAGGAGTACCCCTCCAAGGAGGCGCTGCTCGCCGCCGCTCCCGACTTCGTCTACGGCGGCTACGCCTCCGCCTTCGACGCCAAGGCCGGCCGCGGCCGCGACGACCTCAAGGCCTCCGGCATCGCCAGCCGCCTCAACACCGAGTACTGCCCGAGCGGCCGCACCTCACTCGACGACCTCTACCGCGAGGTCGACGAGGTCGGCCGCACCTTCGGCGTGCCCGACCGCGCCGCGCGCTGGACCCGCGAGGCCCACGCCGGCGTCGCCGCCACCGAGCAGCGGCTCCAGGGCGTCGCACCCGTCTCCGTCTTCGTCTACGACAGCGGCGACAAGACCGCGTTCACGGCCGGCGGCAAGGGCATCGGCAACGAGCTGATCACCCGCGCCGGCGGCCGCAACGTCTTCGCCGACCTCGACAAGACCTTCGGCGACGCCGGCTGGGAACAGGTCGTGGCCCGCAAGCCCGACGTCGTCCTCATCTACGACTACGGCGCCACCACCGTCGAACAGAAGAAGAAGCGGCTCCTCGACGACCCCGCCCTGCGCGACGTGCCCGCGATCAAGAACCGCCGCTTCGCCGTGCTGCCGCTGTCCGACACCGTCCTCGGCGTCCGCGCGCCCGCCGCCATCGGCAAGCTCGCCGCCCAGCTCCACCCGGACCGGACGGGCTCGGCACACCCGGCCCGGACGCCCGCGGTCCGGACGGCCCCGGCCCGGACGCCCTCGGCCGCGCACCCGACCGCGACGCCCGACGCCCGATGAGCCCGGCCCAGCGGCAGTCGGCCGTCGTCGCCGGACTGCTCGTCGCGCTCGCGGCCGCGGTCGTCGCCTCGCTCGCCCTCGGCTCCGTCCGCATCCCGCCCGGCCAGGTCCTCGACGCCCTCACCGGCCGGGCCGCGCCCTCCCCGTACCGCACGATCGTGCTCGACGTCCGGCTGCCCCGGGTGCTGCTCGGCGCGATCGTCGGCGCCGGCCTCGCCGTCGTCGGCGTCGTCCTCCAGGCCCTGGTCCGCAACCGGCTCGCCGATCCCTTCCTGCTCGGGATCTCCTCCGGCGCCTCCGCGGGCGCCGTCCTCGTCCTGGTCGCCGGCGGCGGCATCGGGCTGATCGGCGGCCTCACCACCACCGTCGCCCTGCCCGCCGGAGCCTTCGCCGGCGCACTGCTCTCGCTCGTCCTCGTCTACGCGCTCGCCCGCCGCGGCGGCACCATGACCGGCGCCCGGCTGGTGCTCGCCGGCGTCGCCGTCTCGTACATCCTCTCCGCGCTCACCACCCTGCTGCTGGTCGTCGCGGGCCGGCCCGAACAGTTCCAGGAGGCGCTGTTCTGGTCGCTCGGCGGCCTCGGCAGCGCCCGCTGGGACAGCCTCGCCCTGCCCGCCGCCGTCCTCGCGCTGGGCATCGGGGCCCTGCTCACCCTCGCCCGCCCGCTCGACCTGCTCCTCGTCGGCGAGGAGGGCGCCACCGTGCTCGGCCTCGACACCGCCCGCTTCCGCGCCGCCGTCTTCGTCCTCGCCTCGCTCGTCACCGCCGTCCTCGTCGCGGCCAGCGGCAGCGTCGGCTTCGTCGGCCTGATGGTCCCGCACGCCGCCCGGATCGCCGTCGGCGCCCCGCACCGCCGGCTCCTGCCGGTCGCCGCGCTCGGCGGAGCGGTCGCCCTGGTCCTGGCCGACCTCGCCGCCCGGACCGTCGCACCGCCCCAGGACATCCCGGTCGGCGTGCTCACCGCGCTCACCGGCGGGCCCTTCTTCCTCTGGCTGATGCGCCGCCGTGCCGAAGGAGCGCCGGCATGAGCGGGCTGCGGGTCGAGGCCCTGTCCTACGAGGACCGGCTGCGCGACGCCGACCTGGTCGTACGGCCCGGTGAGACCGTCGGCCTCGTCGGCCCCAACGGCAGCGGCAAGACCACCCTGCTCCGCTGCGTCTACGGCACCCTGGCGCCCACCTCCGGCCGGGCCCTGCTCGACGGCGACGACCTGCGCGCGATGCGGCCGCGGGCCCGGGCCCGGCGGATCGCGACGGTGCCGCAGGAGAGCGCGGCCGAGTTCGAGCTGACCGTCCGCGAGCTCGTCGCCCTCGGCCGCTCCCCGCACAAGCGCTTCTGGGAGGGCGACACCGCGGCCGACCTCGCGCGGGCCGACGAGGCGCTGGCCCGGGTCGGCATGGCGGACCTCGCCGGCCGCCCGTATCCCGCGCTCTCCGGCGGCGAACGCCGGCGCGCGCTGGTCGCCCGCGCCCTCGTCCAGGACCCGGCGCTGCTCGTCCTCGACGAACCCACCAACCACCTGGACATCCGCCACCAGCTGGAAATCCTCGGCCTCGTCCGCCGTTTGGGCACCGGCAACCTCCTCGCCCTCCACGACCTCACCCTCGCCGGCGCCTACTGCGACCGGCTGTACGTCCTCCAGGCCGGCCGGATCGTCGCCGAAGGAGCACCCGAGGAGGTGCTCACCCCGGCGCTCCTGCGCACGGTCTACGGCGTGGAAGCCGAGGTCATCCCGCATCCGCGGACCGGCAGCCCGCTCGTCGTCTACCTCCCGGCACCGACGGGCCGTCCGACAGCCGAACGAGATATGTCCGCCATGTGAGATCACATTCCGGAACCCGGACCGGGAATCGATACGATGACCGCATGGTTTCCCACGACGTGAGCGAAGAGACGCCGGGCACACCCCTGCTCGCTCCGTTCGCCGGCGCCCACTCCGCCGCCGCGCTCCTGCTCGGAGCCTTCGGCGGCGGAGCCGCGCGCCTGCACGTCGACCTGTGCCGCCTCGCCAGCGCGATGTGTACGCCGCGCGCTGCGCTCTGAACCACCGGCCCGAGCGCAATCCCAGCACGAACCCCCTCGCGCGGGGGCCAGAGCCGCGCGCCCATTCCGCCCCTTCCGACAGGAGCCCCACGCCATGGCCATCGAGGTCCGCATCCCGACCATCCTCCGCACCTACACCGACGGCGCCAAGTCCGTCGAGGGCAGCGGTGAGACCCTCGCCAAGCTCTTCACCGACCTGGAGACGCGCCACCCCGGGATCGAGGCCCGCATCGTCGACGGCGACAAGCTCCGCCGCTTCGTCAACGTCTACCTGAACGACGAGGACGTCCGCTTCCTCGACGGCATCGACACCAAGCTCAACGACGGCGACAACGTGACGATCCTGCCGGCCGTCGCCGGCGGCATGGTCTGAGCGGACCGGTCCCCATGCGTTACGACTCCCCGCTGGCGGCGGTCGGCAACACGCCGCTGGTCCGGCTGCCCCGGCTCTCCCCGTCGGACGACGTCCGCATCTGGGCGAAGCTGGAGGACCGCAACCCCACCGGCTCGGTCAAGGACCGCCCCGCGCTCCACATGATCGAGCAGGCCGAGAAGGACGGCCGGCTCACTCCCGGCTGCACCATCCTGGAACCCACCAGCGGCAACACCGGCATCTCGCTCGCCATGGCGGCCAAGCTCAAGGGCTACCGCATCGTCTGCGTCATGCCGGAGAACACCAGCGAGGAGCGCCGCCAGCTGCTCGCCATGTGGGGCGCCGAGATCATCTCCTCGCCGGCGGCCGGCGGCTCCAACACCGCCGTCCGCGTCGCCAAGGAGCTCGCCGCCGAGAACCCGTCCTGGGTGATGCTCTACCAGTACGGCAACCCGGACAACGCCGGCGCCCACTACGCCACCACCGGCCCGGAGATCCTCGCCGACCTGCCCTCCGTCACCCACTTCGTGGCGGGCCTCGGCACCACCGGAACGCTCATGGGCGTCGGCCGCTACCTGCGCGAACACAAGCCCGACGTCAAGATCGTCGCCGCCGAGCCGCGCTACGACGACCTGGTCTACGGCCTGCGCAACCTCGACGAGGGCTTCGTCCCCGAGCTGTACGACGCCTCCGTCCTCACCACCCGCTTCTCCGTCGGCTCCGCCGACGCGGTGACGCGCACCCGCGAACTCCTCCAGCAGGAGGGCATCTTCGCCGGCATCTCCACGGGCGCGGCCCTGCACGCGGCCATCGGCGTCGGCAAGAAGGCCGTCAAGGCGGGCGAGAGCGCCGACATCGTCTTCGTCGTCGCCGACGGCGGCTGGAAGTACCTGTCGACGGGCGTCTACACGGCGGCCACGACGGAAGAGGCGATCGCGACGGTCCAGGACCAGCTCTGGGCCTGAGCGACCGGCGCGAAGCGGCGCGCTAGCGCGCGAGATGGCGGACCTGGTCCCAGACCACCGGGTCCGCCAGTCCCACCTTCCGGCGGAACTCCCACACCGGCACGTCCCGCAGCTCGTCCGTCTCCAGGAAGCTCGGCCGGCCCTGCGCGTCGCCCACCGAGCCCGGCGGAAGCGCGATCACGCCGGGCCGCTCGTCGTGGTACTTGCTGGTGATCTTGGCGACGAGCGCGTTGTCGCCGCGCAGCGCGAGCACCAGGCAGGGCCGGTCCTTGGAGCCCGGCCCGTCCTCGTACGGCACGTCCGCCCACCAGATCTCACCCGCCCGCGGCAGCCGCTCGGGCCGCGCCGCGGGCCGGCCCGGAGGCCGGCCCGGCGGCTGAGCGGTCGGCCGGGCCGTCGTCCGGCCCGGAGGCCGCGTCCGTCCCGAGGGCCGCCTCGACGTGCGTCCCGGCCGCCGGTCCGCCGGCCCGCGCCCCTGCCGCCGCCGGCCGCCGGCGAGCGCCACGACGCACGCGATCACCACGACCGCGACGAGCGCGGGCCACCAGGACGTGTCCATACCTCAAGACCGTACCGTCGCGCCCGCCACGCCGCCGGGCCGCCCCGCCATCCATCCGAACCGGTGACAGAGCCCGTGAGTTCGCCCACAACGGGCCACCACGGAGGAGCGACGGGCCGCCACGCACCGTACTCTCGACAGACCGCACGACCTCCCCACAAGCGCGCTTTCCGCACCCGTCCACGGAGGTTCACGCTCCATGAAGCTCACCGTCGTCGGCTGCTCCGGGTCGTTCCCGTCCGCGGAATCGGCCTGCTCGAGCTACCTCGTCGAGGCCGACGGCTTCCGGCTGCTCCTCGACATGGGCAACGGCGCCCTCGGCGAGCTGCAGCGCCACATCGGTCTGTACGACCTGGACGCGATCTTCCTCAGCCATCTGCACGCCGACCACTGCATCGACATGTGCGGCTACTTCGTCGCCCGCTACTACCGCCACGAGGGCGGACGCTGCGACGCGATCCCCGTCTTCGCCCCGGAAGGCGCCGAGCAGCGGCTGACCACGGCGTACGCGGACACGCCGTCACCGACCGCGATGGGCGAGGTCTTCGGCTTCCAGACGCTGAAGTCCGGCACCTTCGAGGTGGGCCCCTTCACGGTCCGTACGGAGAAGGTGAGCCATCCGGTGGAGGCGTACGGCATCCGGATCGAGCACGCCGGCCGGGTGCTGACCTACTCCGGGGACACCGGCGTCTGCGACGCGCTCCACGACCTGGCCGCGGGCGCGGACCTCTTCCTGTGCGAGGCCTCCTTCACCCACGGCAAGGAGGACATCCCGGACCTCCACCTCAACGGCCGCGAGGCCGGCGCCCACGCCGCCCGTGCCGCGGTCGGCCGCCTGGTCCTCACCCACATCCCGCCCTGGACGGACGGCGCCCGCAACCTGGCGGACGCGCGCGAGGTGTACGGCGGCCCGGCGGAGCTGGCCCGCGCGGGCGCGGTCTACGAGATCTGAGCCGTACGGCTGCGCGCTCTCCGAGCACGGGGAAGGCCCCGGAACCTCTGGGTTCCGGGGCCTTCCGTCGCGCGGGGTGCGGGTCGCACGGTGCGGCGTGCGGGCGAGGCTCACGCCTTGGTGAGGTCCTCGACCTCCTCCTCGGGCTCGCGGCCCGGGGTGGGGAGGTTGAACTTGGTGATCGCGAAGCGGAAGACCACGTAGTAGACGGCGGCGAAGACGAGACCGATCGGGATGATCAGCCAGGGCTTGGTGTCGAGCTTCCAGTAGAGGGCGTAGTCGATGAGACCGCCCGAGAAGTTGAAGCCCGCGTGCACACCGAGCGCCCAGGTGACCGCCAGGGACACGGCGGTGAGCACGGCGTGGAGCACGTACAGGATCGGCGCGATGAACATGAAGGAGAACTCGATCGGCTCGGTGACACCCGTGACGAAGGAGGTCAGGGCCAGCGAGACCATCATGCCGAGCACGGCCTTGCGGCGCTCCGGGCGAGCGGTGTGAGCCATGGCGAGAGCGGCGGCCGGGAGGCCGAACATCATGATCGGGAAGAAGCCCGACATGAACATGCCGGCGGACGGGTCACCCGCGAGGAAGCGGCCGTAGTCGCCGTGGACGACCTCGCCCGCCGCGTTGGTGAAGTCACCGAGCTGGAACCAGGCCACCGTGTTGACGAACTGGTGCATGCCGATCGGGATCAGGCCGCGGTTGATGAGACCGAACAGGCCCGCGCCGCCGGCACCGAGGCCGGTCATCCACTCGCCGAAGGCGGAGATGCCGTCGCCGATGGGCTCCCAGACGAGGCCGAAGAAGACACCCACGGCCACGCCGACGAAGGCCATGATGATCGGGACGAGGCGGCGGCCGTTGAAGAAGCCGAGCCAGTCGACGAGCTTCTTGCGGTGGTAGCGCTGCCAGAGCACCGCGGAGAGCAGACCCATGATGATGCCGCCGAGGACACCGGGGTTGTTGTACGTGGCGGCTATGTCGGCGCCGGCCTGGACCTTGGCCTCGGTGACCGGGAAGGCCTCGAGCACCTTGCTGTAGACCAGGAAGCCGACGAGCGCGGCCAGCGCCGTCGAGCCGTCGGCCTTCTTGGCGAAGCCGATGGCGACGCCGATGCAGAAGAGCATCGGCAGGTTGCCGGTGATCGCTCCGCCCGCGTTGGCGAACACGGAGGCGACCTTGTCCCAGCCGAGACCGTCGGCGCCGAAGACGTCGGGCTGGCCCAGACGGACCATGAGACCCGCGGCCGGCAGTACGGCGATCGGCAGCTGCAGGCTGCGACCGACCTTCTGCAGGCCCTGGAACAGGCCGGATCCGCGCTTCTTCGCGGGAGCGGCGGCCTGGGCGGTGGCCGTACTCATCAACTTCCTCCAGTTGGGCAAGGCGCCGCCAGAGGACAGGGGAAAAGGGGGTGACGGCGGCGTCTCGGGGGAACGCGGTGGTCTGGACCGCGTGGTCTACACCATTGAGTGGTGTAGACCTGTTGTAGCACGTGGGACTTAGATAAGGAACCTGTGAATTCTGTGCGCTGAGCCATAGCCGGACACGGGACGACAAAAGGCCCCCGGACCAAGAGGTCCGAGGGCCCGTGCCCGTGAGGGGCAGGTCCTGGGGCGGGCTCACGCCTTCGTGACGTCCCGCTCGATCTCCTCTCCCAGCTCCTCCGGTTCGCGCCCCGGCGTCGGCAGGTCGAACTTGGTGATCGCGAAGCGGAAGATCACGTAATAGACGACGGCGAAGCCCAGCCCGATCGGGATGATCAGCCACGGCTTGGTGGCGAGGCCCCAGTTGATCACGTAGTCGATCAGGCCGGCCGAGAAGCTGAAGCCGTCGTGCACGCCCAGCGCCCAGGTGACCGCCATCGACACACCGGTGAGCAGCGCGTGGATCGCGTACAGGACCGGGGCGATGAAGAGGAACGAGTACTCGATCGGCTCGGTGATGCCGGTGACGAAGGAGGTCAGACCGACCGAGAGCATCATGCCGCCGACCTCCTTGCGCCGGTTCGGGCGGGCGCAGTGGGCGATGGCCAGGGCGGCCGCCGGCAGCGCGAACATCATGATCGGGAAGAAGCCCGAGGTGAACTGGCCGGCGTTCGGGTCGCCCTGCAGGAACATGTTGATGTCGCCGTGCACCACGGTGCCGTCCGGCTTGGTGTACGTGCCGAACTGGAACCAGATCGGCACGTTCAGGAACTGGTGCAGGCCGATCACCAGCAGCGCGCGGTTGGCCACGCCGAAGATGCCCGAGCCCCAGGAGCCGAGCCCCACCAGCCAGTCGCTGAAGTTCTCCAGGCCGTCGCCGATCGGCGGCCAGATCCACAGGCAGAGCGCGGCGAAGGCGATGCCGACGAAGGCCATGATGATCGGGACGAGCCGGCGGCCGTTGAAGAAGCCGAGCCAGTCGACCAGCTTGACCCGGTGGTAGCGCTGCCAGAACCAGGCCGCGAGCAGACCCATGACGATGCCGCCGAAGACTCCGGGATTCTGGTACGTGTACGCGACGAAGGTGTCGTCCGCGCCGAGGCAGGCGCCCTGGATGTCCTTCGTGCCCGACGGGCAGTCCTTGGGGAAGGCGTGCAGCACGCCGCGGTAGACCAGGAATCCGGCCACGGCGGCGAGCGCCGTGGAGCCGTCCGCCTTCTTCGCCATGCCGATGGCCACGCCGATGCAGAAGAGCAGGGGCAGGCCGAGGTCGGAGTCGAGGAGCGCGCCGCCCGCTCCCGCCATGACCTTGGCGACGTCGGTCCAGCCCAGGCCCTCGTCACCGAACACGTCCGGCTGGCCGAGGCGGTTGATGATGCCGGCGGCCGGGAGGACGGCGATGGGCAGCTGGAGGCTGCGGCCCATCTTCTGCAGCCCCTGGAAGAAGCCGCTCCACCGCGATCTCCTCGGTGCGGCGGCGGCGCTTTCGCTACTCATCGGCGTCCTCCCTGGCGCTGCGGATGCACACTGGTGTAGACCAGTTGCGATAGGCTCCCGGAGGTCGCTGGAGGCAGGCCGCCGGTGATCGTCATCATTCGGCAGAACGGCGGTATGCGCGCGCGAGGTTGGGCCAACCGTGGGTTACCGTGACAAAGCGGACCATCGGTGCGCAGAACGAAGAGGGAGAGTCATATGGCCAGCAAGGCTGAGAAGATCGTCGCCGGCCTCGGCGGCATCGACAACATCGAAGAGGTCGAGGGCTGCATCACCCGCCTGCGCACCGAGGTCGTCAACCCCGCCCTGGTCGACGAGGCCGCGCTGAAGGCCGCCGGCGCCCACGGCGTCGTGAAGATGGGCACCGCCATCCAGGTCGTCATCGGCACCGACGCCGACCCGATCGCCGCCGACATCGAAGACATGATGTGACAGACCCGCAGTGAGCGCCGGCCACGGCCGGCACAAGGGGCCCGATCCGGCAGGGGAACGGGCCCCTTCGCCATGGAGCTAGGCTCGACACATGTCTCGCATCGACGGCCGTACCCCCGAACAGCTCCGCCCCGTCACCATCGAACGCGGTTGGAGCAAGCACGCCGAGGGCTCCGTCCTCATCTCCTTCGGCGACACCAAGGTCTTCTGCACCGCCTCCGTCACCGAAGGCGTGCCGCGCTGGCGCAAGGGCAGCGGCGAAGGCTGGGTGACCGGCGAGTACTCCATGCTGCCCCGCTCCACCAACACCCGCGGCGACCGCGAATCCGTCCGCGGCAAGATCGGCGGCCGCACCCACGAGATCTCCCGGCTCATCGGCCGCTCCCTGCGCGCCGTCATCGACTACAAGGCCCTCGGCGAGAACACCATCGTCCTCGACTGCGACGTCCTCCAGGCCGACGGCGGCACCCGCACCGCCGCCATCACCGGCGCCTACGTCGCCCTCGCCGACGCCGTCGCCTGGGCCCAGTCCAAGAAGCTCGTCAAGGCCGGCCGCAAGCCCCTCACCGGCACCGTCGCCGCCGTCTCCGTCGGCATCGTCGACGGCGTCCCGCTCCTCGACCTCTGCTACGAGGAGGACGTCCGAGCCGACACCGACATGAACGTCGTCTGCACCGGCGACGGCCGCTTCGTCGAGGTCCAGGGCACCGCCGAGGCCGAGCCCTTCGACCGCAAGGAACTCAACGCCCTCCTCGACCTCGCCTCCGGCGGCTGCGCCGAACTCGCCGAGATCCAGCGCAAGACCCTCGAGGGAACCCTCTAGCGACCGGACGACCCGGCACACCGGCCCTCCGGAACTTACCGAGCGGCGACTGCGTCCTTTACGACACGGGCGCACGGGTCATACCGTGCGCCCCGTCCACATGTCGTACGCACAGGGGGAGGACCCGAACGTGAAGCGCCGCCGCTCCATAGCACTCGCCGTCACCACGGCAGCAGCACTCAGCACACTCGTCGGCTGCGGGGCGCTCGACAAGGCCATGGACTGCGTCAAGACCGCCGACGCCATCGCCACCTCCGTCAGCAACCTCCAGCAGGCCGTCAGCAACGCCTCCAACGACCCGACGCAGATCGAAGAGGCCCTCACCAGCATCGACAACGAGCTGGGCAACCTCAAGAACACCACGGACAACGCCGACCTCTCCAAGGCCGTCGACGACCTCGACAAGGGCGTCGACTCGGTCCGCGCCGCCGTCAAGAACGGCGACACCACACCCGACCTCACGCCCGTCACCGACGCGGCCACCGAGATCGGCAAGGTCTGCACGCCCGGATAATCGGAGCATGACCCGTCTGATCCTCGCCACCCGCAACGCGGGCAAGATCACCGAACTCCACGCCATCCTCGCCGACGCGGGCCTCGACCTCGAACTCGTCGGCGCGGACGCGTATCCCGAGATCCCCGACGTCAAGGAAACCGGCGTCACCTTCGCCGAGAACGCCCTCCTCAAGGCCCACGCCCTCGCCCGGGCCACCGGCCTGCCCGCCGTCGCCGACGACTCCGGCCTCTGCGTCGACGTCCTCGGCGGCGCACCCGGCATCTTCTCCGCCCGCTGGTCCGGCACCCACGGCGACGACAAGGCCAACCTCGACCTGCTGCTGGCCCAGCTCTCCGACATCGACGACGCCCACCGCGGCGCCCACTTCGCCTGCGCCGCCGCCCTCGCCCTCCCCGACGGCACCGAACGCGTCGTCGAGGGCCGCATGCCCGGCACCCTGCGCCACGAGCCCGTCGGCACCCACGGCTTCGGCTACGACCCGATCCTCCAGCCCGAGGGCCACGACGTCACCTGCGCCCAGCTCACCCCGGCCGAGAAGAACGCCATCAGCCACCGCGGCAAGGCCTTCCGGGCCCTCGTGCCGGTGGTGCGGGAGCTGATCGGCTGAGCGAGGCACGCGAACGGCCCAGCGCTACGGTCCGCGCTGGGCCATTCGTACGGGTACGCCCGGTCGGATTCGAACCGACAGACACGACCACCTAAAGATCGCCGCTCAGCCCTTGGCGTACGGGCGCGTACACGATCCCTTACTTTACCCGCCGTCCTCCACGGCGCCAGGTGTTCGCGACCGCAGGGCAGTTGGGGCGGAGGAGACGCGGGTTCGCGAGACGCAGGGCGTCAGAACTTCGGCTCGGGGGCCTGGGCCATGACCAGTTCCGCGGCCTCCTCGTGGGTCTCCACCGCCGGCGGTGAACCCTCCAGCGGGCGGCGGGCCGTCTCCTTCATGCAGGCGACCGCGACCACGCCGACCAGGGCCGCGCCCATCGCGTAGTACGCGGGCATCAGGCTGCTGCCGGTCGCGCCGATCAGGGCCGTGATCACCAGGGGTGTCGTGCCGCCGAAGAGGGATGTGGAGACGTTGTAGCCCACCGACAGCGAGCCGTAGCGCAGATGGGTCGGGAAGAGCGCCGGCAGGGCCGCCGACATGGTGCCCAGCATGCAGAGCAGCGACAGGCCGAGCATCAGCATGCCCGCGGTGATCGCCACCACGCCGCCCTGGCCGATCAGCAGGAACGCGGGCAGCGACAGGAACAGGAAGCCCAGCATGCCGGCCATCAGGACCGGCTTGCGGCCGAAGCGGTCGTTCAGGTGCCCGACGCGGGTGATCAGCAGCATCATCAGGACCATGACCAGCAGCAGCACCAGCAGGCCGTGGGTCTCGCTGTAGCCGAGCTCGTCGGAGAGATAGGTCGGCATGTACGACAGCAGCATGTAGTCCGTGATGTTGTACGCGCCGACGAGCGCGACGCACAGCACCAGAGCCCGCCACTGCTCGCGGAAGATCTTGCCCAGGTCGCCCTTGGTCGTGGTCTCCACCGTGTCCGCCGCCTCCGAGGCGGGCGCCGACTCCGACTCCAGCTTCTGGAAGGCGGGCGTCTCGTCGAGCCGCATCCGCAGGTAGAGCCCGACCAGGCCCAGCGGTCCGGCCACCAGGAACGGCACCCGCCAGCCCCACGCCTCCATCGTGTCGGCGCCCAGCCACGCCGTGAGCGCGGTCACCAGACCGGCCGCGCCGACGTAGCCGGCCAGGGTGCCGAACTCCAGGAAGCTGCCGAAGTAGCCGCGCCGGCGGTCCGGCGCGTACTCGGCGATGAACGTCGACGCGCCGCCGTACTCGCCGCCCGTCGAGAAGCCCTGCACCATCCGCAGGAGGACCAGCAGCGCCGGCGCCCAGAAGCCGATGGAGGCGTACGACGGGATCAGGCCGATCGCGAAGGTGCCGAGCGCCATCAGGATCATGGTCAGGGCCAGGACCCGCTTGCGGCCCAGCCGGTCGCCCATCGGGCCGAAGACCATCCCGCCCAGCGGCCGGATCAGAAAGGCGACGGCGAACGTCGCGAACGAGGAGAGCAGCTGGACGGTGTCGTTGCCGGCCGGGAAGAAGACATGGCCGAGCGTCACGGCGAGATACGCGTAGACGCCGAAGTCGAACCACTCCATGGCGTTGCCGAGCGAGGCCGCCCGTACGGCCCGCCGGACCGCCGCCTCGTCGGTCACGGTGATGTCGGTACGGCGCAGCTTCGGCCGCTGCCGACGGGTGACGGCCCGGAACAGCCGGGGATGGCGCCGCAGGGCACCGGGATCGGCGGCGGCGTCGTGGTCGGGGGCCGGCATGGCCGTACGTCCTTTCGCTGGGGATGTTCCAGGAAGGACGTCTGCACGGTCATGCCGGGCACAAACGGAATCCGGCCGTGATTGCGACCCAGATCACGATCTCCGGGTGAGACGGGAGACGGGAGGCGGACCGGTCGGGCCGGCCGGGCCGACCGGTCCGTCGCCGGGTCAGGCCTCGATCTTCAGGTCCTTGAGGATCTTGGCGACGTGGCCGGTGGCCTTGACGTTGTAGAGGGCGCGCTCGACCTTGCCCTCCTCGTCGACGACGACGGTCGAGCGGATGACGCCCGTCACCGTCTTTCCGTAGAGCTTCTTCTCGCCGAAGGCGCCGTACGCCTCGAGCACCTTCTTCTCCGGGTCGCCGACCAGCGTGACCTTGAGGTTCTCCTTCTCGCGGAACTTCGCCAGCTTCTCCGGCTTGTCCGGTGACACGCCGATGACGTCGTAGCCCGCGCCGGCCAGCAGGTCCAGGTTGTCGGTGAAGTCGCAGGCCTGCTTGGTGCAGCCGGGCGTCAGGGCGGCCGGGTAGAAGTAGACGATGACCTTGCGGCCCTTGTGGTCCGCGAGCGAGACCTCGTTGCCGTCCGCGTCGGGCAGGGTGAAGGCGGGGGCGGTGTCGCCGGGCTGCAGTCGCTCGCTCATGGCTGGATCTCCTCGGGAATCTGCGCGTACGTCATGAGCCTAATGGGGGTCGGGGACGACCGGCGGGGCCGGAAGCTGACAGACTGTCTGTCAACGACCGGATCCACGACTACGGAGGCAGCGCGGTGTCGGACGCCAGGACCCCTGCGCAGATCGAGGCGGACATCGTCCGCCGGCGCGAGCAGCTCGCCGTCACTCTCGACGAGATCGGCATTCGGATGCACCCGAAGACGATCATCGGGGACGCGAAGGCCAAGGTGGCCGCCCAGGTCGACCACACCGCCGGCCGGGCGTTCGTCGCCGTGAACCGGGTCGTCTCGGACGTGAAGGCCCGCTTCACGCACGAGGACGGCGCGCCGCGTCTGGAGCGGGTGGTGCCCGTGGCGCTGGTCGCCGTCGCGCTGGTCGGGGTGATCGCCGCGTCCGCCCGCCGGGGCAGGCGGTGAGGTCGGGCCCGTCGCGGCTTCGTACGGCCCTTTCCGGTCCCGGGTACGGGCGACACGCCCGGGCAGGTAGGTTCGAACCGTGAGCGAGAACACGCACGACAAACTGCCCATCCGGATGCTCCACGACCGCGTCCTGGTCCGGACCGACTCTCCCGAGGGAGAGCGGCGCTCCGGCGGCGGCATCCTGATCCCGGCGACCGCCGCCGTCGGCCGCCGCCTTGCCTGGGCCGAGGTCGTCGCGGTCGGGCAGAACGTCCGGACCGTGGAGATCGGCGACCGCGTCCTGTACGACCCCGAGGACCGCGCCGAGGTCGAGGTGCGGGGCGTGGCGTACGTCCTGATGCGCGAGCGCGACCTGCACGCGGTCGCCGCCGACCGCTTCCAGGGCGCCTCGGACTCGACCGGGCTGTATCTGTAGGACAGCCGTAGGTGAGGGGCCGAAGGGCTGAAGGGCCGAAGGGTCCGGTGACCGGTGTCACCGGGCCCTTCGCCCGTTTTTTGCTAGCCTGGAATCACCCGACGAGACGCGCCGTACCGGGTCATACGACAAGACGACGCACCCCTGTTGTTCCGTCTCGCGGAGGTGTTCGTCGTCATGGCCTGGGTTCTTCTCGTGGTCGCGGGTCTGCTCGAGGTCGGCTGGTCGATCGGCATGAAGTACACCGACGGGTTCACCCGTCTGTGGCCGAGCGTGCTCACCGGCGCCGGGATCGTGGCCTCGATGATGCTGCTCTCGCAGGCCGCCAAGACCCTTCCCATCGGTACCGCCTACGGCGTGTGGGTCGGCATCGGCGCGGCCGGGGCGGCGGTGCTCGGCATGGTGGTGCTCGGTGAGCCGGCGACCGCCGCCCGGATCTTCTTCGTCTGTCTGCTGTTGGTGGCCGTGGTGGGCCTCAAGGCGACCTCGGGCCACTGAGCGGTCCGGCCGCGACGCCGGCGGGCCTCACGGCGACGTCGGGCCACTGAGCGGCCTGGCCGGGCCGCCGGCCGGGTCGGTGACGGCCGGGTCGGTGACCGGAGGTCCGGCCGCGGGGCCGTCGCCGCCCGGGCCCGGCCCGGCGGCCGGATCGCCCGCCTGGCCCACGCCCGCCTGGCCCGGGGCCGCCGGGGCGCTGCCCGCCGGGCCCGTGCCCGACGGCGGCGGTCCGGCCGGCAGCGGCGCGGCCTCCTGCGCCGGGACCTGGACCGGATCGCGGCCCGGGTCACCCGGCTGCCGCGGATCCGGCGCCCGCTCGACCCGGCTGCGCGCGTCCTCCCGTACCGTCGCGTCGTCCCGTACCGCCGGCTTCGGCGCCGACGGCCGCGGACGTCCCAGGCCCGGCGCGCCCGGCCTGCGCCCGCCCGGCCCCTCGTATCCCTCCACCTCGTCCGCGAAGTCCGGCGGCCAGGCCTCCGGCGGCGGCTCCTCGGCGCCCGGCATCAGCCGCAGGTCGAAGTCCTTCGGCGCGACTCCGGCCAGCGCCTCGCGCGTGAACTGGCCCCAGATCTCGGCCGGCGCGCCGCCTCCGTTGATCCGCGGCAGCCCCAGTGCCCCGTACAGCGGCAGCTGCCGGCCCGTCTCCGGGTCCTGGCCCATCATCGCGACGACGGTCGCGAGCTCGGGCGTGTACCCGGCGAACCAGGCCGCCTTGTCGTCCTCCGCCGTGCCCGTCTTGCCCGCCGCCGGCCGTCCGGCCGCGAGCGCCGCCGTGCCCGTGCCGCCCTCGACCACACCGCGCAGCACGGAGGTGGTGGTGTCGGCGGCCTCGCGGCCGACGGCCTGACCCTCCCCGTCGGCCGGCAGCGCGAACTCCTCGCCGTCCCGGCCGATCTTCTCCACCAGCGTGTACGGACTGTGCCGGCCGTGGTTGGCGAGCGTGGCGTAGGCCCGCGCGAGGTCCAGGACGCTCGCCGTGGCCGGGCCGAGCGCGATGGACGGCGAGGCGGTCAGGTCGGGCGTCCGGCGCGGCAGCCCGAGCGCCACCGCCGTGTCACGGACCCGGGCCGGGCCGACGTCGACCGCCATCTGCGCGTACACCGCGTTCACCGACTGGTCGGTGGCGGCCCGCACGGTGATGTCGCCGAAGCTGGTGTCGTCCTCGTTGGCCGGGTCGTAGACGGCGCCGTTCCAGCCCTGCACCGGGCGGCGGTTGTCGCCGTCGTAGAGGGTGTTCGGGGTGATCCGCTCGCCCTCCTGCGTCTGGGCGCCCTCCTGGAGCGCGGCGGCGAGCACGAACGGCTTGAAGGTGGAGCCGACCTGGTAGTCGCGGCGGGTGGCGTTGTTGACGAACTGCCGGGTGTAGTCGATGCCGCCGTAGAGGGCGACGACCCGGCCGCTCGCCGGTTCGACGGCCGCGCCGCCGACCCGTACGTACCGGTCGGCGGGACGGCGCTCCGGGTCGAGCTTGGCGGTGACGTGCTCCTCGACGGCCCGCACGAAGGCGTCCTGCTTGGCCCGCTCCAGCGTCGTGGTGATCCGGAAGCCGCCGGCCGCCAGGGTCTTCTCGTCGACGATGCCGTGCTCGGTGAGGTACTGCTCGACGGCCTGGACCAGATAGCCGCGCTGGCCGGAGAGCCCGGCGGAGGGCCGCACGGCGTGCGGGGCGGGGAAGACGGCGGCGGCGCGGGCGGCGGGCGGGAGCCAGCCCTCCTTGACCATGCCGTCGAGGACGTAGTGCCAGCGGGCCAGCGCGCGCGCCCGGTTCTCGGGGTGGGTGGCCACGTCATAGGCGTTGGGGGAGTTGAGGAGCGAGGCGAGGTACGCGCCTTCGGCGGTGTCGAGGTCCTTGGCGTCCTTGCCGTAGTAGGCGCGGGCGGCGGCCTGGATGCCGTACGCGTTGCGCCCGAAGTAACTGGTGTTCAGGTAGCCCTCGAGGATCTCGTCCTTGGTCTTCTCGCGGCCCAGCTTGAGTGCGATGAAGAACTCCTTCGCCTTGCGGGTGAGGGTCTGCTCCTGGCCCAGGTAGTAGTTCTTGACGTACTGCTGGGTGATGGTGGAGCCGGACTGGCGGCCCTTGCCGGTGAGGGTGTTCCAGGTGGCGCGGACCATCGCCCGCGGGTCGACGGCCGGCGAGGTGCGGAAGTCGCGCTCCTCGGCGGCGAGGACGGCGTGCCGGACGCCGAGCGGGACGCGCGCCAGGCTGACGTTCTCGCGGTCGACCTCGCCGGCCCGCGCGATCTGGGTGCCGTCGCGGTAGAGGAAGAGGTTGGACTGGGCGACGGCGGTGGCGTTGGCGGCCGGGACGTCCACGAGGAGGTAGCCGGCGACGAGGCCGCCGAGGAGGAGCAGGGCGAGGAGGACGACGAGGCCGAACAGCCGCCGCAGCAGGCGCCGCAGACGGCGGCGGCGCGGCGGCGGGGCGGGGACGGTCGGGTCCCGCGGCTCCCAGGTGGCCGGTTCGGGCGGCAGGGCCTCGTTCGCGCCGGAGGGCATACCGGATGAAGGGGACATAGGACCATATCCTGCCTCCGCCGGGCGGAAAAACCGGTCGCGACGGCCCGGGAGATCCCACTAACGTCGTGCGCTTTGGTGCTTTCGGTGCCGGACATCGGGAGGAGCGGGAGGCAGCATGCTGCGGCTCTACGCGACGGTCGCCGCGGGTGGTTTCAGGCGCCATGCCACCTACCGGGTGGCCACGGCGGCCGGCGTGTTCACCAACACGGTCTTCGGCTTCATCCTGTCGTACACCTATATGGCCCTCTGGGACGCGCGGCCCGGCCTCGCCGGATACGGCATGGGTGACGCCCTCGCCTATGTGTGGATCGGCCAGGCGCTGATCACCGTGTGCGGACTGATGGGCGGCGGTTTCGAGGACGAACTGATCGAAAGGATCAGGACCGGCGACATCGCGGTCGACCTCTACCGGCCGGCCGACCTCCAGACCTGGTGGTTCGCGGCCAACCTCGGCCGTTCGGCCTACCAGCTGCTCGGCCGGGGCGTCGCCCCGATGCTCTTCGGCGCCCTCGTCTTCGACCTGACGCTGCCGGACAGCCCCTGGACCTGGCTCGCCTTCCTCGGCGCCGTGGCGCTCGGCTCGGTCGTCAGCTTCGCCATCTGGTACCTCGTCGCGCTGAGCGCGTTCTGGCTGCTCGACGGCCAGGGCGTGGTCCAGGTCGCCTGGCTCGGCGGCCTGTTCTTCTCCGGGATGCTGCTGCCGCTGGGCGTCTTCCCGGGCGCGCTGGGCGAGCTGGCGCGACGGCTGCCCTGGGCCTCGATGCTCCAGATGCCGGCGGACGTGTACCTGGGGCGGTACGAGGGGTGGGAACTGGCCGGCGCGTACGCGTTCCAGGCCGGCTGGGCGGTCGTCCTGCTCGCGGCGGGCCGGGCGGTCCAGTCGGCGGCGACGAGGAAGGTGGTGGTGCAGGGTGGCTGAATCGCCGACGGGTGGGTTTTCGGGCGTGGCGGGTGAGTCCGGCGGCCTGGCGGACGCGGCGGGCGCGGCGGGCGAGCGGAGTGTGGCGGGCGACCAGGGTGTCGCCGGCGAGCCGGGCGGGTCGTGGTCCGCGTACCGTACGGCGCGCGAGTCCTGGTCCGCGTACCGTACGGCGCGCGAGTCCTGGCCCGCGTACCGTACGGCGCGCGAGGCCTGGCGTACCTACCGCCTGGTGGCGGGCATGTGGATCCGCTCCACCCTCACCTACCGCTCCTCCTTCGCGCTCACCCTCCTCTCCTCCTTCACCGTCACCCTCTTCGACTTCGTCGTCATCATCCTGATGTTCGGTCAGGTGCGGGGCCTCGGCGGCTTCTCCTTCCCCGAGGTCGCCTTCCTCTACGGCACGACCGGGACCTCCTTCGGGCTCGCCGACCTCGTCATGGGCTCGCTGCCGAGGATGGGCAAACGGGTGCGCGACGGCTCCCTCGACACCTTCCTGCTGCGGCCCGCCCCGGTCCTCGCCCAGGTCGCCGCCGACCGCTTCGCGCTGCGGCGGCTCGGACGCCTGCTGCAGGGCCTGTTCGTCCTCGGCTGGGGCCTGGTGCTGCTCGACGGGGTGACGTGGACGCCGCTGACGGTGCTCATGGTGCCGGTGATGCTGCTGAGCGGGGCGCTGATCTTCGCCGCGGTGATGGTGGTGGGCGCGTCCGCGCTGTTCTGGATGCAGGACGCGGCCGAGGTCACCAACTCGTTCACGTACGGCGGCAACACGCTGCTCCAGTACCCGCCGACGATCTTCGCCCAGGACCTGGTGCGGGGAGTCGTCTACGTCGTACCGCTCGCCTTCGTCAACTGGCTGCCCGCCCTCCACGTACTCGGCCGGCCGATGCCGGCCGGCGTGCCGCGGTGGACGGCGTTCGCGTCACCGGCGGTGGCGGTCGTGTGCTGCGCGGTGGCGGCGTGGGCGTGGCGGACGGGCCTGCGGGCGTACCGATCGACAGGAAGCTGAGAGACCGACATGCCCTTCGACGACAGGCCCTTCGACGACATGCCTGGTGGCGACAAGCCCTTCATCGAACTGGACGCCCTGGAGAAGACCTTCACCGTCCGCCGCAAGGCGGGCCTCCTGCGCCGCGAGAAGCGGGAGGTCCGGGCGGTCGACGGCATCTCCTTCACCGTCGAGCGCGGCGAGATGGTCGGCTACATCGGCCCCAACGGCGCCGGGAAGTCCACCACCATCAAGATGCTCACCGGCATCCTCACCCCGAGCGGCGGCCGGCTGCGCGTCGCCGGCATCGACCCGTCCCGCGAACGCGCCCGGCTCGCCCGGCGCATCGGCGTCGTCTTCGGCCAGCGCACCACCCTGTGGTGGGACCTGCCGCTGCGCGACTCGTACACCCTCGTCCACCGGATGTACCGCATCCCCGACGACCGCTACGCCGCGAACCTCGCCCGCTGCGTCGACCTCCTCGACCTGGGCGACCTGCTCGACGTACCCGTACGGCAGCTGTCCCTCGGCCAGCGGATGCGCGGCGACATCGCGGCGGCGCTGCTGCACGACCCGGACGTGCTGTACCTGGACGAGCCGACGATCGGCCTCGACGTCGTGTCGAAGGCGAAGGTCCGCGACTTCCTGCGCGAACTCAACGCCTCGCGCGGCACGACGGTCCTGCTGACCACCCACGACCTGACCGACATCGAGCAGCTGTGCTCGCGCGTCATGGTCATCGACCACGGCCGGCTGATGTACGACGGCGAACTCGCCGGCCTGCATGCGGTCGGCGAGAGCGAACGGCTGCTGGTGGTCGACCTGGAGCGCGAACTGCCGCCGGTCACCGACGTGCCCGGCGCCCGTTTCGTACGGGCCGAAGGGCCCCGCCAGTGGCTCGCGTTTCCCGCCTCGGCCTCGGCGGCGCCGCTGGTGGCGGCGGTCGCGGCGGCGTACCCGTTGGTGGACCTGTCGGTGCGGGAACCCGACATCGAGGCGGTGATCGCGAAGATGTACGGAGGAGTGTCCGAGGGCGCGTCGGGGGAGGCGTCCGGGGGAACTCCGCGCGCGGTTCGGGAGTCACTGAGGTAGGGAGGTGAGGTGATGGTCAGCTTCACGTACACGGCGGCGGACGCGGAGAAGAGCAGGGGCGTCCGGCGCATGAAGGCGCTGGCGACGGGCCTGCTGGCCCTGGTGGCGGCGATCTACGCCCTGGCGACCTGGGCGAAGGCCTCGGACGCCGGCGCGTGGGCGGGCTATGTGGCGGCCGCGGCGGAGGCCGGCATGGTCGGCGCGCTGGCCGACTGGTTCGCCGTGACGGCGCTGTTCCGCCGCCCGCTGGGCCTGCCCATCCCGCACACCGCGATCATCCCCACCAAGAAGGACCAGCTGGGCGCCTCGCTCGGCTCCTTCGTCGGCGAGAACTTCTTGTCCGCCGACGTCGTACGGGGCAGGCTGCGCGGTTTCCGCATCGCGAGCCGCCTCGGCACCTGGCTCGCCGACCCGGCCCACGCCGACCGGGTGACGTCGGAACTGGCGGCGGCCCTGCGCGGCGCCCTGACGGTGCTGCGCGACTCCGACGTGCAGGCCATCGTGAGCGAGGCGGTCACCCGGCGGGCGGAGGCCGCGGAAGTGGGCCCGGCGCTGGGCAAGACGCTCGGCCGGCTGGTGTCCGACGGCGCCCACCACAGGGCCGTGGACCTGGTGTGCGCCCGGGCGCACGACTGGCTGGTGACGCACGGCGACTCCGTCATGGAGGCCGTCCAGGGCGGCGCGCCCGGCTGGACGCCGCGCTTCGTCGACCGACGCGTCGGCGAACGCGTCTACAAGGAACTGCTCCGCTTCGTCACCGAGATGCGGGACATGCCCGCCCACCCGGCGCGCGGCGCCATCGACCGCTTCCTGACGGACTTCGCCGCCGACCTGCAGGCCGACACCGACACCCGCGCGCGCGTGGAGCGGCTGAAGTCCGACCTGCTGGCGCGGCCCGAGATCCAGGACGTCATCGCCTCCGTCTGGTCCTCGCTCCGCTCGATGATCCTGGCCGCGGCCGAGGACGACCAGAGCCAGCTCCGCCGCCGCGCCCGCGCCTCCCTGATCTCCCTGGGCCAGCGCCTGGCCGGCGACGCCCGCCTCCAGGAGAAGGTCGAGGGCTGGTCGGAGGACGCCGCGGCGTACGTGGTCACGACCTACCGCGGCGAGATCACCTCACTGATCACCGACACGGTCGCCGGCTGGGACGCCACCCAGACCTCCCGCAAGATCGAGGCCAACATCGGCCGCGACCTCCAGTTCATCCGCATCAACGGCACGGTGGTCGGCGCCCTCGCCGGCCTCCTCATCTACACGATCAGCCACGCCCTCGGCGGATGACGGCCCTCAGGGCTCACCCCGCCTTCCGGGTCACCGCCCAGGAGGCGGCGGCCATCCCGCCGGCCACCGAGAACACCGCGGGCCACGCCCCGATCTTCTTCGCGAGCGGATGCGACCCGGCGAACGCGGCCACGTACGCCCCACCGAGCCCCGCGGCCACCTTCCCACCCCCCACCCGCTGCCACTCCCGCGCCGCCACCCCGCCCGCCACAGCGAGCACCACACCCCCGAGCGCCCGCTTCTTGGTCCACCGAGCGACGGCATATCCACCGACGAGCCCGGCGGCGGCGATGAGGGGGGAGGGGGTGCGGGGCATGTGTGTCCCTTTCATCGGGCGGCGAAGGCATCAAATGTCGCCGAGTGATCAATATTTGGCCAGCGATGGCCGAATGATCGCCGCTGCGGCCAAATGGGTTCGTTTTCTTGGCAACATGTTCGCATGGCTGCGTATAGAGCTGTCTTTGGGCACATCGAGGACGTCCTTCCTGGGACTCATTACGACTCGCGCAAGGACGTCAAGGAAGCCGGCCTCCACAAGGAGGAGCAGGCGGGCATCTCGTGGGGACGAGACAGCGAAGGGCGCCGCGTGGCCGACGCCATCGTCTTGAACAACGGCTACGAGGACGATCGTGATGGCTGGGACGAAATCCTCTATACGGGAGCCGGCGGCCGTAACCCCAACACGGGCCGGCAGGTGGCCGATCAGGACTGGGAGAACGCAGGCAACGACGGCCTTCGCAACAGCAGGCTGTTCGGCCATGCCGTACGGGTGATCAGGGGGTCGGCAGGTGACCCTGACTTCTCGCCTGAGAAGGGATATCGCTACGACGGGCTGTATCGAGTCGTCGAGGACATGGAAGAGACCGGCAGCGCCGGCTTTCGGATCCTTCGGTTCAGGCTGAAGCGACTGGGCGAGGAAAAGCAGGAGTTGACGCCTCTTGAGCAGCAGTTCGACGAGGTCATCCATGGCGAAGCGCCGCGCAGGACGACGACGGTGGAGCGCATCGTGCGGGACACGGCGGTCGTCCGCAGAGTGAAGCAGTGGTACCGGCACCGTTGCCAGATATGCCGGGAAGCGGTGCCGGTGGGGCCCGACGGCAAGAGCTACGCGGAAGGGGCCCACATTCAGGCCCTTGGCCCGGTCGGCGGTCCGGACATAGAGGGCAATGTGCTGTGCCTCTGCCCGAATTGCCATATTCGGCTGGATCGCGGCGCTCTCTATCTGACCGACACCCTTGACGTGGTGGATCGATTCGCTGCGACGGAGACGTCCGCGATCAGCCCGCTCTGGACCGTTCCGGAGCACCGCATCAAGGCGCGGTTCGCCCGCGCGCACCGTCGATTCTGGAAGATCCTCGACTCCATGCCCTAGCGGAGAGTCAGAAAGGGGCGGCCTCCACCAAGGAGGCCGCCCCTTTCTTCGTGCAGGCTCGGTCGAGCTGTGCCTAGGCCTGCGCCCACGCCCAGGCCCTGCGCCTACACGTCCGCGCCGTGGCACCGGCCGTACGTGCGGCCCGAGCCGCACCAGCAGGGGGCCGTGCGGGGTGGGGGCCAGGGGGTGGCGCGGCCGCGGGCGGCGAGGGTGGTGGTGTATTGGGGGAGGAGGTCCGGGTTGGCCGGGGAGGAGGACTCGGAGGCGGCGAAGGCCTCGTAGGAGGGGACCGTGGCCGGGACGATGCCCAGGTTCGGGGTGCCGGACTGGGCGAGTTCGCGCAGGGAGGCCTCGATGTCGGTGAGGTGGGCCCGGTACGTCGGGTACTCCGCCTCCAGCTCGGGGTAGGCCGCGAGGAGCTCGTCCAGTTCGGCTTCCGGCCAGTGGAGGACGGCGACCGGGAAGGGGCGGGAGAGGGCGGTGCGGTAGGAGCCCAGCTCGGAGCGGAGGCGGGTGATCTCGGCCTGGAGCTCGGCCGGGTCGGAGGAGCCGAGGGCCCACAGGCGCTTGGGGTCGTGCAGCTCGTCCAGCGGGACGTCGGCCGTGTGGAGCCGGTCCGCGAGGAGGTCGTGGTCGTCGTGCGGGAGCGCCAGCATGCGGCGCACGCGGTGGCGGCCGGACAGCAGGGACTGGAGGGCGTAGGAGACCTCGTCGGTGGAGGTCACCAGCAGACCGGTCGCCTCCGTGAAGGTCGCCTCCGCGTCCTCCAGCTCGTCGTGGGCCTCCAGCGTCTCCGCGACGATCTCCCACGGCGCCGGCTCCGCCGGGCGGGCGCGCCGGACGCCCTCGATGATGGCCCGGGCCTCGGCCTCGTGGCCGTACTCCCAGAGGTTCGCCGCCTTCAGTGACCTGATCAGGAGCGGGTCGGCCGGGTCGGCGTCGAGCAACGAGTCGTACAGGGTCGTCGCCCGCTCGCGGTCGCCCGCCAGCTCCAGGTGCGCCGCCGCGCGCAGCAGCAGCGGTTCGCGGTCCTCCGGGTACTGCCCCGCGGTGCGGAGCAGACGCTCGGCTTCGGTGGTGTGATCGGCAGGCATGTCGGCGCGCATGCCGACCACCGTACTGCTGTACGCCCCTGGAGAGTTGGCGCATGAGCGCTTATCGTGCCCGGCGTGCGGGCCAGGGTGCGGGATCGTGTTCCGGTGGTCGTGCAGGCGCGGCGGGGCCGCGGGCCGGCCGCCCGGCTGCTGTGGGGCTGCGCCGAAACCTTCGTCACCTGCGGTGTTCTCGTTCTTCTGCTGGTCGTCCACCAGCTCTGGTGGACCAACGAGCAGGCCCGCGCCGAGGCCGGACGGCAGGTGCGCAACCTCGAGCGGGCGTGGGATTCGTCTCCCGGCCCGACGGCCGCCCCGGAGCCCGTTCCGCGTCCCGCACCGGCTTCCACCACGGCGCCCACCCCCGCTCCCACCGGTCCTCCCGACCCGACGGTCGCGCCGGCCGTTCCGGCCGACGAGCCGTCCGCCGACGGGCCCGCCTACGCCGTCCTGCGCATCCCGCGCCTCGGCCTCACCGTTCCCGTCGCCGCCGGCGTCAGCCGGCGCTCCGTGCTCGACCGCGGCTTCGCCGGGCACTATCCCGGCACCGCCCAGCCCGGCCGGACCGGCAACTTCGCCCTCGCCGGGCACCGCAACACCCACGGCGAGCCCTTCCGCCACATCAACCGGCTCCGGCCCGGCGACACGCTCACCGTGCGGACCCGCGAGGCCACGTTCACCTACCGCGTCGACCGGGTCCTGCCCGAGACCTCGGCACGCGACAGCGGAGTCATCGCGCCCGTTCCCCGGTCCCTCTACAAGCCGTCCTACGGATACGACGAGCCCGGCGCCTATCTCACGCTCACCACCTGCACGCCCGAGTTCACCTCGCGCTACCGGCTGGTCGTGTGGGCGAAGCTCGTCGCGTGACCGCCACCGTCGCCGTCGCTGCCACCGCCCCCGCTACCCCCTAGTGGCGGCCGGCGCCGGGCCGGGACACGGCGAGGGTGAGGGCCGCGCCGGCGAGGCCGAGGGCGGCCGACGCCACCAGGGCCACGTCGGCGCCCGCCGTCGCCAGCGCGAGGGAGAGGGCCACGCCCGCCGAGGAGCCGATGTAGCGGGCGGTGTTGTTGGCGCCGGAGCCCATCGCGGCCCGCTCCCGCGGCACGGAGTCCACGGCGAGCCGCGGCAGCGCCGCGTTCAGCAGGCCGCTGCCCGCGCCCGCCACGACCAGGCCCGGCAGGAGCCGGAGCACCCCCGCGCCGAAGCCCGAGCCGGACCCCGCGCCGGACCCCGCGCCGTCCAGCGCGCCGAACAGCGCGAGGACGCCGGCCGTCGAGAGGACGAAGCCCAGGGCCAGTTGGTACGCGGCGGACATCCGGCCCGCCAGGCGGCGGGCCTGCAGCGCCACCAGGAACGCCGTGCCCGACCACAGGAGGAACAGCCACGCGGTGGTGAGCGGCGCCATGCCCGCGCCGCGCTGGAGCAGGGCCGGCAGCACGCTGAAGAAGCCGATCACCGCGAGGCCGGTGAACAGCGCTCCCGCCGTGGCCGCCCGGAACGCCGGCCGCCGGAACAGCGCCAGGTCGATCATCGGCGCCCGGCCGCGCCGCTCCACCCGTACGAACAGGGCCGTCAGCGCCGCCGCGGCGAGCAGCAGCAGCCCCACGGGCGGACGCAGCCAGCCGTCCCGGCCGAGGGTGAGCGCGGTGAGCAGCGCGGCCAGGGCCAGGCCGAGGGTGACGGATCCGGCGATGTCGGGGCGGCCCTGGCGCGGGGCGCGGGACTCGGCGAGCGTACGGGTGCCGAGCGCGGCGGCGGCCAGGGTGGCGGCCGCGAGGACCTCGTAGGTCCAGCGCCAGTCGGCCACGCTGCTGAGGGTGCCCGCGAGCACCGGGCCCAGCGCGATGCCCGCGCTGACGAACGCGCCCCACACACCGGTCGCCCTGATCCGTGCCGCGCCGCCCGGGTACGCGTGGGCCAGCAGGCCCAGGCTGGCCGCGAGTACGGCGGCGCTCGCCGCGCCCTGGGCGATGCGGGCGAGGGTGAAGGTGAGGGTGGTGGTGGCGAGGCCGCCGAGGCCGGTGGTGAGGCCGAGGGCGACGGTGCCGAGGAGGAAGACCCGGCGGCGCCCGTGGTCGTCGGCGAGGCTGCCGGCCACGAGGAGGAGGACGGCGAGTCCGAGCGGCGTGCCGTTGAGCAGCCAGGCCTGCGCGGACGCCGGTGTGCCGAAGGCGGCGGCCGTGGCGGGCAGGGTGAGCATCGGCGCCGTGTAGTTCATCAGCGTGAGGGCGGTGGCGGCGCTGGTGACGGCGAGCGTCGCGCCGGGGCGGGGCCGGGGCTGGGGTCGGGGCCGGGGTCGGGGCCGGATGCGGGCCCCTGGCCGAGGAGGCTCGGCCACGGTGGTGGCGGTGAGCGGGCGTCCGGGAGCGGGTTCGGGCGGCGGCGTGGCGGGCATGGCGGGACCTCGACCTCCGTAGGTTCGTTCATTGAACCTTGAGTGGAGTTCCCACCGTAGCAGCCATGGTTCATTCATTGAACCCAGCCCGGTTACACTCGTCCCCATGGCCCTCGGCAAGGACTACGCGACCCAGCAGTGCTCCATCGCCCGCGCCCTCGAAGTCATCGGCGAGCGCTGGACCCTCCTCGTCGTGCGCGACGCCTTCTACGGCGTCCGCCGCTACAACGACTTCCTCGTCCACCTCGGCGCCCCGCGCGCCGTCCTCGCCGGCCGCCTCCAGGCCCTCGTCGAGGCCGGAGTCCTGGACAGGCGTCGCTACCAGGAGTCGCCGCCGCGCGACGAGTACGTGCTCACCGAGCGCGGCATCGCCCTCTGGCCGGTCCTGCGCTCCCTCGGACTCTGGGGCCGCGAGGCCCTGCCCGGCGCCCTGCCGATGCGCCACTTCCACCACGCCGACTGCGGCACCGAGGTCGGCCCGTACGGCGAGTGCCCGGCCTGCCGGCGGGCCGTGCACCCCGCCGACATCGAGATGCGGCCCGGCGCCGGACTCGACCCGGACCCCGCCGACCCGGTCAGCCGCGCCCTGCTCGCGCCCCGCCGGCTTCTCGTACCGCTGGAACTCTCCGAGCCCGCGAAGCGTCCTGTATAACGGTCGATGGACGGTGAGCCGGACGATACGGACATCGGACGGTACGGACATCGGCCGGTACGGACGGGCGATTCGAACATCGGACGGTGCGGAACACCGGACGACTCGGAAGGAGGAAGAGATGGTCGGCAAGACGCTGCTGCGCGTGCTCGCACCGCTCCTCTTCCTCCTCGCCCTCGTCGACTTCCTGCTCTCCGACGGCGCCGGCACCGGCGCGGGCCTCTCCGCCGCCTTCGCGCTCGCCGCGACGGCCTTCGTCTGCGCCCTGATCGGCGCCGGTACGGCCCCGCCCGTACCGCCCACCCGCGTCCGCACCGCCCTGCGCGACCGCGCCCGGCGCACCGCCTTCCTGCCGCAACGCGACCCCGACGCCTCGGGCCGCCGCAGGCCCCGAGCGCCCGGCCGTCTCCTCCCGACGGCCGCGTAAGGGCACCTCGCACCCCGGCAGTTCTCTTCTGCTCTCTCCTGCTTCCGGCGTGCTCACCTGCTCCTTCCCGCTCTTCACGCGGTTCCGTCCTGCCGACGATCTCCTGTCTTTCTCCGGCACGACGAGACCCCACGGAGGGCTCCCATGTCCGTTTTCGCCTCGCTGGTCGAGCACCTCGCCGATCTGCTCCAGCCGCTGTTCGCCACCGCCTCCACCGCCGCCGCCATCGTGCTCTTCACCATGGCCGTACGGCTCGCGATCCACCCGCTCTCCCGGGCCGCCGCCCGCGGCCAGAAGGCCCGCACCCGGCTCGCCCCGCAGCTCGCCGAACTCCGCAAGAAGCACGCGAAGAACCCCGAGCGGCTGCAGAAGGCGGTCATGGAGCTGCACGCCAAGGAGAAGGTGTCGCCCTTCGCCGGCTGCCTGCCGAGCCTGCTCCAGGCACCCGCCTTCTTCCTGATGTTCCACCTCTTCTCCAGCGGCCGGATGGCCGGGCACAGCCTCTTCGCCGCCCCGCTCGGCGCCCGCTACACCGACGCCCTCTCCCACGGCGGCGTCCTCGGCCCGGCCGGCCTCGTCTACCTCGCGCTGTTCGCGCTCGTGGCCGCCGTCGCCACGTACAACTACGTGCGGACGAAGCGGCAGCAGGCCCTCGCCCCGGCCCCGGCGATCGCTCCCGACCAGCCGGGTGCCGCCCTGACGACGGCCATGACCAAGTACCTGCCGCTGCTGTCCTTCGCGACCCTGATCTCGGTCGCCGTCGTCCCGCTCGCCGCCGCGCTCTACATCGTCACCAGCACCACCTGGTCGGCCGTCGAGCGGGCCTTCCTCTACCGGGACATGCCCGCGGCCGGCGCACTGGTTACCGCCGCGTAAGGGTCCAGGGTGTGAACGGGGTCTTGCAGAGTGACCCGTTGTCTTGGAGGATCGACCAATCCTCCGATGGCCGCACTCCATCGGCCGGGGCTCATCACGGCCCGCTCCCCGGGCCACCTCGACCACAGGGAGAAGACCATGAAGCTGCTGCGTGTCGGCCCGGCGGGGGCCGAGCGCCCCGCCCTCCTCGACCAGGACGGGACGCTGCGCGACCTGTCCGCGCTGGTCGACGACATCGACGGCAGTCTGCTCGCCGACGGAGCCGCGCTCGACCGCATCCGCGCCGCGCTCGGCGCGGGCGTGCTGCCCGCGCTCGACCCGGCCGGGCTGCGGATCGGCCCGCCGGTCGGACGGATCGGCAAGGTCGTGTGCATCGGGCTGAACTACCACGGTCACGCGGCGGAGGTCGGCGCCGCGATCCCGGAGGAGCCGGTCGTCTTCCTGAAAGCCGCCGACACCGTCGTCGGCCCGGACGACACCGTGCTCGTACCGCGCGGCTCGGTCAAGACCGACTGGGAGGTCGAGCTGGCGATCGTGATCGGCCGCACCGCCCGCTACCTGGAGACCGACGAGGAGGCCCTCGCCCACGTCGCCGGCTACGCCCTCGCCCACGACGTCTCCGAGCGCGAGTTCCAGATCGAGCGCGGCGGCACCTGGGACAAGGGCAAGAACTGCGAGACCTTCAACCCGCTGGGCCCGTGGCTGGTCACCGCCGACGAGGTGCCCGACCCGCAGGACCTCGGTCTGAAACTGTGGGTCAACGGCGAGCTGAAGCAGGACGGCCACACCTCCGACCAGATCTTCGCGGTCGCCGAGGTGGTCCGTTACGTCAGCCGCTTCATGACGCTGTACCCGGGCGACATCATCAACACCGGTACGCCGGCGGGCGTGGCCATGGGCCAGCCGGAGCCCAAGCCGTACCTGCGGCCCGGCGACGTCGTCGAGCTGGAGATCGAGGGCCTCGGGCGCCAGCGCCAGGAGCTCAAGAGCGCCTGAGCCGCTCGGGCGACGGCCCTCGCGCGCCGCGCGTGGGGCCGTCGCCTCCGGCTGCGGCATTCTGCATATTGCCGCATATGCGCGCACATGGAACGAACCGCCCTCGCCCGCTCCTTTCCGCCCGCCCCGCCGTGGCCGCCGCCGTCGGAGCCGCCGCGCTCGTCGGCGTCCTGGCCGTCCCGGTCCCTCCTGCCGCCTCCGCGGAACCGCTGCCCGGCGGGCTCGGCCCCTGCCTGCCGGGCAGCTGCCCCGCCCCGTACCCGGACGTGACCGCCGGCCCCGTCGCCGGCCGCGACGCCAATCTCAACGTCTTCGTCGGCGGCGACCTCCTCGTCCGCGGGGCGGCGGCCGCGGCCGAGGGCAAGGTCGTGGTCCTCGGCGACGTCGACGTCGCCGAGGACGTGGACGAGCGCGCGGGCGTCTCGGAGGTCTACCACGTGGGCGTGGCGGGCGTCGGTTCGCGCGTCCCGCCGGACAACGGCACCGACTTCCTCACCGCCGGCGGGAACGTCACCGTCGCCGAAGGCCGGCGCCTGCTCGCCGCGGAACAGGCCTCGCACGGAGTCGTACGGTACGGGGGCACGCTGACCGGCACGGTCGGCCCGGCGTCCGTCCCCGACTCCGAGGCGGCCGGGCCGTACGAGAACCTGCCGGCCCGGCTCACGGCCGCCAGCCGGTGTTACGCGTACGCCGACGGCCGGCCGCGCGCCGCCACCGGCACGGCGGCCGACACGGGCGGCGAGACCGTCTTCACGGGTGACGGGAAGTCCGCGCTCCAGGTCTTCGACGTCGACTTCGACCTGGAGTCGGCGGCCGGCGGCCCGCAGCGCCTGAAGTTCGCCCGGATCCCGGACGGCGCGACGGTCCTCGTCAACGTCCGCGGCGCGGAGCGGAGAATCGACACCGACGTCCACGGCGTCCCGAAGGGGCTGCGGGAGCGGCTGCTCTGGAACTTCCCCGACGCGAAGAAGGTGGTGTTCGAGGGCGGCGGGCAGTTCGAGGGCAGCGTGCTCGTCGCCGACCGGGAGAGCACGGCCACGGTGACGGGGCCGGGCATGAACGGGCGCTTCTACACGAGCGGTTCGCTGACGCAGGCCGCGGAGGCGCTCCACGCCTATCCCTTCGACGGCGAGCTGCCGTCCTGCGGCGGCGAGGGCGGTGGGGGCGGCGAGGGCGGTGGAGGCGCGGAAGCCGGCGCGGTCGCGGAAGCCGGCGCGGCGGTGGTCGGTGCGGCGGGTGCGGGCGCCGAGGGCGGCGACGACAAGCCCCGCTCCGTATCCACGGCCACGCCTACCCTGACGCCTCCGCCGGCCCGAACCTCGACTCCCACCCCGTCCTCGACTCCGACGGCCGGCGGCCGCGGCCGTGGTGAACTGCCCGGTACCGGCGCCGGATCGACCACCGGCCGGATCGTCATGGGAGCCACCGCCATCGGCCTCGCCGCCACCGGCGCGGTGCTCGTGGCCGTCAGCCGGCGGCGGCGCCGTAAGAACTGAGCAGCCGTTCCAGGCCGAGGACCACCAGGGCGTGGTCCTCGGCCTGCGGGAGGCCCGAGACCGTGACCGAGCCGATGACGCCGGCGCCCTCGACCGTGATCGGGAACGAGCCGCCGTGCGCCGCGAACCGGTCCGGGTCGAGGCGCGAGGACGCCTCGAACGTCGTGCCCTTGGCGCGGAAGCGGGCCCCGACGAGGAACGAGCTCGCGCCGTACCGCTCCACCACCCGCCGCTTCCGGTCGATCCAGGCGTCGTTGTCCGCGCTCGACCCGGGCAGCGCGCAGTGGAACAGCTGCTGCGCCCCGCGCCGTACGTCGATCGCGACCGGCGCGCGCCGCTCCCGGGCGAGGCCGGCCAGGATCGTGCCGAGCGTCCAGGCGTCCTCGTACGTGAAGCGGGGCAGGACCAGACGGGCCTCCTGGGCCTCCAGTTCGGCGACCTCTTCTGCCGGCTTCTCGGCGGTCCCGGTCACAGCGACACCACCACGCCCTCGCGGGCGGACGTGCGCGCCGCCTCCAGGACGTCGAGCGCGGCGGCCGCCTCGTGTGCCGTGACCGGGTTCTCGCCGGTGCCGCGCAGGGCGGCGGCGACGGCCGCGTAGTAGGCCGGGTAGTCGCCGGGCAGGGTCTCGACCGGCGTGCCGCCGCCGGTGAGCGGGGACTCGCCGGAGCCGAGCCGGCCCCACAGCTCCTCCGGCTCGACGCCCCAGGCGCTGCCGGGCTCCGGCCGCAGGCCCTCGCGCAGGGCGGCCTCCTGCGGGTCGAGGCCGTACTTCACATAGCCCGCCCGCTGTCCCAGGACGCGGAAACGGGGCCCGAGCTGGGCGGTGGTGGCGCTCATCCACAGGTGGGAGCGGACGCCGTTCGCGTGGGTGAGCGCGAGGAAGGTGTCGTCGTCGGCCTCGGCGCCGGGCCGGCGCACGTCCGACTCCGCGTACACGCGGACGGCCGGGCCGAAGAGGACCAGGGCCTGGTCGACGACGTGACTGCCCAGGTCGTAGAGCAGTCCGCCGATCTCCTCGGGCGCGCCGGACTCGCGCCAGCCGCCCTTGAGCCGCGGGCGCCAGCGCTCGAAGCGGGACTCGAAGCGCTGGACCTCGCCGAGGGCGCCGTCGGCGACGAGGGCGCGCAGGGTGCGGAAGTCGTTGTCCCAGCGCCGGTTCTGGAAGACGGAGAGCAGCAGCCCGCGCTCGTCGGCGAGCGCGGCGAGCGCGCGGGCCTCGGCGGCGGTGCCGGCGAGCGGCTTGTCGACGACCACGGGCAGCCCGGCCTCCAGGGCGGCGGTGGCGACCGGGACGTGGGTCTTGTTGGGCGAGGCGACCACGACGAGGTCGAGCTCGTCGGCGCGTGCGAGGAGCTCGTCGGCGGTGGCGACGACGCGGACGCCGGGGTGCTCGGCGCGGGCCTGGGCGGCGCGCTCGGGGTTGCCGGTGGTGACGGTGTCGAGGACGAGGTCGGGAGAGGCGGCGATCAGCGGGGCGTGGAAGACGGAGCCGGCGAGTCCGTACCCGACGAGCCCGACGCGGAGGGGAGTGGCGGGGGAGGTCATGCTCCTCACTTTGGCAACGCTGTTGCCAAAGTGCAAGCGACCGGCACAATGACCTGGTGAGAACCGACACGAGCGGGCCCGGGGCCAATCTGCCGGCGCTGCGCAGCCACAATGCCGCGCTGGTGCTCGATCTGCTGCGCACGGCGGGTCCGGACGGCATCAGCCGCCCCGAACTGGCCGAACGCACCGGCCTCACCCCGCAGGCCGTCAGCAAGATCACCGCCCGGCTGCGCGCCGAGGGCCTGGCGGCGGAGGCCGGCCGCCGCGCCTCCACGGGCGGCAAGCCGGCGACGGCGCTGCGCCTCGTCCCGGCGGCGGCGTACGCGATCGGCCTGCACCTCGACCGCGACGAACTCACCGTCGTCCTCCTCGACCTCGCGGGCAGCCGGCTCGCCACCCGCCGCGCCCCGCTCGACCTGGGCGCGGGCGCGGAACCGGTCCTCGCGACGGCGGTGGCCGAGGTGGCGGCCCTGACGGGCCCGGCGGCCCGCGCCTCCGACGCACCCGCACCCGGTGGCGCAGCCGTCCCGGTCTCCGGATTCGCGCCCGGGCCCGGCGGTGCGCCCGCATCCGGCGGCGCGCCCGCATCCGGCGGCGCGCCCGGGCCCGGCGGTGCGCCCGCATCCGGCGGCGCGCCCGGGCCCGGTGGCGCGCCCGCATCCGGCGGTGCGCCCGCATCCGGCGGCGCGCCCGGACCCGGTGGCACGCCCGGACCCGGTCCGCATGCCCTGGCCTCCGCCTCGGCCGCGTCCGCCTCCCACGCGCCCGCACCCCGTGACTCCTCCGCCTCAGGTGCTCGCCCCGGCAACGTCCTCGGTGTCGGTGTCGCCATGCCCGGGCCGCTCGATCACCGGGCCGGGACGCCCGGACGGGTCACCGGCTTTCCCGAGTGGGACGGTTTCCCGCTCCGCGAGGAGCTGGGCCGCCGGCTCCGGCTGCCCGTCGTGCTCGACAAGGACACCAACGCCGCCGCCCTCGGCCTCGCCCTGCGCCCGGGCGCGCCCGACTCCTTCGCGTACGTCCACCTCGGTACGGGCCTGGGCGCGGGCCTCGTCCTCGGCGGGACGGTGCTGCGGGGCGGCAGGACCGGCGCCGGGGAGCTCGGCCACCAGACCGTGCAGCTCGACGGGCCGCCCTGTGACTGCGGCGGGCGCGGCTGCCTGGAGGTCCTGTGCCTGACGGCCCTCGCGCGCGGCGACCTGGCGGAGGCGGCCCGTGTCCTCGGCACCGGCGCGGCGAACCTCGTCCGGCTGCTCGACATCGACCGGGTGCTGCTCGGCGGCCGCGAGGTGCTCGCCGCCCCGGAGACGTACGCCCGCGGCGCGCGCGAGGTGCTCGCCGCGCTCGGCCTGCCGGCCGACGTGGCCGTCGCCACCACCCCGGACACCGTCGCGGAGGGCGCCGCCCATCTGATCCTCGCCCCGGTCTTCGGCAAGTAGCGGGGCCGCCGCCCGGTCTGTCGGTACGAAAATACGCTGATCGGGCGGAATCGGCGGCGCGTACGGAGGGTCCGGCCGCGTCACTGCCGGGACGGGGCCGCCCCGCGTGGCAGCGTCGCGGGCGTCCCGTACGTCAGCGAGCAGCAAAGGCACCGTCCCATGCGACCGCGCACCGCACTCGCCGCGCTCACCACGACCGCCGCGCTCACCACCACGGCGGTGCTGCCGTCGGCGCCGGCCCTCGCCGCGCCGGCGCCCGCCTGCGGTGTCGCGAACGCCGCCGACTTCCCGCTGGCCACCCGCATCCGCGGCGGGCCGGCCGACTATCCCGCCGGCGGCGACTTCCGGACCTGGCACCTGGACCTCACCAACACCACCGCCGAGGCCTGCCGCGGCGTCCATCCCGTGCTCGTCCTCACCGACCGCGAACGGGCGCTGCGGCCCAGCCAGATCAGGGCCGAGTTCTACGACGCCGAGGCGCGCGTGTGGCGGCCCGTCGCCTTCGAGAGCACCGACCAGGACGAGAGCGTCGGCGTGTTCGACGCCCCGCCACCCGCGACCCCCGCCTCGCCTCCAGTCTCCGCCTCATCCCCGTCCCCACCCGCATCCCCGTCCCAGCCTTCGGCTCCCGCCTCCCCTCCCTTCCCCGGCTTCGCGGTGCCCGCCCGCGACACCCTCACCGTCCCCGTACGCCTCTCCTTCAGCGCCGACGCCGCTCCCGACGAGATCGTCGTCAACGCGGCCGTCGTCCAGAAGCAGGGCGACGACGGCGACTGGGTCGGCGCGTCCGACGAGTACCGGCTGACCATCGGCCCGGCCGACCCGGAAGGCGCCGAGACCTTCCCGGGCACCGACCGGCCCAAGGACCCGACGGCCCCCGCCCGACCCACCGTCCCCGGCGCCGCCCCACCCACCGCCGTCCCCGGCATCCCCGAAATCGCCCGTACGGGACGGGAATCCGCCCTCCGCTTCGTCGCCCCGGTCTCCGCCGTCCTGCTCACCGCGGGCGCCCTGCTCATCGCCCTCGCCCGCCACCGCCGCCGCCGGCACTCCTAGGGGGTGTCTCGGCCACGCCGCGTACACCTTTCCGTTCACCACCGTCTGCGACGATCACCGCGTGGAGAAACACAGCAGTCCCGACCTTCCCGGCGCGCCCATCAACTCCGGCATCCCCGCGCACGGCCGCATCCCGAAGTACTACGCCGTGAAGGCGAAAGTCGCCGCGCTCATCGACGAGTTGGGCGAGGGCGGCCTGCTGCCCACCGAGCGCGACCTCGCCGTCCGCTACGAGGTGTCGCGCGAGACCGTCCGGCAGGCCCTGCGCGAGCTGCTCCTCGAAGGGCGGCTGCGCCGGCAGGGCCGGGGCACGGTCGTCGCGGGGCCGAAGCTGGAGCAGCCGCTCTCGCTCGCCAGTTACACCGAGGGCGTACGCCGCCAGGGTCGCCGCCCCGGCCGTGCGCTCATCTCGCTCGACCGCTTTCCCTGCCCCGAGGCCCTCGCGGCCGAGGTCGGCGTGAAGCGCGGCGAGCCCGTCTGGCACATGGAGCGGGTGCTGCTCGCCGACGACGAGCGGGTCGGCCTGGAGAGCACATACGTCTCCGAGGCCCGCGCCCCGCGCCTGGACACCGACTTCGATCCCGACTCCTCCTTCTACGCCTATCTGCACGACCGCCTGGGCATCTCCTTCGGCGACGCCGACGAGCGGATCGAGACCGTCCTCGCGACCCCGCGCGAGGCGCTGCTCATCGGCACTCCGCCCGCACTGCCGATGCTGCTGATCCACCGTGTCTCGCGGGACACGGCGGGCCGGCCCCTGGAGCGGGTGCGCACCCTCTACCGCGGCGACCGGTTCAGCTTCACGGCGCACCTGGGCCGCCAGGGCTGACCGCCACGCCCGACCGCCCGCAGGCCTTCCCGCCGCGCCCCGACCGTCCCGAGACCAGGACCACCCTTGAATATCACAGAACGATAACGGGTCTAGTCCAAGCTTGTCGGGCCGTTCACCGTCCCGTCGCCCACCCGACCGGTCGGGGACACCCGTCCCCACGACCGTTTCCGTCATGAAGGTGATCGTCGTAGGAGCCGGCGTGGTGGGAACCATGCACGCCTGGCAGGCAGTCGAACGCGGCCATGAGGTCGTCCACATCGAGCGCGAGGCCGAGGCGCGCGGAGCCTCGCTCCGCAACTTCGGCCAGATATGGGTCAGCGGACGGGCGGGCGGCGAGGAACTCGACACCGCCCTGCGCGCCCGCGAACTCTGGGAGGGCATCGGGGCCCGCGTCCCCCGCCTCGGCTTCCGGGCCATCGGCTCGCTCACTCCCGTCCGCGGCGAGCTCGAACGCGCCGTCGCCGAGGCCGCCCTGGCCCGCCCGGACGCCGCCGCCCGCGGCTACAAGCTGCTCACCCCGGCCGAGGCCCGGGCCGTCAACCCGGCGCTGCGCGGCGACTTCGACGCCGCCCTGTGGTGCGAGCGGGACGCCGCCGTCGAGCCGCGCACCGCCCAGCTCGCCCTGCGCCAGGCCCTCCTGGCCACCGGCCGCTACACCTTCCTGCCGCACCGCGAGGTGCGGGAGGTCGTCGGAGGGCACGCGGTGCGCGACGACCACGGCGACACCCACTCCGGCGACGCCGTCGTCCTGTGCACCGGCGCCTGGCTGTCCGGCCTGGTCCGCGAGGTCGCCGGCGAGATCCCGGTCCGCCGGGTGCGGCTCCAGATGATGCAGACCGACCCGCTCGGCGAGCCGCTCACCACCTCCGTCGCCGACGCCGACTCCTTCCGCTACTACCCGGCCTACGCCTCGCCCGCGCTGGACGCGCTCAACGCCGGCCAGGCGCAGGACCCGACGGCCGCCGCCCACAGGATGCAGCTGCTGATGGTGCAGCGCCTCGACGGCGGACTGACCATCGGCGACACCCACGAGTACGAGCATCCCTTCGCCTTCGACACCCTCGAAGACCCCTACGAGCACCTCACGCGCGTGGTCGAGTCCTTCCTCGGCCGCCCGCTGCCGCGCGTGCGCCGCCGCTGGGCGGGCGTGTACGCGCAGTGCACCGACACCAGCCGCGTCGTCCACCGCCAGCGGGTGCGCGACGGCGTGTGGCTGGTGACCGGACCCGGTGGCCGCGGCATGACCTGCTCGCCCGCCATCGCCGAGACCACCGCGAACGAACTGGGCTGGTGAACCGCACATGTCCGCATCCCGCACCATGAACCTCGTCGTCCTCGACATGGCCGGCACCACCGTCGCCGACGGCGGCCTCGTCGAGCAGGCCTTCACGGCCGCCGCCGAACGCCTCGGCGAAGACCCGGCCACGATGATCGACCACGTCCGCGCCACCATGGGCGAGTCCAAGATCACCGTCTTCCGTCATCTCCTCGGCGGTGACGAGACCCGCGCCCAGCAGGCCAACGTCGCCTTCGAGGAGGCCTACGGAGAGCTGGTCGCCCAGGGCAGGATCGCTCCCGTGCCCGGCGCCGCCGAGGCCGTCGCCGCCCTCCGCGAGCAGGGCCGGACCGTGGTCCTCACCACCGGCTTCGCCCGGGTCACCCAGGACGCCATCCTCGACGCCCTCGGCTGGCGCGAGCTCGTCGCGCTGACCCTCTGCCCCGCCGACGCGGGCGGCCGCGGCCGGCCCTGTCCCGACATGGTGCTCGCCGCCCTGCTCCGTACCGGCGCCGTCGACGACGTCCGGCGGATCGCGGTCGCCGGCGACACCTCGTACGACATGCTCAGCGGCGTCCGCTCCGGCGCCGGGATCGTCGCGGGCGTCCTGACGGGCGCGCACGACGAGGCCGCGCTCACGGAGCACGGCGCCACCCACGTCCTCGCCTCGGTCGCGCAACTGCCCGCGCTGATAGAGGAGTACGAGGCATGACCAGCGGCATCCGCTTCGACGGCGTCACCGTCGCGTACGGCGGCAACACCGTCCTCGACGCGCTCGACCTGACCGTCGAGCCCGGCGAGGTCATGGCCCTGCTCGGGCCCTCCGGCTCCGGCAAGACCACCGCCCTGCGGGCCGTCGCCGGATTCGTCCGGCCCGCCTCCGGGCGGGTGTTCATCGGCGACCGCGACGTCACCGGCCTGCCGCCGCACAAGCGGGGCATCGGCATGGTCGTCCAGCAGTACGCCCTCTTCCCGCACCTGCGCGTCGAGGACAACGTCGCCTTCGGCCTCAAGGCGCGCAAGGCGCCCAAGGCCGAGATCCCCGGCCGGGTCGCCGAGGCCCTGGAGATGACCGGGATGGCCGCCTACGCCAAGCGCTATCCGCGCGAGCTCTCCGGCGGCCAGCAGCAGCGCGTCGCCATCGCCCGCGCCCTCGCCATCCGGCCGAACGTGCTGCTCCTCGACGAGCCGCTGTCCGCGCTCGACGCCCAGCTGCGCTCCGGCATGCTCGCCGAACTCGCCCGGCTGCACCGCGAGCTGCCCGAGGTGTCCATCCTGTACGTCACCCACGACCAGGTCGAGGCGCTCACCCTCGCCGACCGGATCGCCGTCATGGACCGGGCCCGGCTCCAGGACTGCGGCACGCCGCAGGAGCTGTACCGGCGGCCGCGCACCGAGTTCACCGCCTCCTTCGTCGGCAACGCCAACCTGCTGCCGGTGACGGTCGGCGCGGACGGCGTCCTCCTCGACGGCGTCCGCCTCGACGTGCCGGTCGCCGAAGCCGTCCCCGGCGCCTCGGCCACCCTGTGCGTGCGGCCCCACCTCGTCGGCCTCGGCCCCGGCCCCAACGCCCTGCGCGGCCGGATCACCGAGGTCCAGTGGCGCGGCGCCACCCACCGCCTGTACGTGGAGGTGGGCGCGGGCCACCGGCTCAAGGCGGACGTGCGGGAGCTGCGCGTCACGCCCGCGCTGGGCGACGAGGTGGAACTCCACTTCGCGCGCGAGGACGCGGTGCTGCTCGCCGCGGGGGTGAACGATGGCTAGCCGGGGCGGCACCCTCGTGAAGGCGTCGCCGCCCGCGCCGGTGACCGCGCCCGCGCCGTCCGCCCCGTCCGCCCGGGCGGAACGCGTGCCCACCGCCCTGCTCTGGGCCGCCCCGCCCGTCCTCGCCCTCGCCCTCGCCTTCCTCTATCCCCTCGCCCTCGTCGTCCGCGAGTCCTTCGCACCCGGCGCGTACGCCCAGGTCCTCGCCTCCACCTCGTTCCGGGACGCGCTCGTCACCACCGTCTGGCTGGCCGTCGCGGCCACCGCCGGGTGCCTCGTCCTCGGCTTCGTCCTCGCCCTCGTCATCGCCTTCGTGCCCTTTCCCGGCGGCCGGGCGGTCGCGAGGTTCATCGACGTCTTCCTGTCCTTCCCGTCCTTCCTCGTCACGCTCGCCCTGCTGTTCCTGTACGGCACGGTCGGCATGGCCAACGGGCTGTGGACGGACCTGACCGGCGCCGCCGACGGGCCCTTCCAGTTCCTGACCACGCCGTGGGGCGTGCTGCTCGCCGAGATCACGTACTTCACACCGTTCGTGATGCGGCCGCTGCTCGCCGCGTTCTCGCAGCTCGACACCGCCCAGCTGGAGGTGGCCTCCTCGCTCGGCGCCCGCCCGCTGCGGATCGTGCGCCGGGTGATCCTGCCCGAGGCGCTGCCCGCGCTCGCCGCCGGCGGCAGCCTCGTCCTCGTCATGTGCCTCAACGAGTTCGGCATCGTCCTGTTCACCGGCGCCAAGGGCGTCACCACGCTGCCGATGCTCGTCTACGGCAAGGCCATCCTCGAGTCCGACTACGCGGCCGCCTGCGTCGTCGCCGTCGTCAACGTCCTGATCTCCGTGGGCCTCTACACCGTCTACCGGGCCGTGACCAGGTCCGGCGGCAGGCAAGGGCCGCGCCGGTCCCCAGAAGGGAGGCGCCGTCGTGCTGGTGCATAGCCGTGCCGGGCGCTGGGGCTCCTGGGCCCTGTTCGCGGTCCTCTTCGTGCCGCTCTTCGCCCTGCCCCTCCTCGTCGTCCTCGCCGCCTCCTTCTCCACCCACTGGTCCGGCGCCTTCCCCACCGGCCCGACCGCCGGGCACTACACGGCGGCCGTGCGCGGCCAGTCGCTCCAGGCGCTCACCACCAGTCTGGTCACCGCGCTCACCGCGAGCCTGCTCGCGCTGACCTTCGGCACCTGGGCGGCGCTCGCCGCGGCCGCGCTCGGCCGGCGCGGACGCCGCGTCGTCGACGCGCTGTTCGTGCTGCCGGTGGCCGTGCCCTCGGTGGTCGTCGGCCTCGCCGTCCTGGTCGCCTTCTCGCAGCCGCCGCTGCTCCTGAACGGCACGCGCTGGATCGTGATCCTCGCGCACACCGTTCTTGTCACGGCGTTCGCCTATCAGTCGGTTTCGGCCGCCATCCTGCGTCTGGACCCGATGTACGAACAGGCGGCGGCCAGTCTGGGCGCCCGTCCCTCGTACGTCCTGCTCCGGGTGCGGCTGCCGCTCCTGCTGCCGTCGCTGAACGCGGCGGCGGGGCTCTGCTTCGCCCTGTCCATGGGCGAGCTGAGCGCCACGATGATGCTCTACCCGCCGGACTGGATGCCGCTGCCCGTGCTCGTCTTCACGGCCACGGACCGCGGCTCGCTCTTCACCGGGTCCGCCCTCGCGGTGGTCCTCATGACCGCGACCCTGCTCGTCCTGCTCGCGGTCGCCCGCATCCGCACCAAAGCCTCGTACCGCTAGCAGCCCCCGAACCGCCGGCGATCCCCGTGCCGCCGGTCATCCCGTACCGCCAGGAGAGAACGACGTCATGCGCACGACGACCCAGCACCTCAAGCCGATCGCCGCCCTCACCGGCGCGCTCGCCCTCGCCGCCGGCCTCACCGCCTGCGGCGGCACCTCCGCCGCCTCCGACGAGAAGACCGTCACCGTCTACAGCGCCGACGGCCTCAAGGGCGAGGCGGGCGACGGCTGGTACGACAAGGTCTTCAAGGACTTCGAGAAGCAGACCGGCATCAAGGTCGAGTACGTGGAGGGCGGCTCCGGCGAGATGGTGCAGCGCGCCGCCCGCGAGAAGAGCAACACCCAGGCCGACGTCCTCGTCACCCTGCCGCCGTTCATCCAGCAGGCCGACTCCAAGGGACTGCTGCAGGCGTACACGCCGAAGGACGCCGACATGGTCGGCGGCATCGACAAGGCCGACGACGGCAAGTGGATCTCCGTCGTCAACAACTACTTCGGCTTCATCCACAACAAGAAGGAGCTGCCGGCCGCGCCCACGACCTGGGAGCAGCTGCTCGACGCCACGTACAAGAACAAGGTGCAGTACTCGACGCCGGGTGTCGCGGGCGACGGCACGGCCGTGCTCATCAAGGCCATGCACGACTTCGGCGGCAAGGAGCCGGCGATGGAGTACCTGAAGAAGCTCCAGGCCAACAACGTCGGACCGTCCTCCTCCACCTCCAAGCTGGCGCCGAAGGTCGACAAGGGCGAGATCCTCGTCGCCAACGGCGACGTCCAGATGAACTTCGCCCAGGCCCGGTCCATGCCGAACCTCGCCATCTGGTTCCCCGCGAAGGAGGGCGGCAAGCCGACCACCTTCGCCCTGCCCTACGCCGCCGGCCTGGTGAACAAGGCCCCGCACACCGAGAACGGCAAGAAGCTCCTCGACTTCATGCTGAGCGAGCAGGCGCAGCGCGAGGTCAGCTCCGTCGGCGGCGGCTTCTCCGTCCGCAAGGACGTCCGGGCCACCGACGCCAACGCGATCGAGCTGGGCAAGCTGATGGAGGGCGTCGAGGTCTTCGAGCCGGACTGGTCCGACATCGACAAGAACCTGACGGCGTACGTCGACGCGTGGAAGTCCGCCACCGGAAGCTAACCCGGCTCGGCCCAAGAGTTCACCGCACGTCTCTTCCGTCCCGCCGGAGTGTCGCGGAAAGATAACGGGTACGGACCAAAGCTCAACGCCCCTGAGGAATCAGGGGCGTTGGCATGCGACGACCCGAAAAAGTTGCGACCCCCTTCCCCCCGGAGGATCCCGACATGCCGCTCACCGGCATATCCCGCCGCACCGTGCTCGCCGCCGCCGGTGCCACCGCCGCCGTCGCCGCCACCGGCCTCGCGACCGCTCCCACCGCCCAGGCCGCCGCCGGCGCCGCCCCGACGCTCCCCAACGGCACCAGCAAGGACAAGGTGCTCGTCGTCGGCATGGACGGCCTGCGCCACGACCGCATCGACGCCGCCAAGGCGCCCACCCTCAAGTCCCTGATGGCCAACGGCACCTACGGCCGCTCGCTCCTCTACGCCAACCCCATGGCCGCCACCTCCTCCGGCCCCGGCTGGTCGACCATCTCCACCGGCGTGTGGCCCGACAAGCACGGCGTGAAGGACAACACCTTCACCGGCCGCAACTACGGCACCTATCCCGGCTTCCTCGCCCGCCTCCACCAGGTCCGGCCCGACCTCTCCCTCTTCGCCGCCGTCGACTGGCCCGAGCTCGACACCTACGGCACCGTCACGCCCGGCGCCGACGCCAAGGTCGTCTACAACAACGACTACGCCGTCAACGACCTCCAGATCACCGAGATCACCGAGGACGTGCTGCGCAACCAGAACCCCGACGTCCTCTTCGTCTACTTCGGCGAGACCGACGAGATCGGGCACACCTACGGCGCCGCCAGCCAGAAGTACCTCGACGCCATCGACGTCCAGGACGGCTACCTCGGCCGCCTCGTCGCCGCGATCCAGGCCCGGCCCTCGTACGCCACCGAGCGCTGGACCGTCATCGTCGCCACCGACCACGGCCACACCGACGCCGGCGGCCACGGCGGCTCCAGCATCGAGGAGCGCCGCACCTTCGTCCTCGCCCAGGGCCCCGGCATCGCGGCCGGCGCGCGCCCCGTCGACACCCGGCTCGTCGACGTCGCCGCCACCGTCTTCCGCCAGCTCGGCATCACGCCCGACCCGGCCTGGGGCCTGGACGGCAAGCCGGTCCAGGACCGCTCCACCGACCCCTTCGAGGCCCTCTATCCGTCCCTCTCCGGCCGGGTCGACGAGACCGGCATCCCGGCCGGCGTCCTCGGCTTCACCCACACCGCGCCCAGCGGCTGGTCCGTCATCAACAACGCCATGGGCACCGGCGGTGTGACCGAGTGGCGCGGCTGGGCCTTCGCCACCGACGAGTTCTGGTCCCGCAGCCAGCGCGACCAGTGGCGCGAGCTCAACGTCCGCGCCCGGGGCGTGTTCGCCGTCGCCGACTCCGACGAATGGGCCGACAAGACCTTCTCCGGCACGTACGACTCCACGCTGGTCAGCCCGGCGTACGCGGTGACCGGCGCGGCCCGGGTCACCCTGGACTTCACCACCCTCTACCGCCAGGAGGGCGCCCAGACCGCACAGATCCTCGCCTCCTTCAACGGCGGCACGCCGACGGTGGTCAAGAGCTACACGGCGGACGTCGTCTCGCAGCCCCAGTCGGTCACGGTCGCCGTGCCGGCCGGCGCCTCGAACGTCAGCTTCCGCTTCCGCTACACCGGGTCCAACAACTGGTACTGGGTGATCGACGGGGTCAAGGTCAGCACTTCCTGACCTAGGCTGGGGGCGTCGCCACAGCGTCGTCGCGTCGCCCCCAGCACACAGCACGTTCGTACGGCAGGAGTCCCGCACCCATGGCAGAGCGCAAGCCGATCGAATCCTGGCTCACCGACATGGACGGCGTCCTCATCCACGAGGGCGTGCCGATCCCCGGTGCCGACGCGTTCCTCGCGAAGCTGCGGGACACCGGGAAGCCCTTCCTGGTCCTCACCAACAACTCGATCTACACCGCGCGCGACCTGCACGCCCGGCTCGCCCGCATGGGCCTGCACGTCCCGGTCGAGAACATCTGGACCTCGGCGCTCGCCACCGCCCAGTTCCTCGACGACCAGCGGCCCGGCGGCACCGCGTACGTCATCGGCGAGGCCGGCCTCACCACCGCGCTGCACGACATCGGCTACGTGCTCACCGACCACGACCCGGACTACGTGGTCCTCGGCGAGACCCGCACGTACTCCTTCGAGGCCATGACCAAGGCGGTCCGGCTCATCAACGCCGGCGCCCGCTTCATCTGCACCAACCCCGACGAGACCGGCCCGTCCCTGGAGGGCCCGCTGCCGGCCACCGGCTCGGTCGCCGCGCTGATCACCAAGGCGACCGGCAAGGAGCCGTACTTCGCGGGCAAGCCGAACCCGCTGATGATGCGCACCGGCCTCAACGCGATCGGCGCCCACTCCGAGACCAGCGCGATGATCGGCGACCGGATGGACACCGACATCCTGGCCGGTCTGGAGGCGGGCATGCAGACCTACCTGGTGCTGACCGGACTGACCACGGAGGCGGAGATCGACCGCTTCCCGTTCCGCCCGTCGAAGGTCGTCAAGTCGATCGCTGACCTGGTCGAGCGCGTCTGACGAAGGTCCTGGCCGGACCCCTGATCGGCCGTCCGGGGATGCGAAAGGGACCGAACCGGGTGACCCTGCAGAGCAGGAGGTCACCATGCGTTCAGGTCCCATCGCTCTGCGTGCCGCGGGAGCGGCCGTGGTTCTGGTGCTCGCGCCCACGGCGGGCACCGCCCTCGCCCACGACGGCGTCCAGGCCACCGTCACGCCGGCCGACGCCTCGCCCGGTGCCGACGTCGACATCCGCGTCACCGGCTGCAAGGGCACCACCGGCGCCGCCACGTCCCCGGCGTTCGCGGCGGAGGCCGAGCTCACCGGGCGCGACGGCGGCAAGAGCCCGCTGTTCGGCGACACCACCCTCAAGCGCGAGCTCGACGAGGGCACGTACAAGGTCAGCGTGACCTGCGACGGGCACCGCCACCGCGACGTGGGCACCGTGCACGTCAAGCGGCACCACGAGCCGACGCACCACCCGACGCACCAGCCCACCCATCACCCGTCCCCGATCGCGCCCGTCCACGCGGGCGGCGGCGGTGCGGCCGTCTTCGCGGCCCCGGCCGCCCCTGGCATGGCGCAGACGGCCGCCGAGGAGGGCCTCGGCACCCCGTACACCCTCATGGGCCTGGGCCTGGCCGCCGTGGCGGCCGTCTCCGTCGCCTTCCGCAGCGCCCGTCGCCGAGGCGGCGAAGGAGCGGGAGCGGGAGCCGGTGCGGGTGCGGGCTCGGGCTCCGGGCCGGGTTCCGGTTCCGCTCCGGGCACGGACTGACCGCGTGTCCTCCGGTCGCGCGCTGACCGGAACGGCCTGGGCGGTGCTGCTGCTCGGCCTGTGGGCCTGGGGCCGGGACGGCGCCGACGGCCCCGGCGCGGCCTCCGGCCCGACCACCGGCGACATCGCCGCCGTGGGCCGCCCGCCCGGCGTACCGCTGCCCCCGGCACACAGTCCGCTGGAGCCCGCCCCGCCGCGCCGGGTGGCCGTCCCGTCGCTCGGGATCTCCGCGCCCGTGGTGCCCCGCGGGCTGGACGGGGACGGGGCGATCGACCCGCCGCCGTACGAGAGCGCGCAGACGGTCGGCTGGTACGACGCCGGCACCCGCCCCGGCGCGGCCGGCCCCGCGCTCCTGGTCGGCCACGTCGACACCGAGACCCGCCCCGCCGTCTTCTACGGACTGAGCGCGGCACGCCCCGGCGAGACGGTGGCCGTGACCCGTTCGGACGGAAGCGTCGCGGAATTCACGATCGACGACGTCCAGGTCGTCCCGAGGGACGGTTTCGACGCCCGCCGGGCCTACGGCCCACGGCAGCCCGGCCGCGCCGAACTGCGCCTGATCACCTGCGGCGGCACCTTCGACCCCGAGACCCGTAGTTATACGGCGAACGTGGTCGTCTCCGCGTATCTGACGGGCGTGCGCGGCTGAGGAGTGCGGGAGCGGAGGGCCGGGGGAGTGGGGACCGGGGGCCGGCCGACGGGGGCGCGAGCCGCCGGCCGTCGGCCGGTCCGGTCCTCGACCGCGGGCTCACGGACCGCGGGAGGAGCCCGGAGCCGGCGCGGGAGGTCGGGATCCGCTCACTGTAAGGGATGCGCGGGAAACGACCGAGGCCCTTCACCGTGTGGTGAAGGGCCTCGGCCTTCGCGTGCGCCGCCAGGGACTCGAACCCCGGACCCGCTGATTAAGAGTCAGCTGCTCTAACCAACTGAGCTAGCGGCGCCTGCTGACATCGATAACTCTACAGGACGTCCGACCGTGCTCCTGACCATTTACGACCCCGCCCGGCCTGTCGGATGGTCGTATTGAGCCTTCGATACGTCAAAATGCGATATGTCCCGACAGTTGAGAAGCTGACGCCCGTGCAAGAGCGCCAAAAGATCTTGACGAGTGTGGAGGGGAACGCATGAGTGTGCCGGTCTTCGAAGAAATCGAGCCCGCGGCCGACTGCGGCTGCCCCGGCTGCGCCCAGCGGCGCCGCGACCTCGCCCTGGGCCTTCCCGTACGGGCGGGCGGCCACCCGGCCGCGCACGGCACCCGTCGCGCGCTGGTCCTGGTGACGGCGGCGGGAGTGGTCCTGGGCGGTGGGGCGGGAGCGGCCGGCGCGGACGCGGCGGCCGCGGCGGGCCTGACGGGCCGCGCCACCGGCCCGGTCCCGGAAGCGTTCACCGACCCGGTCGACGTGCCGGTCGCCGAGCCGGTCGCCGGGCCGGTCGCCGGCCCGGTCGACGCGTCGATCGACGAACTGATCACCGACCCCATGGCCGAGCCGATCGCGGAACCTGTCGCCGACCCGGTCACCTACCCGGTGGCCGAGCCCGGCGGTGGGCCGGGGCCGGAGACGCCGCAGGGCGGCAGAGGGCCGCTGCACGGGGCGCCCGGCCCGGGCCCGAGCACCGGCACCGTGCCGTCGCCGGACGCGTCCCCGACGACCAGTCAGGTCTCCACCGAGTCCCTGCGCAAGTCCACCCGGGCCGAGATCATCAACCGGGCGAAGAAGTGGGTCGCGTCCGGCGTCCCGTACTCCATGGAGCGGTACTGGACCGACGGCTACCGCCAGGACTGCTCCGGCTACATCTCCATGGCCTGGAACCTCCGCAGCAACGAGTGGACCGGCAGCCTCGACCGGTTCGCCGAGCGGATCGACCGCACCGAGCTCCAGCCCGGCGACATCCTGCTCTTCCACAACCCGGCCAACCCGACGCGCGGCTCGCACGTGACGATCTTCGGCGGGTGGACGGACTACACCCACACCGCCTACATCGCCTACGAGCAGACCAAACCGCGCACGCGGAAGCAGGCGACGCCGCTCGCGTACTGGGAGAACTCCGACCGCTACGTCGCCTACCGCTACAAGGGCGTGGTGAGCGGCGGCACCGGCGAGGCCGGACCGGCCTCGACGGCCACGCCGTACCCGGGCACCGCGCTGTTCGGCCCCGGCGCGAACAACGCGTACGTCACCCAGCTCGGCAGGCTCCTCGTCGCGCGGGGCGGCAAGAAGTACTACAGCCAGGGCCCGGGCCCGCGCTGGGGCGAGGCGGACCGCCGGGCCACCCAGGCCTTCCAGCGGGCCCAGGGCTGGAAGGGCGGCGAGGCGGACGGGCTGCCCGGGCCGCACACCTGGGCGCTGCTCGTGAACGGCCAGGGCAAGGACATCGGCGGTTCGAGTGGTTCGGGCGGGTCGAGCGCAACTGCGAGCGGCTTCCCCGGGCGTGGCTACTTCCGTCCGGGCCAGTCCAACGCATATGTGGAGAAGCTGGGCAAACAACTGGTGAAGCGGGGCTTCGGCGGGCACTACGTGTCGGGCCCCGGTCCGCGCTGGACGGAGGCGGACCGCCGCAACGTCGAGGCCTTCCAGCGGGCCCAGGGCTGGCGCGGCGGCGCGGCCGACGGCTACCCGGGCCCGGAGACCTGGCGGCGCTTGTTCCGATGACCCCGAGCACATGAGGTGAACCGCATGACGCCATCGACCCCGAACCCCCCGGACCCCGGCCCCGCCGCCACCCGCGACGCAGCCCGCACGGCCCGCCGCCTCACCACGGGCCTCCGCCTACGCCCCAGCGGCGGCCCGCCGGGCGACCCCGGAGAACAGACGCCCTCCGCCGACACCACTCCGGACGCCCCGTCAGCCTTGTCTGCCCCGTCCGCCCCGTCTGCCTCGTCTGCCTCGTCTGCCCCGTCCGCCCCGTCTGCCCCGTCCGCACCGGGACCCGTTGCTGCCGCGGCTGCCGCCACAGCACCGGCCGCCTCGGAGACGGCGACGGACGGGGGCTCGGGTGACGGTGCGCCGGCGGTGGCGGCGGTCGGAGCGGGCGGCGTCGGCGTCATCACGCCGCCGGTGACGGTGGGCGTGGCGCCGGTCGGTTCCGGAGGCGTCGGCGACGGCCCGGCCGCCTCGCAGGTCGCGCCGGCCGCGGGTCCGGCTGCCGGTGCCGTCGCCACCGATGCCGGCCCGGCCGCCTCGCCGGTGACGGCGCCGGTGACGGTGACGGCGACGGACGCGGGCGACCGTGCCGCGCCGGCCACGGAGGCGGCGCCCCTCGGTTCCGAGGGTGCCGGGCGTCCGGGCGTGCCGCCCGCCGCCGACGGCGTTCCTGTCGGTGCCGGCGCCGGGGCCGTCTCGCCGCCGGCCGGTTCCGGAGGCGCGGACGTCGGCCTGGCCGCCGAGCGGGGCGCTCCGGCCGCGGGTTCGGGTGACGGTGTGCCGGCGGCCTCTGCCGTGGCACCCGTGGACACGGGCGAGGGCAGAGCCGAGGGCGGAGTCGAGGGCAGACCCGCCCCGCCGGCCGCCGCCGTGGCGGGCGCGGTGCGCCTCAGTCCCAAGGTCGTACCTCACGCCGTACGCCAGCTCCTGCCGCCGAGCGCCGACCGCCTCGCCACGCCGCAGGCGCCGCCTGTCCGCAGCACGACGGACGGCCCGGAGGTGAGGCCGGAGTCTCCCGCCGGGCCCGCCGAGGGCTCCGCCGGGGCAACCGGCACGCCGGACGTGTGGCCCGAAGCGCCCGGCGCCGACGGCCCGGCCACCCGCGGCGCGGCACCCAGCCCCGGCCCGGCACCCAGCCCCGGCCCGGCACCCAGCCCCGCCGCGGCACCCAGCCCCGGCCCGGCACCCAGCCCCGGCGCGGCACCCGGCCCCGGCCCGGCACCCAGCCCCGCCGCGGCATCCGGCCCCGGCGCGGCATCCGGCCCCGGCGCGGCATCCGGCCCCGGCCCCGGCGCGGCATCCGGCCCCGGCCCCGGCGCGGCACCCGGCCCCGGCGCGGCACCCGGCCACGTACCCGGCAACGGCTCCGCGCCCGCGGACCCCGTCGCTCCGCGCGCGGACGCGAAGCCCGGCGCCGCACCCGCCGAGGCGGGACGTCCCGCCTCGGACGTGAAGGGCGACCCCGTGGCACGCAGCGCCGGCGCCCGGAGCGGCGCCGCCCGTCCCCGCCGTACCGTCCCCACCGGCGGCCCCGTCGACTTCGGCTGGATCGCCGGTGTGCCGGTCAAGGCCGTCGCCGTGCCCGTGGCGGCGTCCACGCAGGTGGGCGAGGCCGCGCAGCGGGCGCGCCGACGGACGGTGATCGGGACGGAGAGCACGGGCTCGATCCCGGTGCACCTGCTGTTCCGGGAGGAGCCGGACGACGGCGGGCCGGCCACCGTGCCCGTACCCAAGACGAAGGCGCCGATCAAGCCGCCGACCAAGGCGCAGGCGCAGGCGCAGGCGAAGGCCCTGAACGCCCGCCAGGCGGCCCCGCGCACACCCGCCCGCCCCGCCCCGACCGCCGATCCCCAGCTGGTCGAGCGGGCCGGGCCGGTGCTGCCCGGGTGGGTCGGGGCGGTCGGCGGAGGGCTCGCGCTCGCCGCGTGCGCGGTGGTCGTCTGGTACGTCGGGGCCGTCCCCGCCGAGGCCGCCCGGATGCTGCGCCTGCCGTCCCGCCCGTACCACGGCATCCACCTCGGCCAGTGGGCGCTGCTCGCCCTCGGCGTGCTGCTCACCCTCTTCTTCCTGGGCGGTCTCGGCCGCGGCCGGGTCGGTTACGCGCTCGTCCTCTCCCTCTTCGGTGACTACCGCGGCACCGTCCGCCGCACCGGCCTGCTCTGGGTGAGCCCGCTGTTGCTGCGCCGCCGGGTGGACGTACGGCTCCGGCACTGGCGCAGCGAACCGCTGCCCGCCGTCGACGCGAGGGGCACGGCGCTGAACGTCGTGGTCCTGGTGGTCTGGCGGATCCGGGACACGGTGCGCGCCGCGCTCGGTGTCGAGGGCCATGAGGAGTATCTGCGCGAGCAGGTGGAGGCGGCGATGGCGCGGGTGCTGTCGCAGCTGCCGGCGGACGCGTTCCACGAGGACGCGCCGACGCTGCGCGACGCGGAGGCGGTCGGCGAGGCGCTGACCCGGGTGCTGTCGGCGGAGTGCGCGCCGGTCGGGATCGACGTGTTCTCGGCGCAGCCGACGCGCATCGAGTACGCGCCCGAGGTCGCCGCGGCGATGCAGCGCAGCCGGATCGCGGCGCTCGACGCGAAGCACCGGGACAGTGTGCTCACCTCGGTGGTGGACGCGGTGGACGACGTGGTGCACCGGCTGACCACGCGCGGTCTGGTGGAGCTGGACGACTACGAGCGCAAGGCGCTGGTGAAGGATCTGACGGTGGCGTTCTACACGGGCCGCACGGTCCCGGCGGAGGGCGCCTGATCCGCGGCGCCCTCACCGCGCCCGCCGCCCCGCTCCCGGAGCCCCTGCCGATCGCTCGGCCGGGGCTCCGCCGCGTATCCCCGTCGCCGGCAGGGACATGCGTCACCGGTATGGACACGGCCAACGTCCGTCCCTACCTTGGGACTTGGTCTAGACCTGAATTCGACCGGAATTCGTACCACCGCACGCGTGCGGCACAGCCCACAGAACTCCCCCACGTTCTCCTGGAGCGACAGCATGCGCAAAAAGACAGGGGCGGCGGTCGTGACGCTCGGCATCGCCGCGGCCTCACTCCTCGCCACCACCGGCGCGAGCGGCCACGGCTACACCGACTCGCCGATCAGCCGGCAGAAGCTCTGCCAGAACGGCACCGTGTCCAACTGCGGCGACATCCAGTGGGAGCCGCAGTCGGTCGAGGGCCCGAAGGGCTTCCCGGCCGCCGGGCCGGCCGACGGGAAGATCTGCGCGGGCGGGAACTCCCGCTTCGCGCAGCTCGACGCACCCCGCAACGGCGCCTGGCCCACCACCAAGGTCACCGCGGGCCAGAGCTACACCTTCCGCTGGCAGTTCACCGCCCGCCACGCGACCACGGACTTCCGCTACTACATCACCAAGAACGGCTGGACCGGCGCCAAGACCCTGACCCGGGCCGACCTCGACATCCAGCCCTTCCTGGTCGTCCCCTACAACAACCAGCAGCCGCCCTCGACCCTCTCGCACTCCGGGACCATCCCGGCGGGCAAGACCGGCCGTCATCTGATCCTGGCGGTGTGGACCATCGCGGACACCGGGAACGCCTTCTACGCGTGCTCGGACGTTCAGTTCTGACAGGTCGTCAGCTACCATCCCGCCGCATGGGGACCGTCGCGGAACTCGTACGACGCCAGTGGGGCGACCACCGGACCGGACTGAGGGACGAGCACACCACCCTCACCCACCACCAGATCGCCGCCGGCGCCGCCGCGCGCGCCGCCCTGCTCACGGAGCTGATGCCCGACCGGCCGGGGAGCGAGCCGCACCTCGGTCTGCTGCTCGACAACACACCGGAGTACCCGCTCTGGCTCGGCGCGGCGGCCCTCGCGGGGGCCGCCGTCGCCGGGATCAACCCCACCCGGCGCGGCGCCGAACTCGCCCGCGACATCCGGCACACCGACTGCCGGATCCTCGTCACCCAGCGCGCCCACCTGCCGCTCCTCGACGGGCTCCCGCTGCCCGGCCTGCGCATCCTGGTCACGGACACCGACGCCTACCAGGCCCTCCTCGCCCCGTACGCCGGCGCGCACCCCGACGACACCTTCCTCCGTCCCGTACGACCCGACAGCCGGCTCCTCCTCTCCTTCACGTCCGGCTCCACCGGAGCCCCGAAGGCGGCGGTCTGCTCGCAGGGACGGCTCGCGGCGGCCGGCGCCTCGCTCGTGTCCCACTTCGGCGTCACGCGCGACGACACCCACTACATCTGCATGCCGATGTTCCACGGCAACGCCGTGATCGCCGACTGGGCGCCCGCCCTCGCCGCCGGCGCGGGCATCGCGTTGCGGGCCCGCTTCTCGGCCTCCCGCTTCCTGTCGGACGTACGCCGTTACGGCGCCACCTACTTCACCTACGTGGGCCGGGCCGTGCAGTACCTGCTCGCCACGCCCGAGACCGCCGTGGACCACGACCACCGGCTCCGGCTCGGCTTCGGCACGGAGGCGGGCGCGGTGGACGCGGCGCGCTTCGAGGAGCGGTTCGGGGTGCGGCTGGTCGAGGGGTACGGCTCCTCCGAGGGCGGGGCCGCGATCCGGCGGACGCCCGGCACGCCCGCCGGGGCCATCGGGCGCGCGGCACCGGGCGACGACCTGGCCGTGGTCGACCAGGAGACGGGACGCGAGTGCCCGCCGGCCCGCTTCTCGCCCACCGGCGTCCTCCTCAACGCCGACGAGGCGGTCGGCGAGCTCGTCAACCGCGGCCGCAGCCCCTTCGAGGGCTACTGGCGCAATCCGGAGGCGGACGCGGCCCGGCTGCGGGGCGGCTGGTACTGGACGGGCGACCTCTTCTACCGGGACGCCGACGGCTTCCTGTACTTCGCGGGGCGTACGGACGACCGGCTGCGGGTCGACAGCGAGAACCTCGCGGCCGCGATGATCGAGGACATCCTGGCGCGGTGGGAGCGCGTGGCGGGCGTCGCCGTGTACGCGATACCCGACCCGGTCTCCGGCGACCAGGTGATGGCGGCGCTCGCGCTGCGGCCGGGCGCGGTGTTCGAACCGGGCGCCTTCGCGGCGTTCCTGGCGGCGCAGGGCGACCTCGGCACGAAGATGCCGCCGACCTACGTCCGGGTCGTGCCCGAGCTGCCGCTCACCGCCACGAACAAGATCCACCGGGTGGCGCTGCGGCGGGCGGGCCTGATGTGCGACGACCCGATCTGGTGGCGCCCCAGCCGCGGCGCCCCCTACGAACCCCTGCCCCCGCCATAACCCTCGCCGCCCTCGTTGTGGGCATTCGTTCCGCTGGGGCGGAACGGGTGGGCACAACGGACGGCGCCCCTTGCCGGGCCTAGGCTCCCGGGCCTTGACCCGCACCCGGAGTGCGGCGTCCATGGGGTGCGGGTTCAGGCGCAGGTGCGGAACGCGCCCGCAAGGGCGCCGTCCCGTGTGCCCACCCGTCCCGCCCCAGCGGGACGAATGCCCACACGGAAGTGGACCCGGGCGCCGCGCAAGCAGGCGCCAGCCGCATGAGGCGGGGCCCAAGCGAGCGCAGGCCGCATGAGGCGGGCAGGGCGCGGGGGCGCAGGCGCGATGGGCGCTAGGCGAAGATGACGGTGCGGCGGCCGTTGAGGAGGATGCGGCGTTCCGCGTGCCACTTGACCGCCCGCGCCAGCGCCTGGCACTCCACGTCGCGACCGATCGCCACCAGCTGGTCCGGCGTCACCTCGTGGCCGACCCGCTCGACCTCCTGCTCGATGATCGGGCCCTCGTCGAGGTCCGCCGTCACGTAGTGCGCCGTCGCGCCGATCAGCTTCACGCCGCGCGCGTGCGCCTGGTGGTAGGGCTTGGCGCCCTTGAAGCTCGGCAGGAAGGAGTGGTGGATGTTGATGATCCGCCCGGACAGCCGCGCGCACAGGTCGTCGGAGAGGACCTGCATGTAGCGGGCGAGGACGACCAGCTCGACGTTCTGCTCCTCGACCAGCGCCAGGAGTTCCGCCTCCGCCTCCGGCTTCGACTCCTTGGTGACCGGAATGTGCCGGAACGGGATCCCGTACGACGCGGACAGCTCGGCGAAGTCGGTGTGGTTGGACACCACCGCGACGATCTCGACCGGCAGCGCGCCGATCCGCGAGCGGAACAGCAGGTCGTTCAGGCAGTGGCCGAACTTCGACACCATCAGCACGATGCGCATCCGGTCCTCGGCCCGGTGGATCTGCCAGTCCATCCCGAAGGAGTCGCCCACCGCCGCGAAGCTCGCCCGCAGCTTGTCCACCGTCACCGGCGCCTCGGCCGCGAAGTGGACCCGCATGAAGAAGAGACCCGAGTCACGGTCTCCGTACTGCTGACTGTCCTCGATGTTGCATCCCGTGATGAAGAGGTAGCTCGACACGGCGTGCACGATGCCCTGCTTGTCGGGGCACGAGAGGGTGAGGACGTACTGGTCTGTCATTCGCCCAGCCTGCCACAACGGCCGGCGCCGGCCGCTCCCCCGTCCGTCAGGCGGACCTCAGGCGGACCTCACGCGGACCGCGTCATGATCCGGAGCACCTCGAGCGACCGCGGCGGCCCGTCCGGGTCCTCCTCGTCCGCCGTCGCCATCCGTACGTGCGCCTCGCGCGCGGCCCGTACCGCCTCCGGCCAGCCGTGGTGCTCCAGATACGCCGAGACCGGCGCGTCCGGGCCCACCTGGTGCATGATCCGCAGCACCCGCAGCACGGCGACGTCGACGAGCGCGGCCTCGCCGGAGTCGCGGAAGATCGTCCCGACGTACTTCTCGGCGGACCAGTTGTCGAGCCAGGTGTCCTCGACCAGACGGTAGACGGCGTCGGTGACGTCGCCGTATCCCTCCTGGCCGGCCAGCCAGGTCGTCTCGTGGAAGACCGGGTCCGAAAGCATGTGCAGCGCGGAGCGCACATGGGCGCGCCAGCGCCACCACGGCATGTCGTTGAGCGGCATGCCGCCCATGGTGGAGGAGCGACGGCCGCGACGGGAAGAGTTCACCGCGCCGGATACGTGACGGGAACCCGGCCCGGCACCGGGATCGGCGGCGGGACCGGGCGGAGGACCGGGGACGGGACTGGCGGTGGGACTGGCGGTGGGACTGGACACGGTCCGATCGTACGTTCCGCCACCGACAGCCCACCTCAAGCCCTCCTCCGCCCCGCCTCCACCCCGCCCCCGCCCCACCTCCCGCCCGCTCCCACCCCCGTAATTCACCCTGTCGTCACCCGGCGTTGAATCTCGCTCACTCCCGCGTTACCCATGAGGCGGAATTGTGCATGCCCATGACCGGTAGGCGACTGACCTCACTCCTCGCGTACGTCACGACAGCGGCGGCCGGAACGTCGCTGCTCACCGGCTGCGGCGTTCTCCCTGGGGCCACGGGGGGCTCCAGGGAGCCCGTCACCGTCATGACGTGGGCTCCTGACCAGACCCGCGCCACCAACATGCCCGGAATGCCCGCCATGGCCCAGGCCTACGCCCGCTGGGTCAACGCCAACGGCGGCATCGGCGGACACGAGCTCCGCGTCCTCACCTGCAACGAGCAGAACTCCAACGCCGGCGCCGCGGCCTGCGCCCGCCGCGCCGTCCACGAGGGCGCCGTCGCCGTCGTGGGCTCCTACAGCCAGCACGGACGCGCCTTCATGGCCCCGCTGGAGGCCGCCGGCATCCCGTACATCGGCGGCTACGGCATCTCCGAGGACGAGTTCACCAGCTCGCTCTCCTATCCCGTGAACGGCGGCCAGGCCTCCCTCATCGCGGGCAACGGCATCCAGCTCGCCGCGAGCTGCCGCAAGGTCTCGCTCGTGCGGCCGGACACCATCGCCGGCGACAAGCTGCCCGACCTGCTCAACTCCGGGCTGCGCAAGGCCAGTCACCGCAGCGCCGTCGACATCCCGGCCCTGGAGGACGCGGCCGAGTACACCGCCTCCGCCGACAAGGCCCGGCACCGGGCCGGCGACGAGGAGGGCTGCGTCACCGCCGTCCTCGGCGAACGCACCCAGACCTTCTTCGACTCCTTCCGCCGCCTTCCCGAGCGGGAGCGGAAGTCGGCGTCGTCGACGGAGGACGGCGGCGGCACCGTACGGATCTCCTCGGTCCTCGGCAGCGTCGGCCAGCCGCTCATCGACCGCACCGGCGGCGCCCACAGCCCCTTCGAGGGCGCCTTCGTCACCGGCTGGTACCCGGAGGCAGGCGACAAGGCCTGGGACCCGATGCGCAAGGTCATCAAGGAGCACGCCTTCGTCGACAACCGCGTCGACCCGACGGACCCGGGTGTACAGACGACCTGGATCGCGTACACCGTGCTCAAGCAGGTGATCGAGTCGCTCGACAGCGACAGGGTCAGCTCGCTGCAGCTGAGCCACGCGCTCGACCAGGGTGTGAGGATCGACACCGGCGGCCTGACGCCGCCGCTGCGCTGGCGCTACGACGATCTGCTCGGCGCCCGCGACTTCCCGCGGATCGTCAACCACGACGTGACGTTCCAGGTGGTACGGGACGGGCGCCTGGTGGCGCAGAAGCCGGGCTTCGTGGACGTGGGCGAGACGGTCCTGACCGCGCCGTAGGCGGTCAGGACCCGGCTTCCCGGCTCAGAGCTGGCTCTTGTCGCGCTTCGTCAGTCCGTACTTCTCGGCGGTCGGGTTCCACAGCCCGGCCGCCTCCTGCTTGGCGGTGGTCGCCTCGCCGCTCTTCTTGTTGGCCTCGACCGTCTGACCGGTGCCGCGGGCCTTGCCGCCCTTGCAGGCCTTCTTGCCCTTCATCTGGTCCGCCCAGGCCGCGTAGTGGTCGTCGGCGGACGCCGAGGCCTGCCAGGCCCGGGTGAGCGCGCCGGTGAGCGCGGAGCTGTTCGGGATCTGGTCGACGGTCAGCGCCTGGAGGCGGGTGACGAGGCCGCGGCGCTGCTCGGCGGCGCCGCGCAGGTCGCTCGCGGCCTGGTCGAGGTTGCTGCAGTTCTTGATCGACTCGACGGAGCGGATCACGGCGTCCCGGCTGTTGTTGCTGTCGGCGAGGAGCTTGTCGAGCGCCTGCGCCTGGGCGAGTGCCGGGTCGGCCGGCTTCTCGCTCGCGCCGGCGGACGGCGCGGCGGAGCTGGCGGCCACGTTCTGACCGCCCTTGTCGCCCGCTGTGTCCTTCTTGTCGTCGTCGCCGCCGCTGAGCAGCGCGCCCGCGCCGAGGCCGACCACGGCGCACGCGGCGACCACGGCCGCGATCAGGACGGCCGGCGACTTGCGGCGCGGCGGCTCGGGCTCGTCGTCGTAGTACGCCTCCTGGAAACCGCCGTACTGCTGCTGGGGCGGCTGAGGCGGCTGATGGTGCTGCGGCTGATGGTGCTGCTGCTGGTACTGCGGCTGCGGCGGCTGGTGCTGCTGATACTGCGGCTGCGGATGCTGCGGCTGCGGTACGGGCCCGGGGGCCTGCTGCGGGGTCTCGCTGCGGAACAGGTTGTCGAAGTCGGCCAGCGGCGGCCGCTCCTGCTGCACATGGGGCGGCTGCGGCGCCACGGGCGGCTGGGGCGCCTGCGGCGGTACGGGCGCCAGGTACTGCGTCGCCTGGGCGTCCGGGCCGCCCGGCGCCTGCCCCGGCACCGGACCGGCCACCGGCGGCAGGTACTGCGTGGCCTGCGCGTCCGCGGCCGGCGGGACGGGCGGCGCGGACTGCGGGGCCACCGGCGGCAGGTACTGCGTCGCCTGCGCGTCCGGCCCCGGATACCCGTACCCGGGCTGCGGCGACGCCGCCTGCGGGTAGCCGTAGCCCGGCGGCGGGGCCGCCGGCTGGGCCGGGATCGGCGGCAGGTACTGCGTCGCCTGCGCGTCCGACGGGCCACCCGGGGTCGCCTCAGGTGGGAGGGGCTGAGCGGCCGGATACTGCTGCTCCGGACCCTGTCCGCTGTGCGTCACCGGGACTCCTGTTGATGGACTGCTGGACCTGCCTACGGAATCGTCGGCTCACGCTACCGGGTGCACCCGGGCCCCCGCACACACGTCCGGGGTTCCTGTGACCCAGCTCCCTCCGGCCGCGATCCGACGGACGGACCCCGCCCGCGGCCCGCGTCCGCTCACGCCGCGTGCAGGTCCAGGCGCGCCCCGAACTCCCGCACCACCGCCTCTCCCGCGTACGGCTCCAGGCGTTCGCGCAGGTCGCCCAGATACTCCGCGCCCCGCGAGGACCGCAGCGTCCCGAGCAGCTCCAGGGCGCGGGTGCCGGTCTGGCAGGCCTGCTCCACCTCGCGCTGCTGGACCTGCGCGGCCGCCAGCAGCGCGAGCCCGATCGCCCGCCGCCGGGCCCGGCTCTCCGGGTGCCCGGCGAGCGACCGCTCGGCCGCCCGGGCCGCCTCCCGGGCCTGCCCGAGGTCACGGTGGCAGTGGGCCAGCTCGTCCGCGAGGTAGGCGTCGTCGAAGTGGGCGATCCAGTCCGGGTCGTCGCCCGACTCCGGATCGGCGCTCTCCAGGGCGTCCTCCGCCCGCGCGGCCACCCGGCCGAAGGCGTGCGCGTCACCGAGCAGCGCGTGCCCGCGGGCCTCCGCCGCGAGGAACATCGCCTCGGCCCGCGGCGGCACCTGGCCCCGCGCGCCCTCCTGCGCCGCCCGCGCCAGCTGCGCGATCTCCCGCGGATTGCCGAGCTGGGCGGCGAGATGGCTCATGGACGCGGCCAGCACGTAACCGCCGTAGGCCCGGTCGCCGGCCGCCTGCGCGAGCCGCAGCGCCTGGATGTAGTAGCGCTGGGCGAGGCCCGGCTGACCGGTGTCGACGGCCATGTAGCCGGCCAGCTCGGTCAGGCGCGCGACCGCCGCGAACAACTCCCGGCCGACGGGCTCGCGATAGGAGCCGGAGAGCATGCCCGACACCACGCTGTTGAGGTAGTGGACCACCACGGGCCGCACGTGTCCGCTGCCGAACTGCCGGTCCAGGTCGACCAGCGCGGCCGTCATCGACCGTACGGCCGCCACGTCCGAGGCCCCGACCCGCGACCCGGCCGACCGGGCCACCTGCGGGTCGGCGCCGGTGATCAGCCAGTCGCGGCTGGGCTCGACGAGCGCGGAGGCCGCGACCGTGGACCCGGACAGGAAGTCCCGCCGGCCCACGTCGCTGCGCCACAGCTCGCAGACCTGCTCGATCGCGCCGAGAACGGTGGGCGCGAACTGGAGGCCGACGCCGGAGGCCAGGTTGCGGCCGTTGGCCATGCCGACCTCGTCGATCGTGACCGTGCGCCCCAGCTTGCGGCCGAGCGCCTCGGCGATGACCCCGGGCGCCCGCCCGCGCGGCTGCTGCCCGCGCAGCCAACGCGCCACCGACGTCTTGTCGTACCGCAGGTCGAGGCCGCGCTCGGCGCCGACCATGTTGACCCTGCGGGCGAGGCCGGCGTTGGAGCACCCGGCCTCCTGAATGAGCGCCTGCAGCCGTTCGTTGGGCTGACGGGCGACGAGTGGCCTGGCTGCCATGATGACTACCCCCTGTGGCCGGTGCGGTGATCGGTCGTCCCCGCCGGCCGGTCAACGGGACCGGACGGCAGGACTGTTGGTCCGGGACTGGTGGGCCCCGGGCCGCTGACCCGGGACTGTGGATCACTTCCCGGCGGATATCCGGTCAATGCAGATGTGAACACGCGAAACCGGACACGTCGCCCGCGCCACCCTCCGTACGGCACGCCGCCGACGCCCCCACCTGCCGGTACCCGCTCGCCGCTCCCCGGCCCCTCGCGCGCCCCCGCCCGTGCACCCGTGCGCCCCGTATGCAGGATCGATGCGGCACACCGCTCCGCGCGGCGCCCGTAACCCCAGGTGACGGCGGGAGTTGAGTTCGACGTGGAAGAGACCATCGGAGTCACGGAAGCCGCACCCATCCCCAAGCAGCGAGGCGAGCAGCTGCTGGACAGCGCCGTGCGGTACGCGGAAGAGCGGCACTGGGACGTGGTCCCCGGGACCTGGCTGGAGTCGGCCGGAGGCAGGGCGGTCTGCTCCTGCGGCGTGGAGAAGTGCCCCGCGCCCGGCGCCCATCCGGCCCGGCCGGACTGGTCGACCCAGGCGACGGGCAGCGCCGTCGGCGCCCGGCGGATGTGGTCGAAGCAGCCGAAGGCGTCGATCCTGCTGCCGACCGGCCGCACCTTCGACGCGATCGAGGTGCCCGAGACCGCCGGCTTCCTCGCCCTGGCCCGGATGGAGCGGATGGAGCTGACGCTCGGCCCGGTGACCCGCACGCCCGACCGCCGGATGTTCTTCTTCGTGCTGCCCGGCGCCGCGACCAAGGTGCCGGACCTGGTGCGCAAGCTGGGCTGGCCGCCGGCCGCGCTCGACCTCGTGACCCGCGGCGAGGGCCATTACGTGGTGGCGCCGCCGACCCGGGTCGGCGGGAGCGGCGCGGTGCAGTGGGCGCGCCAGCCCACCGCCGTCAACCGCTGGCTGCCGGACGCGGAGGAGCTGATCAGCCCGCTGGCGTACGCGTGCGGGCGGGAGGCCGCGGCGGCCCGGGGCCGCTGACCCCTCCGGACCCGGGGCCGCCGGCCCGCGACGATCCGGCCGTCGGCCCGTCGGCCCCGGCCGTCGGCCCCGGCCGCCGGCCCGGGGTCTTTTGGCCATATGGCGCGAAGACGCTCAGCCGTAAGGTGGTGCCCGTCAATACGGGGACGACCGAAGGGTTGACGCAACATGCCTGACCAGGCATTTGACGGAGTGTTCGAAACGGCGGGCGCCGCACCGGGATCCGGTGCCGTGCCCGCCGTGCAGGTCGAGGGCCTGTGGAAGCGTTTCGGCCAGCAGATCGCGGTGAACGGGATCGATCTGGTCCTGCCCGCGGGCAAGTTCATCGGCCTCGTCGGCCCGAACGGCGCCGGCAAGACCACCACCCTCTCGATGATCACCGGCCTGCTGCGGCCCGACGCCGGGCGCATCCGGGTGGCCGGCCACGACGTGTGGGCCGATCCCGAGTCCGTCGCCCAGGTCAAGGCCCGGATCGGCATCCTGCCGGAGGGCCTGCGGCTCTTCGAGCGGCTCTCCGGCCGCGAACTCCTCGCGTACAGCGGCCGGCTGCGCGGACTGCCCGGCGCCGAGGTCGACAAGCGCGCGACCCAGCTGCTCGAGGTGCTCGACCTGGCCGGCTCCCAGCACAAGCTGGTCGTGGACTACTCGACCGGCATGCGCAAGAAGATCGGCCTCGCCGCGGCCCTGCTGCACAACCCGGAAGTCCTCTTCCTGGACGAGCCGTTCGAGGGCGTCGACCCGGTGTCCGCCCAGACCATCCGCGGCGTCCTGGAGCGCTACACCTCCTCCGGCGCCACCGTCGTCTTCTCCAGCCACGTCATGGAGCTGGTGGAGTCGCTGTGCGACTGGGTCGCCGTGATGGCGGCGGGCCAGATCCGCGCGCAGGGCCCGCTGGAGCAGGTGCGGGGCGCCGCCCCGTCCCTCCAGGCGGCGTTCCTGGAGCTGGTCGGCGCGCACGGCCGGGACACCGGCGAGTCCCTCGACTGGCTGGGCGGTTCGGCCCGATGACCACAGCGTCCTCCGTGGCGGCGCCCTCCCTCACCTCCGTCTTCGTACGGCTCAAGCTGTCGCTCCTGAAGAACGGCCTGAAGCAGTCCGGCGGCCGGACCGCCGCCTACATCGCCTCGGTCGTCCTCGCCGCCGTCTTCGCCGCCCTCCTGCTGCTCGGCGCCGTCCTGCTGCGCGGCGACGCCGACGCGGCGACCGTCACCGTGCTGCTCGCCGCCGTCGTGGCGCTCAGCTGGACGGTGATGCCGCTGTTCGTGCCGAGCGGCGACGAGACCCTCGACCCGTCGCGGCTCGTGATGCTGCCGCTGCGGCCCCGGCCGCTGGTGCGGGCGCTGCTCGTGGCGTCCCTGGTCGGCGTCGGCCCGGTCTTCACCCTGTGCCTGACGGTCGGCGCGGCGCTCTCGGTCGCCCAGGGCGCCGCCGGCGTGGCCTTCGCCGTGCTCGCCGTACCGCTCGTCGTGCTGACCTGTGTGGCGCTCTCCCGCTCGGTGGCCGCCGCCAACGTCCGGCTCCTGACCTCCCGCAAGGGCCGCGACCTGGCCGTGCTCTCCGGCCTGGTGATCGCGGTCGGCATGCAGCTGGTCAACTTCGGCGCCCAGCGCCTGACCCGGTCCGGCGCCGGGCTGTCCTCGCTGGAGCCGGCGGCCGACGTGATCGGCTGGCTCCCGCCGGCCTCCGCCGTGTCCGCGATCGACGCGGCCGGCGCCGGCGACTACGCGGTGGCCGCGGCCAAGCTGCTGATCACCGCGGCCGCGCTGGTCGGGCTCGTCTTCTGGTGGCAGCGCAGCCTGGTGCGTCTCATGGTCGAGCCGGACGGCTCGACCATCGGCGCCGCCGCCGACTCCGCCGCCAAGGACAAGGCCTCCTCGGGCCTGCTGGGCCGGCTCCTGCCGGGCGGGCGCACGGGCACCGTGATGGAGCGCAGCCTGCGCTACATCTGGCGCGACCCGAAGACGAAGGCGGCCTGGGTGACCTCGCTGGCCATCGGCGCGATCGTGCCGCTGTTCAACGCCCTCCAGGGCACCGGCACGGTGTACTTCGCGTGCTTCGCCTCGGGCATGCTCGGCATCCAGATGTACAACCAGTTCGGCCAGGACACCTCGGCCTTCTGGATGGTGGCGCAGACCATCTCGACGACGGCCGACGCGTACGCGGAGCTGCGCGCGCGGGTCTTCGCGCTGCTGACGGTCACCGCGCCGTACACCGTCCTGGTGACGGCGGCGACGGCCGCGGTGCTCGGCGCCTGGAGCAGGCTGCCGGAGGCGCTCGGCGTCGCGTTCGCGCTGCTCGGCGCGATGATGGCGACGGGCGCGTTGGCCTCGGCGAACTTCCCGTACTCGATCCCGCAGGACAGCGCGTACAAGAACGTGGCGCCGGGCCAGGGCGGGCTCGCCTGGATCTCGATCTTCGGCGGCATGCTCGCCTCGGCGCTGCTGTGCGCCCCGGTGATCGCCCTGACGCTCTTCCTCCACCTCGCGGACCACCGGTCGATGCTGTGGGTCCTGCTCCCGGTCGGCGCGCTGTACGGCGCGCTGATCGCCTGGGGCGGGCTGCGGATCGCGGCGCCGCGGCTGGCGAAGCGGCTGCCGGAGATCCTGGCGGCGGTGAGCAAGGGCTAGGGCCGGGGCCCGGGCCTCGCGATGGGCGAGGCGCTGGGCCCCGGGCCTGGCGCTGGGCCCGGGCCCGGCGCCGGTGTGGGGCGGGTGCGGCCGAGACGGTCGCACCCGGCCCAATCCGGACGATCATGCGCGCGGCGGACTGCTCCAAGGTCGAACGAATTCGCGATCGTCGCAGGTCGGCAGGTTGTTCGAGCTTGGACGGACGGCCGTGTACGACGCCGGGAAGGCCCTTTGGGGAGCGGACCGGAAGGGGAGGCACCGCCTACGAGCTGCCCGAACGACCAGTCGGTCGGGTCCGGATCCGCACGCACGGCCGGAAAGCGGCGGACGGATGTGCGATCACCCTGAGCGCCGACAAGACTCCGATGCGCAGCCGATCGGCTCGCATCCTGAGATTGTCGACCCCGCGAAAGGGATATTCCGTGCGTTACTTCCGAACCCTCGGCGCGACCGCCTTCGCCACCGCGACCGGCCTCGCCCTCGTCGGTACCGCTCTCACCGGCTCCGGCACCGCCGAGGCCGCGCCCACGAGCCTGTACCCGCCGTCGGCCCTCGTGCTCACCATCGGTCACGGCAGCCACCCCAAGACGGCCACGGTCGTTCGCGCCGTCACCCTGACCTGTTCCCCGGCCCCGGCAGGCAGCCACCCGGCGGCCGCCGAGGCCTGTGACGAACTCGCGGCGGCGAACGGCGACTTCGGCCGCCTCACGGTCTTACGGGACGGCCACCCCTGCACCCGCGAGTGGAACCCGGTCACGGTCACCGGCGACGGCGTCTGGCAGGGCCGCCGGGTCAGCTGGACGGCCACCTACGGCAACGCGTGCGAGCTGCGCGCCCGTACGGCCGAGAGCACGGTCTTCGCGTTCTGAGGACCCGCGGCCGGCTCACGGGCCCTCAGGGATCCTCCGGCATCGCCGGGAGGCCGCTCTCGATGACGCAGCCCCGCCCGTCCGGCGCCACCGCGTGCGTCCGGCTGTCGCCCGGGGACCCCGAGGGCGCCGGCGCGCTCGGGGCTCCGGACGGGCCGGAGGCGGAGGGGCAGGGCCGCTCCTCCTCCGCCGTGGAGCCGCCGGGGCCCTTCGCGTCGCCGCAGCCGGTCAGCGCGCACAGCAGCACGGCGGTGACGAGGACGAGTGCGGCGCGCGCCATCGGGAGCCCTTCGGTCGCCGGCCGGTGGCTAATAGGTGGAGTACTTGGTGAACGCGTCGCCGACCCAGGTCGCGAAGTAGGGCGAGCGCATCTCGGTCGGGTTGTCCTTGTTGTTGACGTTGCTGTTCACGCCGTTGACCCAGCCGCTGTAGTAGACGTTGTCGTCCTTGCCGAAGATCCAGGGCCCGCCGCTCGATCCGCCGGTCATGTTGCACGGCATCTTGATCTGGTCGGTGGTGAAGATGCTGCGCTGGGAGGTCGTGGCGGCGCAGTAGTACTGCCACTGGCCGTCGAAGGGCGCGGCCTGCGGATAGCCCATGGACGTCATGTAACGGTCCTTGGGGTGGTTCCACTGGATGCCGAGGCCGCCGACGGCGTTGACCAGCTCGCCGCCGGAGTTCGGCGAGGTGATGACGATGCCGAGGTCGTAGCCGAAGTTGCCGTTCTGAAGAAGACCTTGCCCACGACCTGCGTCGCGGTGACCGCGATCTTGATCCCGCCGGGCGCGACGGCCGTGCCGGCCACCGGGTCGGATCCGGTCGCCGCCGGGCCGGTCGGCTTCTGCGGCGCGGGAGCGGGCGCGGGAGCGGCGCCCGGCCTGGCGGCGCGGGCCGCCGGGTCGGCAGGCACGGCCTTGGCCATCCGCTCGGGAGTCCAGTACTGCGCCGTCCGGGCGGCCGCGGTGGCCGGAACGGCGTGTTCGACGGCGGTGGACGGCGCGACGGCCGTCTTGGCCGGGGCGGCCTCGGCCGCCTGCGACACGGCGGCGGCGGGGAAGAGCAGCAGAGCGGCCGCGGCGGCGACACCGGCGGCGAAGGACGGACGTCTGTGGCGTATGCCCAACACGTGATACCTCGATCTCCGTTGCTGGCATGGACACGCAATGCTCGGTAGCCGCGTGACGGCCCGTCAACGCGGAGTGAGAGGAATGGCCGGTTCGCCCGTGCGTTTTTCGGCCGCCCGCACCCCCGGAAGACGTAAAGGATCAAGACCCGTAGGCTCGGCCTTTCCTGCCGTTTTCGCCCTGGGGGGCCGTCACGTGATCAAGCTCGCTACCACCGTCAGACCCACGCTCGTCGCCGCCGCCCCGCTCGACAACGCGGCGGCCGTCGCGCAGTCGGTGTACTGGGAGTCCGTCGACCAGCTCTGGTACGTCTGCCAGCTCGACAGCACCGTCGCCGACCAGACGCGGCTCATCGTGTCCCGGTTCACGGCCGACGGCGTGCCGAAGGACAAGATGTACGTCGAGAAGGCGGGGCACGGCGCCAACATCGGCGTCGAGCGCAGCGACGCCGGAACGTTCCTGTGGACCGACGCGCTGCCGAACGGCGGCTGGGCGACCGGCATCGCGCGGATCCCGTACGTCGCGGGCAGCACCGTCGACACCACGGCCCCGACCACGACGACCTTCAAGCCGCGCACCGGCGTGTACCGGGTCTCGGCGACCATCGACCCGACCCGGCGGCAGCTGATCTACCGCTGGCAGTCGAACGACATCGCATCCAAGGACGCGGTCGGCGGCTTCGACCGCTACGACCTGGCGACCGCCGCCACCGGCATGTTCCAGCGGCTGCAGTCGGTGGCGTTCGGCGCCTCCGGCAAGACGCTCCAGGGCTACACGAGCCTGGGCGACCACGTCTACCAGTTCTACGGCGACCAGGAGGTCGACAACGCGACGGTGACCTGCACCGACTGGGCCTCCGGCGCGCTGCTCCAGTCGCAGCCGATCACCGACTTCGCCGGCCTCAACAACCGCGAGCCCGAGGGCCTGTGCGTGTACGAGACCGCGCCGGGCGACCCGGCGGCCACGGTGGCCTTCGCCATCGCCGCCAAGCCGGCCACCGGGCGGCAGATCAACATCGCCCGCTTCCCGCACGCCGGGACGAGCCCGTGGACCGAGGTCCCCTTCGACACCGCGCTCTACGCGCCGAACAGCCCCAACTACCTGCCCCAGTTCCGCATCGACGGCGACCAGGTGTACGTGCACTTCTCGCTGTCCAAGCTGACCGTGCCGCCCGCCACGACGACGCCCGCGTGGGGTGCGACGGAGACGCTCTTCACGCTCCCGCCGCGCGCCAGGCCGAACCGCACCCAGCGGCTCGTGGGCGTGGTGAGCGGCTCGAACATCAGCGACGACACGCTGACGGTGCGGTTCGAGGTGACGACGGACGGCAGGGTGACCCTCTTCGACCCGCGGAACCTGGTCGGCTGGGTCGGCGGCGACTTCTCCTTCTGGCTCGTCTGAGGCGCCAGGCGTCTAGGTCGTTTCCGTCGAGACGGCCTAGCGGTGACGTCCGATCAGGCCGTCGAGCAGTGCGGCGGCCTGGTGGCGGACCTTCGGGTCGGTGCGGCCCGGCTCGCTCAGGGCGAGCGGGCTGGGCAGGGCGACGGCCGAGGGATGGAGCACGGCCGGGTAGCGGCGCGGGTCGACGCGCCGGGCCCGTACGTCCTCCTCGGTCGCGTACGTGACGTCGTAACCGGCCTCCTCCAGCCACTGGCAGGCGCTGGTGTCCGCGCCGAAGTCCTCCGGCAGGCCGAGGCCGGGATACGGGCGCCGGCCGGCGTAGCTGAGCGGGACGACGGCCAGGACGTCGGAGCGGCGGGCCGGTTCGCGCACGACGAAGGGCGTGAAGGCCCGGTAGCCGTCGGCGGAGGTCAGGACGGCGAGGTGCAGGCCGGAGACCCAGGTGTGCGGGACCGTGAGCTTCCAGCCGCGGCCGACCGGGACGTCGGCGGCGGTGTGGAGCAGCCGGGAGCGGGCTCCGCCGTAGTGGCCGAAGCGGTGGATCTCGATCGCGCAGGTGGCGGCGGTGCGGCCGGAGACGTTCAGGGTGAGGCTCTCGTCGGGCGTGACGGAGGCGGCGGACGCGTACGCCTGGATCTGCGGCGCGCGGAGGTCGACGCCGCGGCTCTCGCCGGCGCCGACGGCCCAACGCCCGCTGCCTTCGGCGCGGTTCTCCCGGACGACCGGGTTGTCGGCGGCGCCCGGTCCGGCCGGGCGCGGCGGCTCGGCGGCGGCGGCGCCCGGGGCGGCGGCCGCCCAGAGTCCGGTGGACGCGGCTCCCGCCGCGATGAGGACCGTACGGCGGGACGGCTCGGACACGGATCGACCTCCGGTTGTCATGGAGCGATCATCGTACGGCGATCGTGGAGGGAAGCGGCGGGTCCGCCGGGGAACGGCGGGCCGGTCAGGACGTGAGGGCTCCGTCGAGGAACGGCTCCACGGCCTCCCACCACGCGTCGGCGTGCTCGTAGTGCAGGAGGTGGCCGGCGTCCGGGATCTCCGCGTAGACCCCGCGCGGCAGGACGCGGACCATCTCCTGGGCCTCGGCGCGGCCCAACTCGCCGTCCAGACCGCGCAGGACCAGGGTCGGGCAGCGGACCTGGGCGAGGGAGTCCCAGTGGGCGTCGTGGACCCAGGTCTCCCGGGAGGTGAGCATCTGGGCGGGCTCGAAGACCGGGCGCCAGCCGTCGTGGTGCTCGCTCATCACCTCGGCGAAGAACGCGCCGCGCGCCGGGCGCGGGCGCTCCACCCAGGGATCGTCCTCGCCGAACCACTGCCGGACCGCGTCGAGCGAGGCGAAGGGCAGCGGCCAGCGGCGGAACCAGTCCTGCCACTCGCGCTGGGACGCGGCGCCGAGCGCCGAGGCCCGCATGTCGCAGATGACGAGCGCGCGGACCAGGTCGGGCCGCTCGGCGGCCAGCTGCCAGGCGGTGAGCGCGCCCATCGAGTGGCCGACGAGGGTCACCGGGCCGAGGCCCAACTGCTCGACGGCGGCGGCCGCGTCGGCGACGTACGCCTCGCGCGTGAAGGAGCCGGCCGCGGGCTTCTCGCTGTGGCCGTGGCCGCGCTGGTCGAGGGCGACCGTGCGGTGGCGCGGGGCGAGCCGGCGGGCGGCGGAGGCCCAGTGGGAGGCCCTGCCCATCAGGCCGTGGAGGAGTAAGACGCCGGAGCCGCCCTGCGGGGCGGTCTGCTCCGTGAAGTCCCACGCCGCCAGGCGTACGCCGTCGGCTCCCGTGACGTCGAGTCGTCGCACCATGCTGCTCGGCACCCCCTCTTTTCCTGACCCGTGGCCCGGAGGCCACGTGGAACTGCGCCAGACTATCGAACCTGTATTCGAAAATGCGCTTCTGCCGCTCAACACCCCACGTTCGAGTGACAGCGCTCAAGGATTGACGGCCGCGGCCGAGGGGAGATCTTCAACGGGAGGCGGACCGCTCGGGGAAATCGGTCCGAAGGGGATGACCCTGGGAGCTCGGGGCTCCGGGTCAGCGCAGGGGAGGACGGACCCCGGCGCCGCAAGGCGCCGGGGTTCACTGTCGCTCGGAGCGCACGCTCCGGCGGACGCTCCGGCGGACGCTTCGTATGAAGGACGGCCCTCATCCCACCAGCGTGGCACGGGAGGTGCCTCGGGCGCGGTGATTCCGCCGTAAAACGGGCCCCAAGACCCGGCCTAGTCGGCCGGCTTCACGTCGGGCGCCGGGCCGGGAGCCGCGCCGGGCCCTGCGTCGGATGTCACGTCGGGTGCGGTGTCCGGCCTCGCGTGGAGGATCTCGCGGGCCTGTTCGGCGGCGCGGGCGATGCTCTCGGAGACGAAGTCCAGGAAGCGGGCGATGTTCTCCAGGCGGGCGGCGGCCGGAGTGCCGGGGACGAGGACGTCGACGCCCTGGCGCGCGATCTCCACTATCTGGGCGGTGGAGCGGGCGCTGGCCATCATCGACTGGTACCAGACGTCGTCGTCGACGACGTAGCGCTCGCGGCGGCGCTCGTCGCGCTCCCGGCGGACGAGGCCCTGACTCTCGAGGAACGCGATCGACTTGGACACGGACGCCGGGCTGACCTGGAGCCGCTGGACGAGGTCGGCCGCCGTGAGGCTGCCGGAGTCGGAGAGGGTGAGGCAGGACATCACCCGGGCGGTCATCCTGGGCATGCCCGAGGCCATGACGACGCTGGTGAACGTCTCCTCGTACTCGCGCACGGCCTCGGCGTCGCGGCCATAGGCCTGGCGCGGCACCTCGCCTCCCCGGGGCGCGGCCGGCTTGCGCCGGTGGGCGCGACGCTCGGTGGCGCGGTGGGCGAGGTCGGCCCGGTAGGCGGTGGGTCCGCCGTTGCGCATGACCTCGCGCGTGATCGTGGAGGTCGGGCGGTCGAGGCGCCTGGCGATCTCCGCGTAGGCGAGGCCGTCCGCGAGCCCCAGCGCGATCTGCTGGCGTTCGGACTGGGTGAGTCTGCCTCCCGGCATCGCGCTCTCCTCCTGACGATCCTGACGATCCCCACGGCCTGCCGTCCGTGGCGGCGCCAGCATAGCGTTCACCTTCATTTCATTGCAACGAGCGGCGTGGCGCGCGTTGCATTATGCGCGTGATCATTGCAATGAAATCCGCGCCTTCACCTGCGAGGACTGGTATTTGACGCAACGAATGCGTTGCCAGAAGCTCGAACGCAACGTAGCTTTTCCGTTGTCAGAAACAAGAAACGCACCGCCCGACAGCTACCTGGGAGACCGACATGAAGTCCTTCGCCACCACCGCCCCGATCGCCGCCGTCCTCGACGTTCCGGCCGGCCGGATCCGCTTCGTCGCCACCGACCGCACCGACACCACCGTCGAGGTCCTGCCCGCCACCGCCGGCAAGAGCCGCGACGAAAAGGCCGCCGAGCAGACCACCGTCACCTACGCCGACGGCGTCCTGCGCATCACGGCACCGGCCGCCGACAACCAGCTCTTCGGCGCCTCCGGAGCGGTCGAGATCACCGTCCAGCTGCCGGCCGGCTCCCGCGTCGAGGCGAGGACGGCCGCCGCCGAGCTCCGCGGCGTCGGACGCCTCGGCGACGTCGCCTTCGAGGGCGCGTACCGCGAGATCAAGATCGACGAGGCGGCGAGCCTCCGCCTCAGCGCCACCGACGGCGACATCGAGATCGGCCGGCTCGGCGGCTCCGCCGAGATCACCACCGAGCGCGGCGACATCCGCGTCGCCGAGGCCCTGGGCGGCTCGGTCGTGCTCCGCACCCGCTCCGGCGACATCGCGATCACCGCCGCGGCGGGCGTCTCGGCCACCCTCGACGCCGGCACCGACCACGGCCGCGTCAGCAACGCCCTGAAGAACGACGGCTCCGCCGGGCTCGACATCCGCGCCACCACCACCCGCGGCGACATCACCGCCGTCAGCCTCTGACCCGCCTTCAGCCTCTGACCCGCGGCCCGCACGGGCCCTCTCCTCCCCTCGCCTTCTCCCGCCTCGCCTTCTCCCGCCTCGCCTTCCAAGGAGCGCACACCATGTCCCACACCGTCACCGCGCAGGACCGCCCGGAGCTGCGCAAGATCCTCCAGGAGATCGTCGACTCCGGCTTCACCGGCGTGCAGCTGCGGGTGCGCGACGAGCGGGGCGACTGGGCCGCCAGTGCCGGTCTGAGCCAACTGGGCGAGAGCGCCGCGCCACCGGTCGACGGTCACGTCCGGATCGGCAGCAACACCAAGACCTTCGTCGCGACCGTGGTGCTGCAGCTGGTGGCCGACGGCCTGATCGGGCTCGACGCCCCGGTCGCCGGTCACCTGCCCGAGTTCGGCCTCGACCCGCGGATCACCGTACGGATGCTGCTGCAGCACACCAGCGGGATCTTCAACTTCACCGGCGAGTACTACGAGGACGGGAGCGTCGCGCCCGGCATTCCCTGGCAGGGCAAGGAGTGGCTGGACAACCGGTTCAGGACCTACCGGCCCGAGGAGCTCGTCCGGCTCGCCCTGTCCAAGCCCGCGCGGTTCGAGCCGGGCGCCGACTGGAGCTACTCCAACACCAACTACGTACTCGCCAGACTGCTGATCGAGAAGGTCACCGGCCGCCCGGTGGCCGAGGGGATGCGGCAGCGGATCCTGGAGCCGCTCGGCCTGACGGGCACGGTGGCGCCGACCACCGAACCGGACGTGCCCGAGCCGCACGCCCACGCCTACTACCGCTACGAGGACGGGACCGCGGGCGGGGACGGCGCCCGGGAGACGACGGTCGACGTCACCCGGCAGAACCCGTCCTGGATCTCCAGCGGCGGCGACATGATCTCGACCACCAAGGACCTGCAGACCTTCATCTCCGCACTCGTCGGCGGCCGGCTCCTGCCGGCCCGGCTGCTGGCCGAGATGTGCGCCCCACACCCCAAGGCGGGCTACGGCCTCGGCGTCTTCGTCCAGGACACGGAGGGCGGCGGCACCGTGATCACCCACAACGGCGGCTTCGCCGGCCACGCGGCGCTGATGTACAGCACGCCCGACGGCAGCCGGGTCCTGACCGTCGCCCTGAACTACGTGGACGACACGGCGATGTCCCTCGCCGAGCCGTTCCAGAAGGCGACGGCGGCCCTCCTCAAGGAGGTGTTCGGAAACTGAGGCGCAGGAAGAACAGGAAGCACGGAAGGTCAGCAAGAACGCGAACCGGCCGCGGGGGGGGGGGGGCCCCCCCCCGCCCCCCCCCCCCCCCCCCGGGGGGGGGGGCCCCCCCCCCCCCCCCCCCCCCCGCGGCCGGTCCATGGGACGGGACGCCCGACAACGCCTGTCCGGACGCCCTCGAGAAAGCCCTAGCGCTTGGCGACGAAGACGTGCGCCGCGACCTCGCTGTCCAGCTCGGCCGCCTCACCGCTGCTGCCCACCAGGACACCGCCCGGCGACTCGGTCACCGACACCACGGAACCGGGCTGCACGCCCGCGCGGCGCAGCGTGTACATCAGCTGGGCGTCCGTCTGGATCGGCTCGCCGATACGGCGGACGATCACCGTCTTGCTCTCGCCACCCGCGTCCAGGTCGGCGAGCGAGACCATCGAGTCGTCCAGGAACGACTCCGTCTCGGCCTTCTCGCCCAGCTCCTCCAGGCCCGGGATCGGGTTGCCGTACGGCGACTCCGTCGGGTGGCGCAGCAGCTCCAGGACGCGACGCTCCACGGCCTCGCTCATCACGTGCTCCCAGCGGCACGCCTCCGCGTGGACCTGCTCCCACTCCAGGCCGATCACGTCGACGAGCAGGCACTCGGCGAGCCGGTGCTTGCGCATGACGCGGGTGGCGAGGCGGCGGCCCTCGTCCGTGAGCTCCAGGTGCCGGTCGCTGGCGACGGCCACCAGACCGTCGCGCTCCATGCGGGCCACCGTCTGGCTCACGGTCGGACCGCTCTGGTCCAGCCGTTCGGCGATCCGGGCGCGCATGGGGACCACACCTTCCTCCTCCAGCTCAAGGATGGTGCGGAGATACATCTCCGTGGTGTCGATCAGTCCGGACATACGTGCCCCTCGATGAGTCGTGCGCTGGCCCTGCACCAATTCTGACGCATCGCACCGACAACCGGGGTGCTCCGGTGCGAGGCGGTATTGACAGAGCAATGGTCCAGACCGCACCGTGATCCGCGACCACGACGAGAAGGAGTCGCCGCCATGGGCGAGAGCAAGCTGGCCGGACAGTTCTTCGACGCCGCCATCGGCCTGCTCCAGAAGGTGCGGGACGAGGACGCGGCGGACATCGCGGCCGCCGGCACCGCCATCGCCGAGGCCGTCGCCGCGGGCGGCCGGCTCTTCGCCTTCGGCGCGGGGCACTCCTCGCTCGCCGCCCAGGACGTGGTCTACCGGGCCGGCGGCCTCGCCCTGATGAACCTGCTGGCCGTGCCGGGTGTCGTCGGCGTCGACGTGATGCCGGCGACGCTCGGCTCGGCCCTGGAGCGGGTCGACGGACTGGCGGGCGCCGTCCTCGACTCCTCACCGGCGCGGGCCGGCGACGTCCTGGTCGTGATCTCCCTGTCCGGCCGCAACGCCCTGCCGGTCGAGATGGCGATGAACGCGCGCGCCCTCGGCCTGACCGTGATCGGCGTGACCTCGGTGGCGTACGCGACGGAGACGAAGTCCCGGCACGTCTCGGGCTCCTATCTGAAGGACCACTGCGACATCGTCCTCGACTCCAAGATCGCCGTCGGCGACGCGGAGCTCACCCACGAGGGCATCGAGGCGCCCTTCGCGCCCGCCTCCACGGTCGTCACCAGCGCCCTGATGCAGGCCGTGATGGCGGCGGCGGCCGAGGAGATGGTCCGGCTCGGCATCGAGCCGCCGCTGCTGCGCTCGGGCAACGTGGACGGCGGCCACGAGTGGAACGGCCGGGTCATGACCGAGTACGCGGACCGGATCTTCTTCCGGCACTGAGCGGGCGGCCCGGACCGCCGGTCCTGATCACCGGCCCTGATCACCGCTCTGACCGGCGGCCCTGATCTCCGGCCCTGATCTCCCCGGCCCGAAATGACCGACGGCGGGGCCGTGGCGAGTTCTCGCCGCGGCCCCGCCGTCGTGTGTGCGGGATGCCGGGTCCTACGAGACGTAGTAGCCGGCGACGTCCGCGAGCAGGTCCACGGAGCCGTTCTTGTTGTAGAAGCTCACCTTGCCGTTCACCACGGGCACCACGACCAGGTTGGGGATGGTGGTCCCGGCGGTGAAGTTGAGGTTCGACGCGGAGGTGCGGGTCGTGCCGTCCGGGTAGACGGAGACGAAGCTGCCCGCCGTCGGCGCGACCGCCGTGACGTTCAGGACCACGGCCGTGACGCCGGAGTCCGGAATGCCGCCCTGCCCGGCCACCTGGAGCGTGATGGTCTGCCCCGCTCCCACCTTCGCCTTGGCCACGCCGAGCCCGGTCCGGGTGTCCATGAGCCGGGTCGGAGTGACCGCCTTGTACGCCGAGCCCGTCCCGTCCGTGGTGAAGTAGCCGGCCACGTCGGCGAGCAGGTCGACGCCGCCGTTGTGGTTGTAGAAGGTCACCTTGCCGTCGGCGCCGACGGGCACCACCACGAGGTTCGGGATGGTCTGGCCGGCGGTGAAGTTGAGGTTCGACGCCGAGGTGCGGGCCGTGCCGCTCGGATAGACGGAGACGAAGCTGGCCGCCGTCGGCGCGGTCGCGGTCACGTTCAGGACCACGCCGGTGACGCCGGCCGCCGGCACCCCGCCCTGCCCGGTCACCTGCAGCGAGACCGTGCCGGCCGCGCCGACCTGCCCCTTGCGGACGCCGAGCCCGGACCGGGTGTCCATCAGCCGGGTCGGAGTGACGGGCTGGTAGGTGGCTCCCGAGCCGTCGGTGACGTAGTAGCCGGCGACGTCCGCGAGCAGGTCCACGGACCCGGCCTTGTTGTAGAAGGAGACCCTGCCGTTGACGACGGGCACGACCACCAGGTTCGGGATGGTCTGGCCGGCCGTGAAGTTGAGGTTCGACGCGGAGGTGCGGGCCGTGCCGTCCGGGTAAACGGAGACGAAGCTGCCCGCGGTGGGCGCGGTCGCGGTCACGTTGAGCACGACCGCGCCGACGCCGGAGGCGGGCACCGGGCCCTTGCCGGCGACCTGGAGCGTCACGGTCTCGCCCGCCCCGACCTTGCCCTTGCGCACGCCCAGACCCGAGCGGGTGTCCATGAGCCGGGTCGGAGCGACCGCCTTGTAGGTGCCGAGACCGGCCGTGGCGGGCGGGGTGACGGTGAAGGTGCCGCGCGGGTACTCGTAGCTGTCCCGGACGATCACGCTCATGTTCCAGGTGCTCTCACCGACGGACCGCAGATCGAGGGTCGCCGTGAGCGTGCGGGCGTCCGGGGACACGGAGACCGTGGTGGCCGTGAGCGTCTGGGAGCCGCTGGTCAGCCGGACGGAGTCCTTCATGGACAGGGACGTGCCGGTGACGGTGAGCGTGGCGACCTTGCCGCCCTGCGCGGAGGTCGGCGAGACCGTCCCGACGGTCGTGTTCTCCGTGCCGCACATCGTCGACCAGCAGTCGAGCCGCGTGCTGTAGTCCGTGACCGGCGCCTTCTCGGGCAGGCCGAGGACGAAGGTGCTGGGCGACGGGTCGCGCAGGCCGCCCGACTCGTCCAGATAGCACTGGTAGGCGCCGGCGGTGCCCTGGCCGTAGCAGTTGTTGTCACCGCTCGCGTCGTACAGCGACGGCACGGCGGTGTCGCTGCGGCCCGCGGTGTCCGTGACCGTCAGGTTGAAGCGGTCGCGGGCGGCGGTGGGCAGCGCGAGGCAGGTCGCCGTGTGCTGCTCGTCGAGCCGGCCGGCGATCGGCCCGTACCCGAAGGCGATGTTCGGGACCTGGGTGCACTCCGCGGCCGGACCCGACGGCGTGCCGATGCGGAACGCGTCGAAGCGGTAGGTGTCGGCGGCCTTGCGGTTGGCCGGGACGTACACCACGACCTGGTAGCTGGTCGACCCGGTGACCGCGCAGGCCCGGTTGCGGTAGCCGCAGGTGGCGACGCCGTTGCCCTTGGCGTCGTACGCCAGGATGTTTGCCGTGCCGAGCGGGTCGCGGACGTCCAGGTGCAGCCGGTCACCGGCGGCGCCGGTGGTCACCTGACGGCAGAACAGCACGTTGGAGACGCCCAGGGTGCCGGCCGAGGACGGCCCGCCGACCGGCGTCGCCGGGTTCGCCTCGCAGCCCTTCGCCGCCGCGGTCACGTCCCGGCGGGTGAGCGTGTACGACGCGGTGGCGTCGCGGCCCACGAACAGGACGGTGTGGGCGACGCCCGGCGTCAGCGCGCAGGTGTTCCAGCTGCCGTAGTTCGTCGCGCCCTGGCAGACCTGCTTGCCGCTGGTGTCCAGGATCGAGAACTGGGCGGCCGGCGCCCCGAGGGCCCCGCCGACCTGCACGTTCTCGCTGATGGAGTGCGCGTCGGCCGGGATGGTCAGGCAGCGCGAGAAGACGCCGCCGCCGGTGGTGGGACGGGCGCTCGCGCTCGTCGCCGTGAAGTCGCCGGCCGGGAAGACCGGGCAGTCGTTGACCGTGTCCGTGCGGTACAGCACCAGACGGTAGGCGCCGGTCGGCGGCAGGATGTCGTCGGTGGAGACCAGCGCGCGGTACGGGCCGGGGCCGGTCAGGACGCAGGTGCCCTGGATCAGCGAGTCGTCGCCGCAGACGTAGGTGCCGTCCGCCTTCACGACGGTGATGTCGGGGCGCGGCTCCGGGCCGCCGGTCGGCTTGAGGATCGCCAGGTGGGCGTTCTCGGGCAGCGGCAGCGTCAGGCAGTCGATCTCGCCGGCGACGGCGAACGTGCCGTCGACCTGGCCGAGCGCGGTGCTCCGGCAGCCCTCGTCCGACGCCTTCTCGAGGATCAGGGTCGGGTCGCCGGTGGTCACCGTGTACGTGGTGCCGGCCGTCAGCGTGCAGAGTTCCCAGGTCGTGCAGACCGTGCCGCCCTGCTTGTCGTAGACCGTCAGATGGCTGCGCTGCCCGTCCGGCTGGGCGACGCCGAACACGTCGTACGTGCCGGTGCGCGGCACGGTGAAGGTCTTGCAGCCGGTGGCCGGGGAGACCACGGTCGGGCCGGAGCCGTAACCGTTCACGGGGACGGTCGCGCAGCCCTCGGGATCGGAGAGCCGGCGGATCTTCATGGTGTACGCGGCGGGGAAGCCGCCCTCGACGTCGCCGACCTGCGCGAGCAGCCGGTACGGGCCCTCACCCGGCAGCACGCAGCCGTCCTGGCCCGCGACCCACTCGCAGATCGGGCTTCCCGTGCCGTCGGTGATCCAGGCAGACGCGTTGCCGTACTTGACGGTCGTGAACTCGTGGACGACGCGGTCGCCCGGCTTGGCCGTGAACGGCCAGCAGAGGACGCCGAGCGGGCTGGCGGCCGTGCCCGTGAGGGGCTCCTGGTCCCAGGACGTGCCCGCCTCCGGGAGGCAGCCTTCGGTGCCGGCGACCGGTGTGACGCTCACCCGGGCCGTCTCGTCGGGGTCGATCGAGGCGTTGTCCAGACGCAGCGTGAAGGCTCCCGAGCGGGGCAGCTTGCACCAGCCGGCGCCCCACTTGTAGTCGTAGCAGTCGATCCAGGTCTCACCGTCGAAGACGGTGGCCCTGGTCTCGTAGCGCGCGTCGAGGATCACCCGGTGCAGGCCGGACTTCTCGGCGGTGAAGGTGAAGCAGGCGCTGCCGTTGCCCGGGAGCGAGGCCTTGCCGACGGCCGCGCCCGGATCGCCGTACGGCGCGAGGGCGAGCGGGGCGCAGTCCTCCGCGTCCGGTGCCTCGGCCGCGGGCGGGGCGGGCTTCTCGGCGCGGGAGGCCGCGGCGGCCGTCGGGGCAGCGGTCGCGGGGGCCGTCGGAGAAGCCGTCGCGGGAGCCGTCGGGGAAGCCGTGGCAGACGCCGTCGGGGATGCCGTCGGCGCGGCGGCGGGCAGCTCGGCCGCCTGGGCCGCGCCGGTCGAGAAGACCGGCAGCAGCAAGGACAGCACGAGTGTGAGTGCGGAGATGAGCGCGGTGTACGGCGCGGATCCGCGCGCCGTACACGAAGGTCGTGGCATGGACCGGTCCCCCCGGAGCGGTGACGTTCGTGGTTTCGCCGCGATGATCGCACAACTGAACGACACCACGTTCCGGGTTTTCCACAGGCCCCGGTCAGGCCGGCCGGCCACCCCACTCCGCCGCCACGTCCAGCGAGGCCGCCACCCGCGCCGCGACCGTCTCCGCGTAGTCCGCGTCGTCGCGTTCGAAGGGCGGGCGGGACGGGGAGCGCAGGAAGGTGGCGACGCCGAGGGTGCGGGCCCGGGCGCGCAGCGGCAGGCACAGGGCGTGGGCCGTGGCGGGTGGCCAGAAGCGGTCGGCGGGCGGCGCGCTGGTGCGGGTGGGGCCCGGGCGGGTGAGGGCCTGGAGGGCCGGATGGGCCGGCGGATAGCGCAGCGGGATGCCCGCGGCGGCGACGGGAGCGACCGGCCCGGGCGCGCCGATCGGCGTGGCGAGGGCCCGGACCAGGCGGCCGTCGCCGGTGGCCCGGTCGACCAGGACGTGGTCGGCGAAGCCGGCCAGGGCGAAGTCCAGGAGGACGGCGGCGGCCCGCACCGGGTCCTCGCACTCGGCGGCGGCGGCGCCCGCGCGGTGCAGCTGGCTCCAGCGGAACCGCAGCCGGTCCGCCTCCTGGTCGGCCAGGCGGTGCCCGGTGACGTCCTGGAAGAGCAGCCCCACGCCCAGCGGGACGGGCTCGCCTCCCTCGGCGAGCGGCGAGTCGAGCCGTACGAACGCGCAGCGCCAGCAGCGGCGGCGCTCGCCGCCCCGCTCGCCGCCCCGGTCGCCGCCCCGGTCGCCGCGACCGCCACCGCCACCGCCACCGCCACCGCCGCCGCGCAGGCTCACCCACACGTCGGCCGGTTCGGCGGGCGAGCCGGCGGCCAGGACGTGCTGGAGGGCGCTCTCCAGCTCGGCGGCGCCCGGCCCTTCGACGAGTTCGCCGAGCGGCCGGCCGAGGAGCGCGCCGCGGGAGGCGCCGAAGGCGCGGGCGGCGTAGCCGTTGACGACGGCGGGGCGCAGGTCGACGTCGACGAGGACGACGCCCCAGGCGGCGTCCGCGAACAGGGCCTCGCTGAGCCCGAGGGACCGCTCGAGGCCGATCTGGACGTGCACCTCGCTGAACGCGCAGTAGACGCCGGCCGGCCGGCCGTCGGCGTCGCGCACGCCCGCCGTCTGGGCACGGACGAGGATCCGGCCGCCGTCCTTGCGCAGCAGCGCGAACTCGTGCACCTGGCGGCCCGGTTCGGCGGTCGCGCGCAGCAGCCGGGCCAGGATGTCGTCGGCGTCGGCGCCGCGCGCCGCCCAGCCGTCGAGGCCACGCCGGCCGACGGCCTCGCGGGCGCTCCAGCCGAGGATCCGCTCGGCCTCGCGGTTCCAGTGGGTGACGGTGCCGTCGGCGTCGAGCGCACACAGCGCCGCGTCCATCCCGTCGAGCAGGGCGGCGAGCAGAACGGCCCCGGAAAGCCCGGGAACGCTCGCCGTGTCGGCCGTCTCACGCGCAGAGCCACTCATGCGGGCACCCCCCGGGCATCATTCAACTGGAACGTGACCCACGACACACCCCTTTCGGGGAAACCGGTTTCGGCCGTTCGTCAGTCGTGGACCCGTACGGTCCCGTGCTCCGCGAACGGCGCGTAGTACTCCGTGAACAGCCGCCCCACCAGCTCGCCGCGGCTGGAGACGCCGACCTTCTCGAAGACGCCCTTGACGTAGTCCCGGACGGTGTGCGGCGACAGGTGCAGCTCCTCGGCGATCTTCCCGGTCGGCAGCCCGCGCGCGACGAGGCGGGTCACCTCGGTCTCCCGCTCGGTCAGTTCGAAGGCGGCCACGATCAGCGGCACGATCTCGGAGGTCTTGGCGGGCTCGATCACCACGGCCGAGGGCCCGAGGCCGCCGTCCGCCTCGCGCAGGCAGGAGGCGTGGCACACCAGCCAGCGCCCGGAGCGCGTACGCACCCGCACGCGCGCGTGGCCACGGTCGCGGTCCTCGGCGACGGCGCGGGCCTTGAGCGCGGTGGCCTGCACCCAGGCGGGCACGCGCAGCCCCGAGGCGGCCGGGACGGCGGGCCCTTCGGGCAGGTCCGCGAGGTGGGCGCGGGCGTCGTCGTTGGCGGACAGCAGAGCGCCCGAGGCGTCGAAGAGGAGCAGTCCCGGGCCGTACGGCGAGTCCGGCAGCGGCTGCGGCGCGGTGCCCGCACCGTCCACGGCGTCCACACCGTCCCCGGCGTCCCGGGCGCCCATGCTGCCCTGGGTGCCCGCGAAGGAGCGCAGCTTGCGGGCGAGCGGCGTCACCAGGCTCGCGACGAGCCGGGTCTCGGCCGGCCCGAACGCCGGGCGGCCCCGGTCGCGGAAGAGGCTGATGTGGCCGTACGGGCGGCCGCCGACGCGCAGCACCGCCCGTAACTCGTCGTGCAGGCCGCGGGGTTTCATGAACGAGTGGTAGAGGCTGCTGCGGGCCGGCAGGTCGCCGGTGGTCTCCCGCAGGCCGGCGACCGGCACCTCGGCCCGCGCGAGGTCGCGGAAGAGGTTGACGTTCTCGGTGAAGAGCTCGGTCTCCCAGTAGACGGCGCAGCCGTGCTCGTCGAGGTTCTCGGCCCGGACCGGGGCGGCCATCATGCCGGTCTCCGGGTCCGTCACGCGCCAGACGGCGGCGTCGTACGGCACGAGCCGGCGCACGTGCCGGGACGCCTCGCCGAACATGCCGAGCGCGTCGCCGCTCCTCTCGGCCCGCGCGAGCAGTTCGGCGCGGGCGGACGCGATGCGGGCCGGCTCGGTGCGGGCCGACTCGACACGGGCGGACGCGATGCGGGCGGACGCGATGCGGGCGGACGCGATGCGGGTCATCCCTCGATCCTGACCGCCCGCGCGCGCGGGGCCAACCCCCCACTTGAGGGGGCCGGCCGGCGCCGGGTCCCTCGCGCGCGAGGGATGGGACGGCCCGCGCGCCGCGGAGAGACTCGGGGCCCTTCCCCGCCGCCGTACGCAGAAAGAGGGCTCCTCCATGGCTCAGCCGCCCCGCCCCACCGCACCCACCGCACCGACCGCACCCGCCGCGCCGCTGCCGCCGGCCGGCGCCGTCGGCCGGCACCGCGCCGAGGTCCAGGGCGAGGTCCTCGTACCGGGCGACCCGGGCTACGAGGCCGAGCTCGACGGCTTCAACCGGATCGGCCGGCACCGGCCCGCCCTCGTCGTCGGCGCCGTCACCGCCGGCGACGTCGCCGCCGCCGTCCGCCTCGGCGCCGAACTCGGGCTGCCGGTGGGCGTCCAGGCCACCGGCCACGGCATCGCCGGTGCCGCCGCCGAGGACGCCCTCCTGGTCTCCACCCGCCGGATGAACGCCGTCGCCGTCGACCCGGTCGCGCGGATCGCCCGCGTCGAGGCCGGCGCCCGCTGGCACCAGGTCATCGCGGCCGCCGCCTATCACGGCCTCGCGCCGCTCAACGGCTCCTCCCCGCTCGTCGGCGTCGTCGGCTACACCCTCGGCGGCGGCCTCGGCCCGCTCGGCCGGCTCCACGGCTGGGCGGCCGACCACGTCACCCGCGTCCACCTCGTCACCGCCGACGCCCGGCACCTCACCGTCACTCCCGACACGCACGGCGACCTGTTCTGGGCGCTGCGCGGCGGCAAGGGCAACTTCGGTGTCGTCACCGCCCTCGAGTTCGGGCTCGTGCCCGTCACCCGCCTCTACGGCGGCGGCCTGTACTTCCCCGGCGCCCAGGCCCGTGCCGTGCTCGACGCCTGGCGCCGCTGGACGGCGGACGTGCCCGAGACCCTGACCTCCTCCGTGGCCCTGCTCCGGCTGCCCGGACTGCGCCAGGTGCCCGGCCACCCGGCCGGCGCACTCGCCGTCCACGTCCGGATCGCCTTCACCGGCCCGCGGGAGGACGGCGAGGCGCTGCTGCGGCCGCTGCGCGCGGCGGGCACGCTCCTCGCCGACACGGTCGACGAGATGCCGTACCGCGATGTCGCCGAGATCCATCAGGACCCGACGGAGCCGCTCGCCTACCACGAACGCAACATCGTGCTGCGGGAGTTCGACGCGAAGGCCCTTGACGCGCTGCTCGCCGCGGCCGGCCCGGACAGCGGCTGCGGCGACCCGATGGTCGAGCTGCGGCACCTCGGCGGGGCGCTCTCCCGGCCGCCGGCGGTGCCCAGCGCCGTGGGCCGCGACGGGACGTTCGTCCTCTCCACGCTCCGCGCGCCCGGCTCGCCCGACGCCGTACTGCGCCGGCTCGCGCCCTGGTCCACCGGCCGCCGCTACCTCAACTTCCTCGCCGGGCCCGGCACCGACGGCATCGCCGACTGCTTCGACGAGGAGACCCACGCCCGGCTGCTCCAGGTCAAGAGGCGCTACGACCCGCGCAACCTCTTCCGCCTCGGCCACGCCCTCCTCCCCGGCGCCCTCCCCCACCCGTCCTGAGAACGCCACCCGTTCCGCATTCCGCTCCGAAGGAAACCCATGTCCACCGCTGCCACGGGCGTCCGCCACGGCGCCCTGTTCGGGCCCGCCGTCTTCGGCGTCACCGCCGCCGGTGTCGCCCTGCCCGACGTCGCGCGCGCCCTGCACGCCACGCCCGCCACCGCCGCCTGGGTGCTCACCGCCCACGCGCTCGCGCTCGGCGTCGGCACCGCCCTCTTCGGCCGGCTCACCGACGCCCGAGGCGTACGCACCTCGCTGCTCGTCGGCTCGCTCGTGCTCGCCGCCGGCGCCGTCGTGTGCCTGCTCGCCCCCGACCTCGGCGTGCTCGTCGCCGGGCGCTTCGTCCTCGCCGCCGGCTCCGGCGCCATGACCTCCGGCGCCCTGGCGCTGTCCGCCGCCGCGCCGCCGGAGGACCGGGCCCGGGTCCTCGGCGGATTCGGTGCCACCATGGCCGTCTTCTCCGCCGGCGCCACCCTCGCCGGCGGCGTCCTCACCCAGTGGGTGAGCTGGCGGATCGTGCTGGTCCTGCCCGCGCTCTCGCTGCTCGCCGTGCCGCCGTGCCTGCGCGCCGCCGCGGCCCGGGCGGGCAGCCGCAGGCCGCTGGACCTGCCCGGCGCGGCCCTCCTCACGGTCGCGGCCATGTCCTTCCTGCTGCTCGTCCAGGCGTACGCGCTCGGTCTGGCCGCACCCGCCGTGACCGCGCTCGCCGCCGTGCTCCTCGCCTCCCTGGGCGGCCTCGTCCGGCGGGTGCGCGCCGCCGAGGGCTCGTTCGTGCCGCGCCGGCTCGTCACCGACCGGGTGTTCCTGCGCGCCGCGCTCACCGGTGTCGGCGCGTACGCCGGACTGTTCGCCGCGATGTATCTGGTGCCGCAGATCCTCGTCGGCGGGCACCGCTGGAGCGTCCTCGCCGTCGGCGCCTGGCTGCTGCCGGGAGCGGCCGTCGGCGCCGTGCTGTCGCGGTTCGCGGGCCGGTTCGCGGGCGGCCGGGCCGGCACGGTGCTGCTCGGTCTGATCGCCCTCGCCATGGCCGTCGCGCTCGCCCTGTCGTCGGTCGTCGCCCACCCGGCGCCGCTGCTGGCCGGCGCCTCGCTCGGCTTCGCCGCCTTCGCCGTCACCCAGGTCGTCACCACGGCCCTGATACCCGTCTACGTGGAGCCTGCGCTGCGCGGCGGCGCGATGGGCCTGCTCAACCTGGCCTTCTTCGTGGGCGGCGGAGTCGGCAGCGCCACGGCCGGCGCGCTGGCGAAGTCGTGGGCGCCGGCCCACGTCCTCGCCGTGGTGGCGGTGTTTCCGCTGGTCGCGGCGGTGGGCGCGAAGGCTCTGAAAAAAGGGGTTGAAGGCGGGACGAGGGCTTCTTAAGGTGTGGGCACACGCGAAAGGAGGTGATCCGAAAAAATGGTTTCTTTTCGGACTCGTGAGGTGACTGCGGGCTAAGGCCTGCCGTCGCACTCTTGTGCACCTCGGCAGGCCTTCTGCCGACACCAACGCAGTCACCCGACCCGTGGGCCGCCGGTCAGTCCGGCCGGCTCCCGTCCGAACCTAGGCGGACGGGACCAAGGCCCACGGGTCGCCTGCGTTCACGAGGCGGCCGCGGCCCCTCAGGGCGAGAGCCGCTCCACCCGCCAGGACGCGGCGCCGTCCTCCCGCACGTACCGCAGCCGGTCGTGCAGCCGGTTCTCGTGGCCCTGCCAGAACTCCACCGTCTCCGGTACGACCCGGAAGCCGCCCCACTGCGGCGGCGCCGGCACCTGCTCGCCCTCCGGATAGCGGGCGGCCAGCTCCTCGTACCGGGCGAGCAGCTCGGCCCGCGACTCGATCACCGAGGACTGCTCACTGGCCCAGGCGCCCAGCTGGGAGCCGTGCGGGCGGGTGCGGAAGTAGGCCGCGGTCTCGTCCCGGCCGGTGCGGACGGCCTTGCCGGTGACGATCACCTGGCGGGCCAGCGGGTGCCAGGGGAAGAGCAGCGAGACGTACGGATTGGCCGCCAGTTCCCGGCCCTTGCGGGAGCCGTAGTTGGTGAAGAAGACGAATCCGGCCTCGTCGTAGTGCTTGAGCAGCACGGTGCGGGAGGACGGGCGGCCGTCGGGAGTGGCGGTGGAGACGACCATCGCGTTGGGCTCGTGGATCGCCGGATTGTCGGCGGTCTCCTTGAACCAGCGCGCGAACTGTCCGATCGGTTCGGGTGCGAGGTCCGCCACGGTCAACTCCATGGTCCGGTACTGCTCGCGCATGTCGGCGGGATCGAGAGCGTCGGTCACATGTCCCATCCTGCCGTAGGCCCCTGTCTACCCGGCACCGCATGCCGTTAACCCTCGTTCGCCGGATCGGCGGACTGTGCCGGATGTCACGCTTCCCCGCATCATCGGAACCGTACAGACTCAACGGCTGGATCACTGTTACGTCCCGCCAACCAGCCGGCCCGGATGATTGATCATCGATCATGATTGATCATCGATCAGGCCGCACTTCGCGCAGAGGAGCCGCCTCATGTCCGAGTTCGTACCCGGGCTCGAAGGAGTCGTCGCGTTCGAGACGGAGATCGCCGAGCCCGACAAGGAGGGCGGCGCCCTCCGCTACCGCGGTGTCGACATCGAGGACCTGGTCGGTCACGTCTCCTTCGGCAACGTCTGGGGCCTGCTGGTCGACGGCGCCTTCAACCCCGGCCTGCCCGCCGCCGAGCCCTTCCCGATCCCGGTGCACTCCGGCGACATCCGCGTCGACGTGCAGTCCGCGCTCGCCATGCTCGCGCCGGTCTGGGGCCTCAAACCGCTCCTGGACATCTCGGCCGAGGAGGCCCGCGACGACCTCGCCCGCGCCGCCGTCATGGCACTGTCCTACGTCGCCCAGTCGGCGCGCGGGCAGGGCCTGCCGATGGTGCCGCAGAGCGAGATCGACAAGGCGCAGTCCATCGTCGAGCGGTTCATGATCCGCTGGCGCGGCGAGCCGGACCCGAAGCACGTCAAGGCCGTCGACGCCTACTGGACCTCGGCCGCCGAGCACGGCATGAACGCCTCCACCTTCACCGCCCGCGTCATCGCCTCCACCGGCGCGGACGTGGCCGCGGCCCTGTCGGGCGCCGTCGGCGCCATGTCCGGCCCGCTGCACGGCGGCGCGCCGTCCCGCGTCCTCGGCATGATCGAGGAGATCGAGCGCACCGGCGACGCGACGGCGTACGTGAAGCAGGCGCTCGACAAGGGCGAGCGCCTGATGGGCTTCGGCCACCGCGTCTACCGCGCCGAGGACCCGCGCGCCCGCGTGCTGCGCCGTACGGCCAAGGAGCTGGCGGCGCCGCGCTTCGAGGTCGCCGAGGCGCTGGAGAAGGCCGCTCTGGAGGAGCTGCACAACCGCCGCCCGGACCGCGTGCTGGCCACGAACGTCGAGTTCTGGGCCGCGATCGTGCTCGACTTCGCCGAGGTCCCGGCGCACATGTTCACCTCGATGTTCACCTGCGCGCGCACGGCGGGCTGGTCGGCGCACATCCTGGAGCAGAAGCGCACCGGCCGCCTGGTCCGGCCGTCCGCCCGCTACACGGGCCCGGGCCAGCGCGACCCGCGCGAGATCGAGGGCTACGCCGACATCACCGGCTGACGGCCTGACGCCGGCGGACACCTGGCCGCCGGCGGTGCCGGCCGCGAGCGCTCACCGGGCGCGGGCGGTCACCGGGCCGCCGGCGCTCACCGGGCGCGGGCGGTCACCGGCGTCGCCCGCGCGTCGACGGCCGACGGGCGGGCGCTCACACCGGCATGGCCGGCCGGCTCGCCTCCGTCAGCAGCTCGGCGTGGTGGCGGGCCGCCGCCAGCGGGTGGGCGCGGAGCTTGCCCTTCAGCTCGTTGCGGCCGTACTCGGCGAAGAGCGGGTTCGCCGGGTCGGCCGTGACGCCGGGCGCCGCGGCCGCGTACGGGAACTCCAGCGGGGCGATCCGGGCGTCGAGCCGCGGGTTGTAGAAGAACGGGACGGAGAACCGTTCCGTCGCACCGGGCGGCGACACCACCCGGTGGTTGGTGGCGACGAGATAGCCGTCCGTCGCCACCTCGAGGAGCTCGCCCAGGTTCACCACGAACGCGCCCGGCAGCGGCGGCACGTCGTGGAAGAGCCCGTCCTCCCGCTGCACCTGGAGCCCGCCCACGTGGTCCTGCAGCAGCAGGGTGAGGAAGCCGTAGTCCTTGTGCGCGCCGACGCCCTGGTCGTCGCCCTCGCCGCTGCTGCCCGGGTAGCGCACCAGCTTGAGGTGCGGGTGGGCGCGCGGCCCGAAGGCGTCGTCGTAGAAGTCGGGCCGGGCGCCGATCGAGGCCAGCAGCTCGTGCAGCAGGCGCGCGGCGACGCCGGACAGCCGCTCGATCCAGTTCAGCGCGGCGAGCCGCAGCTCCGGGAGGGCGTCGGGCCACTGGTTCGGGCCCTGCAGCCACCAGTACGGCGGCTCTCCCGGCCCGGGTACGTGCGCGGGCCGCTCGGCGCCGATGTCCAGCTGGTCCCGCCAGTCCCGGGCACCGCCGGTCCGCTCGTCGCCGATCCGGGTGTAGCCGCGGAAGTGCGGCGAGTTCGTGGTGTCCAGGGCCAGCCGCTCCGCCTCGGGCAGCGCGAAGAAGGCCCGCATGGCGGAGGTGAGCGCCCGCGTCTCGGTCTCGGTCACGCCGTGCCCGACGAGCTGGAAGAAGCCCACGTCATGGGCGGCGGAGTGGAGCTGGGCGTGCAGGAGCCGCCGGGCCTGGGGCCCGCGGTCGGCTGCGGAGAGATCGACGATGGGGAGCTGCGAGGAGTACGTCATGGTGTGCGTCCGCGAGGGGTGTACGGCGCCCGGACCGATGCCTGGGAGGCGGGATGCCTCGAGGGCGGCCGGGCGGGGGTGGGGCTGGGGCCGGGGTCAGAGGTGTCCCGGACAGCCCATGCTCGCGACGCGGAGAAAATCCACGTGGCGGCGACGTACGAGCGAAAGCATGCGACCAGCGTACTGCGAGCCCGGAAAATCGGCGGTGGCGCACGTCACGGCCCGCACCCGGATCCCGGACCCTCGGCCCCGGAACGAACCGCCCGCCCGACAAACCGTCCGGCCGGCAGCCGCCCGCCCGACAAACAGACCGCCCGCCCGACGTCAGCCGAGGGCCTCGTCCAGCAGCTTCGCCCACTGCGCCACCACGCGTTCGCGGCGCGGCCGGTCGTCGGTGAGGAGGGTGGCGAGGCCGAGGCCGCGGGCCATGTCGAGGAGGCCCTGGACGGATTCGCGGACACCCGGGCGGGACTCGTCGGCGCCGAGCAGTTCGACGGCGATGCGGTGCGACTCGCGGCCCACGCGCGCCTCCAGCTCCGTGACGCGCGGCCGCAGCTGCTCCTCGTCGGAGGCGGCCACCCACAGGTGGAGGGCGGCGCGGAAGAGCGGGCCGGTGTAGAGGTCGACGAGGGCCGCGACCACGGCCCGCCGGTCCTGCGTCGGGATCGTCCGCAGCGCCTGGGAGCGTTCCTCCGCCACGTACTCGACCGCCGCCGTGAACAGGTCCTCCCGGGTCGGGAAGTGGTGCTGGGCCGCGCCGCGCGAGACGCCGGCCCGTTCGGCGACCACGGCGACCGTGGAGCCCGCCCAGCCGCGCTCGGCCAGGCAGGCCACGGCCGCCTCCAGGAGCCGCTGCCGGGTGGCGCGGCTCCTGTCCTGCTTCGGACCGGTCAGAGTCGCCAAGTGGGGTCCCGTCGTTCGAGGAAGGCCGTCATCCCTTCGCGCGCCTCGGGCGAGGCGAACAGCGAGGCGGACAACTGCACGAGTTCCTCCGCGTCCCGCTCGAAGGCTTCCAGGACTCTAGCCGTGACCAGTCGTTTGGCCTCGCGCAGCCCCTGCGGCGAGCCCTGCCGCAGCCCGTCGAGGACCGCGTCCAGGGCGTCGCTCCCCGCCGTCACCAGGCCCATGGCGCGCGCCTCGGCCACGCCGAAGAGCTCACCGGTCAGGTAGTAGCGGGCGGCGGCGCGCGGCTCCAGCTTGGGCAGCAGGGTCAGCGAGATCACGGCGGGCGCGACCCCGATCCGTACCTCCGTGAGCGCGAAGTCCGACTCGGGCGACGCGAGCACGACGTCGCAGGCGCCGAGCAGTCCGAGCCCGCCCGCCCGGGCGTGGCCGGCGACGACGCCGACGACCGGCTTCGGCAGGTCGACGATCTGCCGGAGCAGGTCGACGAAGGCGTACGGGCCGGGCGGCGCCTTCAGGTCGGCGCCGGCGCTGAACGTCGAGCCGGAGTGGGTCAGGACCACGGCCCGGACCGCCGGGTCCTTGCCGCACGCGGCGAGCGCGTCGGCGAGCTCGGTCACCAGCGGCGCGGACAGCGCGTTGCGGTTGGCGGCGGAGTCCAGGGTGAGCGTGGTGACGCCCCGGTCGTGGGCGATACGGAGGAGGCTCATGCGCGGTCCCTCAGTTCCCGGCGCAGGATCTTGCCCGACGCCGCTCGTGGCACGGTGTCGACGAACTCCACCTGCCGGATCTTCTTGTACGGGGCGACGCGCGCGGCCACGTGCGCCATGACGTCCTCGGCGGTCAGCCCGGGCGCGGCGGCCTGGCGCACCACGAACGCCTTGGGTATCTCCTCGCCGTCCGCGTCGGGCACGCCGATCACGGCGGCGTCGGCGACGCCCTCGTGGGTGAGCAGCAGCGCCTCCAGCTCGGCCGGAGGGACCTGGAAGCCCTTGTACTTGATGAGTTCCTTGACGCGGTCGACGACGTAGAGCCAGCCGTCCTCGTCGACGCGCCCGACGTCGCCGGTGTGCAGCCAGCCGTCGGCGTCGATCATCGCGGCGGTGGCCTCGGGCCGGCCGAGGTAGCCCTTCATGACCTGCGGGCCGCGGATCGCGATCTCGCCCTTCTCGCCGGGCGCCGCGTCCTCGGCCGGGTCGTCGAGCGAGACGAGCCGCATCTCGGTGCCGGGCAGCAGCTTGCCGACGGTGCCGGGCGGCGGGTTCTGGGCGGTGAGCGGCACCAGGTGGGTGGCCGGGGACAGTTCCGTCATCCCGTACGCCTGGAGGATCGGCGGCAGGCCGAGCCGCTGCGAACAGGCCTGGGCGAGCGCCGCGTCGAGCGGGGCGGCGGAGCAGACGACGTACCGCAGCGAGGACAGGTCGTAGTCGGCGACCGCCGGATGCTTGGCGAGCGCGAGGACGATCGGCGGCGCCACGTACAGGGCGTTGATGCGGTGCTTCTCGATGGCGGCGAGGAAGCCGTCGAGTTCGAAGCGGGGCAGCACGACGACGGTGGCGCCGCGCCGCAGCGGGGCGTTCATCAGCGCCGTGAGGCCGTACACGTGGAAGAACGGCAGGACCGCCAGGATCCGGTCGCCCGGTCCCATCGGCATCAGCGGTTCGAGCTGGGCGAGGTTGGTGGCGACGGAGGCGTGGGTGAGCATCACACCCTTGGGCACACCGGTCGTGCCGGAGGAGTACGGCAGGGCGGCGACGTCGTTCGCCGGGTCGACGGCGAGCACCGGCTCGGGCGCGTCACCGGCGAGGAACTCCTGCAGCGAGCGGCCCCCGTCGCCGTCGGGCGCGGTGTCGCAGACGAATATCTCCTCGACGCCGCCCGCGCGTTCGGCCGCGGCGCGGGCGGCACCGAGCAGCGGCGACACGGTGACGATCCAGCGCGCCCGGGAGTCCCGCAGCTGCTGGGCGAACTCCTCGGGCGTGGCGAGCGGATGCACGGTGGTGACGGCCGCGCCGGCGCGCGTGGCGGCGTAGAACGCGACGGGAAACAGCACCGAGTTGGGGCTGTGCAGCGCGATCACGTCACCCTGCCGCACCCCGGCCGCCGCCAGCCCCGCCGCCACCCGCCGGTGGAACGCGTCCACCTGCCCGTACGTGAGCGTCAGCGCCTCCTCGCCCCCGGTCCCGTCGATGAGCGCCGGCAGCTCACCGAACTCGGCGGCACGCCCGAGAACGGCGTCGTGGATGGGCAGACCGACCACCGGAACATCCGCGTACTCGCTGCGAAACACCATGCGTGCGTGCCCCCTGACTCTGGGTGTCGTCTGGCGACAGGATGTCGTGTGCGGGTGCGGCTTGGGGAGACCCTGGCAGCGCGGAGCCGCTTCTGCCCCCCCCTCCGCCCGCTCAGTAGGACTTGGGCAGGCCCAGGGTCTGGTGGGAGACGAAGTTGAGGATCATCTCCCGGCTGACCGGGGCGATCCGGGCCACGCGGGCCGCGGTGACGAGGCGGGCGAGGCCGAACTCGCGGGTGAGGCCGTTGCCGCCGAGGGTGTGGACGGCCTGGTCGACGGCCCGTACGCAGGCCTCGGCGGCGGCGTACTTGGCCATGTTGGCGGCCTCGCCGGCCGCCAGGTCGTCGCCCGCGTCGTAGAGGGCGGCCGCCTTGCGCATCATCAGGCGGGCGAGTTCGAGTTCGATGTGGGCCTGGGCCAGCGGGTGGGCGATGGCCTGGTGGGCGCCGATCGGCGTCTTCCAGACCTGGCGTTCCCTGGCGTACCTGACCGCCTGGGCGAGGGCGTAACGGCCCATGCCGAGCGCGAAGGCGGCGGTCATGATCCGCTCGGGGTTGAGGCCGGCGAAGAGCTGGAGCAGGCCGGCGTCCTCGTCGCCGACGAGGGCGTCGGCGGGCAGGTGGACGTCGTCGAGGGTGAGTTCGAACTGCTTCTCCTCGGCGGCGAGTTCCATCTCGATCGAGCGGCGCCCGAAGCCGGGCGTGTCGCGCGGGACGATGAAGAGGCATGCCTTGAGGTTGCCGGTGCGGGCGTCGGAGGTGCGGCCGACGATCAGTGTGGCGTCGGCTATGTCGACGCCGGAGACGAAGACCTTGCGGCCGTTGAGCACCCAGCCGTCCTCGGTGCGGGTGGCCGTGGTGGTGATGCGGTGGGAGTTGGAGCCGGCGTCGGGCTCGGTGATGCCGAAGGCCATGGTGCGGGTGCCGTCGGCGAGGCCCGGCAGCCAGGCCTCCTTCTGCGCCGGGGTGCCGAAGCGGGCGATGACCGTGCCGCAGATCGCGGGCGACACGACCATCATCAGCAGCGGGGCGCCGGCGGCGCCGGCCTCCTCCAGGACGATGGACAGTTCGGCCATGCCGCCGCCACCGCCGCCGTACTCCTCGGGCAGGTTGACGCCGAGGTAGCCGAGTTTGCCGGCCTCGGCCCACAGGGCGGCCCGGTCGAAGCCGGGGCCGTGGCGGTGGCCGAGGGCGGAGACGGCGGCGCGCAGGGCGGTGTGTTCCGGGGACTCGATGAGCGTGCTCATGCGGATGCTTCCTCCTGGGCGGGCTGGACGACGGCGAGCAGGGCGCCGACCTCGACCTGGCGGCCGGGTGCGGCGTGGAGCGCGGTGAGCGTGCCGGAGGCGGGCGCGGTGACCCGGTGTTCCATCTTCATGGCCTCCAGCCAGAGCAGCGGCTGCCCGGCCTCGACCGGGTCGCCGACGGCGAGGCCCTCGGCGACGCGGACGACGGTGCCGGGCATGGGCGCGAGCAGCGAGCCGGGCGCCCGCTGCTCGGCGGGGTCGGGGAAGCGGGGCTCGGCGGTGAGGCGGTGGCGGCCGACGTGGACGGTGCTGTCGCCGTAGCGGTCGACGGTGTGGTCGCGGACGACGCCGTCGACCTCGAGTCGGACGCGGCCGGGTGTCACGGCGACGGCCCGGATCCCGGCCGGCCGCGTCACCTCGAATCCGCCCTCGCGCGTCGGCCGGTAGCGGACCTCCTGTCCTCCGTACGTCCTGGTCTCGTCCTGCGAGCGCACGTTGCGCCAGCCGCCGCCGAACCGGCCCCGGCGGCCCGCCGCCTCGGCCAGCGCCGCCGCGACCGCCGCCTCCTCCTCGCCGGGCAGGGGCCCGGTCAGCTCGGTCAGGTGCCGCTCGTAGAAGCCGGTGCCGAGCCGGTCGGGGTCGGCGAAGCCGGGGTGCCGGAGGGAGGCGACGAGCAGGTCGCGGTTGGTGACGGGACCGTGGACGCGGGCCCGTTCCAGGACGCGGGCGAGGACGCGGACGGCTTCGGCGCGGGTGGGCGCGCGGGCGACGACCTTGGCGAGCATGGCGTCGTAGTGGACGCCGACGGTGTCGCCGGAGGCGTAGCCGGTGTCGACGCGGACGCCCGGCCCGGCGGGCAGGTCGAAGGTGTGCAGGACGCCGGTCTGCGGCGCCCAGCCGGCGGCCGGGTCCTCCGCGTACAGGCGGGCCTCGACGGCGTGCCCGCGCGGCGCCGGCGGCTGCGGCGGCAGGGCGCGGCCCTCGGCGACGGCGAGCTGGAGGGCGACCAGGTCGACGCCGTACACCTCCTCGGTGACCGGGTGCTCGACCTGGAGGCGGGTGTTCATCTCCAGGAAGTGCGCCCGCGGCCGCGGGCCGCTCTCGACCAGGAACTCCACGGTGCCGGCGCCGACGTAGCCGACGGCCTTGGCGGCCGCCGCCGACCGCTCGTACAGCGAGTCGGCGAGGCCGGGCGGCAGGCCGGGTGCCGGCGCCTCCTCGATGACCTTCTGGTGGCGGCGCTGGAGCGAGCAGTCGCGGGTGCCGAGCGTCCACACGGTGCCGTGGGTGTCGGCGAGGATCTGCACCTCGACGTGGCGGCCGTCCTCCACGTACGGCTCGACGAACACCTCGCCGTCACCGAACGCGCTCAGCGCCTCCGCCGAAGCCGCCGCCAACTCTGCCTCCAGCGCGCCGAGTTCGCGTACGACACGCATGCCGCGGCCGCCGCCGCCCGCCGCCGCCTTCACCAGGACGGGCAGGTCGGCGCCGGTGAGCGAGGCGGCGTCGAGAGGCGCGACGCCGAGGAGCTGCTTGGCGCGGGTCTTGGAGGCCATCGCCTCGATCGCGGCCGGCGGCGGCCCGATCCACCGCAGACCGGCCTCGGTCACCGCCCGCGCGAATTCCTTGTTCTCGGAGAGGAATCCGTAGCCGGGATGCACGGCGTCCGCGCCGGCCGCGAGCGCCGCCTTCACCACCAGGTCGCCGCGCAGATACGTCTCCGCCGGCGTCGCGCCCGGCAGCCGTACGGCCGCGTCCGCCTCCCGTACGTGCAGGGCGTCGGCGTCCGCGTCGGAGTAGACCGCGACGGTGGCGATGCCCAGGTCGCGGCAGGTGCGGAAGACCCGGCAGGCGATCTCGCCCCGGTTCGCCACGAGGACGGACGTGATGAGCTCGGTCATGACAGGGGCCTCACATTCGGAAGACGCCGAAGCCGCCGCGCGCGCCCTCGACCGGTGCCGTGTGGATCGCGGACAGGCAGAGCCCGAGGACGGTGCGCGTGTCGCGCGGGTCGATGACCCCGTCGTCGTACAGCCGCCCGGACAGGAACATCGGCAGCGACTCGCTCTCGATCTGCGCCTCCACCAGCGCGCGCAGTCCGGCGTCCTGCTCCTCGTCGTACGGCTGTCCCTTCGCCGCCGCCGACGCGCGGGCGACGATCGAGAGCACGCCGGCCAGCTGCTGCGGGCCCATCACCGCCGACTTGGCGCTCGGCCAGGCGAACAGGAAGCGCGGGTCGTAGGCCCGGCCGCACATGCCGTAGTGCCCGGCGCCGTACGAGGCTCCCATCAGCACGGACAGGTGCGGGACGGTGGAGTTCGACACCGCGTTGATCATCATCGCGCCGTGTTTGATGATGCCGCCCTGCTCGTACTCCTTGCCGACCATGTAGCCGGTGGTGTTGTGCAGGAAGAGCAGGGGGATGTCCCGCTGGTTGGCCAGCTGGATGAACTGCGCCGCCTTCTGCGACTCGGCCGAGAAGAGCACGCCCTGCGCGTTGGCGAGGACGCCGACCGGATAGCCGTGCAGCCGCGCCCAGCCCGTCACCAGGCTCGGCCCGTACAGCGGCTTGAACTCGTCGAAGTCCGAGCCGTCCACCAGCCGGGCGATCACCTCGCGCGGGTCGAACGGCGTCTTCAGGTCGCCCGGCACGATCCCGAGGAGTTCCTCCGCGTCGTACTTCGGCGGCTCGACGACGGTCCCGTCCGCACCGGGATCGGGGTGGTGCTTGCGGTGGTTGAGCCGGGCGACGATCCGGCGGGCCTGGCGCAGCGCGTCGGCCTCGTCGAGGGCGTAGTGGTCGGCGAGCCCGCTGGTCCGGGCGTGCATCTCGGCGCCGCCGAGCGACTCGTCGTCGCTCTCCTCGCCGGTCGCCATCTTCACCAGCGGCGGACCGCCGAGGAAGACCTTCGAACGCTCCTTGATCATCACCGTGTGGTCGGACATGCCGGGCACATAGGCGCCGCCGGCCGTCGAGTTGCCGAAGACGACCGCGACGGTCGGGATGCCCGCGGCGGACAGCCGGGTCAGGTCGCGGAACAGCGCACCGCCCGGGATGAAGATCTCCTTCTGGGAGGGCAGGTCCGCGCCGCCGGACTCGACGAGCGAGACGACCGGCAGCCGGTTGGCGAACGCGATCTCGTTGGCGCGCAGCGCCTTGCGCAGCGTCCAGGGGTTGGAGGCGCCGCCGCGTACGGTCGGGTCGTTGGCGGTGATCAGGCACTCGACGCCCTCGACGACCCCGATGCCGGTGACGAGCGAGGCGCCGACCGGGTAGTCGCTGCCCCAGGCGGCGAGCGGCGACAGCTCCAGGAAGGGACTGTCGGGATCGACGAGCAGCTCGATCCGCTCGCGGGCGAGCAGCTTGCCGCGCCGCCGGTGCCGCTCGGTGTACTTCTCGCCGCCGCCGGCCAGCGCCTTGGCGTGCTCGGCGTCGAGGGCGGCGAGCTTCTCCAGCATGGCGGCGCGGTGGGCGGCGTAGTCGGGTCCGCCGGTGTCGAGGGCGGAGGCGAGGACGGTCACTGCGGTACCTCCAGAAGGTCCACCGGTATGTCGAGGTGGCGGGAGCGGAGCCATTCGCCGAGGGCCTTGGCCTGTGGGTCGAAGCGGGCCTGGGAGGCGACGCCCTCGCCGAGCAGCCCGGTCACGGTGAAGTTGACCGCCCGCAGCCGCGGCAGCACGTGCCGCTCGACGGGGAGTTCCTTCGTCTCCGGAAGCAACTCCCGGAAGCGGTCGACGGTGAGCGTGTGCGCCAGCCATCGCCACTGCTGCTCGGTGCGCACCCACACGCCGACGTTCGCGTCGCCGCCCTTGTCGCCGCTGCGGGCCCCGGCGACGTGCCCGAGCGGGGCCCGGAGCGTCGGGCCGGGCGGCAGCGGCGGCGGAAGCTCCGGCTCCGGTACGGCTTCCAGGGCCCGGGTCCGCGGCGGTACGGGCACGGCGACGCGGGTCCCGTCGGGCAGCACGGCCGTGTGCGGCACCTCGCCGGCCGGCACGTACGCGCTCTCGAAGACCCCGTACGGGGCGCCCTTGCCGGGCGGCGCGGTGACGTGGAAGCCGGGATAGCTCGCGAGCGCCAGCTCGATCGCGGCGCCGGTGACGGCGCGGCCGACGGCCTCCGGGGCCGGGTCGCGGACGACGAGCCGGAGCAGCGCGCTCGCGGTCTCCTCCGTGTCGGCGTCGGGCCGGTCGGTGCGGACGAGCTCCCAGCGGACCTCGGCGGGCGCGGCGGGGCCGGGCGCGGCCTGGCCGAGCGCGTCCGGGGCGAGCGCGTCGGGGCCGAGCGCGTCCGGGCCGGGCGCGGCCGGGCTGAGCGCGTCGGTGACCTGCTCGCGCACCAGGGCCGCCTTCGCCTCGATGTCGAGGCCGGTCAGCACGAAGACGACCTCGTTGCGGAAGCCGCCGAGCCGGCAGAGCCCCACCTTGAGCGTGGGCGGCGGCGCCTCGCCGCGCACGCCGTCGATCCTGACCCGGTCCGGGCCCTCCTGGGTGAGCCGCACGGTGTCGAGCCGGGCGGTGACGTCGGGACCGGCGTAGCGGGCGCCGGCCGTCTCGTACAGCAGCTGGGCGGTGACGGTGCCCAGGTCGACCAGGCCGCCCGTGCCCGGGTGCTTGGTGACGACCGCGCTGCCGTCCTCGTGGAGTTCGGCGAGCGGGAAGCCGGGCCGGCGCAGCGCGCGCGGGTCGTGCTCGGCGAAGAAGGCGTAGTTGCCGCCGGTGGCCTGGGTGCCGCACTCCAGGACGTGCCCGGCGACGACCGCGCCGGCCAGCCGGTCGTAGTCCTGCGGGCCCCAGCCGAAGAACCACTGCGCCGGCCCGGTGACGAGGGCGGCGTCCGTGACCCGGCCGGTGACGACGACGTCGGCGCCGGCCGCCAGGCAGGCGGCGATCCCGCCGCCGCCGAGGTAGGCGTTGGCCGCCAGGACGCCGTCCGCGGCCGGGAGCCGGTCGCCCTCGACGTGCGCGATCCGGGCCGGCACGCCGAGCCGGGCGGCGAGGGCGCGCAGGGCGTCGGCGAGACCGGCCGGGTTGAGGCCGCCGGCGTTGGCGACGATCCGGACGCCGCGCTCGTGGGCGAGGCCGAGGCCCTCCTCCATCTGCCGCAGAAAGGTTTTCGCGTAACCGGCGGACGGGTCCTTGAGCAGGTCGCGGCCGAGGATGAGCATGGTCAGCTCGGCGAGGTAGTCGCCGGTGAGGACGTCGAGCCCGCCGCCGGTGAGCATCTCCCGTACGGCGTCGAAGCGGTCGCCGTAGAAGCCGGAGGCGTTGCCGATCCGCAGGATCACTCCCCGGCCCCCTTCGCCGGCCGGCCCGCGCCCGCCGGGCCGGCGAAGGCCTGCGCGATGCCCAGCCACTCCTCGGCGTCGGCGCCGCGCGCGACGAGGGCGGTGTCGGCGCGGTGCACCCGCTGGGTGACGAGCAGACAGAAGTCCAGCGCGGGCCCGGTGATCACCTGCCCGGCGTCCTCGGGGCCGTACGTCCACACCTCACCGTCCGGCGCAGCGAGGCCGTCCGGCGGGGCGAGTTCGAGCCGGAAGGGCTCGGCGGGCGGGGTGAGACCGCGCACGAGGTACGCGTAGTCGCGGGCTCGCAGCCCGATCCAGGCCACGTGCCGCAGCCGGGCGGTGGGCTCGCGTACGACTCCGAGGGCGTCGGCCACGTCCTGGCCGTGCGCCCAGGTCTCCATCAGCCGGGCGGTCGCGAGCGAGGCGGCGCTCATCGCGGGCCCGTACCAGGGAAAACGGGTGCCGGGCGGGGCCTCGCGCAGGACCCGGTGCAGCCGCTCGCGGCCGTCCCGCCAGCGGGCGAGCAGCGCGGCGGGCGGCAGCGCCGCGCCTTCCTCGGCGCCGTCGTCGACGAAGCGGTCGGGCGCGGCGAGCGCCTTCTCGGTCTCGGCGGCGAAGGCCTCGGGATCGGTCGCGGCGAGCAGCGCGGCGGCGTCGGTCCAGGCGAGGTGGGCGATCTGATGGGCGACCGTCCAGCGCGGCGCGGGCGTGGGCGCGGCCCACTGCTCGTCGCGCAACTCCCGGACGAGAGCGTCCAGTTCCTCGCTCTCGGCACGCAGGTCGTCCAGGACGACGGCGGGGTCGGACACGGAGCGCTCCCCTCGGGGACGGCGGGTCACGGACGTGCGTGAGGAGCATGGCAGCCGGGCGAGAAACAATCAAGCGTGCTTGCTTTAGATGTGTCCTCGTCCCGGCACGCGGCCCGCGGACCCGCCGTCGCCGTCAGGCGGCGGCGCGGCGCGGTCGGGCGACGAGTTCACCGCCGCAGTTCGGGCACACGTCGTGCATCGCGTCGGCGCACGGCACGCAGAAGGTGCACTCGTACGTACAGATCCGGGCGGGAGCGTCGACGGGCAGGGTGGTCGTCTCACAGCGTTCGCAGAGTTCGCGCATTTCAAGGGCCATGTCCGGGAGCGTAGTTCGCCCCGAGGCGGGCGGGGCGGGGTGGGGGCGGACCGGGGCTCAGGCGGCGGCGCGGCCGGCCTTCAGGAAGGCCGCCGTCTCGGCCACCCGGCGGGCCTGGAAGCGCGCCGCCTCCAGGGCCACCTCGTCGGGCAGCCCGCCGGCGGCCACGGACGAGGCGCCGTACGGATTGCCCGACCGGAACTGGACGGGGTCGGTGTAACCGGGCGGCACGATCACGCCGCCCCAGTGGTAGAAGGTGTTCGACAGCGCCAGGATCGTGGACTCCTGCCCGCCGTGGGCGGTGTTGGACGCGGTGAACGCCGAGTACACCTTGTCCGCGAGCCGGCCCTGGAACCACAGCGGCCCCGTCGTGTCGATGAACGCCCGCAGCTGGACGGCCGGGTTGCCGAACCGCGTCGGCGTCCCGAACAGCACCGCGTCCGCCCACTCCAGGTCCTCGTGACCCGCCTCGGCCACATCGGCCGTCTCCTCCAGGTGCCGGGCCCACTCCGGCCGCGCGCCGACCGCCTCCGGCGGAGCCGTCTCGGCCACCTTGCGCAGCCGCACGTCGGCGCCGGCCTTCTCCGCGCCCTCGACGGCGGCCCGCGCGAGCGCGTGCACGGTGCCGGTGCTGCTGTAGTAGACGACCGCGACCTTCACCGTCGCCGCTGCTCCTGCTTCTGCTTCTGTTTTCGTGTCCATGCCCGGTACGACGACAGAGCCCCGGCAGATGTGAGGCGAGAGCGCCCCGGCCGGCCGGCGGAGACCCGCGCCTCACATTCCTCGGCGCCGTCTCGTCGTAAGGAAGGAAGCAACGCACCGTCCGCACCACGACGCCGCACAGCCGAGGAGCCGCCGCCACCATGACCCGACCGACCGACCCGGAGCTCGGCGCGATCGTCGGCGAGCGGCGCCGGCTGACCAACCTCGCCTACCGGCTGCTCGGCTCGCTCGCCGACGCCGAGGACGTCGTCCAGGAGACGTACGCCCGCTGGTACGCGCTGTCCCCGCGCCAGCAGGAGGCCGTCGAGTCTCCCGGCGGCTGGCTCACGACCGTGGCCGGCCGCATCTGCCTCGACCTGCTGGGCTCGGCCCGGGTCAGGCGGGAGCGCTATGTCGGCGAGTGGCTGCCGGAGCCGCTGCCGGACCGCACGCAGTGGATCAGCGGACGGCCGCTCGGCGGCGGAGGCGACGCGTCCGATCCGGCCGATCCCGCCGACCGGGTCACCCTGGACGAGTCGGTCGGCATGGCCTTCCTGGTGATGCTGGAGGCGATGACGCCGGCCGAGCGCGTGGCGTTCATCCTGCACGACGTCTTCCGCTATCCCTTCGCCGACGTCGCCGAGATCGTCGGACGGACACCGGCGGCCTGCCGCCAGCTGGCCTCCTCGGCCCGCCGCCGCATCCGTACGGACGCGGGCGGTTCGCGCCGTGACGGGCGTACGGGCCGTAGGGGCCGTACGGGTCAGGCGGGCCAGGCGGGCCAGGCGGGCGGTGCCGGCCGTACGGGCCTGCCGGGCCGGACCGGTGGGACGGCCGCCGACACCGTCCGGGCCTTCAAGCTCGCGTGGGAGGCCCGCGACATCGGCGCCCTCCTCGGCGTCCTCGCTCCCGACGTCACGGCGACGGGCGACGGCGGCGGGGTCGTCAGCGCCGCGCTGCACCCGGTCCGGGGCGCCGAGCCGGTCGCCCGCTTCTTCGCCGCCCGGGCGGCCGCGCTGCCGGCGGTGACGCTGGTGGAGTGCGCGGTCAACGGCCAGCCGGGCCTGGCGGCCCTGGCGGACGGCGTGACGGTGTCGGTGATGGCGTTCGACGTGACCGACGACGGCCGGATCCAGCGCGTCTGGGCCGTACTCAACCCGGAGAAGCTGCGCCCGTGGGCGGCCGGCTGACGGCCGCCGGCCGGGCCCCCACGGGGCTTAGTGGGAGGTGCGGGCCACCTGGCTGCGTACCGCTCCCATGCTCGCCGCGATGACGAGCGCGATGGCGAGCGCGTCGGTGAGACCGAGCGCCTGGTGCAGGACGAGGAAGCCGGCCGTGGCGGCGATGGCCGGCTCCAGGCTCATGAGGATCGCGAAGGTGGGCGCCGGGAGGCGGCGCAGGGCGAGGAGTTCGAGGGTGTAGGGCAGTACGGAGGACATCAGGGCGACCGCGAGGCCGAGCCCGATCGTGGACGGCACGAGGAGCCGGTCGCCCGCCTCGACGATGCCGAAGGGCAAGCTGAGGACCGCACCGAAGGCCATCGCGAGCGCGAGCCCGTCGGCCTGCGGGAAGCGGCGGCCGGTGCGGGCGCTGAAGACGATGTACGTGGCCCACATCGCGCCCGCCGCGAGCGCGAAGCCGGCCCCGAGCGGGTCGAGCCGGTCGAAGCCACCGCCGCTGAGCAGGACGACGCCGCCGAGGGCGAGGCCGGCCCAGAGGAGGTTCAGGAGGCGGCGGGAGGCGAGGACGGAGAGCGCGAGCGGGCCGAGCACCTCGAGCGTGACGGCCGCGCCGAGCGGGATCCGGTCGACGGAGAGGTAGAAGAGGATGTTCATGCCGGACATGGCGGCGCCGAAGGCCAGCACGGTGCCCCAGTCGGCGCGGCCGTAGCCGCGGACCTTGGGCCGGCAGACGATCAGCAGGACGGCGGCGGCGAGCACGAGCCGCAGGGTGACGACACCGAGGGCGCCGGCGCGGGGCATGAGCAGCACGGCGACGGCGGACCCGAACTGTACGGAGAGGCCGCCGGCCACGACGAGGGCGACGGGCCCGAGACGGTGACGGGACGAGGCGGGAGACGCGGCGGAGGCGGCGGGCGCGGGAGGCGTGGGAGTGGCGGCGGAGGCCACCGGCACGGCGGCTATGTCCTTGACCGGGCTCGGGCTGTCCACCGGTGTGCTCCTTGCTTAGCTGTCGCAGTCACTGTCGATCAGTCGATCATGAGTCCACTGCACTGAACCATCAAGTCCAGAGTAATGGACTCACCCCCCGGCCCTCCACTCCTTACGCTAGGCGCCGCCGCGCGGCGCGTGAAATGCCGATTGGGCTGCGGTTATGCTCCGCACGCATGCCCCGCACGAGCATCGAGCTCCGCCATCTCCGCCGCTTCCTCGCGATCGCCGAGGAAGGCAGCCTGACGCGCGCCGCCGCCCGGCTCCACCTCACCCAGCCCGCCGTCTCCCGCACGCTCGCCGCCCTGGAGAAGCACCTCGGCGTCCGGCTCGTCGACCGCTCCACCCACCACCTCGCCCTCACACCCGAAGGCCACGCCTTCCGCGACCGGGCCGCCTCGGCGGTGGCCGCCTTCGACACGGCCGTCGCCCCGGGGCCGCCGCACCACCGGCCGCTGCGCCTCGGGCACGCCTGGTCGGCCTTCGGCCCGTACACCACGCCGCTGCTGCGCCGCTGGCAGCGGGAGCATCCCGAGACCCCGCTCGAACTCCGCCGGGTCGACGACCGCACCGCCGGGCTGCTGCGCGGCGAGGTGGACGCGGCGCTGCTGCGGGGCCCGGTGGAGCTGCCGGGCCTGGCGACGGAGGAACTGCTCACCGAGACGCGCGTGGCCGCCGTGCCCTCGGACAGTCCGCTCGCCGCCCGGCCGGAACTGAGGCTGGCGGACCTGGCGGCGGAGACCGCGGTCCTGAACCCGGTCTCCGGCACCACCACCCTCGACCTGTGGCCGCCCGACACCCGGCCCCGCGCCACGCTGACCGTCGCCAACACCGACGACTGGCTGACGGCGATCGCCGCCGGCCGCGGCATCGGCGTCTCCGCCGCCTCCACGGCCGCGCTCCACCCTCATCCGGGCGTCACCTACCGCCCGCTCCCCGACGCCCCGCCGCTCCCCGTCCTCCTCGCCTGGCGCCCCACGGCCCCGCACCCGGCGACGGCGGCCCTGGTGTCCCTGGCCCGCGAGATCGCGACGGCCGACGACTGAGGCCCTGGGGGTGGGGGTTGTGGGTGTGCTTCTGGTGCGGCCGCCCTCTTTTCCGAGAGTCGTGCCTTCCGGCGCCGCGTCAAGGGCGCTCCCTTCGGTCGCGTCGCTGCGCGATGGCCTGCGGCCACCCTTGACCCGTCACCTCCAGACACGTGAAAACTCTCGGAGGGCGGCCGGGGGGGGGCGGGGCCGGCGGAGGCCGGGTAGTGCCCGGGGCCGCGAGCCGGACTGCGGGCCGGTGGGTGGTGCGCGGCAGTGGAATGGGGTGCCCCATCCCGGCTTAGCGACTTGCGGCCGCCGTGGGGTTGGGACTCATGCCCCGCTGGTCACTGCCGGTGGGTGGAGGGGGCGGAGGTGCGGTGCTAAGTGACACATCCCGGCCCGGGATGGGACGGGAGCGCCCTCGTGTGACGACTGAGGCGGCCTCAGACCCGCCGCCTCGGTGCTAAGTGACACATCCCCACCCCACCTGGGGCGGAAGACAACTCCTGTGACTCCAGAGGCGATCCGACCCGTGGGCGGGGCCGCGATGCCCTCCTTGGCACCGGGAATGACCAGCGGGGCATGAATCCCGGCCCAACGACCGTCGCAAGCCGCTCAGTCGAGAATGGGCACCCCACTCCACGACCGCGCACCACCCACCGGCCCGCAGTCCGGCACACCGCCCCAGGCGCGACCCGGCCCCCGCCGGCCCCGCCCCCCGGCCGCCCTCCGAGTGGGAAAAGGCACCCGGAGACGGCCCGTCAAGGGTGAAGCGCAGCGACATCGCGAAGCGACGCGACCGAAGGGAGCGCCCTTGACGGGACGACGGAGGGGGCCACACTCGGAAACAGGGCGGCCGCACCAGAAGCACACCCGAAACGTTCAGGAGGAGGCCCGCCGGTAGCGGCACACGGTCGCGCCCGTCGGTGCGGTCACCGTCGAGACCAGTTCCCACGTCCGCTTCGCGCCGTCCGTCGGGAAGATGGACTTCCCTCCGCCCAGCAGCACCGGCATCACGATGAGCCGCAGCTCGTCCGCCAGGTCCTCCTCGATCAGCGTGCGGGCCAGGGTGGGGCTGCCCATGACGAGCAGGTCGCCGGCGGCGCCGTCGGCCGCCGGCAGGTCGCGCAGCTCGCGCAGACGGTCCACCGCCTTGGCGCCGTCGAGGCGGGTGGTGTTGTTCCAGGCCCCCTCGGCGTCCGCGTCCGTCAGGGTGTCGGACACCACGTACTTCTTGATCGCGTTCATCGTGTCCGCGAACGGGTCGCCCGCCCGCTCCGGCCACGCGCCCGCCATCGTCTGCCAGGTGCGCCGGCCGAACAGCAGCGCGTCCGCCGTCGTGATCGCCTCGGCGAAGGCGCCGCCGACGACCTCCGGGTCGAAGAAGGGGTGCGTCCAGCCGCCGTGCTCGAAGCCGCCGTCCCTGTCCTCGTCGGGGCCGCCGGGAGCCTGGACGACACCGTCGAGGCTGATGAACTCACTGATGACGATGCGCATGGCCGTCTCTCTTCTCTTCCGCTGTACGGGTGTGGTCAGGGCGTCATGGTGTACGGAAGAAGAGACCGGCGCCACCGCCTTAACTCATCGGTGAACCGTGGTGAATTCGGAAAGACACCGTCACCAAGCTGTGAAGCACGCGCGGGACTCTGTTCTCACCACAGCGCATTCCGCGCTGGTCATCGGGGGGAGCACCACCATGAGCACCGTTCGCAGAGCCGCCGCCGCCGTCCTCGTCGCCGCCTCCGCGCTGGCCCTGACCGCCTGCGGGCCCTCCGAGGACGGTGCTGCCGGTGGCGCCGGCGCCACCGGCGTACCGACCGCGACGCCCCCGCACTCCACCGCTCCCGCCGACCCGGGCACCGAGCCCGGCGGCAAGCCGAGTGCCAAGCCGAGCGCGAAGCCGGCGACGCCGCCGCCCGCCAAGCCGGGCGCCAAGCCGGGCAGCAAGCCGGGCGGAAAGCCGTCGGCCGACCCCGACTACGACGTCTTCCCGTGCAGCACCTTCGACGTGAAGTTCAGCGCCGACCTCGCGGAGGCCACCACCAGCAGCTATCTGCTGAAGATCACCAACAAGAGCGGCAAGGCCTGCCGGGTGCTCGGCCACCCCGTCGTCACCTTCGGCGAGCTCGACGGTGCGGCGACGGAGCGCGGCAAGGCCCCGGGCATCGAGGAGGCCCTGCGGCTCGAGCCCGGGCAGTCGGCCTACGCCGGGCTCATGGGCGGTCCGGCCGGCGCCGACAGCAAGACCGTCTCGTACATCCGGATGACCATGGACACCGAGTCGGACCTGGAGCAGGTGCCGCTGAAGGCGTCCACGCCCGGTTTCCACGTCTCGTCGGCCAACTCCGTCACCGCCTGGATGGACAACGCCGAGGACGCGCTCAGCCTGTAGCCCGCGTCAAGCACCCGGCGGCGAGGCGGCGCCCTCACGCGTCCAGCGCCTCCGCCAGCACCTCCGCCAGATGGCGCGGGTGCCGGTCGGGCGCCAGGTGGCTGATCTGGGTGCGGCAGGAGAAGCCGTCGGCGAGGACCACCGCCTCCGCGGGCGCCGCGCGCAGCGCCGGCAGGAGCTGGTCCTCGGCGCAGGCGACGGACACGGCGTAGTGTCCCGGTTCGAAGCCGAAGTTGCCGGCGAGGCCGCAGCAGCCGCCCGCCAACTCGCCTTCCAGGCCGGCCTTGTGCCGCAGCGCGCGGTCGGGCCCGTCGCCGAGGACCGCGTGCTGGTGGCAGTGGGTCTGGCCGGTGACGGGGCCGCGGGATAGGCGGGCGAGGCGGGGCGGGTCCCAGTCGGGCGCCAGTTCGGCCAGGGCCTCGGCGAAGGTGCGTACGGAGCCGGCGAGGCGGGCGGCGCGCGGGTCGTCCGGCAGGAGTTCGGGCAGGTCGGAGCGGAGGGCGGCGGCGCAGGACGGTTCGAGGACGACGACCGGTCCCGTCACGTCCGCCATGACGTCGAGCGTCCGGCGCATCACCCGGCGCGCCGCGCCGAGCCGTCCCGTGGAGACGTAGGTGAGGCCGCAGCAGACCCGGCCGGGCGGGAGGGCGACGCCGAGGCCGGCGGCCTCCAGGACGAGGACGGCGGCGCGGCCGACCTCGGGTGCGAGGTGGTCGGTGAAGGTGTCGGGCCACAGGGTGAGCGCGGGCGGTCGGCTGGAGGCGCGTTCGCCGAACCAGGACACGAAGGACCGCTCGGCCACCTTCGGCAGGGCGCGCTGCGGTGCGACGCCGGCGAGCCGGTGCGCGAACGGCAGCCGCGTCGCGGCGTTCAGGGCCGGGCCGAAGTGGTCGAGCAGCCGGGGCAGTCCGCCCATGGTCCAGTGGGACCGCGGCCGGCGCCAGGCGCGCGTCGGGCCCGCGTAGTAGCCGTCGAGGAACTCGGCCTTGTACGCGGCCATGTCGACGCCCACCGGGCAGTCGCTGCGGCAGCCCTTGCACGACAGGCACAGGTCCAGGGCCTCGTGGACCTCCTCCGCGCGGTGCCCGCCGGTGACGATCTCGCCGAGCGCCATCTCGTGGAGCAGGCGGGCCCGGCCGCGCGTGGAGTGCTTCTCGTCGCCGGTCGCCCGGTAAGACGGGCACATCACGCCCGGGCCCGTACTCGGGCCTTCCACCCGGCACTTGGCGACGCCGACGCAGCGGGCCGCCGCGCGCCCGAGCTCCAGGACGGGCAGGACGGGCAGGTCGGGCAGGCCGGGCAGCGCGGAGCCGGCGGGCGCCTGGAAGCGCAGTCCGCTGTCCAGGGGTTCGGGCCGCACGAGCATGCCCGGGTTCAGGCCGCCGTCCGGGTCCCACAGGTCCTTGACCTCGCCGAACAGGCCGACGAGCTCCGTCCCGTACATCTTCGGCAGCAGTTCGGCCCGCGCCTTGCCGTCGCCGTGTTCGCCGGAGAGCGAGCCGCCGTGGGCGACGACGAGGTCGGCGACGGCCTCCGAGAACCGGCGGAAGTCGCCCACTCCCCTGCCCGTCCACAGGTCGAAGTCGATGCGGACGTGGACGCAGCCGTCGCCAAAGTGGCCGTACGGCGTGCCGCGCAGCCCGAACTCCTTCAGCAGCGAGCGGAATTCCCGCAGGTACGCGCCGAGCCGGCGGGGCGGCACGGCGCAGTCCTCCCAGCCCGGCCAGGCCTCGCCGCCGTCGGGCATCCGGGTCGCCGTGCCGGCCGCGTCCTCCCGGATCCGCCACAGGGCCCGCTGCCCGGCCGGGTTGGTGACCAGCAGGGAGTCCACCGCGTCCGCCGCCCGCACCAGGGCCTCGGCCGCGCCGGCGCCGTCGACCTCGACGAACAGCCAGGCCCCGCCGCGCGGCAGTCCCGCGGCGCCGCGCACCAGGTCGGCGGCCATGCCCTCGACGGTCAACGGGCGGTGCTCGAGGAGTCCGGCGGCCGCGTCGGCCGCCGCGCTCTCGTCGGCGTAGCCGAGGACGGTCAGGATGGGTTCCGCCGGGAGAGGAACCAATTCCACGACGGCCTGCGTGACCACGCCGAGCGTTCCCTCGCTGCCGCAGAAGGAGCGGGCCACGTCCGCGCCCCGCTCCGGCAGCAGCGCGTCGAGGGCGTAGCCGGAGATGCGGCGCGGCAGTCCGGCCGGGTAACCGGTACGGATCGGGGCGAGCCGGCCGGCCACCAGTTCCCGCAGCCCGGCGGGCGCGCCCTGCCAGTCCCGCCCGGGCCGCAGCCGCCGCCCGTCGTAGGTGACGACGTCCAGCTCCCGCACGTTGTCGGCGGTCGTGCCCCAGGCGACGGAGTGCGCGCCGCACGCGTTGTTGCCGATCATGCCGCCGAGGGTGCAGCGGCTGTGCGTGGACGGGTCGGGGCCGAAGGTGAGGCCGTACGGGCGGGCCGCCTCCCGCAGCCGGTCGAGGACGAGCCCGGGCTGGACGACCGCCGTGCGCGCCTCCGGATCGATGGCCACGAGCCCGCGCAGGTGACGTGTGAGGTCGAGCACGACACCCGTTCCGGTGGCCTGTCCGGCGATGGAGGTGCCGCCGCCGCGGGCGACGACCGGCACTCCGTACGTACGGCACACGGCCAGGGCGGCGGCCACGTCGTCGGCGTCGCGCGGGGCGACGACGCCGAGCGGGACGCGCCGGTAGTTGGAGGCGTCCATCGAGGTCAGGGCGCGGGCGGTGGTGGAGAAGTCGACGTCTCCGGCGACGGCGGCGCGCAGGGCGCCCGCCAGTTCCCCGGCAGGCCGGCCGGGCGCGCTCCCGGTCGCGCTCTCGTGTGATCCCACGACTACAGAATGTCTCACTCCGCGTCTCATCGGGCGGACATCCAGAGACCCGGTCTTCCGTGACCCGATACTCTCCGCTTCGTGGCCGATATCCAGATTCCCGCTGACATCAAGCCCGCCGATGGCCGTTTCGGCGCGGGCCCCTCCAAGGTGCGTACGGAGGCGCTGGACGCCCTGGCCGCCACCGGCACCTCTCTCCTCGGTACCTCTCACCGCCAGGCTCCGGTCAAGAACCTGGTCGGCGAGGTGCGTGCCGGCATCCGTGACCTGTTCTCGCTGCCCGAGGGCTACGAGGTGATCCTGGGCAACGGCGGATCGACCGCCTTCTGGGACGTCGCGACCCACGGTCTGATCGAGAACAAGTCGCAGCACCTCACCTTCGGCGAGTTCTCCTCGAAGTTCGCGAAGGCCGCGAAGCTGGCCCCGTGGCTGGCCGAGCCGACCGTGATCTCCGCCGACCCGGGCACCCACCCGGAGCCGGTGGCCGAGGCGGGCGTCGACGTCTACGCCTACACCCACAACGAGACCTCCACCGGTGTCGCCGCCCCGCTCAAGCGGGTCGCGGGCGCCGACGAGGGCGCGCTGGTCCTGGTCGACGCGACCTCGGGCGCCGGCGGTCTGCCGGTCGACATCACCGAGACGGACGTCTACTACTTCGCCCCGCAGAAGTCCTTCGCGGCCGACGGCGGCCTGTGGCTCGCGGCCTTCTCGCCGGCCGCGCTGGAGCGGGCGAAGAAGATCCACGAGTCGGGCCGGCACATCCCGGAGTTCTTCAGCCTGCCGACCGCGATCGACAACTCGCTGAAGAACCAGACGTACAACACCCCGGCGCTCGCCACGCTCTTCCTGCTCAACGAGCAGCTGAAGTGGATCAACGGCCAGGGCGGTCTCGACTGGGCGGTGGCCCGGACGAAGGAGTCGTCGCAGGCGCTGTACGGCTGGGCCGAGGAGTCCAAGTACGCGACGCCTTTCGTCACCGACCCGGCGAAGCGCTCGCAGGTCATCGGCACGATCGACTTCGCCGACGACATCGACGCGGCGGCGGTCGCGAAGGCGCTGCGCGCCAACGGCATCGTGGACACCGAGCCGTACCGCAAGCTGGGCCGCAACCAGCTGCGCATCGCGATGTTCCCGGCGGTCGACCCGGCGGACGTGCGCGCGCTGACGGCCTGCATCGACTACGTGATCGAGAAGCTCTGACCGTTGCCCTCAGGGTTTCTTTCCGCTCCGAAAGAAACTCCTGACACTGCGGACAGCGCGAAGGGCCCGGCCCCGGTCTTCCACCGGAGCCGGGCCCGCTCAGTCCTGGCGGCCGGCTCCTCGCCTCAGCCGACGGGCACCGAGGACGACGGCCGCGACACCCGCGAGGACCAGGGCGCCGAGGGTGGTGCTGCCGCCGCCCTGCGCGGGCTGCGGCGCGGCCGACGGGCTGCTCCCGCGGGGCCGTTCGCTCGGCGTGCCGTCCGACGGCGACCCGGTGTCCTGCCGGTCCACGCGCACCACCCGGCTTTTCTTCCCCTCCGAGCCGAACATGAAGGCCGAGCCGTCCGCCGTGTACGTCACGGATTCCGCCTGCCCCTGGAACGGCGCCCCGGCCGGCGTGCCGTCGTCGGCGAGGCGGCCGTCCTTCCACGCGTACTCCTTGGCCATGAGGTAGCCGCGCAGCACGAGCCGGTCACCGGCCGGCGAGAAGGCGCCGTCGGTGACCCAGGGAACGTCGTCGACGCGCCGGAAGACGTTCGTGCCGGAGGCGGTGAGCCGGGCCGGGCCCTCGTAGAGGCCGCCGCCGCTCTCCCGCTTGCTCGCGATGTAGACCCGGCCGGTCTTCGGATGGACCATCAGCGCCTCGGCGTTGCGCGCGCCGTCGGCGTACTTCACCTCGTACTGCGTGGCCCGGACGGTCTGGTCCTTCAGTTGCCTCGGCTCGGGAAAGCGGTAGATCCAGACGTGGTCCCAGGAGCCGTCGAGGTTGTCGCCGATGTCGCCGACGTAGATGTCGCCGTCCGGGCCGACGGCGATCGCCTCCATGTCGCGCGGTGTGCCGACGCCCTTCATGGTGAGGGTGGCGACCGTCCGGCCGGTGCGGGAGTCGACGCCGTAGACCAGCGGCGCGTCCTGGTCGTTGTGGGTCCAGTAGATCCCGGGATGCGCGCGGCTGGCGGCGAGGCCGCTGGACTCGGTGATCCGCGGGTCCTCGATGGTGAAGTCCCGGTCGGGAGCGCCGTCGTCGGCCCCGGCGGGAGCGGCGCAGGCCAGGACGAGGGCCGTGGCGGCGAGGGCCGTGGCGGCGAGGACACGCGGCGCAGCAGATCGCATGACCTCAAGCCTGCCACGGCCGCCGGTGCGGACCGCTGGTGTCGGGGATCACGTCGCCGCCCCGCTCCGGCGTCGGTGATGATGTCCCCCATGCGTTTTCTGTTCGTCGGCGACAGCATGACCATCGGACGCGCCGGCGACTTCACCTGGCGGTACCGGATGTGGCGGCACCTGGAGGCCGTGCTTCCGGGCGGGTACGAGATCGTCGGCCCGCGCACCGCGCTGTACGAGGCAGCGACGGACGCCGCGACCTCGGACGCGTACGCCGACCCTGCCTTCCCGGCCGCCGCCCGCCGCCATCTGGCCGGCTGGGGCGAGGGCTGGCTGCACATGGCGCCGCTCGTCGGCGGCACGGTGGCCGAGACCCGGGCCGACGTGCTGCTGATCTCGCTCGGCCTGATCGACCTGGGCTTCTACACCAACAGCGACCAGACGACGGAGAACGTCCGCGCCTTCCTGGCCGCCGCGCGCGCCGCGAACCCGCGCGTCCGGGCGGTGCTGCTGCCCGTCATCCCGAACGTGCGGGCCACCTATGACGCGCCGTTCGCCGCCGAGTGCGCCCGCTTCAACGAGCTGCTCGCGAAGACCGTCGCGGACCTGGACACGGCGTCCTCGCCGCTGCTCCTGGGCACGGTCCCGGAGTCGTACGACCTCGACGCGGACACCTACGACGGCACCCACCCGGGACCGACGGGCGAGCACAAGCTGGCGGCGGCCTTCGCGGACGCGATGCACCAGGCCTGGGGCCTCGGCGGCCCGTACGACGTCCGCTGAACCGCCTCCGCCGGGGCGCGGTGCTCTGCGCGACGCCCTACCAGGCGAAGGCCTCCGGTGCCGGGCCCGGGCCCGGGAAGATCTCGTCGAGGCCGGCGAGCAGCTCCTCGCCCAGCTCCAGGTCGAGGGCGCGCAGCGCGCCGGTCAGCTGCTCCGGCGTGCGCGGGCCGATGATCGGGCCCGTCACGCCCGGCCGGGTCAGCAGCCAGGCCAGCGCCGTCTCGCCCGGGTCGACGCCGTGCTTGTCGAGCAGGTCCTCGTACGCCTGGATCCGGGCCCGCTCCTTCGGGTCGGCGAGCCGCTCCGCGGTCCGGCCGCCGGCCCGGCGGCCGCCCTGCACCTCCTTGCGGATCACGCCGCCGAGCAGGCCGCCGCCCAGCGGGGACCACGGGATGACGCCGAGGCCGTACTCCTGGGCCGCCGGGATCACCTCCATCTCGGCGCGCCGCTCGAAGAGGTTGTAGTGGCACTGCTCGCTGACCAGGCCGACCATGCCGCGGCGGGCGGCGGTCTCGTTGGCCTGGGCGATCTTGTAGCCGGGGAAGTTGGACGAGCCGGCGTAGAGGATCTTGCCCTGCTGGATCAGCACGTCGACGGCCTGCCAGATCTCCTCGAACGGAGTCGAGCGGTCGACGTGGTGGAACTGGTAGACGTCGATGCGGTCCGTGCCGAGCCGCTTGAGGCTGCCCTCGACGGCCCGGCGGATGTTCAGCGCGGAGAGCTTGTCGTGGTTGGGCCAGGCCGGCGCGTCCTCGGCCATGTTCCCGTACATCTTGGTGGCCAGGACCACCTTGTCGCGGTGGGACGGGTCCTTGGCGAACCAGGAGCCGATGATCTCCTCGGTCCGGCCCTTGCCCGCGGTCTGGCCGTAGACGTTGGCGGTGTCGAAGAAGTTGAGGCCCGCGTCGAGCGCGGTGTCCATGATGGCGTGGCTGGTGGCCTCGTCCGTCTGCGGCCCGAAGTTCATGGTGCCGAGAACGAGCCGGCCGACCTTGAGTCCGGTGCGTCCGAGCTGTGTGTACTCCATGGGGAACAAGCCAACGCCTTCGAGTGGACTCGAAGCAAGGACCTTTCCGGGGGCCGGAGTTGAAAACCGGACGCGGGGCTGTGGCGGGGCCGGCGGGGCTCCAGGCCGCGAGGGGTCAGCCGGTCGGCCGGTCGAGGGTCAGCTCACCACCGACGCCACCGCGATGATCGCGAACATCAGGACGAGCACACCGGCCATGATCCGGTTACGGGTTTTCGGGTCCACGCTTCGAGGTTAACCCGCCCCGCCGAGCGGCCATGCCGCGACCGTCTCGTAACGCGGCTGCGCTCCCGGCGTCCCGCCGCCGGGCAGGTTGCTCCGTACGAGCGCCAGCTCACCGACCTGCCAGCGGCTGCCCTCGAAGGCGTCGAGCTCCTCGACGAACGGCCGCAGGTCGAGGTCGTGGGCGCGGGAGCGGGCGACGGTGAGGTGGGCCTGGTAGCGGCGGTGCTCGTCCATCGCCACGCCGGCCCGGCGGGCGGCCGCGTCGGCGCGCTCGGCGAGCAGCCGCATCTCGTCCAGGCCGCCCGCCGCGCCCGTCCACAGCACGGCCCGCCCGAAGTGCCCGCCGCCGTGCAGCCGCAGCGGGAACGGCTCGGTGCGGTGGGCGGCCCGGCCGAGCCGGACGCGCAGCTCCGGCAGCAGGCCCTCGTCGACCTCGCCCATGAACGCGAGCGTGAAGTGCCAGCCGGGCCGCGAGGTCCAGCGCAGCCGGCCGGCGCCGGGCAGCCGGGCGAGCCGGTCGACCACCCGGGCGAGCTCGGCGAGCTGCGCGGGCGGCGGGACGACGGCAGCGAAAAGCCTCATGAGTGCGAGTGTGGCAGGCACTAACCTCGGGCGGATGGATACCGGGATCAAGATCAGGCAGGCCGGCGCGGCGGACGTACCCGTCGTCCTCGGAATACTCGACAGCGCGGTCGTCTGGCTCAACGGCAAGGGCATCACCGCGCAGTGGGGCACCGACCCGTTCACGTCACGGCCGAAGACGGTGGAGCTGGTCGAGCAGGTCGTGACCGAGGGCTCGCCGTGGATCGCCGAGATCGACGGCGAGCCGGCCGGCACGCTCACCCTGACGCCGCAGCCGGGCACCTACGTGGCTCCCGCCGCCGAGCCCGAGCGCTACATCCGCTTCCTCGCGACCGACGCCCGCTTCCACGGCCGCGGCGTCGGCGCCGCCCTCCTCGCCCACGCGGCGGAGGAGACCCGCCGCCTGGACATCTCCCTGCTCCGCGTGGACTGCTTCGCGGGCAGCGAGGGCCGCCTGGTGGCCTACTACGAACGCCAGGGCTTCACCCGCACCGAAGCGTTCACGGTCGGCGACTGGCCGGGCCAGGTCCTGGAACGCCGGCTCTGACGCACCCGCCTGCGCGGCGCCCGGCATCAGCCGGGCCCCGGCGACCGAGAAGCCCGGCGGGCCGGCCTCCGAGGCCCCGGCCGCCCGCGCCGGGACGCCCCGTCACCGGACGAGTGAGCCGGGCGGGCCGGACGGGCGTCAGGCCACCGTCGCCAGGCTCGGGCGCGACCGCTCGGCCGGTACGAAGCGGACGCTCGGGTGGCCGTGGTGCCAGCCCAGCGCCACCCGCAGGCCGCCCACGCGCGCCAGGACCAGGCCGATCGCGGCGGCGGCCAGCAGCGAGACCAGGCCGCCCGTGGCGAAGCCGACGCGGGCGCCGAAGGTGTCCGTGACCCAGCCGAGCAGCGGCGCGCCGATCGGCGTGCCGCCGGCGAAGACCATCATGTAGAGGCTCATCACCCGGCCCCGCATGACCGGGTCCGTCGCCATCTGGACGGCCGAGTTGGCGCTGATGTTGACGGTCAGGCCGATCATGCCGATCGGTACGAGCAGCAGCGCGAACAGCCAGAACGACGGCGACAGCGCCGCCGCGATCTCCAGCACGCCGAAGACGCCCGCCGCGACCACCAGCATCCGCAGCCGCGTCGAGCCGCGGCGCGCCGCGAGCAGCGCGCCCACCAGGGAGCCGGCCGCCATCAGCGTGTTGAGCAGGCCGTACGTACCGGCGCCGACGTGGAAGATCTCGTCGGAGAAGGCGGTCAGCCAGATCGGGAAGTTGAACCCGAACGTGCCGATGAAGCCGACGAGCACGATCGGCCAGATCAGGTCCGGCCGCCCGGCGACGTACCGCAGGCCCTCGCGCAGCTGGCCCTTGCCGCGCGGGGCGCGCTCCACCTTGTGGAGCTCGCTCGTGCGCATCAGCAGCAGGCCGGTCAGGGGCGCGAGGAAGGACAGGCCGTTGATCAGGAACGCCCAGCCGCTGCCGATCGACGCGATCATGACGCCGGCGACGGCGGGGCCGACGAGCCGGGCGGACTGGAAGTTCGCCGAGTTCAGCGAGACGGCGTTGCGCAGCCGGTCGGGGCCGACCATCTCGGACACGAAGGACTGCCGGGCCGGGTTGTCGACCACGGTGACCATGCCGAGCAGGAAGGCGACCAGGTAGACGTGCCAGACCTGGACGGCGCCGGTGAGGGTCAGTACGGCGAGGCTCAGTCCGCACAGGCCGAGCGCGGCCTGGCTGACCAGCAGGATGTGCCGCTTCGGGTAGCGGTCGGCGATGACGCCGCCGTACAGGCCGAACAGCAGCATCGGCAGGAACTGGAGCGCCGTCGTGATGCCGACGGCGGCGGCCGAGCCGGTGAGGCTCAGGACCAGCCAGTCCTGGGTGATCCGGGCCATCCACGTACCGGTGTTGGAGACGATCGCTCCGGTGAAGAACAGCCGGTAGTTCCGGATCGCGAGCGAGGAGAAGGTCCCCTTGCCCGGGCGGGTCGTACGCGCCGCGGGCGTGACCGGCGTCGTACGGGAGTAGGTGTCGGGTTTATGGACGGGTGCGGAGTCTGCTCCGGGTCCCGTACTCAAAGTGCGTCGCCTCCTTGGCGCCTCGGGTCATAGGTGCGCGAGCTTCTCCAGGACCGGGGCAGCCGCGCGGAGCTTGGCCCATTCGTCCTCGTCCAGACCTTCGGCGAGGGTGGCGAGCCAGGCGTTCCGCTTGCGGCGGGACTCCTCGAGCATGGATTCGGCCTGCTCGGTCTGCCTCACCACCTTCTGCCGACGGTCGTCGGGATGTGGCTCCAGCCGGACCAGCCCCTTGGCTTCGAGCAGCGCGACGATGCGGGTCATCGACGGCGGCTGGACGTGCTCCTTGCGGGCCAGCTCACCGGGAGTGGCGGAGCCGCAGAGCGACAGGGTGCCCAGCACCGACATCTCGGTCGGGCTCAGCGATTCGTCGACGCGCTGGTGCTTCAGGCGCCGGCTCAGCCGCATGACGGAGCTGCGGAGTGCGTTCACGGCCGCGGCGTCGTCGGCGGTGCCGTGGGACAGGTCAGGCATGTTCTTAGCGTAACTCATTACTCTACCTAAAGACCAATCGAAAACACGCGGCCTGAATCTGTCACCCGAATGAGTGAGATGGCTTCGGAAAGTGACGCACCGGGCCCGCCGGTGGCGCGAACCTGACGGCATGGAATCGACCGTGCTCAGCCTGCGTATCGACGGAGAGCTGCTCGAACGGCTCCGCGGTCACGCCGCCAGAAGAGGAATGAGCGTCCAGGACTATGTCGTCCGGACGCTCATTCGGGAGGATTTCGACGAGCGGTTCAAGACCGCCGTCGACGAGACGGAGAAGTTCTACGGGCTCGACCCCGCCCGTACGACGTGACAGCTCCTCGTCGTACGAGGTGAGGCTGGGGCCAGGTGAGGCCTGGGGCCAGGTGAGGCCTGGGGCCGGCTACGTGAGGCCCAGCGCCGGCATCGCGTAGTAGAAGACGAAGACCGCCGACACCACGTACATGGCCACCGGGACCTCGCGGCCCCGGCCCGCCGCGAGCCGCAGCACGCTGAAGGCGATGAAGCCGATGCCGATGCCGTTGGTGATCGAGTAGGTGAAGGGCATCATCACCATGGCCAGGAAGGCCGGCACGGCGATGGTGAAGTCGCTCCAGTCGATCTCCTTGACCGACCCGGCCAGGATCAGGAAGCCCACCGCGAGCAGGGCGGGAGTCGCCGCCTGCGAGGGCACCATCGTGGCGAGCGGCGTGAGGAACAGCGCGACCGAGAACAGACCGCCGGTCACCACCGAGGCCAGGCCGGTGCGGGCACCCTCGCCGACACCGGCCGTGGACTCCACGAAGCAGGTGGTGGCGGAGGAGGACGTGGCGCCGCCGGAGGCGACGGCGAGGCCGTCGACCAGCAGGACCTTGTTGATGCCCGGGAAGTTGCCGTCCTTGTCCATCAGCTTGGCCTCGTCGCCGACACCGAGGATCGTGCCCATCGCGTCGAAGAAGCAGGACAGCAGCACGGTGAAGACGAACAGGACACCGGTCAGGACGCCGACCTTGTCGAAGCCGCCGAAGAGGCTGACCTTGCCGACCAGGCCGAAGTCGGGCGAGGCGACCGGGTTGCCCGGCCACTCCGGCGTCGTCAGGCCCCAGGACGGGACGGTGGCGACCGCGTTGATCACCATCGCGACGATCGTCATCACGACGATGGAGATGAGGATCGCGCCCGGCACCTTGCGGACGATCAGCGCGAGGGTGAGCAGGGTGCCCAGGATGAAGACGAGCACCGGCCAGCCGGTGAGGTGGCCGTCGCCGCCGAGCTGGAGCGGGACGGTGGTGTGGGCGGCGTCCGGGATGCGGGAGACGAAGCCGGAGTCCACCAGGCCGATGAGCATGATGAACAGGCCGATGCCGATCGCGATGCCCTTGCGCAGGCCGACCGGTACGGCGTTCATCACCCGCTCGCGCAGGCCCGTCGCGACCAGCAGCATCACGACCAGGCCCGCGAGCACGACCATGCCCATGGCGTCCGGCCAGGACATCTTGGGCGCGAGCTGGAGCGCGACGACCGTGTTGACGCCGAGGCCGGCGGCGAGCGCGATGGGCACGTTGCCGATGACGCCCATGAGGAGCGTCGAGAAGGCCGCGGTCAGCACGGTCGCGGTGACGAGCTGGCCGCCGTCGAGCTGGTGCCCGTACATGTCCTTGGCGCTGCCGAGGATGATCGGGTTCAGCACGATGATGTAGGCCATCGCGAAGAAGGTGGCGAAACCGCCGCGGATCTCGCGGGCGACGGTGGAGCCGCGCTCGGAGATCTTGAAGTAGCGGTCGAGGCCGGAGACGGGGCCCTGCGGGGCTTCCGGTTCCGGCGAGGTGGCCCTGGCGGTGGCCGTGGTGCTCATGGGGTTCCTCTGCGGAGGTACGGGGGTACGGAGGAGTACGAGGTACGAGATACGTCCCTTTTTGGCGGTTCATACAAAGGGAACCCGCCGGAGGCAAACCGTTTCAGTATGAACACATGAACGAGTGAGCGTCCATCTCCGCGCGTAGACCGTGCAGGGGCTCGAAAACCGGCCGCCTAGACTGTCGCCATGGCGAAGTGGACACCGAAGCACGAGGCACCCGAGCCCCTGGAGGGGCCCGTCGTCGCCACCATCACGGGCGGCACGATCCTCTGGTTCGTCCTGTTCCTCGTCCAGGTCCCCTTCTACTCCTGGTTCGACGACCGCGACCTGACCTGGTGGGTGTGGACCTGCCTGGCCGGCGCCGGGCTCGGCCTCATCGGCATCTGGTACGTGCGCAAGCGCGACGCGGCGATCAAGCGGCACGAGGCGGCCCGGGCCGCAGGCGCGGGACCGGCGCCGGAGTCCGACCGCACGTAAGCCCGCGGGTCCCTGCGCACCCGGGTCCCTGCGCACGTAGTCCCTGGGTCCCTCCGCACCCGGGGCCCGTCATGCCTGGGGACCATTCCGCTCCTCCCCCGGTCTGATCTTCGGACTTCTCGGCAGGTGAGCGGCCGAATCCCGCCGTAACGTCGAAAACATGACTCAGCGGGCGAAGATCGACACCGGCGGGAGCGAGGCCGGAGGCGGGGCCGGGGCCGGGGCGGGGGCCACCACCCACGGCGCGCCGGCCGTCGTGCACCACGTCGCCGGGCTCACCGCGGCCGAGGTCGCCGAGCGCGTCGCGCGCGGCGAGGTCAACGACGTACCCGTCCGCAGTTCCCGCTCCACCGCCGACATCGTCCGCGGCAACGTCTTCACCCGCTTCAACGCGATCATCGGCGTGCTGTGGCTGATCATGCTCTTCGTCGCGCCGATCCAGGACAGCCTCTTCGGCTTCGTGATCATCGCCAACACCGGCATCGGCATCATCCAGGAACTGCGCGCCAAGAAGACCCTCGACGGCCTCGCCGTCATCGGCGAGGCCAAACCCACCGTCCGGCGCGACGGCGTCACCGCCGAGATCTCCACCTCCGAGATCGTCCTCGGCGACCTGATCGAACTCGGCCCCGGCGACAAGGTCGTCGTCGACGGCGAGGTCGCCGAGGCCGACAGCCTGGAGGTCGACGAGTCGCTGCTCACCGGCGAGGCCGACCCGGTCGTGAAGAAGCCCGGCGACCGGATGATGTCGGGATCCTTCGTCGTCGCCGGCGGCGGCGCCTTCACCGCCACCAAGGTGGGACGCGAGGCCTACGCCGCCCAGCTCGCCGAGGAGGCGTCCCGCTTCACCCTCGTCCACTCCGAACTGCGCACCGGCATCTCCACCATCCTCAAGTACGTGACCTGGATGATGATCCCGACCGCCGTCGGCCTCGTCATCAGCCAGCTCGTCGTCAAGGACAACGACTTCAAGGAGTCCGTCGCCCGCACCGTCGGCGGCATCGTCCCGATGATCCCCGAGGGCCTCGTCCTGCTCACCTCCGTCGCCTTCGCGATCGGCGTCATCCGGCTCGGCCGCAAACAGTGCCTCGTGCAGGAACTCCCCGCCATCGAGGGCCTCGCCCGCGTCGACGTCGTCTGCCTCGACAAGACCGGCACGCTCACCGAGGGCGGCATGGACGTGACCGACCTGCGCCTGCTGAACGGCGCCGACGAGTCGTACGTACGGAAGGTCCTCGGCGCCCTCGGCGAGTCCGACCCGCGCCCCAACGCCTCCCTCCAGGCCGTCATCGACGCCTACCCGGACGCGGTGGACTGGCGCTGCACCGAGTCGCTGCCGTTCTCCTCCGCCCGCAAGTACAGCGGGGCCGCGTTCAGCGAGGGCGACGGCGAGAGCTCCTCCTGGCTGCTCGGCGCGCCCGACGTGCTGCTGCCGGCCGGCGACCCGTCCCTCGCCGAGGTCGACCGGCTCAACGAGCAGGGCCTGCGGGTCCTCCTCCTCGCCCGTACCGCCGACGCCCGCGAACTCGACTCGCCCGACGTGGCGAAGGACGCCCGCGCCACCGCCCTCGTCGTCCTCGAGCAGCGGCTGCGGCCCGACGCCGCCGACACCCTCGCCTACTTCGCCGACCAGAACGTCGCCGCCAAGGTCATCTCCGGCGACAACGCGGTCTCCGTCGGCGCCGTCGCCGGCAAGCTCGGCCTGCCCGGCGCCGAGAACACGCTCGACGCCCGCGCGCTGCCCGCCGAACGGGAGGAGATGGCGAAGGCCCTCGACGAGGGCTCCGTCTTCGGCCGGGTCACCCCGCAGCAGAAGCGCGACATGGTCGCCGCGCTCCAGCACCACGGCCACACCGTCGCCATGACCGGCGACGGCGTCAACGACGTGCTGGCGCTCAAGGACGCCGACATCGGCGTCTCGATGGGCTCCGGCTCCGAGGCCACCCGGGCCGTCGCCCAGATCGTCCTCCTCGACAACTCCTTCGCGACGCTGCCGTCGGTGGTCGCGGAGGGCCGCCGGGTCATCGGCAACATCACCCGCGTGGCGACGCTCTTCCTGACGAAGACGGTCTATTCGGTGCTGCTCGCCGTCCTGGTCGTCTGCACCCAGGTCGAGTACCCGTTCCTGCCGCGCCACCTGACCCTGCTGTCCACCCTCACCATCGGCGTGCCCGCCTTCTTCCTGGCCCTCGCGCCCAACCGCGAGCGCGCCAAGCCCCACTTCGTACGGCGCGTGATGCGGTACGCGATCCCGGCCGGCACCATCGCGGCGGCGGCCACCTTCGCGACCTACCTCCTCGCCCGCCACCACTACACCGGCCCCGGCGCCCTCGACGCCGAGACCAGCGCCGCGACCCTCACCCTCTTCCTCGTCTCCATGTGGGTCCTCGCGATCATCGCCCGCCCCTACACCTGGTGGCGCGTCGCCCTGGTCGCGGCCATGGGCGGCGCCTTCCTCCTGGTCCTGGTCGTGCCCTGGCTCCAGCACTTCTTCGCGCTGAAGCTGGTGGGCGTGACGATGCCCTGGACGGCCGTGGCGATCGCGGCGGCGGGCGCGGCGCTCCTGGAGGTGACCTGGCGCTGGGTGGGCCGCCGCTTCCCGACCTGACCGGTCACCTCGGTCCGTCAGGCCGTCGCCGCCTGTCTGCAGTCCGCGCACAAGGGCGTCGGATCCTCGCTGCGCATACCTCGCTCACACCCCTCGCAGCTCACCACCGGCAGCACCCTCGGTGGCCGGGTGGCGGCGGGCAGCGGCGGCGGGATCATCACGCGGAGCCGGTACGCGAGGAAGCGGGCCGGGTGGTGGATGGGTACGTGGTCGGGCGGAAGCGCTCCGGTGAGGGTCCGTGCGATCTGCTCCGGGCTCGCGTCGAGCGCGAGCCAGGCGTCGACGGCCGGCGCGAGTTCCCGCACGTCCCGCCAGGAGAGCAGGAGACGGGAATCGACGACACGCAGCCGGGCCAAGAGGTCGGCGGCGGGTCCGGAGGGCCGGGCGGGAGGAGGCGGGGGCGGGGGCGATGGCGCGGCCGCGGGTACGGCTGCGGGCTCTGGTGTGCGCGCGGGCCGTGGCTCGGGCTCGGGGTCCGGTTCGGGATCCGGCTCGGTATCCGGCTCGGGCCGGGGTGGCGGCGTGGGCACTCCGCTGCCGCAGCCGGGCATGTCGTAAAAGATCAACCGAGTCGCGAACCGCCCGCCCCCGAGTGACACCCTCCTGCGCTCCAGGTATCCGGCCGCGACGAGCTCGTTCAGCGCCCGCCGGATCGTGATCTCGCCCTCTCGGAAGCGGAGAGTCAGCCGCTTCACGCTGACGTCGGCGCCGTCGGGCAGCGACTGGATGTGCAGGGCGAGCCCCATCGCCACCGCGGACAAGGTCCGGTGCTGGGCGAGGTGATTCCCCACGATCGTGAAATGGTCCCGGTGCCGGTGCCGTACGCGGATCACTCCTGAGCGTGGCGCGTCGGCGGGAATCTCGAACGGAACGGGAGACGCGGACACGGCCGCGTTAGACTGCGGATCAGCCATCGGGAAGGTCTTCTCTTCCTGATCGGTAGGCCCTCGTCAGGATGCCAGTCCTGCCGGGGGCCGAGTTGCATATGCCGTTGTTGCGGCCGACCGTACCGCATTCATCCCCGTACCAAACACTCTGTCACTCGATCGTGTGATCCGCGGAGTTGGGGGACGGAGGGGGTGGGTTTGGCGGGTTCTCTCCCCGAGTCCTTTCCAGGGAGTCGAGCGACACCGGGCGGTGGCCGACCACGCCCCGGCGGCCACGTCGACCGGAGATCAGCTCAGGAAGGTCTTCCGCCATTCCAGCGGGGACATGGTCAACGCGGCCTCGGCCAAGGCCTGGGCGGAGGCGGTCTTGAGGCTGTTCAGGGACGTGTCGATCCAGTCCTGAACCAGGGTGTTGCCCTGGGACCGGTACTCCACGGCCTGAACCAGGCACTCCAGCTTGTCCGCGTCCCTCGCCACGATGGCCTCGGGCGACTCCTTGGCCTCGTACTCCTCGACGACCCGCTGCACGCCGTCCCTCACCGCGGGATGCGCGGCGGAGACCTGATCCGCCGTGACCGTCTGGTTCGCGGCGGCGTCGAGATACCGGCGGCCGATGTGCGGGATGTCTCCGATACGGGTCTCCTGCGTGTCATGGAACAGACACATCAAGGCCACCCTCGCGGGATCCACGCCTTCCATCATGGCGAGTACGGCACCGATGACGCCCACGCGGAACGAGTGCTCGGCGATCGACTCGGGGTTGTTGTTGCCGGTGAACCACCATCCGGTCCGCTTGGCGTTCTTGAGCACGCCCATCTCGAAGATGAACCCGGCCGTGCCTTGGGCGTTCGCCGTCTCGTCTGCCATGTGGTGACCTCCGGTGTCAGGTGCGATGCGAGAAAACGTAGTGCACGGTGCGGAGTTCGCGACGGGACCTTTCCGAGGTGCCGCCTGTGTCCAGCAGCCGCTCCGCACGCTCTGCCAGGGTGCGAGCCAGCACGGGCGATGCCTGGGGCAGCCATGGATGCGCGGTCAGCAGCGCCCACAGCGTGTGGACGTAGAGATCGACGTATCCAGGAGCATGGTGCATCCCGTACGTCAGCCCGCGCAGCAGCGTCACAGGCTCCCAGGCGGCGAGCTCGGGGTCCCGCATGAACTGGTCATCAGCCTGGGGAAGCCGCACGCCGCCGAGCCAGTACGCCCAGTAGTTCAGGTTGGCGGCCTCGGCCGCGTCGTCGTCGGCGAGTGACCGCTCGATGAAGTCCAGAAGCGGCTGCGGATCTCCCAGCCGGGCCAATGCCGTCGCAGTCGACCGGGCTTCCGTCCAGTGTTCCGACCATCCGCGCCGGGCGAGCACTCCCCGGCGGGAGTGCAGGGTGTGTGCCGTCCATGCGGCCGCTTCCGGGCCACGGTCGTACGAGGCGAGGTAGAGCGCCTGCCGGTGCAGGAGCGTGCCACCGCCCGATCTCCTCGCCGCTTCGGCGGTCTCCCTCAGATGCGCGAAGAAGAGCGCTCGGTCCGCCGCTCCCAGCAACGGCGCGGAGGCGACCGGACCGCGCCGGGATACGAGGACACGATCCGTCAGTGCCGGCGGCGTCACTCCGGTCAGGGCCCAGGCCAGCATGTGAGCCGTGTCGCGGGTGTGAACCCACGATGCGAGTGGATGCTGTCCGATGTCGTCCGGCGCCAGAGCGGCACCGATGATCTGGTCGGCATCCATCGCCGAGTCCAGCAACCCCACCACAGCCGGGTCCGCTCCCAGCGCGCCCAGCCTCCGGCGCAGCTGCAGGAGCGCCCCGGCCTTCATGTTCGCCAGCGGCCTGCGCCCTGACTCCCACCCCTGCAGTGTGCCGAGGTCCACGCCCAGGGACTCTGCCATCGACACCTGTGTGCACGGGATGCTCTCCCGCGCCAAGCGCAGTACCAAGCCCGCGACAGCCCCAGTGATCGTGCGTCCACGTGCGGGCGGTTTCGCCGCCATGACCAGCTCCCCGAGAGCGTTCCGTCTCCCAACACGTACTGCCAGTCAGTCCTACCGCGTCTGCGGCGACCGTACGTTCAAGATGCGAAAACGACCGGCTTCCCTCCGGGTTATGGGCCTTGCCCATCCCACGGGAGTGCCCCTTCAGGGAGGAGCAAGCGCATGAGCGCGTCCGATCAGCCGCCAGGCGCGCCGAGCAGAGCTCTTCGGATGCGTGCGGCCGATGGCTGGGAGAGGTTCATGCGCCGCGTGGAAGCACGGGAGGTGCCTCCGGTCGGTCCTGACGGCTACGAAGAGCACCCGTGGCTTCACCAGCGGGTCCGCGACACCGCCAGCAAGGGCGAGGGCGAACTGACGGCCGTCACGCACGAACTGCACACCGACGGGCGTCTGGTGCGCATCGCCCACATCCGTCCTGACAACGGCATCGAGTGGACGGCATCCCTGGACAACATCCGGCCGATTTAGTGAGTTCCTTCGACCTGGGACCGATCGGAGCACCATGCCCCGATCGCCACGGACCCCCGTCGGCGCCGACAGTCCGCGGGCCCGTGGGAAATGCCTCGACACCGGGCGCGGTGATCAGGGACGCTACGCGCGATGACCAGAATCGACGACATGCCGCCCGCGTGGGACGAGCGCACGCAGCTCACCACGTTCCTCGACTACGCACGTGACACCGCCCGCGCCAAGTGCGAGGGCGTCTCCGCGGAGAACGCCCGCAAGGCGCTGCTGCCCGGCTCACCGCTGATGACCATGAGCGGGCTGATCAACCACCTCCGCTGGGTCGAGTACTACTGGTTCCAGGTGGTCTTCCTCGGCGAGGAGGACCAGGGTCCCTGGACCGAGGAGGACCCGGACCGCGAGATGCGGATCGCCGTCGACTTCCCGCTGCCGCGGCTGCTCGACGAGTACGCGGAGCAGAGCGCCCGCTATCGCGAACTGGTCGCCGCCCGCGGACTGGACGAGCGGGCCGAGCGGCCGGTGCGCGACGGACGCCACGTCGACCTGCGCTGGATCCTGCTCCACCTCACCGAGGAGACGGCCCGTCACAACGGCCACCTGGACATCCTCCGCGAGATGCTCGACGGCACGACCGGCGACTAGGGCACGTGCCAGGCGTCGCGAGCCCGGCATGGTCGGCGAGACACCCCCTCTCAGCTCGACAGGAGTGGCGCCAGCGCCAACGCGCCGCCGGCCAGGACCAGAAGCAGTCCGCCTGCACCGCGGGCGTAGATCTTGAACAGCACGCGGCCCCACACCAGATCCGTGGAAGCCCACCCGGGTCTCTGCGGGTCGTAGGTGATCGGGGGCCGCGGTCCGCGGAACGTGCTGCGATGGTGGTGCTCGACGCCGTCGGCGTCGGTGTACTTGTACCAGGCGGCCCCGTCCTTCGCCCTGAAGTCGAGCCTGGCGACCACGGTGATCCCGCGTTTCCTCAGCGGGAGCTGGAGCCGTACGTCGTCCGCCACGAAGAGCAGCATGAGCAAGCCGCTGAACAGCGGGAACGCACCGACGATCACCACTATCACGTCCGACCCGCGCGTAACGCCTGTCCAGATCGCGTACCCGAGATACGTGAGAGCAGGGGCGCCGAGGACCGTCAGCAGCACGTAGTCCGTCAGCCTCCAGCCGTCCCGCGGCTGCTCCAGAGAGGTGACGGTGACCCGGGCACTTCCGCCCGGGTCCCGCTGCTCGGGCAGAGCGGCGGTGAGTGCGGTGACGAACGCGGTGGCGGCGGTCGCGTTGCCGCCGTCCACCCGATGCACAGCCCCGTCGGTCAGCACGATCTCGACCTCCCGCCCACCGGCGGTCCGGGCCTCCTGGACCACCGCGAACGGGATCTCGGTACGGGAGGCGCGGTTGACCGTCCGAATGCCGTCCGCGTCGAGCACCGTCTCGGCGCCGTCGCCGCGAAGTATCTGGGGAGAGACCATCCGTATGCGACCTCCTGGGTGTGACACGGCGTCATCCGCTGTTTTGCTTCCAGGGAAGCTATCGCGAGCGGAAGCTGCCGCGTCAGCCCTCCCGGGCGGCCCCGGACCCGCGGTCCAGGGCAGGCTCCGGGCCGCCACCGCCCTGGGGCTGTCCCCAGGGTGGAGGCGGGGGCAGGCTGTCGTGACGGGGCCGGGGGGCCGTTTCTAGGGTCGAGCGCATGACTCGTCATCACATCGTGGCGCTGACCGTCGCGTTCGCCGCCTGTACGGGATTAGCGGCCGCCGCGCCCGTACAGGCGCAGGCACCGGCCCACGCGCAGCCGAAGCAGCAGCCGAAGCAGACGCAGCCGAAGCCGGTGCGGTGGAAGAGCTGCGTCCTCGGGCCCGGGGACCGGCAGGGCCAGGAGCTGGAGGCCGCCGGGGCCCGGTGCGCCGACGTGGTCGTGCCGCTCGACTACCGGCGGCCCCACGGCCGCACCATCAAGATCGCGATCTCGCGCATCGCGGCCACCGACCGCAGGCACCGCGTCGGCGTGCTGCTGCTCAACGACGGCGGGCCGGGCGGCGCGACGCTCGGAAGCCCGCCGCGCGTGCGGGCGGCCCTGAAGGACGTCGCCGCGCGCTACGACATCATCGGCATGGACCCGCGGTTCGTCGGCCGCAGCAACCCGCTGGACTGCCGCTGGCCGGTCGGCAGCGGCATCCTGTCGGCGGGCACGAGCCGGGCCGCCTTCGACCGGCAGGTCGCCTTCCAGAAGGACCTGGCCGCCAAGTGCCGGACCAACGCCGGCGACCTGCTGCCGCACGCCAGCACCCGTAACACCGCCCGCGACATGGACGTCATCAGGGCCGCGCTCGGCGAGCGGAAGCTCCACTACCTCGGCGTCTCCTACGGCACCTACCTCGGCACCGTCTACACCCAGATGTTCCCCGGCCGCGCCGGCCGCGTCGTCCTCGACGGCGCCCTCGACCCGCGCGTCTACGGCCCCGGCATGCTCCCGCACCTCGTCGACGCCAACGAGCACGCGCTCGCCGACTGGGCGGCCTGGACCGCGGCCCGCCACGACACGTACGGCCTCGGCCGGACCGGCCCCGAGGTGGTCGCCGCCGTCACGGGCGTCGTCGAGGCCGCCGGCCGCGCCCCGCTGACCGTCGGCACCGGCGCGGACACCTTCCGGCTCGACGACACCCAGGTGCCGTTCGTGCTCTTCGGCGGCCTCGCCGACGACACCGACGCCTCACGGGCCGGCCTCGCCTCGGCGGTCGCCGCCCTCAAGGCGGCCGCCGACGGCCGGCCGCCGGCGCCCCTGCCCCCGGACTTCGTCCAGCTGCTCCGCTTCGCCTTCACCGACGCGGACACCGCCGCCGGCAGCGCCCAGATGGCCATCCTGTGCGCGGACGCCGCCGTGCCGCGCGACCCCGAGGTGTACTGGCGGGCCGTCGAGGCCGGCCGCGCCGCCCACCCCGTCCTCGGGCCCGCCCTGAACAACATCAACGCCTGCGCGTTCTGGGACGCGCCGCGCGAGCGGCCCACCCAGGTCCGCCACGACGTCCCCGCCATGATCGTCGCCGCGACCGGCGACCCGCGCACCGTGTACCCGGGCAGCGTCGCCCTGCACGACATGCTCCCCAGCTCCCGGATGGTCACGCTGCGCGGCGCCAACACCCACGGCCTGTACGGCTTCTACGGCAACGCCTGCGTCGACGACGCCGTCACCGCGTACCTCGGCAGCGGCCGCCTGCCGCGGACCGACCTGACCTGTGACAAGCAGCCCGCGGCCGGCCGGCAGGCGGCACGCTAGCCGCTCCGTCCGTCACCCGACGGCGGTCCCCTCCAGCTCCACCAGCTGGCCGGGGACCGCCAGCCGCGTCACCCCGAGCATCGTCGTCGCCGGCGCCACCCCGGCCGCGCCCAACCGCCCCGCCAGGACGCCGTAGTGCCGGAAGAGCAGATCGACGTCGGTCGTGTAGACGTTGAGCCGGACGAGGTTCGCGAGCGACATGCCGGCCTCGCCGAGCACCGCCTCCACGTTGTCGACGCTCAGCGCCAGCTGCGCCGCCATGTCGCCGTCGTGCAGCGGCCTGCCTTCGCCGCTCATCGCGGTCTGCCCCGAGAGGAACAGCGTCCGGGTGTGCCCGGAGACCACCTCGCCCTGGTTGAACCCCAACTCCACCGACCACGTCGACGGGTTGACCGCCGTTCGCCGCACTGTCACATCAGCTCCGTTCCGTTCGCCGGGACCGCTTGCCCCGCCCGCGGACGAGCCTTCCAACGAATCACGACACCCTTCGTCAGGTATTCCGTGGGTCCGTTAGCGTTCTCGCATGCGCGCCGACCGGCTGGTCTCCCTGGTGCTCCTGCTGCGCCGGCACGGCCGGCTGACGGCCGACACGCTGGCCCGTGAGCTGGAGGTGTCCACCCGCACCGTCCTGCGCGACATCGAGGCGCTGTCCGCGGCCGGCGTCCCGGTCTACGCCGAACGCGGCAGACACGGCGGTTTCGCGCTGCTGCCGGGCTTCCGGACCGAGCTCACCGGGCTCAGCCACGACGAGACCCTCGCCCTGCTGACCGCCGGATCAGGCCGCGGCGAGCAGGTGTTCGGCCTCGGCCCGGCCCTCGCCTCGGCCCTGCGCAAGGTCGTCGACGCCCTGCCCGAGACCCACCGGACCTCCGCCGACGACGCGGCCCGGCGGATCCTCGTCGACCCGGAGACCGACCTGCTCTCCCGCCGGCTGGTCGTCGACGAGGTGCCCGACAGCACCATGAGCGTGGTCCGGCGCGCGGTGCTCGCCGGACACAAGCTGCGCATCCGCTACGCGGCCACCGGCCAGGCGCCGGGGTGGCGCACGGTCGACCCGGTCGGCCTGGTCACCGTACGCGACCGGGGCTATCTGCTGGCCACACGAGCCGGCGCGGACCGCACCTACCGGCTGTCCCGGGTGTCGGCCGCCGAGGAACTCCCCGAACCGGCCGAGCGGCCCGGGCGGGTCGACCTGGACCGGATCTGGCGGGAACGCTCCGCGCGGTTCCTCTCCGGCGGCGACCACCTCACCGTGCTCGTACGGCTGGAGCCGGCGCGGCGCGAGGAACTGCTCGACACCGCGCTGGCCGTCCGCGCGGAGGAACCGGACGCGGACGGCCGGCTGCGCCTCGAGGTGACCTTCCAGGACGCGCGGCACGCCGAATGGGCGCTGTGGCAGCTCGGCACGGACGCCGAGGCCCTCGCCCCGCGCTCCCTGCGCACCGCCCTGCGCGACCGCGCCGCCGCCCTGGCCGCCCGCTACACGGACCCGGCTCCCGCCGCGGACCCGTCCCCGTCCTGAGCCCGTACGAAGGACCGCGCGGGCCCGGCTCCCGCCGCGGGCCCACCGCGGGCCCGCCCCGAGCCGGCGCCCGTACGGCGAACCGCACGAGCGCCGTGCCGCCCGCCCGTACGGCGAACCGCGCGAGCGCCGTGCCGTGCCGCGCCGCGCCGCGCCGGGTCAGTCGAACCAGCGGTCGCGGGCGAGTTCCGCCGTCCGTGACGGGTCCTCGAGCAGGGCCGCCACCTCGAAACGGCGCGGCCACTGACCCGCGGCCCAGGCCAGGCCCGCCGCGACGCCCTCCAGAGTGGCGGCGTGGATGACGCCGTCGGGAGTGCGGCGCCAGTCGAGCTCGACGCCGGCCGCCAGGAGTTCCTCGTGCTCGATGTACGTGGCGGGCGTCGCCGGACCGAGCAGCGCGGCCACCGCGGACGGCACCTCGTGCTCCTCGCCCACCGTCGTCACCTCGGCCTCGACCGCCTCGCTCAGGCGGCGCACCTGGAACAGCTCGGCCAGGTCCGCGGCCCGCGACGGTGCGACGGGCAGCAGCGGCAGGTCACCGGCGAGCGGCAGCAGGTCGGGCGCGTCGGCGACCAGCGCGTCGGCCGCGTCGACGACGACCAGCGCGCCGTCGACGACCGCGCGCAGCTCGTCGGGCAGCGTGACCTGCTCCGGGTCGAGATCGGCGAGAGCCGTGTACAGCGCGTGCAGCTGGGCGCCCGACACCTGACGGTCCGGGTCGGCGAGCCGGCCGAGGAGTTCGGCGGCCCCGCCCGGCTCGTCGAGCAGCGCGGCCACCGACGTCCGTACGCCGAGCGCCCGCAGCACCTGCTCGTCCTCGAAGCCGGTCGCGTCGGCGGAGTCGTACAGGCCGATGAGCAGCGGATCCGTGCCGGCCGCGCGCAGTCCGGCGGGGCGGCGGCCGTCCAGGACGGGATGGTCACGCAGCCACCAGGCGGTGTACGGCCGTACGGTCTCGGTCGTGCCGTCCGGCAGCAGCACCCGCACCGGCTGCGTCAGCGCGTCCCGCAGCGGCGGCTGCGCCAGCAGGGCCAGCGCCTGCGGCCAGGCGTCGTCGTCGACCAGGTCCAGGTCCCGTACGGCGACGATCTCGGTCGCCACCGGCGGCACCGGCGTCTCGGGCAGCCGGTCAAGGACGTCCTCGCACCACACGTCGACGGCGTCGAGCAGCCCGGCGTCGTCGGGCTCCGCGAAGTCGCCCTCGCGCGGCTCCAGTTCGTCCGGATCGAGGACCAGGTCGGTGGCCCGCACCAGCTGGAAGTTGGCCAGGACGCCGCAGGCGGCGAGCGGCTGCTCGCCCCAGCGCTCGGCGAACTCGGCGTCGACCAGGGCCAGCTCGCCCTCCCGCATCACCGACGCGAACGCCGAACCGGGCATCACGAGCTCCCCGGCCGGCGCCGGCTCCCCGTCCTCGTCGGGCAGCGCCAGCGCCCCGAGCCAGGGCTCGTCACCGGGAGCGAGCTCCGCGTCCCGTACGAGGGCGAGGACGGTCTCGGCGAGTTCCTCCGCGTCCGGCGTGTCGGCGTCCTCGTCCCAGATCTCGCCGGCGTCGAGCGACGCGGCGACCGCCGCCCGCACCTGCGGCGTGGTCAGTACCGCCCGCGGCGTCGCCGGCACGGCGCCCAGCTTCTCCAGGATCGGGTGGGCGGCGTCCGGGTGGGCGACCTTCAGTCCGAGCCGGGTGAGGTCGACGGGCGTGTGGGCCTGCGGCAGGAGGACCTGGCGCGGGCCGATGGTGGTGCGGACGGGAGCCGCGGGCGGCGCCGCCTCCTCCTCGGCCCCCGGCACCTCGTCCGCCGGCACCTCGTCCGCTCCGGCCATCACGGCGTCGACGGCCGGGGCCTCGGCCTCCGCGGACATCAGCGGCACCGGCAGGCCCGTCAGGCGGTCCGGGTCGACGCCCGCGAGCGAGTCGTACAGCCGCCACCACCACCGCGGCGAACGGTCCACGCCCGCCAGACGGTCGATCGCCTCCGTCAGCGGCAGCCGGCCCACACCGAGCGTCCGCAGCTCGGCCCGGCGCTCCAGGCCCGCCGGCAGCAGCGTCGGAAAGACCTCGGCCAGCACCGACACCGTCCCGGCGCCCGCGCCCTCCACCACCTCCGCCTCGATCGGCCGCAGCGCGGGCAGCTCCTCCGACGCGGTGGCCGGGGCCAGGAACGCGACCCGCGGCAGCCGGTCCAGGACGGCGGCGCGCAGCGCACCGTCGAGGACGCCCTTGCCGAGCGGGCCGGGCACCAGGTCCAGCGTGCCGGTGCTCACCGGCCGCCACTCGCCGAGCAGCTCGGCGTACGCCTCGCCCGCCCGGTCGACCAGGAAGTCCGTGAGCGGCCCGGGCGCCGGATGGCGGCGGGCGGTGTCGAGCGGGAACGACGCGATGAGCAGGGCGGGAATGCCGAGCGGCTCGTCGGTCGGCGTCGGCGCGTGCACGACGGGCGTGGTGCGCGGGTACTGCGGCGCGCCGTCCGCGTCGACCGGTACGGCCCAGGTGACCGACCAGTGCGGGCGCAGGCGCTCCTCGACCGGGCGGTCCTTCAGGAGCGCCGGGTCGAGCGGGCCGCCGTGGCTGACGGTCCGCCAGCGGCGGGCGCCGGGCGCGGGGTCCGCGGAGTCGGCGATGTGGACGTAGCCGTCCGCTTCGGTACGGGTGAGGGTGCGGACGCCCGCCTCGGTCTCCACGACCACCTCGGTCAGGCCGGGCAGCGTGAGGAGCAGCGCGTCGTCGACGGAGTCGAGCAGCCGTTCGGCCAGGTCGACGGCGGCGGAGTCCCGCAACGGCAGCACCACGACCGTGTCGTAGCCCTCGGGCGCGGTGCCCTCGGCGGGCAGCGGGAGCCGCAGCAGCGGTACGTGGCCGTCGCGGCGGCGCAGCTCGTCGCCGAGGCCCGGGCTGTGCCTGGCGGTCTCGGCGGCCAGCTCACGGGCCTCCGCGAGGGACCAGCGGACACCGCCGTGGCGGCCGAGGACGGCCGGCTCGTCGGAGACGGCGAGCACCGCGGCGAAACCGACGCCGAAGCGGCCGACGGCGCCGCCGTCGTGCTCGGTCCGCTTGGCCGAGGCCCGCAGCGTCGACAGGGACTCGACGCCGGCCGCGTCCAGCGGGGCGCCGGTGTTGGCGGCGGCGAGGACGGCCGGGCCGTCGGCGTCCGCCGGGTGCAGCGTGAGCCGGAAACGACCGGTGACGCCGGCGCGGCGGGCGGCGTCGGCGGCGTTCTGGGCGAGTTCGACGACGAGGCGGTCGCGGTAGCCGCCGAGGACCAGGTCCTCCTCGGCGTTGGCGTCCTCCCGGAAGCGGGCGGGACCCGCGCCCCAGGAGTCGAGCACGCCTCTGCGGAGCCGTGCGGTACCGAAGGGGTCGGCGCCGTCGGTCGACGTCCTGACGCTGACGCTCACGTCTGACTCCACTCTGCGGGACGGGGATCTGGCCGGGGCCCGAAGGTACCGCGCCGCGGGCGGCCCCCACCGCCGGGGCACGTCCCGCCACGATCCCGGGCCCCCGCCACCACGTGCGCCGCGCCTGCCGAAACGTCGCCCGCGCCCCGTGCGGGCCGCGCCTGCTTGCGCGGCGCCCCCGGCCCACCCCCGTGCGGGCCGCGCCCGCTTGCGCGGCGCCCCCGGCCCACCTCCGTGTGGGCATTCGTCCCGCTGGGGCGGGACGGGTGGGCACACGGGACGGCGCCCTTGCGGGCGCGTTCCGCACCTGCGCCTGAACCGGCACCCCACGGACGCCGCGCTCCGGGTGCGGGTCAGGGCCCGGAAGCCTAGGCCCGGCAAGGGGGGCCGTCCGTTGTGCCCACCCGTTCCGCCCCAGCGGAACGAATGCCCACAACGGAGGTGGCGACGGGCATGGGGCCGCGGGGGCCTAGGAGTGGCCCAGGTCTTCGGAGGTGGTGTCGGGTTCCGTCGTGGAGCCCGAATCCCTCGCCGGCCGCAGCGGAAACTCGTCCGCCGAGATCGAGTCCAGCACCGGCGGCGCCGGCCGCGGCGGCTTCGGCATGACCGCCGCCTCCGAGTGCCCGCCGCAGCCGTAGGACAGCGAGACGACCCGCCCGTCCGCCGGCGAGAACTCGTTGGCGCACACACCGAACGCCTGCTTCAGGGACCCGGCCAGCGGCACCAGGAACGCGCAGGACACGCAGCTCGCCGGCGCCGCCTGCGCCATCGGCGTCTTCGCCCCGAAGGCCTCGTCCCAGCGGTCCGCGGCCACGTGCAGCCCGTACCGCGACAGGACCCGTGCCCGCCGCATGCCGAGTTCCTCGGCGACCGCGGCGATCGCGCCGCGCGACGGCGTGCGGGAGGTGATCTCGGCGTCCTCGACGTCGAGGTGCTCCTCCATCTCCTCCGAGACGGCCGAGTTCGGCGGCGGCGCGTCCTCGCCGGAGTAGCCGGGCTCCAGGCGCAGGTCGTCCTGCTCGGTCGGCAGCAGGTCGCCCGGGCCCATGTCGCCCGGCCGCAGCCGTTCGCTCCACGGCACCCACTCGGGCGCGAGGAGCGCGTCGGGTCCGGGCAGCAGGACGGTTTCGTCGAGGGTGACGTTCTTGGCGCGGGAGGCCCGGGTGACGGTGACCGCCCACCGCCAGCCGCGGTAGCCGGGCTCCTTGCACTCGAAGAAGTGCGTGACGACCCGGTCGCCCTCGGCGACCGCCTCGACGTGCTCCCCGACGACGCCGGGCGCGGCCGCCTCGTCGGCCGCCTCCCTCGCGAGGTCTACCGCCTCGACGCACAGGCGGTCCGGGGTACGCGTGGCTCGCGGGGTACGCGGGGTACGGCTTCGCGTCGTCGCAGCACTCACAGGTCTCGCTTCTCTCCTACGCCGTCTCACGGGTGCGCCGGCCGAGGAGCGGGAGCGAAGTCCTGGGCGGTGGGCGGAGCGGACCAGAGGGCCGCATCGACGTCCACGCCCGACGGTTCTCGCGTGTCTCGGGCACACCTATCGTCATCCATTCTGCGGGATGCCGAAGAGGCGCGCGGCCGAGAACATCCGCCGGTGGCGCGCTACGCACGCTACCCCGTTCGCAGCGCTCAGCCCACCTGCGCGCCCCAAGTGGCCCGCATCGCGGACCGAGGAAAACCGAGGAACGGGGCCGAGGAACCGTAAACGGGCCCTTGTACGGGACCTTGTACCGGCCCGCGACGCGCCCGGGCACCGGGTCCGTACGGGCCGGGCGCCAGGCCGCGTACGAGCCGCGCCGGGCCCCGCCACCGGTTCGTACGGGGAAGCGTGGGGCACTATGACGGAGTGGCAGCCGCACGGTCTTCCGCACGATCCCACGATCCTGCCGGGCCGCTCAGCCGAGCGGGCCGGAAAGTCGGGCGCGCCCTGCACCTGCCGTTCACCGGCACGGCGCGGGGCATCAGGAAGGCCACGCACGCGCACGGGGCGGGTGAATCGGGGCTCGGGAAGCTGATCGAGCTGCACGCCGTCAACGGCGCCGGCGACGTCATGATCACCGTCGCGCTCGCCTCCACCGTCTTCTTCTCCGTGCCGACGGACGAGGCGCGCGGCCGGGTCGCGCTCTACCTCGCCGTCACCATGGCCCCCTTCGTCCTCCTCGCGCCGGTCATCGGGCCGCTCCTCGACCGGATCCCGCACGGCCGCCGCGCGGCGATGGCGGGCGCGATGCTGACCCGGGCGGTGCTCGCCGTCCTGATGTCCACCGCGGTCGCCACGGGCGGCCTGCAGCTCTATCCGGCGGCGCTCGGCGTCCTGGTGGCCTCGAAGGCGTACGGCGTGGTGCGCAGCGCCGTCGTACCGCGGCTCCTGCCACCGCACTTCTCGCTCGTGAAGGCGAACTCGCGGGTGACGCTCGCGGGCCTCGTCGCCACCGGCATCGCCGCGCCGATCGGCGCCGGGCTGCAGATGGTCGGCCCGGGCTGGCCGCTGTACGGGGCGTGCGCGCTGTTCCTGCTGGGCACGTTCTGGGCGCTGCGGATGCCGCCCAAGGTGGACTCGGCGAAGGGTGAGCGGCGGGCCCATCTGCTGACGCACGGCGAGAAGCGGCCGAGTCTGCGGACGGTGGGCCCGGCCGTGCTGCACGGCCTGCAGGCGAACGCCTCGCAGCGCATGCTGTCGGGTTTCCTGATCTTCTTCCTGGCGTTCCTGCTGCGGGTGCACCCGCTGTCGGGGCAGAGCGCGGCGGTGTCGCTCGGCATCGTGGGCGTGGCGGCGGGCGTCGGGAACGCCTGCGGGACGGCCGTCGGCTCGCTGCTGCGGGACCGGGGCCACGGTCCTGAAGTGATCATCGCCACGATGCTGTCGGTGGTGCTCGCCACCGCGGTCCTGACGGCGGTGTTCTTCGGCGGCCTGATGGTGGCGGTGCTCGGGGCGGTGGCGGGCCTGACGCAGGCCCTGTCGAAGCTGTCGCTCGACGCGCTGATCCAGCGCGACGTGCCGGAGGCGGTGCGGACGTCGGCGTTCGCCCGTTCGGAGACGGCGCTGCAGATGGCGTGGGTGGTGGGCGGCGCGATCGGCATCGCGCTGCCGCTGAACGGCACGCTGGGGATGTCGGTGGCGGCCGGGATCCTGGGCCTCGGCGCGCTGTTCTCGGTCCGCGGCCTGCTGGCGGCGGCCCGCCGTCAGCGGCGCCGTGGCCAGTCCTCGAAGGCCCGGCTGGCCTAGGCGGTGTCCTGCCGATCAGGCCGGACACCGCCTGGGGGGGTGTCCGGCCTGGCGGCCGGAGTGGCCGGGGCGGCTGGCCCGGGGCGGCCGGTGGCGGCGTGGGCGGCGTAGGGGGTGTGTAGGGCGGCACGCCGTACCCCCGCGTGGCGCGGGCGCGGAGGCCCGATAGCCTTCGGCCCATGACCGTTGCGTTCACCTCCCGCAAGCGCCGCCGGGCCGTCGTCGCCCTCGGGGCCGTCTCCGCCGGGCTCCTCGTCCTCTCCGCCTGCGACAAGCCGACGCCGCGCGCGACCGTGACGGTCGGGTCCGACTCGGTGAGCTCCGAGGCAGCCTGTTACAACGGCGGCGATGCGCTCGACCAGAAGCAGATCACCTCCTGCCTGAACAAGAAGGCGGAGAAGACCATCTCCGTCGACCCCTCCGACAAGGTCCGCTTCGGCGTGGACCCGGAGGTCGCCGACAACGGCTGGACGATCTTCCTCAACGGCCAGAACGCCGAGCCGGAGCCGTTCAAGAAGACCTACCGGTCCATCCCGGCCAGCGCGTTCTTCGCCAGCCAGACGGGCGAGTCGACCGACAAGACCACGGTCACGCTCGTCGAGACGAAGGACAAGGAAGTGAAGGGCATCTGGTCCTTCGAGCTGAAGAAGCAGTCCTGACCCGGATCCCCCGTGTCCTGGTCGTGACGGCCGTGGCGGCGGAGGCCGACTCCGTCGCCGCCGGCCTCGGCCAGGACGCTCCGGAAACCGGCTGGGGCGAGGTCCCGCTTCCCGGCGGCTTCGTCCTGCGCCGCCACGTCTCCGACCTGCGGGTCGTCGACGTCCTGGCCGCCGGCGTGGGCCCCGCGGCCGCCGCGACGGCCACGACCGCGGCCCTGACCGCCGCGACGGCCACGACCACGGCCCCGACCACCGCGGCCCTCCCCGCCGGCGCCGCGCGCCCCGTCCCGTACGACCTCGTCGTCTCCGCGGGCATCGCCGGCGGCTTCCCGCCGGGCGCGCCGCTCGGGGCGGTCGTCGTCGCCGACGCCGTCGTCGCGGCCGATCTCGGCGCCCAGACGCAGGACGGCTATCTGGCCGTGGAGGAGCTCGGATTCGGGCGCTCGGTGCACCGGCCCCGGGCCGGGCTCGTCGGTGCGGTCGCCGACGCGCTGGCGAAGGACGCCGTCCGGTACGCCGTGGGGCCGGTGCTCACCGTGTCGACCGTGACCGGGACCGCCGGACGGGCCGCCGAGCTGGCGGAACGTCATCCGGGCGCCGTCGCCGAGGCGATGGAGGGCTTCGGCGTGGCGGAGGCCGCCGCCGCGTTCGGCGTGCCCGTCGCCGAGATCCGCGCCGTCTCGAACGCCGTCGGCCCGCGCGACCGCGCCGCCTGGCGGATCGGCGACGCGCTGGCCGCGCTCCGGCAGGCCTTCCGGCTGCTCAGCCACACCGTCTTCGTGGACCTCGAGGGAATCCCGCAGTGAAACTGAAGATCGCCTACTCGCCCTGCCCCAACGACACCTTCGTCTTCGACGCCTGGGCCCACGGCCGCGTCCCCGGCGCCCCGCGCCTCGACGTGACCTTCGCCGACATCGACCTCACCAACGGGTGGGCCGAGCGCGGCGAGGGCGCGTACGACGTCCTGAAGGTCTCGTACGCGGTGCTGCCCTGGATCCTCGACGACTACGCCCTGCTGCCCTGTGGCGGCGCCCTGGGGCGCGGCTGCGGGCCGCTGGTGCTCAGCCGGGAGCCCGGTCTCGACCTGACCGGGAAGACGGTGGCGGTGCCGAGCGAGCGTTCGACGGCCTATCTGCTGTTCCGGCTGTGGGCGGCGGACACCGTCCCGGGCGGCGTCGGCGAGGTCGTCGTGCTGCCGTTCCACGAGATCATGCCGGCCGTGCGCGACGGCAAGGTCGACGCCGGGCTCGTCATCCACGAGGCCCGCTTCACCTACCAGGCGTACGGGCTGCACGCGCTCGCCGACATGGGCGAGCACTGGGAGCACACCACCGGCCTGCCCATCCCGCTCGGCGCGATCGTCGCCCGGCGCTCGCTGGGCGAGGACACGCTGCGGCTGCTCGCCGAGTCGGCGCGGACCTCGGTCCGGATGGCCTGGGACGACCCGACCGCCTCCCGGCCGTACGTACTCGAGCACGCGCAGGAGATGGACCCGAAGGTGGCCGACCAGCACATCGGTCTCTACGTCAACGAGTTCACCGCCGGGCTCGGCGAGACCGGCTACGCGGCGGTGCGCGGGCTGCTCACGCGCGCCGCGGCCGAGGGGCTCGTACCGCCCCTCGGCCCGGACGCGCTGAAGTTCCCGTAGTCACGTCCTCGCACCGTCCCCGGGCTCGGCCGGGGCGGGACGACCGGGGCGGGACGACCGGGGCGGGACGACCGGGGCGCGGCTAGACGTCGAGCTGGTCCGCGACCGCCCGCAGCAGGCCCGCGATCTTCTTGCCGTGCACCTTGTCGGGATACCGGCCGCGCTCCAGCATCGGCGTGATGTTCTCCAGGAGCGTGGTCAGGTCCTGCACGATGGACGCCAGTTCGTCGGGCTTACGGCGCTGTGCCGCGGCGACGGACGGCGTCGGGTCCAGGACCGTGACGGAAAGCGCCTGGTCACCGCGCTGGCCGGCGACCACACCGAACTCGACGCGCTGCCCCGGCTTGAGGGCGTCGACTCCGGCGGGGAGCACCGACGAGTGCACGAAGACGTCGCCGCCGTCATCGCGGGAGAGAAAGCCGAAGCCCTTCTCGCTGTTGAACCATTTGACCTTGCCGGTAGGCACGTCCGTCCTCGTCCTCGTACTCGATGGGTGCGCCGGGATCCCGGCTCCGTGTGCGGATTGATGTGATGAGAGAGATTAAACAGATACAGCGGGTCACCGACCCGCGGGCATCAAGGCTAATGGGCCACGGCCCGGTGACAAGACGTCGCCGGTCCGTTCCTCCGGCCTGGGAACTACCCTGGCCGAATGCGTAGTGAAACCCCCACGGCCCCGTCGGACGACAGCGCGCCGGGTGACGGCCTCGTCCGCGCCGGCGCGATCGTGTTCATCGTCGGCGCCGTCGCGACCCTGGTCACGGTCGCTCCGCTGTTCGTCGGCACCGACCCGTTCCCGACGGTCGCGTATCTGGTGTCGATGCTGATGGGCGTCGGCTTCCTGATCGCCGCCGCCGGCGTGCTGCGCTCGATCGCCGCCGGCCGCCGCCGCGCCCGCGCCGTCCAGGCGGCGACGGCTCAGCCCCGGTAGCCCTCCCACCAGGGGCGGAAGTCCGTCAGGTCGGCGAGGACGACGTCCGCGCCGGCCGCCCGCAGCTCTTCGGCACCGCACGGCCCGGTGGCCACCGCGACCGACAGCGCGCCGGCCGTCCTGGCGCCGCGCACGTCACCGGTGTGGTCGCCGACGTAGACGCCGGCGCCGTGCGCGCGCAGCGCCTCCGCCTTGCCCTCGGCCCACAGTCCGCCGATCACGGCGTCGGGCTCGATGCCCAGGTGGGCGAGGTGCAGCTTGGCGTGCGGCTCGTTCTTCGCGGTGACCACCAGGGTCCGGCCGCCCGCCTCACGAACGGCTTGAATCGCATCCCGCGCGCCGGGCAGCGGAAGGCTCGGCTCTATCGCGTACGACGGGTAGAGGGCGCGGTAGCGGGCCACCATCTCCACCACCTGCTCGGCCGGGAACCACTCGGCGATCTCGTGCTCCAGCGGCGGCCCGAGCCGGGAGACGGCCAGGTCGGCGTCGATCGGCACGCCGGTCTCGGCGGTCAGGGCGACGTAGGCGGCCCGGATGCCGGGCCGGGAGTCGATGAGCGTCATGTCGAGGTCGAAGCCGACGGTGGGCGCGCTGCGGGAAGTCATGCGGGCCATTGTGCCCGTGTGTGCGAAAACGGCTGCTGTCTACACTTAGCCAAGCCTTACCGAACCACGAACCACGAACCACGAGCCGAGGGCTGAAGGGCCGAGGGCCGTAGACCCCGCGACCGGGCGGTGGCCCGCGGACCGCGGACCGTGGCCCACGGCCCGTACCACCGATGGGTGTCCATGTCCGCCATACGTTCACGACGCGCCACGCGGCGCGTCGTCGCGACCACGGCGGCCGTCGTCGCCCTGCTCCTCGCGATCCTGCTCAGCCTCGCGGTCGGCGCCCGGGGCATCGCTCCCGCCACCGTGGCCGACGCGCTGCTGCACGGCGCCACGAGTCCCGACGCCGAGGTCGTGCGGCAGCTCCGGCTGCCCCGGACCCTGATCGGTCTCATGGTCGGCGCGGCGCTCGCCCTGGCCGGCACCGCCCTGCAGGGCATCACCCGCAACCCGATCGCCGATCCCGGCATCCTCGGCATCAGCCAGGGCGCGTCGACCGCCGTCGTCCTCGCCATCGCCTTCGCCGGCGTGCACGCGCTCAGCGGCTACGTCTGGTTCGCCTTCGCGGGCGCCGCGCTCGCCTCCGTCGCCGTCTACGCCGTCGCGTCCGGCGGGCGCGGCGGCGCCACGCCCGTGAAGCTCGCGCTCGGCGGCGCCGCGATCAACGCGCTGCTGCTGTCGGTGACGACCGGCGTCCTGACGACGAAGGCGTCGGCGCTCGACGAGTTCCGGTTCTGGCAGATCGGCTCGCTCGACGGGCGCGACACCCACGTCGTCGGCCAGATCTGGCCCTTCCTGCTGCTCGGCGCCCTGCTGGTGCTGTCCGTCGCCCGCGGGCTCGACGCGCTCGCGCTCGGCGAGGACGTCGCCAAGGGGCTCGGGCAGCGGGTGGCGACCGTGCGGATCGTGGGCGGCGCCGGCGCGACGGTGCTGACCGGCGCCGGTGTGGCGGCGGCCGGGCCGATCGCGTTCGTCGGCCTCGCGGTCCCGCACATCGCCCGCGCGGTCGTCGGCTCCGACCACCGGTGGGTGCTGCCGATGGCGGCGCTGATCGGGCCGGTGATGCTGCTGGTGTCGGACGTCGTCGGCCGGGTCCTGTTCCCGCCGGGCGAGGTGCCGGCGGGCGTGATGACGGCGCTGATCGGCGTGCCGTTCCTGGTGGCGCTGGTGCGGCGCAAGGCGGTGCCGGCATGAGCGCGAGCAACCTGCCCGTCGGCCCCACCCGTCCCACCAGTCCCACCCAGCCCACCCGCTCGGCCCGTCCCGTGCGGCCCGCCGGTTACGCGCTGGTGCGCGCCGGGCGCGTCTCCTTCCTGGTGCACCGGCGCACCGCCCTCGTCGTGGCGGGCCTCGTCCTGCTGCTTGCCGCGGCCGGCGTCGCGTACCTCTGCGTCGGCGAACGCTTCACCGCGCCCTCCGAGGTCCTGAAGGTCCTGCTCACCGACGAGCGCCTGCCCGCGCGCTACGCCGTCGAGGAGCTGCGGTGGCCGCGCCTGGTGACCGGGCTCGCGGCCGGCGCCGCGTTCGGCGTGGCGGGCGCGCTGATCCAGACCGTCGCCCGCAACCCGCTCGCCAGCCCCGACGTCATCGGCATCAGCCAGGGCGCGGGCGCGGTGACGGTCGCCGCGATGACCTTCGGGCTCGCCTCGTACACCGTCCTCCCCTACGTGTCGATCGCGGGCGGTCTGCTGGCCGCCGGGCTGGTGTACGCGTTCGCCTGGCGCGGCGGGCTGCACGCCACCCGCTTCGTGCTGATCGGCATCGGCTTCGCCGTCGCGCTGCGCTCGCTGACCCACCTGGTCATGACCAAGGGCGACTACCTCGTCGCCCAGCAGGCCCAGATCTGGATGACCGGCTCGCTCAACGGGCGCGGCTGGGAGGAGTCGCTGCCGCTGCGGGTGACGCTCCTCGCGCTGCTGCCGGCCGTGCTGTGGGCGGCCCGGGCGCAGCGGACGGTGTCGCTGGACGACGACACGGCGACCGCGCTCGGCGTACGGCTCGGACGGGTCCGGCTGGGGCTCGTGACGGTCGGCGTGGTGCTCGCCTCGGTCGCGACGGGCGTGGCCGGGCCGGTCGACTTCGTCGCGCTGCTCGCCCCGCAGATCGCCCGCCGCTGCACCCGCACCGCGCAGATCCCGCTGCTGTGCTCGGCGCTCGCGGGCGCGCTGATCGTGGTCCTCGCCGACCTGCTGGCCAGGCGGCTGTTCTCGCCCACCGAACTGCCGGTGGGCGTCCTGACGGCGGCGGTCGGCGCCCCGTACCTGATCTGGCTGATCATGCGCAGCCGCGGAGTGGGAGGTAGGTCGTGAACGGGCCGAGCAGGCTGGAGACCCGGGAGCTGACCCTCGCGTACGAGGAGCGGACCGTCGTCCACGAACTGGACCTGGCGATTCCGGACGGCAAGGTGACCGTGATCGTCGGCCCCAACGCGTGCGGCAAGTCGACCACGCTGCGGGCGCTGGGCCGGCTCCTCAGGCCACGGGGCGGCGCGGTCCTGCTCGACGGCGAGGAGCTGGCGCGGATCCCGACCCGGCGGATCGCCCGGTCGATCGGGCTGCTGCCGCAGACACCGGTGGCGCCGGAGGCCATCACGGTGGCCGACCTGGTGGCGCGGGGACGGCAGCCGCACCAGGCGTGGTGGAAGCAGTGGTCGGAGGAGGACGAGCGGGCCGTCGTCGACGCGATGGAACGCACGGACGTGACCGCGCTGGCCCACCGGTCGGTGGACGAGCTGTCCGGCGGGCAGCGCCAGCGGGTGTGGATCGCGATGGCGCTCGCCCAGGAGACCGAGCTGCTGCTCCTCGACGAGCCCACCACCTATCTGGACATCGCCCACCAGGTCGAGGTCCTGGACCTGGTCCGCCGGCTCAACCACGTGCGCGGCCGCACCGTGGTCGTCGTCCTCCACGACCTCAACCAGGCCACCCGTTACGCCGACCACCTCGTCGCCATGAAGGCCGGCCGGGTGGTGGCGGAGGGCCCGCCGGCCGAGGTCGTCACGGCCGATCTCGTACGGGAGGTCTTCGGCCTGGAGTCGGTCGTGGTCCCGGATCCGGTGACGGGCTCGCCGCTGGTGGTCCCGGGCGCGCCGTGGGCGGCGGACCGGGTCTGAGCGGGGCGGGCCTGAGCGGGCGCGGCGAGGGGCCGGGCCGGGCGAGGGGCCGGGCCGGCGGCGACGGCGGTGGCAGCGGCGGGCCGGCGGCGGTGGCAGCGGCGGGCCGGGTCTGAGCGGCGGGCTCAGGCGACCTTGAGGAGGAGCTTGCCGGTGCTGGTGCGGGAGCCCATCAGGCGGTGGGCCTCGGCCGCGTCGGCGAGGGCGAACTCGGCGGTGACGGGCAGCGTGACCGTGCCGTCCGCGACCTTGGCGAAGGCCTGCTCGGCGAGCGCGCGCAGGGCGTCGGGGCCGGTCTTCGCGAGCATGAGGACGGAGAAGCCGGAGACGGAGACGCCGGTCGGGTAGAGCTCCGGCTGGCCGACGTGCCAGGGCTCGGCGGAGCTGGCGTTGCCGAAGGAGACGAGGCGGCCGAAGACGGCGAGGGAGGCGAGCGAGGCCTTCAGGGTCTCGCCGCCGACCGGGTCGAGGACCAGGTCGACGCCGCGCCCGCCGGTCGCGGCGCGGACCGCCTTCTCCAGGGCCCGCGGGTCCCGCTCGAAGTCGCCGGTGAACAGCTCGTCGTAGCCGTGCCGGCGGGCGTGCTCGGCCTTGGCGGGCGAGGAGACCGTGCCGTACACCGCGCCCGCGCCGGCCGCCTTCGCGAGCCGGCCGACGACGGTGCCGACGCCGCCCGCGGCGCCGTGCACGAGGACGGTCTCGCCCGGCTGGAGCCGGCCGACCGCGTGGACGAGGGCCTGGGCGGTCGGCAGCACGGTGGGCAGGGTCGCGGCAGTGCGCAGGTCGATGCCGGCCGGGAGCGGGAAGACGGTCACCGCGTCGGCGACGGCCACCTCGGCGTAGCCGCCGCCACCGGTGAGGGCGGCCACCTCCTGGCCGACGACGAGGCCGGTGACGCCGGCGCCGACGGCCCGGATCCGGCCGGAGACCTCGAGGCCGGGCCGGAAGGGCAGGGCGGTGACGCGGTAGCCCTCGGTGCGGGCCTTCAGGTCGGCGAAGTTCACGCCCGCGTAGGCCACGTCGATGCTCACCTGGCCCGGGCCGGGTTCCGGGACCTCGGCCTCGACGGTCTTCAGGACCTCGGGACAGCCGTACTCCGCCAGTTCGATCGCGCGCATGCCGTACCTCTCGCTCGACTGTTCAATGAAAAGCGAACACTGGGCCTGACTGTATGATCTGGATCGAACACTCGGCAACCCCCGCACCACCAGGCGCTCCGGCCCGGGAGGACACGTGACCACCGCCAGCCATCGGGCCGCGCCCGAACACACCCACCCCGACGACGTTCCGGTCCTCACCGCCCTCGCCGCCCTCGCCGATCCCGTACGGCTCACGCTCGTCCGCGAACTCGCCGCGAGCGAGACCTGGTCGCGCGCCTGCGGCAGCTTCGACGTCCCCGTCGGCAAGGCGGCCCTCAGCCACCACTTCGCCGTCCTGCGCGCGGCCGGCCTCGTCGAACAGCGCGACCAGGGACCCAAACGGGTCAACCGCCTCCGCCGTACCGAATTCGACGCCCGCTTCCCCGGCCTGCTCGACCTGGTCCTGCGCGACGAGTCCCCGCAGACGACCTAGATCGTCTGCACGCCGGGCCCTAGACGCGGCGGGACCGCCACAGCAGGAACAGCGCCGAGGCGACCGCCGCGGCGCGCAGGGTCCAGGGCCAGGTGTCGGCGAGGGCCGCGCCCATGCCGGCGTCGCCCGTCGCGACCGGCGCGCCCCAGCGGCCTTCGACCCGGCCCCAGAGCCAGACGACACCGGCGGTGAAGGCGAGTCCGGGAATCGCGACCGCGGCCGCACGGCGTTCCCGGGAGAAATACGCGAGGAGCCAGCCCGCGGCGAGCGGCAGCACCGAGCCGAGTGCGGCGCCGACGAGGAGGAGCAGGGCGGAGACGAGGAGCAGCGGGCTGCCGAGGCGCAGCCGGCGCGGCGCCCGGCCGGCCTGTCCCCGCGCTCCTTCCGGCTCCGTTCCCGGACCTGGGGCCCTCGACTCCTCTTCCTCGCCCTCGCGCTCGCCCTTGCCCTCGTCCTCGTCCTCGTCCTCGTCGGCCGGTGGAGGCTTCAGCAGCTCCGGGATCTCCACGCCGCCGACGAAGCCCGGCACCCGGACCTCTCCGGCCTCCGCGGCGCCGGCGTCGTCCTGCCACCAGTCCGCGGTGCGCGGCTCGGGAACGGCCGGGCCCTTGGGCGGGGCCGGATCCGAGGACGGCGCCGGGGACGACTTCGGATACGGGTCCGACGACACGTCCGGGGACAGGCCCCGGCCCCGGGACGACGGGTGCTCCGGGGCCACGCGGGCGACGACGTCGTCCGGCGAACCCAGGTCGCCGAGGATGCCCGGCACCGCCTCGCCCTTCACCGCGCGCCGCCGTTCGATCTCGTCGCGCAGGCCCGAGACGAGCTCGCGGCGCTCGGCCGCCGGCACCTGCCGCTGCTGCGCCAGATCGCCGACCCGGCTCAGATAGTCGAAGACCAACCGGTCGTTCTCAGTCCCCACGGCACGACGTTAGCGCCTGCGCAGGGGCTAACGTGGTGCGGATGGGGATCGGTGAGCTCGACCGGGAGGCGCACGTGCCCGAAGGAAACGGCGTCGGCACGGCGCCGCGCACTCTCGCGGAGGCGCTCCGCGCCGGCGGCGACGAGGGGCTCGCCGCGCTGCTGCGCGCCCGTCCCGACCTGCTCTCGCCCGTCCCCGGCGACCTCACGCAGCTGGCCACCCGGGCCGGCACGCGCGGTTCGGTGGTCCGGGCACTCGAACGACTCGACCGCTTCACCCTCCAGACGGCCGAAGCGCTGGCCGTGGCCCCGGACCCCGCCCCGTATCCCGTCCTCCTCGGCCTGCTGACCGGCGAGAACGCGGATCCCGAGATCGAGGCCGCGCTGCCGCGCGCGGTCGCGGTGCTGCGCGCCCAGGCGCTGGTGTGGGGCGACGACGAGCGGCTGCGGCTCGTACGGACCGCGCGGGAACTGCTCGCGCCGTCGGCGCAGCACCCTTCGCCCACCGGGCTCGGTCCGACGGTCGCCGAGGCGACGGCCGGCATGTCGCCCGGCCGGCTCCAGGAGATCATCGCGGCGGCCGGGCTGCCCGCGACGCACGACCCGGTGTCGGCGGTGGCGGCCCTGACGGAGCTGTTCACGGACCGCGGGAGGATGGCGGCGCTGCTCGACACGGCGCCGCCCGAGGCGCTCGCGGTCCTGGACCGGCTGGTGTGGGGGCCGCCGTACGGGGAGGTGACGGCCGACCCGGCGCCGCCGGTGCGCTGGCTGCGCGACCGCGGGCTGCTGCTGCCGGTGTCGGCGCGGACGCTGGTGCTGCCCCGCGAGGCGGCCCTGCACCTGCGCGGCGGGCGGGCGCACCGGGCGCCGGAGCCGGTGGCGCCGGTGGTGTCGGCGGCCCGCGACTACCGTCCACAGGTGGTGGACAACGCGGCGGCCGGGCAGGCGTACACGGCGCTCGCGACGGTCGAGGAGCTGCTGAAGTCCTGGGACCAGGGCGGGCCGCAGGTGCTGCGGGCGGGCGGTCTGTCGGTACGCGACCTCAAGCGGACGGCCGTGGCGCTGGACGTGCCGGAGCCGACGGCCGCGTTCTGGCTTGAACTGGCGTACGGGGCGGGGCTGCTCGCCTCCGACGGCGAGGCGGACGAGCGGTACGCGCCGACGCCCGCCTACGACGACTGGCTCGACCTGCCGCCCGCGGAACGCTGGACCCGCCTCGCCACCGCCTGGCTGTCCGCGACCCGCACGCCCGGCCTGGTCGGCACCCAGGACACCAAGGGCCGCACCCTGGCCGCCCTCGGCCCCGGCCTCGACCGCGCGACGGCTCCCGAGGTCCGCCACCGCGTCCTCACCCTGCTCGCCACCCTCCCGCCGGGCGCCGCCGCCGACCGCGACGCGCTCCTGGCCCGCCTTCGCTGGGACCGCCCGCCCCGCGGCAGCGCGGCACCGGGCGAACGCGTCGTCCCGACGACGGCGGGAGGCCAGCCTGCCCAGGCCGCCCAGGCCGCCAAGGCCGCCCAGTCCGCCGGTGCTGATCCGGCAGGCGCGGGCGGCGCGGGGTCCACGGGCTCGGCGCGGGCCGCCGCGGGCGGTGCCGGGTCCGGCGGCGCGGGGTCCGCAGGCGCCGGGTCCGCGGGCGCCTGGTCCACGGGCTCGGCGCGGGGCGGCGTGGCCGCCGCGGGCGCCGGTGCCGGTGCGGGTGCCGGTGGGGCCGGCGGCGTGCACGCGCGGGTCGCCGCGGCCGCGGGGCCGCACACGGCCGCCGAACTGCGGGAGGCCCTCGCGCAGTGGACCCTCGACGAGGCCGAACTGCTCGGCGTCACCGGACGCGGAGCGCTCGCCTCGCCCGCACGGGCGCTGCTCAACCTGCCGCTCGCCGAGGCCGCCGCGGAAGGCTCCGCCGAGGAGCACCCGTGCGAACCCGCCGTCGCCGCCTCCCGGGCCGCGACGCTGCTCGCGCCGCTGCTGCCCGAGGCCGTCGACCACGTCCTGCTCCAGGCCGACCTGACCGCCGTCGCGCCCGGCCCGCTGCGGCGCCCGCTCGCCGACACGCTGTCCGTCCTCGCCGACGTGGAGTCGAAGGGCGGCGCGACCGTCTACCGCTTCACGCCCGCGTCCGTGCGCCGCGCCCTCGACGCCGGGCGCAGCGCGTCCGACCTGCACGACTTCCTGACCGCGCACTCCCGTACGCCCGTCCCGCAGCCGCTCGCCTATCTCATCGACGACGTGGCACGCAGGCACGGCCACCTGCGGGTCGGCGCCGCCTCCTCCTACGTCCGCTGCGACGACGACACCGTGCTCGGCGAGATCCTCGCCGACCGGCGCGCCGCCGCCCTGCGGCTGCGCCGCCTCGCGCCGACCGTGCTCGCCGCGCAGGCGGACCCGGCGTCCCTGCTCGAAGGACTGCGGGCGATGGGATACGCGCCGGCCGCCGAGTCCGCCGAGGGCGACGTCCTGATCACCCGCGCCGACGCCTACCGCACACCGCCCCGCACCGCCCCGGAACCCGTCCCGGAAGGCCCGCCCGCGCCCGACGCGACGCTGCTCGCGGCCGCGGTCAAGGCGATCCGGGCCGGCGACCGGGCGGCCACGGTGGTGCGCAAGGAACCCGCCGCGCCGCTGGCGGCCGGCGAACTCCCCCGCACCTCCGCCGCCGAGACGCTGGCCACCGTCCAGGCCGCCGCGCTCACCGGCTCGGCCGTCTGGATCGGCTACGTCAACGCCGACGGCGCGGCCAGCCAGCGGGTCATCGCCCCGGTCCGCGTCGAGGGCGGCTTCGTGACCGGCTACGACCACACGGCCGACGAGGTCCGCACGTACCCGCTGCACCGCATCACGGGCGTGGCGGAACTGGCGGACGAGGACGCCTAGGGCTGTCCCTGGGAATGTCCCCAGGCCCGGCCCGTGGGCTGTTCCCTAAGCCCGCGGGTTGACCAGCTTGCCCGGGTCGAGCTTCAGCGGGAACGGCGCCTCGACCGACGTCTCGTGGCCCGCCTCGGCCACGAGACGCTCGACGTAGCGACCGTCGCGCAGCTCCGAGACGACCAGCGCGGGAACGGGCTCCAGCTCCAGACGCCACAGGTGCTCGATGCCCGCCTCCGCGTAGTACGGCGGCTTCAGCAGCCGGTCGGTGCGGCGGCCGGACGACGAGGGCGAGACGATCTCGACGACGAGGAGAACGGCTTCGGCGTCATACGTGATCGGGTCCTCTGCGGCCGCGGCAGCCTCGACGACGACGATGTCGGGGATGAAGAGCCCGTCGGGCAGGATGAGGTTCACCGCCTCGAGCACCTCGGCCGGCGCTCCCGCTTCCTGGATGGTGCGGTCCAGCAGAGACGCCAGCCGAAGCGACGCCCGCTGGTGCTTGGTGCCCGGAGCCGGTGACATCATGAGCGCTTCCCCCATCAATTCCCTGCGCTGACCTCGGTCCTCCTCCAGAGCCAGTACCTGCTCTATCGTCCAGGGCCCGTAGTGCGGATCGTGCGCGACGCTCATCTCGCCACCTCCCTCTCGGCAGTCCGTTCCGTCCAGCATGGCAGACCCCACCGACATCGGACGGGCCTCAGAGCGCGAAGGTGGTGACCACCGCCGCGTGGTCCGAGGGCCAGTCGTTGGCGGCGACGTCCGGCCAGGGCGTCGGCGTGCCGACGACGAACGTGCGGGAGTCGAGGACGCGCAGGCCGCGGCCGTTGTGGAGGACGTAGTCGATGCGGTCCTGGGGCTCGGGGCGGCCGGAGTCGTCGTCCGGGTGGACGAGGTGGACCGGCGACCAGGTGTGGCCCGGGTCGCGGGCGGGATCCGGGTGGGCCTCGCGGTAGGAGTCGCGCAGGCCCGCGGCCTCGGCGGCCCGGGTCACCGGCCAGGGAACGTCGGGCCGGTCGAGGTGGGACGGCGCGTTGAAGTCGCCCACGAGGACGACCGGCCGCTCCTCCCGGCCGCCCGGCGCCTGCGCCTCCTTGGCGACGCGTCCGAGCGTGTCCCGCATCTGGGTGAGCCGGACTTCCTCGTGGGCGACCAGCTCGGCGGCCGGGAGTCCGTCGAAGGCCGCCTCGTAGGGGCCGTACGGGGTGTAGTGGAGGTGCACCGTCCACACGTCGACCTCGACCTCGCCGCCGCCGGCGCCGGAGCCCCCGCCCTCGCCGCCGCCGTCGCCGTCGAGTCGTACGCGGACGCCCGCCGCGCCGTAGAAGCCGACCTCCGGGTCGCCGAGGCGGGCCACGATCGGGTGGCGGCTGAGGATGCCGAGGTTCTCGCCGGCGTGGTGGTGGTGCCAGCCGAGCGCCTCGGCCAGTTCCCGGGTCGCCGTGCCGCCGGTCTCCTGGAGGCCCACGACGTCGGCGCCGGCGGCGCGGATCGCCGCCAGCTGCTTGGTCCGGTGGTCGTCGACCATGCCGCCGCCGAGCCACAGGTTCCAGCTCATCACCCGCAGCCGGCGCGCCGCCATCGCCCGCAGCCGGTCCGGGGTGACCTCGGTCAGGCCGGCGAGGACGGTGCGGCCGGGCGCCGGGTCGATCGGGGCGAGGGACGGAACGGCCAGCACCACGCAGCCCGCCGCCTCCGCCGAGGCGACACCGGTGGGCGTGTCCTCGACGGCCACGCACCGCGCGGGCTCGACGCCGAGCGCCCGGCAGGCGGCCAGGTACGGGTCGGGCTCGGGCTTGGTGCGCCCGGTGTCGTCCGCCGTGACCGACACGGTGAACTCCGGTGCGCCGAGCGCCCGGAGCGCGTCGAGCACGAGGTCGGCGACCGCACGCGGCGAGGCGGTGACGAGGGCGGTGGGCACGCGGTCACGCGCCAGTGCGTCGAGCAGACCGAGCGCCCCGGGCCGCGGTACGACACCGGCCCGGACGCGGTCCGTGAACTCCCGGTCCAGCGCGTCCGCGTACGCGTCGGCGGAGGCGGCAGGAGCGGCGGAGGCGGCACGGGCGTCGGCGGTGGCGCCGGAAGCGGCAGGGGCGCCGGCGGCGGAAGGGCCGGCCGCGGCGCCGCCCGCGGCCAGCCACGCCGCCGTGTGCTCGACCGGGCGGCCGAGGACGTCCGGCCGGTCGGCCTCGGTCAGCGGACGGCCCGCGACCTGCTCCACCGCCTCCCACCACAGGTGTTCGGTGTCGACGAGGGTGCCGTCCATGTCGAACAGGACGGCGTCGAGGCCCGGCACGGCGTCACGGCTGCCGCGGCGGGGGCGTTCGGTGCTCACGTTGCTCCTTGGTTCAGCGGGCGGCGACGAGGACCGGGCGCTCGCGCACGGTCACCGTCACAGCATCCCCGGCCGCCAGTGCGGCGGCCTCGTGCGTCGGCAGGTCCGCCTTGACCTCGGTGGCGTCGGCGAGGCGTACGGTCAGCCGGGTGGTCGCGCCGAGGAACGCCGTCGCGACGATCCGCGCCGAGCACGCGCCCTCGGACGAGACCTGGACGTCCTCGGGCCGTACGAGCACGTCGACGTCCTTCGTCGCGGAAGCCACGGAAGCCGCGCTCGTCGCGCTCGTGGCGGGCGGCTCGCCGTCCACGGGCAGGCGGCGGCCGAGGACCTCGACCGTGTCGCCGTCGAGGAGGCGGCCCGGGATCCGGCTCATCGTGCCGACGAACTCGGCCACGAAGGCGGTCGCGGGCCGCCCGTACAGCTCGGCCGGCGGCGCGCACTGCTCCAGGCGGCCGGCGCGCATGACGGCGACCCGGTCGGCCATGGACAGCGCCTCCTCCTGGTCGTGCGTCACGAAGAGCGTGGTGATGCCGAGTTCGCGCTGGATACGGCGGATCTCCTCGCGCAGCGTGAGCCGCACCTTGGCGTCGAGCGCCGACAGCGGCTCGTCGAGCAGCAGCACGCGCGGGCGCAGGGCCAGCGCGCGGGCGAGCGCGACGCGCTGCTGCTGGCCGCCGGAGAGCTGGTGCGGGAAGCGGCGGGCCTTGTCGCCGAGTCCGACGAGTTCGAGCAGCTCGGCCGCCCGCGCCGTACGTTCGGCCTTGCCGGTCTTGCGCATGCGCAGTCCGAAGGCCACGTTGTCGAGGGCGTCGAGGTGCGGGAAGAGGCTGTACGACTGGAAGACCATGCCCGCGTCGCGCCGGTGCGCGGGCACGCGCGTGACGTCCTGGCCGTCGACGAGCACGGCGCCGGAGTCGGGGTGCTCGAAGCCGGCGAGCATGCGCAGGGCGGTGGTCTTGCCGCAGCCGGACGGGCCGAGCAGCGCGAGCAGTTCGCCGGGTTCGACGGTCAGGTCGAGCCCGTCGAGGGCGGTGGTGGGACCGAACTGCCGTCGCAGGCCGCGGAATTCGACGGTCGCGGCGCCGGTGGCGGTGACGGCTCCCGCGGAGATGCGGGAGGAGGCGTCGGGCGTGGTGACGGTCATGGCTGTCCCTTGGCGGTACGGGCGGTACGGGCGGTAGAGGCGGTACGGCGGGCGGCGGGGGCGCGGCCGCCGGCCCCGGCGAGGGCCAGGAGCAGCACCCAGGTGACGAGGAGGCTGAGCACGGAGACCGCCACGGACAGCTGCGCCTGCGAGCCGCTGACGTTGACGATCCACACGGCGAACGGCCGGAAGCCGAGCAGCTGGGCGACCGTGAACTCGCCGAGGACCAGGGCCAGCGTGAGGAAGGCCGCGTTCATCAGGGCGCCGCGCAGGTTCGGCAGGACGGCCGTGACGAGCGCCCGCACCGGCCCGGCGCCGCAGCTGCGGGCGGCCTCGACGAGCGTGCGGACGTCGACGGCGCGCAGGCCGGCGTCGAGCGCCCGGTGGACGAAGGGCAGCGCCATCACCACGTACGCGAGGACGAGCACGACCGGGAAGTCCGGGTTCTGCAGCGCGACGAAGGTCTGGAAGAGCGGCGTACGGGCGAGGTGTTCCGGGCCCCACTTCAGGACGGTGCCGATGCCGGCGACGAACGCGATGGGCGGGACCACCAGCGGCAGCGAGCAGACCGTCTCGACGACGGGCCGCAGGCGCGGCGCGCCGAGCCGCAGCGCGACCATGGCGGGCACCATGAGCAGCAGCACGACGGCGATGGTGACGGCGGCGAGGGCGAGCGACAGCAGCAGGCTGGTGGTGAAGCCCTCGGTGGTGAGGATCCGCGTGTACGCGTCGAAGGTGAGGCCCTGGCCGGGCACGTCGACGGTGAAGACGACGGAGGCGGCGAGCGGCACCAGGAAGTAGAGCCCGGCGAGCCCGAGGACGAGCCGGCGCCAGAGCGTGGCCCGGCCGGCGGGCCCGACGCGGGCAGTGGGCCCGACGCGGCCGGCGGGCCCCACGCCGGTGGCGGGATCACCGCCGGTGGCGGAAGTGGCGCCAGCGGCGGAAGTGGTGCCGGCGGCGAGCGTCGTGCCGGTAGCGGGAGCGGCGCCGGCGGCGGAAGTGGCGCCGGTGGCGAGCGTCGTGCCGACGGCGGGGGTGTTCAGGCGAGCCATCGCGAACTCCGGCGTTGCAGGGGCAGATAGACGGCCATCACGAGCCCGGCGATGACGACCATGTCGACGCTGAGGGCGAGCGCCACGTTCTCCTGGCCGACGAGGACGTTGCCGGAGATGGCGTCGGAGATCTGCAGGGTGACGAGCGGGACGGCGCTGCCGACCATCGCGGCGGCGGTGGCGTACGCGGCGAAGGCGCTGCCGAAGAGCAGCACGAGCCCGCCGAGCAGGCTCGGCAGCAGCACGGGCAGGGCGACGTGCCGCCAGTACTGCAGGGTGGTGGCGCCGTTGTTGCGGGCGGCCTCGCGCCACTGGCCGCGCAGCCCGTCGAGGGCGGGCGTGATGGTCAGGACCATCAGCGGGACGAGGAAGTAGAGGTAGACGACGACCAGGCCCCAGAAGCTGTAGAGGTTCCAGCCGTGGTCGGCGAGGCCGAGGCGGCGGGTGAGGACGCCGGCGTTGCCGAGGGTGGCGACGAACGCGAAGGCGAGCGGGACGCCGCCGAAGTTGGCGAGCACGCCGGAGGCGGTGAGCACGGCCTCGCGCAGGGCGCGGGAACGGGAGGTGACGACGGCCTGGGCGAGCGGCAGCCCGAGGAGCGCGGCGAGGCCGGCGGCGGTCGCGGAGAGCTTGACGCTGCCGAGGAGGGCGGTGAGGTAGGCGCCCTGGAGGGAGGCGGTCAGGTTCTCCGTACCGTACGTGCCGGTGCCGGTGGCCGGGTCGTCGACGCTGAGGGCGCCGCCGAGCATGGCACCGGCGGGCACCCCGAAGGCGACGGCGACGAAGCCGAGCAGCGGCACGACGGCCACCCAGCCGGGCACCCGCCGCCACCGCGCGGGAGCGGCGGCGGCGGCGGCGCTCGAGGCGGCAGGGCTCGCGGCCCCGCCGGGCCGGGCCGCGGCCGAGGCCACCGCCCCGGCCGACGCCCCGGCTACCGCCCCGGCCGACGCCCCGGCCTCGACCTCGCCCGGCGTGGTCGTGGTCGTGGTCGTGGTCGTGGTCGTGGTCGTTTCGGGGCTCGTCATCCGGAGACGGCCTTGCCCCAGCCCTGCGCGAGGGTCGTCTTGGCCTTGGCCTGCTGGGCCTCGGTCGGGAAGGACGGGACGCCGGAGACGGCGGGCAGCTTGAGCGCGGCGTCCTTGTCGAGGGTGCCGGCCTTGTCCAGGGCGGGCATCAGGACGGGCCGGGCGAAGCCCTTGAGCCACAGGTTCTGGCCCTCGGCGCTGTACACGTACTCCTGCCAGAGGCGCGCGGCGGCCGGGTGCGGGGCGTCCTTGTTGACGGCCTGGGAGTAGTACTGCGCGTAGCGGCCGTCGGCCGGGACCGCGACCTTCCAGTCGAGGCCCTTGGACCGGAACTCCTCGGCGTAGCCGGCGTTGAGGTAGTCCCAGTCGATGCTGATGGGCGTCTCGCCCTTCTCGACGGTCGCGGGCGTGGACTCGACCGGCGTGTAGTTGCCGTTCTTCTTCAGCTCGGCGAAGAAGTCCAGGCCCGGCTGGATGTCGTCGAAGGAGCCGCCGTTCGCGAGCGCCGCCGCGTACACGCCGCCGAAGGCGGAGCCGGACTTGGTGGGGTTGCCGTTGAGCGCGACCTGGCCCTTGTACTCGGGCTTGAGGAGGTCCTTGAAGGTGGTCGGGCAGGTCTTGACGCGCTTGGCGTCGCAGCCGATGGAGACGTAACCGCCGTAGTCGTTGTACCAGCGGGCCTTCGGGTCCTTCTGGGCCTCGGGGATGTCGTTCCAGGCCGTGACCTCGTACGGGGCCAGGAGGCCCTGCTGGGCGGCGCTGAGGGCGAAGGAGCTGCCGAGGTCGAGGACGTCGGGGGCGCGGTCCTGGCCCTTGCGGGAGGTGACGGCGTTGATCTCGTCCTGGCTGGAGGCGTCCGGGTTCTCGACCTCGACCTTGATGCCGTACTTCTTCTGGAAGCCGTCGATGAGGGCGCCGTAGTTGGCCCAGTCGCGGGGCAGCGCGATGGCGTGGAGCGTGCCCTCCTTCTTGGCCGCGGCGACGAGGGCGTCCATGCCGCCGAGGTCGGCGGCGGAGGTCGCGGTGGCGGCGTTCTTGCCGTCGGGCGTGGTGGCGGCGTTCTCGGGGGCGGCGCCGCAGGCGGTCAGGGCGAGCGCGGCGACGAGGGCGAGAGAGCCGCCGAGGACGGCGTTTCTCGGGAGGGGCGCGGCGAGGGGCGCGGGGACGGACACGGCTGCTCCAGGGAAGTCGGGGGCGACTCGACTTGTCTGAACAAGTCGGCCCCAGTACGCCCGGCGACGATGACCTGAAGGTGAACGAGGAGGGAACGGATACCCGCTATTCCCTGCACATTGACGGCTGTTTTCGGCCACCTGCACCGTCGGCTACGCTGAATGGCCTGTGCACAGAAGGAGGGGGATCATGACCGCGCGCCACGAACAGATCGCCGACGAACTGCGCCAGGCGATCCGGCGCGGCGAGTACCCGGTCGGCGCCCGCCTGCCCGCCGAGACCGAGCTCGCCGCCCGCTACGGCGTCTCCCGCGGCACCGTCCGCCAGGCCGTCGCCGCCCTCACCGCCGAGGGCCTCATCGGCTCCCGTCAGGGCGCCCGCCGCGTCGTCCTGGCCGGCCGCCGCAGCCAGAGCTTCGCCGAGCTGCGCAGCTTCGCCCAGTGGGCCCAGGCGATGGGCCGCACCGCCACCGGCCACGTCATCACCCAGGAATACCGCCCCGCCACCGCCGAGGACGCCGCCCGCCTCCACCTGCCCCAGGGCACGCCCTGCCTCAACGTGCTGCGCCTGCGCGGCCTCGACGGTTCGCCCGTCCTGATCGAGCGCACGGTCTACGCCGACTGGATCTCTCCCGCAGTGGAGGCGATCGACGCCGACTGCGCCTCGGTCACCCAGCGTCTGTACGAGGACACGGGCCTGGTCTTCGCGCACGGCGAGCACGTCATCGACGCGGTCGCGGCCGGCGCCCGGGACGCCGCCCTCCTCGCGCTGCGCCGCACCAGCCCGCTCCTGCGCGTCCGCCGGGTGACCACGACCCACGACGGCCGCCCCGTCGAATGGTCCGACGACCGCTACCGCCCGGACGCGGTCAGCTTCACGGTCCACAACGCGATCGGCCACAACGCGCTCGTCCGTACGCCGGCCGACTGACCGGCCGAGCCGGCCCACCCACCTCCGCCCCGCCCGGATCCGGCCGCCGTCAGGCAGACTGGATGTTTGGCCGCGGGTCCGGGTCGGCCGCCCGCGCGGAAGGGATGCACCTACGTGAACGGTCCACTCATCGTCCAGAGCGACAAGACGCTCCTGCTGGAGGTCGACCACGAGCAGGCCGAGGCCTGCCGGCGGGCGATCGCGGCGTTCGCCGAGCTGGAGCGGGCGCCCGAGCACATCCACACCTACCGGGTCACGCCGCTCGGGCTGTGGAACGCGCGGGCGGCCGGGCACGACGCCGAGCAGGTCGTGGACGCGCTCGTGGAGTTCTCGCGGTACCCGGTGCCGCACGCGCTGCTCGTGGACGTCGCCGAGACGATGGCGCGCTACGGCCGGCTCACCCTGTCCAAGCACCCCACCCACGGTCTCGTGCTCACCACCACCGACCGGCCCGTCCTGGAGGAGATCCTCCGGTCGAAGAAGGTGCAGCCGCTGGTCGGAGAGCGGATCGACCCGGACACCGTGGCCGTCCATCCCTCCGAGCGCGGGCAGATCAAGCAGACGCTGCTCAAGCTGGGCTGGCCCGCCGAGGACCTGGCCGGCTACGTGGACGGCGAGGCACACCGGATCGACCTCGCCGAGGACGGCTGGGCCCTGCGTCCGTACCAGCAGCAGGCCGTCGAGGGCTTCTGGCACGGCGGCTCGGGCGTCGTGGTGCTGCCCTGCGGCGCGGGCAAGACGCTGGTCGGCGCCGGGGCGATGGCCAAGGCCAAGGCGACCACGCTGATCCTGGTCACGAACACGGTCTCGGCCCGGCAGTGGAAGCACGAGCTGGTGAAGCGCACCTCGCTGACCGAGGACGAGATCGGCGAGTACAGCGGCGCCCGCAAGGAGATCCGGCCGGTCACCATCGCCACGTACCAGGTGCTGACGACCCGGCGGAAGGGGATCTATCCCCACCTGGAGCTGTTCGACTCCCGCGACTGGGGCCTGATCGTCTACGACGAGGTGCACCTGCTGCCGGCGCCGGTGTTCAAGTTCACCGCCGACCTGCAGGCCCGTCGCCGCCTCGGGCTGACCGCGACGCTCGTACGCGAGGACGGCCGCGAGTCGGACGTGTTCTCGCTCATCGGGCCGAAGCGCTTCGACGCGCCGTGGAAGGAGATCGAGGCGCAGGGCTACATCGCGCCCGCCGACTGCGTGGAGGTGCGGGTCGACCTGACCGACTCGGAGCGGCTCGCGTACGCGACGGCCGAGGCGGAGGAGAAGTACCGCTTCTGCGCGACGACGGCGACGAAGCGGAAGGTGACCGAGGCGCTGGTGAAGAAGTTCGCCGGGCAGCAGATCCTCGTCATCGGCCAGTACATCGACCAGCTGGACGAGCTCGGCGAGCACCTGGACGCGCCGGTGATCAAGGGCGAGACGTCGAACGCGCAGCGCGAGAAGCTGTTCGACGCGTTCCGCAACGGCGAGATCAGCGTCCTCGTCGTCTCGAAGGTCGCGAACTTCTCGATCGACCTGCCCGAGGCGACGGTCGCGATCCAGGTGTCCGGCACCTTCGGCTCCCGGCAGGAGGAGGCGCAGCGGCTCGGCCGGGTGCTGCGGCCGAAGGCGGACGGGCACCAGGCGCACTTCTACTCGGTGGTCGCCCGCGACACCATCGACCAGGACTTCGCGGCGCACCGCCAGCGCTTCCTGGCCGAGCAGGGTTACGCGTACCGGATCGTCGACGCGAGCGAGCTGCTGGCGCCCTAGGCGCGGCAGGCCAGGCGTCCTACGCGCGGCCGGGCGCCCCCCGGCCTCGGGCGTCCTTACGCTGCGGTGTCGTGGAGGTGGCGGGGGCGGGGGTCGCGGACTCCCGCCTCCGCCGGGCCGTGGTCGCCGAGCAGGGTCACGCCGACGGCGGCCGAGCCGAAGGCGCGTATCGCGCGCAGGGCGAGGCCGAGGCGGCGGGAGCGCGGGAGGGTGGCGGCGGGCGCTGGGGTGAGGGTCGTCGCGGTCATGACTCCATCCTGCCGAATCGGACATACCGACCACATCGCTCTGGGGTCGGAATCCGGGTCCGCCCCGAGTCGGACCCTGTCCCCTACGGGTCGGGGCGCCGGGTAAATCCATTCGCCTCCCGACCCGGCCGCCGCTACACTCGCCAGCTTCCCCGCCTCCCGCTCGTGGAGCGCCGCCGTCCGGTCGGAAACCGGCGGCCACCTTGACGTGCCCGCGTACCCGACACGCGCCGGCGCGCCCGGCACGTACCGGCGCGCCCGGCACGTAAAGGCGTGCGCTTCAGGGCCCGCGTACCGACGTATCCGACGTACCCGACCCGGAGGCTTCACCGTGTCCGCAACGTCCCCCGTCTCCACGGACGACTCCCCGGACGACCCGCTCGCGCGCGAACGCGCCCACCTCGCCGCGTCCCGCGCCGCGCTGCGCGCGATGCGCGAGGACGTGGAGTCGCTCGACATCAAGGACGTCACCGCGAACTGGGTCAACGCCGTCGTCCTCACCCGCCAGATCGAGGACCGCGTCAAGGCGCTCGCGGACCTCGCCGACACCCCGCTGTTCTTCGGACGCCTCGACTACCTGCACACCACGCAGGAGGGCCAGCGCTTCTACATCGGCCGCCGGCACGTCCACGACGCCGACGGCGACCCGATGGTCATCGACTGGCGCGCCCCGGTCTCCCAGCCGTACTACCAGGCCTCCCGGCAGAACCCGCAGGACGTCGGGCTGCGCCGCCGCTTCGGCTACACGGGCGGCGACCTCACCGCGTACGAGGACGAGCACCTCTCCGACCCGTCCGAGCTGACCCGGACCAGCCGGCTGCTCCAGGCCGAGATCGAGCGGCCGCGCGTCGGCCCCATGCGCGACATCGTCGCGACCATCCAGCCCGAGCAGGACGAGATCGTCCGCTCCGGCCTGTCGGGCACGGTGTGCGTGCAGGGCGGCCCCGGCACCGGAAAGACGGCCGTGGGCCTGCACCGTGTCGCGTACCTCCTCTACGCGCACCGGGAGCGGCTCGCCCGTACCGGCACGCTGGTCATCGGGCCGAACCGTTCCTTCCTGCACTACATCGAGCAGGTGCTGCCCGCGCTCGGCGAGCTGGAGGTGCAGCAGGCGACCGTGGACGACCTGGTCGCGCACGTCGAGGTGCGCGGTACGGACGAGGCGGCGACCGCCGTCGTCAAGGGCGACGCCCGGATGGCGGAGGTGCTGCGGCGGGCGGTGTGGTCGCACGTGGCGATGCCCACCGAGCCGCTGATGGTGGTGCGCGGCTCGCGCCGCTGGCGGGTCCCGGCGTACGAGATCGAGGAGATCGTCCGGGAGCTGACCGACCGCGACATCCGTTACGGCGCGGCCCGCGAGGCCCTGCCGCAGCGCATCGCGCACGCGGTCCTGGTGCGGATGGAGCAGGCGGGCGAGGCGCCCGACGACCGGGTGCAGAACGCGGTCGCGCGCAACGCGGCGGTCAAGGCGGTCGTGAAGGAGTGCTGGCCCGCCGTCGATCCGGCCAAGCTGGTGCTCCGGCTGCTGAGCGAGCCCGAGTTCCTGGCCGAGCACGCGGCGGGCGTCCTCGACGAGGAGGAGCAGAAGCTGCTGCTGTGGGCGAAGCCGGCCCGCAGCGTGAAGACGGCGAAGTGGTCGGCGGCGGACGCCGTCCTCATCGACGAGGCCCGCGACCTGGTGGAGCGCACCCACTCGCTCGGCCATGTCGTCCTCGACGAGGCGCAGGACCTCTCGCCCATGCAGTACCGGGCGGTCGGCCGGCGCTGCTCGACGGGCTCGGCGACGGTCCTCGGCGACCTGGCGCAGGGCACCACGCCGTGGGCGACGCAGAGCTGGGCGCAGGCGCTCGGTCACCTGGGCAAGCCGGAGGCCGTGGTCGAGGAGCTGACGGCCGGCTTCCGCGTGCCGCGCGAGGTCATCGCGTACGCCTCGCGGCTGCTGCCGCACATGTCTCCGGGCCTGCGGGCGGTGGAGTCGGTGCGGGAGAACCCCGGCTCGCTGCTGATCCGGGCCTCGGCCTCGCCCTCCGCCCTGGACGAGGACGTGGTGGCGGCGTGCCGGGAGTCGCTGGCCCACGAGGGCTCGATCGGCCTGATCGCCGCCGACGCCCGGATCGCGCCGCTGGCGAAGGCGCTGGAGGCCGCCGGCCTGCCGTACCTCTCGCCGGGCGAGGAGACCACCGCCGAGTCCCGGCTGACCCTGGTCCCGGCCTCGCTCGCCAAGGGCCTGGAGTACGACTACGTGGTCCTGGACGAGCCGGCGGCCGTGGTCGACGGCGAACCGGACGAGCGGACGGGACTGCGCCGGCTGTACGTGGCGCTGACGCGTGCGGTCTCGGGCCTGACGGTCGTTCACGCGGCGCCCCTGCCGGAGCAGTTGGGCCCCTGACCGTGCCGTCTCAGTCACCGTGGCCGTACTCGGGCAGCGCCTGGGACCAGGACCGGTGGGCCACGTCCGCCAGGACCGGGTTCTTCCCGCGGTAGGAGTGCTCGGTCACGACGCCCCAGCACAGGGCCCAGCCGCGGCCGCGGGCCCAGGTGGCGTCGTCGACCCGGGCCGCCTCGCGGAAGAGGGGACGGGTCTCGGGCGTGAGGAGGGTCCAGGCGGGCATCATGTCGCAGGCGGGATCGCCCGCGCCGAGGGCGCCGAAGTCGATGACGGCGCTGAGGCGTCCGTCGCGGGTGAGCAGATTGCCGGGCAGCAGGTCGCCGTGGACCCAGACGGGCTCGCCGTCCCACCGCGGCAGCCGCAGCACCTCCTCCCAGGCGGCGGTCGCGGCCGCGCCGTCGAGCGTGCCGTCGGCCCCGAGGGCCCGCAGCGCTTCCGCCATGGCGCCGTCCTCCCAGGCGGTGACCGGCCCGCCCCGCGAGGACGCGGGCCCGCCGGTCGTGTCGACCGCGCGCAGAGCGGCACCGAAACGGCCCAACGCGACGGCGGTGTCGGCGAGATCGGCGACCGGCGCCGCGTAGGCGTCGGCGCCGTCCAGCCACGCGGCCACCGACCACGCCTGGTCGTAGCCCTCACCCGGCACGCCTTCCCCGACCGGCACCGGAACGTCCAGCGGCAGCCACGGCGCGAGCCGCGGCAGCCACCGCTGCTCCTTCTCGACCTGGCCCCGCGCCCACTCGGCCTTCGGCAGCCGCACGACCCACTCGTCTCCGAGCCGGAACATCGCGTTGTCCGTCCCCGCGGTCACCAACTGCCGCACGGGCAGCCCCGCCCACCGCGGAAACTGCGCGGCGACAAGCCGCCGCACCAGATCCTCGTCGGGCTGCACCGGGCCGCGCGCGGCCTGCGCGGTCGGCGACGACGACGGCGACGGCGACTGTGCCTCCGGCTGCGTCTGCATGCCGCGGAGGCTAACGGCGCCGCCGAGCCCCTCGCCACGCAATTCGGGTCACCTAGAGGGCGGGAGGCGGTTGGGGCGGGGCTAGCTTGGGTTCTGGGGGCGGGGGTTGTGGGTGTGCTTCTGGTGCGGCCGCCCTCTTCTCCGAGAGTCGTGCCTTCCGGCGCCGCGTCAAGGGCGCTCCCTTCGGTCGCGTCGCTGCGCGATGGCCTGCGGCCACCCTTGACCCGTCACCTCCAGACACGTGAAAACTCTCGGAGGGCGGCCGGGGGGGGCGGGGCCGGCGGGGGCGTGTCCTGCCTGCGGTGGCGTGCCGGGCTGCGGGCCGGTGGGTGGAGCGCGGCAGTGGAATGGGGTGCCCAATCCCGGCTAAGCGGCGGGCCGCCGTCGTGGGGCTGGGACTCATGCCCCGCTGGTCACTCCCGGTGGGTGGAGAGAAGGCGGACGCCCGGTGCGGTGCTAAGTGACACATCCCGGCCCGGGATGGGACGGGAGCGCACGGGTGTGACGACTGAGGCAGCCTCAGGCCCGCGCAGGGCGACTTCGCCCCGCGCGGGGACGGGAGCGCCCTCGTGTGACGACTGAGGCGGCCCGAATCCCTCCCGCAGCGGCCTCGCCCCGCCGCCTCGGTGCTAAGTGACACATCCCCACCCCGCGTGGGACGAGAGTGAACTCCTGTGACTCCAGAGGCGATCCGATCCGTGGGCGGGGCCGCGATGCCCCCCTTGGCACCGGCAATGACCAGCGGGGCATGAAGCCCCGCCCAACGACCGCCGCAAGTCGCTCAGCCGAGAATGGGCACCCCATTCCACGACCGCGCACCACCCACCGGCCCGCACCCCGCCACCCCGCCCCAGGCGCGACCCGGCCCCCGCCGGCCCCGCACCCCCGGCCGCCCTCCGAGTGTGAAAAGGCACCCGGAGACGGCCCGTCAAGGGTGAAGCGCAGCGACATCGCGAAGCGACGCGACCGAAGGGAGCGCCCTTGACGGGACGACGGAGGGGGCCACACTCGGAAACAGGGCGGCCACACCAGAAGCACACCCGAAACGTTCACAGAGCGGGCCCCGGACCCGCACCCTCCGAGCCCCCCAGCGCCTACCCGTCCACCGCCTCGCGCCAAGCGCGGACCGCGGATTCGGAGACCGGGGCCGTCCAGCCGTGGGGGCGGGCGGCGCCGCCGATGTGGAAGGCGGTGAGGCCGGCGGCGCGGAGGGTCGGGAGGTGGTCGAGGCGGAGGCCGCCGCCGACGAGGATCTGCGGCTCGTAGCCCGGTTCGCCGGCGCGGGCGGCCTCGGCGCGCAGCGTGCGCAGGCCGTCGTCGACACCGGTCGCCGCGCCCGCCGTGAGGTAGGTGTCGAGGCCCGGCAGGTCGGCGAGCTGCTTGCGCAGCGCGTCGCGGTCGGCGGCGCGGTCGATGGCGCGGTGGAAGGTCCACGGGCAGCCGTCGAGGACGGCCATCAGGCGCTCCACCGCCACCAGGTCCGCGTCGCCGTCCGCGGTGAGGAAGCCGAGGACGAAGGCGTCGGCTCCTGCTTCCCGCAGCTCCGAGGCCCGGCCCACCAGCGCGTCGATGTCGCCGGCGGCGAAGCCGTCCGTCAGCCGGAGCATCACGCGCAGCGGGATGTCGACCGCGGCGCGGATCGTCGCGAAGCCGGTCGTGGACGGTGTGAATCCGTCCGCCGCGATGTCGGTGACCAGCTCGAGGCGGTCCGCCCCACCGGCCTGGGCAGCGACCGCGTCCTCCTCGTCGAGGGCGATCACCTCCAGCACTGCACGGTTGCTCATTTAGCCCCATCCTCCAGGGATCACTCGCTACAGGTCTAGTCCAATGTCCAGACTAGCCGTGGGAGTGGCCTCCCGCATCGTGCGACGCCTCACCGGACGGCGCCGCCGTCCCGGCCGCCGTCCCCGCCGTCTCTCCTGCCCGCACGGTGAACGCCGCAGTCCGCACCTTTCCCTCGTGCTGGAAGTCCAGGAAGAGCCGGTACGTGCCCGGGCTCGGCGCCGTCGCGGTGAAGGAGACGTCCGGGCCCGGGCCGCCCTCGTTCGGGTGGACGTGGAGGTACGCGAGGTCGCCGGCGCGCAGGGCGACGAGATGTCCGTACGCGCCGAGGTACGGCTCCAGGTCGGTGACGGGCTTTCCGGCCTTCGTGACCGTGAGCCGCAGCTCACCCGCCTTGCCCGGGTCCAGCGTGCCGCCGAGCCGGACCTCGTAGCCGTCGACGTTCGCGGTCGGCGTCGCGGGCGGCATCGGCTTCGGCGCGTAGGCGCCGGGGACGGACAGGTCGGCGCCCAGCGTCACTCCCTTGGCGCCCTCGACGGCCGGCTTGAAGTCGGCGAAGGCCTTGTAGGCGCCGGCGGCCGGCAGGTCCGCGTCCACGCTCCAGGTGCCGTCGGCGGCCTTCACCGGGTGGAGGTGGCGGAAGACGGTGAGGTCGCGCGAGGCGACGATGAAGTGGAGTTCCTTGCCGTGTTCGGTGGTGAACGCGGTGACCTTCCGGCCGGCGGCGTCCTTGACGGCGAACTTCAGGGTGCTCCGGCCCGGGGCCGGCGTCGGCGTGTCGAGGGCGAGCGTGTAGCCGCCGTCGGAGATCTGCAGACCGCCGGCCGCGGGCGCGTTCGCCGCACCCTCGGTCCCGCCGCCGTGTCCGGCGTGGCCGTCCCCGCCCGCCTGCTCCTGCGCCGCCTCCGCGTGGCCGCCGTGCCGCGGCGCGGCCGGCTCGCCGATCGGGCCGACACCCTTGCCGACCCCGTACGCGGTCCCGAAGGTCGCGGCGAGCGCGGCGGCAAAGGCAGTGATCTTCACTCCGGTGTTCATGACTGCTCTCCCGTGCATGGGTGGCGTGGGTGACCCTTCCTTGCATTTCACCATACCCCCGGGGGGTATCAAGTCAAGTCGGGCCGACGCTTGCCAACGCATACCACCCAGGGGTATACATGAACGCATCACGATACCCCCCGAGGGTATCCGTAAGAGTGACACCGACGATGGAGGACGACATGGGTTCCTGCTGCACCCCCGACAACAGCTGCTCCACCAACGCCGCCGCCGACGCCACCACGGCCGTCGCCGTCGCCGACCGCACCACCACCGTCTACGCCGTCTCCGGCATGACCTGCGGCCACTGCAAGTCCGCCGTCACCCAGTCCGTCGGCGAGCTCGCCGGCGTCCTGTCCGTGGACGTCGACGTCGCCGCCGGCCGGGTGACCGTCACCACCGGCGGCGCGCCCGACGACGCCGCGATCGCCGCCGCCGTCGACGACGCCGGCTACGAGCTGACCGGCCGCGCCTGACCGGCGCTTCGGCGCCCACCGGCCGCCGGGGCTCGCCCACCACGCCCGGGCCCCGGCCCCCGCCCCGTAACGAACGAGGAGCAGACCTCATGACAACGACGACCCCCGGCACCGCCCAGGTCGAGCTCGCCATCGGCGGCATGACCTGCGCCTCGTGCGCGGCCCGTATCGAGAAGAAGCTCAACCGCATGGACGGCGTCGAGGCCACCGTCAACTACGCGACCGAGAAGGCGAAGGTCACCTTCGACGCCGACATCGCCGTCGCCGACCTCATCGCCACCGTCGAGGCCACCGGCTACACCGCCGCCGAGCCCGCCCCGCCGCAGAGCGAGACGCCGGGCGCCGACGGCCCCTCCGACGAGGAGCGGGCCGACGCCGAACTCCGGCCCCTCAGGCACCGGCTGGTCACCGCCGTCGCGCTCGCCGTGCCCGTCATCGCCATGGCGATGGTGCCGGCCCTGCAGATCGAGTACTGGCAGTGGCTGAGCCTCACGCTCGCCGCGCCGGTCGTCACCTACGCCGCCTGGCCCTTCCACCGCGCCGCCTGGACCAACGCCCGGCACGGCGCCGCCACCATGGACACGCTGATCTCGGTCGGCACCGTCGCCGCGTTCCTGTGGTCGCTGTGGGCACTGTTCTTCGGCACCGCCGGCACGCCCGGCATGACGCACCCCTTCGAGTTCACCATCGCCCGCACCGACGGCGCCGGGAACATCTATCTGGAGGCCGCGGCCGGCGTCACCGCCTTCATCCTGGCCGGCCGCTACTTCGAGGCCCGCTCCAAGCGCAAGGCCGGCGCCGCGCTCAAGGCGCTGATGCAGCTGGGCGCGAAGGAGGTGACCGTCCTCAGGAACGGCCGGGAGACCACCGTCCCGACCGCCGAACTCCAGGTCGGCATGCGCTTCCTGGTCCGCCCGGGCGAGAAGATCGCCACCGACGGCACCGTCGTCGAGGGCTCCTCCGCCGTCGACGCCTCGATGCTCACCGGCGAGTCGGTGCCCGTCGAGGTCGGCGTCGGCGACGCCGTCACCGGCGCCACCCTGAACGCCGGCGGCCGTCTGGTCGTCGAGGCCACCCGCGTCGGCGCCGACACCCAGCTCGCCCGCATGGCCAAGCTCGTCGAGGACGCCCAGAACGGCAAGGCCGCCGCCCAGCGCCTCGCCGACAAGATCTCCGCCGTCTTCGTGCCGGTCGTCATCGCGCTCTCGCTCGGCACCCTCGGCTTCTGGCTGGGTACGGGACAGGGCCTGACCTCCGCGTTCACCGCCGCCGTCGCCGTGCTGATCATCGCCTGCCCGTGCGCCCTCGGCCTCGCCACCCCGACCGCCCTCATGGTCGGCACCGGCCGCGGCGCCCAGCTCGGCATCCTCATCAAGGGCCCCGAGGTCCTGGAGACCACCCGCAAGGTCGACACCATCGTCCTGGACAAGACCGGCACCGTCACCACCGGCCGGATGACCCTGATCAAGGTCCACACCGCCGCCGGCACCGACGAGACCGACGTGCTGCGCCTGGCCGGCGCCCTGGAGCACTCCTCCGAGCACCCGATCGCCCAGGCCGTCGCCACCGGCGCCGCCGCCAAGGTCGGCACCCTGCCCACACCCGAGGACTTCACCAACGTGCCCGGCCTCGGCGTCCAGGGCGTCGTCGAGGGCCACGCCGTCCTCGTCGGCCGCGAGAAGCTGCTCGAGGAGTGGGCGATGGCCCTGCCCGACAGCCTCCGCTCGGCGAAGGAGGCCGCGGAGAAGGCCGGCAGGACCGCCATCGCGGTCGCCTGGGACGGCAAGGCCCGCGCGGTACTGGAGGTCGCCGACGCCGTCAAGGAGACCAGCGCCGAGGCGATCCGCCGCCTCAAGGGCCTCGGACTCACGCCGATCCTGCTCACCGGCGACAACAAGGCGGTCGCCGAGGCCGTCGCCGCCGAGGTCGGCATCGGCGAGGTCATCGCCGAGGTCATGCCGCAGGACAAGGTCGACGTCGTCAAGCGCCTTCAGGCCGAGGGCCGTTCGGTCGCCATGGTCGGCGACGGCGTCAACGACGCCGCCGCGCTCGCCCAGGCCGACCTCGGCCTCGCGATGGGCACCGGCACGGACGCGGCCATCGAGGCCGGCGACCTGACGCTCGTACGAGGAGACCTGCGGGCCGCGGCCGACGCGATCCGGCTCTCCCGCAAGACCCTCGGCACCATCCGCTCCAACCTCTTCTGGGCCTTCGCCTACAACGTGGCCGCGCTGCCGCTCGCCGCGGCCGGCCTACTCAACCCGATGATCGCCGGTGCCGCGATGGCCTTCTCCTCGGTCTTCGTGGTCGGCAACAGCCTCCGCCTGCGGGGCTTCCAGGCCGCCGACAAGTGACGCTGCCTTCAAGTGACGTGATGTGACGAGGAGGCCGCCGTGGCCGGTTACGTACAGCACAAGGAAGACATCATCAGACGCCTCAGGCGCATCGAGGGACAGGTCAGGGGCGTGCAGCGGATGGTCGACGAGGACGTCTACTGCATCGACGTCCTGACCCAGGTGTCCGCCGTCAACGCGGCGCTCCAGTCCTGCGCGGTGGCCCTCCTGGACGAGCACCTCAGCTGCTGCGTCACGGAGGCCATCGCGGCCGGCGGGGACCAGGCCAAGGTGAAGGTGGGCGAGGCCTCGAAGGCCATCGCCCGCCTCATCCGGACCTGAACCGGACCCCGTCCGGACCTGACGCGGTTCACGTCGGAACAAGTCAAGAGAGAGAGTCAACCGCCCTTGTGCGAAGGGCAGTCGGCGGTCAGTTTCACGCTCAGCCGAAGACACCGGCCGAGCACCTGACGGAGGAGCACCAGCTCCACCGAACCGGGCAGGCCGGGGCCGCAGACCTTCGCGCAGGGGCGGTTCGTCATCAGGTTCGCCATCAGGGTCGTCATCCCGCCATCGTACCCCCGGGGGGTATACCTGAGCGGGTGAGGCGGCCCGTACGATGAGCCGCCCGTGAGCGGGGAGGGGATGCACGTGCGCCGGCTGGGAGAGCTGGAGGCCGAGATCATGGACCGGCTGTGGGCCTGGCAGCGGCCCGCGACGGTCCGCGAGATCGTCGACGACATCAATCTGGGGCGCCGCGTCGCCTACACGACGGTGATGACCGTCGCCGACATACTCCACCGCAAGGGCTGGCTGCGCCGCGAGAAATCGGGCCGGGCCTGGCTGTACGAACCCGTCCGCAGCCGCGAGGAGTACACCGCCGGGCTCATGCAGGACGCGCTCGGCGACAGCCAGGACCGGCCCGCCGCGCTGCTGCGCTTCGTGGAGACCATCTCCGACGAGGACATGGCCGCCCTCGACGCCGCCCTGCGCACGGCCCGCCGCACCGCGGGCGCGGACCACGACCTGCCACCCGGCACCGCGGACCACGACCTGCCGCCCGGTACCGCGGACCACGACCTGCCGCCCGGTGCCGCGCGCCACGGCCTGCCGCCCGGTACCGCGGACCGCGGCCTGGCCCACGGCGCCGCGCTCGGCGCCGCGCGCCGCCTCGCCGGCGAGGGCGGCGAGAACCGGTGAACCACCACACCCTCCCGCCCCTCGGCCTCGTCCTCTGCACCGGCTTCCTCGTGCCCTGGCTCCTGGTGCGGGCCCGCTGGACCCAGCAGGTGCCCCGGCTCGCGCTCGCCGTCTGGGCGGCGAGCGGCGCGCTCTTCGCCGGCTGCGCCGCGCTGCTGCCGGCCCAGCTGATCCTGCCGAGCCCGACCGGCCACCGCGTCAGCGACGCCCTCTTCGCCCTCCAACTCCCACCCGCCGAACGCCTCTTGCGGCTCAGCGCACGCGAGTACACGGCCCTCGCCGTCGCCCTCGCCGTCCTCGCGGTGCCGGTCGCCGGTTTCGTACGGGCGCTGCTGCGGGCGCGCCACGAGCGGCGGCGGCACGCGGAGACCCTGCGGCTGGTCGGCCGTTACGACCCGGGGCTCGGCGCGACCGTCCTGGACCACGCGCGGCCCGCGGTCTACTGCCTGCCCGGCCGCTCGCGCCGCGTGGTGGTCTCCTCCGGCGCGCTCGCCACCCTCACCACTCCCCAGCTGGACGCGGCCCTCGCCCACGAGCGCGCGCACATCGCGGGGCGGCACCATCTGCTGGTGGCGGCGGCGGAGTCCTTCGCCGCGGTCTTCCCGCGCCTGCCGCTCGCCCGCCACGGCGGCACGGCGGTGCCGCTGCTGCTCGAGATGACGGCCGACGACCGGGCCCTGCGCCGGTGTTCGCGCGACGCGCTGGCCACCGCGCTCTACGCGCTCGCCTCGGGCCGGGCGCCGCGCGAGGCCTTCGGCGCGGGCGGCCCGTCGGCTGCCCTGCGGATGCGGCGGATCCTCACGCCGCACAGCGCGGGACATCCGGTCCTGCGCGGCATGCTGACGATCGCCGCGGCCGGTCTCGCGGCCGCTCCGCTGATCATCGCCTGCTGCTCGTTCCCGAATTAATACTAAGGGAATTCGTAGATTTGACATCGGTCACGCCCTCCTGAATTCCCCGCTATCGTGGGTATGTTGGCGTTCAGCTCGGCACGTCGAAGGGTACGAACCAATGCAGCTGGCGGACGTGCGGGCGGCGGAGGCCGCCGACGCGACGACGATATCCAGGCTGCTGGCGGAGTCCATTCGGGACAGCTACGCGGAAATACTCGGCGAAATCCCGACCCGGCGACTCGTCTCGACACAATGCGCACTTCCCCGTATCCGCGCGGAAATTGAAATTCCCGGCGGCGCACCGGGCTGGCTCGGCTGGCTGGTGGCCACCGGCGCGGACGGCGAACTGCTCGGCGCGGTCGCCGGCGGCGTGCCCGTACCGGGCGAGGGCGAGCTGTACGCGCTCGCCGTCGTGCCCGGCGCGCGCCGGAGCGGAGTCGGTACGGCGCTGCTCGCGGCGACCAGCGACCGGATGCGCGACTACGGCGCCACCGAGCAGCGCGTGACGCTGCCGGCCGCGCAGGATCCCTCGCTCCCCTTCTACGTGAAGAGCGGCTTCGCCCCGCTGGACGGCACCCGCCTCCACCGCGCCCTCTGACCGCGCCCGCCGGCCGCCCTTCCTCCCCCTTCACGTTCCCACCTCGCCTCCGCCACCACCCGTGGCAGACACACGCCATCGCGTGTTCACGCCCCCGGATCCGCTGGAATCCGCCCTCCGCCGCAGGTCAGGATGTGCACAGCGGCACGGCCCCGGCGGCACGGGAGCCCTGCCTCCGGACGGCACGGACCGAGCGAGTCCCTGGAGGAGCGATGCACACACAGAGCGGCACGTCCCTGCCGGTGGTGCCCGCGGCGCTCGCGGCGGTCCTGCCGTCCCGATACGAACCGCCCGCCCCCGGCGCCGGGATCCGGCTCTCGTCCGACACCCTTCCCGGACTCGAGACGGTCTCGCCCGCCGACGCGGACTCGGTCTGGCTCCACGACGCGCTCCTCGGCCCGCACAGCGCCGACATCGTCCGGTATCTCGGTCTCGCCCGGTCCACCGGCGGCCCCGTCCTCGATCTCGGCTCCGGCGCCGGACGGCTCGCCGTCCCCTTCGCCCGGCACGGCTTCGCCGTGGAGGCCGTGGACCGGGACGGCCCCGCCCTGGAGCGCCTCGAGACCTGGGCCCGGCGCATCGGTCCGCAGGTCGCCGGGCTGATCGTGACCACCCGGGCCGACCTGACCGAGCTGCGGCTGGACGGCGACTACCGGCTCGCGCTGCTCGCGGGCGCGATGGTCTCCGCCGTACCGCCGCAGGCGCGGCCCCGGCTGCTGCGCGAGATCGCCTCGCACCTGGGGGCGGGCGGAGCGCTCGCGCTCGACTACACCTCCCACCTGCTGCCGGGACTGGTCGCCGAGCCGCAGCGGACCTGGGCGTTCCAGGTGCCGCGGTTCGACGGAATCGACGAGTGGGTGGTGGCCCGGCAGGACTTCGACCTGCGCACGATGAGCGAGCGGATCACGTACTGCACGGCGCGGACCGGGAAGCTGTCGACCGAGCGGGTCGTGCTGACCACGGACAAGTGGATCGTGGACGGCGAGCACCTGGCGGCCGAGCTGCACGCGGCGGGCCTGTACATCGAGGGCCGGCGGCGCCACCGCATCGACGACCGGACGGAGAGCGTGCTCCTCGTCTGCCGCCCCGACGACTGAGCCCGGCCACCCCGGCGGCCTGAGGGACGGGACCCGGCGCCCGGGCCCCCCGGCGCCTGGCCGAGGACCGACTGACGACAGGGACGGCCAAGAGGTACGATGCCCACAAAGGTTTGGGCCGACCAGGTGGCGGGCGGAGAAGATGGCAGTCGTGGAAGACCTGACGGGCCGCGAGGCGGTGATCCAGCGCCTGCGCGACGTGGGCCTGCGCGTCACCGGTCCGCGCCTGGAGGTGCTCACGGTGCTCGCCGCCGGCGGCCATCTCGACGTCGAGGCGATCACGGCCACCGCCCGTGAGCGGCTCGGCACCCTCACCAGCCAGGCCGTGTACGAGATGCTGCGGCACTTCCAGGAGACGGGCCTGGTCAGCAAGTTCGACCGGCCCGGTCTGCCCGCCGTGTTCGAGATCTCCGGCCCCGCGCACCAGCACGCCCTGTGCCTGAACTGCGGCCGCGTGGAGAACGTGGCGGCGACCGCGCCCGCACCGCCCCGCGGCAGCCTGCCCGAGTGGGCGGTCAGCGACGCCGAGGTGGTCTTCAAGGGCCTGTGCCCCGACTGCCGCGACTGACGAAGACCGCTGCCCGGGGGCGCGTCCGGCCGCCGAACGGCCCGGCCCCCCAATGCACTTGAACACCGTGCGGTGCGTTCGAATCTGTGGCAGGGTCTAGCGGGGCGTTTCAACAGGATCCGCGCGATCCGAGGGGAGTCTGCTGCGCCGTGTCCAAAAACGCCGCCGGAGGGCGGACGGGAAGCGAGCAGGCCCTCGCCCTCTACCAGGAGTTACGCACCGCTCCCGGCGACACGTTCGACGACGTGGCACGGCGCCTCGACCTGACCGACGCCGAACGCGAGCGCTGCCGCGCCGAGCTCACCACGCTCGGCCTGATCGAGCCGCGGCCGGCCGGCGAGCTCCCGCCGGTCGTGGTCGCCCCGGACGTCGCACTGCTCCGGCTGCTCCAGCACGAGCGTGACCGGCTGGAGAGCCGTCTTGCCGAGACCGACCGGGCGCACACGGTGCTCGAGACACTGGCCGGACCGTTTCTGCGGGCCGGCATGGAGACCGGCTCCGAGGTCGAGGTCGAGATCGTCGACGACCCGGCCCGCATCCGCCGCGAGCTGGCCGACCTCACGACCACGGTGAAGGGCTCCGTCCACTCGATGCTGACCGGTTCGGTACGGCGCGAGGAGACGGCCCGGGAGCTGGACCGCGACCGCGAGCGGATCGCGCGCGGCGTACGGGTCCAGGCCATGTACAGCCACCGGGTCGGCCAGGTGCCGGAGATGGTGCAGCACCTGGCCGAGCGGACCGCGCTGGGCGTCGAGGTGCGGCTGTCTCCCGTGGTCCCGATGAACATGGTGCTCGCCGACGAGAACTTCGCGCTGCTCCCGACCGATCCGCGCGACCCGGAGTCGGCCGCGGTGCTGGCCCGCGGCCCCGGCCTGGTCCGCTCCTACCGGGCCCTGTACGAGTACTGCTGGCACGCGGCCACCCCGTACGGCCACGAGGACCCGGGCGGGCACGGCGGTGACGGGCTCACCGAACAGCAGCGGGCCGCGCTGCGGATGCTGGCGTCCGGCATCAAGGACGAGCAGGTGGCGCGGAACCTGGGCGTCTCGCTGCGCACGGTCAGCCGGCTGATCTCCGAGGTGATGCAGGAGCTGGGCGCGGCCAGCCGCTTCGAGGCGGGTGTGAAGGCCGCCCGGCTGGGCCTCCTCGACGGCGACGCCTTCGACCCGGCGCCGCAGTAGGGAGGCGGGGTTCCAGGTGCCCGGGGCCGCCCGGCTCGTGGCCGGCCGGCCGCCACGACCCGGCACGTAACCTGGCGACCGGGGACGACCGGACCATGAGGTGAAGGGGGGATGCTCGCGTGATCACGACGGGTGGCGTCACGGAGGAAGGCCGGACGGACGGTCTCGCGGAAGGCCTCGCGAAGGGCCTCGCGGAGGGCCTCGCGGAGGGCGCCGCGAAGGGCGTCGCGGCGGGCCTTTCGGACGGCCGGCTGGTGGCCCTCTACCAGGAGCTGCGCCGGCGCGGAGTGTCGAACTTCCCCGAGGTGGCCGGGTCGTTAGGCCTCTCGCCCGAGGAGTTCGAGCGATGTCGCACCGAGCTGGTCACCCTGGGCCTGATCGTCCCGACCACCAGCACGCACGCCACCAGCGTCGATCTGCGCGACGCCGCGTGGCGGCCGGACGAGGACGCGGTGGCCTCCGTGGACCCGGAGATCGCGCTGCTGCGCGTCCTGGACCAGGAGCGGGCCCGGCTGCGCGAGCACCTGGCCGAGGCCGATCAGGCGTACAGCACCCTGGAGACGCTGGCCGGCACGTTCCTGCGGCCCGGCTCACTGACCCGCTCCGAGATCGCGGTCGAGACGATCACCGACTACCGCCGGATCCAGCAGGCCCTCGAGGACATCATCGACGTCACGCAGGAGGCGTCCTGTTCGATGTACCCGACCGGCCCGGCCCGGCAGGTGCCGGAGCGGATCTTCGAGCGGGACCGCCGCAAGCTGGCCCACGGCGTGCGGGTCCGCGCCATCTACCGCAGCCAGGACGCCGTCCGCCCGGAGGCGGCGGAGGTCCTCAACCGCCGGGCCGAGCTGGGCGTGGAGGTCCGGATCGCGCCCGACCTGCCGATGACGATGGTCATCGTCGACGAGCAGTACGCGATCGTGCCGCTGCGCCCCGAGGCGCCGGGCGAGGGCGCGATCCTGGCCCGTGGGCCGCTGCTCGTCCGCTCCTTCCTGAGCCTGTACGAGCACTGCTGGCACACGGCCACGCCGTACGGGGACGACGTGGCGCCGGAGCGGGGCGGCGACGGCCTGTCGGAGCAGCAGCGGGCGGCGCTGCAGATGCTCGCGGCGGGCATGAAGGACGAGAAGATCGCCCGGAATCTGGGCGTCTCGCTGCGCACGGTGAGCCGGATGCTGTCCGAACTGATGCAGGAGCTGGGCGCGTCGAGCCGTTTCGAGGCGGGTGTGCGGGCGGTGCGGCTCGGCTGGCTGGACTGAAGACCGGGACATCGGCGGCACGGAAAGGCCCCGCAATCGTGGCAGGTCGATTGCGGGGCCTTTCCGTGTTCCGCTCCTCCGGATTCGCCTTCCGGAATCACTCGCCTTTCCGGTCCGCTTTCCGAATCCGCTCTTCCGTCGTGAAGGCGGGCCGCTCGGGCGTCAGTTGACGACCGGGGCGGGCGTGCCGACCGGGTGCGGCCAGTCGTCGGTGGCGCCGGCCCGCTGCTGCCCGGCGGGCGCCGGGTCGGGGCTGGTGGCGAGGGCGGCGCCGCCGGCGACGGCCAGACAGGCGACCAGGGCGACGGCGAATCGGCGGACGGCCTTGCGTATTCCGGAGTTCTGCTCGACGGACATGATTCCTCCAGGAGTTGGAATGTGAATTCCGCCTTCTGGGGGCCCGTGCCGCCGGGCGCTCCCTGAAGACATCTCTATTCTGACCGGCCGCCGGAAGCGGATCCATAGATATCCGGTGCGCGGACCCGCCATGGCGTGAGTGCGTCAATGCGCCGCCGCCGGAATGGAATTGAGGGATCCGGAGCGTCTCTAACCTTTGGTCGAACCAAAAGAGATGCTAGACTGGTGCGACGGCCTTCTCGTTCCTCCAGGAGAGAGGGGCCGCCGGGGCAGGGGCGTGCCGCCGCCCCTGCCCCACTTCCGTCCGCCGCGCCACCGCGTCCTCGTACACGTCGATCGTCCGCGTGGCGGAGGCCCGCCAGCTCATCTGCCCGGCATGCCGGACCGCCGCCTCGCCCATCGTCGCCCGCACCCGCGGGTTGCGGGCCAGCCACAGCAGCCTGCGCGCGTACGCCACCGGGTCGTGCCCGCGTACGAGCAGCCCGGACACGCCGTCCCACACCGCCGTCGGCAGCCCGCCGACCGCCGCGGCCAGGACCGGTGTCCCGCACGCCTGCGCCTCCAGCGCCACGAGCCCGAACGACTCCGAACGCGACGGCACCACCAGCACGTCCGCCGCCCGGTACCAGTCCGCGAGCCGCGCCTGCGGTACGGGAGGACCGGCCCTCAGCACGTCGGCCACGCCCAGCTCCGCCGCCAGCCGCCCCACCGCGCCCTCCCGGCTCGCGCCCGAGTGCCCGCCCACCACCGGCACGAGCAGCCGGCGTCGCAGGTCCGGCGCCATCCGCAGCAGCTCGGCGACCGCCCGCACCAGCACGTCGGGGCCCTTCAGCGGCTGGATCCGGCCCGCGTACAGCGGCACGAACGCGTCGGCCGGCAGCCCGAGCCGCGCCCGTGCCGCGGCCCGCCCGTCGCCGGGCGCGAAGGTCCGCAGGTCCACGCCGGGCCGCACGACGTCGACGCGCGCCGCCTCCGCCCCGTACAGGGTGCGCAGCGCCGCCGCCTCGTCGGCCGTGTTGGCGATCAGCCGGTCGGCCTCGGCCACCACCTGGTGCTCGCCGCGGATCCGCAGCTCGGGCTCGGGTGTGTCGCCGTCGGCGAGGTGGGCGTTCTTGACCAGGGCGAGGGTGTGCGCGGTGTGCACCAGCGGTACGCCCCACCCGAAGGAGGCGATCCGCCCGGCCTGGCCCGAGAGCCAGTAGTGCGAGTGGACCAGGTCGTAGCCGCGTTCCTCCTTCAGCAGGGCCAGCGAGAACGGCAGCACCAGGTCCGGCATGGCCTCCTTGGGCAGGGCGCGGCGCGGCCCGGCGGGCAGGTGGCGGACCCGGACACCGGGCTCCAGGTCGACGAGTCGGGGCAGGCCCTCACCACGGCAGCGGGTGAAGAGGTCGACCTCGACGCCCTGCTCGGCGAGGGCGCGGGACAGCTCGACCATGTAGACGTTCATCCCGCCGGCGTCCCCGGTTCCGGGCTGGTGGAGCGGGGAGGTGTGGACGCTGAGCATGGCGACGCGCAGGGACACGTGGGGCTCCTGAGGAGTGGAGGGCCACGTGTTCCCGCGCGTCGCGCGCACGGTCACGCGGCCGAGGGACGGACGAAATGCGGGACGGACGACATACAGAAGTACGGGACGGAGGACGTACGGGACGGACGCCGTACGGGACTGCTCAGCGGCTCAGAAGCCGAACACCGGCCCCGAGGGCGGGGCCAGCCGCGTCCCCGGCAGCGGTGCGATCAGGGCCGACCAGTCGACCGCCCGGCCCGGCTCCACCTGGAGCGCGGCCGCCAGCCGGTCCGCGCCCTCCGGCATCACCGGCCGCGCCCACGCCGAGAGCGCCGAGGCGACCGCCAACTGCGCGGCCAGCGCGGGAAGGTGGCGGCAGGAGGTGCTGGGCCGGCAGCGTTCGTGGGCGTTGACGTAGCCGAAGTCGGCGACCGAGCGGACCATCTCGTCGAGCACGGCCACCGCCCGGCGCGGGTCGAAGGCGTCGGGGCCGTACGCCTCGCGCAGGTCGTCCACGCCCCGGTGCAGCCGGCGTTCCAGGACCGGCCAGCCGGTGCCGCCGGGCAGCGCCTGCGGGGCGAGCCCGTCGCACTCCTCCCGGACGGCCGCGAAGAGCCGCCCGAGCCAGGCGTTCCAGTTCTCGTCGAGCTCCAGGCGGGCGGCGGCGAGCCGGTCGCGGTGGAAGACGGTGCGGCGGCCGGTGGGCCGGGCCTGGAGGACATGGCGGCGCAGGCTGTCGGAGCCGTACTCGGTGAGCAGGTCGAGCGCCCACACGTTGCCTTCGCGGACGCCCTCCTCGACCACGTACGACTCGTTGACGTTGAACTCCTGCGGCAGCTTGACGTCCTGCGCGAGCAGCAGCACCGGCAGCAGCACGGCGTGGCAGAAGGCGTGCCCGAAGCCGCAGAAGTGGATGGCGCGGGCGGGCAGCGGGCCGTTGGTGTCGTAGCCGAACAGGTGCATCGCCGCGGCCTCGAAGCAGGCGTCGATGCGGTGCTCCGGGAAGCCCTCGACGGGCACGGCGAGGCCCCACTCGGCCGGGTGCCCGACGGCGATGTCCGGCAGTCCGTCCTCCACCAGCGACTCGCACAGCGCGGCCAGCCGCGGCGGCAGGTCGACGAGCGCCCAGTAGTCGGAGAGTTGGTCGCGGAACGGCTCCAGAGGCACGTAGAGTCGCCGGCAGCGCCTGGCGAGCGCGGGCGTGTCGCACAGCGAGCAGCGCGGCGAGAGCAGGTCGCCGCCGTCGTTGGGCCGGGCGCACTCGTGGCACATGCCGCCGTCGCTCGCCGCGCCGCAGTGCGGGCAGCCGCCGGTGACGTGCGCGCCGTACAGCCAGCGCTCGCACGGCTCGCAGTACGGCAGGAGGCGGGTGCGCGGGGCGATGACGCCCTGCGCGTACAGGCGGCTGAAGAGGTCCCGCACCCAGCGCCCGTAGCCGCGGTCCTCGCGCGGCCTGACGATGTGGTCGAACTCGACTCCCGAGCGCAGCCAGTCGGCGGTGATCGCGGCGCGGTAGCCCTCGGCGACCTCCTCCGGCTTGCGGTGGTGCCGCAGCGCCCGGACCTCGACGGAGCTGGCGTGGTCGGCGGTTCCGGTGGTGAAGCGGACGGGTTCGCCCTCGGCGCGCAGGAAGCGGCTGAGGACGTCGGCCGCCACGTACGGTCCTGCGAGGTGGCCGATGTGGAGTTCGCCGTGGGTGGCCGGCGGAGTCGCGGTGATCCAGACGGGGGTGCTCATGAGACCTCCTGAGCGTCAGCGAGGTTCGAATCAGCGGGTTCGAATCAGCGGGGTTCGAAGTGGAAGGAGCGGATGAAGCAGTCACGGGGCTGCTCGACGGCGTAGACGATGCACTCGAACAGCGCCTGGGTGGTCAGCTTCTCGTCGGGCGCTATCCCGTCCGGGTTCGAGCCGTCCCATTCCGCGAACCGCGGATCGGAGGTGGAGAAGTCCGGCGGGTAGAGCGAGAACACCCGCACGCCGGAGGGCCGCAGCCGCCGGGACAGGATGTCGGCGAAGCCGGCCTGCGCGCTCTTCGCCGTCCAGAACGCCTCGTGCGCGGCGGACGCGGTGGCGGCGGAGGCGCCCTCGGCGTCGCGCACGGCCACCATGTTGACGATGTCGGGGCGCAGGGAGGCGCGCAGCAGCGGCAGGAAGTGCTTCACCATCAGGACGGTGCCGCCGGCCGTCGACTCGATCGTCTCGACGATCTGGTCGTCGCTGGCCGCCTCCAGGTCCATGCCGTCGAGCCAGCGGGCGCCGTTGTTCACGAGCAGGTCGACCCGGTCGGTGCGCTCGCCCACGCGGGCCGCGAACTCGCGGATCTCGGCGGGCCGGCTGAGGTCGCAGCCGAAGGCGTGGATGCGGTCGCGGGCGGAGCCCATGACCTCGGTGCGGGTGCGTTCGGCGGCCTCGACGGTGCGGGCGGAGACGTACACCTCGGCGCCGAGATGGGCGAATCCGACGGCGAGCGCGCGGCCGAAGTAGCGGGACGCGCCGGTCACGACGACACGCAGATTCTCGAATTTCATGTGCGTCTGCTCTCCCCACGGATGCGGCGCGAATGCGGCGCGGATACCGGTTGCCGGTCGCCCTTCAGCGTGGCAGAGGAGCCCGGCCGGCCGCCCGGCCGCGCGGGTGCGCGTTCACGCCGTTGCGTGGATACGCCAGGGCAGGTGGAGCCGGTCCAGGACGTGGGCGCGCTTGTGGTGGACGCGGACGCGGCCGGCGGCGACGGACACGGTGACGGGGCCGCCGGGCGTGAGGATGCGGGTGACCGGGCCCGGCACGACGGTCCCGTCGATCGCCCCGGCGGCGGCGAGCGCGGCGGCGCCGGTGAGGGCGAGGCGCGGGTGCCAGCCGCCGACGGTGAGCGCGCGGACGGACAGGCCGTCGGGCGTGGGCCGGAAGACGGCGATCTTGGGGAGCGGCGAGTGGGGCGGGTGGCCGAGGAGGCGCCCGGCGTGCGCGCGGATCTCCAGCAGCCGTGGCCGGAGCCGGTGCTCCGGTACGCGTACGTGCCGGGCGTCGACGAGCACGTACGGGTTGCCGTAGCGCACGAGGGACACCGGCACGCCGTCGACGAGGTCCGCCGGGCGGCCGGTGGGCAGGGTGCCGGGCGCGTCGGGCGGCCGAAGGAAGTCGAGGTCGTACGCGCCGGGGCGGGGCACGCAGCGGACGGTGTCGCCGGTGGTGAGGGCGCGGACGGTGACGGGCCGGGCGGGGCCGGCGGCCGCGACGACGCAGGCCAGCAGCGAGTGGCCGCAGCCGGTGCGGAAGTCGAAGCGGCCGGCGGGCAGCGCCTGCACGAACCGGTAGTCGAGGTCGGCGCCGGTGCGGCGCGAAGGCCCGTACAGGGCGATCTTGTTGATGCCGGCGTACGGCGTCGCGCGCAGCGCCCCGCGCAGCGCGGCCAGCTCGGCCGGCGCACCCAGCGCGAGCTGCTCGCCGCGCACGACGAGCGTGGGCCCCGGCGCGTCCTCCGCCCGCACGACCGCCACCTCCACCCGCGGCATGGCCTGCGGGCGCGGCGCGTCCTGTTCCCGCGCCGTCGCCTGGGCGCCCCGCGCGTGCTCCGCCTGCGCGCCCGGCGTCGCCTGCGCGCCCGGCGTCGCCTGCGGGCGCGGTGGCGGTGAGGGGCGCCGTGGGAGGTCAGGCGGCGCAGCCGGCGGGGATGCGCATGCCCTGGACCACGTCCGTCCACAGCTCATGCACCGCCACCCCCCACAACGCCAGCGCGATCCGCCCGTTCGGCCGCTCCAGGTGCCGCGCCAGCAGCTTGTTCACCCGGTCCGCCCTGAGCTTGCCGCCGAGCACGAGCCGGGCCGGCGACAGCAGTTCGCGGACCGTGTCGAGGAGCGGCCCGCCGGGCGCCAGCATCGCCGCGACCGGCAGCGTGAAGGGCTGCTTGGGCCGGTTCAGGACGGCGCCCGGCAGCAGTTCCGCGCCCGCCTCGTACAGCGCGCGCTTGCCGTGCCGCGCCCGCGCGGGCAGTGACCGCGCGTGGGTGACGACGGACGGCTGGCAGAAGGGCATCCGGGCCTCGACGGCCCACGCCATCGACAGGTGGTCCACGCGCCGCAGGTGGTAGGCGGGCAGCCGCCAGCGCGTCTCGAAGGCGCTCATCGCGGTGGCCCGGTCGGTCCCGGCCGCCTCCGCCGAGCGCAGTTCCTGGGCGATCCGGTCGGCGGCCGAGCCCTGGTCGGCGACGAACGCCGCGTACGAGGAGGTGTACAGGTGCTCGCGCAGCAGCCGCGGCGCCGCCGACAGCGCGTCGGCGTAGGCGCCGGCCCAGTCGGCGCCGTCCGGCGCGCCGAGCGCGGCCCGCATCCGGTCGTATCCGCCGAAGAGTTCGTCCGCGCCGTCGCCGGTGAGGGCGACGGTGAAGCCGTTCTCGCGGACGGCGCGGAAGAGCGCGTACGTGGAGAGGGCGATCGGGTCGGCGTTGGGCTGCCCGAGGTGCCGCACGGTCCTCGTCAGGAGGGACGGGATCTCGTCCGGGTCGACGGTGACCTCGTGGTGCACGGTCCGGGCCCGGCGCGCGACGGAACGGGCGTGGGCGGCCTCCGAGTCGGGCCATGTGCCGCGGTAGGTGAGGTGGAAGGTGTGCAGCGGCGGCGCGTCGGTCTCGCGGGCGTGCTCGGCGGCGAGCGCGGTGACGAGCCCGGAGTCCAGCCCGCCGCTGGTGATCGCGCAGACCGGCGCGTCGGCGGTGGCGAGCCGCCGCACCTCGTGCCGCAGCACGTCCTGCGTGTCGCCGACGGGCCGCGCCCGGTGCGGCGTCCGGCGCCGTACGACGGGCGTGCGCCCGGCCCGTACGACCGCGGTGGCGCCGGGCGGCAGCACGTCGATCCCGGCGAGCGCGGTGTGCGCGGAGTAGGAGGTGCGGGTGGCGAGGACGGTGTCGAGCGAGTCCTCGCGCGGCGCGATCCGTACGCCGTCGAAGGCGAGCAGCGCCGGGATCTCGGAGGCGAAACGGGTGGAGCCGTCGCGCGGGTCGTGGTGCAGGTGGATCGGCTTCATGCCCATGTCGTCGACGGCGAGGACGAGTCGGCCGGTGCCGGGCCGCAGGTCGAGGACGGCGACGGCGAACATGCCGTCGAGGTGTTCGGCGAAGGCCGGCCCGTACTCGGCGTAGAGCGCGGGCAGCAGGGTGCCGTCGCAGCGGTCGGGGAAGCGGTGGCCGCGGGCGGCGAGGCGGCGGCGCAGCTCGGCGTGGTTGTAGATCTCGCCGTTGAGGACGGCGAGGACGGCGGGCAGGTGCGGCAGCCGGTAGGGCTGCCGGCCGCCGCACGGGTCGGTGACGGCGAGCCGGTCGCAGCCGAGCGACCAACCCGGTCCGCTGAGCACCTGGTGCTCGTCGGGTCCGCCGTGCCGCTGGCGGGCCGAGACCGCCGCGAGTTCGGCCGGGTCGGGACGGTCCGCGCCCGCGGCGAAGGAGCCGAGGATCCTGCACATGCCGGTCGCCTCCGGATCTCGATACCCGCCACCTCTTCACATGTGGCAGCCAATGATTTGAATCTACCAACTTTTTGGGTGGCGCGTAAGTGCCATGTCGGGTTCACGCCACCGCCCGGCCTTGCGACGCCCGCGCCGCGCCAAGAGGCTGGCCCCATGGAGGACTTCGCGATCGACCCGACCGTCCGCAGCGCTCCGGACTCCCTGCTGGTGGTGGCCGCCCACCCGGACGACATCGAGTTCTGCGTGAGTGGCACCGTCATGCAGTGGATCGAGCGCGGCACCCGCGTCACGTACTGCATCGTCACGGACGGCGGCGCCGGCGGTTACGACCCGATGCTCCCCCGCCAGGCCATGGCGGACCTGCGCCGCGCCGAGCAGGTCCACTCCGCGAAGCTCAGCGGCGTCGCCGACGTCCGCTTCCTCGGCTATCCCGACGGCTTCGTGGAACCGAGCGTCGAGCTGCGCCGCGACCTGTGCCGGGTCATACGGGAGGTCCGCCCGCAGCGCTGCATCATCCCGTCACCCGAGATCAACTGGGCCCGCGTCGCCGACCTCCACCCCGACCACCGGGCCGTCGGCGACGCCTGCCTGCGCGCGGTCTATCCCGAGGCCCGCAACCCCTTCGCCTATCCCGAACTGCTGAAGGACGAGGGCCTGGAGCCGTGGATCGTCCACGAGCTGTGGCTGATGACCGGGCCGACGCCGAACCAGTACGTGGACGTCACCCCGGTCTTCGACCGCAAGGTCGAGGCCCTGCGCATCCACACCTCCCAGACCGCGCACTTCGACGACCTGGCGGGCCTGCTGCGGAGGTGGCTGAGCGAGCACGCGACGGCGGCCGGACTGCCCGCGGGACGGATGGCGGAGGCCTTCCAGATCGTCCACATCGACTGACCCGAGCAGGCCGGGACGGGACGGGACGGACCGGCCGGGACGGCACCTCGGCACTCGCGCTCCGCCCGATGCTCCGCCCCTCCGCAGTGGAGCATCCGGCGAGCACGAGCGCGAGTGCGGGCGCCGAGCACCGAAAGGATAGCCGCACTATCTTTTGCTCCAAGAGCGGTTTCCGGCCATGCGTTCCGTGACCGGGCGGCGGACGGCACGTTCTCAGGACATGCGAAAGATCATCTCCACCACCGCCCTGCTGGCCGCGGCCCTCTCCGCCACCGCCACGCCCGCCTTCGCCGACAACGACAGCAACTTCGGCGGCGGCGTCAACGCCGCCAACAACTGGAACTTCACCGCCGCCGCCGTCTGCCTCGCCGAGGTGGCCGTCGTACCCGTCGCGGGCGACTGGGTCGGCGACCACGTCAACAACTGCTCCAACGGCAACGTCATCGACCACTCCGGCCGGCCCTAGCGCCGCAGCTCGCACCACACCGTCTTGCCGTACGGCCCCTGCTCCACGCCCCACCGGGCCGCCACCGCCTCCACCAGCGCGAGCCCCCGCCCCGACTCGGCCCCGGCGGGGGCCTCCCGCAACACCGGCCAGACCCGCGGATCCGGGTCCGTCACCGCCACCCGCAGCCGGCCCGCCTGCGCCACCGCGACCCGCACGGTGACCGGCGTGCCCTCGCCGACGTGCCGGATGACGTTCGTCAGCAACTCGCTGACACAGAGCCGCACATCGTCGCCCTCCACCATCCGCCGCACCTCCGCCACCGCCTTCGGCCACGCCAGCAGCTCCACGGCGATCGGCAACGTCACCCGCCCGCCGCCTTCCGCAGCACCTCGGCCAACTGGCGTGCGGTCGCCACGTTGCAGTGGCCGAGCGCGACGAGCGGCGGTCTTCCGGAGGACCCGGCCAGGGTGACCGGATCCACCCCGAGCGACGGCAGCGTGATGCCGTGAGCTGCGAGAGCGGTGCGCAGTGCGGTGACGTCGGCGCGGATGTCCTCGGCCATGTCGGGACCACCTTTCGTTGCGTGCCGTGACGAACCCCTCACACGCTGCCGCGCCTCGCCCTACGGTGGAAGCGTTTCCCGCTCCACGAAGCAAGGTGCGAAAGGCGGTCAACGGTGGCTGCGCGCAAGGAGATCGACGGGTCGGCGAGCGTCCCGCAGTTCTACGGGAAGGAACTCCGCTTCAAGAGGGAGGAGGCGGGCCTGACGCTGGAGAGACTGGTGGGAGGCAGTTTCTACGGCCCCACCTATCTGAGCGAGATCGAGCACGGCAAGCGGCGCATGCCGCTGGACCTCGCGCAGCACGTCGACCGGGTGCTCGGGACGGACGGCTTCTTCCAGCGCAGGTGCGAGGACGTCCGCAAGGCGAAACAGGGCGCGCATGCGGCGTACTTCGCGGCGATCGCGGAAGCGGAGAAGCGCGCGCTGACGATCGAGGAGTGGTGCAACGTCCTCATCCCGGGCCTGCTCCAGACCGCCGCGTACGCGAAGGCCGTCATCCACTCCACTCACCCGAGAGACACCGCCGAGGAGGTCCTGGCGAAGATCGAGGCCCGGCTGAAGCGGGCGGAGCTCTTCGAGAACCCGAAGAAGCCGGAGTACTGGGTGATCCTGCACGAATCGCTGGTGCGCAACTCCACGATTCCGGCCGTGGAAATGGCCGAGCAGCTCGACCACATCGCCGCCCTCGTACGGCGGCGTCGCGTCGCCGTGCAGATCCTGCCGTGGGACGGCCCGACGCGACCCTTCATGCAGTTGCCGCTGCTGTTCATGGAGTTCGCGGACGCCCCTCCGCTCATGTACACGGAGGGGCCGTATCACGGTCAAACCGTCGACGATCCAAGCCTCGTGAAGCAGTACCGCAAGGCTTACGATCAGCTCAGGGCCGCCGCCTTGCCGCCGGAGGCGTCCCTCGCCCTGCTCGAAGAAGCGGCTGAGGACTACCGACATGGCCAGCAACGCCCTTGATCTGACCGCCGCCGTCTGGCGCAAGAGCAGCTACAGCAACGGCGACGGTGGCAACTGCGTCGAAGTGGCCGAAGGGTACGCCCACTGGCGCAAGAGCAGTTACAGCAACGGTGACGGCGGCGACTGCGTCGAGGTCGCGGACGACGTGGCCGGGCTCGTGCCCGTCCGGGACTCCAAGCGGCCCGACGGGCCCGTGGTCGTCGTCACGGCCGCCGCGTGGGCGCCGTTCGTCGCGGCGGTCAAGGCGAACGGCTGAACCCTCGTCGCAGACGGCGCCGGTCAGCGGTCCGGGGCGGCCGTCCGGCTACGTTGAGCGGATGGCGACGGTGCTGGTGGCAGGAGCCACGGGAAATGTCGGTTCGCAGGTCGTCGCGGAGCTGCGCGACCGTGGCGCGGCCGTGCGGGCGTTCGTACGGGATCCGGAGCGGGCGGCCGCCGTGCTCGGCGCGGAGGTCGACGTGGCGCAGGGAGACCTGGCGGACCCGGCGTCGGTGCGGCGGGCGCTCGACGGTGTCGAGCGGCTGTTCCTCGTATGCCCGAACGATCCCCGGCAGGTCGACTTCGGGAAGAACGCCGTCGACGCGGCAGCCGAGGCCGGGGTCCGGCAGGTGGTCTTCCTGTCCACGATCGGGGCCGAGGCCGGTTCACCGACGGTGTTCTTCGACCAGCACGGGCGCATCGAGGAGCATCTGCGGGATTCCACGGTCCCGGGTGTGGTGCTGCGCGCCAGTCATCTGATGTCGAATCTGCTCGGGTCGGCCGCGACCGTCAAGGAGGCCGGCCGCTTCTTCCTGCCGGCCGGCGACGCGCGGATCGCGATGGTCGATCCCCGGGACGTCGGCGCGGCCGCCGCCTCCGTTCTGACGACGGCCGGGCACGACGGGCGGACGTACGTCCTGACCGGCCCGGAGGCGATCACCTACGCCGACGTCGCCCGGCAGCTGTCGGCGGTGTTGGGCCGCGCGGTCGAGTACGTGCCCGTGCCGGACGAGGCGGCCGTGGCGGGGCTGCGGCAGGCGGGCCTGTCGTCGTGGCTGGCGACGCAGATCGTGGCCACGTTCGGGGCGCTGCGCGAGGGCGTGAACGCGACGGCCAACGACACCGTGCGGGAGCTGACCGGCCGTGAGCCGCGGGCGGTGGAGGACTTCGTCCGCCGCGCGGCTCCGCTGCTGGGCGGCGCGTAGGCGAAGCCCCAGGCCGTCGGCGGATCCTGGGGCTTCGTTCCTGCGGGAGCCGTCAGCGGTTGAGGACTTCCTCGATCTTGGCGGCCACGTGCTGGGCCTGGAGGTCGCGGCCCTTCTCGTTGGGGTGGGCGTACCACGGGATCTTCTGGCCGAGGAGTTCGAGCTTGGACTCCTCCAGCAGGCCGCCGATACCCCGGTCGGCGCCGTCACACGCCGTGTTGGTGCCGGTCCGGCCGTAGAGGTCCACGTAGTCGGCGCCGTCATCCGCGGCGACCTTCTTCATGGTGTCGTTCAGCCGCTTCTGCACCTGGTCCAGGATCGGCAGCGCGTCCTGGGAGATGTCGGCGAAGGGCAGTTCCGTCTGGCCGGGTGCCGCCGTCAGGCACTTGGTGGTGTCCTGGGGCACGAGCCTGGGATAGCCGACCAGGACGCGGTCGGCGTCCGGGGAGAAGTAGCTCATGCGCAGGAGCATGTTCTCCAGTTCTCCTTCGACACGCTCGAACTGGTAGTCCAGCCACTCCTTGCCGTCTCCCGACGTGAAGAAGTCCTGACACTCGCCCGCCGGCTTGTCAGGGTCCACCGGCTCTCCGGGCATCAAGGAGGGCTCGCGGAGCTTGGTGGAGCACTGCTTGATGATGCTGGTGAAGCCCAGTGTGTTGCCGCCCATGCTGCCCACGACCAGCTGGGTGTCGTCCTTGAGCGCCTCCTGCTGCGGCGGGAGCGTTCCGGCGCCGAAGGGAAGCTGCTGGCTCTCCCAGAAGTGGTGGACGAGCGCGGCTCCGCAGGACACGTCCGACTGGACGTCGAGCGTGATGTTCCTGTCCTTGAGGCGCCGGGCGGCGACGGCGGGATAGTTCTCCGTGGCCTGGAAACACCAGCCCCTCTCGCTGTCCATGTTGTTCACGGGAGCGATGCCGAAGTTGGCGGTGTAGGAGTCGCCGAAGAAGACGGTCGGCACCGGGTCGGTGGGCGCCGCGGCGGCGCCTCCCACCGGGACGGCGAGGGCCAGGCAGCTGCCGAGCGCGAGGGTGGCGGCGGCGAGCCGCCGTGCCCGGGGAGTGGTCGTCGTCTGACGCGTGGCCGAAGACATGGGTGCGCCCTTTCGGGAGTGGGGGGTGACGCTCCGCATTCAGACATAAACGGAGCGTCACATTCCAGTAACCCTGAGGCGCGTCCGGGCGATTTGGCCGAAGCCCACCAGGTCAGTGGCTCGGATCGCTCGACGGCCGGCGGGCCTGGTTGGCCTCGCGGGTGACCGCCCAGGCGTCCGCGACCGGACCGAGGTGGGCGAGCTTGTCGGGATTGGTCACCGAGCGGATGGTCTGGATCCGCCCGTCGAGGACGTCGAGCACCATGGCGGTGAGGATCCTGCCGTCCCGGTCACGGAAGACCGCGCCCGGCTGGCCGTTCACCTCGCCCGGCTCCCAGCTGACGTCGATCCGGGCGAGCCGCGGGAAGTACGAGGCGAACAGCCGGGACACGTTGTCGACACCCATCAGCGCGCGGGCCAGCTGCGGCGTCTTGCCGCCGCTGTCGGCGGTCAGCGCCACGTCCGCGGCGAGGAGTTCGCGCAGCCCGTCGACGTCACCGGCCCGGAGCGCGGCGAAGAACCGCTCCGCGAGTTCGTCGCGCTCCTGCCGGTCCGCCTCGAAGCGCGGCCGGCCCGCGTCCATGTGGCGGCGGGCGCGCACCGCGAGCTGGCGGCACGCCGCCTCCGAACGCCCCACCGCCGTGGCGATCTCGGGAAAGCCGAAGGCGAACACCTCGCGCAGCACGAACACCGCGCGCTCCAGCGGGCTCAGCCGCTCCAGGAGGAGCAGGGCGGCCATCGACAGCGAGTCGGCCAGCTCCGCCGATCGCTCCGGATCCTCGTACGGGTCGTTCAGCAGCGGTTCCGGGAACCACGGGCCGACATAGGCCTCCCGGCGGACCCGGGCGGACTTCAGGACGTCGATCGAGATCCGCGTCACCACGGAGGCCAGGTACGCCTTGTCCGAGTCGGGCTCCACCGCGGAGGTCTCCCAGCGCAGCCAGGTCTCCTGGACCGCGTCCTCGGCCTCGGTCACGCTGCCGAGGATCCGGTACGCGATCGAGAACAGCAGCGGCCGCAGTTCCTCGAACCGCTCCGTCCGTCCCGTCTCTTCGGTCCGTTCCGTCCGTCCCATGTCGGCTCCTTTCACGAGGTCACCAGGCGATCGGGCCGAGGCGGTCCTCGAAGGTGCCGGTCGGCCCGTCGGCGTCGAGCAGCGCGAGCCGCAGGATCGAGTCCGTGCCCTCGGTGACCGTCAGCGTGCCGGTGTGGTGGTTCATGTCGGTGGCGGCGAAGGTGCGGTTGGCGACCTCGCCGGGCGTGGCGACGTTGAACTTGATGTCCGGGAGCGCCTGGGCGTAGCGGACGGTGATCATGTTCAGCGCGGCCTTCGACGAGCTGTAGGCGAGCTCGTGCATCTTCGAGACGGGCTGCTCGGGATCGGTCACGACCGAGAAGGCGCCGCCGCCGCTGGACACCATCACCACGCGCGGGTTCTCCGCCGCGCGCAGCAGCGGCAGGAACGCCTGCGTCACCCTGACCGGCCCGTACACGTTCGTGTCGTAGACGGAATGGATCTCGTCGGCGGTCGCCTCCGCCGGCGGGACCGCGTGGCCGGGCGCGCCCGCGTTGTTGACCAGGACGTCCAGGTGGCCGGTGTGCTGCCGCACGAGCCGGACGGCGTCCGCGACCGAGGCGTCGGAGGTCACGTCCAGCGGGACCATGACCACGTCCACGCCGTCGGCGGCCAGCTTGTCGGCGGCCGCGCGGCCGCGGCCCTCGTCACGCGAGCCGAGGAAGACCGTCCAGCCCAGCGCGCCGAGCCGCCGCGCCGTCTCGAGCCCGAGGCCCTTGTTGGCGCCGGTGACCAGCGCCGTGTTCCGGTCGGTGTTCCGGTCGGTGTTCCGGCCGGTGTTCCGGTCGGTGTTCCGGTCCATGTTCTGCCGCGTGTTCTGTTCCGTGTTCGTCATGCCCCCTGAGACGAGGTAGCTCTCCCGGCTGTGACACGCACACCCACCCTGTGACCCACGTCACCAGGGAACGAGGTTCGCGCCGTGGGCGATCCACTCCGCGAAGCCCACCGGCCGGCCGTGGAGCTGCAGCGGCAGGATCCGGTCGCAGGTGGCGCGGCCGTCGAACCACATCTCACCGCGGTGCGGGCCGGTGACGACCAGGAGCGTCGAGAAGCCGCAGCCGCCCTCCTGGAGGAAGACGACGCCGGCCGTCTTCCGTTCCTGGAGCACTCCGTACTCGGCGTCCCACGCCTCCCAGGCCGCCGCGTCCTCGCGCGGCGGCTCCCGCTCGTCCAGCTCCTCCTCGTACGCGGCGTACGCGTCGGGGTGCGGGAACGGCTCGGCGAGCAGGTCGTAGTTGGTGTCCCGGTCGCAGGCCCAGCCCCAGCCCTGCTCGCCCCGCCGGAGCCGGTTGATCCGGCCGCCGGCGCCGGCCCGCAGCAGGTGGTCGCGGTACTCGTCGGGAAAGGTGATGCCCAACTGCGCTTCGGCCTCGCGGACTTCGTCCAGCGACAGCGGCGGCGGCGCCGGATCCGCGTACGTCTGCCAGGCCTGCCGGCCGAGCGGGTCGAAACGGTGACCCCGCTCCAGCCGCCGGCACTCCGCGATCCAGTCCTCCCCCATGATCCGGAGCCTAGCCCACCAGCGGCGGGCCCATCTCGATGCTGTCGCCGCAGACTTGGGGGTCCAGAGGGCGGCCCTTGGCGTCGGTGAGCTCGGAGGGGGTGCCGTAGTCGGGCGGCACGGGATGCGGCGGCGACACGTAGACGGAGGCGTGGGAGTCGGCCGGCATGAAGCAGGTGCCGGGCGAGGACTCGTACGGGTCGTAGAAGACCGGGTACGCGGCCGTACGGCCCGGGTCGAGGACGTGGCGGGGCGGCGCGGCGGCGGTGCCCTTTGGCTTCGAGCTCGCGCCCTGCGCCTTGCCGACGTGGATGTCGAGCTGCGGGTAGCCGTCGAGGACGCACGGGCGGGTGCCGGTGTTGGTGGCGCTGAGCACGGCCGCCGGGCCGACCTCCCGGCCCTGCCCGTCCTGCCCGTCCTGCCCGCCGGTCGCGTCCGCCGTCGTACGGACCAGCCGCCAGCGCGCCTGCTCGTGCCGCAGCCCGCGACGCCCGCGGACCCGTCCCCGGCGCCGAGGCCCTGGCAGGCGACCGCTCCCAGGAGCACCGCCAGGCCCAGCGCGACGGCCGTCACCGTCCCGCGTACCTTCACGGCCTTCGCATTCCGCCCGGCCTTCGTGTTCCGCCCGGCCTTCGTGACCTTCATGACGTCCCACCCCCGCGGAGCAAGATGGCGCCGGCGCCGGACGGGTTGCCCGGTCCTCGCGCCTGACTCACTCCTGGGAGTGGAGCGTCGCCGTCCAGTAGGCGCAGTACGGGCCCGCCGTCGGCCGGTCGCCCGGCGCCGACCCCAAAGCTGTCGCCCAGGATCCGACGGACGGAGTGGTCACCCATGCCCCTGCAATCCCCATGGCGCCGTCTCGCGCGCGCGAGCGCGACAGGCTTCGCGAGCCTGGCGCTCGTCCTGGGCCTGCCCGCGGTCGCGACGGCCGCGCCCGGCGACCTGGACACCACCTTCGACGGCGACGGCAAGGTCGTCACGGACGTGGGCGGCTTCTCCAGCGTCTCGGGCATGGCCGTACAGCCCGACGGCAAGATCGTGACGGCCGGCTACGGCTTCACGCTCGAGACCTCCGGCGACTTCACGCTGGTGCGCTACAACACCGACGGAAGCCTGGACCCGACCTTCGGCGGCGACGGCATCGTCACCACCGACTTCGAGCAGACCAACGACGAGGCCCGGGGCCTGGCCCTGCAGCCCGACGGCAAGATCGTCGTGGTCGGCGGCTCCACCAACTGGGGAGGCACCGGCACCTGGGCCGCGGCCCGCTACCTGCCCAACGGCGACCTCGACACCTCCTTCGGCGCGGACGGCACCGGCAAGGCGGTCGTGGACATCGACGTCGACGCCATCGAGACCGCCCTGGCGGTGGCGGTGCAGCCCGACGGCAAGATCGTCCTCGGCGGCGAGAGCATCGGCAACTGGTCGCTGGCGCGCCTCGACTCCGCCGGCATCCTGGACACGACGTTCGGCGGCGGCGACGGCATCGTGACGACCGACTTCGGGGCCGGCTGCTGCAACGCCGTCACCGACCTCGCCCTCCAGTCCGACGGCAAGATCGTCGCCGCCGGATACAGCCCCGGCAGCTTCACCGTCGTCCGCTACACCGCCTCCGGCGACCCGGACACCGGCTTCGACGGCGACGGACGCGTCACCACCGGCTTCGGCACCGGCCCCGTGGGCGTGGTGCTGCAGGCGGACGGCCGGATCGTCATCGCCGGCACCGACGGCAACGCCTTCGGCCTCGTCCGCTTCACCACCACCGGCGCCCTCGACCCGACCTTCGACGGCGACGGGCGCGTGACCACCTCCTTCGGCCCGCCGGCGGAAGCCGGCGCCATGGACCTGGCCCTCCAGGCCGACGGCCGGCTCGTCGCGGCCGGACACTACGCCGGCGACTTCGCCCTCGCCCGCTACAACACCAACGGCAGCCTCGACCCGGACTTCGGCGGCGGCGACGGGCGCGTCACCACCGACTTCGGCGGGCCCGACGACCAGGCCGCCCAGGTGCTGCTCCAGGCCGACGGCAAGATCGTCGCCGGCGGCCTCGCCGGCACCGCGTCGAGCGACAACTCCGACCGCGGCCTCGCCCGCTACCTCGGCGGCGGCGGGAGCCTGCCGCCGCCTCCGCCCTCCGCCGACGTGTCGGTGGCCAAGGGCGGCCCCACGGCGCTCAGCATCGGCGACACCGGCACGTACACCGTGGTGGTCAGGAACAACAGCACCACGACCGCCGCGACGAGCGTCCAACTGACCGACACCTTCACCGGCCCGGCCGCCACCGTCCTGTCCGCGTCCACCAACCGCGGCAGCTGCGCCGTCAGCGCCGGCCGGGTGACCTGCGCGATCGGCACGCTCACCACCGCCGGTACCGCCGGCGCCACCGCGACCGTGACGATCACCGCGGAGCCCTCGCGCACCGGCACCCTCTCCGACACCGCGACCGTCACCGCCGCCGAGACCGACCCGGTGACCGGCAACAACACCGCGACCCGCACCACCGCCGTCAACAACAACCGCGGCTGCACGCTCATCGGCACCAGCGGCAACGACACGCTCACCGGCACCTCCAACGCCGACGTGATCTGCGCCCTCAGCGGCCACGACGTCGTCAACGCGGGCAACGGCAACGACACCGTCCACGCCGGACCCGGCGACGACCGGATCGACGGCGGCTACCAGAACGACACGCTCATCGGCGGGCCCGGCAACGACTCGGTCTTCGGCAACTACGGCGACGACAGCCTCAACACCGTCGACGGCGTGGCCGGCAACGACACCGCGAACGGCGGCTTCGGCACCGACACGTGCACCACGGACAGCGGCGACACCCGGCTCAGCTGCCCCTGACCGGTGCGGGCCCGGTACGGACCGGAGCCGTACCACCGTCCCGTACGGAATACGATCGAGGCCGTTGACCGCTGACCCCAGCGGACACAGCACCATCACGCGAAGGAGATTCCTCATGGCGCAGGTCGCGCTCAAGGGCAACCCCGTAACGGTCGACGGCACCCTGCCCGCCACGGGCAGCCAGGCTCCCGAGTTCACCCTGGTCGGCGAGGGCCTCGCGGACAAGACGCTCAAGGACTTCGCGGGCAAGCGCAAGGTCCTCAACATCTTCCCGAGCGTCGACACCCCCACCTGCGCCTCCTCGGTGCGCGCCTTCAACGCCAAGGCCGCCGACCTGGAGAACACCGTGGTGCTCTGCATCTCGGCCGACCTGCCCTTCGCCCAGGCCCGCTTCTGCGGCGCGGAGGGCCTGGAGAACGTCCAGAACCTCTCCACCCTGCGCGGCCGTGACTTCCACACCGACTACGGCGTGGCGATCGCCGACGGCCCGCTGGCCGGCCTGACCGCCCGCGCCGTCGTCGTCCTCGACGAGAACGACAAGGTCCTCCACACGGAGCTCGTCAACGAGATCGCCGAGGAGCCGAACTACGAGGCCGCGCTCTCCGCGCTGAAGTAGTCCCGGCGCCGCGCACGCCCGTGCGCGCACCCGCACCCGAGGCCCGCCCGGCGCACCCGCGCCCGGCGGGCCTCAGCCGTACGCGTCCGGACGCGGCCCGTACGCGGGGAGATGCGCACCGCGGGCCCAACACAACGGCCGCGGCGGCCAGTTGGCGCGTACGATCGGATCATGCGCAACAGCAGCCGCGGCAGTCGCACCTCCCGCCTCTCCCTCTGGTCGAAGGACTCGTTCCTGTCGATCGGGTCCGTCGGGTCCTTCATGTCCATCGGGTCGGTCGGGTCCGCGTTCTCGATCGGGTCGGTCGGGTCCTTCTTCAGCGTCGGGTCGCTGCTCTCGGCGCGGTCGCTCCTGGCCGTGATGTCCTGGCGGTCCACGAAGGCCGTCATGAGCTCCCGCAGCGGGCGACCGGGGCCACCGACAGCACGTCCGTGACCGGGATCTCGACCGTGCGGCCGTCGACCGTCAGGGCCAGGGCGCCGCTGCCACGGACGAGTTCGCCGCACCACGTGCCCGAGGCCGTGGTCACCTCGACCGCCGCCGCCGCGGCCGTGCCCCCGTCGTCCCGGCGGAGGACGCCTCGTCGGCGGGCCACCAGGCGCTCGTGGCGGCGAGGGCCGTCAGGAGGACCGTGGCGAAGGTCAGCACGAGGCCGGTGCGCAGCCGGCGGGCGGCACGCGCCGGGTCGTCGAGGCCGCCGTCCGGGCCGCCGGAGTGCGGCCAGGCGGTGCGGCCGACGAGGTAGACGGCGAGGCAGGCCAGGAGGAGGGCGAGCAGGACGAGCACGCCCGCCGCCACCTCGACCGCCTCGGGAGCCGAGGAGCCGCCGGACCCGCCGGCCTTCAGCGCGCCGCACAGCCCGACGAAACCCAGCGCCGCCAGCTGGAGCGTCAGCCAGCCACGGGCCGAGGCCTGCACCGCCGCCGCTCTCGCCTCACCGCCGGCACCACCGCCACCGCCACCCACACCGCCGACACCGCCGACACCGCCACCGTCGCTCATGGCCGCAAGGATGCCGAGGCCGGGGCCCGGGAGGCGGACTGCCACGCCGACGTACGCTCGCGGAGCACGGGCGGCGGGCGCAGACTGAAGAGGTAGCGCGGCCGTCAGTCAGTCAGGGGTGCCCTGGAGGATGGTCATGGGCGGCACGGCGGTGGAGACCCTGCGCGAGGCGCTACGAGGCCGGGTGATCGGCCCCGAGGACGCGGACTACGACGAGGCGCGGTCGATCTACAACGCGATGATCGACCGGAGGCCCGCCGCGATCGCGCGGTGCGCGGACACGACGGACGTACGGGCGGCGCTCGGCTACGCCCGGGAGAGCGGCATGGACCTGGCGGTGCGCGGCGGCGGCCACAGCGGCGGCGGCCTGTGCATGATCGACGGCGCGCTGGTGGTGGACCTGTCGGACCTGCGGTGGGTACGGGTGGATCCCGCGTCCCGCACCGCCCAGGTGGGCGGCGGCAGCCAGCTCGGCGACCTCGACCACGAGGCGTACGGCTTCGGGCTCGCGACTCCGGCCGGGATCATGTCGACGACCGGCGTCGGCGGGCTGACGCTGGGCGGCGGGCACGGGCATCTGACCCGCGCCTACGGGCTGACGATCGACAGTCTGCTCGCGGCGGACGTGGTCCTCGCGGACGGCTCGGTCGTGACGGCGTCGGCGGACGAACACCCGGAGCTGTTCTGGGCGTTGCGCGGCGGCGGCGGCAATTTCGGAGTGGTGACCTCCTTCACCTTCGCGCTGCACCCGGTCAGCACGGTCGGGCTCGCCGTCACCCTGTGGGAGCCCGAGCACATCGGCGAGGTCCTGCGCTGGTACCGGGAGTTCCTGCCCGCGGCGGACCACGACCTCAACGGCTTCTTCGCCACGCTGGTGGTGGCGCCCGAGGCGCCGTTCCCGGAGGAGCTGCACCACCGGAAGATGTGCGGCGTGGTGTGGTGCCACACGGGCGCGACGGACGAGGAGAGCCTCGCGAAGGCGTTCGTGCCGGTCGCCGACCCGGCGCCGCCCGCCTTCCACTTCGCGACGCCCGTCCCGTACCCGGCCCTGCAGTCGATGTTCGACGGGCTGATCCCGAAGGGACTCCAGTGGTACTGGCGCGGGGACTTCTTCGACCGGATCACGGACGACGCCATCGACGTGCACGGCACCTTCCTGGACAACATCCCGACCGAGCTGTCGACGATGCACCTCTACCCGGTCGACGGCGCGGCCCACGCCCCGGGCCCCATGGACACGGCCTGGGCCTACCGGGACGCTGTGTGGTCCGGCGTCATCGGCGGCATCAGCCCCGAGCCGTCCGAGGCGGGCGCGATCCGCGACTGGGCGGTGGGCTACTGGGACGCCCTGCACCCGCACTCGATGGGCGGCGCGTACGTCAACTTCATCGGCGCGGACGAGGGCGCCGAACGCGTCCGGGCCACCTACCGCGGGCACTACGACCGGCTGGCCGAGGTGAAGCGCACGTACGACCCGGACAACGTCTTCCACCACAACCAGAACATCACCCCGGCGAACGGCTAGGGAGAGCCGGGGAGGTCCCGAAGGGTGCCCTCGGCCGGGTCCTCGAAGGGCCAGGCGATCTCCATGCGGTTGTCGGGGTGGTCCGGCGTGCCCGTCCAGCGGAGGTAGGTCAGCCGGACCGGGCCGGCGAAGGCGAAGCCGTGCCGGGTGACCCACTCGGCGACCGCGTCGTAGGCGGTGAGGATCTCCGGGAAGCGGGCGGACTCCCCCGCGACCTCCGTGCGGGCCAGGCCGCCCGCCGGGAGATCGCGCACGTACGTGCCCTCCGGAAGGTCGTCGCCGGGCTGGGCCCCGTCGGCCCAGAACGGCAGGCAGGCCTCCACCTGCGTCGCGTTCTCCTCGTCGCACACGCCGTGGAAGCGGACGAAGGCCGGGCCGGTGAAGGCGAGCGGGCCGGCGCCCGCGAGCTCGTACAGCTCCTGGAAGGCGGTACGGAGGAAGGCTTCGAGGCCGGTGCCGTCCACGGTCGCGGCGCGGACCAGGACGCGTTCGGCCTCGCCCTCGCGGATGGTGATCGGATGCTTCACATCTGCTCCTTCGCCGAGCCGGGTCAACAGGCTGTGGACGACGGAACGCTGGACCTCGAGGCGTCGCTCGGCGGCCCTCAGGCGAGCGTGCAGCGCGGGCCCCAGCTCCGACTCCGCCGTGACCAGGCGGCGTACTTCCTCGACCGGGATGTCGAGCTGCCGCAGGGCCCGGATCAGCTGCGCCGTGCGGACCTGGTCGCGCCGGAACCAGCGGTAGCCGCTGACCGGGTCGACATGGGCCGGGACGAGCACACCGGCGGCGTCGTAGTGCCGCAGGGCCGTGATCGTCAGACCGCTGGCCTGCGCGAACTGCCCGATCGGCAGCAGGCTCTTCCTGTCCGTCGTTTCCGTCGTTTCCGTCGTTTCCACGGAAGGAACTGTGGTGTCTCGGGTGACCCGAGAGTCAAGCGCCGGCCGGCGGGACCGGAGTGAGGAGCGTGGTGCCGTCGTCGCTCGCGGAGGCGACGAGGCTGCCGTCGGGGCTGAAGGCGACGGCGTTGACGCCTTCGTCCTGGCGGGCGAAGGAGAAGCTCTTCGGGTTGAGGGTCTCCGGGTCCCACAGCAGGGTCTTCCCGTCGGCCAGAGCGCCCGCCACGGTCTTTCCGTCCGGGCTGAAGGACACGTCGTACGGGGCGGCGCTCACGTCGTCGTCGAAGGGCTCGCGGGTCCGGGTGGCCAGGTCCCACAGGTCGAGGGTGCGGGGCGTGGCGGCGGCCAGCTTCCTGCCGTCGGGCGAGAAGGAGAGCCCGCCCAGGCGGTTGCCGGCAGCGGGATCCGGCTTGAGCAGCGTGACGGGCGTGCTGCCGGGCGCGAGCGCGGTGACGGCGAGCCCGACGTCGTACGAGCCGATGGCCAGGGTCCTGCCGTCGGGAGCGAACTCGAGCGCGCTGACCCCCACGTCGCGTATCCCCGGCAGGATCGTGGTCAGCTCGCCCTTGCGGGCGTTCCACAGGCAGACCTCGGTCGCGCCCCAGCCGCCGGCGGCGAGGACGCCGTCGCGGCTGAAGGCGACACAGCTGATGTTCGCGGGGCCCGGGTTGCGCAGCTCGTTCACCTTCTCGTGGGTGGCGACGGACCACAGGCGGCTGACCCGCTCGTACTGGGCCGTGGCGAGGAGACCGCCGTCGGGGCTGAAGGCGAGGTCGAGCACGGCGCCGCTGCCGGCGGGCAGGGCGGCGACGAGCTCGCCGGTGGCGGTGTCCCACAACCGGGCCTTGCCGTCGCGACCGCCGGTGGCGAGGAGTCTCCCGTCGGGGCTGAAGGCCACGGCGGTGACCTGGACGCCCTCGGTCGTGAGGGTGAGGGTCTTCCTGGTGTCGTCGCCTCCCGCGCGGGAGAGGTAGAGCGGGGTGCCGATCGCGGCGGCGACGCCGAGCGCCCCGGCGGCGCCCCAGCCGAGCACGGCCCGCCGGCTCGGACCCCTGCGGACGGGCGGGGCGGGTGACGCGTGCGGCGCGGGTGGCGCCGGAGGCACTGGAGGCGAGGCTGCCGCGTGCGGCGCGGGTGGCGCCGGAGGCGCGGGCCGGCGGGGCTGGGTGGTGAGGGCCGCGAAGAGCCGCCGGCCGGCGGGTCCCGGTTCCGTCTTCTCCTCCCGTACGGTCAAGGTCCGCGGCTCGGGTGCCTTCAGCGTCCTCATCCGCTCCGCCGCCTCCCGCGCGTCCGGGCGCAGCGCCGGTTCCTTGGCGAGGAGCGCGGGCAGGACGTCCGCGAGCGGGCCCGCGGCGGCCGGCGGCGGCGGGTCCTGGGTGAGGACGGCGGCGATGACCGCGGTCAGCGTCGGGCCGTCGAAGGGCGGGCGGCCCTCGACCGCCGCGTACAGCGTCGCGCCCAGCGCCCACACGTCGGCCGGTGCCTCGACCGCGCGGCCCTCCAGCTGCTCCGGCGGCATGAACTGCGGCGTGCCGATGACGGTGTGGGTGCCGGTCAGCCGCTGGGTGGTGTCGAGGAGGCGGGCGATGCCGAAGTCGGTGACGACGGGGCGGCCGTCGGCGGTGAGCAGCACGTTGTCGGGCTTCAGGTCGCGGTGCACGACGCCGGCGGCGTGCGCGTGCGCGAGCGCGTCGGCGAGCCGCGCGCCGAGCTCCGCGGCACGGCGCCAGGCCAGTGGGCCCTCGCGGGCGACGAGCCCGCCGAGGGAGGGCCCGCCGACGAACTCCATGACGATCCAGGGCGCGCCGTCCTGCTCGACCACGTCGTGCACCGTCACGATCCCGGGATGCCGCAGCCGGGCCGCGGCCTCGGCCTCGCGGCGGGTGCGAGCGGTCAACTCGGCGTGCAGCTCGGGCGGTACGGCCTGCGCGAGGAACTCCTTGACGGCGACCTCCCGCTTGAGGACCTCGTCCCGCGCCCGCCACACCCGTCCCATCCCGCCGCGCCCGACGGCCTCCACCAGCCGGTAACGCCCGCCGACCAGCCGCCCGACAGCCCCCGCCATCACGATCCCCCTCGTCCGGTGGGCGGCAGGATACCGACGGTATCCAGGCCACGCGTCAGGCTTTCAGCGCTCCGACCCGCCCTTGATATACTCGGACGCGTCGGATATATACCCCTGGAGGGCGGCGCCATGTCCAAGACACTGGTCGACATCGACGACGAGATGCTCGCCTTCGCCCAGCGCCAGCTCGGTACCAAGACCAAGCGCGACACGATCAACCGGGCGTTGACCATAGCGGCGGCGGTCACCGCGGAGGATCGCGCGCGGGCTCTCCAGTGGCTCCAGGACAACGCCGAGGACTTCCTCGACTTCGGCTTCCTGGAGGAGCAGGAGCGCTCCGGCCGATGAACTACCTCGCCGACACCTCGGCGGTCTGGCGCCTGCTGCGCCGGCAGGTCGGTGCGCCCTGGCCGGATCGCGTGGCGCGAGGCCAGGTCTCCCTCTGCCCGCCGGTGGAAGCCGAACTGATGGCAGGACTGCGCTCCGACCGCGACTACGAGCCGTTCTTCACCATGCTGAGCCGGACGTTCGGCTGGGTGCCCGCGCTGGACGACCCGTGGCCGGAGATCATCGCCGTACAACGCGATCTGGCCAGGATCGGCCACCACCGCGGGCCGTCACCCGTCGACATCCTGATCGCCCTGACGGCACGGCAGCACCGGTTGGTGCTCATCCACGTGGACGACGACTTCGGCGCCGTCGCCAAGGTCCGCCCGGACATCGCCATGCAGCGGCTCGACACCGTCTGACGCCTACCGCACCAGACGCACCGCGAACACCGCGATCAGCGCGCACGAGACCAGGGCCGTCGCCAGGCGGCCCCGGGGGCCCGTCAGGGCGCGGCCGAGGAGGCTGCCGCCGGTGGCGAGGAGGAGCTGCCAGGAGGCGGAGGCGAGCAGGGCGGCCAGGACGAAGGCGACGCGCTCGGCCGTGGTGGCCGGGGCGCCGGGGCCCGTCGCGAGGACGAGGGCGGCGAAGTAGAGCACCGTCATCGGATTGAGGATCGTGATGCCCAGGAACGCCACGTACGCGCGGCCCGGGCCCAGGGCCGCCGTGCCGTCGTCGCGCGAGGCGAGCGAGCCGGCACGGTAGGCGCGGACGGCGAGGACGGCGCCCCGCACGGCGAGGACCGCCAGGACGACGGCCGAGACGAGGCGCAGCGGCCCCGTCACCGGGGCGAGCAGCGGCACGAGCGCCGAGCCGCCCGCGACCGCGACCAGGGCGTAGAGCCCGTCCGCCGTGGCGACACCGAGCGCCGCGCCCGCACCCGTACGCCATCCGGTGCGCGCGGTGACCGCCACCAGATAGGCGCCGACCGCGCCGACCGGGATCGCGATGCCGTAGCCGGCCATCAGGCCGGCCACCGCCGCGCCGATCACGCGACGGCGGGGATCGCGCCTCCGTGGGAGCCGGGCTGTCGCTGGTAGGCGGCGCCGTCCTTGGTACGGGCGAGCTGCCCGCCGATCACCAGATAGCGGCGCAGCGCCGGGAAGTCCTCGTGCACGGTCTTCAGGGCCTCGTTGACCTCGCGCTCGGAGTACACGCGGGCGGGCTCGAAGAGGGTGGCGGCGAGGTGGTCGAGCAGCGCGGCCCGGCGGGCCGCCCTGCGCGGGATCGCCTTGAGCCGCCCGTCGGCGGCGAAGAGGTCTGCGGTCATGCGGTGCAGCGTGACCCGCCGGGCGGCCCCGCCGCAAGGAAATAACGCGGGCCCGGCCACCCGGCGCGGGACGCTCCGCGCGCGGCCTACCTGCCCAGCCGGTAGCGGATCTTCTTCACCAGTTCCTTCAGGTCCGGCGCCCGCAGCAGGCTGTAGTGGTCGGCGTCCAGCTCCACGACCGTCGGCGGCCGGGCCGACCAGCCGGCCGTGGACTCCAGGAAGGAGTAGTCGTCGCCGCGCGCCTTGAAGACCGTGACCGGGCAGGCCACCGCGCGCTCGGTCAGCTCCCGGAAGGTGTAGGTGAAGTCGAAGGTCTTCTCGACGATCGCGACGATCCGCGCGACCAGATCCGGTTCGAGCGCCGGGAAGCGCTCCGTCACGTAGGCCGCGAACGACTCCGCGTCCTTCGCCGGGACGTCGGCGAGCGCGCCCGCGAAGACCGACCACAGGATCTGCGTGAAGGCCGGGTTGTCGTAGCCGGCGCCGCCCGCCGCCGACCGGGCACGCACCTTCGGCGAGCCCGGGGCGATCAGGAACAGGTGCTCCACCTGCTCGCCCGCCGCCTCCAGCAGATGCGCGGACTCGAAGGCGACGCGGGCGCCGAAGGAGTAGCCCCACAGGGTGTACGGGCCGGCGGGCTGGCGCCCGCGGATGGCGGCCACGTCGGCCGCGGCCATCTCGCGGATGGTGTCGTACGGCGTCTCGCCGCGGTTGATGCCGTACGCCTGCACGCCGTAGAACGGCCGGTCGATGCCGGCCTCCTCCGCCAGGAAGCGCAGGTTCATGGTGTAGCCGCCGAGGCCCGGCCAGCAGTAGACGGGCGACTGCGCGCCGCCGGCGTGCAGCCGGACCAGACGGGAGGCGGGCGCCGCCGCGGCGCCGTCCAGGCGGTGCGCGAGCTTCTCGATGCTCGGGCACTCGAAGAGGACCTGTAGCGGCAGCGTGGCCTCGCCGCCGAACTCACGGTTGATCCGGCCGATCAGCGCCACCGCGATGAGCGAGTTGCCGCCCGACTCGAAGAAGTCGTCCCGCACGGAGACCGCCTCGACCTCCTCGTACTTCAGCGCCGCCGCCCAGATCTCCGCGAGCCGCGCCTCGGTGCGGGTGCGCGGCGGGACGTGCGGGCGGCCGTGCAGGCCGGCGTTGACGACGGCCAGCTCGCCGAGCGCCCGGGTGTCGACCTTGCCGTTCGCCGACAGCGGCAGCCGGTCCAGGACCACCACCCGGTTCGGGATCATGTAGTCCGGCAGATACCGGACGAGGTCGTCGCGGATCATCTCCGCGGGCCCCTTCATGTGGACCGTGTCCTCGTACATGCCCTCGCTGAGCCGCTGTTCCTCGCTGACCCGGCCGCCGACGAAGAAGTACGAGGGCCCGGTGGGCCGTCCGGCCGCGCCCAGGACCTCGTCCATGCGGCGGGCGGCCGGCAGCGGATGGCCGCTCGCCGAGCTGTAGCCGGACGACATGAAGCCGAGGCCGTGGTCGCCGAGCTGGAGCCGCTGCAGGGCGCGGCCGAGGTCGATGTACGCGCGCCAGGTCTCGGCGGTGCGGCTGATCACCGTGATCCCGAACGAGGCCCGCTCGTACACCGCCTGGTTGATCGCGATGACGTGCTTCTTCTCCACGAGGGTGTGGGAGACCTGGATCAACGTGCCGTCCTCGTACGCGTACTGACCGGCCGGCAGGTCCGCGACCCGGCCCGGGTGCGCCTGCACGTACAGGTCCACCTCCGGGTCCGCGGCCGACTCCTCGTCGTACGGGACGAGTTCGAAGACACCGAGCTCCGCGGCCTCGTCGCCGGCCCGCACCGGCCGGATGCCCAGGCCGAGCCCCGGCAGGACCTCCTCGAACAGGCCGACCATGTGACCGGCCTCGATCTCCAGGACCTCGCGGATGTTGTTCCGGTAGACCGGCTCGATCGCCTCCCGCTTGCCGCGGAAGCGGAAGCGGACGCACGGCTCCCCGCCCTCCGCGCCGCCCGGCTCCATCAGATGCAGCTGGTGGTGGACCGGGTGGTAGTAGTACGTGCCGGGCTCCAGGCCCGCGACGCCGCGCACCTCCACGTACAGCTGCGTCGCGTACAGCGCGCCCGGCGAGGCGTAACCGTACTTCGGCAGCAGCCGCTCCTCGCTCGGGAACCGGCCGAACCAGCGCAGGATCCCGCCCAGGTCGGCGGCGGTCAGGCTGCCGACCGCGCGCGAGCCGATGCCCTCGGGGCGGCGGGCGAGCGCGGCGAGCACATCGGCGCGGGTGACCGGGCCGCCGTCGTAGAAGCGGTAGGTCTTGCGGGCGAAGACGGTCCGGCGCATCCGCCCGTCCGGCGTGCGGCCGGGCAGCTCGACCACCCGGCGGCCGGCGAGCGCGGCGGCGTCGAGCGTGCCCGCGTCGGAGAGCTGCGCCTTCACCTGGAGCTTGGACTCCTTGGACTGGTGGTGGGCGCCGTGGTTGCCCTGGTCCATCAGGGCGGCTTCCTTCGGCGACAGCTCGACGCAGGCGACGAGGTTCTGGAAGCCGGTGCGCGGCTCGTTCTTGACGATGACGGCGGCGTTCTTGACCCAGTCGTGGTTCTCGACGGCGAGCGCGATCTCGTCCAGCTCGACACGGAAGCCGCGCAGCTTGATCTGGTTGTCGGCGCGGCCCGCGAACTGCACGGTGCCGTCGGCGTTCAGCGTGGCGAGGTCGCCGGTGCGGTAGAGCCGCTCGCCGGACTCGGTGACGACGAAACGTTCCGCCGTGAGCTCGGGCCGATCCAGGTACCCCCGCGCCACCTGGACCCCACCGATGCACAGCTCGCCGTCGCGTATGTGGAAGGCCGTCTCGTACGCCGGTCTTCCGATCGGTATCGCGGCCGGCGCGCCGGCGGCGGCGACCGCGGCCCGGTCGACGGTGTGCGACGAGGCGTTGATGGTGCACTCGGTGGGGCCGTACAGATTGACGAGGTCGGCGTCCGGCAGCTCGCCCAGCACCTGCACGGCCAGCCGCCGGGACAGGACCTCGCCACCGGAGAAGACCCGGCACAGGCTGGTGCAGGAGCCGAGGCGCTCCGTGTCCACCAGGGCCTGCAGGAGCGTCGGCACACACTGCAGCATCGTCGCGCCGTGCCGCCGCACCGTGTCGATCAGACCCTCCGGGTCCCGGTACACACCGGGCGGCCCCATCGCGACGCGCGCGCCGACGGCCGGGGCGAGGATCTCCCACTGGGCCGCGTCGAACGACATCGGCGTCTTCTGCACGACCGTCTGGCCCGGACCGAGACCGTGCTCGGAGGCCATCCACCGCATCTGCGCCACGATCGAACGGTGCTCGACCATGACGCCCTTGGGCCTGCCGGTCGAACCGGACGTGTAGATGACGTACGCGAGCTGGTGCGGGTCCAGTCCGCGGGTGCGGGCGCCTGGGCCGGGTGCGCTCGGCGCGTCCTGGAGGGTGACGACGGTGGTGCCGGGCGGGGCGAGTTCGGTGACCCGGGCGCGGAAGTGCTCCTGGGTGACGACGACGCGGGCGCCGCTGTCCTCGAGCATGTAGCGCAGCCGCTCCTCCGGATACTCCGGCGACAAGGGCACGTACGCCCCGCCGGACAGCACGACGCCCCAGGTGCCGGTCATCAGCTCCGGCGACGGCTCGACATGCACGCCGACGCGGTCGTCGGCACCGACGCCGAGGGCGCGGAGGTGCGCGGCGAGACGGGATGCGCGGTCGTACAGCGCGCGGAAGGTGAGGGTGGTGTCGCCGTCGACGTCGCCGTCGGCGAACACGACGGCGGGGTGGTGGGGGCGGGCGTCGGCCTGGGCGCGGAGCAGTTGGTCGAGCGTGGGCATGGGCTTCCCTTCGATCTGCGGGCCCCGCGGGTGCGGCGGGCCGTACGGCGGCGGGCGGGCGCCTGTTGCGCGGGGCGCGGCTGGACCGCCGTCCGCCCGTTGTGGACACCCACCCCACCCGCGCGGTTCCCCGGCCCGGCGCCCGTCGCCCCCTCGTTGTGGGCCGCGCCCGCCGGTGCGGTGCCCTTCGCCGCCCACCGCGTTGTGGGCCTGCGCCCCGCCGTTGTGGGCATTCGTTCCGCTGGGGCGGAACGGGTGGGCACAACGGACGGCGCCCTTTGCCGGGCCTAGGCTCCCGCGCCTGGACCCGCACCCGGAGTGCGACGCACTGGTGGTGCGGGTTCAGGCGCAGGTGCGGAACGCGCCCGCAAGGGCGCCGTCCCGTGTGCCCACCCGTCCCGCCCCAGCGGGACGAATGCCCACACGGGGGGTGGATCGGGGGCGCCGCGCAAGCGGGCGCGGGCCGCACGGGCGCACGGGCGCGAGGCGGGGGTCAGCGGTAGATGAGGAGTTCTTGTTCGGTGGCGCCGGTGAGTTCGTAGCGGGTCCGCACCAACGGCCGCCCCGCATAGATCCGGATCAACGTCGCCGCCTCCCCCCGAAACCGCGCCGGCGGCCTCCCGTCGACCGGGTTGCCGAGGGCGACCTCGGCGCCGCGGTCGGCGAGGACGCCCACGAGGCGCGGGGTCTCGCGCTTGCGGCTGGTGACGGAGAGCAGCGGCAGGGCCAGGTCGAGCGCGGCGCCGCAGTAGGCGCCGGGCTCGCCGAGGGCCTCGCGTACGTCACCGGCGTGCACCCATTCGCCGAGGGCGACCGCGTCGAGCCGGCCGTCCTCCCGCTCCGCGATGACCGGTCCGGCCTCGGTGAGGCCGCGCTCCAGTTCGTCGAGGATCCGGCCGAGCGGCCAGTCCTCGCGTTCGGCGACGTCGCAGGCGTTGGCCTCGGGCAGGAAGACGCCTTCCTCCAGCCGGTCCTCCACGATCCGGACGAGCGCCGCGCCGCAGTGGGCGAGGACCTGCCGGACCGTCCAGCCGGGACAGGCCGTACGCAGCTCGTACGCCTCTTCCGGGGTGCGCCGCAGCAGCGGCATCAGCAGGTCCCGTTCGGTCGTCAGGAGCCGGTCCGGCAGCCACGGGTCGCGCATGTCGTCGGTCGGGACGGTGTCGGTACACATCAGTAGCGGTAGTGGTCCGGCTTGTACGGGCCCTCGACCGGCACGCCGATGTACGCGGCCTGCTCCTCGCGCAGGGTGGTGAGCTTGACGCCCAGCGCGTCGAGGTGGAGGCGGGCGACCTTCTCGTCCAGGTGCTTGGGCAGGGTGTGGACGCCCACCGGATACTCCCCGGTCTTCGTGAACAGCTCGATCTGGGCGAGCGTCTGGTCGGCGAAGGAGTTCGACATCACGAAGGACGGGTGTCCGGTCGCGTTGCCGAGGTTGAGCAGGCGGCCCTCGGAGAGGACGATGACGACCTTGCCGTCGGGGAAGGTCCAGGTGTGGACCTGCGGCTTGACCTCGTCCTTCACGATCCCGGGAATCCGCGCGAGACCCGCCATGTCGATCTCGTTGTCGAAGTGGCCGATGTTGCCGACGATCGCCTGGTGCTTCATGCGGGCGATGTCGGACGCCATGATGATGTCCTTGTTGCCGGTCGTCGTGATGAAGATGTCGGCCGTCTCGACCACGTCGTCCAGGGTCACCACCTGGTAGCCGTCCATGGCGGCCTGGAGCGCGCAGATCGGGTCGATCTCGGTGACGACGACCCGCGCGCCCTGCCCGCGCAGCGACTCCGCCGAGCCCTTGCCGACGTCGCCGTAACCGCAGACGACGGCGGTCTTGCCGCCGATCAGGACGTCCGTCGCCCGGTTGATGCCGTCGATGAGCGAGTGCCGGCAGCCGTACTTGTTGTCGAACTTCGACTTCGTCACGGCGTCGTTCACGTTGATCGCCGGGAAGAGGAGGGAGCCCTCGCGGTGCATCTCGTAGAGACGGTGGACACCGGTCGTGGTCTCCTCCGTCACACCGCGGACGCCGGCCGCGATCGCCGCCCAGTCGAGCGCGCTCGTCTCCAGCAGCCTTCGCACGACGGCGAGTTCCTCGTTCGTCGCCTCCGGCAGTTCGCCGGTCTTCTGGTACTCCACGCCCAGGTGGACCAGCATCGTCGCGTCGCCGCCGTCGTCGAGGATCATGTTGGGGCCGTCGGCGCCGGGCCAGGTCAGGGCCTGCTCGGTGCACCACCAGTACTCCTCCAGCGTCTCGCCCTTCCAGGCGAAGACGGGGATGCCGGCGGCGGCGATCGCGGCGGCCGCGTGGTCCTGCGTCGAGTAGATGTTGCAGGAGACCCAGCGGACCTCGGCGCCGAGGGCGACGAGCGTCTCGATGAGGACGGCGGTCTGCACGGTCATGTGCAGCGAGCCGGTGATCCGGGCGCCGGCCAGCGGCTGGGCGGCGGCGTACTCACGGCGGATCGCCATCAGGCCCGGCATCTCGTGCTCGGCGAGCGTGATCTCCTTGCGGCCGAACTCCGCGAGACCGATGTCGGCGACCTTGTGGTCGGTGAAGTCAGACATGAACAACGCTCCTCGTGCTACTGATCGTTCGGTGGATTTCCAGGGCCGCCGTGGACTTGTTGAGCGTGATGTAGTGCAGGCCGGGCGCGCCTTCGGCGAGCAGGCGCAGGCCCATGGCCGTCGCGTGCTCGACGCCGATCCGGTAGGCGGCGGCCGGGTCGTCCTTGGCCGCCTCCAGGCGGTGGGCCAGGTCCTCGGGGAAGGCCGCGTCCGACAGCTCGGCGAAGCGGCGGATCTGCCGTACGTCGGTGGCGGGCATGATCTCCGGGATGATCGGGGTGTCGCAGCCGGCGGCCGCGACCCGGTCGCGCAGCCGCAGGTAGTCCTCCGGATCGAAGAACATCTGCGTGATCGCGTAGTCCGCGCCGGCCCGGCACTTGGCGACGAAGTGCGCGAGGTCGCTCGCCGCGTCCGGCGACCTCGGGTGGCCCTCGGGGAAGGCGGCCACACCGATCCGGAAGTCGCCCAGCGAGCGCACCAGCTCGACGAGTTCGTACGCGTACGTGAAGCCGCGCGGGTGCGGTGACCAGGCGCCGCGCGGATCGCCCGGCGGGTCACCGCGCAGGACGAGGACGTCCCGTACGCCGGCGTCCGCGTAGGCGCCGATGATCGCCCGCAGCTCGGCGACCGAGTGGCCGACGGCGGTCAGGTGCGCGACCGGCCGCAGCGTCGTCTCCGTCACGATCCGCTTGGTCACGTCGACGGTCCGGTCGCGGGAGGAGCCGCCGGCGCCGTACGTGACGGAGACGAAGTCCGGCTTCAGCGCCTCCACCCGCCGGATGGCGTCCCAGAGCGCCTGCTCGCCCTTGTCGGTCTTCGGCGGGAAGAACTCGAAGGAGTAGGTGGCGGTCACGGGCGTCTGCCTCCGGCGTTGAAGTAGGTCGCCTCGGGGTGGTGGACGACGAAGGCGTCGGTGGACTGCTCGGGATGCAGCTGGTACTCCTCCGAGAGCTGGACGCCGATGCGTTCCGGCCGCAGGAGTTCGGCGATCTTGGCGCGGTCCTCCAGGTCGGGGCAGGCCGGGTAGCCGAGCGAGTAGCGGCAGCCCTGGTACTCGGTGCGCAGCATGCCTTCCAGGCCGGCCGGGTCGGCGGCGGCGATGCCCCATGCGGCGCGGACGCGGGTGTGCCAGTACTCGGCCAGCGCTTCCGCCAACTGCACGGACAGGCCGTGCAGTTCGAGATAGTCGCGGTAGGAGTCGGCGGCGAAGAGCCGGGCCGTCTCCTGGCCGATCTTGGATCCGACGGTGACGATCTGCAGGGCGACGACGTCGATCTCGCCGGAGTCCTCGGGGCGGAAGTAGTCGGCCAGGCAGAGGCGGCGGCCCCGCTGCTGGCGGGGGAAGGAGAACCGGGTCCGCTCGCCTCCGTCCTCGTCCAGGACGATCAGGTCGTCGCCCTTGGACACACACGGGAAGTAGCCATACACGACGGCGGCTTCCAGCAGCTGGTCGGTCTGGAGCCGGTCCAGCCAGCCCCGCAGCCGCGGCCGGCCCTCCGACTCGATGGTCTCCTTGTCCTTCAGGCCCCACTGGCCCTTGAACAGCGCCGTCTCGTCCAGCCAGGACGCGTACTCGGCCAGCTGAACGCCCTTGACCACCTTCGTCCCGAGAAACGGCGGCTCGGGTACGGCGTTGTCGACGGCCACGTCGGAACGGCCGGCCGGCTCCGGCTCCCGCACCTCCACGACCGCCTCCGCCTGCCGCCGGGGCACCCGCCGCTGCTTGAGCTCGGGCAGGGCCGCGCCCGGCACGCCCCGCTTGACGGCCATGAGGGCGTCCATCAGACGCAGGCCCTCGAAGGCGTCGCGGGCGTAACGGACCTCGCCCTGGTAGAGCTCGTGGAGGTCCTGCTCGACGTAGGCCCGGGTGAGGGCGGCGCCGCCGAGGATCACCGGGAACCGCTCCGCCAGGCCGCGGCCGTTCAGCTCCTCCAGGTTCTCCTTCATGATCACGGTCGACTTCACCAGGAGACCGGACATGCCGATCACGTCGGCGGCGTGCTCCTCGGCGGCTTCCAGGATCGCCGACACCGGCTGCTTGATGCCGATGTTCACCACGTTGTAGCCGTTGTTGGACAGGATGATGTCGACCAGGTTCTTGCCGATGTCATGCACGTCGCCGCGGACGGTGGCGAGGACGATCGTCCCCTTGCCCTCCGCGTCCGACTTCTCCATGTGTGGCTCCAGATGGGCCACCGCGGTCTTCATGACCTCGGCGGACTGGAGCACGAACGGCAACTGCATCCGGCCGGAGCCGAACAGCTCACCGACCACCTTCATGCCGTCGAGCAGCGTGTTGTTGACGATGTCGAGAGCGGGGGTGGTCGTGAGCGCCTCGTCGAGGTCCGCCTCCAGACCGTTCTTCTCGCCGTCGACGATCCGTCGCTTGAGCCGCTCCTCCAGCGGTAGCGCCAGCAGCTCCTCCGCCTTCCCCGCCTTCAGGGACTTCGCCGTCGCGCCCTCGAAGAGTTCGAGCAGCCGCTGCAACGGGTCGTAGCCGTCCCGCCGGCGGTCGTAGATCAGGTCGAGCGCGACCTCGACCTGCTCCGGCTCCAGCCGGGCGATCGGCAGGATCTTCGACGCGTGCACGATCGCCGAGTCCAGCCCGGCCTTCACGCACTCGTCCAGGAACACCGAGTTCAGCACGATCCGCGCCGCCGGATTGAGGCCGAAGGAGATGTTGGACAGGCCCAACGTCGTCTGCACGTCCGGATGGCGGCGCTTCAGCTCGCGGATCGCCTCGATCGTGGCGACGCCGTCCTTCCGCGACTCCTCCTGACCGGTGCAGATGGTGAACGTGAGGGTGTCGATCAGGATGTCGGACTCCCTGATGCCCCAGTTCCCCGTCAGGTCGGCGATCAGCCGCTCGGCGATCTCGACCTTCTTCTCCGCCGTCCGCGCCTGCCCCTCCTCGTCGATGGTCAGCGCCATCAGCGCCGCGCCGTGCTCCCGCGCCAGCGCCGTGACCTGCGCGAACCGCGACTCGGGTCCGTCGCCGTCCTCGTAGTTGACCGAGTTGAGGACCGCCCGGCCGCCCAGCTTCTCCAGGCCCGCCCGCAGGACGTCCACCTCGGTGGAGTCCAGCACGATCGGCAGCGTCGACGCGGTCGCGAAGCGGCCGGCGAGTTCCGCCATGTCGGCGGCGCCGTCCCGGCCCACGTAGTCCACGCACAGGTCGAGCAGGTGCGCGCCCTCGCGGATCTGCTCGCGGGCCATCTCCACGCAGTCGTCCCAGCGGCCCTCCAGCATCGCCTCCCGGAACTTCCTCGAACCGTTGGCGTTCGTCCGCTCGCCGATCGCGAGATAGGAGCTGTCCTGCCGGAACGGCACATGGCTGTAGAGCGACGAGGCGCCCGGCTCGACGGCCGGTGTCCGCGCGGGCACGGCCGCGCCCCGCACCCGCTCGACGATCTGCCGCAGGTGTTCCGGAGTCGTACCGCAGCAGCCGCCGACCAGCGCGGGGCCGTAGTCGCGGACGAACGCCTCCTGGGCGTCGGCGAGCTCGGCCGGCGACAGCGGGTAGTGCGCGCCGTCGGAGGTGAGCACCGGCAGGCCCGCGTTGGGCATGACGGAGATCGGGACACGGGCGTGCCGGGAGAGGTGGCGCAGGTGCTCGGCCATCTCGGCCGGGCCGGTGGCACAGTTCAGGCCGATCATGTCGATGCCGAGCGGCTCGAGCGCGGTCAGCGCGGCACCGATCTCGGAGCCGAGCAGCATCGTGCCGGTCGTCTCGACCGTGACCTGCACGATCAGCGGCAGGTCGAGCCCGCACCAGTCGAGCGCCCGGCGGGCGCCGATGACGGCCGCCTTCGTCTGGAGCAGGTCCTGCGAGGTCTCGATCAGCAGGGCGTCGGCGCCGCCGCGTACCAGGCCCTCGGCGTTCTGCTGGTAGGCGTCGCGCAGCGGCTCGTACGTGACGTGGCCGAGGGTCGGCAGCTTGGTGCCGGGGCCCATGGAGCCGAGCACCCAGCGGGGCCGGCCGTCGGCGGCCGTGTGGGCGTCGGCGGTGGTGCGGGCGATCCGGGCGCCGGCCTCGGACAGCTCGTAGACGCGGTCCTCGATGCCGTACTCGGCGAGCGCGGCCAGATTGGCGCCGAAGGTGTTGGTCTCGACGCAGTCGACGCCGGCCGCGAAGTAGGCGTCGTGGACGGAGGCGACGATGTCGGGCCGGGTGAGGTTGAGGATCTCGTTGCAGCCCTCCAGGCCCGTGAAGTCGTCCAGGGTCGGATCGGCGGCCTGGAGCATGGTGCCCATGGCGCCGTCGGCGACCACGACCCGGGTGGCGAACTCCTCTCTCAGGGAGCGCCGCGCAGTGCTCATGACAGTCCCCTCATGACAGCTCCCTCACGACAGTCCCCTCAGGTGGGTCAGCAGCTCGGCCGTGCAGCCGACGCCGTACGTCGTCCTGATCCGGTCCAGGAGCGGCTCCCGGTGCAGCCGGTACTCCTGTGTCCCCACGTAGTCGAGGACGGTCGCGGCGACCGCGCAGCCCAGCTGGGCCGCGCACCGCTCCGGCACGCCCCACAGCGTCGCGGCGAGGAAGCCGGCCCGGAAGGCGTCGCCGACGCCGGTCGGGTCGACCACGGCGGCGACGGGCACGGCCGGCACCGCCAGCGGGGCCCGGCCCTCGCCGCGGATACGTACGCCGGCCTCGCCGTGGGTGGTGATCCAGGCGCCGACGCGGCGCAGCACGTCGGCCTCGGCCCAGCCGGTCTTCTCCAGGAGCAGGGCCGTCTCGTACTCGTTGGTGAACAGGAAGCGGGCCCCGTCCACCAGTTCCCGCACCTGGCCGCCGTCGAGCCGCGCCAGCTGCTGCGACGGGTCGGCGGCGAAGGGGATACCGAGGGCTCGGCAGGTGCGGGAGTGCCGGAGCATCGCCTCGGGGTCGTCCGGGGAGACCAGGACGAGTTCCAGCCGCCCGGTGCGGGCGACGACCTGCCGCAGGTCGATCTCGCGGGCCTCGGCCATCGCTCCGGCGTAGAAGGTGGCGATCTGGTTCTGCGCCCGGTCGGTGGTACACACGAACCGGGCGGTGTGGAGCGACTCGCTGACGTGCACCGAGTCGGTGTCCACACCGTGGTCCTTGAGCCAGATCCGGTACGGCTCGAAGTCGGCGCCGACCGCGCCCACGAGGACGGGCCGCAGGCCGAGCACACCGAGTCCGAAGGCGATGTTCGCTGCCACTCCGCCGCGCCTGACCTCCAGGTTGTCGGCGAGGAACGACAGGGAGACCCGGTCGAGCCGGTCGGCGATCAACTGCTCGCTGAACCAGCCGGGGAAGGTCATCAGATGGTCGGTCGCGATGGATCCGGTGACAGCGATGCGCACGCCCTACACCTCTCCCGTCCGGCGCGCAGCCGTCTTCAGCCGCTCCACCCGGTCGGTGCGCTCCCAGGTGAACTCCGGCAGTTCGCGGCCGAAGTGGCCGTAGGCGGCGGTCTTCGCGTAGACCGGACGCTTGAGGTCCAGGTCGCGGATGATCGCGGCGGGCCGCAGGTCGAAGACCTCCGACACGGCTTCCTGGATCCGCTCGTCCGGCAGCGTGCCCGTGCCGAAGGTCTCGACGAAGAGACCGACCGGCTCGGCCTTGCCGATCGCGTAGGCGACCTGCACCTCGCAGCGCCTCGCCAGCCCGGCCGCGACGACGTTCTTGGCGACCCAGCGCATCGCGTAGGCGGCCGAACGGTCCACCTTCGACGGGTCCTTGCCGGAGAACGCGCCGCCGCCGTGCCGCGCCATGCCGCCGTAGGTGTCGATGATGATCTTCCGGCCGGTCAGGCCGGCGTCGCCCATCGGGCCGCCGATCTCGAAGCGACCCGTCGGGTTGACGAGCAGCCGGTAGCCGTCGGACTCCAGCGTCACGCCCTCCTCGACCAGCTCCTTCAGGACGTGCTCGACCACGTACTCACGGATGTCGGGCGTCAGCAGGCCCTCGACGGAGATGTCGGCGGCGTGCTGCGAGGACACGACGACCGTGTCGAGCCGGACCGGCCTGTCGCCGTCGTACTCGATGGTGACCTGCGTCTTCCCGTCCGGCCGCAGATACGGCAGCGTGCCGTCCTTGCGGACCTCGGTCAGCCGGCGCGACAGCCGGTGCGCGAGCGCGATCGGCAGCGGCATCAGTTCGGCGGTGTCGTCACAGGCGTAGCCGAACATCAGGCCCTGGTCGCCCGCGCCCTGCGCCGCCAGCTCGTCGCCGGTGCCCTCGACCCGCGACTCGTAGGCCGTGTCGACGCCCTGCGCGATGTCCGGCGACTGCGCGCCGATGGACACCGACACCCCGCAGGAGGCGCCGTCGAAGCCCTTCGCGGAGGAGTCGTAACCGATGTCGAGGACCGCGTCGCGCACCAGCTGCGCGATCGGCGCGTACGCGGAGGTCGTGACCTCGCCGGCCACGTGCACCTGGCCGGTGGTGATCAGGGTCTCCACGGCGACCCGGGAATGCGGGTCCTGGGCGAGCAGCGCGTCGAGGATCGTGTCGCTGATCCGGTCGGCGATCTTGTCGGGATGGCCCTCGGTGACCGACTCCGAGGTGAACAGGCGCCGGCTCATGCCTGGCCCACCTCCACCGAGGCCGTGGCGAAGAAGTGCTGCTCGATGGCGCCGAGGGTCCGGATGGAGTCGACCTCCAGGGTCTCCATCTGGATCGCGGTGCCGCTCTCCTGCTCCAGCAGGAAGACGAACTCGACGAAGGACAGCGAGTCGATGAGCCGGTTCTCGATGAGGTCCAGGTCGGGCGCGATGTCGTCGCGCTCCGGGTGACGCTCGAGGATCCAGTTCTTCACCGTCTGCAGGCCGTCGGCCATGGTGGTTCTCCTTGTCAGCTGTTCGATGAGGGAGGGGTGGGGGCGATGATCGGCGCGGCGACCGCGACCGCGTAGTCCACGTCGTGGCTGATGGACACGGTGATCTCGGAGATGCCGGACTCCTGGGCCATCTCGGCCGCGGGTCCGCGCAGCTCCACGAGCGGCCAGCCGCCCTCGGAGCGCCGTACGACGATGTCGGGCCAGGGCAGGAACCTGCCGCGGACGCGTAACGTCTTGAACGCCGCTTCCTTCGCCGCGATCCGGCCGCACAGGCTCAGCACGTCGAGCCCGTCGGCGGTGCGGCAGTCGGCGAGTTCGCCGGGGGTGAGCATCCGCTCGAAGAACGTCTCCCCGTACTGCGTGAGGAGCCTGCGGACACGGTTGACGGACACGATGTCCATGCCGAGGTTCGCCCAGCCCAGGCCGCCCGCCGGCGGGGCGACGGGACGGGCCGGCACGTCAGATCACCGGCCCGGCCGTGCGACTCGCATCGGCCCGCAGGCGGGCGTTCGCGTCGAGGACCGCCTGGTGCGCGGACTCCCAGCTGCCGTGGCGGCGGGTGAGCGCCGACAGCCAGCGCTCGAGCCCGAAGGCGACACAGCTGGTGAAGGCGGGTCCGCCGGTCGACTCCAGGGTGATGTCGCAGCGGTCGCCGAAGAAGTTCCGGTGCGTGTTGACCGAGGCGATCGCCAGGTCCTCGTACAGGAACTCGTGCTTCACCGGAGTGAGCCGCTGGAGCACGGCCTTCGAGCCGCCCTTGTCGAAGAACGGGTCGCAGGCGGCCTCCTTGCGCAGCGGCAGGTCGAGTGCCGCGGCGAAGGCCTGGACACGGGCGGTGAAGGCGGCCAGATGGTGCTCGGCGTGCTCGCGCCCGCCGATGGCCACGATCTCGCGCATGCGGAAGCCGAGCTGGCGCCGCATGCCCTCGTAGTGCGTCTCCTTGCGGAAGCACCAGGAGCAGACGGTCACCAGCGTGTCGTCGGCGACCTGGGTGCCCTGGTGGGTGAGGTAGACGGCGTAGCAGGACGCCGAGGGCAGTCCGAGCTCGGCGGGCTGGAGCGCGTCGGTCGGAAAGCGGCCGGTGTCGGTGGCGAAGGGCGCGGTCGCGCGGCGCTCCAGGTCGAGCGGGGCGGCGACGACGGCCTGGTGCGGGAAGTTGTCGTAGTAGTCGAGCCGGGCCAGGTCGGCGGCCGGCAGCAGCGGCGGCATGGTCATCGGGCGGGCGCCCGCGGCCGTGCCCCAGCCCTCGAACGTGTCGTCGAGGAGCCGCAGCAGGCGGGTCGCCTCGGGGCCGAGCGTCGGCAGGCCCCTGGTCTCCCCGACGGTCTCGGGGCTCGTCAAGGTCATGGTCGGTGCACCTCTCGGTGGGGAGGTTCCAGTGGGCTCAGACGACGGGAAGCGTGTCGTCGGAGAAGATCCCGGTCTTGAGGAAGAAGGCCAGCGGCTTGCGGATGGCCTTGCGCTCGTGCGGGCGGCGGCGCTCGTCGGCGACGAGCGCGTTGCGCAGCGCCAGCGGGTCGGGGATGCCGGCGTCGCGGTAGACGTGCGGGTTGTAGAGCGAGTTGATGCTGTAGACGACGTAGCGCTTGAGATAGGCCTCGACCTCGCGCACCCGCTCGGCGCTGACGGCCTGGCACATCCGCTGGTGGAGCAGGGAGACCAGCTCGCGGCCGAAGGCGATGTGGCGGGACTCGTCCTGGTGGTGGATGCGGTTGACCTCGCGGATGGTGTGGCAGAGCGAGGCGTCCTTCGCCATCCGGGAGTTGTAGTGGTCGACCAGCTCCTCGAAGAACAGGATGCGGGTGAAGACCAGGAAGTTCTCGACCTCGGGCTCCCAGGCGGCGTCGGCACGCATGGCGGTGGAGCCGTAGATCTTGTTTCCGTAGCGGCGGCAGAACTCGGAGAAGAACCACATGTGTTCGTTCTCCTCGCCGATGAAGTGGTGGAAGAAGTCCGAGGGGACCTCGAAGCCGGGCATGTGGATGCGGCCGACGACCTCGATGAGGAGTTCGCGGATGCCGTGCACATTGAGGCTGTAGAAGTTGACGGACTCCCACTTCGACAGGCGCTGAAGCGTTTCCTCACCGAGGGTGTCGAAGTGCTCGGTGCCGTAGACGGTGAGCAGCTCCGGCGTCATCCAGTACCGGTTCTCCTCCAGCTTCTCGGGCCACTGGAAGGTCTGGTACGGGTTGTAGTAGTCCTCGACCGAGCGCTCGCTGAGGCGCTCCAGGACCTCCATGAACCGGTCGGTGACGGGCAGCGGGGCGGCGACGCCCATGATCTCGCTCCTTCGGAGTGGGTTACGGGCGGACGTGAGGCGCGGACCTCGTGACGGGCGGACTTCGTGAGGCGCGGACCTCGTGACGGGCGGACCTCGTTACGGACGGACCTCGTAGACCGCGTTGACCGGGGTCTCGGTGGCGCGCCGCCAGCGGGTGAAGCCGGCTTCCTCGGCGATGGCGCGGAAGGCCTTCTCACCGGAGTGGTTGCCGAGCGCGTGCGGGCCGCGCTGGGCGACGGCGACCGGCAGGCACATCACGGCGGACAGGGCCATGAACATGCGGGCGGCGGGCGTCTGGGTGTCGACGTCGGCGGGCGAGACGTTCGACTCGACGAGCATCCAGGTGCCGTCCGCGTCGAGCGACTTGTGGACGTGCTGGGCGGCGGCGACCGGGTCGCCCATGTCGTGCAGCGCGTTGAAGAAGCACACCAGGTCGTAGCCGCTGCCCGGGTAGTCGTCGGCGGAGGCGACCTCGAAGACGACCCGGTCGGACAGGCCGGCCTCCTCGGCGAGCTGCCGGGCGAGGGAGACGGCCTCCTCGGAGTAGTCGAAGCCGTGGACCGTGGCGTTCGGGAAGGCCTTCGCGATGAGCAGCGTGGTGTGGCCGACGCCGCAGCCGACGTCGGCGACGGTGCCGCCGGCGGCCAGCTTGTCGGTGACCCCGTGCAGGGCGGGCAGCCAGTCCGGGACGAGCTTGTGCTCGTACGTGGGCTGGAAGAAGGAGCCCATGCCGGTGTCGAGGGCCGCGTCGTGCTCGGCCCAGCCGACGCCGTCGCCGGTCCTGTACGCCTCGACGAGCAGGTCCTCGGTGGCGTACAGGGCCTTGAGCGCGGTGAAGAAGCCGGCGGCGTAGGTGACGGCCGTCGGGTCGGCGAGCACCTCGACGTGGTCGGCGGGCAGCGCGTACGTGAGGGAGCTCGGGTGCCGCTCCACGTAGCCGGCCGACAGCTGGGCGTGCAGCCACTCCTCGACGTACCGCTCGTGGGTGCCGGTCTTCGCGGCGAGCTGGGGGGCGGTGAGCGGGCCGTTCTCGGCGAGGGCCTTGTAGAGGCCGAGACGCTCGCCGAGGGCGACGGTCAGGCCGCGCACGGCGGCACCGGCGTCGGAGATGACTCTCTGGTGGAAGTCGTGGGCGCTCATGCCGCCGCCTCCTGGCTGTGGGTGGGCAGGTCGCAGGTGAAGAGGAAGGAGCGGGGCACGCGCGGGACGGAGCGCGGCGGGACCGGGTAGGGCCAGCGGTCGAAGTCGGCGCCCGGCTCACCCGGCTGCCTGACCTCGCGTACGGTCCAGCCGCACGCGTCGAGCAGCGCCTCGGGCTCCTCGGTGCCGAAGAGCCACGGGTTGCCGTCCTCCTTCAGCGCGTTGAGGAAGGGGCGGGACAGCGGGTTCTCCAGGGCGGCCTTGGAGATGACGTCGCCGAGCAGCACGGAGCCGGGCGCCGCGTGCGCGGAGAGCGTCGAGATGAGCGTCCGTACGGCCTGCTCGGGCAGGAAGAACAGCAGGCCCTCGACGACCCACAGGACGGGCTCGTCGCTCTTCCATCCGGCCTCCTTCAGCGGGCCGGTCCAGTCCTGGGTGAGGTCGACCGGGACGGTGATCCGGGTGCGGCCGGCGGGCGCGGGCTCGTCCGCGAGCATCTCGGCCTTGGCGGCGAGCAGGGCCGGGCGGTCGAGCTCGTAGACGGTGACGCCGTCGGGCCAGGGCAGCCGGAAGAACCGGGTGTCCATGCCGGCGGCGAGGAAGACCACCTGGCGGATGCCGCGCTCCTCCACCGCCTTGACGACGGCGCGGTCCAGGTAGGTGGTGCGGATGGCGAGGAACGGGACGGTGCCGGCGCCGGCGTAGCGATCGAGCAGTTCGAAGCCGATCCGGTCGGCGACGGTGCGCGCGTAGGGATCGGCGAACAGCCGGTCCTCGCGCTCGGTCTCCAGGGCGCGCGCGGCGGCGGTCCACTGGGCGGTGCGGGATACGGCCTCCACAGGAGGTCCCCCTTCGTGAATGGGTGAGAGAGATTCGGACGGCCGTGCTCAGGGCCTGGACGACGGACGGTCGTCAGGCGCTCATGGCCGCCGCGACAGCGGTCTTCTCCGCCCGGGTGCCGCTGGTGCAGCACCCGGCGGGGTCCTCGGCCGCGGGCATCGACGACGGACGGCCGGCCTCGGAACCGGCGGGACGGCGCCGGAAGATGCTGTGCAGGATCATGCTGAACACGGCCGTCCCGTCGGCGGCCACCAGCGTGCACCGCGGCTTGACGGTGCCGGTGGCGGGGTTGAACGGCGACGGGGTGGCGCCGAGGATCTCGACGCGGGCCGTGAGGACGTCGCCGGGACGGACGGGACGCACGTAACGGACCTCGTCGATGCCGGGCGAGCCCATACAGGCGCTGTAGGCGAGCAGCCCGTCGACGTAGCGGCGCATGAACATCGCCTGGGTGTGGAAGCCGCTGGCGATCAGGCCGCCGAACGGCGAGTCCTCGGCGAGCTCCGGGTCCGTGTGGAAGGGCTGCGGGTCGAAGCGCTTTCCGAACTCCAGCACCTCCTCCGCCGTGACGGTGACCGTCCCCAGTTCGTGGACGTCACCGGGCCGGAAGTCCTCGAAGTAGCGCATCGCGCGTCCCCCTTGACCTAGGAGTGGTCTTTCCCTGGCATTCCCTGGCATCACCCAATCTACGAATCGCTCATTTATTTTGTCAACCCAAAAGAAGCCCCGACAGGCCTCAGTCCAGGGCCTGTTCGAGGTCGGCCCACAGGTCCTCGACGGCCTCGATGCCGACCGACATCCGCACCAGGCCGGGCGCGATCCCGGCCGCGGCCAGCGCGTCCGCGTCCAGTTCGCGATGGGAGGTGGACGCGGGATGGGTGACCAGGGACTCCACCCCGCCGAGCGACAGCGCCAGCCGGGCGACCCGCACGCGCTCGACGAAGGCCCGGCCGGCCTCCCGCCCGCCCGCGAGCTCGAAGGACAGCAGCCCGCCGCCGCCCGACAGCACCTTGCGGGCCGTCGCGTACGAGGGATGGCCCGGCAGCATCGGATAGTGGACGGCCCTGACGTCACCGCCGGCCTCCGCCCTGGCCGCCAGCCGCTCGGCGAGCACCACGGCGTTCAGGCAGTGCTCGCGCATCCGCAGCGGCAGCGTGGGAATCCCGCGCAGCGTCAGCCAGGCCGCGAACGGGTCGGCGCAGGCGCCCAGTTCGACCGTGCGCGGCCACACGGTCCGGCGCAGCGCGTCGTCGGCGAAGACGGCGGCGCCGCCGAGGACGTCGGAGTGACCGGACAGGTACTTGGTGGTGGAGTGCACGACCACGTCCGCGCCCAGCTCGATCGGCCGGCACAGGACGGGCGAGGCGAGCGAGTTGTCCACCACGCTGACGACGCCCGTCCGGCGGGCGGCGGCCAGCAGTCCCGGCAGGTCGGCGACCTGGCCGGTCGGGTTGGCGACGGTCTCCAGGACGAGCAGCCGGGTGGCGGGATGCCGCGCCGCCTCCTCGAACTCGGCCACGTCGTCGCCCGAGACGTACGTGACGTGGACGCCGTACCGGGCGGCGAGGTCCGACAGGACGGCGTACGTCCCGCCGTACAGACAGCGCTGCGCCACCACACGGTCGCCCGGCTTCAGCAGCGCCAGCAGGACGCCGCTGACGGCCCCCATCCCGGAGGCGAAGGCGATGGCCCCGGCGCCGCCCTCGAGCCCGGCGAGCGTCTGCTCAAGGGCGCGGACGGTCGGATTGCCGCGCCTGCTGTAGACGTAGCGCCCGTCGGGCCCGGCCATGGCCTCGGCGAGCTCGTCGGCGGAGGAGAAGGCGAAGGCGGAGGACTGCACGAGCGGCACCGACAGCGGCCAGCTGCCGGCTTCGAAGGGCGGGTTGGCGACGTGGACGGCGCGGGTGTTCAGATCCATGGGTTTCCTCTCGGTGTGGGGGGTCGGTGCGGAGGCGGCCGCGCGGACACGGCCGGATCCGCGCGCCGGCATCTTCGACGCGGCCGGCTCCGGACGGCGGCGACGGATGCCGGCCACGGACTCCGGGAACCGGGATCCGGGTGGCGGCGGCCGGCCTCGGGTACGGAAAAGGGGCCGCCCGACGGCCGTGGAACGGACATCGGGCGGCCCCCTGGGGCGGGGTGTTACGCGGCGACCTTGTCGCCCTGGCCCTGCTGCTCGGCGGCGGCCGCCGGGGAGCCGGCGGCGAGCGCCTTGTCGCTCTTCATCACCAGCAGGGTGACGACACCGCCGACGGCGGCGACGACCGCGGCGCCGATGAAGGCGGCCGAGAAGCCGTCGGTCAGCTTCGGCAGGTTGCCGAGCTGGTCGGCGCCCTGCGACATGGCGACCGCGGTGAGGGCGGCGAGGCCGAGCGCGGAGCCGACGTTGTAGGTGGTGTTGACGATGCCGGAGGCGAGACCGGCCTGCTCCTGCGGGGCGCCGGACATCGCGGCGATCATCGCCGGGATGTAGGCGAGGGACATTCCGAGCGCGGCGACCAGCGAGGCCGGCAGGACGTCGACGACGAAGGTGCCGGTGGGCTCGACGGCGGCCAGCCAGACCAGGCCGGCGGCGAGGACGAGCAGACCGACGCCGATGAGCGGCTTGGCGCCGAACTTGGCCATGAGGCGGGCGGTGATGGCCGTCATGAAGATCATGAGGAGCACGGTCATCGGGAGCAGCGCGGCGCCGGAGGCGAAGGCGCCGTAGTGGAGGACCTGCTGCAGGTAGAGGTTGAGGAAGTACCACATCGGGATCCAGGCCGCGCCGAGCAGCGTCATGGCCAGGTTGGCCGAGCCGAGGCGCGGGACCCGCCACACGCTGAGCGGCATGAGCGGCTCGCGGACGGCCTTCTGGATCACGAAGAACAGCAGGATGAGGGCGACGGCGCCGGCCAGCTCCAGGACGGTGGCGGTGGCGCCCCAGCCGACCTCGGGCGCCCGGACGACCGCGAAGACGCCGAGCGCGAGACCGGCGGTGACGGCGACGGCGCCGAGGACGTCGACGGAGCCGCGGCGGGACTCGACGTTCGGGAGGAGCTTGGTGGCGGCGAGGGTCGCGAGGCCGATCGGGACGTAGATGATGAAGCACCACTGCCAGGCGGCCCACTCGGTGAACACGCCGCCGAGGAACACGCCGGCGGTGCCGCCGGCCGGGGCCGCGGCGCCGTAGAGGGCCATGGCCTTGCCGAGTTCCCGCGGGTCGTGCATGAAGAGCATCATCAGCAGCGTCATGGCGGAGGGCGCGATGAGCGCGCCGCCGACACCCTGGACGGCGCGGCCGGCGATCTCGACCCAGGCGGTCTGCGCGGCCGCGGCGAGGACCGAGCCGGCGATCATGACCGCCCAGCCGGTGACGAAGATCCTGCGGGCTCCGAGGAGGTCGGAGAGACGGCCGCCGAGCAGCAGCAGACCGCCGAAGACGATCACGTAGGCGTTGAAGACCCACTGGAGCTCGCCCTGCGAGAAGCCGAGGTCCTGCTGCATCTTCGGGAGCGCGACCCCGATGATCGAGGTGTCCATGATGACCATGAACTGGGCGGCGGCGAGCACGGCAAGTGCCCACCAGCGCCGGGGATTGACGGTTGACATTGCCCTGACCCTTCCCTCGCGGTGGCATACCCCTGGGGGGTACCTGCGGGAGCACCGTAGCATACCCATGGGGGGTATGTAAGAGTGAGATGAGGGCGCGAGGAGCGCCCGATTCCGGGGCCGCGGGCGGCAGAATGCGGGACATGACCGCCCCGATGAAGGCAGAACAGGAGCAGGAGCTCCTCCGGCGCTGGACGGCCACCCTGCTCGCGGCCCGGTCCGGCCGCGAGGGCCCGGACCCGCTCCCGTACGGCCGGAACCTGCTGACCCGCTGGAACGAGCCGCAGCGCAGGTACCACACCGCCGACCACCTGCGGGCGGTCCTCGACCGCATCGACGAACTGACCGACCAGGGCGGCGAGGGCGGTGAGCTGGAACTCGTGCGGCTCGCGGCCTGGTTCCACGACGCGGTCTACCGGCCCGACCGCTCCGAGAACGAGGAACGCTCGGCGGCGCTGGCCGAGAAGGCCCTCACCGAGGCCGGCCTCACCGCCCGCGAGGTCGCCGAGGTCGCCCGCCTCGTCCGCCTCACCGTCAGCCACGACCCGGCCCCGGGCGACCTCAACGGCGAAACCCTCTGCGACGCGGACCTGGCGATCCTGGCCAGCGGCCCGGATACCTATACGGGGTATACGGCGGCCGTCCGCGAGGAGTACGCCTTCGTCCCGGACGACGCCTTCCGCGAGGGCCGCGCCGCCGTCCTGCGCCACCTCCTCGCCCTCCCCCGCCTCTTCCGCACCCCGTACGGCGCGGCGGTCTGGGAGGAGAAGGCCCGCGCGAACATGGAACGGGAACTGAAGGAACTGACGAACGGGCCGGGAACGCCCACCGCGTGACGGCTACGGCCGGGTCGTCACGGCGACCCGGCTTCCTCCTGCTCGAACGCGAGACGACAGCGCTCCACCTGATCGGCCACCTGCTCCATGTACCACCGCATGACCTCGTACGGGACGACACGCCCGTCAGGGCTCCAGAGACGGACGGTCGGCTGCAGATCCGGGTCCTCGTCCGGCACATGCGTCGACAGAAAGGCGGCCCCCGGCACATGGTCCACCGCGCCGTCGGCGCCCCCGGCCCCCTCGCCCGGCACCGCCCTGGCTTCGCTCAGCTCCACGGCCCAGGCGTCGTCGGGCAGGGCGTAGTGGAACAGGACGGCGTAGTGGCGACCTGCGTGCTCTTTGATTTCCCACGGCATCCCGGCAGGCTGCCACACCATGCGCGGTCCCCCGCCTGTTCGTTGGACCTCCTCCGAGGACGCGGCGGTCGCATGCCGCCGGAGGTGGCGCGCGGGGGCAACGGTGGTCGTCACCTAGTACGGCCTGGCGCAAGGAACTTGGCGGACCGCACCGGCGCCGGCTCCCCGTCCCGCATTCCGAGACGTTCGGCGGCGGAGGAATGACAGGCACAAAGAGCTGGTTGCCCATGTCATGCCGTCTTCCTCCGCCGAGCCGCCCGTGTCCGCCCCCTCCACCGCCTCCCGCATGCCGCTGGCCGTCTACATCCTCGGCCTGTCGGTGTTCGCGCTCGGGACGAGCGAGTTCATGCTCTCCGGGCTGCTGCCACCCATCGCGGAGGACATGAACGTCTCCATCCCCCGCGCCGGTCTGCTCATCTCGGCCTTCGCCATCGGCATGGTGGTCGGCGCCCCGCTGCTCGCCGTCGCCACCCTGCGGCTGCCGCGCAAGACCACCCTCATCGCGCTGATCAGCCTGTTCGGGCTCGGCCAGGTGGCCGGCGCGCTCGCGCCGAACTACGCCGTGCTCTTCGCCTCCCGCGTGGTGAGCGCGCTCGCCTGCGCCGGCTTCTGGGCGGTCGGCGCCGCCGTCGCCATCGCGATGGTGCCGCTCGGCGCCCGCGCCCGGGCCATGGCCGTGATGATCGGCGGACTGTCCATCGCCAACGTCCTCGGCGTGCCCGCCGGCGCCTTCCTCGGCGAGCACCTCGGCTGGCGCTCCGCCTTCTGGGCCGTCGCCGTCGCCTCCGCGATCGCCCTCGTCGGCGTCGTCACCCGCATCCCGCACATCCCGCTGCCCGAGAACCGGCCCCGCCTCAAGGGCGAGCTGGTCATCTACCGGGACCGGCAGGTGCTGCTGTCCGTGCTGATCACCGCCCTGGCCGCGGGCGGCGTCTTCTGCGCCTTCTCCTACCTGGCGCCGCTGCTCACCGACGTCTCCGGTCTCGACGCCGGCTGGGTCTCCGCCGTCCTCGGGCTCTTCGGCGTCGGCGCCCTCATCGGCACCTACATAGGCGGCCGGTTCGCCGACGCCCACCTCTTCGGCGTGCTGCTCACCGGCATCACCGCCTCCACCGTCTTCCTCGTCGCGCTCGCCCTGCTGGCCTCCAGCCCCGTCGCCACGATCGCCCTGACCTTCCTGCTCGGCGTCTCCGCCTTCTACACCGCGCCCGCCCTCAACGCCCGGATCTTCAACGTCGCCGGCGCCGCGCCCACCCTCGCCGGCGCCACCACCACCGCCGCCTTCAACCTCGGCAACACCGGCGGCCCCTGGCTCGGCGGCAGCGTCATCGACGCCGGCCTCGGCTACGCCTCGCCCGCCTGGGCCGGCGCCGCCATGACCGTCGTCGCCCTCGCCACCGTCGCGGTCGCCCTGCGGCTCACCAGGACGCCCTCCCGGATCGTGTCCCGGTCCTCGGGCCAGGAGTCCACGAGCCAGGAATCCCGGCAGCAGGAGTCCCGCGTATCGTCTCGCTGACCCTCCGTACGGAGGCGTACACGTCAACGAGAGAGCAGGGCAGTACCTGTGCGACTCAGATCGATCCGCGCCGCCGCGGCGACGGCCGGAGCGCTCCTCCTCACCCTCGCGGGCACGGCGTTCACCGCCGCGCCCGCGAGCGCCGTCTCCGGTGACTTCACGTACGAGGTGACGCGGAACGCCGACACCTACCTGGACGTCCCCGGCACCGAGATCACCTTCGACGCCGCGGCCGGCCAGCGTTCCTTCCTCTGGTCCCGCTACTTCTCCACCGGCCCGGTCGACGCCGTCACGGCCGGCGACAACATCGGCAACACCATGGCCATCCGCTGCCGCAACGCCGACGGCACCGCACTGCCGGCCGGCACCGAGGCCGGCGCCTACTGGGCCGCCAACCTCGTGCCGCCGGGCGAGAAGCAGCTGACCGCCGCCCTGCGCTGGGTGTTCCAGGCGCCCGCGGACGGCAGCTACAGCTGCCGCCTGTCGATCGTCTCGTACTCCTCGATCATCGTGAACGGCCGCACCGTCACCATGCGCGTGCCCGCCGGCGCGGAACTCGCCCGCAAGGACTACGCCGCCACCGCCGACTGGACCCTCCAGGCCGGCAGCGGCACCGTCGTCTCCCGCTCCACCACGCCCACCACCACGCTCGGCTACACCTACACCCCGTCGCCGACCGACACCGACTTCGTCGTCTACCAGGACGCCGCGCTGTCGACCTGCGCCGCCGGCTCCTCCATCTGCCCGGGCGGCACCACCGCCTACACCGGCACGGTCGTCGACACCTGGGTCGAGGCCCAGCCCCGCAAGACCGACGGCACGCCGTGCGGAAGCCCGCTCACCGGCGCCGTCAGCCGCTGGAACATCACCAACGACAAGCACCACCAGACGGCCGCCAACCACGTCCACCTGACGACGGCCCAGCTGCCGGCCGGCTGCACCCAGGTCCGCGCCACGCTGAAGGTGCGGAACGTCGACGGCAACCCCGTGAAGATCCACGACGGTTACGCCTCGGGCACCATCGCCGCCACCCACGGCGCCGGCATCAGCTACAGCACCGCCTCCTGACTCCCTCCCGAGGGCCTCTCCGCGGCTCTCCCTGAGGCGCCGCCGCGGCTCCTCCCGACGGAGGCCCTCCTCCGACTACACGTCGTAACGCGGCAGCGTCTCGCCCTGCGCCGGCCGGGTCCTCGGCCGGCGCAGGCCCGCCTCGGTGAGGCGGCGCAGCAGTTCCTTCGAGCCGACCTCGACCGCGCCGGCCGCGACGGCGGAGGCGTAGCGGTCGGACGGGATGTCGTAGTGGTCGCGCTCGAAGGCGCGCGGCGGGCAGCCGATCGCCTCGGCGAAGGCGTGCAGCTCCTCGAAGGAGACGTCGCTGACCAGGTGCGACCACATGCGGCCGTGACCCGGCCAGGTCGGCGGGTCGATGTAGAGCGTCACGTCAGTCCGCCCACCGGTGCGACCACCACTCCCTGTTTGCCGCAGACCCAGTGCGGGTCCGGGCCCATCTCCGGTTCGACGTCGAGGGCGTGCGGGTCGCCCGAGGAACAGACGGGGCACAGCGGCCAGCGGCCGTAGCGTTCGAGCAGGGCGTCCTGCACGTCCTGCGCTATCAGACCGGCCACGAAGGCCCGTCCCTCCGGCCACTGCTCCACCCACCAGCGACGGTGGGCGACGGCGTCCTCCACCATCGAGACGACCTCGGCCATGGCGACCTCGCGGGCCATCAGGTCGGCGAGAACGAGGGAGCGGGCGGTGTGAAGGGCCTGCTCCAAGGGGTCGATGGCGTCCATGTTCACATTCTGCGCCCCGGCCTCGCCGGGGACCAACGGCCTGCCCGGGAGAGAGGGCGAACGGGGGCTTGACGCCCCACATGCCCGAAAATATCTTTCAAGTGTGACCAACCACGTGAAGGAAAGTTTCACCGGTGCGTCCGGCGGCGGCCCCGGCACCGGCACCCCGGGCGCCGGCATCCCGGCACCCGGCCCGGGCCCCGGCCCCGCGCCCGCTGCGGCCCCGCCCGCTCCCGCCGCCCTCGCGGCCAAGGTCCGCACCCTCGCCCCCTCCATGACCCGCTCCATGCAGCGCGTCGCCGAGGCCGTCGCCGGAGACCCGGCCGGCTGCGCCGCCCTCACGGTCACCGGCCTCGCCGAACTCACCGGCACCAGCGAGGCGACCGTCGTCCGCACCGCCCGCCTCCTCGGCTATCCCGGCTACCGCGACCTGCGCCTCGCCCTGGCCGGCCTCGCCGCCCAGCAGCAGTCCGGCCGGGCCCCGTCCGTCACCGCCGACATCGCCGTGGACGACCCCGTCGCCGACGTCGTCGCCAAACTGGCCTACGACGAGCAGCAGACCCTCGCCGACACCGCCGCCGGACTCGACACCGTCCAGCTCGGCGCCGCCGTCGCCGCCCTCGCCACCGCCCGCCGCATCGACATCTACGGCGTCGGCGCCTCCGGCCTCGTCGCCCAGGACCTCGGCCAGAAGCTGCTGCGCATCGGCCTCGTCGCGCACGCCCACAGCGACCCGCACCTCGCCGTCACCAACGCCGTGCAGCTCCGCTCCGGCGACGTCGCCATCGCCATCACCCACTCCGGCTCGACCGGCGACGTCATAGAACCGCTCCGGGTCGCCTTCGACCACGGCGCCACCACCGTCGCCATCACCGGCCGCCCGGACGGACCCGTCGCGCAGTACGCCGACCACGTCCTGACCACCTCCACCGCCCGCGAGAGCGAACTGCGCCCCGCCGCGATGTCCAGCCGCACCAGCCAACTCCTGGTCGTGGACTGCCTCTTCACCTGCGTCACCCAGCGTACGTACGAGACGGCGGCCCCGGCCCTCGCGGCCTCGTACGAAGCCCTGGCCCACCGCCACTCGCCCCGCAACCGCTGAGCCACGAGAGAGCCGCCCCCGTGTCCACCACGTACTCCGAACTGCGCGCCCAGCTCGCCGCCCTCACCACCGAGGCGTTCCGCCCCGAGCTCGCCGAGATCGACCGGCTGCCGACCGCCGAGATCGCCGCGCTCATGAACCGGGAGGACCAGACCGTCCCGGCCGCCGTGGCCAGGCAGCTCCCGGCCATCGCCGCCGCCATCGACGCCACGGCCGAACGGATGGCCCGCGGCGGCCGGCTGATCTATCTCGGCGCCGGCACCGCCGGCCGGCTCGGCGTCCTCGACGCCAGCGAGTGCCCGCCCACCTTCAACACCGACCCCGCCCAGGTCGTCGGCCTCGTCGCGGGCGGCCCGTCCGCGCTCGTGAAGGCCGTCGAAGGCGCCGAGGACTCCAAGGAGCTCGCGGTCGAGGACCTCACCGCGCTCGGCCTGACCGCCGACGACACGGTGGTCGGCGTCTCCGCCTCCGGCCGTACGCCGTACGCGATCGGCGCCGTCGAACACGCCCGGGCACGCGGCGCGCTCACCATCGGCCTGGCCTGCAACGCGGACAGCGCGCTCGCCGCGGCCGCCGAGCACGGCATCGAGGTCGTCACCGGGCCCGAACTCCTCACCGGCTCCACCCGGTTGAAGGCGGGCACGGCACAGAAGCTCGTCCTCAACATGATCTCGACCATCACCATGATCCGGCTCGGCAAGACCTACGGGAACCTCATGGTCGACGTCCGCGCCTCCAACGACAAGCTGCAGGCCCGCTCGCGCCGCATCGTGGCCCTCGCCACCGGCGCGCCGGACGAGCAGATCGAGACCGCCCTCGCCGCCGCCGACGGCGAGGTGAAGACCGCGATCCTGATGATCCTCGCCGACATCGATGCCAAGGCCGCCGACCAGCGGCTGCGGGACTCCCACGGCCACCTGCGCGCGGCCCTGCACGCGTGAACCCGGCCCCTCACAGCAAGGCGCCAACGCACCATGAGCACAGACAGCACGGACAGCACAGGAAGCACTGACAGCACAGGCAGCGCAGGCAGCGCAGGCGGCGCAGGCAGCACCGCAAACAGAGGCGGCGCCGGCCGCCCACGGGACAAGAACCGCGAGACCGCCGCCACGATCCTCCCGCTCGTCGGCGGCGCCGGGAACATCACCTCCGTGGCCCACTGCATGACCCGGCTCCGCCTGGGTCTGCGCGACCGCTCGCTCGTCCAGGACGAGGCCCTGCGGGCCCTGCCGTCCGTGCTGGGCGTGGTGGAGGACGACACGTACCAGATCGTCCTCGGCCCGGGCACCGTCGCCCGCGTGACGCCCGCGTTCGAGGCCCTGGTGGCCGCCGCTCCCGCGCCCGCCCGCTCGGCGGAGGACCTCGCCGGCCGGGGCGAGGCCATGAGGGCCGCCCGCAAGGCGAGGAACGCGACGCCGTTCAAGCTCTTCCTGCGGAAGATCGCGAACGTCTTCGTCCCGCTGATCCCCGCCCTCATCGGCTGCGGCGTCATCGCCGGCCTCAACGGCCTCCTGATCAACCTCGGCGTGCTGCCCGGCGTCACCCCGGCGCTCGCCGCCGTCGCGAGCGGCTTCATGGCCCTCATCGCTGTCTTCGTCGGCCACAACACCGCCAAGGAGTTCGGCGGCACGCCGGTCCTGGGCGGCGCGGTCGCCTCCGTCATCGTCTTCGCCGGCGTCGCCAAGATCGAGGTCTTCGGCCGGCCGCTCTCACCGGGCCAGGGCGGCGTGCTCGGCGCGCTCGGCGCCGCCCTCCTCGCCGTGTATGTCGAGAAGTGGTGCCGCCGCCGGGTGCCCGAGGCCCTCGACGTCCTCGTCACCCCGACGCTCACCGTCCTGGTCGCCGGCCTGGTCACCGTCTTCGGCCTGATGTTCGTGGCGGGCGAGGTCTCCCGGGCCGTCGGCGACTTCGCCGACTGGCTCCTCGCGCACGCGGGCGCGGGCGCGGGCTTCGTCCTCGGCGGTCTGTTCCTGCCGCTGGTGATGCTCGGCCTCCACCAGGCCCTCATCCCGATCCACACCACGCTCATCGAGCAGCAGGGCTACACCGTCCTCCTGCCGATCCTGGCGATGGCGGGCGCGGGCCAGGTCGGCGCGGCCGTGGCCGTCTATCTGAAGCTCCCGCGCAACGGCTCGATCCGCCGCACCATCAGGTCCGCCCTCCCGGCCGGCCTCCTCGGTGTCGGCGAGCCGCTGATCTACGGCGTCTCCCTGCCCCTCGGCCGTCCCTTCGTCACCGCCTGCGTCGGCGGCGCCTTCGGCGGCGGCTTCGTCGGCCTCTTCACCATGCTGGGCGCCAAGACCGGATCCACCGCCATCGGCCCCTCCGGCTGGGCCCTCTTCCCGCTGCTCGACGGCAACAAGGGCCTGGGCGAGACCGCCGCGATCTACGCGGGCGGCCTGCTGACCGGTTACGTCGCGGGCTTCCTGGCCACGTACTTCTTCGGCTTCAGCCGCGCGCTCCTGGAGGAGTTCGACGTGGCGACCGAGGAGACCGGCACGGTGGTCTCCTCGGGCACGCCGGTGGCGGGCACGCCGACGGCGGGCGCCCCGGCCTCGGGGACCGGGCCGGCACCCGGGCCGGAGCCGGGTTCCGGGACGGAGCCCGCGCCCGTGAAGGCCTGACCGCCCGCTCAGCAGGCCGCGTCGGCCGCCGGGCGCTCGCCCGTCAGCAGGAAGCGGGTGACCGTGCGGTCGCCGCAGGCGTTGCCGTTGCCGAGGTACATGCCGTGGCCGCCGTGGTCGACGGAGACCAGCCGGGCGCGGCCGCCGAGGGCCTCGCGCATCTTCAGGCCGGCGGAGTGCGGGGTGGCGGGATCGCGCAGGCTCTGGATCATCAGGATGTTGGACGGGCCGTCGGCGGTGAGGCGGGCCGGCTTCTCGACGGGGCCGCCCTTCCAGAAGCTGCAGGGCGTGATGTTGGCGGGCATGCCGCCGGTCAGCGGGTGGGCGGCGCGGTCAGCGGTGACGGCCCGCTCGTAGGACCGGACGGAGCCGCGCCAGCGGACGTCGTTGCAGATGACGCCGACGGTGACGGTGGCATCGGCGTCGGGCATCGGGCCCGTCAGCATCGGCGGCAGCGCGGGCGTCGCCGACGGAGTGCGGGCCTCCTGGACGAGGCGGGCGAAGTCCGCGAAGGCGGAGTCGGAGTAGAGGGCGCTCTGCAGGGCCTGGCGGAGCAGGTTGCCGGTGAGGGCGACATCGGGCGTGGTGGACGGCCTGGGCTCACGGTCCAGGCGGGCGGCGAGGTCGAGGACGAGCGGGCGGACGTCCTCGGGCCGCTCGGCGAGCCGCAGACCGGCGGCCGCCCGGTCCGGATGGGCCGCCCAGGCCGCGAAGTCGGGGAAGCGGTCGTCGGCGCCGACGGCCATGCCGCGCAGCCAGCCCTGGGCGACGGTGCGCGGGTTCGGGTCGGCGCTGCTGTCGAGGACGATCCGGTCGGTGCGGTGCGGGAACTTCTGGGCGTACTGGGCGGTGACGTACGTGCCGTACGACACGCCCCACGCCGACACCTTCTCCTCGCCGAGCGCCTGCCGCAGCCGGTCCATGTCCCGGACCTGGTTGGCGGTGGTGAGGCTGCGCAGCTCGGCGCCGCCGTTGCGGGCACAGGCGGCGGCGACCCGCCGGGAGCGCTCGACGTTCTCGTCGATCGAGCCGTCGGCGGCGGGCCAGGAGCGCAGCGTCACGAGGTGCCGGTCCTCCTCCGCGAGCCCGCAGTCCGCCTTCATGCTGCCGCCGACACCGCGCGGGTCGAAGGCCACCAGGTCGTAGGCGCCGTCCAGTTCCCTCCCGAGCGCCGCGCCCTTCTGGCCGAGCCGCTGCACACCGGAGCTGCCGGGCCCGCCCGGCACGACGAGGAGGGTGCCGCGGCGGGCCTCGGGGCGGGTGCTGCGGATCCGGGAGACGGCGAGGGAGACCTGGCGGCCGGCCGGGTCGGCGTAGTCGAGCGGCACGGTGAGCGTGGCGCACTCCTGGCCGAGGCCGGCCGGACCGCACGGGCTCCACGTCAGGGAGGAAGCCGAGGGGGCGGCGGAGGCGGAGGCCGGGGCGGCGAGGAGCGTGGCGGCGACGGCGGCGGAGGAGAGGCCGACGAGAAGGGCGTTGCGCGAGAAGGAGGTCATACGGAAACCTTCGTCGATCACGCCTTCCCGCCCCATCCGGCAGGCAGGCGATCACGGGGTGGGGCCAACCCCCGTACCGCACAAGGGAGATCAGCACCTCATGAGCAGCACCGACCAGACCGTCGACGCGCCCGACGCCGCCGCCTCCGGCACCTGGACGCTCGGCGACCTCACCGTCCGCCGGATCGGCTTCGGCACGATGCGGCTGCCGCAGACCGGCGAAGCGCTCGTCGAGCACGCCGTACCCAGGAACCGTGACCAGGCGATCGCCGTGCTGCGCCGGGCCGTCGACCTCGGCGTCAACCACATAGACACCGCCGCTTTCTACTTCTCGCCGCTGCGCTCCGCCAACGAGCTCATCAACAGCGCCCTCGCGCCCTCCGGCCGCTATCCCGACGACCTCGTCGTCACCACCAAGGTCGGCCCCGCCCGCGACGCCTCCGGCGCCTGGGCCGCCCACGCCCGCACGCCGCGCGAGCTGCGCGCCCAGGTCGAGGAGAACCTCCGCCAGCTCGGCCGCGACCACCTCGACGTCGTCAACCTCCGCGTGGTCGGCACCGATTCGATCGCCGACCGCTTCGGCGCGCTCGCCGAGCTCCGCGAGGCCGGCCTCATCCGCCACCTCGGCCTGTCCAACGTCACGCCCGAGCACCTCGACGAGGCGCTGCGGATCGCGCCCGTGGTGTGCGTGCAGAACATGTACGGGATCGGGGTGCGGCCGGAGTACGCCGCGTTCGTGCGCCGGTGCGGCGAACTGGGCGTCGCCTTCGTCCCGTTCTACGCGATCGCCGCGGCCGGCCGGGAGACGGGCGCGACCGCGGTGGAGGCCGAGGAGATCCTGACCGTCGCCCGCGCCCACGACGCGAGCCCGGCCCAGATCCGCCTGGCCTGGACCCTCCACCAGGGCCCGCACCTGCTCGCCATCCCCGGCACCGGAGACCTCGGCCACCTGGCCGCCAACGTCGCCGCGGGCTCGCTGAAGCTGACCGACGACGAACTGGCCCTCCTCGACCGCGCGCACCACGCGGACGCCTAGGCCGGGTCCGGAAAGTCCCGCCCGGCCGGCCCCGGCGGCCGGCGCCGCCTCCCGGGCGCCGCCGCCTCCCGGGCGCCGCCGCCTCGCGGGGGCCGCCGCCTCGCGGGGGCCGCCGCCTAGACTCCGGCGCATGACCGACGCCCACTCCGCCGATGTCCCGGCCTCCGCCGACGTCCTGGCCTCCGCCGCCGCCCCGCAGGCCTCCGTGCCTCCGGCCTCCGCCCGTGCCGCGCTCGTCGCCGATCTCGCCCCGACCGGGGCCCTGCGCGCCTCCATCAACCTCGGCAACCCGGTCCTCGCCCAGGGCACGCCCGACGCCCCGGCCGGCATCACCGTGGACCTCGCGCGCGAGATCGGCGCCCGGCTCGGCGTGCCCGTGGAGCTGCTCTGCTTCGACGCGGCCCGCAGGTCGTACGAGGCGATGGCGACCGGCCGGGCCGACCTCTGCTTCCTCGCCGTCGACCCGGCGCGGGAGGCGGAGGTCGCCTTCACGGCGCCGTACGTCGTCATCGAGGGCGTGTACGCGGTGCCGCGCGACTCCGCGCTGCGCACGCCCGCGGACGTCGACGCGCCGGGCGTCCGGGTCGGCGTCAAGGCGGGCTCCGCGTACGACCTCCACCTCACCCGCACCCTGCGGCACGCGACGGTCGTCCGGGGCGCGGAGGGCGTCGACACCTTCGCCGAACAGAAGCTGGAGGCGGGCGCCGGCATCCGCCAGCCGATGACGGCCTACGCCGCGGCCCACCCGGAGGTACGGCTCCTCGACGAGCGCTTCATGGAGATCCGCCAGGCCGTCGGCACGACCGCGGGCCGCGCCCCGGAGACGGTCGCCTTCCTGCGCGCCACCGTGGAGGAGTTGAAGGCGAACGGCTTCGTCACCGCCGCCCTCCGCCGCGCCGGCCAGTCCCCGGACCTCCTGGCCCCGCCGGCCGCCTGACGCCGCGTCGGCCCCGGCTCGGACCCGGCTCGGCCCCGGACCGGGCCCGCACCCAGCCCCGGCTCGGCCCCGGCCCGAGCCCGCACCGACCCCGCCCGAGCCCCGCAGCGACCCCGCCCGAAATCGTCGGGAAAGCGGGCCCGGCGCGGCCCGGAACGGCCCCGAGGCGGGTCTGCGCGCCCGCTTCCCGGGCCTCGCCCGCCGCCCCGGACCCGGCCGCCCGGCGCCCCGCCGTACGCCCGCCACAGCCCCGTACACACACTCGCCAAACCGCCTCTGACCTGGGCTTTTACCCATCCCTCCCGTAGCGTTTCCCCTGCCCGGCACCCGCCACGGAAGGGACCCGCGTTGGACCGCACGACCCGCACCACCGAGGACGTACTCCGGCTCCTGGACGGCCTGTTCGCCGACGACAGCGCCAAATGGCAGGGCTTCTACGACGACCGCTCACGGCCGGTCCCGTTCTTCGTCCCCAAGCCGGACGAGAACCTCGTCGCCCACCTCGACCAGGGCCTGATCCCGGCCCGCGGGCGCGCGCTCGACCTCGGCTGCGGGCCCGGCCGCAACGCCCTGCACCTGGCCGCCCGCGGCTTCCGGGTCGACGCGGTGGACCTGTCCGCCGCCGCGCTCGACTGGGCGCGGGAACGGGCCGGCGAGGCGGGTCTGGAGGTCCGGTTCCTGCACGGCGACGCCTTCGCCGACGAGCTGGGCCTCGGCGCCGACGGTCCGTACGACCTGATCTACGACTCCGGCTGCTTCCACCACCTGCCGCCGCACCGCCGCGCCACCTACCTCGCCTTCCTCACCCGCCACCTCGCTCCCGGCGGCCGCTTCGCCCTCACCTGCTTCGCCGCCGGCCCCGACGGCATGGGCTCCGAGCTCCCCGACGCCGCCTTCTACCGCGACCGCTCCCTGCACGGCGGCCTCGCCTACACCGCGGAGTCGCTGCGCGCGCTCTTCGGCGAGCACGAGGAGCTGTCCCTGCGCCGCATGCGCGACGAGCCGGCCGACTCGCCGCACTTCGGCGAGCGGTTCCTGTGGGCGGGACTGTTCCGACGGGCCGACGGACGGCCGCGTCCGGCCGCCTCAGCGGCGCGGTGACAGGCAGAACGGATGACCGGCCGGATCCGTCAGGACCACGAAACGCTCCGGATCCGGCTGGTACGCCGGCCTGCCCGCGCCCAGCGCGAGCAGCCGGGCCTCCGCCTCGGCCAGGTCGTCCACGGAGAAGTCCAGGTGCAGCTGCTGCGGCACGTCCTGGCCGGGCCAGGACGGCGGCCGGTAGCCGTCCACGCGCTGGAAGCCGATGAGGAGCCCGCCGGGCCGCTGGACACCGGCGAAGTCGGCGTGGTTCCTCGGGTGCGGCGGCAGACCGGTGGCGCGGTGGTAGAAGTCGGCGAGCGCGAGCGGATCGGCGCAGTCGAGTGTGATCGCGGAGAGTTCCATGCGGCCCCACCCTAGGTCGGGTCCGGAAAGTCCCGCCTGGCCTGCTCACATCTGGCCTGCTCACATCTCGCGCAGATGGTCCGCCAGCCGGTCGTACTGCTCCCGCACACCCGCCTCCATCCCCGACGCCAGCGCCTGGTCCCGGATCTCCGTCGTCGGCCAGAAGGAGGTGCTGGTCAGCGCGGTGCCGCCGTCCGGCGTCGCGTCGAAGGACAGGATCACGCGGACCGGCTCGGCACCGGGCATCTGCTCGAAGACCTCGGTGTAGACGAGCCGCTCGGCCGGGACGATCTCCTCGTACGTGCCGGAGAAGACGATCTCCTGTCCGTCCGGGCCCCGCTGGCCCCAGCGCCACGCGCCGCCCGGCCGCAGGTCGATGTCGCAGACGGACATGGTCATCGCGGCGACGCCGTACCACTCCCGTACGTGCTCGGGACGGGTCCACGCCTCCCAGACGCGCTCCACGGGCGCGTCGAACGTGCGGGTGATGACCAGCTCGCGGTCCGCCGGTGTGGTCAGCAGCGTGATCATTTGACCTCTCCCGTCCTCTTCGACCGGCTCCGAGGCACCTCTCTCCCAGGATGACCCTGACAAACTCGGGAGGCGAACAGGGAATCGAGTGAACACGTTCAACCATCAAGCGCTATCGTGCTCCCACGCGGCCCGCGATTTCCATGCGCCGCGCTTCCGACCTGTGGGGGGTCCCTCAGATGCGCTCTACGCGCACGCTGCCGCATGCCCTGGTGCGCGCGGCAACCGTCTTCGCACTTTCGGCAGGCGTCGCCCTGCCCGCCGTCGTCGCGGCCCCCGCCGCGTACGCGGAAACCGTCAACCAGACCATCACTCTGGACGACGGCCGGCTGACCCTCGTGGGTCTGCCGGGCAACGCCCTGTGGGTGAAGGTCAGCGTCGTGGCCTCCACCGCCCCGGACGCGGCCGTCCTCGGCTCGACGGACGAGCTCACGTCCACCGGCTCCTACTCCTGGACGACCGACGCGCCGGTCAAGCTCGCCGACGGCACCGCCTTCGGCGACTACCCGCTCCGCGTCGACTACCGCCTGCCCGGCGGCCTCGTCCAGCAGTGGACCGGCGGCACCTTCGGCTACAAGCTGCACACCGGTGTCTCCACGGTCGCCTTCGACCGCAAGACCACCGACTACGACCACCGCGACGTCGTCCTGTCCGGCAAGGCCACCACCTGGAACCCGGCCACCGGCGCCCGCACGCCGGCCGCCGAGGGCACGGCGGTGAAGGTCACGCTGAACCTGCTCGACGCCTACGACTCGCCGCGGACGAAGACCGCCACCGCCAGCACGGCGGCCGACGGCACCTTCACGCTGCCCGTCACCCCGGACGCCAAGATCTCGGGCGGCACGGCCGAGGTCCAGGCCACGGCCGAGGTCGACCCCGACAACGGGCGCCCGCTGCCCGCCGTCGGCGTCGACAAGCTGACGTACCGGATCACCTCCGACGCCGCCAAGTACCGCGTCAACGCGGGCACCGACGTCCAGATCACCGGCCGCGTCGAGCGGCTGACCGACGACGGCTGGAAGGGCTTCGCCGGCGCCCCGGTGGTCACCACCGGGACCGCGCCGCAGTCGTACGACCGGGTCCTCAAGGACCTGATCGGCTCCGGCACCTCGGCCGAGGACGGCGGCTTCGCCTACCCGGTGCGGGTCCAGTACTCGACGACCGGCGCCTACTCCGGTCTGCGTCCCTCGGTCTACTACGGCAACGGCAACGAGCGCCCGACCGACGTCGCGCCGCTGAGCGTGCCGCAGCAGTTCACCTTCGGCACCACCGCGCAGTCGCTCGACCAGTTCGGGCAGCTGATGGTGCGCGGTCAGCTGGCGGGCAACCGCTCCTGCGTCGACAAGCCCGACTGGGTCGCCCTCCAGGTGTCCCTGGACGGCGGACGCAGCTGGGGCCAGATGAAGTCGATGCCGGTCAGCATGGACTGCTACTACGACTTCCGGGTCTGGGGCTACGACAACGCCCTCTACCGGATCTACCACCCGGAGACGGACCGTTACGTCACCAAGACGAGCACGCCCGTCCGCCTCTCCCGCATTCCCACCCGGATCGTCAACGTCACCATCAGCCCCTCGCGTCCGCGCACCGGCGGCAGCATGACCGTCAAGGGCCTGGTGCAGCAGAAGGTCAACGGTGTCTGGAAGGCCATGCCGGGCGCGCGCCTGACGCTCTACTACAAGCCCAAGGGCGACCCGAGCTGGTACTGGGCCAAGAAGGACATCCCGACCAACTCCACCGGCAACTTCAGCTTCAGCACCACGAACTACGGTGACGGAACCTGGGCCCTGGGGTGGCAGGAGAAGTCCGGTTACTTCTACAGCGAGTCGAGGACGATCTATGTCGATGCGCTCTGACCTCCGACGGCTCTCCGCCGTCTCCCTCGTCACGGCGCTCACCCTGGGCGCGGCGGTCGGCCCGGCCTTCGCCGAGGACGCTCCCGCCCCGAGCCCCCTGGGCATCGGCCGTGCGCTCACCATCGACGCCCAGCGCGGCACCTTCCGGGTGACCGCCTGGACGGACGCGCCGCAGGCGACCGTCACCTCCGTCTCCGCCAAGGTCCGGCAGGGCGACACCGTCCTCGCCGAGATCCCGGCGCTGACGGAGAACGCCTCGAGCCGGGGCACCTTCGCCCTGCCCGAGGAGGCGACGCTCAAGCTCACCGAGGACGGCGGCACCATCCCGTCGCTCGGCAAGTACGCGATCGACGTGACCGCCACCGACTCGCTCGGCAACACGGTCACCCGCACCGACGCGGGCACGCTCGACTTCACGCTGAAGCCGCGCCTGAACGAGTTCGCCATCGGCGACCCGAGCTGGACCGACCGGAACCTGCACCCGAAGGGCGCGCTGGTCGGCGTCCAGCCCGGTTCGGGCGACGAGGTGCCGCTGTCCGGCCGTACCGTGTCGTACGAGCGCACCGGCGAGGACACGCCGTTCGGCTCCGCCGTGACCGGCGAGACCGGCGCCTTCACCGGCGAGCCGGTACCGGTGGCGACCCGGTACACGTCCGCCGAGGCCACGTTCACCGAGAACAGCACCGAGGTGCACGGCACCGCGACGTACTACGCGTACACCAGCGGGTCCGAGAAGTGGTCCACGGTCACCGCCACCGCCGACAAGGCCCGCGCGGAGCACGGCGAGACCGTCACGATCAGCGGCCGGGTCACCGACCCGTCCGCGAACGGCGCGCCGCTGGCCGACGTCCCGCTGTCGGCCCGCCTGGGCGGCGGTCTCTCGAAGACCGTGCGCACCGACGCCGAGGGCCGCTTCAGCGTGCAGCTCGTCGCCGCGCCCGGCCGGGACTCCTATGGCACCTGGTCCGGCTGGCACGTCCAGTCGACGGACCCGTTCGTCACCTTCTACACGAGCGGTCCGCTGGCGCTGCCCGCCGACTCCCGCACCTCGGTGATCGGCTACAAGCTCGGCACCGACGCGCGGCTGACCGTGTACGGCGACCTCCGCTCGCCGTACGAGAGCTGGACGTCCACGTCCTCCTCGCAGACGGTGGTCCTGGAGCAGTCCCCGGACGGGCAGACCGGCTGGAAGCAGGCCGGCTCGACGAGCTTCTACAACGGCAACGACGGCCGGACCGCCTTCACCCTGGGCGTCTGGAACAAGGGCGGCTGGTTCCGGCTCCGTCACGTGGCGAACGACTACTTCGGTCAGTCCGTCAGCAAGCCGTTCTACGTCGTCCGCACCGACACCCGCGTCCAGTCCCTCAAGGCCTCCCCGGACCCGGTCGCCAAGGGCGCGGCGGTCACGGTGACGGCCTCGCTCCAGCACTACGGCAGCGGTGCGTGGCGCGGTCTCGCCTACCAGCCGGTGAGCGTGTGGTTCAAGCCGTGGGGCGCGAACGGCACCTGGAAGCAGGTGGCGACCGGCCGGTCCTCCGGGACCGGCGCGGTCTCGGTGAAGACCACGGCGACGGCCGACGGCTGGTACCAGGTCCGTTACTACGGTGACAGCACCCACTTCCAGACCTTCAGCGGCCAGGACTGGGTCGACGTGCGCTGACGCGCGTCCTCTCCGTACAGCGACCAAGGGCGGCACTCCCGGACGGGAGTGCCGCCCTTCGGCGTCCGGCCGAAGCCACGGCGCCGGTGGGGCCGGCCGGCGCCGGTGGAAACGCCCGAGGGCGGCACCCCCGGCTGGGAGTGCCGCCCTCGGTCGCGTTCAGCGATGAACAACCGATCCGTCGGGATCAGAAGTCCATGTCACCGCCCGGCATGCCGCCGCCGGCCGGCGCGGCGGCCTTCTCCGGCTTGTCGGCGATGACGGCCTCGGTGGTGAGGAACAGGGCCGCGATGGAGGCCGCGTTCTGCAGCGCGGAGCGCGTCACCTTGGCCGGGTCGATGATGCCCTCGGCGATCATGTCGACGTACTCGCCGGTCGCGGCGTTCAGGCCGTGGCCGACGGGGAGGTTGCGCACCTTCTCCACGACGACGCCGCCCTCGAGACCACCGTTGACGGCGATCTGCTTCAGCGGGGCCTCCAGGGCCAGCTTGACGGCGTTGGCACCGGTGGCCTCGTCGCCGTCGAGCTCGAGCTTCTCGAAGACCGCGGAGGCCTGGAGCAGGGCGACGCCACCGCCGGCGACGATGCCCTCCTCGACGGCCGCCTTCGCGTTGCGCACGGCGTCCTCGATGCGGTGCTTGCGCTCCTTGAGCTCGACCTCGGTCGCGGCACCGGCCTTGATGACGGCGACGCCACCGGCGAGCTTCGCCAGGCGCTCCTGGAGCTTCTCGCGGTCGTAGTCCGAGTCGCTGTTCTCGATCTCGGCGCGGATCTGGTTCACGCGGCCCGCGACCTGCTCGCTGTCACCGGCACCGTCGACGATGGTGGTCTCGTCCTTGGTGATGACGACCTTGCGGGCGCGGCCGAGGAGGTCCAGGCCGGCGTTCTCGAGCTTGAGGCCGACCTCCTCGGAGATGACCGTGCCACCGGTGAGGATGGCGATGTCGTTCAGCATGGCCTTGCGGCGGTCGCCGAAGCCCGGGGCCTTGACGGCGACGGACTTGAAGGTGCCGCGGATCTTGTTGACGACCAGGGTCGACAGGGCCTCGCCCTCGACGTCCTCGGCGATGATCAGCAGCGGCTTGCCGGACTGCATGACCTTCTCGAGGAGCGGGAGCAGGTCCTTCACCGAGGAGACCTTGGAGTTGACGATGAGGATGTACGGGTCCTCGAGCGCGGCCTCCATGCGCTCCATGTCGGTCGCGAAGTACGCCGAGATGTAGCCCTTGTCGAAGCGCATGCCCTCGGTGAGCTCGAGCTCCAGACCGAAGGTCTGGGACTCCTCGACCGTGATGACGCCTTCCTTGCCGACCTTGTCCATGGCCTCGGCGATGAGCTCGCCGATCTGGGTGTCGGCGGCGGAGATGGAGGCGGTGGAGGCGATCTGCTCCTTGGTCTCGACCTCCTTGGCCTGGTCGAGCAGCGCACCGGAGACGGCCTCGACGGCCTTCTCGATGCCGCGCTTGAGGGCCATCGGGTTGGCGCCGGCGGCGACGTTGCGCAGGCCCTCGCGGACCAGCGCCTGGGCGAGAACGGTGGCGGTGGTCGTACCGTCGCCGGCGACGTCGTCCGTCTTCTTGGCGACTTCCTTGACCAGCTCGGCGCCGATCTTCTCGTACGGGTCCTCGAGCTCGATCTCCTTGGCGATGGAGACACCATCGTTGGTGATCGTGGGGGCGCCCCACTTCTTCTCGAGGACGACGTTGCGACCCTTCGGGCCGAGGGTGACCTTGACGGCGTCAGCGAGCTGGTTCATGCCGCGCTCGAGACCGCGCCGGGCCTCCTCGTCGAACGCGATGATCTTGGCCATGTGAAGTGGTCCTCCCGGACATGGGGTGGATAACGCTCCTGGACCGCGCCGACGCCCGCGACGGACGGCCCGCCCTCCGTGTGGTTCCTTGCCCCACGCGGCCGGCGACCTCGTCTGCCCGATCCTCGTAAGCACTCTCACCTTCAGAGTGCTAACGCCAATGATTAGCACTCGCCCTAGGAGAGTGCAAGCGACTCCCGCAGATCGAGCACCCCTGACGCATCTCCCCACCCCGCCCCCGCGACCTCCGCGCGGGAACGCGCGAGGGGCCCGCATCCCGGTCAGGATGCGGGCCCCTTGACGGAAGTGCGTCGGTGGCCGATCGCGCCGCGCTCAGACGGCGAGCTTGACCATGTCCGCCTGCGGACCCTTCTGGCCCTGCGAGATCTCGAACTCGACCCGCTGACCCTCTTCGAGGGTGCGGTAGCCGTCCATCTGGATCGCGCTGTAGTGGACGAAAACATCCGCACCACCGTCGACCGCGATGAAGCCGTAGCCCTTCTCCGCGTTGAACCACTTGACGGTGCCCTGAGCCATGCCTAACTCCCCTATTACTGGCCCTTGCGCGGGACCGCACTTCGCGGACCCGGGTCAGACCCTGCGCCGGAACGCGTCGACCGCGGCTGAATGTATCTGCCCAACTGCCCTCTGCAACAGGTCAATCGGACGAGAATTCTGGGCACGCCGGAAAGGGGAATTAGGGAGAATCCCCGGAATTCCGGGGCAAGTCGGGCCCGGCAAAGCGCGCAGAAGGTACACAAGGCACGGGCACTTTGGCTGCATCTTGTCGTGCGCGGACGCGTTTTCATATGCGCCTGGCATGAGCAGCTGAGGGGACTTCCCCAACTCTACCGCGCTCAACCATGCAGAATTGCCCCCTCCGCTTTCTCCGGCGGAAGGGGCAATTCAGGATGCGGTGCGTACCACCGGTACGCGCGGCGCACTCGATACGCGTGGTGCGCGCGGCGCGCCGCCGGTACGGCTCAGCAGCCGCCGGCCACGGCGGGAATGATCGAGACGCCCGCACCGTCCGGCGTCGCCGTCTCCAGGCCCTGCTCGAAGCGGACGTCGTCGTCGTTCACGTACACGTTGACGAAGCGGCGCAGCTTGCCCTGGTCGTCCAGGACGCGGGCGGCGATGCCGGCGTGGTTCTTCTCCAGGTCGGCGATGACCTCGGCGAGGGTCGCGCCCTCGGCGGCGACCTCGGCCTGGCCGCCCGTGTAGGTGCGGAGGATGGTGGGGATGCGGACGTTCACGGCCATGTCTGTCTACGTACCTTTCAGTGGGCCAGGCCGGCGTCGCGGAACGCGTCGAGGCTGGGGCGGATGGTGGCGGTCGCCTGCGAGCTGTCGGCCACGGCGTCCAGGGTCTTGAGGCCGTCGCCGGTGTTGAGGACCACCGTCGTCAGCGTCGGGTCGAGCAGACCGTTCTCGACCAGCTTGCGCGTGACGCCGACGGTCACGCCGCCGGCGGTCTCGGCGAAGATGCCCTCGGTCTGCGCGAGCAGCTTGATCGCGTCGACGACCTGGTCGTCGTTGACGTCCTCCACGGCGCCGCCGGTGCGGCGGGCGATGTCGAGCACGTACGGGCCGTCGGCCGGGTTGCCGATCGCCAGCGACTTGGCGATGGTGTTCGGCTTCTGCGGGCGCACCACGTCGTGGCCGGCCTTGAAGGCGGCGGAGACCGGGGAGCAGCCCTCGGCCTGGGCGCCGAAGATCTTGTACGGCTTGTCCTCGACCAGGCCCAGCTTGATGAGCTCCTGCAGACCCTTGTCGATCTTGGTGAGCTGGGAGCCGGAGGCGATCGGGATGACCAGCTGGTCGGGGATGACCCAGCCGAGCTGCTCGCAGATCTCGTACGCGAGCGTCTTCGAGCCCTCGCCGTAGTACGGGCGGAGGTTGACGTTCACGAAGCCCCAGCCCTCGCCGAGCGGGTCGCCGATGAGCTCCGAGCAGAAGCGGTTGACGTCGTCGTAGTTGCCCTCGATGGCGACGAGGTCACCGCCGTAGACACCGGCCATGACGACCTTGCCCTGCTCCAGGTCGTGCGGGATGAACACGCAGGAGCGGAAGCCGGCCCGGGCGGCGGCGGCGCCGACGGCGCCGGCCAGGTTGCCGGTGGAGGAGCAGGACAGCGTGGTGAAACCGAAGGCGCGGGCGGCCTCGAGGGCCTGGGCGACGACCCGGTCCTTGAAGGAGTGGGTCGGGTTGCCGGAGTCGTCCTTGACGTACAGCTTGCCGGGCTCGACGCCGATCTCGCGGGCGAGGTTGTCGGCCTGGACGAGCTTGGTCCAGCCGGGGTTCAGGTTGGGCTTCTCGGCGACGTCGGCGGGGACGGGCAGCAGCGGGGCGTAGCGCCAGATGTTGGCGGGCCCGGCCTCGATGCGCTTGCGCAGCGCCTCGGGGTCGCCGGTGGGCAGGTCGTAGGCGACTTCGAGCGGGCCGAAACAGAGCTCACAGGCGAAGATCGGGCCGAGCGGGAAGTGCTCGCCGCATTCGCGGCAGGAGAGCCCGGACGCGGGACCGAGGTCGACGGTGGTTCCGGGTGCGACAGTCTGTACAGCCATGGAGGCGAGGCCCTTTCTCCTCATCTTCCTCATGACGCATTTCGCCATGAGACGGATTTGGCACCTTCCCTAGCCGGGGACCTCGCTGGAGGACGAGAACCGACTGGAGGGTTGCCGGGGCTTCAACGGGCCGTTTCCCTCTGCCCCTCTGGATGAGCGGTATTCGATTGTGGATCGCGGTCGGCACCCCGACATGCATCGGGCTTCCGCGTTGTTCAAGACTGTAACCGAAGCCTTCGAAGGTGGAGACGGTCGTCCGATCCGCGAGATGGAGATCACGTTGCTGGAAGAAGTGGAGCGCTGGCTGGGCCGGCGGTCCTGGTCGGTGGCCGACCGTCCGCTGGAGCGGATCCTGGCCGCCAAGCGGGGTACGACGGTCAGTGTCGTGCTGCCCGCCCTGAACGAGGAGGCGACGGTCGGCGCGATCGTCGACGTGATCCGCCGCGAGCTGATGACGGACGCGGTGCCGCTGGTCGACGAGCTGGTGGTGGTGGACTCCGGTTCCACGGACCGGACGGCCGAGGTCGCGGCGGCCGCCGGGGCGCGGGTGGTGGCGCGGGACGCGATCCTGCCCCGCATACCCGCGGTGCCGGGCAAGGGCGAGGTGCTGTGGCGGTCACTGATGGTGACCGGCGGGGACGTGGTGTGCTTCGTGGACGCGGACCTGAGGGACTTCTCGGCGGACTTCGTGTCGGGGATCGTGGGCCCGCTGCTCACCGATCCCGGCGTGGACCTGGTGAAGGCGATGTACGACCGCCCGCTCGGCGACGCTCCCGGTCAGGGCGGCCGGGTGACGGAGCTGGTGGCCCGCCCGCTGCTCAATCTGCACTGGCCGCAGCTGGCCGGTTTCGTGCAGCCGCTGGGCGGCGAGTACGCGGCGCGGCGCTCGCTGCTCGAGCGGCTGCCGTTCCCGGTCGGTTACGGAGTGGAGCTGGGTCTGCTGGTGGACGCGCTGCACACGGTGGGCCTGGACGCGCTCGCACAGGTGGACGTGGGAGTGCGCAAGCACCGCCACCAGGACGGCCAGGCGCTCGGCCGGATGGCGGCGGCGATCTACCGTACGGCGCAGCTGCGGCTCTCGCGCGGGCATCTGGTGCGGCCGCGGCTCACCCAGTTCGAGCGCGGCGAGCACGGCTTCCTGCCGCACACCTACCCGGTGGACACGGAGGAGCGGCCGCCGATGACGGAGGTCGCGGAGTACGCGGAGCGCCGCCGCGTGGCGTGACACCCGATCCGTACCTTTTCTTCCTAGATTTTCATGTCATGGATCATACGAATCTGTGGCATGCCAATCTGTGGCTGGTGGTCGGACTGCTCCTCGCCCTGTCGGCGGCGGGAGCGGTGGCGCTGGCGGCGGTACGGGCGGGCCGCCGCGACCCGTGAGACGAGCCCGCCCGCCCGGCGCACTCCCGGCGCGCTCCGCGCCCTGTCTCCCATCCGCACGTTTGAGCGTTTACGGGACGGGCTAGGTTCGCCATATGGCTTCTGTGCTGGTGGCATCGAACCGCGGCCCGGTCTCCTACACCGTCCGGGAGGACGGTTCGCTGGACACCCGCCGGGGCGGCGGCGGACTCGTCTCGGGCCTGAGCGCCGTCTCGTCGGAGGGCTCGGCGGACGACAGCCTGTGGGTGTGCGCGGCGCTCGGCGCCGGCGACCGGGAGGCGGTGCGGCGCGGGATCGCCGAGCCGGGCGTGCGGATGCTGGACATCGACCCGGACGTGTACGCCGACGCGTACAACGGCATCGCGAACTCGGTGCTGTGGTTCCTCCACCACCACCTCTACGACATCCCGCGCGAGCCCGTTTTCGACGCCGGCTTCCGCCGCCGCTGGGCCTCCTACCGCTCCTACAACCGCGCCTTCGCCGAGGCCCTCGCCGAGGCGGCCGACGAGGGCGCGGCGGTGCTCGTGCAGGACTACCACCTGGCCCTGGTCCCGGGGCAGCTGCGGGCGCTGCGGCCGGACCTGCGGATCTCCCACTTCACCCACACGCCGTGGGCCTCGCCCGCCTATCTCGGCATGCTGCCGGACGACGTCCACCACGAGCTGGTCGAGGGCATGCTCGGCGCGGACGAGGTCGGCTTCCACACCCACGCCTGGGCCGACGCCTTCCGCGCCGACCCGCTGGTCGAGCGGGCCGCGGGCGGCACCCGGGTCGCGGTGCACCCGCTCGGCGTCGACGCCGACGAGTTGCGCGGCCTCGCCTACCGTCCCGAGGTCGACGAACGGCTCGCCGCGCTGCGCGCCGAGGTGGGCGACCGGAAGACGATCGTCCGCGTCGACCGTACGGAACTGTCCAAGAACATCCTGCGCGGCCTGCTCGCCTACCGGGAGCTGCTCACCGAGCGCCCCGAATGGCGCGGCCGGGTCGTCCACCTCGCCTCCGCCTACCCGTCCCGCCAGGACCTGGAGGTCTACCGCTCGTACACGGCCGCGGTGGCCGAGCTGGCCGAGGCGGTCAACGCGGAGTTCGGCACGCCCGACTGGCAGCCGGTCCTGGTCTCCGTCCAGGACGACTTCACCCGCTCCCTCGCCGCGTACCGCATGGCCGACGTGGCCCTCGTCAACCCGGTCCGCGACGGCATGAACCTGGTCGCCAAGGAGATCCCGGTCGTCTCCGAGCAGGGCTGCGCCCTGGTCCTGTCCCGGGAGGCCGGCGCCTACGAGGAGCTGCGCGCCGACGCCCTCACGGTGAACCCCTACGACATCACCCAGACCGCGGAGGCCCTCCACGAGGCCCTCTCCATGCCGTCCCCCGAACGCGCCGACCGCACCAAGCGCCTCGCCACCGCCGCCACCACCCTCCCACCCCGCCGCTGGTTCCTGAACCAGCTCAACGCGCTGCGCGCGGAGTCGTAGACCTGCCCGGGCCATGACGTCCGACGGCGGCTAGAGCTGCGGCAGACGGTCCGCCGTCGTGGGAGAGCGTCGCTCCTCGATCCAGAAGAGATAGACGCGGAGGTGTTCGGCAAGCTCGCCGTCGAGGTATGCGGCGTAGTTCTCGGCGGCCGTGGCCACCCCTTGCCCTGCCTTCGCGTCGTCGGCCTCCCATGCGACGCGCCGAGTCGACAGGTACTCCCGGACGCGCCCCCGGTCGCGCCTCCCTTTCCGCCTTCCGAACCCTTCGCCGGGCCCGGCCTAGGTCACCGGCAGGTGGTAGCGCATCCGATAACGGTGCGCCGCCTTCGTCATCAGAGTGACCTCGATCGGACGGCGGGCGTCGGAATAGACCACCCGGAAGGCGACCAGAACGGGCATGTCCTTCGGCAGCTCCAGCGCCACGACCTCTTCCTCCGTCGGAATCTCGGACGACAGCTCGTCCACGAACTCCCGGGGCGGGTACCCCATCGAGTCGAGCAGCGCCGGCGTACCGCCTCGGATCCGCTTCCTCTCCAGGATGGCCGTGCCTTCGGCCAGGCCCAGCGGGTAGTAGGACCTCGTGAGTTCTGTCGGCTCCTCGTCCAGAAAGAGGATCTGCTTGCGGAGCACGGCACGTTCGCCGTCCTCCAGCCCCAGCGCTTCGGCCACTTCCTTCGGCGGTACGACGACCTCGACGTCGAGGAGCTGAGTCCTGCCGACCTGCCGGCGTTTCGCGGCCTCGGACAACCACGGGTAGGGCTCGCCCTGCCCGGCAGGCCTGAGGTAGGCGATCGGCTCGACGGACTGCTGCGCGTGCTGCCGCACGTATACGCCCTTGCCCGGAAGCCCTTCGAGAAGTCCCTCGGCCTTCAGAGACTGGAGGGCCTTCTGGACGGTCGTGTTGGCCACGCCGCCGTACTGCTCCATCAACTCGGCCGTCGAGCCCAGCTTGCTCCCCGGAGGGAGGTCTCCGCGGGTGATCTGCCGTCGAAGCTCCGCCGCGATCTTCTGGTGCGGCGATCTCGGGTCCTTGAACTCCTTCGCCATCACTCGCCCCGCTTTCCGAGCCGATACGTGAGGTGTCTGCCGGCCGGCATGGTCATCACGGAGACCTCCATCGGCGTCCCGTCGGCGGTCCGCGTCAGGCGGAGCAAGCGGAGGACGGCACTGCCCTGCGGCAGGTCCAGATGCTCGCGCTCCTCCGAGGTGGCGAGGTCGGCGCTCACGTCCTCCACGACCTCGGCGCCGGTGTACCCCAGCTCCTTGAGCAGCGTGACGGCGCCGCCGGGCACCTTGCGTGGTTCGGCCAGCGGCGTGCCTCCGGCGACGGAGACCGGGTAGTACGAGTCGGCCAGCTCCACCGGCCGGTCGTCGAGCTGGATCAGCCGACGCCTGACGATCACGCGCTCGGTGGCGGACAACCGCAGGGCGGTGCGAACAGCGTCGGGAGCGTCCACTTCGCCCGCCTGCAACAGCCGTTGACCGCCGCGACGGCCGCGGCGAGCGGCCTCGTCGGTCCACGCGTCGCTCTGGCCGGGCTCGCGCGGGGCCAGGTACGGCGCGGTCTCACTGATCCACGCATCGCCCGCCATGTTCCCACCTCCTGCTCGTCGTTGTCAGTGACCCTACTTCTTCGCTCCTCCCGCGCCGCGAATCCATAAGTGCTTGCCGCTTATGGCCGTCTGCCCTTAAGGTGATGGAGCCTGATCGTGGTCCGCTTCGTCGAGCCGTCGCCGAGCCGCGACCTCCAGTCACCAAGGGAAGGCGCCATGCGCTCAGCCACCAACGCCACGCCTCAGCCCGTACAGCAGACCTTCCCCGGAGCACCCGAATCGGCAAGGGCCGCCCGGGCCTTCGCGAGGGCCGTCGTCGGCGACCGCGCACCGAACCTCACACCCGACGAGCTGCATTCCGTCCAACTCGTCGTCTCCGAGCTGGTCACCAATGCCATTCGCTACGGCACGGAGCCCGGTGACTCCTTACGCGTGGTCCTGGACGCCCGCCCCGACACCCTCCGCGTCGAGGTGCACGACCCCAATCGCCGTCGCCCCAGGGCCAAACCGGAATCGACAGATCGCAAACGCGGCCGCGGCCTGTACGTACTCGACGAGCGCGTCGCCGAGTGGGGCGTCGACGACCGACCTCTCGGAAAGACGGTGTGGGCGGTGTTCAGGTGGTAGCCGCGGGCGCCCGGCCGCCTCGGCCGAGGGTGCACGAGAGGCACCGCGCGGGGAGGATCGGTGTGGAAGGATTCGAGCACTCGCCAACGGCAGGGAGGAGGGTGGCCATGATCGACCGGTTCACGGACGGGCTCCTCACGCCTACGGAAACCTCCTCCTGCCTTCAGATTCCTCCCTCCACCCTCAACAGCTGGCTGCACGGGAAGGCGGCCGGAGCGCCGCTCGTCCACAGCGTCGAACCCGCTCGGCGCGGGCAGCCCTCGGTGCCGTTCGTCGCCGTGGCCGAGGCGTACGTCCTGCGGTCACTGCGAGAGCTCGGCCTCAGGATGAGCGAGATCCGCGAGGCGGCCGGAGCCGTCCGCGCGGCCTTCGCCACGCCGTACGGCCTGGTCTCCCGCCGCATCGCCACGGACGGCGTGGACATCTTCATCGAGCACGCTCCCGACGACCTGCGCAGGGTCCGCGACGGGCAGGCTCCGATCCGGGAAGTCGTCGCGGACTACCTGCGCTATCTGTCCTGGGACGCGGGCGACGAGTTTCCGTCCAGTCTCCGGCTACGGCAGTACCCCTCTTCCGTGCCGGTCGTGATCGATCCACGGTTCGGTCACGGCTTGCCCGTGATCGAGGCCAATCGAGTGCCCGTGAAGGCGTTGACCGACCTGTGGGAGGCCGGCGAGTCGATCGAGGACATCGCCTACGAGTACGAGATGGAGCCGGAGCAGGTGGACGCGGTCCGCCGGGCCGTGGTGCGCCTTGCCGCCTGAGTTCTTCCTCGACCGCAACTTAGGGCGGCGCGTCGCCGAGGAACTGCGGGCCCGTGGATGGACCGTGCACAGGATCGGCGAGGTCTTTCCGGGCGACGCGCAGGACGTTCCCGACGAGGACTGGATCCTTCACGGTCTCGCCAAGGGGTGGGTGCCCCTGTCGAAGGACGGCCGGATCAAAACGCGCGACCGCGAGATCCAGCCGGTTCGCGAGCACGCGGCCGTGCTCTTCTATCTGGACAACCAGCAGCTCCGCAGCCTGGAGATGGTCGAGCGCCTCCACCATTGTCGCGAGGTGATCCACCGAGCGGTCGAGAAGGGCGGCCCCGCCGCCTACGCCGTACGTGCGGACCGCATCGAGCGAACCTGGCCCTGAGGCGCGGGCAGGCGGCCCGGACGGCGACGTACGCCGTCCGGTAAACGGATTCATCGGTCCCGACCTCTCCTCGTGGGTGGTTCTTTCGTGCCAGACTCGGCGCCGATCGTTCCCCCAGGCGATCCGTACGTCTCATACGGAACCACGCGCACCATGCGGCAGACGCAGGGAAGCGAAGGGATCGCGCAGCCTTGAAGAAGACGATTGTCGTGGGCATGACCATCGGGTCGGCGCTCACCGCACTCCTCGCCGCGGGACTCACCCCCGCCGCGGCGCAGGAGGCCCCGGACACGTATGCCGGCACCACCGGCAGCACCACCGCACACCGACCGGACGACCGGCCCGGACCGCTCGGCAGGCAGCGGGCCGAGCTGCGCAGGCAGGCGATCGACCTGGTCGCCAAGGGCAAGGCCAAGGCGAACGCCCGCGGCGTCGTCCAGGTCGCGCCCGGGAAGTTCGCGGAGACCGCGACCACCACCGCCGTGCGCCAGGAGAAGATCCTCACCATCCTCTCCGAGTTCGGCGACCAGAGCTCCGGCAAGCTCGGCACCGTCCCCGGCCCGCTCCACAACCAGATACCGCAGCCCGACCGGACCACGGACAACTCCAACGCCTGGACCGCCGACTTCTCCAAGCAGCACTACGAGGAGCTCTTCAACGGCTCCGGCGAGTCCATGAAGACCTACTACGAGAAGCTGTCGGGCGGCCGCTACTCGGTGACCAACACCGTCGAGGACTGGGTCAAGGTCCCCGGCAACGCCTCCACCTACGGCGACAACTCCGTCGAGGACAACGGCGGTTCCTGGGCCTTCATCCAGGACACCGGCGACGCCTGGTGGAACGCCCAGCTCGCGGCCGGCCGGACGCCGGCCCAGATCGACGCGTACCTCGCCCAGTTCGACGTCTGGGACCGCAACGACTGGGACCACGACGGCGACTTCGACGAGCCCGACGGCTACATCGACCACTTCCAGGCCGTCCACGCCGGCATGGGCGAGGACGCGGGCGGCGGCGCGCAGGGCGAGGACGCCATCTGGTCGCACCGCTGGTACGTCAACGGCGACGACTTCGGCCTCACCGGCCCCGACGTCTCCGGCGTCCAGAACAAGGCCGGCGGCGCCCGCATCGGCCAGTCGAAGTACTGGCTCGGCGACTACACCACCGAGGGCGAGAACGGCGGGCTCGGCGTCTTCTGCCACGAGTTCGGCCACGACCTCGGCCTGCCGGACTACTACGACACCGACGGCGGCGAGAACTCCACCGCCTTCTGGACCCTGATGAGCTCCGGCTCCTGGCTCGGCCACGGCGCCGCCGCCAACGAGGGCATCGGCACCCACCCGGGCCTCATGGGCGCGGAGGAGAAGCTCTTCCTCGGCTGGCTGGACGTCGCCGACGCCCCGCTCGGCGCCACCGGCTCGTACACCCTGAGCCCGGCCGCGCTCCAGGTCGCCGGCAAGCGGCAGGCCGTCCGGATCCCGCTGCCCGACAAGACGAGCAGCACCACCTACGCCACGCCCACCTCGGGCACGCACGCCTGGTGGACCGGCTCGGCGGACGGCCTCAACCAGTCCCTCACCCGCTCCGTGCCCGCCGCCTCGCGGATCACGGTCAAGGCGAGCGCCTGGTACGAGATCGAGGCCGACTTCGACTACCTCTTCGCCGAGTACTCCCTCGACGGCGGCGCCACCTGGGCCCGGGCCGGCGCGGCGGTCTCCGGCTCCTCCGGCGGCAAGTGGACGACGCTGCGCTACGCGTACGACTCCGCCGGCAAGCCGTCCCTCTTCCGCTTCCGCCACCAGTCCGACGGCGGCGTCCACTTCGCCGGCGCCTTCCTCGACGACCTCACCATCGGCTCCGGCGGCACCTCGCTGCTGACCGACGACGTCGAGCAGGGCGCGAACGGCTGGACCGCCGAGGGCCGCTGGAAGGTCTCCACCGGCACCGAGACCGCCACCTCGCCGCACTACTACCTGGTGGAGAACCGCGAGTACGTCGGCAGCGACGCGCTGCTCGCCGAGGGGCCGTACCAGTTCAGCAAGCCCCTCACCGCCCCGGACTGGGTGGAGTTCTTCCGCTTCCAGAACGGCATGCTGGTCTGGTACGTGGACCGCGCCTACGACGACAACAACGTCAGCGCCCACCCGGGCCACGGCTCCTCGATGGTCGTCGACGCCCGCCCGGCACCGTTCCGCTACGACGACGGCACCGCACCCAGCAACCGCCGCCAGCCCTTCGACGCCACCTTCGGCCTGGAGCCCACCGACGCCACCTGCCTGCACACGGAGGTCCTGACCGGCAAGGGCAAGCAGCAGACCGTCGCGACGAAGGCCGCCTGCGCGCCCTCCGTCCCCGGCATCCCGGTCTTCGACGACACCGACCCGAACGCCTACTACGACCCGACGGCCCCGCAGGCCAGCGTGAAGGTCGCGGGCCACGGCGTGAAGGTCACCGTCACCGGCGACACCGGCGACGACCTGACGATCACGGTCGCCAACCCGGCCTCCTGATCCCGCCGGTACGAGCAGGGGCCCCGGTCCGCGTCGGCGCGGGCCGGGGCCCCCGCGCCGTCTCAGGCCTCCAGCTCGCGGGCGAGCGCGGCCAGCAGGTCCACCACCGCCGCCGGGCCCGGGACCGTGAGGTCGGCGCGGGCGGCGAGGTCGGGGACCGCGGCGGACTCGGCGGCGGAGCAGACGAGGAGGCCGGGCGTGCCGTCGGAGCGGAGTTTCTCCACGGCCGCGTAGGCCGGGATGTCGCCCAGGTCGTCGCCCGCGTACAGCACGGAGCCGGCGCCGGTCTCGTGGAGGTAGCGGGCGAGGGCGACGCCCTTGTCCATGCCCGGCGGGCGCAGCTCCAGGACCAGGCGGCCCGGTTCGAGGACGAGGCCGTGGTGGGCGGCCAGGTCGGCGAGCGGGTCCTTGAGGGCCTGGAAGGCGCCCTCGGGGTCGGTGGCGCGGCGGGTGTGGACGGCGACCGCGCGGCCCTTCTCCTCGATCCAGATGCCGGGCCAGGCGCCGATCCGGTCGAGGAAGCCGGGCAGCTCGGCGCGGACCGAGGCGACGCCCGGGTGCGGGGCGGCGGCCTGGACGGTGCCGGTCGCGGCGTCCCAGCGCTCGGCGCCGTAGTGGCCGAGGACCACGAGGTGGTCGAGGCCGGGGACGCCGGCGAAGCCGCCGTAGCGCACGGCCACTCCGGCGGGGCGGCCGGTGACGACCGCGACGGAGGACACGTGCGGGGCGAGGGCGGCCAGGGCGGGCACGGCGCCCGGATGGGCCCGGGCCCGTTCGGGGTCGGGGACGATGTCCGCGAGGGTCCCGTCGAAGTCGAGGGCGACGACGGCCTTCTCGGGCCGCGCGAGGAGCGCGGCGAGACCGTCGCGGCCGGCGGCTGTGGTCGGGTGCGGCAGGCTGCTGACCATGTGCACGACCCTACCCAGCCCGGCGGCTTCCGTCAGCGGCGCGGGTCTCAGCGGCGAGATTCCTTCTCGGCCCGCACGCGCCGCAGCCGGTTGACGGTGACCGGGTCGTGGGCGAGGGCCCGCGGGTCGTCGAGGAGGGCGTTGAGCAGCTGGTAGTAGCGGGTGGCGGAGAGGCCGAGCTGTTCGCGCACGGCGCGCTCCTTGGCGCCGGGGCCCGGCCAGGAGCGGCGCTCCATGGCGAGGACGGCCCGCTCGCGCTCCCCCAGATCGCCGGATTCGGTGGTCATATAGACCAACCTATTCCGCGCTCTCCGCCACCGTCGCCTGCCGGCCGATCCGGCCGAGCACCTCCGACGCCTTGGCGCCCGGGACGACCGCCTTGCCGATGTCCTTCTTGACCGTGCCGCTGACCTGCGCCCAGGAGGTCTTGCCGACGGGCGGCAGCTGGGAGTCGGGCAGCGCCTCCAGGAACTCGCGCAGGTTCGCGTGCTGCGGGTCGGACTGCATGGCGGCGGAGGCGGTGATGGTGGCGGGCAGCAGGTCGTTGTCGCCCGCGAAGCGCAGCACGTTCTCGTCGCTGAAGACGAAGTCGAGGAAGGCGCCGATCTCCTTGCGGTGGCCGTTCTGCTTGAAGCCCATGATCCAGTCGGCGACGCCCATGGTGGCCTTCGCCTTGCCGTCGACGCCGGGCAGGGCGATCTTGCCGACCTTGACGCCCTTCTTCTCGGCCTCCTGCATCAGGGACGGGTGGCCGTTGAGCATGCCGACCTCGCCGCGCGCGAAGGCCGCGAAGGCCTCCTTGCGGTCGAGCTCGCCGGGCGCGACGGGCCCGGTGAGGCCCTCGGCGACGAGGTTCTGGCGCAGCCAGTCGAAGGTGCGGATGTTGGCGTCGGAGTCGAACTTGTAGTGGCCGGTGCCGTCGGTGTAGCCGCCGCCTCCGCTGAGCAGCCACATCATGGTCTCGGCCTGGGCCTCCTCGGGGCCGAGCGGCAGCGCGAAGGGATAGGTGACGCCCTTCTTCTTCAGCTTCCCGGCGGCCGAGGCCAGCTCGGCCCAGGTGGTCGGCGGCGCGTCGAGGCCGGCCTTCTCGAACAGCTCCTCATTGAAGAAGAGCAGCCGGGTGGAGGCGACGAAGGGCAGGCCGTACTGGGTGTGCTTGTACTCGCCGGCGTCGACGAGCGGGGCGAGGAAGTTGGCCTGTACGGGTATGGAGAGCAGCTCGTCGGCGGCGTAGAGCTGGTCGGCGGCCGCGTAGTCGGCGTAGGCGCCGATCTGGGCGATGTCGGGCGCCTGGCCGGCCTTGACGAGCTCGGCGACCTTGCGGTCGACGTCGTTCCAGGACTCGACCTGGACCTGGACCTTCACGCCCGGGTTCTTGGCCTCGAAGGAGGCGACGAGGCCGTCCCAGTACTTCTTGGTGGTGTCGCCGCCGGTGAGGTCGTAGTCGGCGGCGACCAGCTTGAGCGTGACGTCGCCGTCGTCGCCGCCGAGCGTGCCGCAGCCGGAGAGGCCGGCGGTCAGGCCGAGCGTCGTGGCCGCCGCGGCCAGCCCAAGAAATCGTCGCCGCTGCACAGCCGTAAACCGCCCTTTGCTCGTCGTCGAGGCTTTGTCGGCCGCAAGTTTCCCCCGATCGGCCGCCGGAGGTCTACACCACTCGCATATCGCTTCTGCAACGCCTCGCGTCGCGGGGGCGCTGACCGACCGGCGGCGCAACCCTCCGCACCACCCCGCGCCCGCCGCCATTTGTATCCGACCTCAACAATCCCGCCCAGTGGACTAGACCTGTCGGGTCTTACACGCGAGACTGTCCCCGTGAGACACGTCATCGCCCTCGATGTGGGCGGCACCGGCATGAAGGCCGCCCTCGTCGGGACGGACGGCACCCTGCTCCACGAGGCCCGCCGCGCCACCGGCCGGGACCGCGGACCCGAGGCCGTCGTCGAGACGATCCTCGGCTTCGCCGACGAGCTGCGCGCCCTCGGCCGGGAACGGTACGGCGAGCCCGCCGCGGCCGCCGGCGTCGCCGTCCCCGGCATCGTCGACCCCGCGAACGGCATCGCCGTCTACGCCGCCAACCTCGGCTGGCGTGACGTCCCGATGCGCGCCCTGCTCAGCGAACGCCTCGGCGGCATCCCCGTCGCCCTCGGCCACGACGTCCGCACCGGCGGCCTCGCCGAGGGCCGGATCGGTGCCGGCAACGGCGCCGACCGCTTCCTCTTCGTGCCGCTCGGCACCGGCATCGCCGGCGCCATCGGCATCGGCTCCGAGATCGAGGCCGGCGCCCACGGCTACGCCGGCGAGATCGGCCACATCGTCGTCCGGCCCGGCGGCATCGCCTGCAGCTGCGGCCAGCGCGGCTGCCTGGAGCGGTACGCCTCCGCCTCCGCCGTCTCCCTCGCCTGGGCCGAGGCCTCCGGCGATCCGAAGGCCGACGCCGCCGACTGCGCGAAGGCCGTGGAGTCCGGCGACGCCGGGGCCGCACGCGTCTGGCAGGAGGCCGTCGACGCCCTCGCCGACGGCCTGGTCACCGCGCTCACCCTGCTGGACCCCCGCACGCTCATCATCGGTGGCGGTCTCGCCGAGGCCGGGGAAACCTTGTTCACACCCCTTCGGGCCGCCGTGGAGGAGCGCGTCACCTTCCAGAAGCTGCCCGCCATCGTCCCGGCGGCCCTCGGGGACACCGCCGGATGCCTGGGCGCGGGCCTCCTCGCCTGGGACCTGCTCGCCGCCTCGCCCGACCGACCCGCCGACCGACCGGCCGACGGCCCCGCCGACCGCCCCGCCCACCGATCCGCCGACCGCCCCGCCGACCCGGAGGTATCCGCCTGATGGCCGTTTCCACAGTTCTCGCCGGGGCCCGCGTGGTGCTGCCGACCGGGATCGTCGAGAACGGGCGGGTGATCGTCGAGAACGGCCGCATCGCGGGCAGCGCCCCCGCCGACACACCCGCCCTCGACCTGAGCGGCCACTGGCTCGTGCCCGGCTTCGTCGACATGCACAACCACGGCGGCGGCGGCGCCTCCTTCACCTCCGGCACCGTCGACGACGTCCTCACCGGCGTCCGCACCCACCGGCTGCACGGCACCACCACCACCGTCGCCTCCTTCGTCACCGGCGAGATGGACTTCCTCACCCGGCGCGCCGGCCTGCTCTCCGAGCTGGCCGAGCAGGGCGACATCGCCGGCATCCACTTCGAGGGCCCCTTCATCTCGCCGTGCCGCAAGGGCGCCCACGACGAGACGCTCCTGCGCGACCCGGAGCCGGCCGAGGTGCGCAAGCTGATCGACGCGGCCCGCGGCCAGGCCCGCATGGTCACCCTCGCCACCGAGCTGCCCGGCGGTCTCGACTCCGTACGGCTGCTCGCCGAGCACGGCGTGATCGCCGCGATCGGGCACACGGACGCCACGTACGAGCAGACGCGGGCCGCCATCGACGCGGGCGCCAGCGTCGCCACCCACCTCTACAACGCGATGCCCGCCCTCGCACACCGCGCGCCCGGCCCGATCGCCGCGCTCCTGGAGGACGAGCGGATCACCGTCGAGCTCATCAACGACGGCACCCACCTCCACCCGGCCGCCCTGGAACTGGCCTTCCACCACGCCGGCCCGGGACGGGTCGCCTTCATCACCGACGCCATGGACGCGGCCGGCTTCGGCGACGGCCGCTACATGCTCGGCCCGCTGGAGGTCGAGGTGAAGGACAGCGTGGCCCGGCTCGTCGAGGGCGGCTCGATCGCCGGCTCGACGCTGACGCTCGACCGGGCGTTCAAGCGGGCCGTGACGGTCGACCGGCTGCCGGTCGAGTCCGTCGTGCAGGCCGTCTCCGCCAACCCGGCCCGCCTCCTCGGCGTGTACGACCGGGTGGGCTCCCTGGAGCCCGGCAAGGACGCCGATCTCGTCGTCCTCGACGCCGACTTCGAGCTCAAGGGCGTGATGCGGCGCGGCGCGTGGGTGGTTGAGCCCCAAGTGGGCTGATTTCGCACCCCGTTACCTGACGGCGGTCGGCCCGGGGTCTGGGCTGACCGCCGTCTCTTTGGCATGATCAGGGCGCCGAAAGCGGACGGCGAGAGACTCGAGACGACGGGGGTGGGTCAGCTGATCCTCACGGTCACCCTCAACACGGCCCTTGACCTGACCTATCGCGTCCCGGCCCTCGTCCCGCACGCGTCCCACCGCGTCGCCCAGGTCATCGAACGCCCCGGCGGCAAGGGTCTCAACGTCGCCCGCGTGCTCGCCGCCCTCGGCCACGAGACCGTCGCCACCGGATTCGCCGGCGGAGCCACCGGCGAGACGGTGCGCGAGCTGCTCGCCACCACCACGGCGGGCGGTCCGCACCCGGTCCGCGACGCACTCGTCCCGATCTCCGGCGCCACCCGCCGCACCGTCGCCGTCGTCGACACGGAAAGCGGCGACACCACCCAGCTCAACGAGCCAGGACCGGCCATCACACCCGCCGAATGGGCCGCGTTCACCGCCCGCTTCACCGAACTCCTCGACGGGGCCCGGGCGGTGGCCCTGTGCGGCAGCCTGCCGCCGGGCATCCACGTCGGCGCGTACGCGGAACTCGTCCGGCGCGCCCGCGCGGCCGGCGTCCCGGTCCTCCTCGACACCAGCGGCGAACCGCTGCGCCGCGGCATCGCCGCGCGCCCCGACATCGTCAAGCCCAACCTGGAGGAGCTGGCACAGCTCACCGGCTCCCGCGAGCCGTACCGCGCCACCCGCGACGCCCGCCGCCGCGGCGCGCACGCGGTCGTCACCTCGCTCGGCCCGGAGGGCCTGCTCGCCGCCACTCCGGAGGGCCTGTGGCACGCGTCGCCGCCCGCGCCCGTGCGCGGCAACCCGACCGGCGCGGGCGACTCGGCCGTCGCCGCCCTCCTCGCCGGCCTGACCGAGGACACCGACTGGCCCACCCGCCTGACCCACGCCGTGGCACTGTCGGCCGCGACGGTCCTCTCGCCGGTGGCGGGCGAGTTCGACGCGCCGGCCTACGCCTCCCTGCTCCCCCGCGTCACGGTCCACGAACCGGCCTCGGCGGCGTGACGGGCGCGGCCTGCACGCCTCACGTGACCGACGCGACCGGCCTGAGCCCGGTCAGCCGCCCTCGGGCCTGATCTCCAGCCAGTCGAAGATCGCGTCACACTGGTTGCCCTGCTCGCAGGACAGCTTGATCGTGTTCCGGCCCTGCTGGAGGTCGACCGGCGCCCACGTGGTCTGCCAGTTCTTCTCCAGCGTCGGGTCCGACGAGTGGATGAAGTTCTTCAGGCCTATCGGGTTGCTGTTCGCCTTGTCGTTGACGGTCAGCGTGGCGAAGGCGTCCTTCGCCGGGATCGCGTAGCGCACGTACAGCCGGTACCTGCCGGCCGACTCCACGTCCGCCTGCCAGGTCACCGAGGACCCGACCGCGTTGAAGCCGGTGACGTACGCGCCGTCCGCGCCCTCCGCACCGGTGATGTCCTTCGCGAGCGCCGCCGAGCCGCCCAGCTTCAGCGTCGCCGCGTCCTGCTTCGGGAGTTCCGCCGACGGCTGGGAGGACGGTGTCGCGTCGGAGGACGGGGACTGCGAGGCCTGGGTGGGCGCGGTCGTCGGGTTGTTGCCGCCCGCCTTGTCGTTCTCGTCACCGCTGTTGGTGATCACCGCGGCCGTGATGCCGAGCACGACGACCGCGACGACCGCGACGGCGCCGATCAGCAGGCCCTTGGTGTTCGGGCCGCGGCCCGAACCGCCGCGTCCGGCCGGCGCCACGGGCACCTGCCGGGTCTGCGCCCCGCCGGGATACGTCTCGGGCGCCGCGTACTGCGGGTGCGGCTGGCCGTAGCCCTGCTGCTGCCCGTACGCCGGCTGCTGCGGGACGTGACCGCCGTACTGCCGCTCGCCGACCGTGCGGACCTGGTTGTACGAGGTGCGCGGGACGCCCGGCTGCGCCGCCGGACCCGGGTAGCCGTAGCCGCCGCCCTGGGGCGGCTGGGCCCCTGCCGCCTGCCCGTCCGCGTACAGGTAGCCGAACGGATCGTCGTCCTCCGGCGTCTTCGCGCCGTCGTTACCGGCAGCCATCCGGGTCACTCCTTTTCCACGCTCGCCAGCCGTCGCCGACCGGCCGAGCCTACCCCGAACGGCCCTGCCGCCGGTCCGGCCCGGTGTGTACGACCGGTGAACGAACCGGCGCCCGAGGCCCTATCCGGCCCGCCGGTGCACCTTCGAACGGGACCGCTTCTCGATGTACATCCGCTGGTCCGCGCTGTTCAGGACCTCTTCGACGGTCATGCCGCACTCGGCCCAGCCGATGCCGAAACTCGCCCCGACCCGCACCGCGCGCCCGTCGACCCGGATCGGCGGAATGATCGCGTTGCGCAGCCGGACCGCGAGATCGGCCGCGTCGGCCGCGCCCAGGCCGTCGGCGAGGACCACGAACTCGTCGCCGCCGAGCCGGGCGACCGTGTCCCCGTCCCGTACGCCCGTGGTCAGCCGGCGGGCCACCTCGATCAGTACGGCGTCGCCGGTGTGGTGCCCGAAGCGGTCGTTGATCGACTTGAAGCCGTCGAGGTCGCAGAAGAGGACGGCGAGGCCCTTCGTGCCGTCGTCCACGTCGCCGCCGGTGGGAGCGACGGTGTGCACATGGTGGTCGTACGCGCCGGCCGCGGCCGGCGAGAAGCCGAAGCCGTGCTCGTGTTCGTGCTCGTAGTCGTAGTCGTACGCCGACTCCGGGCCGGCGGCCGAGGCGCCGGGCCCGGTCGCGGCGAAGGGCCGCTCGCAGAGCCGGGCGGAGAGCCGGGAGCGCAGCTCGGCGCTGTTCGGCAGGCCGGTGAGGGCGTCGTGGGAGGCGCGGTGGGCGAGCTGGAGCTCGTGCCGCTTGCGCTCCTCGATGTCCTCGACGTGGGTGAGGAGGAAGCGGGGCCCGTCGGCGGTGTCGGCGACGACCGAGTTGCGCAGCGACACCCACACATAGGTGCCGTCGCGGCGGCCGAGGCGCAGCTCGGCGCGGCCGCCCTCGGCGGAGGTGCGCAGCAGGGTGCCTATGTCCTCGGGGTGGACGAGGTCGGCGAAGGAGTAGCGGCGCATCACGGAGGCGGGGCGGCCGAGCAGCCGGCACAGCGCGTCGTTGGTGCGCAGCAGCCGGCCGTGCTGGTCGCCGCCCATCTCGGCGATGGCCATGCCGGACGGCGCGTACTCGAAGGCCTGCCGGAAGGACTCCTCGCTGGCGCGCAGGGCCTGCTGCTCCCGCTCCAGGCGCACCAGGGCGCGCTGCATGTTGGAGCGGAGGCGGGCGTTGCTGATCGCGATGCCGGCCTGCGAGGCGTACATCTGAAGCGCCTCGCGGCCCCAGGGCCCGGGGTGGCGGCCGTTGCGCGGGCGGTCGACGGAGATCACGCCGAGCAGTTCGCGGCCGGATCCCGGCGGGCCGCCCGGGTGGGCGGAGCGGGCTCCGGGCGCGTACATCGGCGCGTAGAGCCGGTCGTGCGGGTGCCACTCGTCCTCGAAGCGGGGAGCCGGGCCCTCGGTGTGCCACTGCGGGACGTCGTCCTCGATCAGCACCCAGCCCTCGGTGTGCGGGATGAAGCGCAGGTCGCCCCAGGCCTCGCCCATGGCGAGCCGCCGGTCCCAGGAGGCGCGGGAGCCGACGCGGCCGGTGATCAGGGCCTCGGCGGCGGGGCTGCCGGCGAAGGCGGCGACGACGAGGTCGCCGTCGGGGCGCACGAGATTGACGCAGGCCAGTTCATAGTTGAGCCCCGCGACGATGCCGTCGGCGACGGCCTGCAGGGTGTCCGCAAGGCTTCGGGCGGTGTTGAGGTCCGCCACGACCTGATGCAGCTGCCGCAGGGTCGCAAGACGGACGTACGGCTCCGACTCGGTCTCCATCGCTCGCTCTCCCCGAGACCTCGACAGCTGACTCCGGTTCTGATCGGCTACGTGGTGCACTGTCCCAGCCACTGAATCACAGCGAGCTGTGCACCCGGTACACAGGGTCAACAATTACCGCCCTCTGTGACTCAAGTCACAAGCAAGTCGGTCAGGACGGCGCCCACGGGTCGCGCGCGCCGGCTGGCGCAGGCGGAGACCTAGGACCCATGAGGGAAGCGGGGCTGGTCCCGGGGCCCGATGCGGCCGCGCCGCCGTGCGGACTAGCGTGCGAGTGTGCTGCAGAAGACCCCCACGAACGGGACCACCGCCCTCGACCTGGCCATCCCTCATGCTGAGGGGGTGAGCAACGAAGAGTTCAAGGCCGCGATGGCCCGCCTGGCGGCGGGCGTGGTCCTGGTGACCGCCCACGACCCGGACGACGGTCCGCACGGCGAGGACGTCGGCATGACGGCCACCGCCTTCCTCTCCGTCTCCCTCGACCCGCCGCTCGTGCTGGTCAGCCTGCGCAACGGCTCCCGCATGGACGACCTCCTCGCGGACGTCCCGGTCTGGGGAGTGTCGATCCTGTCCCAGAGCCAGCGGCACGTCGCCGGACGCTTCGCCATGAAGGGCCGCGTCAGCGACCGTCTCCTCTTCGCCGACCTGCCCTGCACCCGCGGCCCGCACAGCGACGCCCCTCTCCTGACCGACGCCCTCGCCACCCTCGAATGCCGCACCGAGAACCGCGTCCTCGCCGGCGACCACACCCTGGTCATCGGCCGCGTCCTCGCCACCACGCTGTCGTCGGCCGAGGGCGGACCGCTGACGTACTTCCGCGGCAAGTACCGCACCCTGGGCTGAGTCCACCCGGGCTGAGTCCATCTGGGCTGAGTCCACCCGGGCTGAGTCCACCCGGGCTGAGTCCACCTGGGCTGAGCGGCCGGCCGAGGGCCGCCGCCGACGGCCCGTCAGGACCAGTCGCGGGCCTGGCGGCCGCGCTTGGTCTCCGCCCGCTGCTTCTTCTCCCGCAGCCGGCGCTCGTTGATGCCGCGCGGGATCTTCGTCGGACGGCGCGGCTTCGGAGGCGGGGCCGTCGCCTCGGCGAGCAGCGCCGCCAGCCGCACGGCCGCCGTCTCGCGGTTGCGCCACTGCGAGCGGTGCTCCGAGGCGCGGACCGTGACCACGCCGTTCACCAGCCGGCCGGCGAGCCGCTCCAGGGCGCGGGCCTTCCACACCTCCGGCAGCGACTCGGTCGCCGCCAGGTCGAAGCGCAGCTCCACCTGCGAGTCACTGGTGTTGACGTGCTGCCCGCCCGGCCCGGACGACCGCGAGAAACGCCACATGAGCTCGGCCTCGGGCAGGGAGACGGAGCCGCGGATCGGATAGGGACCGGACATGCCGTCCATGTTCCCCGCAGCGGCCTTCGCGAGTCATCCTGTTTTCGCCCGGGAACCGCCGGGCCACCGTTCGCGTTCTTCAGGAGCACGGACATCACGAGGAAAGGGACTTCCATGGCTGTAAGCCTCTCCAAGGGCGGCAACGTCTCGCTGACCAAGGAGGCGCCGGGCCTCACCGCCGTCACCGTGGGCCTCGGCTGGGACGTCCGTACGACGACGGGCACCGACTTCGACCTCGACGCGTCCGCCATCGGCGTCGACGCCGCCGGCAAGGTCGTCTCCGACGGTCACTTCGTCTTCTTCAACAACAAGTCCACCCCGGACCAGACCATCGTCCACACCGGTGACAACCGCACCGGCGAGGGCGGCGGCGACGACGAGCAGATCAACGTGAACCTCGCCGGGCTCCCGGCCGGCGTCGACAAGATCGTCTTCCCGGTCTCCATCTACGACGCGGTCAACCGCGCGCAGAACTTCGGCCAGGTCCGCAACGCCTACATCCGCATCGTCAACCAGGCCGGCGGCGCCGAGATCGCCCGCTACGACCTCTCCGAGGACGCCGCCGTCGAGACCGCCATGGTCTTCGGCGAGCTGTACCGCAACGGCGCCGAGTGGAAGTTCCGCGCCGTCGGCCAGGGCTACGCCTCCGGCCTCGAAGGCATCGCCCGCGACTTCGGCGTCAACATCTGACCCGTCCCCCGCGACTGACGAACAGCCGCCAAGGGTAGGGCCCGGGGCCCTACCCTTGCCCGGATGATCGTCGAACCGCTCGTCGTCCACGACCCGCACGCCCTGCCCGGCCCGCTGCTCACCGAACTCACCGGGCTGTACGCCTCGAACCTCGAGTTCCAGCAGCTCAGCGGCGACTTCCCGGATCCCGGCGACATCCGCCCCGAACAGGTCGCCGCCGCCCTCGCCGACGAGCTCGCGCAGCCCACCGCCGAGGTGCTGCTCGCCCGCTCCGCCGGCCGCCTCGTGGCCGTCGCCGTCACCCTCGCCCGGCATCCCGACCCGGCCGAACCCGACCCGTGGCTCGGCCTGTTGATGGTCCACGCCGAGGAGCACCGGTCCGGCCACGGCCGCCGCCTCGCCGCGTACGTCGAGGACAGCTTCCGCTCCGAGGGCCGCACCGGCCTGCGCCTGGCCGTCCTGGAGAACAACCCGCGCGCGCTCGCCTTCTGGACCTCCCTCGGCTACGAGGAGACCGCGCGCCGACCCGACCTGGCCCACGGCCGGCCCTGCGTGGTGCTGCGCAAGCCGCTCCAGCCGCTCCAGCCGCGCAAGCCGCTCTAGCCGCGCGCGAGCCGCCTGGAGCTATCCCGTGGGCGCCTTGTCGGGCTTCTCCTCGCCGTACAGCCACACGTCCCACACCTCGCTCAGGTCCCGGCCGTCCGCCACCGACTCCACGTACGCCGTGAAGTCCTTGGTGGTGGCGGTGGCGTGCCGGTACCTGGCCGGCCAGCCCTCCAGGATCTCGAAGAAGGTGTCGTCGCCGACCTCCTGGCGGATCCGGTGCAGCACCATCGCGCCCCGCTGGTACACGGGCGCGGCGAACAGGTCCTCGGAGCTGCGCGGCGCGGCCGGCGGGAAGGCCCAGGCGTCGTCGTCCGCGAAGGCCTTCTCGAAGCTCTTCTGCGCCGGCGTGTGCGCGAAGTCCTCCGCGTAGAGCCACTCGGCGTACGTCGCGAAGCCCTCGTTCAGCCAGATGTCCTTCCAGGTCGCGGGCGAGACGGAGTCGCCGTACCACTGGTGGGCCAGCTCGTGGACGAGGGTCGGGGTGTCGAAGGAGGAGGCGGGGAAGACGGGCCGGGTCTGCGTCTCCAGGGCGTAGCCGACGTCGTCGTCGCGCTCGACGACCGCGCCGGAGGCGGCGAAGGGATAGGTCCCGAAGTTCTCCTGCTCCCAGTCCAGGATCTCGGGGATCCTGGCGCGCAGGGCGGCGGACTTGGCGGCCACGGCCGGGTCGGCGGCGGTGAGGACGGGCACCTTGCCGCCGAGGGCGGTCGCGGTGGTCGTGTCGTACCGCCCGATCGCGAGCATCGCGAGATAGCTGGCCATCGGCTCGGCCGAGTGCCAGACGGAGGTGGTGCGGCCGTCGGGCCCCTTCTTCTCGGAGCCGAGGACGCCGTTGGAGACCGCCCTGACCCCGGCCGGGACGGTGACGGTGATGTCGTACGAGGCCTTGTCGGACGGGTGGTGGTTGCCCGGGAACCAGGCCATGGACCCGGTCGGTTCGCCGAGCGCGAGGGCCCCGTCGGCCGTCTTCAGCCAGCCCTCCTTGGAGCCGTCCGAGTCGGTGATGGTCTGCGGCAGGCCGTCGTACGTGACGACGGCGCGGAACTCGGCGCCCTCGTCGATGTCGTCGCGCGGGCGCAGCGTCAGCTCGTTCCCGGCCCGGTTGACCGCGGCGGGCGCGCCGTCGACGGTGGCGCCGCGGACGGTGAGGCCGGCCAGGTCGAGGTTGAAGGCGCTGAGGTCCTGGGTGGCCTTGGCGGTGATCTCGGCCCGGCCGTCGAGGCGGCCGCTGGCGGGGTCGTAGGCGAGGGTGAGCGCGTAGTGGCTCACGTCGTAGCCGCCGTTGCCGAGCTTGGGGAAGTATGGGTCGCGCAGCCCGGCCGCGCCGGGTGTGCCGTGCACGCCGGCCCCGGACCCGGAGCCGCTGCAGCCGGCCGCGAGCAGGCAGAGGACGGCGGTCGCGGCGCCGGCTCCGGCGCGCAGGCGGCTGTGTCTGTTCACATGCCGATCCTACGAAGAACCGGGACGAAAGATCAGCGGCGCCGGGCGGAGGGATCCGGGCGCCGCCGATCTGACGGTGACCTCACGGTGAGCTGACGGTCGGTCGTCGAGGGTCGGTCGTCGAGGGTCAGACGTCGGACGGTGAGTCGTCGACGGTCAGTCGTTCAGGGAGGCCACGCCCGCCTGGGCGAACTTCTCGTCCAGGTCGCCGGAGGGCGCGCCGGCCACGCCGATGCCGGCGATCGGGGCGCCGTTCGCGGTCACCGGGGCGCCGCCGGCCAGGAAGAGGGTGCCGGGGATGTCCTTGAGGTTCGGCGCCTGGGCGAGCCGGCCGGCGAGGACCGAGGTCGGGGCGTTCCAGGAGACGGCGGTGAACGCCTTCCGCACGGCCGACTCGTAGGACTGCGGGCCGGCGCCGTCGCCGCGCAGGGTGACGAGGGTGTTGCCGTTGCGGTCGACGACGGCGACGGAGACGCGCTGGTTCTCCTTCTCGGCGGCCTTCAGGGTGGCCTCGGCGGCCTTGGTGGCGGCCGCGATCGTCAGGTGCGTGTCCTGGCGCAGCTTGTCGCCGTCGGCGTCGGCCTTCTTGGCGACGGCGGCGGCCGGGGCGGCCTGCGGGGCGGAGGAGGCGTTCGCGGAGACGGCGCCGAAGGTGCCGGCGGCGAGGACGACGGCGGCGGTGGTGCCGAGGAGGAACTTCTTCTTCATGGCGGTCTGCTCCTGAGGTGGGTCGCGTCCGGGCGGGCTTCGTCCGGGCGGTCCGGCGGGGGTTTCGTTCGCTCTGCCATCGATCCTCCCGGCGGCACCGGGGCCGTACGGTCCCCGTTCCGGCTGCCGTCCTCGCGCATAGTGGACGACAGGAGGGTCAGCCGTTCGGTTGATGCCGCCCTGGTCCACCCGGGCCAGGATGGACACGAACACCCAGGTCAGAAGCGGTACGAAGCAGCGCGATACGAAGCAGGTGGACGATGGAGCACGACCCGGACGCCCGCTGGCTGGCGCGGGTCATGCACGTCGCCTTCTTCCTCCTCCTCGGCGCGTCCCTCGCCCGCTTCCTGCTCCGCCATCCCTGGGAGGACCGCAGCCCCTGGATCGTCGCCCTGTCCGGCGCGCTCGCCTCCCTCTACGTCCTCGGCCCCGTCCTCGGCACCCGCGCCACTCCGCGCCGGATCGCCTGGCTCGGCACGGTCGTCGCCGTCTGGATGGTCCTGGTGGTGCTGGCGCCCAGCTTCGCCTGGTGCGCGGTGCCGCTCTTCTACACCGGCCTGCGCACCCTGCCGCCGCGCGCCGCGCTCGGCCTCGTCGCGCTGCTCACCGTCTTCGTCGTCACCGCCCAGGTGCAGCTGTCGCACGGCGGCTTCGACCCGAACCTGGTGATCGCGCCGCCGGCCGTCGCCGCCATCGCGACCGCCGTGTTCGTGCACGCCCAGCGGCTGGCCGCCCGGCAGCGGGCGCTCATCGACGACCTGATCCGCACCCGCCGCGAGCTGGCCGCGACCGAGCGCCGCGAGGGCACCCTCGCCGAGCGGCAGCGGCTGTCGATGGAGATCCACGACACGCTCGCGCAGGGTCTGTCCAGCCAGCAGATGCTGCTGCAGGCCGCCGGCCGGACCTGGGACAGCGACCCGTCGACCGCCCGCCGCCACGTCCGTACGGCCGAGTCGATCGCCGAACGCAACCTCGCCGAGGCCCGCCGCTTCGTGCACGACCTGGCGCCCGCCGACCTCGCCGAGGGCGGCGGCCTCGAGGAGGCGCTGCGCGGGCTCGCGACCCGCGAGTCCGCGGCCTTCCGGGTCGACGGCACGGCGGTGCCGCTGCCGGACCGGGTGCAGTCGGCGCTGCTGCGGATCGCGCAGGGCGCGTTCGCCAACATCCGCGAGCACGCCGGGGCCACGTCGGCCGCGGTCACCCTGACCTATCTGGACGACCAGGTCGTCCTGGACGTCGCCGACGACGGCCACGGCTTCGACCCGTCCGCCGCCCGTCCCGCCGAAGGCGTACGCGGCCACGGCCTGCCCGCGATGCGGGTGCGGGCGCGGCAGCTCGGCGGCACGCTGACCGTCGAGTCCACCCCGGGCGAGGGCACCGTGCTCTCGGCCGCGATTCCCCTGTCGCAGCGCGCGGAGGCAGCCGAATGACCGTACGGATCCTGCTCTGTGACGACCACGCCGTCGTCCGCGCCGGGCTGCTGGCCCTGCTCGGCAGCGCACCCGACATCGAGGTGGTCGGCGAGGCCGGCAGCGGCGAGGAGGCGGTCGCGATGGCGACCCACCTGCGGCCGGACGTCGTCCTCATGGACCTGCAGCTCGGCGCGGGCATCGACGGCGTCGAGGCCACCCGCCGGATCGCCCCGACCGGCGTCCACGTCCTCGTCCTCACCACGTACGACACGGACGCGGACATCACCCGGGCGATCGAGGCGGGCGCCACCGGCTATCTGCTGAAGGCCGAGCGGCCCGAGGAGCTCTTCGCCGCGATCCACTCCGCCGCCCAGGGCCGCACCACCCTGTCGGCCCCGGTCGCCAGCCGGGTCATGGACCGCATGCGCGGCGCGGCGGCGCCGACGCTGACCGACCGCGAGCGCGACATCCTCGCCCAGCTCGCCCACGGCCTGTCCAACCGCGAGATCGCCCGCGCCCTGTTCATCAGCGAGGCCACCGTCAAGACCCACCTGGGCCGCATCTACGCCAAGCTCGGCGTCGACACGCGCGCGGGCGCGGTGGCGGTGGCGAAGGAACAGCGCCTGCTGCCGTAACACCGCGCCGGACCACCGCCTCCTGCTACTGTGCGTTGCCACTCAGGCGCACTGTGTCATGTCCTCGTGGGAGCGCACGTGAAGATCACCATCGTCGGCGGCGGGCCCGGCGGCCTGTACTTCTCCATCCTGATGAAGCGCCAGGACCCCTCCCACGAGATCACCGTGTACGAGCGGAACCCGGCCGGCTCCACCTACGGCTGGGGCGTCACCTACTGGGCCGGGCTGCTCGACAAGCTGCGGGCCGGCGACCCGCCGTCCGCGGAGGCCATCGCCGCGGCCTCGGTGACCTGGACCGAGGGCGTGGCGATCGTCCGCGACGAGCGGACCGTGCACCGCGGCGACGCCGGGTTCGGGATCGGGCGGCGGCGGATGCTGGGACTGCTCGCCGACCGGGCGCGCGAACTCGGCGTACGGATCGCGTACGAGCACACCGTCACCGGCCCCGACGCCCCCGAGCTCGCCGGCGCCGACCTCGTGGTGGCCGCGGACGGCGTGAACAGCGTGCTGCGCGAGGCACACGCGGACCGCTTCGGCGCGCAGGTCACCGCCGGCCGCAACCCGTACGTCTGGCTCGGCACCACCAAGGTCTTCGACTCCTTCAGCTTCGCCTTCAAGGAGACCGAGCACGGCTGGATCTGGTGCTACGCGTACGGCTTCAGCGGCGAGCGGTCCACCTGCGTGGTCGAGTGCGCGCCCGGCACCTGGAAGGGCCTCGGGCTCGACCGGACCAACGAGGCCGACAGCCTCCGACTCCTGGAGAAGCTGTTCGCCGACCTCCTCGACGGCGAGCCGCTGATCGGCCGCGAACAGGCCGACGGCGCCGCTCCCGCTCAGTGGCTCACCTTCCGCACGCTCACCAACCGCACCTGGCACCACGGCAACGTGGTGCTCCTCGGCGACGCCGCCCACACCACCCACTACTCGATCGGCGCGGGCACCACGCTCGCCCTGGAGGACGCACTCGCGCTCGCCGCCGCCCTCCGCGACCCGGTCCGCGACCCGGACAGGCCGCTGGACGCCGCACTCGGCGCGTACGGCCGCCGGCGCCGCTCCGAGCTGCTGCCGGCACAGAGCGCGGCCCACTACAGCGCCCAGTGGTACGAGAACCTGCCGCGCTACATGCGCCTGGAGCCGGCCCGGATGTTCGCCCTGCTCGGCCAGCGGCACTCCCCGCTCCTGCCGCACGTCCCGCCGCAGCTCTACTACCACCTCGACCGGGCGGCCGGCCGGCTGGAGCCCCTGCGCCGCCTCAAGCGCCGGCTGGGCCCCTACCTCGCCCGCGCCGCCCACCGGCGGTGAGCGGCAGGGCGCGGGGCGGGGCCGGCCGGGAGGGCCGGGCGGGCCGGGCGGGAGGGCCGACCGGGAGAGCAAGCCGACCGGGAGGGCAGACCGCGGGGCCCGGCCGCACCGCCGGCCGCGGCAGCCCGTCGGGCATGACACCATCGGTGCGTGCTCGACATCGGCTACTCGCTCTCCCGCCGCTTCCCCGACCCTCCGCAGACCGACTACCGCCGCGCGGACGTCCACGCCCTGCGCCACGACCTGTTCTGCGGAGACGTCTATCTCGCGGACACGGAGAAGGACCAGGAGCTGTCCACAGCCTGGGGATGGGTGCCGGTGCTCGACTTCGCATGGGCGCTGTGCGACATCGTCGAGCAGCTCGACCGTGACCCGCGCGGCAGCCGCGCCGCCCAGCCGCAGTACGCGGAGCTCGACTTCACCGAGTCCTCCGACCGGATGCTGTTCGAGCGCCGCTTCGGCTGGGTGGACGTCGAGGCCGACTGGATGCCGGGCGACGAGCCGCCGCTCACCTTCAACCACGCCGAACTGCGCCGCGAGGCCCGCGACTTCCTGCACGACCTGATCGCCGACCTCACCGACATGCACGAGGGCCTGGCCGACAACCCGGCCGTCTGGGACCTCCAGGCCCGCTTCCCCCGCCTTCCCTGAGCCCCGGGCCCGAGCCCTGGCTCTGAGCCTTGAGCCCTGGCCCCGAGCCCTGAGCCCCGAGCCCTACCGAGCGTCTTCCACCCGCACCCCCAACTGCGCCGCGAACACCGGCGCCAGATCCAGCAGCTGCGCCGTGGAGATCACCGCGCCCGCCAGCGCGTCCACACCGCGCGCGATCTCAAGGCGCGCGACGGTGCGCAGATCGACGTCCTTGAGCTTCGCCCGGCTGAAGTCCGCGCCCGTCACGACACAATCCCGGAACTCCACCCGCTCCAGCGTCGCACCGCCGAAGTCCGTCTCGCTCAGCACGCACCCGTCGAAGAGGACGTCCCGCAGCTCGGCCGTCCGCAGATTCAGATAGTCGAGCTTCCCGCCCCGCACCCACACCCGCTCGAGCACCGCACCGTGCAGCTTCGCCCCGCCCAGGCGCGCGTCCACGAGCTCCACGTCACGCAGCTGCGCGCCCGCCAGGTCCGTGCCCACACCCCGCACCTCCGCGAGCACCGAGTCGAGGAAACGGGCCGACGTCAGCCGCGCCTCGTCCAGCGCGCAGTCACGCACCGCGCAGTCCAGGAACCGCGCCCCGGCCCCGTCCTGCCCGGCCAGGGCGAGGCCGGCGAACTCCACCCCGTCGTAGTCCCCGTCCGGCTCCAGGCCGCCGCCCTCGTACGCCTCCAGCGGCGGCAGCCGCACCTCCGGCTTCCGCACCTTCGCGACCGTCTTCCGCTTGCTCATGCACCCATCGTGACGTACGCCACTGACAACGCCCCGGGACCGATGTCACGAACCCGGCCGGCCCGTCCGTCCCTTCCGTGAACCCCGACAAAGGGCCGGGCGTACGAAGGAGCCAGACAGATGCGGAAGATGACGATCGTCGGCGGCGGCTTCGCCGGTCTCACCGCGGCCATCACCGCCGCCGAGGCGGGCGTCTCGGTGACCCTGTACGAGGCGCACCACACCCTCGGCGGCCGGGCCCGTACGGCCGAAGGCCCGTACCTGATCAACGAGGGCCCGCACGCGATCTACGACGGCGGCCCGCACTGGACCTGGCTGAAGCAGCGCGGCCTGCTCGGCGAGCTGGCGCCGCTGCCGCTGCACAAGGCCGCCGGGCTCCGCTTCCACCACCACGGCGCCCTGCGCCGCATCCCGCCGCTCGGCTTCGTGCGCCAGACCCGCCGCCCCGCCGAACAGGCTCCGGTGGACGTCGACTTCCGGACCTGGGCCACCACGGTCGCCGGCCCCGCCACGGCCCGCGCGGCCGCCTCGTACAGCGGTGTCGCGCTCTACCACCACGACCCGGGCGCGCTGTCGGCCCGCTTCGTGCAGGAGCGGCTGCACCGCGCCGCGGCCTTCCCGCCCGAGGCGCACTTCATCAAGGGCGGCTGGGGCCGGCTCGTCGACCGGATGGCGGCCCGCGCCCGCGCACTCGGCGTACGGATCGAGACCTCGTCGCGCGTCGACCGGCTCGACGACCTGCCGCTCGCCGAAGGACCGGTGATCGTCGCGACCGCCCTGCCGTCCGCCGCCCGCCTCCTCCAGGACCCGTCGCTGACCTGGGAGTCGGGCCGTACGGTCCTTGTCGACCTGGCGCTGCGCACGCGCAAGGGCGACCCGTTCGCGCTCTCGGACCTGGACGCGCCGGGCTGGGTCGAGCGGTTCACCACCCAGGACCCGAGCCTCGCGCCGGCCGGCGAGCAGCTGATCCAGGCGCAGCTGCCGATCGGTCCCACCCAGTCGAAGGCGGACGGGATCGCGCACGTGGAGCGGCTGCTCGACCTGGGCTTCGCCGGCTGGCGGGAACGCACGGTGTGGCGGCGCGCGGCGGTCTCCCAGGGCCGTACGGGCGCGGTCGACCGCCCCGGCACCACCTGGCGCGACCGGCCGGCCGTGGACCGCGGCGACGGCGTGTACCTCGTGGGCGACCAGGTGGCGGCGCCCGGCGTGCTGGCCGAGGTGTCGTTCACGAGCGCGGTGGAGGCGGTCTCGCAGGCGCTGCGCGGCAGCATCCTCAAGGAGCGACTTGACCTCAAGCGCGCTTGAGGTCGGAGGCTTTACGCGTCCACGGCGCCACGCCACGCACCCGCCTCGCGGGCACGTCGCACCGCGTCACACCGCACCGCGTCACACCGCACCGCGTCACACCGCACCGCGTCACACCGCGTCGCGTCGAACCGCGTCGCACCACCACGCACAGGGGAGCCCACCATGCACGCCATCCGCCTCCACGCCTACGGTCCCGCCGAGAACCTGACCTACGAGGAGATCCCGGACCCGGTCCCGGGCCCCGGCCAGGTCCGCGTCAAGGTGGCGGCGGCCGGCGTGCACCTGCTCGACACCGCCCTGCGCGAAGGCCGGCCCGGCCCCTTCCCGGCACCCGTCGACCTGCCCACCGTCCCCGGCCGCGAGGTCGCCGGCACCGTCGACGCCGTCGGCGAGGGCACCGACCCGGCCTGGCTCGGCAAGCGCGTCGTCGCCCACCTCGGCATGGCACCCGGCGGCTACGCCGAACTCGCCGTCACCGACGCCACCCGCCTGCACGCCCTGCCCGACCACCTCGGCGAGGCGGAGGCCGTCGCCATGATCGGCACCGGCCGCACCACCCTCGGCATCCTCCAGTTCACCGAACTCGGCCCGGACTCCGTCGCCGTCGTCCCCGCCGCGGCCGGCGGCATCGGCACCCTGCTCGTGCAGTACGCCAAGAACGCCGGCGCCACCGTCATCGGCCTGGCCGGCGGACCCGAGAAGGCCGCCCGGGTCCGCGCCAACGGAGCGGACCTCGCCGTCGACTACAACGAGCCGTCCTGGACGGACGAGGTCCGCGCCTTCCTGGGCACCCGCACCGCCACCGTCGTCTTCGACTCGGTGGGCGGCGACACCGGCCGCGCCGCGGTCGACCTCCTCGGCAAGGGCGGACAGCACATCGTCTTCGGCTGGTCCTCCGCCGGCCTGCACGACGGCGAACCGCTCACCTTCACCGAGGAGGAACTCGCCGCCCGCGGCATCACCTCCGAAGGCGTCCTCGGCCCGGTCATGCTCCAGAAGGCCGGCGGCGACGTCCGCAACCTCGAACTCGCCGCCCTCGCCGCCGCCACCGACGGCACCCTCCGCCCCGCCGTCCACCCCTTCCCCCTCGACGAAGCCGCCGCCGCCCACCGCGCCCTGGAAACCCGCGGCACGATCGGCAAGGTGGTCCTCGTCCCGTAGAACCGCCGGAGCCTCAGACCCCGATCACGTCCCAGGAGTGCGCCTTGAACTCCTTCAGGAAATCGGGGTGGTCCTCCCACATCCGGGCGACGGAGCGCAACACGTCCCAGTTGTGCTCCAACGCCTGGTCCACCACCTGCCGCAACTCCGGCGCCGACTCCCGCTTCTCCAACAGCCCGCTCACCGCCGACGCCGCCTGCACGGTGTACCGCGTCGCCCGCAGCGCCCGCGAGGTGTCATCCATCCCGAACCCGTGATCACTCCCGTTCGCCGGGTCGAACAACGGCGTGAGCCGCCCCTCGATGAACCCCGTGATCCGCTCGAACCGCTGCTGAATATCCATGTCCATGCCCCCTTCCTACCTGAACGGCACTACGAGCCCGCACCCAGCGTCTTCAGCGCGTCGTCCGTCAGGCGGTAGACCGTCCACTCGTCCTGCGGGCGGGCGCCCAGGGACTCGTAGAAGTCGATGGAAGGCTTGTTCCAGTTGAGGACCGACCACTCCAGGCGCTCGTAGCCGCGCTCCACGCAGATCCGGGCCAGTTCGGTCAGCAGAGCCTTGCCGTGGCCGCCGCCGCGGAGGTCCGGGCGGACGTAGAGGTCCTCGAGATAGATGCCGTGGACACCCCGCCAGGTGGAGAAATTCAAAAACCACAGGGCGAAACCGGCGACCTCGCCCGCATCGGTCTCGGCGATGTGGGCGTAGGCGGCCGGGCGGTCGCCGAACAGGGCCTCATGGAGCTGTTCCGGCGTGGCGCGAACCTCGTCCAAGGCCCTCTCGTACTCCGCGAGATCGCGGACGAGACGGTGGATGACGGGTACGTCGGCAGGCGTGGCGGTACGGATCATGAGGCCAGCCTGCACCCGGTCAGGCCCCCGTGGCCAGCAGCGTCCGGGCGATGGACACCTGACCCGCGTCCAGGGCCACTTCGCCGTCCTCCACGTCCCACAGACCGTTCTGCAGCACCCGGCCCAGCGTCCACGCCCGCGCCCGCGCCCGCGCCCGGTCGAGACCCAGCCGCTCGGTGAGCAGATCGAACCGCCACCGGACCACCGCCGGCTCCGGCCCCCGCTCCCACAGGTCGGTGAGCGCCGGCAGCAGATCGAAGCCCGGATCGCCCGCCAGCGGCTTGGGATCGATGGCCAGCCACGGCTCACGCTCCGCGGCCAGGACGTTGTCGTAGTGCAGGTCCCAGTGCAGCAGCCGGTCACCGGGCTCGCCCATCACCTCCCGTACGGCCGCCGCGCAGTCCCGCAGCAGCCGCGCGTCCGCCCCGTCCACGAGCCGCGCCGCGGCCGCCGGCGCGTCGGCGACCATCCGGGCCGCGATGTCACCCAGCCGCCGCACACCCTCCGGCGCCGGCACCGCGACCAGCCGCGCCAGCAGCTCCGCCAGGATCCGCACCGCCTCACGCCCGTCGCCCAGCGTCGACAGATGCCGCGTCTCGTCCGCCCGCTCCAGCAGCATCGTGCACGTGCCCGGATCGCTCTCCAGCAGCCGCACCGCCCCCTCGCCCGCCCACACCCGCAGCGCGACCGGCTCGCCCTCCGACTCCTCGTCCGCCAGCTGAAGCTTGAGCGCCGCCCGCGACCCGTCACCACGCACCACCGGCAGCACCAGCGACGCCACCCCGTACATCGAAGGACCCGTCACCCGCAGCCCCCACCGGTCCAGGAACTCCGCCGCCCGACCCGGCAGCGCCGCCACGAACGCCCGCCCCGCCTCGCCGTTGTACCTCACCTGGGACGCCGCCAGTTCGGCCGGAACCTCGATCACCCGGCCCACCCTAGACACCCGCCCCGCGCCACACCCGCCCCTTCCGGCCACCACCGGCAGCCCCGCCACCGCGCCTCGGATCGACGAAAACCGTCACCACCCGACGCACCCGAGCCTCCCCGGCGACCCTCCTCCCGCCGCCCACCACCACCCACCACCGCCCACGACCGCCCCCACACCCGCCCGCCGGCCCCCGCGCACCCACCCGGACACCGCCCTCCCAGGACGACGAAATCCGCACCCTCCACGCCACCCGCACCACCGCCGCCCAGCCCGCGCCCCCAGACCCGTATCCACCAGCCCCCGGCCCCGGTAACCTCCCGCGCACGCACCCGGAAGAGGGATGGACATGAGCACGATCAACGGCGGCATTTCGTTCTGGTACGCGCAGGAGGGCGCCCCCGCACCCCGCGAACCGCTCCCCGGCGACACGACCGCCGACGTCTGCATCGTCGGCGGCGGCTACACCGGCCTGTGGACCGCCTACTACCTCAAAAAAGCCGCCCCCTTCCTCGACATCGTCGTCCTCGAAGCCTCCTTCTGCGGATACGGCGCCTCCGGCCGCAACGGCGGCTGGCTCTACAACGGCATCGCCGGCCGCGACCGCTACGCCGCCCAACACGGCCACGACGCCGCCGTACGCCTCCAACAAGCCATGAACGACACCGTCACCGAAGTCATCGACGTCTGCACCACCGAAGGCATCGACGCCGACCTCCACCGCGGCGGCGTCCTCGAAATCGCCACCACACCCGCCCAGCTCGCCCGCCTCAAAACCTTCCACGCCGCCGAACTCGCCTACGGCGAAAAGGACCGCGCCCTCTACGGAGCCCGCGAAACCGCCGAACGCATCCGCGTCGCCGGCGCCGTCGGCTCCACCTGGACCCCACACGGCGCCCGCCTCCACCCCGTCAAACTCGTCAAAGGCCTCGCCGACACCGTCGAAGCACTCGGCGTCACCCTCCACGAATCCACACCGGTCACCGAAATCCGGCCCAAGCACGCCGTCACCCCCTACGGCACCGTCCGCGCCCCCTACGTGCTCCGCTGCACCGAAGGCTTCACCGCCTCCCTCACCGGCCAACGCCGCACCTGGCTCCCCATGAACTCCTCCATGATCGCCACCGAGCCCCTCACCGACGCCCAATGGGACTCGATCGGCTGGAACGGCCTGGAAACCCTCGGCGACATGGCCCACGCCTACATGTACGCCCAGCGCACCGCCGACGGCCGCATCGCCCTCGGCGGCCGCGGCGTCCCCTACCGCTACGGCTCCAAGACCGACAACGACGGCCGCACCCAGCCCCAGACCATCCAAGCCCTGCGCGACATCCTCGTCCGCTTCTTCCCCCAGCTCGCCGGCGTCGACATCGCCCACGCCTGGTCCGGCGTCCTCGGCGTGCCCCGCGACTGGTGCGCCACCGTCACCCTCGACCGCTCCACCGGTCTCGGCTGGGCCGGCGGCTACGTCGGCTCCGGCGTCGCCACCACCAACCTCGCCGCCCGCACCCTGCGCGACCTCATCCAGCAGGACTCCGGACAGTCCGGACCCACCGACCTGACCGCCCTGCCCTGGGTCAACCACCGCGTCCGCAAATGGGAACCCGAACCACTGCGCTGGCTCGGCGTCCAGACCATGTACGCCGCCTTCCGCGCCGCCGACCGACGCGAGACGGCCTCACACACGGCCACCACCGACCGCATCGCCGTCCTGGCCAACCGCCTCAGCGGCCGCTGAACCGACCACGGCAACAACCACCCGGGGGCGCGCAGCCAAGACCCGCAGGTCCTGCAGGCACGCCCCCGACCGTGGTCCGAGACCGTACGGCCCCGACCGCCCTACTCCACCTCGATCCCGAAATCCCCCACCAACTCCGCCAACCCGCCCCGATAACCCTTCCCACCCACCACGAAATCCCAGTCCCCGCCCGCCCGCCGCCGGAACGAACCCAACACCAGCGCCGTCTCCCCCGCACGCCCGTCCGACACCTCCAAACGGTCCAACTCCGCACCCGCGTCATCCCGCAGCACGATCCCCGCCTCCGCGAAACCGGCCAGATCCGCCTCCGGGTTCACCTCCGGATCAACCGCCGCCACCAGCACCAGCCTGTCCGCCCGCGCCGGCAAAGCCCCGAAACCGACCCGTACCGCCGCCCTGTCACCCGCCGGAGCCGTCACCATCGCCACCGAACCATCCGGCGTCGACGGGTTGTTGAAGAACACGAACCACTCGTCCCCCAACACCCGGCTCCCCGCACACACCAACGCGCACACATCGAGCGCCACCGACCCCGACCACACCATCCCCAGCAGACTGAAACCCTCGTCCGCCTCCGCCGGCGCCCCCACCGGCTCCACCCGCACCGGCTCCGGCTCCCCGGACCCCAGCCGCCCCCGCAGACCGTGCCGATGCAACAACTCCACCAGCTCCGGCCCCGAGACCAACGTCAACGGCTTGCCATTGGCGAAAGCGTACGAACCAGGACCGAAGCGCGACGTCGTCACCAACACACCCTTGTTCGCCCCCGCCCCCTGCACCGTCCCGAACAGATCCCGCACCGCACTCGGCGGCACCGTGTTCCGGTACCGCTTCACCTGCACGATGATCGAACCCCCACTGATCGGATCCGGATCCAACGCCTCCACATCCACACCACCGTCATTCGACCGCCGCGTCGTCACCGCCTGCAGACCCCGCGCCCGAAACAACTCGGCCACCAAACCCTCGAAAGCAATCGGATCCATCGCCAGCAGATCCGGCTCCACACCATCACCCTGCGACACCACACCCGAACCCACCTGCTCCGGCAACAACAACGGCCGCACCGCCACCCGCTCGTCCGGCCGCCCCGACAACCGGCCCGACAACGCCGCCGTCAAACACTCCACCGGACTCACCAACTCCAGGTTCAACCCCCCGAAAACCCGCCGCTCCACCGCCACCGACGCCACACACACCCGACCCGCCAACCCCGTCGCCGGATCCACCCCGTCCACAAAACCGCTCAGCGTCACCCGCTCCAGCACCCCGAAACGGTCCGCAACAAACAACTCCCGCAACGCCAACAGCACACTCTGCGCCAACACCTCCCGGTACAGCGCCCGCCGCTGCGACACCGGCCGCGGAACCTCCCTCTCCTGGTCCGTACTCGGCAGATACTTCACACCCTTCGCCGCCGGCACCACCTCCAACCCCGGCAACCCCCACTCCAGCACCAGACCCCGCGACACCCGGTCGTACGCCGCCGAAACCTGCCGCGGAAAACCATCCGGCCACGCCGTCGACGCGTACAACACCGCCGAGAAGTACTCGACCACCGTCTCCGGCTCACCCGCCCGCAACGCCGCCTCCGTACCCGCGATCCCCCCGTTGTGCGCCCGGATCTCCGCCAGCCGGCCCGCCGCCCACTCCTCGTACTGCCGCCGATACGCCGCCAACTGCTCCACCCGCCGCGCCTCCGCCGCCTGCGCCGCGTACCAGTCCCGCTCGAACACCGCCCGGTCCCGATAGAACCGCTGATCCGGCATCGACACCGGCTCCCCCAGCGGCCCCGGCGCGAAAGGCGCCACCACCTCCGGCTCCCGCAACCCCTCCACCGACAACGGCCGACTCCGACAACCCGCCGCCAGCAAGCCCTCCAGAACCGCCACCCGCTCGTCCAGCTCCCGCGTCCGCCGCAACGCGTCCGCCTCCCGATGCCGCCGGTACTCCGCCCGCTGCTCCCGGTGCATCCGCGCCACGTCCCGCTCCCGCGCCCGCAGCTCCCGCTCGGCCTCACGCTGCTGCCGCAGCACCGCCTGCTGCCGCCCCTCCCGCTCCCGCTGCGCCACCCGCTGCGCCTCGGCCCAGGCCCCGATCAACCCACTGGAACGCCGGCTCATCCGCCGCACCCCTCCCCGGAAACACCCTTCGCACACGCCCCGTAACGCACAAGTGTCCCGGACCCTGCTGGGTCCGGGACACAAGCTCGATGGAGCCCCCTGTCGGATTCGAACCGACGACCTACGCATTACAAGTGCGTTGCTCTAAACCGAGCTGAGCTAAGGAGGCAATGCCTCATCACGCACGCGCGCGAGGCTCCACCACTCTACACAGCCCCAGGAACCGCCAGCGAAGAACTTCAGGACCTGCGTAACCACCCGCCCACACGTTCGTTGACCGGACTGGAGTGCCGTTCCGACTATCGGACAGCAGGGCAGGGAGGGGCGATGGCGGAGCCATCGGAGGAGGGGCCGGTGCGGGTCGTCGGCGCCGACGCCAAGCGTGTGAAGCGCGAGGCGCTGGGCATCGCCGACCGGCATGAGCGTCATGGCCGGGCGTCGGGGGCCATGACGCGCCGCGTGAAGGAACCGGGCACGCAGCAGCGTGTCTACCGCTATCGCTTCTACCCCTCCCCCGAGCAGGCCGAGCAGCTGATCCAGACCTTCGGCGCCTGCCGCTGGGTCTACAACGAGGGTCTCGCCCTCCGCTCGGGCGCCTGGGAGCGGCATCGGGTGTCGGTGGGGTTCGCGGACACGTGCCGGGCGTTGACGGGATGGAAGCGGGAGGAAGGGCGGGAGTGGGCCTGCGTTGAGTGTGGTGCGGTGCACGGGCGGGATCACAACGCGGCGGTGAATCTGCGGGACGAGGGGATGCGGTTGTACTGGCTGGTGGCGATGGCGTTGCCGCCGGGGCGGCCGGTGCCGTCGTTGATCAGGGCGTCCGAGCTGCCCGAGGCCGTGCCGGCCGCGTAGAAGGACGTGTGTCACGGACCGACGGGCCGTCGGCCGGAATGCCTGTGGAGCTCGTGTGAGACCGGTTCGGTGCGGTCCTCAGGACCGTACGGAATCGGCAGTGGGCGATGAAGCAGGAAGCGCCGCGTGCGCAGCAGGGTCAAAAGTTGGGCGCTCTGCCACGCGCGACAGCAGGGCCGGAAAAGCATTGCCTGGCCACCGGCCGAACGCGCCCCGTTCGCAATCTCTCCCTCTCCACCTGCTGACAGATCGGACAGCGCCAGGTACCGTCACCGGAAGTTCACCCAGGTGGACTACACCACATCCTTCCTTTACTCGGATCGTCCGGCACGTTCCTGCCGGTGAAGGGACACATCACCATGGCTTCCGTCACCTACGACAAGGCGACCCTGGTCTACCCCGGCGCCGAAAAGCCCTCCGTCAACGAGCTGGAGATCGAGATCGCCGACGGCGAGTTCCTCGTTCTCGTCGGTCCGTCCGGCTGTGGCAAGTCGACCTCGCTGCGCATGCTGGCCGGTCTGGAGGACGTCACGTCCGGTGCCATCCGCATCGGTGACCGCGACGTCACGCACCTGCCGCCGAAGGACCGGGACATCGCCATGGTGTTCCAGAACTACGCGCTCTACCCGCACATGACCGTCGCCGACAACATGGGCTTCGCGCTCAAGATCGCGGGCGTCAACAAGAGCGAGATCCGGGCCAAGGTCGAAGAGGCCGCGAAGATCCTCGACCTCACCGAGTACCTGGACCGCAAGCCGAAGGCGCTCTCCGGTGGTCAGCGTCAGCGTGTGGCCATGGGCCGGGCCATTGTGCGTGAGCCGCAGGTGTTCCTCATGGACGAGCCGCTGTCGAACCTGGACGCCAAGCTGCGTGTCTCGACCCGTACGCAGATCGCGAGCCTGCAGCGCCGGCTCGGCATCACCACGGTGTACGTGACGCACGACCAGACCGAGGCGCTGACCATGGGCGACCGGGTGGCGGTTCTGAAGGACGGGCTGCTGCAGCAGGTCGACACGCCGCGCAACATGTACGACAAGCCCGCCAACCTCTTCGTGGCCGGCTTCATCGGCTCTCCGGCGATGAACCTGATCGAGGTTCCGATCACCGACGGTGGCGTGAAGTTCGGCGAGAGCGTCGTGCCGGTCTCCCGTGAGGCGATCGCGGCCGCGTCGGCCAAGGGCGACACGACGGTGACCGTCGGCGTCCGCCCGGAGCACTTCGACGTGTCGGGTCCGACGAGCAAGGACGGCCTGGCGGTGACGGTGAACGTGGTCGAGGAGCTAGGCTCCGACGGCTTCGTGTACGGCTCCACTCGCGTCGGCGGCGAGGACAAGGACATCGTGGTCCGCGTCGGCGGCCGCGAGGTGCCGGCCAAGGGCTCCACGCTGCATGTCGTGCCGCGTCCGGCCGAGCTGCACGTGTTCTCGACCTCGACCGGCGAGCGCCTCTCCGACTGAGGCCGCCGAGGGGCACTTCCGTACGGCTCCGTTCCCGCTTGCGGGGGCGGGGCCGTTCGCGTACAAGGAGCATGAAATCCCGAGTCGGTGAAAACCCCGGCAGAACTGGGCATTCGGGCCCGGGCGCCACCATCGGCGTCAACACGGGATTCGAAAAGTCGCCTCGAACCATCGCTCGCGAGAGTGACTAAATGTCGCCATATCACTACCGCCCGCTACGCTCGCCTGCGTGACGCACACTGCCCGCCGAATCGGCCGCTCTCTCGCCCTCGTCCTGCCCGTCGTCCTGGTGCTCTCGGGAACGCTCGCGGTCTCCGCCGTGCCGTGGGCCGGTCACGGCTCCGGGACCCAGATGCTGACCGCCTCGTCCACGGACGTCTCCACCCGGGCCAAGTCCCGTGCTCCGCAGGATGTCCTGCGCGAGCAGCTCCTGGCCGAGCTTCAGGAGAAGGACCCCGGTGTCGCCCTCACGCACCTGCAGCGGGAGGTGGAGAACCGGCCGTCGATCGCCAAGCACTGCATGTCCATCGCGAAGGCCCTCGGCGCCGCCGCCGTCCGCCACTACGGCCCGACGCGCGCCCAGTCCTTCTCCCGCCCGGTCTGCGACACGTCCTTCGCGTTCGGCGTGATGCACGCGAGCTGAGCCGGTCGAGGCGAGGCGCGTGGGCCGGCGGCTCACCGCCTATCGTTCCCGGTATGCATACCTCCCCGACGCAGGCCGTGATCCTGGCGGGCGGCCAGGGTTCGCGGCTGCGCCCGTACACCGACGACCGCCCCAAGCCGATGGTCGAGATCCCGGGCACCGGGACCCCGATCATCGGCCATCAGCTGTCCTGGCTCGCCGCGGAGGGAGTCACGGACGCCGTCGTGTCCTGCGGTCATCTGGCCGAGGTGCTTCAGGAGTGGCTGGCGACGGCCGACCTGCCGTTGAAGGTGACGACGGTCGTCGAGTCCGAGCCGCTGGGCCGGGGCGGCGGTCTGAAGTACGCGGCGGCGCATCTGCCGGAGCCCGGGCGGCCCTGGTACGCGACCAACGGGGACATCTGGACGCGGTTCTCGCTGCGTGAGATGGCCGAGTTCCACACCGAGCGCGACGCCACGGCGACGCTGGCTCTGGCGCGGCCGCGGATTCCGTGGGGCGCCGTGGAGACGGACGCGTTCGGGCACATCACGGACTTCATCGAGTCGCCGCCGTCGCCGTATCTGATCAACGCGGGTGTGTACGTGTTCTCGGCGGCCTTCACGGATCTGCTGCCGGAGCGCGGCGATCACGAGCGCACGACGTTCCCGCGGCTGGCCCGTGAGCGGAGCCTGGCGGGCTTTCCGCTGCCGCAGGGCGCGTACTGGCGGGCCATCGACACCGCGAAGGACCTCACCGAGGCGGCCAAGGAGCTCGCGGCGCACGCCTGAGCGCGGGCACCGGCCTCGGGCGCGGTACGGCGGAGGGGCGGCACCACGTCTTCGTGGTGCCGCCCCTTCGTCGTACCGCCGTACGGGAGACGTGGCCTCAGACCGGGGCGGCGGCGGTCAGGGCGACGGCCGAGCCGGCGAAGACGGCGGTGTGGCGGACGTTCTGCAGGACGCGGGTCCAGGCCGGGAAGGCGCCCTCGGCGGCCTTGAGGAAGGCGGGGACGTCGACGCGGAGCAGTTCGGCGTCGCCCTTGCGGCGGAAGGCGGCCTGGACGGACTTCACGGCGCCGAGCTGGCTCTGGAGGATCGCGATGTTGGCGAGGAACGCGATCGAGGAGAAGACCCAGGTGAGGGTGGTGCCCCAGGAGTTGCCGGCCATATTGAGGGCGGCGGCGGCGATGTTGACGGCGGCGAAGGAGCCGGGCGCCCACCACTCGTGGCCGCTCGCGTCGAAGCGCAGCTTGTTCTCCTCCAGGACCTCGGGGCGGATGCCCTGGCGGCGCAGTTCGGTGACGGCGGCGGCCTTGGCGACGGCGCCGAAGCGGTGGCGCAGGAGCGGGATGCTCAGGAAGGCGGCGGCGACGAGGAGCTGGGCGACGGCGGTGGCGGCGGCGAGCGTGTTCACGAGGGTCTCCTTGGGCGGTGTGGCGACTACGGGGACTTTTACTTAGTTCAAGTCCCGTCGTCGAGGACTGTAGAACCTTCCTTGAACTAAGTGCAAGTAGTACGGGAAAGGAACAGCGGAGAGGCCCCGGGTGTCCGCCTGGACGGACACCCGGGGCCTCCCGGTTCAGCTCGCCGGCCGCTCAGCCCAGCAGGCCGCCGATCGGGTTGCGCGCCCCGCCCGAGGACGAGCCGCCGTCCGAGGAGCCGCCGCCGCCGCTGCTGCTGCCGCTCGACGGCGTGCCGCTCGTGCCGCCCGAGGACGAGTCGCTGGACGACGAGGACGGCGACGTCGTACGCGACTGGCTCGGCGTGCGGGAGCCGCCGCTGCTCGTCGTGGCGCTCGGGCTGCGCCGCTCGCTGCGCTGCGTCTCGCGCGCCGACTCCGTCGGCTTCGCCTCGTCCTCGTCCTTCTCGGACGCGCCGCTCGCCCCGGTCGTCGCCGTCGGCTTGGGCTTCGGCGCCTTGCGGGACGGGCTCGTCGCGCCGGGCTCCTTCGGCAGCGGCTGGCCCGGCAGGTGGTTGACCGGGTCGTCGTTCGGCCCCGGCACCGTGACCATCTCGGTGGAGCGCACCGCGCCGCCGAGGATCGAGCCGACGAGGAGCGTGAGGCCGACGACCACCGCGCTGACGACCGTGCCGCGCCGCAGCACGCGGCGGCGCAGCTCCCACAGCTCGGCGCGCGGGCCGAGCGTGCGCCAGGCCTCGCCGGCGAGCCGCCCGTCGATCGAGTAGACCGGGGCGCCGGCAATGATCAGCGGCGACCAGGCGGCGAGGTAGATGATGTCCGCGCTGTCGTAGACCGGGACGGTCTTCCAGCTGACGGTCAGGATCAGCGCGGCCGACAGGAGCGCGCCGACCACGGCGGCGACGCGCTGCCACAGGCCGAGGACGGTGAGGACGCCGACGACGACCTGGAGGAAGGCGACGGTGAGGCCGGCGCCGACCGGGTGCTGCAGCGCGAAGTCCCGCAGCGGCTCGGCGAGCGCCCACGGGTGCAGCGAGTTGAGCCACTTGACCATGGAGCCGCGTTCGCCGCCGTCGAAGTAGACGGGGTCGCAGAGCTTGCCCATGCCCGCGTAGATGGAGATGAAGCCGAGGAAGACGCGCAGCGGCAGCAGCACCACGCCGAGGTTCATCCGGCGGCCCGGGTAGTAGGCGTGCCGGACGCCCGCGGCCGTGGCGCCCGACGTCCAGGGCGCGCCGTTGCGGTGCGGCCCGCGGGCCTCCGGCCGGTCGGCGCCGTCGTCGTACGCGGCGGTGTCGTCCGGCGCGGTCTCGTACAGCTCGTCGTACGCGCCCTCCGCGCGCCGCATCGGCGGCAGCAGCGGGGCCGCGGGCCGGGCGGGCACCACGGGCGTGGGCATCGTGTCGTCGATGCGCGGGATGGTCTGGGTGGTCGGCTCCAGGGTGGAGACGGCGCCGGGGCCGGACGAGTCGCGGACCGCCTGGAGCAGTCCGGTGGCGCCCGGGGCGGACTTGCCGCTCCACACGACGGGACGGCGGCGGGCGGCGCCCGCGGCTCCCGCGCCGGCGCCCGCCGCGGCTCCGGCGAGGGCGGCGATGCGCGGGTTCGCGGCGAACGCCGGCTGCCCGGCGGGCGCGAGCCGCACACGGAAGCTGGCGTGGTTCACGATCACCTGGGCGGGATCGGAATCCACTTTGACCATGCTCAGCGCGGGCTGATCGTCGAACCCCGGCCGGGGCGTTCTGGTGTCCACACTCATCTAACCGAGTGATGCGCGGTTAGGACACTGCCTTGACGGTTGGGAAATGTCCGAGGCCCGTCAAGATCACGGCCGGGGCGCGTCCCCCGTACGGGTCAGCCCGTACGAGGGAGGCGGATCAGCCCGGCCAACGGCGGATCAGCCCGTGCGGCGGCGGGCCGGCCCGTCCGGAGACCCGACGGCGGATCAGCCCATCCGGCGGCGGATCAGCCCGTCCGGAGACCCGACGGCGGATCAGCCCATCCGGCGGCGGGCCGCCTCGTAGAGCACGACGCCGGCCGCGACACCGGCGTTCAGCGACTCGGCGCCGCCGGGCATCGGGATGCGGACCAGGAAGTCGCAGGTCTCGCCGACGAGCCGGGACAGGCCCTTGCCCTCGGAGCCGACGACGATGACGACCGGGCCGGCGAGGGCCTCCAGCTCGTGCACCTCGGTGTCGCCGTCCGCGGACAGGCCGACGACGGTGAGGCCGGCCTTCTGGTACTGCTCCAGGCAGCGGGTCAGGTTGGTGGCGCGGGCGACCGGCGTGCGGGCGGCGGTGCCGGCCGAGGTCTTCCAGGCGCCCGCCGTCATGCCGGCCGCGCGGCGCTCGGGCACGACGACGCCGTGGCCGCCGAACGCGGACACGGAACGGACCACGGCGCCGAGGTTGCGCGGGTCGGTGACGCCGTCGAGGGCCACGATCAGCGGGTCCTCGTGGTCGTCGTAGGCCGCCTCGGCGAGGTCCTCCGGGTGCGCGTACTCGTAGGGCGGGACCTGCAGGACGAGGCCCTGGTGGTTGAGCCCGTTCGTCATGCGGTCCAGCTCGGGGCGCGGCGCCTCCATGATGTTGATGGTGCCGCGGCCGGTGGCGAGGTTCAGGGCCTCGCGCACGCGCTCGTCGTTGTCGATGAACTGCTGGACGTAGAGCGTGGTGGCGGGCACGCCGTCGCGCAGCGCCTCGAAGACCGGGTTGCGGCCGACGACCATCTCGGACTGGCCCTTGCCGCCGCGGCGGGCGACGGGCTTGCGCTTGGCGGCGTTGCGGGCCATCGCGTTGGAGACGCGGTACGCCTTGTGCCCCTTGCGGTTCTCGGCCTTGGGCGTCGGGCCCTTGCCTTCGAGGCCCTTGCGTCGCTGGCCACCGCTGCCGACCGTCGCGCCCTTCTTGTTGGACGTGCGGCGGTTCCTGCGCTGGCTGTTCCCGGCCATGACTGCTACCTGTTTCCTCTACCTGCGTTCGTACGGAAGTCCGTCTCGGGTCCGTAGTGGCGTACGTGCGTAGCGTACGTGCGTAATCGTCTCTGTAAGTGCAGTGTGCCGCCCGGAGGCCCGGACGGCACACTCGTGTCTGCGCGCTAGCGGTTGCCCAGCGTCCAGCGGGGGCCGTCGGGGCTGTCCTCGATGGCGAGGCCGGACTGGTTGAGCTGGTCGCGGATGGCGTCCGCCGTGGCCCAGTCCTTGCGCTCGCGGGCCGACTCGCGCTGCTGGAGCACGAGCCGTACGAGGGTGTCGACGACGCCGTGCAGCTCCTCGCCGCGGTCGCCCTCCTCGGCCCACTGCGGGTCGAGCGGGTCGAGGCCGAGGACGCCGAGCATGGCGCGCACCTCGGCGAGGCGTGCGACGGCCTCGTCCTTGTCGTCGGCGGCCAGTGCGCTGTTGCCCTGGCGCACGGTGGTGTGGATGATCGCCAGCGCGTGCGGCACGCCCAGGTCGTCGTCCATGGCCTCGGCGAAGGCGGGCGGCACCTCGTCGGCGGGGGCGACGGGCGTGCCGGCCTTCTCGGTGGCGCGCTGCACGAAGCCCTCGATCCGCGCGAAGGCGGCCTCGGCCTCGCGCAGCGACTCCTCGCTGTACTCGATCATCGAGCGGTAGTGCGGGGTGCCGAGGTAGTAACGCAGCACGATGGGGCGCCAGTTCTTCACCATCTCGGAGACGAGGACGCTGTTGCCCAGCGACTTCGACATCTTCTCGCCGCTCATGGTGACCCAGGCGTTGTGCACCCAGTACTGGGCGAAGTCGTCGCCGAAGGCCTTGGCCTGGGCGATCTCGTTCTCGTGGTGCGGGAAGATCAGGTCGAGGCCGCCGCCGTGGATGTCGAAGGCGGAGCCGAGGTACTTGTGCGCCATGGCCGAGCACTCCAGGTGCCAGCCGGGGCGGCCGCGGCCCCACGGCGTCTCCCAGTCGGGCTCGCCGGGCTTGGTGGCCTTCCACATGGCGAAGTCGCGCGGGTCGCGCTTGCCGGAGACGCCCTCGTCGGGCTGGCGCAGGTCGTCGATGTCCTGGTTGGACAGCGAGAGGTAGCCGGGGAAGGAGCGCACGTCGAAGTAGACGCTGCCGTCGGCCTCGTAGGCGTGGCCGCGCTCGATGAGGCCGCGCATCATCTCGACCATCTCGGTGACGTGGCCGGTGGCGCGCGGCTCGTACGTCGGCGGGAGGCAACCGAGTGCCTGGTAGCCGTCGTTGAAGGCGCGCTCGTTCTCGTAGCCGATGGACCACCAGGGGCGGCCCTGCTCACCGGCCTTGGCGATGATCTTGTCGTCGATGTCGGTGACGTTGCGGATGAACGTGACGTCGTAGCCGCGGTAGGCGAACCAGCGGCGCATGATGTCGAAGTTCAGGCCCGAGCGGATGTGCCCGATGTGCGGGGCGGCCTGCACGGTCGCGCCACAGAGGTAGATCGAGACACAGCCCGGCTTGATCGGGGTGAAGTCACGGATCTGCCGGGCGCTGGTGTCGTACAGGCGAATGGTCACCACACCAGGGTAGTGGGCGGGCGGTAGTGCCCCGCGACCCCTTCCGGCGTCGCGGGCGACGTTTTTCCGCCAGGCGGCGCCGGAGGTCCGTCGGCAGGGTGGTGCGAGACGCCCCTAGACGGTGTTGACGGGATAGACGAGCGCGGTCGCGAGGGCGGCCAGGCCCTCGGCGCGGCCGGTGAGGCCGAGGCCGTCGGTGGTGGTGCCGGAGACGGAGACCGGCGCGCCGGCCGCCTCGCTCAGTGCCTTCTGCGCCTCGTCGCGCCGCTTGCCGATCTTCGGGCGGACACCGACGACCTGGACGGCGATGTTGCCGATCTCGTAGCCCTCGGCGCGCACGATCCGGGCGGCCTCGGCGAGCAGGGTGACGCCGGAGGCGCCGGACCACTCGGGGCGGGAGGTGCCGAAGTGGGCGCCGAGGTCGCCGACGCCGGCGGCGGAGAAGAGGGCGTCGCAGGCGGCGTGGGCGGCGACGTCACCGTCGGAGTGCCCGGCGAGCCCGTAGCCGTCACTGTCGGGGCCTTCCCAGAGCAGGCCGGCGCACCACAGCTCGCGGCCCTTCTCGAAGGCGTGGACGTCGGTGCCGATCCCGGTGCGGGGCAGCGGGGGCCGGGGGGATGTGGGCTCAGAAGCCATCGTTGGCCCTCCTGCGGGCGAGTACGGCCTCGGCGAGGACGAGGTCGAGCGGGCGGGTCACCTTGAAGGCCTCCTCGTGGCCGGGCACGACGACGACGGGCGCGCCGAGCCGCTCGACCATGCCGGCGTCGTCGGTGGCGCCGTCACCGGTGAGGGCGACGGTCGCGTGCGCGTCGACGAGGGTGGCGCGGTCGAAGCCCTGCGGGGTCTGTACGGCGCGGAGGCGGGCGCGCACCGGTGTGGCGACGACCTGCTCGGGCGCGTCGGGCTTCTCGGCCGGCTCGACCTCCTTGACGGTGTCGGCGACGGGGAGCGCGGGCACGACGGCGACGGCCCCGTCCCGTACCGCCTCGATGACGGCGTCGACGGTGTCGACGGGCACGAGCGGGCGGGCGGCGTCGTGGACGAGGACGGTGGTGACGTCGTCGGGCAGGGCCTGGAGGCCGAGGTGGACGGACTCCTGGCGGGTGTCGCCGCCGGGCACGACCACGTAGTCGGTGCGCTCGGGCAGGGCGTGGGTGTCGAGGAGGTTCTTGACCTCGGCGGCGCCGTCGGCGGGCGCGACCACGACGACGAGGGAGACGGCGCGGGAGGCGGCCATCGCCCGGACGGCGTGGATGAGCATGGGGGTGCCGTTCAGCGCGCGCAGCGCCTTGGGGGCGCCCGGACCGAGGCGCACGCCCCGGCCGGCCGCGGGGATCACCACGGCGGTTCGACTATGACGCGCTTCGTCTGTCATCGGTTGCACTCCGGCAGGTTTGTTTCCGCGGGCGACGTGGGTATGGCGTCAACAAGCTGATGGCGACGCCTCGACCGGGCCCTTTCCGTGACGACGGTCGAGGCGTCGCCATGCGAGAGCGGGCAGGGGTCGGGAAAGCAGCGGGAAAGCGGGAAAGCGGCGGGAAGCAGGGGGTCGGGAAAGAGAGACGAACATGCCGCAGTGCCCGGCGACGGCACTGTGGAATCACGTGAGCGATTCACAGCGCGTCAGCGGGCACCGCGGCATCGTGCGGCTGGGCATGGCATGCGTGCCAGGCGTCAGACAGCGGGTGTTCGAGTGGCAGGCGTCAGGACGCGAGCACCTCGTCGAGGAGCGCCTCGGCCTTGTCCTCGTTGGTGTTCTCCGCGAGGGCGAGCTCGCTCACCAGGATCTGACGGGCCTTGGCGAGCATGCGCTTCTCACCGGCGGACAGTCCGCGCTCGCGCTCGCGGCGCCACAGGTCGCGCACCACTTCGGCGACCTTGATGACGTCGCCGGAGGCGAGCTTTTCCAGATTTGCCTTGTAACGACGGGACCAGTTGGTCGGCTCCTCGGCGTACGGCGCGCGCAGCACCTCGAAGACCCGGTCCAGCCCGTCCTGACCGACCACGTCGCGAACACCGACGAACTCCGCATTGTCCGCCGGCACACGAACCGTCAGGTCGCCCTGCGCGACCTTGAGCACCAAGTAGGTCTTGTCCACGCCTTTGATCTGGCGAGTTTCGATGGCCTCGATCAGCGCGGCCCCGTGATGGGGATAGACCACGGTGTCGCCAACCTTGAACGTCATGTGACAGGTACCCCTTCCGTGGCTATCCAGGGTAACACGGATACGGCGTCTTCTGAATGGCGTTTTCGCAGGTCAGGGCATATCTCGGGGCTTGACAACAGCGCCGCGGCCGTGCTGCGGAGGGCTTCCGGAAGGCGGTATTCGCAGGTCGGAGCGGCTGCGCGGACGCAGAGAAACACCTACGTTACAGCCGTCGGGCGGGCTGCGGGAGGGGTCCGATGTCCCGGTTTGCCGGGTTCGGTGTGGCGCTCTTCACGTACTCCGTTCGAGGATCGACCACCCGTACGGACGGTTTCCGGAATTGATCACAGCGTGTCGCCCGGCGTTTCTCGAATGACCCGGACGGAGGAATGCGGGGGCACCGGCCGAATTGATCACGGCGGATATGTGAACGGAAGGTCAATGCGGTGTGATCCGGCCATGTCGGCGAGTTCGCGACGGAGGCCCGCACCCACGCCCGCAGCCGCGCCTCCTCCCCGCGGGGCCGGGCGCGGGGCGGGTGCGGAACACGCGGGGAACACGTAGGGGGCGGGTCGGGTGCGGGACGGAGAGTGCGGCTCGGTAACCTAAGCGCGCTGACACACCTTTAGCCGTCCTCAGTCCGTCCGTACGTCCTAGGAGTTGCCGCCGCCGTGAGCCGCAGCCTTCGACGCGGCGCCCTCGCCGCCACCGCCGTCGTGATCTCGATCGCCTCGCTGTCCGCCTGTGGCGCGGGCAACGACGCCCAGACCCTCGAGGTCCGGCCGGACAACGCCGCCGTCACGGTGGAAGACGTCAAGATCCAGAACGCCCTCGTGATCACCCAGCCCGACCCGGGTGCGGTGGGTCCCGCCGTCGTCTCCGCCACCGTCTTCAACAACGGCCGGACGCGCCAGACCCTCGACTCGATCACCCTGCCGGGCACCGTCGGCGTCGTGAAGCTCAAGGCGGCCGAGGGCAACGGCCCGATCGTCGTCCCCGCCGGCGGCTCCGTCGTCATCGGCGGCGCGGGCAACGCCTCCGCCACGATCGAGGGCGGCCTGCGCGAGGCCAGGAACGGCGACGCGCAGAAGGTCGTCTTCAAGCTGAGCAAGACCGGCGACGTGGGCCTGAGCGCGTTCGTCGTCCCGGCGCACAGCTACTTCAAGGAGTACGGCCCCTCCGAGCTCCCGAAGCCGCCGGTCACCCCGCCGTCGACCGGCGCCGTCCCCACGCCGTCCGGCACCGCCACCCCGTCGGGCACGGCCACGCCGACCGGCGCGGCGACCCCGTCGGGCGAGGCGACGCACGCGGCCGGCCACTGAGCCCCGTACGCACGAAAGGGCGCCCCCTCCGAGGAGGGGGCGCCCTTTCGCGTATCCGCCCGGGCCCGCCGCGCGGACGACGATCCGGGATCTGCGGGCTCCGGGCCTACGGGCCTAAGGGTCTCCGGGCCGCGGGCCTACGGCTCGAACTTGTAGCCCAGGCCGCGCACCGTCACCAGATACCGCGGCGCACCCGGGTCCGGCTCGATCTTGGCGCGCAGGCGCTTGACGTGGACGTCGAGGGTCTTGGTGTCGCCGACGTAGTCGGCGCCCCAGACGCGGTCGATCAGCTGCATGCGGGTCAGGACGCGGCCCGCGTTGCGCAGCAGCATCTCCAGGAGGTCGAACTCCTTCAGCGGCAGGTCGACCTTGCCGCCCGCGACGGTGACCACGTGGCGGTCGACGTCCATGCGGACCGGGCCCGCCTCCAGGGCGGCCGGCGTGACCTCCTCCGGCTCGCCGCGGCGGCGCAGCACCGCGCGGATGCGGGCGACCAGCTCCCGCGAGGAGAAGGGCTTGGTCACGTAGTCGTCGGCTCCTATCTCCAGGCCGACGACCTTGTCGATCTCGCTGTCCTTGGCGGTCACCATGATCACCGGGACGTTCGAGCGGCTGCGCAGCTGGCGGCACACCTCCGTGCCGGGCAGACCCGGCAGCATGAGGTCGAGGAGGACGAGATCCGCTCCGTTGCGCTCGAACTCGTCGAGGCCGTCGGGCCCGGTCGCCGCGACGGCGACCTCGAAGCCCTCCTTGCGGAGCATGTACGACAGGGCGTCGCTGAAGGATTCCTCATCCTCGACGACAAGCACACGGGTCACGGAAGGACCTCCGGGGCGGGGAGTGGTTCGGTCATGAGATCAGGGGTGTGCGAGGCGGGCTCGGAGGACCGGCGGTCCCTGACGGCGCCCGCCTCGGGCAGCCGCAGGGTGAAGGTGGATCCCTGGCCCTCGGTGCTCCACACCGTGACCTCCCCGCCGTGCGAGGCGGCCACGTGCTTGACGATGGCCAGGCCGAGACCCGTGCCGCCGGTGGCACGGGAGCGAGCGGGGTCGACGCGGTAGAAGCGCTCGAAGATGCGCTCCTTGTCCTTGTCGGGGATGCCGATGCCCTGGTCGGTCACGGCTATCTCGATCAGGTCGCCGCCGGGTGCCGCGACGCGGCGGGCGGCGATACCGACCCGGGTGTGGGCCGGTGAGTAGTTGACGGCGTTCTCGACGAGGTTGCCGAGGGCGGCCGCGAGCTGGCCGCGGCTGCCCCAGACGTACAGGTCGGCGGTGCCTCCGGACGCCATGGTGATCTGCTTGGTGCCCGCGGTGTGGCGGGAGCGGTCGATCGCCTCGGCGACCAGTTCGTCCACCCGTACGGGCTCGGAGTCCTCCAGCGGGTCGTCGTTCTGCACCCGGGAGAGGTCGATGAGCTCCTGCACGAGGTTGGTCAGGCGGGTCGCCTCGATCTGCATGCGGCCCGCGAAGCGGGTGACCGCCTCGGGGTCGTCCGAGGCGTCCATGACGGCCTCGGAGAGCAGGGACAGCGCGCCGACGGGCGTCTTCAGCTCGTGGCTCACGTTCGCGACGAAGTCGCGCCGTACCGCTTCGATACGGCGGGCCTCGGTCAGGTCCTCCACGAGCAGCAGCACGAGGCGTGAGCCGAGCGGCGCCACCCGGGCGGAGACGGCGAGGGCCTCGCCGCGCCCGGTGCCGCGTCGCGGCAGGTCGAGCTCGACCTGGCGTATCTCGCCGTCCCGGCGGGTGTCGCGGGCCATGTTGAGCATGGGCTCCACGGCCAGCTTGCCGCCGCGGACCAGGCCGAGCGCGTACGCCGCCGAGCTGGCCTTGACCACCGAGTCGCTCTCGTCGAGGACGACCGCGGAGGAGCGCAGCACGGACAGCACGGTGTCGACACCGGGCGGGAGCACGGCGTCGGTGTGCAGGGAGCTGCGGGTGGGCCGCGCCTGGTCGCGCTCGCTCCAGCGGAACGCCAGCATGGCGATCACGCCGGTGACCACGCCGGCGATAGCGGCCGATGCGGCGACCGCCGCGTTCACGTCCATGCCATCCAGGTTATGCGGGTCGGCGGACACTCTCCCAGCCGTCCGAGTGGCTGCTCGAACAGTCGTCGCCCAGAGTTCACCGAGGAGACGGAGCCGGTTCATTTGCCCTGGTGGAGACTGGGGTGCAGGTCGCCCAGAGTTCACCTGAGGGAAAGCGGTGATTCATGTGAGGGGGTGGATCCGGACGCGTACGGGGCGGACCGTGGGAGCGTGGGGGTCCGAGGGCCGGCCCCGAACCTGACCTGGCCCCCACCCGGGCCCCGAGGCACTGCGTAGAGAGGGACATCGATGCGGGACGCGTACCACGAGGAACTTGACTCGATCGGCGAGGGCCTGGTCGAGATGGCCCGCCTTGTCGGGTCGGCGATCGGGCGCGCCACGACGGCCATGCTCGACGCCGACCTGAAGCTCGCGGAGAGCGTGATCGCCGCGGACCAGAAGATCGACGACCTTCAGCACGACCTGGAGGCGCGGGCGATAGCGCTGCTCGCGCGGCAGCAGCCGGTGGCGACGGACCTGCGGATCGTGGTGACCTCGCTGCGGATGAGCGCCGACCTGGAGCGCTCCGGCGACCTGGCCCAGCACGTGGCGAAGCTGACCCGGCTGCGTTTCCCGGACCGCGCGGTGCCGAACGACCTGCACGCGACGATCCTGCAGATGGGACAGCTGGCGCAGCGCCTGATGGCGAAGGCGGCGGAGGTCATCATCACCAAGGACGTCGATCTGGCGATGCAGCTGGAGCAGGACGACGACGAGATGGACACGCTGCACCGCACGCTGTTCCAGCACCTGATGGACGACCGCTGGAAGCACGGCATCGAGACGGCCGTGGACGTGACGCTGCTCGGCCGCTACTACGAGCGGTTCGCGGACCACGCGGTGTCGGTGGCGAAGCGTGTGGTGTATCTGGTGACGGGTGAGCACGCGGACGAGCTGCAGGCGGCGGAGGCGCCGGTCGAGGGCGCGTAAGCGTTTCGGGTCCGGGGTTCGCACACCTGTGCGCCGTTGATGCGCCGCGTCGGGTGGGCATGCAATGGAGGGAGGCGAGGTACGCCTCTCAGGGAGGGACCCCATGGCCGAATCCGCTCCGATCACCGACCCCCAGCAGGAAGCCCCGCGCGACGCGGAGTTCCTGCCCGTCCTCGGCGCCTGCGGGTGCGGCTCGGGCTGCGGCTGCGGCTGCCAGTCCGGCGGGCCGTGCCAGTGCGGGGGCTGCTCCTCGTAGCTCGGGCAGCTCGGGCAGGTGTTGTACGGGTCTGGGTGCGGGTCTCGCCTGCGGGCGGGCCCGCACCGCCCGTCCGCGCGCGCCGGCTAGGCGAGGTCCAGGACGCCGACCGCCTGGTCACCGGCGAGTTCGCCGGTCTCGCGGAAGCCGAGGCGGCGGTAGAAGTCGCCGGGGCCGTGCTCGCCCTGGTGCCAGCAGACGTACATCTCGGCCGCCCCGCGCCGCCCCAGCTCCTCGCGCACGGCGTCGACGGCAAACCGCCCGTACCCCTTCCCCTGGTGCCCGGCGCCGATGTTCAGCCGCCACAGGCCACTGCGCCGGTCGGCCGGGTCCTTCTCCGCATCCCACTGGATGTCGACGAAGGCCATGACGAAGCCGACGAGCTCCTCCCCGTCGAAGATCAGCCGCGGCCAGGCGGTCTCGCCGTACGCGTACGCCTCGGCGAGGGAGCGCACGACGGGGGCGACGTTGTCCTCCTGATGGTCATGGACCCGCAGCGCGAGCGCGGCGTCCACGGTGGCGGGCGTGACGGGTTCAAGGCGCGGTCCGGGGCGCGGTGTCGCGTGCGGGCCGGTGCGCGGTGACGTGCTCATGCCGCGCAGGCTAAACGATCTCCACCGACGCGGCGCGACAAGGTGCGGTGCGGGCCCGTACCCGAAAGGCAGTGGCTGCCGTCTTCGACGGGCGCATACGCTTCCGCTCGCCGAAGAGGAGTGCGCGATGACCGACGACGAGTCCACCGAGTACGTCACGCTGCTCTGCGACGGCCCCTTCCACGAGGTCGTGCTCGTCGACTGCGGGCCGCGGGAGAAGGACGTGATCCTCGCGGTGCGCAAGGTGAGCGGGCTGAGTTTGTGGCGCTGCCGGGATCTGACGCGGGAAGCTCCCGTCACCGTCGTGACCGGGCTGTCCGCCTACCGGGCCCAGTTCGCCGTCTCGGTGCTCCAGAGCGCCGGCGCCACGGCGGAGTGGCGGCAGGAGCCGGAGCCCGGCGATCGCGCGGGGCGGGCCGTCTGACGGGTGGTCCCGGGAGACGAAGAAGCCCCCTCCCTGCCGGAAGGCGGCAGGTCGGGGGCTCTTTCGGGACTATGGGCTACTTCTTGCCCTGGTTCTTCACGGCCTCGATGGCGGCCGCCGCCGCCTCCGGGTCGAGGTAGGTGCCGCCCGGGTTCAGCGGCTTGAAGTTCTCGTCGAGCTCGTAGGTGAGCGGGATGCCGGTCGGGATGTTGAGGCCCGCGATGTCGGCGTCCGAGATGCCGTCGAGGTGCTTGACGAGGGCGCGGAGGCTGTTGCCGTGGGCGGCGACCAGGACCGTGCGGCCGGCCAGGAGGTCCGGGACGATGCCGTCGTACCAGTACGGGAGCATCCGCTGGACGACGTCCTTGAGGCACTCGGTGCGCGGGCGCAGCTCCGGCGGGATCGTCGCGTAGCGGGCGTCGTGGGCCTGGGAGTACTCGTTGTCGTCGGCGAGCGCCGGCGGCGGGGTGTCGTACGAGCGGCGCCACAGCATGAACTGCTCCTCGCCGAACTCGGCGAGGGTCTGGGCCTTGTCCTTGCCCTGGAGCGCACCGTAGTGGCGCTCGTTCAGACGCCAGGAGCGGTGCACCGGGATCCAGTGGCGGTCGGCGGCCTCGAGGGCGAGCTGCGCCGTGCGGATGGCGCGCTTCTGCAGCGAGGTGTGCAGCACGTCGGGCAGCAGGCCGGCGTCCTTCAGCAGCTCACCGCCGCGGACCGCCTCCTTCTCGCCCTTCTCGGTGAGGTTGACGTCCACCCAGCCGGTGAACAGGTTCTTCGCGTTCCACTCGCTCTCGCCGTGGCGGAGGAGGATCAGCTTGTACGGTGCGTCGGCCATGTGTCCGAGCCTAATAGACGGCCGACGATTGACGCGCCACGTCAATTCGCTGGCGTCCGGCCTATGAGATGCGTAAGTTACGAGCTCCGCAAGCGGGACTTACGCGGGACGTACACGCACCAGGGGGGCCGGCCTCACATGTCCATCGACTCACTCAGGCGATCAGCGCGCGCCACCGTCTCGGGTTTCCCCGGAGGCTTCTGGTGGCTGTGGCTGTCGACCCTGGTCAATCGCACCGGGGCGTTCGTCCTCACCTTCCTGTCCCTCTATCTCACCCAGGAGCTCGGGCACTCCGCCTGGTTCGCCGGACTCGTCATCGCCCTCCACGGCCTCGGCGGCGTCGCGGGCTCCCCGCTGGGCGGCACGCTCACCGATCGCTGGGGCCGCCGCCCCACCATGGTCACCATGCACCTGGCGGCCGCCGCCTGCTCCGCACTGCTCGCGGTCGTCACCAGCGCCTGGAGCGTCGCCCTCGTCGTCCTGCTCATGGGCGTCGCCATGCAGGCCGTGCGGCCCTCCATCAACGCCGCCATCGCCGACCTGGTGCCCGCCCACGACGTCCGCCGCGCCTACGCCCTCAACTACTGGGCGCTCAACCTCGGCTTCGCCATCGCCGCCATCGGCGGCGGTGTCGCGATCGTCCTCGGCTACCGCACCCTCTTCCTCGTCGACGCCGCCGCCACCGTGCTGTGCGCCCTGATCGTCTTCCTGCGCCTGCCCGAGACCCGGCCCGAGGCCAAGGTGGACCGGACGACCGGCGAGGCCGTCGCCGAGGAGAAGGTCAGCCTCCTCACCGTGCTGCGCGACGCGCCCTTCCGCACCCTGGTGACGCTCAACCTCTTCGTCTGCCTGGTGTTCACCGCGCCGTGGATCGGCCTGCCGCTCACCATGGCCGGCGCCGGCCTCGAGCCCTCCGCGTACGGCGCCGTCATCGCCGTCAACGGCATCGTGATCGTCGCCTTCCAACTGCTCGTCAACAAGGTGACCGACAAGCGCTCCCCGGTGATGCTGCTGACCGTCTCCTCGCTCCTCTTCGCGCTCGGCACCGGTGCCACCGCGCTCGCCGGCACGTCGCTCGCCTTCGGCGCGACCGTCGTCGTCTGGACGATCGGCGAGATGATCCACGTGCCCACCAACGCCGCCGCCACCGCCCGGCTCGCTCCCGAGCACGCCCGCGGCCGCTACCAGGGCGTCATGGGCATGTCCTGGGCCGTGGCCGGTTTCGTCGCCCCGATCCTGGCCGGCTGGATCGTGGACGGCCCCGGCCCCGACGTCCTGTGGATCGCCTGCGGTGTCATCGGCGCCCTCGCGGCGGTCGGCTACCAGACCCGGCTCCGGTCCGCCCTGGCCGATGCGGAGACCGAGACCGATACCGAGGCCCGGACCGAGACGGCTGCCAAGGCCGCGCCCGAGACCGAGGCCGAGGCGCAGATCGAGGCCGTGGCCGAGGTCGAGGCCGCGATCGAGGAGGTCGCCGCGGCTCCGGTCGCCGGGCCCGCGCCGACCACGGAGCGCCCGGCGGGCGACGCCGTCGTCAGCGCCTGAACGCCCGCTGTGCCGCGTGGAGATTCCGGGGGCGTACGGTGCCGGGCGCACCGTACGCCTCCAGGCGCGCGTGCAGGTCGCCCGGGAAGTCCGGCACGTCGGTCTGGTCGAACTCCCGCACCTCGCTGATGCCGACCGTCGCGCTGTACGGGGCGATCGCGTCGATGCGGACGAGGCCGGCCCGGCCGTTGGTCACCGTCACGTTCCAGTGGGCGAAGCGGGCGCCGTAGAGCGGGCCCGCGGAGGCGTCGCCGCCGTGGCGGCCGTTGTTCTCGACGGTGATCTCGGTGCGGACGTTGGCGAAGGGCATCCCGCGGTGGGTGTCGAAGGTGCCGGCCTCCATCACGCCGCGCGACCACACGTTGTGGCTGGACAGGCCCTCGACGTTGATGCCGTGCAGCTGGGTGCCGGGCGGGGCCGGGACGCTGCGGGCGGCGATGTGGAAGTCCTCGACCAGGTTGTCGTGCGCGCCCTCGCGGCAGAAGTACGGGTGGTGGGCGCCGCGGCCCTCGACCCGGGTACGGCGCAGGGTGCAGGCGGACGCGGCGACGAGCCCGAAGCCGTTGTCGACGTGGCGCACGACCACGTCCTCAGCCCAGCAGTCGTACGCGCACTGGAAGGTGACGCCGTTGTAGCCGCGGTCGAGCAGGTGCGGGGACTGCTCGACCAAAGGCGCCTCCAGCGTCAGTCCGCTCACCCCGGAGCCCGTCAGGGGCGCGGTCCCGGAGACGAGTCGGGGGTCCCATTCGGGGCGCGCGTCGAGGGGCAGGGGCCGTTCGAGGTGGACGCGCCGGCCCTCGATCCGGGTGATCCTTACGGGCCACTCGTAGGGGACGTACGAGGTCAGCTTGGTCTTGTCGTCCCAGCCGTACGCCTCGGGGCCGGGCCCGCCGCCCGCCATGTGCTCCAGGAGCGTGTGCCCGGCGTCGTCGGCGAGACGCAGGATCACGAGCTGTCCGCGGCCGAGGCCCGACGCGTCGGCGACGGTGACGGCGTGGTCGCCGCGGCGGGCGGGGCGGACGGTGGTCAGGGTGCGCCACTCGTCGCGCCGGTTGCCGGTCCAGCCCTCGAACGGCCAGGACCGCTCCCGTATCGCGGCGACGAGGGAGGCGTGCCGGGCGCGCGGTGAGAGCCAGATCAGACCGCCGGCCCAGGACCAGGCCGACTTGTCGCCTCCGTAGCGGGAGCCGTAGGGGCCGAGGAGTTCGGTGAGGCTACGGGTGGCGCGCAGGGTCGTACGGCCGGAGCCCGCGCCGCGCAGCACGACGCCGCTGTCGCCGATGTGGACGTAGCCGTCGATGCGGTACGTGCCGGGCGGGACGAGCACGGTGCCGCCGCCCCGCTCCCCCGCCTCCGCGAGCGCCCGGTTGACGGCGGGAGTCGAGTCGGTGGAGCCGTCCGGAGTGGCCCCGTAGGTGAGGACGTTCGCGACGACGGGAGGCCGCGGGAGCCGGGCCGCGCCTTGGTGGGCGCCGGCGGAACCCACGTAGGGGATCTGGGGATGGGTGTAGGGGGCGGCCGCGTACTCCTCCCACAGGGCGGAGCCCGCGGGAAGCGCGGACCCGGCCGGGATGCCGGCCCCGGACCCCGCCGGGAAGCCCGCCCCGGGCCCGGCCCCGGGGCCGGTCGTGAAACCGGTCGTCGCCGCCGCTCCCGCCACCGCCACCGCGCCGCCGACGAACTGCCTTCTGCTGAGCCTGCCGTGTGCCATGAACCTGAGCCCTTCATGTATATGAACGGTGTTCAGATTTGCGCCGGGCGCGAGCATGGCAGCAGAAGGCCCGTACGGGAAGAGGTCAGTTCGCGGACTTGGCGATCAGATGCTTGAACGCGTCGAGATTACGGGTCGACTCCCCGCGCGACACCCGCCACGCGTACTCACGCCGGATCGCCGTCGCGAACCCCAGCTCCAGCAGCGTGTTGAAGTCGCCGTCCGCCGCCTCCAGGACGGACCCGAGGAGCCGGTCCAGCTCCTCGGGCGTGACGGCCGCCAGCGGCAGCTTGCCGGCCAGATAGATGTCGCCGAGCTGGTCGATGGCGTAACTCACGCCGTACAGCCTGAGGTTGCGCTCCAGCAGCCAGCGGTGGACGCCCGCCTCGTTCTCGTCGGGATGGCGCACGACGAAGGCGTTGAGGGACAGGGAGTGGCGGCCGACGCGCAGCGAGAGGGTGGTGAAGAGCTTGCGCGTGCCCGGGAGCTTGACGACGTAGGAGCCCGGTTCGGGAGACTCCCACTCGAGTTCCGCGTCCTTGAGGGTGTCCTCGACGGTGCGCCGGACGTCCTCCACCTCGACCTCAGCCATGGTGCGAGCGTACGCGACGGCGGTGGTCGAGGCGGCGGTGGTCCCGCAGCCGGTGGTCGTGCACGGCCGCCGTGTACACATCCGCCGTGCCCGAGGCCGCGGTGTCCCAGCCGAACGAGCCGGCGTGCCGGGCCGCCGCCTCGCCCATCCGCGCGGAGAGCCCCGGATCGGCCAGGAATCGGCCAAGGACGCGGGCGTAGTCCGCCGGGTCGTGGCCCTGCACCAGGAAGCCGGTGACGTCGTCCCGTACGGCCACGGGCAGACCGCCCACCGCCGCCGCGACGACCGGTGTGCCGGCCGCCTGGGCCTCGATCGCGACCAGGCCGAAGGACTCGCTGTACGAGGGCACGACCAGCACGCTGGCCGCCCGGAACCAGTCCGCGAGCCGGTCCTGGCCCACCGGCGGGTGGAAGCGCACGAGATCGGCGATGCCCAGCTTGGCGGCGAGCTTCTGCAGGCCCTCCGGCTTGGCGAGGCCGCTGCCGCTCGGGCCGCCGACCACCGGGACCAGCATCCGGGTCCGCAGCGACGGGTCCTCGTCCACCAGCCGGGCGGCGGCGCGCAGCAGGATGTCCGGGGCCTTCAGCGGCTGGATGCGGCCGGCGAAGGCGGGGATGAAGGCGTCCTGCGGCAGGCCGAGCCGGGCCCGGGCGGCGGCGCGGCCGTCGGCGGGCCGGAAGTGGTCGAGGTTGACGCCCGGGTGGACGATCGCGATCTTGCCGGGGTCGGCCTCGTAGAAACGGGCGAGCTCGTCGGCCTCCTCGGCGGTGTTGGCGATGAGGCGGTCGGCCGCCGCGACGATCTGGGTCTCGCCGATCACGCGGGCCGCGGGCTCGGGCGTGTCGCCCTCCGCCAGCGCGGCGTTCTTGACCTTGGCCATGGTGTGCATGGTGTGGACGAGCGGGACGCCCCAGCGCTCGGCGGCGAGCCAGCCGACGTGGCCGGAGAGCCAGTAGTGGGAGTGGACCAGGTCGTAGTGGCCGGACCGGTGGCCCGCCCAGGCCTGCATCACGCCGTGCGTGAAGGCGCACAGCTGGGCCGGCAGCTCCTCCTTGGCGAGGCCCTCGTACGGGCCGGCGTCCACGTGCCGTACGAGGACGCCGGGCGCGAGTTCCACGACCGGCGGGAGGCCGCCGGTGGTGGCCCGGGTGAAGATCTCCACCTCGATGTTGATCGCGGCGAGGCGTCTGGCCAGCTCCACGATGTAGACGTTCATGCCGCCGGCGTCGCCGGTGCCCGGCTGGTGGAGGGGCGAGGTGTGCACGCTCAGCATCGCCACGCGGCGCGGTGCGCGGGGCCGGCCGGAAAGCCGGAGCCGCGGGTTCGCCGCCAGGGTGCCGGCGAACCGGGACACGTACTGGCTCACGTCGGCGGTCCTTCCGCTGTCGGGCATGGCAGAGGGAGGGTGTGTCGCACCCACCAGCGGCGAGAACACCGGAATGCCCCCTTTCATTTCCTCCGCCGGGGCCGTTTTGCCAATTCATTACCGCTGGGCGCGGCGCGTCGGCCGCTCGACAGGGCGTTTCGGCCGGTCCGGGAGGACGTTTCGGCCGGTCGGGGCGGCGCGTGGGCGCGGTCCGGGCCGCGCGTGGGTGCGGTCCGGGCCGTGCGTGGGTGCCGTCATGGCCGCGCGTGGGTGCCGTCCGGCCCGTGCGTTGGTGCCGTCATGGCCGCGCGTGGGTGCCGTCCGGCCCGTGCGTTGGTGCCGTCATGGCCGCGCGTGGGTGCCGTCCGGGCCGCGCTGCCGGACGGCTTACGCTCGTTGCATGGCCCCGCGTACCACCTCCCGCCCCGTCGGCACGGTCACCCGCGGGACCACCAACCCCAACCGTCTGCGCCGCCAGGACCGCTGGATCGCCGCCGTGCACGGCGCCGCCCTGCGCCGGTCCGACGAGCCGCCGCTCGCCGTCGACCTCGGTTACGGAGCCGCGCCCTGGACCGCCGTCGAACTCCTGCAGCGGCTGCGCACCGCCGACCCGCGCACGCTCGTCGTCGGCGTCGAGATCGAGCCCGCCCGGGTCGCCGCCGCGAAGCCGTACGAACGGGAGGGCCTCGCCTTCCGGCACGGCGGCTTCGAGGTGCCGGTGCCCGGCGAGGTGGCCCTGATCCGGGCCGCGAACGTGCTGCGCCAGTACGACGAGGACCAGGTCGCGGCGGTCTGGCAGCGGCTGTGCGCGCGGCTCGCGCCCGAGGGGCTGCTCGTGGAGGGGACCTGCGACGAGATCGGGCGCCGGCACGTGTGGGTCGCGCTCGGGCGGACGGGGCCGCGGACGGTGACCTTCGCCACCCGGCTCGGCTCGCTCGACCGGCCCTCCGACCTGGCCGAGCGGCTGCCGAAGGCGCTCATCCACCGCAACGTGCCGGGCGAGCCGGTGCACGCCTTCCTGCGGGACTTCGACCGGGCGTGGGCGGCGGCGGCACCGTTCGCCTCGCTGGGCGCCCGGCAGCGCTGGATCCGCGCCGTACGTGATCTGGCGGCGGACTGGCCGCTGACGGACGGCCCGCGGCGGTGGCGGCAGGGCGAGGTGACGGTGCGGTGGGAGGCACTGGCGCCCCGCACCTGAGGGCCCGGCGGGGCCGGGTGCGGGAACGTCGGACCGGCGCGGATGCGCTCGACCTGGCGAACTCCCCCTGAATTTCCTCGCCCTGAGGAACGCAACAGGCGCAACACTCGTCCCCCGTCGGGGGGAGTGACCCGACAGGCCCCGCTTTCCCCTGTTGCTTTCCGGTCGCGCATGGCACTATCGCCAAGGTCACGACCAAGTTACTGACGGTAAATCAGATATGGGTGTCCTGAGGGGGAGCCAGTGAACCGACGCCGCCACGCCATCGCCACGCTCACCGTGGTCTGCGCCCTGACGGTGCTTGCCTCACCCGCCCTCACCCTCCAGGCCTCCGCGGCCCCGCTCGCCCCGGCCGCGCCCGCCGCGCCGCTCCCGCCCGGCGCTCCCGCCCAGCCGAAGAAGACGCTCGAAGAGGTCCGCAAGGAGATCGACGGGCTCTACCGGCAGGCCGCGGCCGCCACCGACGCCTACAACCTCGCCGAGGAGAAGGCCAAGGAGCAGTCCGACGAGATCGTGAAGCTGGCCCGGATGATCGTGGCCGGCCAGGAGAAGATCGACGACCTCAAGGCGCGCGCGGGTGCCGCGGCCCGCGCCCAGTACCGCAACGGCGGACTGCCCGACGGCGCCCAGCTGGTCCTCACCGACGATCCGCAGCTCTTCCTCGACAACGCCGGCCGGCTCAAGGAAGGCCACAAGGCCACCAAGGACCTGCTCGCCGAACTGAGCACCACCCAGGCCGAGCTGACCACGTACGCGAACGACGCCAGCCTCAACTGGACCCGGCTCGAGGCCAACCGGGTCAGGCAGGCCAAGGCGAAGAAGGAGATCAACGACAAGATCGACGCCGCGAAGAAGCTGGAGTCCCAGCTCGCCGCCGAGGAGCGGGAGCGGCTGCTGCGCCTGGAGGAGCAGGAGCAGTACCGGAACCAGACCGCGTGGATCGGTTCCGGCGTCCTCAAGGGCCTGACCGACGCCACCACGCCGGAGGGCAAGCGGGCCGTGCAGTTCGCGACGGCGCAGATCGGCAAGCCGTACGTGTGGGGCGCCGAGGGCCCCGGCTCGTACGACTGCTCGGGGCTGACCCAGAGCGCCTGGGCCGCCGCCGGCCGTCCCATCCCGCGCACCTCGCAGGAGCAGTGGCGGCTGCTGCCGCACGTCGACGTCAAGGACATGCGGCCCGGCGACCTGATCGTCTACTACAAGGACGCGAGCCACATCGGGATGTACGTGGGCAACGGCGCGATCGTGCACGCGCCGCGCCCCGGGCGGAACGTGACGATCGCGGGCGCCGGGTCCATGGAGATCCTGGGAGTGGTCCGCCCGCAGTGACGTTTCTCATCGTCCGGAGCACCGGCCGCGGGCTCGCGGAGACCCGGCCGCGGGCTTCCTGACGAGGACTACCTCCCCATCCGTGGCATATGCCATACCGCCGTGCCGGTTCACAGGGTGATCGCCATTCCGCTGCGGCGTGCGGTACCGCTATGGTCGGTGCCCGGCCCTCGGGGGGAGGGAAGGAAACCCAGACCGATGCCCGCACCCGTACCGCGCCAGAGAATCGATTCTGCCGCGGCATCCGGCACCACCGGCGCCACCGGCAGCACCGCCGGCCCCGCCACCACCGACCTCACGCTCCTGGTCGTCGAGGACGACCCGGCCGGCGCCCTCGCCGTACCCGAACTGCTCGACGCGGCCGGTACCCGGGTCCGTATCCGCACCGCCCGCAACCTCACCGAGGCCGAGCGGCTGCTCACCGACGACGTGCACTGCGTCCTGGTCGACCTCGCCCTGCCCGCGCCGCGCGCGGCCGAGGAGGACCAGCTCGCGCCGCTCCGGCACATCCTGCGGCTCGCGCCGCGGCACGCCGTCCTCGCGCTCGCCGCGTCGGCGGACGCCGAGCTGGCGGCCGAGGCGGTACGGGTCGGGGCGCAGGACCACCTCTTCCGGGAGGAGCTCGACGGGCGGCTGCTCAGCCGGGCCATCCGCTACGCGGTCGAGCGCAAGCGCAACGACGTCGTGAAGATGAAGCTGGCCGAGTCGCGGCTGCGCGCCCAGGAGAACGCCCGCCTGGAGCGCGGGCTGCTGCCCACGCCGCTCCTGGAGGGCTCCGACCTGCGGTTCGCCGCCCGCTACCGGCCGGGCCGGTCCCGGGCGCTGCTCGGCGGCGACTTCTACGACACCGTCCGCACGCCCGACGGCACGGTCCACGCCATGATCGGCGACGTCTGCGGCCACGGCCCGGACGAGGCCGCGCTCGGCGTCGAGCTGCGCATCGCGTGGCGGGCGCTGACCTTCGCGGGCCTGTGCGGCGACGAGCTGCTCTCCACGCTCCAGCAGGTCCTGGAGCACGAGCGGGAGAGCGACGAGATCTTCGCGACCCTGTGCACGGTCGACATCGCGCCCGACGGGCGGCGGGCCGGGCTGTGCCTGGCGGGCCACCCCTCGCCGCTGATCGCCCGGCACGGCCGGGCGGCGCGGCTCCTGCCGTACGAGGACAGCGGCCCGGCGCTCGGGCTGCTGCCGCGCGCCCGCTGGCCGCGCCGGCAGGTGGAGCTGGGCCCGACCTGGAGCCTGCTGATGTACACCGACGGCCTGATCGAGGGACGCTCGGCGGGCCCCGGCTCGCCGCGGCTCGGCCAGGACGGGATGGTCGAGATGATCAACCGGCAGCTGGCGGAGGGGCTGCGCGGCGAGGAACTGCTCGACGCGGCGGTGACGGAGGTGCGCGCGCTCAACGGCGGCGAGCTGACGGACGACGTGGCCGTCCTGGCCCTGGAACGGGACAAGGCCCGGGGCTGAGCCCCGAGCCTCGTCCTTCTCTCACGTCCGCCGCGGACACCTCTGCCGCGGACCCGCCTGCCGCAGACCCGCCTGCCGCGGACCCGCCTGCCGGCGGATCACCGACCGCGGATCACCGGCCGCCGTTGTACGGCCCGTAAGGACCGTCGCTGCTCGACCCGCCGCCGCGCCGGCCGCCGCCCGTGACCTCGCGGAGCGCGGGGCGCACGTCGACCATGAAGACGATGGCGGCGATGAGCCCGGCGATCTGGAGGAACAGCATCGGCAGGAGCAGGTTCAGGACGAGGTTGATGCCGAGCAGGATCAGCCAGAACTTCTTGGTCTGCTTGTCGGCGGCGCGATAGGCGTCCTCGCGCGCGGTGGCGGCGAAGGCGAACGCGGCGACGGCGAAGCCGGTGAAGACCAGGAAGGTCACCAGGGACAGGATCGAGTCGAAGCCGTTCGCCAACATGCTGTGCACCGCCTAGGTGGTGTGTGGGTGGAGCGCCTCGCGGCCAAGGTACCCGTTACAACGCTCCGGACACCGGGTTTGGTGCCCGGACCGCCGGACGGACTACTTCTCGGCGGTCTCGGCCGCGGCCTTCTTCGCGGGCGCCTTGCGGGCGGCGGGCTTGCGGGGCGCCGGCGCCTTCTTGGTCTCGGGAGCGTCGGTCCCGGCCTTGCTCGTGGCCTCGGCCCCGGCCTCGGTCTTCGGCTCGGTCTTCGGCGCCGGCTCGGGCTCGACGGCGATGGCGATCTCGGTGATCTCCTCGGCGGCCTCGCCGCGCCAGGTCCGCACGGCCTCCTCGCCGTGCGCGGCGAGCTCCTCGTACTTCTCGCGCGCCTTGACCGCGTACTCCGCGGCGACACCGACGCCGCGCAGGGCCAGGTCCTGCGCCTGCTCGCCCAGCTTCTTCAGGTCGGTGTCGAGCCCGCCCACGAACTCGGCGAACTTCGCCTGCGCCTTCTCCTGGACCGCCTTCGGATCGGTCTTCTTCACGGCCTCGATCCGGGCGGGCGCCTCGGCGGCGAGCTGCTCGATGAGGGCGGGCACCTTCTTGGCCTGCTGGACGGCGAGGTCGGCGGTGCCGGCGGCGAAGTAGAGGGGAGTGCGCAGTTCGTCGATGATGGCCATGTTCGTGGTCCTCCCGGAGGTTCTACGTGTCGGTGGGCTGCGCGGTGGCGTTCTCGGCGGCGTTCTCCTTGCGGAAGGAGTCGTAGATCTGCAGCAGCACCTGCTTCTGCCGCTCGTTGATCGAGGGATCGGCCAGGATGACGGCGCGCGTCTCCAGCTCCTCCCGCTCCTTCTCGTCGAGGATGCCGGCGCGCACGTACAGCGTCTCGGCGGAGATCCGCAGGGCCTTGGCGACCTGCTGCAGCACCTCGGCGCTGGGCTTGCGCAGCCCCCGCTCGATCTGACTCAGATACGGATTCGACACTCCCGCCGCCTCGGCGAGCTGCCGCAAGGACAACTGCGCGGTGCGCCGCTGCTCGCGCAGGTACTCGCCGAGATTGCCGACGTTGAGTGAAGCCATGCCTCGACCATGCCAGCCGCCGCTAACTATTGCAAGCAGGCGCTTGCAATAGTTCTGTTACACGACCCGGACGGCGGACCGGAGTGATCTGGGTCACATGTTGTCACGGCCTGCGGGGTCCCGGTGTCTTGGGACCGTAAGGCCGCGAGAGCCGCGGCCGCGGTTGACGCCACAGGAGGCGGCAATGAGTGGAAAGACGCAGGTCGTGGTGGTCGGTGGCGGGTACGCCGGAGTCATGGCGGCCAATCGCCTCACCCAGCGCGACGACGTGTCGGTGACGCTGGTCAACCCGCGCGCCGACTTCGTGCACCGCATCCGCCTGCACCAGCTGGTCGCGGGCACCGACGACGCGGTCGTCGACTACGGCAAGGTCCTCGCCGACGGCGTCCGGCTGACGGTCGACAGCGTGACCCGCATCGACGCGGCCGGGCGCGCCGTCGCCCTGGCGTCGGGAGACACCCTCCGCTACGACTACCTCGTCTACGCGGTGGGCAGCGGCAGCGCCGACCCGAGCGTGCCCGGAGCGGCCGAGTTCGCCTACCCGATCGGCACCCTCGAAGAGGCCGGGCGGCTCGGCCCGGCGCTCGAGGCCGCGCCCCTGACCGCGGCGGTGACGGTCGTCGGAGCCGGTCCGACCGGCATCGAGACGGCCGCCGAGCTCGCCGAGGCGGGCCGCTCCGTCACCCTGGTCTGCGGCGGCCTCCTCGGCCCCTACCTGCACGCCCGCGGCCGCCGCTCGGTCGCCCGCCGCCTGGCCGCCCTCGGCGTGACCGTCGTCGACGGGCCCGGGACCAAGGTCACGGCCGTGACCCGCGACGCCGTACGGCTGGCCGACGGCCGCGAACTGCCCAGCGCCGTCACCATCTGGACCGTCGGCTTCGGCGTCCCGGACCTGGCCGCGCGCAGCGGACTGAGCACCGACGCCCTCGGCCGCCTCCTCACCGACGAGACGCTGACCAGCGTCGACGACGACCGCATCATCGCCGCCGGCGACTCCGCCAACCCGTCCGGGCAGCCGCTGCGGATGAGCTGCCAGGCCGCCATGCCGATGGGCGCCCGCGCCGCCGACACCCTCCTCAGCCGGCTCACGGGCGAGCAGCCCGACACCCTCAGGCAGGCGTTCGCCGCCCAGTGCATCAGCCTGGGACGGCAGGCCGGCATCTTCCAGTTCGCCAACCGCTCCGACGTCGCCGTCGGCGTCCACCTCGGCGGCCGCACCGGCGCGAAGGTCAAGGAGCTGGTCTGCCAGGGCGTCATCAAGCACCTGACCGACGAGGCGGGCAAGCCCGGCTCCTACGGCCTGCACCGCATGTCCGACCGCGGCACCCGCCAGAATCGGCTGCGGGCCACGTCGGACGTGGCCCCCTCGGCCTCCAACGACGGGGCCCTGGCCGCCCGTTAGAAAGCAGAAGGACATGACCGAGCACGCCGCCGACCCGGCGACCGAGGCGTTCGTCGAGTACCGCAACCTGCTCTTCACCGTCGCGTACGAGATGCTCGGCTCGGCCGCCGACGCCGAGGACGTGCTCCAGGAGACCTGGCTGCGCTGGGTCGAGGTCGACCTGGAGCAGGTCCGCGACCGGCGCGCCTACCTCGTGCGGATCACCACCCGGCAGGCACTCAACCGGCTGCGCACCATGACGCGCCGCAAGGAGTCCTACGTCGGGCCGTGGCTGCCCGAGCCGCTGCTCACCTCGCCGGACGTGGCGCAGGACGCCGAACTCGCCGAGAGCGTGTCCATGGCGCTCATGCTCGTCCTGGAGACCCTGTCGCCCACCGAACGCGCCGTGTTCGTGCTGCGGGAGGTCTTCGACGTCGACTACGAGGAGATCGCGGCCGCCGTCGACAAGTCGCCGGCCGCCGTCCGGCAGATAGCGCACCGGGCCCGCCGGCACGTCGACGCCCGGCGGCCCCGCGCGACGGTCCCGGCGAGCGCGACCCGGGCGGCCCTGGAGTCCTTCCAGCGCGCGCTCGCCACCGGCGACCTGCAGGGCTTCCTCGACGTGCTCGCGCCCGAGGTCGTCTACCTGGGCGACGGCGGCGGCATCAAGCAGGCCTCGCGCCACCCGATCGTCGGCGCCCTCAAGGTGGCCCGCTTCGTCCTCGGCAGCATGGCGAAGAACGCGGCGAAGGTCACCAGCGAGCTCACCACGGTCAACGGCAACCCCGCCCTCGTCCTCAGCCTGGACGGCGAGCTGGACGGCGTCCTCGCCTTCCGCGTCGAAGGCGAGCACATCACCGGCCTCTACTACGTCCGCAACCCCGAGAAGCTCACCCGCGTCGAGGCCGCGACCCCGCTCACCCTGCGCTGAGAACGCCCCGCTCCACCGCCACGTGCGGGGCCAGGGCGGCCAGGAAGTCCGGCGCGTCGAACAGCGCGCCGGCCGACACGACGCCCGTGGCGCCCGTGGTGCGGCCGGACAGCAGACGCTCGACCGCCTCCACGGCGAGCGGCGCCGACACGGCGTAGATGTCCCGGCCCCGCGCCACCGCGCGGCGCTCCTCGTCACCCGCGCGGACACGCACGTCGACCAGGAAGGTCTGCGCGGACGCGCCGAACGGCTCGGCCGGGTCCGCCGGCACCGGCGGCGGCGTGTCCGCGGCGGTCACCTCGCGGGCCGCCTCGGTCGTCATGTACGTCCGCACCTCGGGGACGGCCAGGTGGCTCGGCACCGTGACCACGTCGGCCATGGTGAACTCGCCGATCACCGCCCGCGGCCCCACCGGCGCCGGGAACGTCCAGTCGAGCGTCGGCGGCGCGTCGTCCCGGTGCTGGAGGCGGCCGTCCGTGTGCACCAGGCGCCGGGCGCCGCGGCGGGCGCGGGAGACCGCGCTCGAGGCGCGCGTCCCGGCGGTCGGGTGCCAGCTGTCGAGGGCGTAGGCGATGTGGGCCTCGTCCGCCGCCGTCCACCCGCCCGCCGCCGCGGTCGTCAGCAGGTCGCCGAGCCCGCCGTAGAAGGCCATCGCCGGCAGCACCACCGCGCCCGCGGCCCGGGCCCGCTCGCCGAAGTCCGCGAACGTGTCGACGTTCGCCTCGATCTCGGCCGCCACGTCCACGTACGGGATCCCGGCGCGCAGCGCCGCCTCGATCACCGGCGCCGCGGTCGCCGCGAACGGGCCCGCGCAGTTGATCACGGCCGCCGCGCCCGCGAGCGCGCGGTCGAGCGAGGCCGGGTCGTCGACCGACGCCGTACGCGCCGGCAGGCCGTCCGCCATCGCCGCCAGCTTCCGCGCGTCACGGCCCGACAGCACCGGGACGAAGCCGCGCGCCCGCAGCTCCGCCACCACGAAACGGCCCGTGTGCCCGTAGGCGCCGTACACCACCACAGTCTTCTCCGAGGTCATGACGCCATCCTCGCCAGCACCCCGGCCCAGGCGTGAGTGTCGGAAACGACACGCCCCATACACTTCCCGACATGACTTCCACGGCGCCGCCGCACACCGTCGCGCTGGCCGTCACCGACGGCATGCTCCCCTTCGAACTCGCCATCGCCCAGGAGGTGTTCGCCACCCACTACGAGCTGACGGTCTGCGGGCCCGGACCGGTCGGGGCCGGGCGCTTCCTGCTCCGGCCGGACCACGGCCTCGACCGGCTCCCGTACGCCCGCACCGTCGTCGTCCCCGGCTGGGCCGACATCGACGTCGCCCCGCCCGCCGAACTCGTCGACGCCGTGCGCGCCGCCCACCAGGCCGGCGCCCGGGTCGCCTCGCTGTGCACCGGCGCGTTCGTGCTCGCCGCCGCCGGGCTGCTCGACGGGCGGCGGGCGACCACGCACTGGGGCCACACCGGCGACCTCGCCGCCCGCCATCCGCGGGTGACGGTCGACCCGGACGTGCTCTACGTGGACGAGGGCAGCGTGCTCACCTCCGCCGGCAAGGCCGCCGCCCTCGACCTGTGCCTGCACCTGGTGCGCCTCGACCACGGCTCGGCGGCCGCCAACACCGTCGCCCGCCGGCTCGTCGTGCCGCCCCACCGGGACGGCGGCCAGGCCCAGTTCGTCACCACCCCGGTGCCCGCGCCCGGCAACCACCCGCTGGCCGCCCTCCTCCCCTGGGTCATGGCCCGGCTCGACCGGCCCCTGAGCGTGGAGGACCTGGCCCGCCGGGCCGGGATGAGCTCCCGTCACCTGGCCCGCCACTTCCGGGCGGTCACCGGCACCACCCCGCTGCGCTGGCTGCTCGCCCAGCGGATCCGGCGCGCCCAGGAACTCCTGGAGACCACCGACGACGGCGTCGACAGCATCGCGGCGGCCACCGGCATGGGAACCGCCACGACACTGCGCCGGCACTTCCACCGCACGGTCGGCGTGCCGCCGGACACCTACCGGCGCACCTTCCGCCGCACGCCCGCCGCCGCCGACGGCCCGGCTCGGACGCGAGACGGCTCGGCACAGGCGCCAGACCGCACGCTCGGCGCCGGCGACGGGCCGGCACAGGCGCCAGACCGCACGCCCGGCGCCGCCGACGGCCCGGCACAGGCGCCAGACCGCACGCCCGGCGCCGGCGACGGGCCGGGTCAGGCGCCGACGTAGTCCGCGAGGTGCTCGGCGGTCAGCGTGGAGCGGGCGGCGACCAGATCGGACGGAGTGCCCTCGAACACGATGCGGCCGCCGTCGTGACCGGCCCCGGGACCGAGGTCGATGATCCAGTCGGCGTGCGCCATGACCGCCTGGTGGTGCTCGACCACGATCACCGACTTCCCCGAGTCGACGAGCCGGTCCAGCAGCCCGAGCAGCTGCTCCACGTCGGCCAGGTGCAGACCGGCGGTCGGCTCGTCCAGCACGTACACCCCGCCCTTCTCGCCCATGTGCGTGGCCAGCTTCAGCCGCTGCCGCTCGCCGCCGGACAGCGTGGTCAGCGGCTGGCCGAGGCTCAGATAGCCGAGGCCGACGTCGACGAGCCGCTCCAGGACGCGGTGGGCGGCGGGCGTGCGCGCCTCGCCCGCGCCGAAGAACCGCTCGGCCTCGCTCACGGGCATCGCCAGCACCTCGGCGATGTTCCGCCCGCCGAAGTGGTAGTCGAGCACCGACGCCTGGAAGCGCCGGCCCTCGCACTCCTCGCACACCGTGGCCACGCCGGCCATCATCGCCAGGTCCGTGTACACCACGCCGGCGCCGTTGCACCCCGGGCAGGCGCCCTCCGAATTGGCGCTGAACAGGGCCGGCTTCACCCCGTTGGCCTTGGCGAACGCCTTGCGGATCGGCTCGAGCAGCCCGGTGTACGTCGCCGGATTGCTGCGCCGCGAGCCGCGGATCGCGCCCTGGTCCACCGACACCACGCCCGCCCCGGCCGGGATCGAGCCGTGCACCAGCGAGCTCTTGCCGGAGCCGGCGACACCGGTGACGACGGTGAGGACACCGAGCGGGATGTCGACGTCCACGTCGTGCAGGTTGTTCGCCGACGCGCCGCGGATCTCCAGGCTGCCGGTGGGCTCGCGCACCGACTTCTTGAGCGAGGCCCGGTCACCGAAGTGGCGGCCGGTGACGGTGCCGCTGCGGCGCAGCCCGGCCACCGTGCCCTCGAAGCAGACGGTGCCGCCCGCCGAACCGGCGCCCGGGCCCAGGTCGACGACATGGTCGGCGATCGCGATCGTCTCCGGCTTGTGCTCCACGACCAGCACCGTGTTGCCCTTGTCGCGCAGCCGCAGCAGCAGGTCGTTCATGCGCTGGATGTCGTGCGGGTGCAGACCGGTGGTCGGCTCGTCGAAGACGTAGGTGACGTCGGTGAGCGAGGAGCCGAGGTGGCGGATCATCTTCACGCGCTGCGCCTCGCCGCCGGAGAGGGTGCCGGAGGGCCGGTCGAGCGCGAGATAGCCGAGGCCGATCTCCACGAACGAGTCGAGGGTCTGGCGCAGCGTCGCGAGCAGCGGCGCGACCGACGCGTCGTCGATGCCGCGCACCCACTCCGCCAGGTCGCTGATCTGCATCGCGCAGGCGTCCGCGATGCTGATCCCGCGGATCTTCGAGGAGCGGGCTCCGTCGTTGAGCCGGGTGCCGTCGCAGTCGGGGCAGGTGGCGAAGGTGACCGCGCGCTCCACGAAGGCGCGGACGTGCGGCTGGAGGGAGTCGATGTCCTTCGACAGCATCGACTTCTGGAGCTTGGGGATCAGGCCCTCGTAGGTGAGGTTGATGCCCTCGACCTTGATCTTGGTGGGCTCGCGGTGGAGCAGGTCGTTCAGCTCGCGCTTGGTGTAGCGGCGGATCGGCTTGTCCATGTCGAAGAAGCCGCTGCCGGAGAAGATCCGGCCGTACCAGCCGTCCATCGTGTAGCCGGGGATGGTGAGCGCGCCCTCGGCGAGCGACTTCGAGTCGTCGTACAGCGCGGTCAGGTCGATGTCGGAGACCGTGCCGCGGCCCTCGCAGCGCGGACACATGCCGCCGGTGATGTGGAAGCTGCGCCGCTCCTTGACGGTCCGTCCGGCCTTCTCCACCGAGACCGCGCCGGCGCCGCTGATCGAGGCGACGTTGAACGAGAAGGCCTTGGGCGAGCCGATGTGCGGCGTGCCGAGGCGGCTGAAGAGGATGCGCAGCATCGCGTTCGCGTCGGTGGCCGTGCCGACGGTGGACCGCGGGTCGCCGCCCATCCGCTGCTGGTCGACGGTGATGGCGGTGGTCAGGCCGTCGAGCACGTCGACCTCGGGGCGGGCGAGGGTCGGCATGAAGCCCTGCACGAAGGCGCTGTACGTCTCGTTGATCAGCCGCTGCGACTCGGCGGCGATCGTGTCGAACACCAGCGAGCTCTTGCCCGAGCCGGAGACACCGGTGAACACGGTGAGGCGACGCTTCGGGATCTCGATGCTGACGTCCTGGAGGTTGTTCTCGCGCGCGCCGTGCACGCGGATCAGGTCGTGACTGTCGGCGGCGTGCGGCTTGCTCATCGTCCCTCGTCTCTCCCGGCCGTGCTGTTCCGAGAGCCAGGCTAGGCGGGCGGCGGCGCCGTTGCTTCTCGATTCCTGCTCTCCTGTGGACAACCGCTCCGACCGCCGGGCCGGCCCTCCCGCGCCTGTGGACAACCCGGCCCGGTGGGGGTGCGGCGTGCGATCCTGGGGCTGTGACGCCGCCGACTCTGGACGACCTGGTGCGCCTGCGCAGGGCCCGGGACATGATGGACCGCGACTACGCGGAGCCGCTGGACGTTCCGGCCCTGGCCAGGGCCGCTCTGATGTCCGCGGGCCACTTCCAGCGCAGCTTCCGCGCCGCGTACGGGGAGACGCCGTACAGCTATCTCATGACCCGCCGCGTGGAGCGGGCGAAGGCGCTGCTGCGGCGCGGCGACCTGAGCGTGACGGAGGTCTGCTTCGCGGTGGGCTGTACGTCGCTGGGCTCGTTCAGCACGCGCTTCACGGAGCTGGTCGGGGAGAGCCCGAGCGCCTACCGGGCGCGGAACCACGAGGCGGGCGAGCCGATCCCGGCGTGCGTGGCGAAGTTCCTGACCCGGCCGACCCGCGCGCCCAGACCCGCCGGTCCGCCGAGCGCCTCCGAGCGCCCCGGCTCCACCGCTCCGTCCGAACCTGCGGCGACGTCCGAACCTGCGGCGCCTTCCGAAGCGATCAGGATCGGAGAAGCGAAAAGCGCCCCGGCCTCGTAGCGTCGTCGCCATGAACACCATCAACCTCTCGCAGTGCTTCATCGCCGTCGACGACCACGACAAGGCGCTCGCCTTCTACCGCGACGCGCTCGGCCTGGAGATCCGCAACGACGTCTCCTTCGAGGGCATGCGCTGGGTGACCGTCGGCTCACCGACCCAGCCGGACGTCGAGATCGTCCTGGAACCGCCGCTGGCCGACCCGAACGCGCCCGCCGCCGACCGCCAGGCCGCGGCCGAGCTCCTCGCCAAGGGCATGCTGCGCGGTGTCATCTTCCGCACCGACGACGTGGACGCCACCTTCGAGCGGATCCGCGCGGCGGGCGGCGAGGTCCTCCAGGAGCCCATGGACCAGCCGTACGGCGTGCGCGACTGCGCCTTCCGCGACCCGGCCGGCAACATGCTCCGCTTCAACCAGCCCCGCACCGCCTAGCCGACCACCTCGGCCACCCACCCCGCCACCACCGCGTAGTCCGCCGCCGTGAGCCCCGCCCCCGGGTCCACCCGGTGCAGCAACGCGGGCGCGGGATGGTGGGCCCGCACCCAGGTGCGGTCGGTCCCCAGCTCCGGCGGGCCGGCAGCCGCGAGCCGGTCGGGGCAGGGCGGCCCGCGGCGGGGCGGCGGGTGAGGGTGGGCGGGATCGTCCGCAACGGAACGGGTTTGGTTAGGCTGGAGCGTATGACTGCCATGGCGCCCACCCGGACCGAGCCCGATCTCTCCTATCTCCTCGACCACACCAGTCATGTGCTGCGCAGCCAGATGGCGGCGCGGCTCGCGGACATCGGGCTGACCGCGCGGATGCACTGCGTGCTCGTGCACGCGCTCGAGGAGGAGCGGACGCAGGCGCAGCTCGCGGAGATCGGCGACATGGACAAGACCACGATGGTGGTGACCGTGGACGCGCTGGAGAAGGCGGGTCTGGCCGAGCGGCGGCCGTCGAGCGTGGACCGGCGGGCGCGGATCATCGCGGTGACCGAGGAAGGCGCGAAGGTGGCCGCGCAGAGCCAGAAGATCGTCGACGAGGTGCACCAGGCCGCGCTCGGCTCGCTTCCCGCCGACGAGCGCGAGGTCCTGCTGCGCGCACTGAACCGCCTGGTCACGGGGCATCTGGAGACGCCCGTCGAGGGCCAGAGCACCGCCCGGAGGGCTCGCCAGAAGGGCAACTGACCGAGACCGCGGACCATCTACATCCGAGATAGATGGTCTGCAACAAAACTATCTGTTAGCGTTCTACCTGTCGCCTCACGACAGGAGAAACCGCTGTGCGCACCTCCCGCTGGACCGCCCTCGGCGTCCTCGCCACCTCCATGCTCATGACCGTCCTCGACGGCAGCATCGTCACCGTCGCCATGCCCGCCATCCAGGCCGACCTCGGCTTCAGCCCCGTCGGCCTCAGCTGGGTCGTCAACGCCTACCTCATCGCCTTCGGCGCCCTGCTCCTCCTCTCCGGCCGCCTCGGCGACCTCCTCGGCCGCAAGCGGATGTTCCTCGCCGGCACCGCCGTCTTCACCGCCGCCTCACTCCTCGCCGGCGTCGCCACCTCGCCCGGCCTCCTGATCGCCGCCCGCTTCCTCCAGGGCGTCGGCAGCGCGATGGCCTCCGCCGTCAGCCTCGGCATCCTCGTCACGCTCTTCACCGCGCCGCGCGAACGCGCCAAGGCCTTCGCGGTGTTCAGCTTCACCGGCGCCGCCGGCGCCTCCCTCGGCCAGGTCCTCGGCGGCCTCCTCACCGACGCGCTCACCTGGAACTGGATCTTCTTCATCAACCTGCCCATCGGCGCCGCCGCCCTCCTCGTCGCCCTGCCCGCGCTGCCCGCCGACCGCGGCCTCGGACTGCGGGCCGGCGCGGACGTCATCGGCGCCGTCCTGGTCACCTCGGGCCTGATGACCGGCATCTACGCGGTCGTCAAGATCGAGCAGTACGGGGCCGGTTCGGCCCACACCCTCGGCCTCGGCGCCCTCGCGCTCGTCCTCCTCGCCGGCTTCCTCGTCCGCCAGGCCACCGCCGCCCAGCCGCTGATGCCGCTGCGGATCCTGCGCTCCCGCCGCGTCGCCGGCGCCAACCTCGTCCAGATGCTGATGGTCGCCGCGCTGTTCTCCTTCCAGATCCTGGTCGCGCTCTACCTGCAGAAGGTCCAGGGCTACGGAGCCGCCGAGACGGGCCTCGCGATGCTGCCCGCCGCGGCCGTCATCGGCGCGGTCTCGCTCGGCCTGTCCACCCGCCTGATCACCCGCTTCGGCGAGCGCAACGTCCTGCTCACCGGTCTCGTCCTGCTCGTCGGCGTGCTCGGTCTGCTGACCCGCGTCCCCGTCCACGCCTCGTACGCCGTGGACCTGCTGCCGGTGATGCTGCTCGCCGCCGGCTTCGGCCTGGCGCTGCCCGCGCTGACCGCGCTCGGCATGTCCGGCGCCCGCGAGGAGGACGCCGGTCTCGCCTCCGGCCTCTTCAACACCACCCAGCAGATCGGCATGGCCGCCGGCATCGCGGTCCTGTCCACGCTGGCCGCCGCCCGCACCGAGTCCCTCACCGCCGCCGGCCGGCCCGCCGCCGAGGCCCTCACCGGCGGATACCACCTCGCCTTCGCCGTCGGCGCCGGACTCCTCGTCGCCGCCTTCGCGACCGCCTTCACCCTGCTCCGCACGCCACGGAAGGCGGCCGGGGCCGAACGGCCGAGGCCCGACGTCACGGTCGCCGCCTGAGCGCGGGCGGCAGCGGCTCCCGGTGGACGAGGTCCAGCCGGGAGACCGCCCGTGTGAGGACCACGTACAGCCGGTGCAGACCGCGCGGCTCGGCGGCCACGATCGCGGCCGGCTCGGCGACGACGACATGGTCGTACTCCAGGCCCTTGGCGAGCGTCGCCGGGACGACGGAGACACGGCCCCCACCCAGCCCCTCGATCCCCTCCCCGGCCCCGGACCGCCCGTCGCCGGGCCCGGACCGCCCGAGCGTCCCGGCCTCCACCGGACCGGCCTCCACCAGACCGGCCTCCGCGAGCCGTTCGGCGCACGTGCCGACGAACGCGTCCGCGGCGATCACGCCCACCGAGCCCTCGTCCTTCAGCGCCGCCCGCACCGCCTCGGCCACCCCGTCCGCCACGTCCGCCACCTGACGCACGCCCACCGTCCCGCCCGCCCGCAGCGACCGCCCGGCCCAGGCCGCCGCGCCCAGCTCCGGAAGGAGCCGGTTGGCCAGCCCGACGACCGCGGCCGGGACACGGAAACCGGTGGTCAGCGGCACCACCCGGGCGTCCGGCTTGCCCAGGTGGGCCAGCTGCTCGCCCCAGTCGCGGGCCGCCCACGGCGTCGTGCCCTGCGCCAGGTCGCCGAGCACGGTCAGCGAGCCGAACTCCGCCCGCCGCGCGATGACCCGGCACTCCATCGGCGACAGGTCCTGCGCCTCGTCCACGACCACGTGCCCGTATCCCTCGGGCCGCTCGATCAGGCCGGCCAGCTCGTCGAGCAGCACGAGGTCGGCCGCGCTCCAGCGGGCCCCGCGGTACGAGCGCGGAGGCTTCGCCCAGCGGATCGCGGCCCGCTCCTCCTCGCCCAGCGCCTCGTCGGCCGGGTCGGCCAGGAAGCCGGCCAGGACCTCCTCCGGCGTGACCTTGGGCCAGCAGGCGTCCACACACGCCGACACCGGCCGGGCCCGCTCGATCCGGCGCACCCAGGCGGCGCCGAGGACTCCCGCCCGCCGCTCCGCCTGCAGCTGCAGGGCCCGGACGATCCGGGCGCGGACCCGCTCCCGGCCGGTCGCGTAGGGCGGGGCCTCCTCCCGTACCGCCCGGACGACCGCGGCGAGTTCGTGCGCCGGAACGCGCCAGTGGTACGAGCCGTCCGGCACGCCCAGGTCCTGGGCGGGCGCCGCGTCCACCCGCGCGTACAGCGCCCGGCGCAGCACTCCGGCCATCCGCGCGTCGTGCTTGACCCGGGCCGCGGCCTCGCCGTCCGTCGCCCGCACCTCGTGACGGGCCGTCTCGTCCTCCACGGTGGACTGGCGCACGCCGGTCTCGCCGAGCGCGGGCAGCACCTCGGAGATGTAGGAGAGGAAGGTGCGGTTGGGGCCGAGGACGAGGAGTCCGGAGCGCTGGAGGCGCTGCGGATGGGTGTAGAGCAGATACGCGGCGCGGTGCAGGCCGACGGCGGTCTTTCCGGTGCCGGGAGCGCCCTGCACGCAGATCGAGTCGGCGGGGCCCGAGCGCACCAGGTCGTCCTGCTCGGGCTGGAGGGTCGCGGCGATGTCCCGCATGGGGCCGACGCGCGGCCGCTCGATCTCGCCGGCCAGCAGCGCGCTCACCGCGCCCGCCCCACCACCGCCTCCGGACGCCTCGCCCGCGCGCCCGACGTCCCCGGACACGCCGTCCACGGGCACGTCGCCCCCGGGCACGTCGTCCACGGACCCCGCGGGCCCCTCCCCCGCCAGGTGCTCGTCCTCCAGCGCCGTCAGGTCCTCCGAGGCGCCCTCGCTGCCCGGCGCCCAGCCGAACCGGCGGCGTCTGACGACGCCCTGCGGGTCCTGCGGCCCGGCCTGGTAGTACGCGCGGGAGACCGGGGCCCGCCAGTCGACGACGAGCGGCGGCGCGGCCGGGTCCTCGGCGATCCGGCGGCGGCCGATGTGATGGACCTGGCCGTCCTCCCGGTCGAGACGGCCGAAGAACAGCGGCCCCGGCGGCATCTCGCGGAAGACCTTGGCGCGGCTGCGCAGGTGGAAGCCGAGGGCTTCCGCGTCCGCTCCGGACGCGGCGGTGTCCTCGCCGATGACGACCTGCTCCTCGACGTCCTCGGTCATCCGGGCGAGGGCGGCGCGGCAGGCGTCGTGGTGGGTGCGTTCCTGGTCGAGGTCGTGGCGGAGGTCATGGCGAAGGTCCTGGAGCGACGTCATGCCGTCCAGGATAGCCAGAAAACGTTACTCGGTAATGTTTTTTATCCGGTCACACGAGTGCGCTGCTCGCCCGCTCACCGGTTCACCCGCGCGCCGCCTCCGACGACAGCGAAAGGCCCTCCTCCAGCCGCCGGAACGCCGCCCGCGTCGCCGCCACCGCACCCGGCAGCACCTGCTCGACCGACTCGCCCGCCGCGATCCGCCGCACGTTCTCCTCCCCGAGCACCCGCAGCACCGCCACGATCTGCGCCGCCGCCAGACGGGCCGCCAGCGGGTCCGCGCCGCCCAGCGCGGCCGCCAGCGCCTCCTCCGAACGGCCCTGGTACGTGTGCATGCCCGCCGCCAGCGCCGGCGTGCCGTACAGCAGCCGGTGGAAGGCGAGCACGCCCGGCGCGTCGTTGAGGCCCGTCACCGGATCGTGCCGCTCCAGGCCCGCGAGCACGTGGTCCCGCAGCGCCTCCAGCGGCGGCACGCCGGCCGCCCGGGCGGCGGCCACCACCCGGGCCGGCTCCTGCTCGTGATCGGCGAACCGGTGCAGTACCAGGTCCTCCTTCGCCGGGAAGTAGCGGAAGAGGGTCGGCTTGGAGACCTCCGCGGCGGCGGCGATCTCCGCGACCGACACCGCGTCGAAGCCCTTCTCCAGGAAGAGCCCGATGGCGACCTCGGAGAGCGTCCGCCGCGTCCGCTCCTTCTTCAGCTCCCGCAGCCCGCTCACGGCACCCTCCACCTGCTCAACCCGCCTTCGCCGCTTTCGATCAGAAGATGTCCATGCTCCACGGTCGCAGCGAGGTCCGCATCAGCAGGTCCGCCCTGGCCGCCGCGCCCGCCGTGGCCTCCTCCACGCGGCCGAGCGCCCGGAGCCGTAGCGCCGACTCGTCGCCCAGCGCGAGCGCCGCCAGGTCCGCCACGTCCAGGACCAGATCGGGCGCCTCGGACGTCGACGTCACCGCCCCGCCCTCCGGCGAGGCGTCCAGACGATAACGCCCGCCGGCGAGACCGGCCGCGTCGCGCACGTCGAGGACGAGCGTGCCCGACGTCGCGTACGTCCGCGGCTCCAGGACCTTCGCCACGTCCAGGACCCGCAGCCAGAGCATGTCGGCGTGCGTGACGACCTGCGCCGCGCGCGGGTCGGGCAGCAGCAGCGGCAGCACGTCGTCGGGCGCGCGGAAACCGGTCCTCACCCGGGTGATCCAGTCGATCGAGCACACGAAGCGCCACAGGGCGCGCTCGGCGGCCGGCGTGACCGCGATCAGATCCCGCACGGTCGCCGTCTGCACCGGCTGCTTGGCGTCGTTCCACTTGTCGTCCGAGGTGTACGCGACATAGCCCTCGACCTCGCCGGCCGCCGACCGGTAGACCGCGTAGAACGGCTCCGTCCACGGCTCGAACCGCGCCGCGTTGCCGGTGCCGACGTCCCAGCCGCGGGTGGTGCGGTCCGTGACGCCGGCCCGCCGAGCGGCGAACCGGCGGTGCAGCGCCGGGCCCTCCTTGCGGATCTCGGCACCGTCCGTGAGATCGATCCGGCCGCCGCCCTCCTCGGCGGTGGGCCCGGACCAGCGGCGGTCGAACCCGGTCCGGGTCACGTCCACGGCCCACTCGGTGGCCCAGGTGGCCACACCGAAGCCGTACCGCCCGTAGATCGGGTACTCGGCGGCGATCAGCGTCGCGCAGGCGTCGCCCCGCTCCTTCGCGAGCGCCAGGTCCTCCTTCATCATCCGGCTGAGCAGACCGCGCCTGCGGTGGGTCGGCGAGACCGTGACGGCGCTGATCGCGTTCGCGGCGAGGTCCGCGCCGCCGACGGTGCTCAGCCGCTGCTCGAAGGAGAGGAACGTGGCGATCATCCGGCCCTGGTCGAAGGCGCCGTAGGCCCGGGAGAGGTCCGTGTGCGGAAGGCGGTCGGCGACCTCCTCGTCGGACACCACGGGCGGCCGGAGGAAACCGACCCTCCTGGCCAGCAGCCACGCGGTGAACTCCGACTGGTCGATCGTGCGCACCTCAAGACTCATCCTTCGAGGCTATGCGGCCGCGTCACGGCGTCGCACCCGAGTTTCCAGGCCCTTCCGGCGGCCCTGAGACACGGCCCGGCGGCCCGAGACACGGCCCTCCCGCAGGGGCCCGTCCGGCGCCGGCCCTCCGCTCACGCCAGCAGGTCGTCGACCTGTGCCTCGCCCTCCCGATAGCGGCGGGCGATCTCCGCACTGCAGTCGTCGGCGGTGCGCTGGAGCTCGTGCCGGCGCCGCGACACCTGCTGCTCGTAGCCCGCGAGCCGCCCCATCGCCGTGTGCAGCTCCTTGTCCGTCCGCGCCGTCAGGTCCGACAGCTCGACCTCCGACAGCATCTCGGACGCGAGCCGTCGGTACTCCTCGCTGCGCGGCGTCGACAGGGTCACGTGCCGGGCCGACCGCGTCACCGCCCCGGGCCGCGACGGCGTGTCCGCGAGGATCTCCGAGAGGCGGTCCAGGACCGGCGCCTCCGGGTCACTGCGCCGCGCCAGCTCGGCCCGCAGGATGTCGATCCGGCCCTGCAGCATCCGCCGTACGTAGCTCAGGTCGGCCTCGTCGCGCTGCGCGTCGCGGCGCAGCACCCGCAGCTCCTCGAGCCGCAGCGCCGCGAGGTCCGGCCGCGGCCCGTCCGGCAGCTCCGGCTCGGCGGCCCGCTGCGCGGGCGGTCGCCCGACGGCGCGCCCCGCGGGCCGGCCGGCCCGGGTCAGCGGTACGGGTCCGGACGGCGTCTGCCCGGTGCCAGAAGCACTCATGTGAATCGTCCCCTCGACCGGTGCGGAAAAGGCACCGACTGACACGCATGGTGCCACTTGCGCCCCGGAGGACGCAGGCGGTCTGCACCCGTTCGGCCCTCGGCACGTCCGCCGGGAGGCGGATCGGTAGGTTGGTCGGTATGCGAGCAGTGGTGCAGAGGGTCGACGGCGCGAAGGTCGTCGTCGCAGGGGAGACCGTCGGCGAGATCGTCGGCGAAGGGCTGTGCGTCCTGGTCGGGGTGACCCATGACGACACTCCCGAGAAGGCGGCGCAATTGGCCAGAAAGCTCTGGTCCGTCCGGGTACTGGAGGGCGAGAAGTCCTGCTCCGACGTGAACGCGCCGCTCCTCGTGATCTCCCAGTTCACCCTCTACGGAGACGCCCGCAAGGGCCGCCGGCCCACCTGGAACGCGGCCGCGCCCGGCCCGGTCGCCGAGCCCCTGGTCGACGAGGTCGTGGCCCGGCTGCGGGAGCTGGGCGCGCACGTGGAAACGGGCCGGTTCGGAGCGGACATGCGCGTGTCGCTCACGAATCACGGCCCGTTCACGGTCCTGATCGAGGTCTGACGGCCCGGGGGCCGGGACGAAGCCCGGGGCCGGGACGAACGGCCTTACCGCCTTACGGCTCGACGACGGTCTCCTGCGCGGCCGCCGTCGTCCCCGCGATCAGCTCCGCGTCCACCGGCACGTTCCGCTTCACCAGCGCCAGCGCGATCGGCCCCAGCTCGTGGTGGCGCGCGGACGTCGTCACGAAGCCCAGCTGCCGGCCCTCCGCCCCGTCCGCCGCGAGCCGCACCGGCGTGCCGTGCCCCGGCAGCAGCACCTCGCTGCCGTCCAGGTGCAGGAAGACGAGCCGGCGCGGCGGCTTGCCCAGGTTCTGCACCCGGGCGACCGTCTCCTGGCCGCGGTAGCAGCCCTTCTGGAGGTGGACGGCGCTGCCGATCAGGCCGATCTCGTGCGGGATGGTGCGGTGGTCGGTCTCGAAACCGAGCCGGGGCCGGTGCGCCTCGACCCGCAGCGCCTCGTACGCGAGGATGCCGGCGGCCGGACCGTGCGAGCCGGCGAAGGACTCGAGATCGGCGCGCGGCAGGAACAGCTCGCGGCCGTGCGCCGTCTCCCGTACGGCCACGCCGTCCGGAGCCTGCGCGATCGACCCGGCCGGCAGGTGCACGACCGCGAAGTCCTCCGTACGGTCGGCGACCTCGACCCGGTAGAAGAACTTCATCGACTCCAGGTACGCGAGCAGCTCGGCCTGCGTCCCGGGCTCGACGTGCGCCCACACCGTCTCGCCGTCGTCGACGAGGTACAGCGCGTGCTCGATGTGCCCGTTGGCGGAGAGGATCAGCGCGTCGGTGGCCTGGCCGGCCGGCAGCTCGCTGACGTGCTGGGTGAGCAGCAGATGCAGCCAGCTCAGCCGGTCGTCGCCGGTGACGGTGACGACACCGCGGTGGGAGAGGTCGACGAAACCGGTGCCGTCGGCGAGGGTCCGCTGCTCGCGGAACAGATCGCCGTAGTGCGCGGCGACGCCTTCGTCACGGCCTTCGGCGGGGACGGCGCCGGGCAGGGACAGCAGAGGGCTCTTCATGGGAAAAGCCTACGACTCGGCGGCCGCGTCCTTCCTGGCACAGTCCTGACAGCGGCCGAAGATCGCGAAGTGCTTCAGGTCCGTGTCGAAACCGAAGGTCTCTCGGAGCTTGCCGGTGAACTCGGCCGCCACCTCCACGTCCGCCTCGATGACGTTCGTGCAGTCCCGGCAGACCAGGTGCAGATGGTGGTGCCGGTCGGCGAGGTGGTAGGTCGGGGCTCCGTGGCCCAGATGGGCGTGGCTGACCAGACCCAGCTCCTCCAGGAGCTCCAGGGTCCGGTAGACGGTGGAGATGTTCACGCCGGACGCGGTCTTGCGGACCTCGCCGAGGATGTCGTCGGGCGTCGCGTGCTCGAGCGTATCCACGGCCTCGAGGACAAGCTGGCGCTGGGGCGTCAGCCGGTAGCCGCGCTGCCGCAGGTCGCTCTTCCAGTCGGTGCTCACCACGCCCTCCAGTGTAGGAGGGCGCGGTGTGCGGGCCAGGCCCGCTCGGGCCCCTCGGGAGGAATCCGGCTCCTACTCGAAGAACTCCTCCTGAAAGGACTCCTACTTGAAGAAGGCGATGCCGTCGTCGGGCATGTCGGGGAGGTTGCGCGCCATCTCGGCGACCTCCTCGGGCGTGACGACCTTCTTCAGGTGCGCCGACATGTAGGGCCGCAGCGGCACCTCGGGCGTGGCCTTCTCGCCGACCCACATCAGGTCGCTCTTGACGTAGCCGTAGAGGCGCTTGCCGCCGCTGTACGGGCCGGAGGCGGCGGTGCGCGCGACGGCGTCGGTCGCGAGGTCGATCTGCGGCTTCTGGTCGGCGAGCTCGCCGTACCAGACCTCGACGATGCCCTGGTCGCGGACCATGACGATCTCGACCTTGCGGTCCTTGTCGATGCGCCAGTAGCCGCTCTCGCTCTCCAGCGGGCGGACCTTGTTGCCGTCGGCGTCCAGGACCCACGAGTGCGAGTGGTACTCGAGGAAGTCACGGCCGTCGTGGCTGAAGGTCACGGACTGGCCGAAGTTGCACTTCTCGGCGCCGGGGAAGTCGGAGACGCCCGCGCCCTCCCACGTGCCGAGCAGGAACGCGAGGGGGACGAGGTCCGGGTTGAGGTCGGACGGGATCTCGATCATGAGCAGCTCAGGCGATCTGTGTCTCGGTGGGCGGAGGGGTTCAGCGCTGGCCCTGGTACAGCTTCTTCACGGTCAGCCCGGCGAAGGCGAGCACGCCGACGCAGACCAGGACCAGCAGAGTCTCGAAGAAAACGATCACTTGGTGCTCCTCGAATGAGCGGTGAAGGCGGTACGGGCCGGACCCCAGCTTAGTGGGCGGGGGCCCGGCCCTCTTCGTGAGGTGGGTCTAGCCGAGGAGCTGGTTCTGCAGGGTCACCGTCTGCTGGAAGGGCACGGCGAGCGCCTCGTCCTTGCGGGACTGCACGACCAGGGCGAGGGTGTCGCCGGCCTGGATGTACGCCCAGCGGGTCTGCTCGGGCCCGTACGGCTTCGTCTCGGCCGTCGCGTACAGCGCCGTGTCCGCGACCCGCACGTCGTCGCCGAGCGCGAAGGACTCACCGTCCTGGACCCCGTCCAGGAGCACCGTGTCGCCGGAGCCGGCCTGCACGGCGTCGTCCTTGAAGGCCTCGGAGAAGCCGACGGACTTGAAGCGCAGCAGGTAGACGGCGCTCCTGGTGCCGTCCGGCATGGTCCAGGCGCGGCCCGTGATGTTCCGCAGGGCCGAGTCGTCGATCGCCTGCTTCAGGTCGGCGCGCCGGTCCTTCGGGTAGAGCGCCAGGTACTGCTCGGCGCTCACCCAGCCGCCGTCCAGCTTCGGGTCGACCGTGGCGCCGGCCGGGGCGGGCAGGACGAGGGCACGCGGGTCGGCGTGGTGGATCTCGCCGTCGTTGCCGTCGGTGTAGGGCCGCGGCGAGCCCTCGGGCAGCGCGGGCAGGCTCAGCTGCGGATACGCCCAGCGGCCGTCGTTCTCGGTCGCGAGACCGGGCACGTCGGTGCGGTCCATCGAGGTGATCGCGGCGGCCGTCCCGGCGCCGAGGCCGCCGCAGACGACGACGGCCGCGGTCCAGCGGGCGACGGCGGCGAGCACGCGGCGCGAGCGGGCGGGAGAGACGGCGGGTACGACGTCGGACGCGGCCTCGGACGCGGTCTCCGGCGTCGAGTCCGGGTCGGGCGCGGTCTCCGGCGTCGGCTCCGCGTCGGGCGCGGCGGCCGGCGTCGGCTCGGGCACGGTCTCCGGCTGCGGGTCCGGCTCGGGCGCGGCGGCCGACGTCGGCTCCGGGCCGGACGCGGACTGCGACCCCGGCTCCGGCCCCGGCTCCGGCTCCGGCGTGACGGGGGCCGTCCGCTGCTCGGTCTCGCTCATACGTACTCCCCCGGGGACGTGATGTGGTCGAGCTGCTGCTTCACCAGCTCGGCGACGGCGGACTTGTCCAGCGGCCGGCCGCCGGAGGCGGTCACGGTCACGTAGTACTCCGACTCGGTCGCGGAGCAGACCATGCCGTCGAGGCCGTTCTCGCGCTCCTCCCCGGACTCGCGCTTCGGGCGCGGCATCACGAAGCAGGACGCGTTCTTGTGCCCGTCGACGCGCGGGCCCTTCGGGAACTTCAGGACGTCGGCGACCTCGGTCTGCATCCTGCGCAGCTCGGTGCCGAACCGCTTGTCCTTCATGTGCACGATCTGCACCTCGACCAGCAGGTCGGCGCCGTCGGAGGCGTACGAGCGCACGGCGATGCCCTGGATGCCGAGCTTCTCGATCCGCTTGTCGAACTCGCGGCGCTTCTTGCCCGACAGCCCCTTGCCCTGCTGCTTGATCAGGGCCACGGCGTCGCGCGCGCCGAGCTCGCCGTCGTTGCCGTACCGCTCGACGTCGGGGCCGAGCGTGTAGTCGTCGGGCACCGGCAGCAGCAGCTTGCTCAGCGGCGTGGAGGCACGGCCGCGCACGGCGGTGTCGGCGGCCGGGTCCTTGCTCTCGGCGCCCGGGGCCGGCTCCTCCCAGCCCAGCGTGGGCGCGTGGCGCTCGGCGTCGGCCACGGTGACGCCGGTGTAGGTCCCGCCGGCGGCGATCCCGAGGACGAGGACGCCGGTGAGGACGTACGGGAAGAGGCGTCGCCGCGGGCGCGCCTCGGGCTCGGCGGCCGGGGCCGCGTCGGCCACGGGTTCCGCGGGCTCGGCGGCGTTCGGCTTCGTTTCCTCGCTCACGGGGCTCACAGGGCTCACAGGGCTCACAGGCGCTCCAGCTGTCGCTCGGCCAGCGAGGAGATGTCCTTCTGGCTGATCTTCTTGGTGTCCGTCACGAAGATCTCGACCATCACGTCACCGCGGTGGACGTACGCGCGGGCCTGGTGGAGTTCGTAGCCCGCCTCGTGCTCGACGGGCAGCTGGTAGGTCCGGCCGTCGGGGCTGCCCTTGATCGGCTCGCCGTAGCCGGCCTCGTCCTCCATGAAGCTGCGCTGGTCCTCGGCGTGGTCGGCGGCGCCCTGGCCGCTGTCGGACCGGAACTGCACCAGGTTGATCTGGGTGAACCTGTACTCGCCGGTGCGCCAGGCGGTGCTCGCGACCCGGCGGACGCCGTTCTCGAGGAGGTACTCGAACTCGCCCGAGGGCCCGCTGAAGTCGGAGGCGTACGAGGAGACGCTCAGCCACCCGTCCTCGGGCGCGAAGTCGGCCTTCCTTGATCCGGCGGGCACCGCGAGGAGCAGCTTGCGCAGGTCGCCCTCGGTCTTCAGGCCGCGGTCCTCGGCGGCCGACAGCGGCGCGGGCTCCTTGCCCTTCGGGAGCGGCTTGGCCGGGTAGGCGAGGCCGGGCTGGTTGAGGGCCGGGAGCGGCGTGGGCTCGCGGCCGGCCTGGACGCCGTAGCCGACGGCCGTGCCGCCGACGACACCGAGCACGGCGGCGACGGCGATCAGCGCGACCGTACGGCCGGCGCGGCGCCGCGGAGCGGGTGCGGCCGCCGGTGCGGCGTCCGATGCGGCCTCCGGGGCTGCTGCCGCATCCGGTGCGGCGTCCGGCGCCGTGCCCGGAGCCGCGTCGGGCGTCGGAACCGGCTCCGGTGCCGGTACCGGAGGCGTGTCCGGCTCGGCCGCCGGGGTGTTTTGAGCGGCTTCGGCCGCTTCCGTGGCTTCCAAAGCAGTCCCCCCACGAGACTAGAAGCGCGGATTCCGTTATCCGCGCACCCAACTGACACGTGAGTGGTGCGGGAGGTTGCCTGGAGCCGCATTACAGTTCGGTATATGGCGAAGAAGCTCGTGATCAAGGTGACCGCCGGGGCCGACGCCCCCGAACGCTGCTCCCAGGCCTTCACCGTGGCCGCCGTCGCCGTCGCGAGCGGCGTCGAGGTCTCGCTCTGGCTGACCGGTGAGTCCTCGTGGTTCGCCCTCCCGGGCCACGCGGCCGAGTTCGAACTCCCGCACGCCGCGCCGCTCCCGGACCTGATCGACTCGATCCTGGCCGCCGGCCGCATCACCCTGTGCACCCAGTGCGCGGCCCGCCGCGAGATCACCGAGGCGGACGTCCTGAAGGGCGTCCGGATCGCCGGCGCCCAGGTCTTCGTGCAGGAGGCCCTGGCCGACGACACCCAGGCCCTCGTGTACTAGCTCGTCCACGAGCCGGTACGAGCCGTCCACGAGCCGTCGCGCGCGCGTGGCCCGGTCAGCGGTCGCGCTTCTTGCCGTCGAGCTCGTCCCACCACTCGTCCGACTGCTGGTCGCCCGACGGGTCGTCCCACCAGCGGTCGTCCGGGCCGCGCCGGTTGGCGACCACGGCGGCGACCGGCGGGATGACCATGGCGACCACGCACATGGCGATGGCCGCCGGCACCGAGAACAGGCGCACGACGGCCCAGGCGCCCACGAAAAGCACCAAGCAGACGCCCATCATCCAGAAGTAGACGCGCCGTCGCCGTGCGTACACGTCTTCAGCGTACGACCGGACCGGCCCGCCGCCCAGTTCGCGGGCGGGCGCAGGTGGGCACGGGCGGGCGCGGGCAGACCGAAGGGCCGTGCCTCGAGTCCTGGTCGGCGTCCAACCCCCCAGGAGGCACGGCCCCTCGGCCGTTCAGTGGTGCGGCGTCACACCGCGATGGCGACCTCGGCCAGGCCACCGTGCTGCGCCACGACCTGGCGGTCGGCGGTGCCGCCGGGGACCAGGGCGCGGACGGTCCAGGTGCCCTCGGCCGCGTAGAACCGGAACTGGCCGGTGGCGGAGGTCGGCACCTCGGCCGTGAACTCGCCGGTCGAGTCCAGGAGGCGGACGTAACCGGTGACGGGCTGGCCGTCCTTGGTCACGTAGCCCTGGATGGTGGTCTCACCGGGCTTGATCGTCGAGGCGTCGGGCCCGCCGGGCTGCGCTCCACACATGTTGGGAAATCCTTACGGTCGAGGGGTCCGGAGAAGGGGAGGTCCGGGGAATTACTTGGCGGCGCCGAGCTCGATCGGCACGCCGACGAGGGAGCCGTACTCGGTCCACGAGCCGTCGTAGTTCTTGACGTTCTCGACGCCGAGCAGCTCGTGCAGCACGAACCAGGTGAGCGCGGAGCGCTCGCCGATGCGGCAGTAGGCGATGGAGTCCTTCGCCAGGTCGACGTTCTCCTCGGCGTAGAGGGCCTTCAGGTCCTCGTCCGACTTGAAGGTGCCGTCGTCGTTGGCGTTCTTCGACCACGGGATGTTCTTGGCGCTGGGCACGTGGCCCGGACGCTGCGACTGCTCCTGCGGGAGGTGGGCCGGGGCGAGCAGCTTGCCGGAGAACTCGTCGGGCGAGCGGACGTCGACGAGGTTCTGGGTGCCGATCGCGGCCACGACGTCGTCGCGGAAGGCGCGGATCGAGGTGTCCTGGGGCTTGGCCTTGTACTCGGTGGCCGGGCGGTTCGGGACCTCGGAGCCGTCGACCAGGTCGCGGGAGTCGAGCTCCCACTTCTTGCGGCCGCCGTCGAGCAGCTTGACGTCCTGGTGGCCGTACAGCTTGAAGTACCAGTACGCGTAGGACGCGAACCAGTTGTTGTTGCCGCCGTACAGCACGACCGTGGTGTCGTTCGCGATGCCCTTGGCCGAGAGGAGCTTCTCGAAGCCCTCCTGGTCGATGAAGTCGCGGCGGACCGGGTCCTGGAGGTCCTTGGTCCAGTCGATCCGGATGGCGTTCTTGATGTGGTTCTTGTCGTACGCCGAGGTGTCCTCGTCGACCTCGACGATGGCGACCTGCGGGTTGTCGAGGTTGGCCTCGACCCAGTCGGCGTCGACCAGGACGTCGCTGCGAGCCATGCTGTTCTCCTCCGGGGCAGTGTGCGGCGGTTCGTGCGGTGGTGCGTGGTGCTGGTGCGGGTACGCGTCGGCCCGTGGCGGACGACGGCGTGGGGCTGCGCGAAGCGGCCCCGACATCGCGTCGTAGGGCCTGAGGAATACGGGAAGACGTGCGTCCCGCTCAGACGGAGCGACAGAGCATGGCGGCGATGCGGCACAGGTCGACTGCCCGCCGCTTCGTGAGATCCGCCTGTCGCTTCATGCCGACGATCGTAGGGACGGACAGGCGGCCGTGTCACCGGTGTGTCGTATTTTGAGACGCGATCGTCCATGATGCGGGATGCGAAACGGGTACGGATCACCCCCGGAGGGGCGTGCTCGCGCCGCGTGGCGCTGGTTTCTGCGGATCGGACGAGGCCGTCTCAGCATGTGATCAGACGCCCGGCAGGACGGGGTCGACGGCCGGATCCCGGGGCCCGTTTCCCGGGGTTCGACGGCCGGACGCGCGCGCCTGGTCAGCCGGCCGTCAGGACGACGTTCTCGCCGGTCACCGTCACGGCCAGGCCGTCCTCGCGGGCCTCGACCTTCGTCAGCCGCATGCCCTGCGGCAGGCCCTCGATCCGCCGGTCGAAGTCGGTGCGCGCCCGCACCATGTCCTCCAGGCCCGGGATGCCCTCGCCGGGCACCTCGTCGGCACGCACCCGGATGGTGTTCCCGTCGACCAGCGTCACCGTCGACAGCACGCTGCGGGTGAGCGTCCGGCCGAGGAAGCGCACGCCGCCCGTGACCTTCAGCTTGCCGTCGCCGCCGTACGCCACCTTGGCGTCCCGGCCCGAGGCGGCGGCCAGGTCCGCATAGGAGATCAGCGCCGTGCCGTCGGCGGCGCGGGCCCGCTCGATCCCGTAGTCGCCGTTCAGGGTGACGTCGTGCAGGTCGGCGGTCAGCTCACCGATGCGCACCGGGTGGCCGCCCGCGGTCGCCCGGACGCCGGTCAGGCGCACCTCGACGTCGTCGAGCCGCTTGTCCACGACCTGGGTGAGGAAGGGGAAGCCCTTGATGTCGACCGCGGTGGACTCGGCCTTCGCGGTGCCCAGCCGCACGCCGTCGGCCGCCTCCGTCTCCGCGTACGAGACGGCGAGCCGGTCCGCGCCCACGAAGAGCCCGCCGAGCACCACGGCAAGGATCAGCACCATCCGCAGTGCCCGCACGGTCACGTCCCCCTCGAACAACAGAAAATCCGGCCCTCCGACACGAAGATCGACGTGTGGGAGGGCCGGACGGTTCCCGGGCCGGCCGTGAGCGGAGTTACGCGAGGGCCCGGCCGAGCAGGTAGACCGCGGGCACGGCGGCGGTCAGCGGCAGCGCGACGCCGGCCGTCATGTGGACGAACCGCGACGGGTAGTCGTAGCTGGCCACCCGCAGTCCGATCAGCGCGCAGACACCGGCGCCGAGGCCGAGGAGCGCAGCGCCGGAGGCGCCGAGGTCCGTGAACTGCCCGGCCGCGATGCCGCCGCCCGCGGCGGCGAGCAGGGCCACGAGCACCGAGGCGGGGCCGGGCAGCGGGACCGCCCGGGCGAGGGTCGCGGCGGCGACGGCGACGCCGCCGACGACCACCGCGTCCGGCTCGGCGCCGAGGTGGCCGGCCGCCAGGATCGCCAGGGCCGCGGAGGCGACCGTCGCCATCAGGCCGTACATGCGCTCGTCCGGGTCGGCGTGGCTGCGCAGCTGGAGCACCAGCGTGAGCAGCACCCAGACGCCGAGCGTGCCGATGATCGCGGCCGGGGCGTGCTCCCGTCCGGCGGCGAACAGCGCCGCGTCGGCGACGACGCCGCCGAGGAAGGCGAGCGCGATGCCCTGCCGGGCGGGCCACATGCCGTTGAGCCGGAACCAGCCGGCGGCGGTGACGGCCTGGAGCAGCACCAGCGGGACGAGCAGGGCGTACGAGCCGACCGCGGCGCCTCCCGCGAGCAGCGCGCCGAGCAGCGCCGTCAGCGCGGCGGGCTGCATGCCGGGCGCGATGACCGGCGAGCGGCCCTCGGCGCGGGCCCGCTGGGCGTCGGTGATCCGGGTGTTGCCGGAGGTGGTGGGCGCGGAGTAGGCGGGCCCGGGCTCCGGCACGGGCTCGGGCCCGGCGGACGGGGCCTCCTGGGAGGGCGCCGCGTACGTCTCGTAGGCCGGCTGGTGAGTCGGCTCGTACGCCGTCTCGTACGCCGGCCGGCTGCCCGTCTCGGGCGGCAGCTGGTGGCCGCCGGTCCCGTACGTCTCGTAGCCCTGCTGCGGCAGGTACGCCGTGTCGTACGAGACGGGCGCCTGCGGCTGCACCGTCGGCTGGTACTGGGTGTCCCAGGTCTGGCCCTGCCACGTCTGGGTGACGTGCGGATCGTACGGTTGACCACCCTGCGGGCCGGTCTGCGCGCCGGTCGGCGGGCCGGCCTGCGGCTCGTACGGATACTGCTGATCACTGCTCATGGTCTGCGGTTCACCCTCCTGCGAACGGGGGGAGCACCTCGACCGTGCCGCCCTCGGCCAGCCGTACCGTCTCATGCGCGCGCGTCCCGACGGGATCGCCGTCGATCAGGAACGAGCAGCGCAACAGGACCCGTGCCAGCTCGCCGGGGTGCCGCTCGCGGACGGCGTCCAGCGCCTCCGCGAGGGTCTCGGCGGCGTACGGCTCCTCGGCGACTCCGGCGGCGGCCTTCGCCGCGGCCCAGTAGCGGATGGTTCCCGCTGCCATAGCGGCGCTCCCTTCGTTCGTGTGCGCGCCGCCCCCCATGATGGGCTATGACCGGGCGAGCCAGGTCCCGAGCCGGTCGAGCAGCTCGTCGCCGGCCGCGTTCTCGGCGTGGCCCATCCCGCGTTCCAGCCACAGCTCGGCCGGTGTGCCGGCCGCCTCGGCCGCGTCCGCGAGCATCAGGGGATGGTCGACGGGGAAGTACGGGTCGCGGTCGCCGTGCACGATCAGCAGCGGCGTCGGCGCGATCAGCGGCACCGCCTCGACCGGTGAGAGCGGCACCGGGTCCCAGTCCCGGTGGTGGATCCGGGTGCCCAGTCCGTAACGGCCGACCACGCGGCCCGTCCGCCGGGTCACCACCCAGTGCACGCGCCGCATGGCGGGCGTGCCCCGGTAGTACCAGCGGGCCGGGGCGCTGACGGCGGCCACGGCGTCCGTGTGCGCGCCGGTGCCGCGTGCCAGGGCGGCGTGCCGCAGGACGACGGAGCCGCCCATGGAGAAGCCGACCGTCACCACGCGCGCGTGGCCGAGCTCACGGGCCCAGCGGACGGCGGCGGACAGGTCGAGGACCTCGCGGTCGCCGACCGTCGAACGCCCGCCGGACCGGCCGTGGCCGCGGAAGGAGAAGGTGACGACGTGCGCGTGCCGGCGCAGCACCTGGGCGGCGCGGCGCAGCGCGGGCCGGTCGACCGAGCCGGTGAAGCCGTGCGCCACGACGACGGCCGTGCCGGAGGCGCCGGTCGTGCCGGCCGCCTCGGACGTACCGGCTGCAGCGGTCACACCGGACGTATCCGACGCATCGGAGACACTTGCGGTGGAGGGTTCGTAAACCGCCTCGATCCGGACACCGTCCTCGGTACGGAGCTCGGTCCGCACGATGTCCCGCAGAGGACGGGAAGTGATCTGAGAGACATCCACGATGTGAAATCGCCCCTCTGCCTCGGAACTCATGTGAGCTATTCTGCTTGCCAGAGGATCCGGGCAAAGCAGCCCCCGGGTCCTTTTGTGTTTTCCGACCGTTGTTACGACCGGATGAACAAAAGCTCTCAGGGCGCGAGAGTGATACGCAGACGTCCTCGCAGGGACCGAGGAGGAACCGACGTCATGGACGAGCGAACGAAGCACGACCGACCGACGACTCAGGCGACGCTCCGGGCAGGAGGAGCGCGATGAGCTCTCTGCTGCTCCTCACCAACGCCCTCCAGCCGTCGACCGAGGTGCTTCCCGCCCTCGGACTGCTGCTCCACAACGTGCGCGTGGCACCGGCCGAGGGGCCGGCCCTGGTGGACACCCCGGGTGCCGACGTGATCCTGGTGGACGGGCGGCGCGACCTGCCGCAGGTCCGCTCCCTCTGCCAGCTGCTGCGCTCCACGGGCCCCGGCTGTCCGCTCATCCTGGTCGTCACGGAGGGCGGGCTCGCGGCCGTCACCGCCGACTGGGGCATCGACGACGTGCTGCTCGACACGGCGGGACCCGCCGAGGTCGAGGCGCGGCTGCGGCTGGCCATGGGCCGCCAGCAGATCGTCGCGGACGACTCGCCCATGGAGATCCGCAACGGCGACCTGTCGGTCGACGAGGCCACGTACAGCGCGAAGCTCAAGGGCCGGGTCCTGGACCTGACCTTCAAGGAGTTCGAGCTCCTCAAATACCTCGCCCAGCACCCGGGCCGGGTCTTCACACGGGCGCAGCTCCTCCAGGAGGTCTGGGGCTACGACTACTTCGGTGGCACCCGAACGGTCGACGTGCACGTACGGCGTCTGCGGGCGAAGCTCGGCCCCGAGCACGAGTCGCTGATCGGCACCGTCCGCAACGTCGGCTACCGCTTCGTGACGCCGGAGAAGCCGGAGCGGGCGGAGGCACGGGCCGAGGCCCGGGCGGAGGCGCGCGTCAAGGAGGACACGCGGGAACTCACTCCGGTGGAGGACCGCTGACGTGGCGTATGCCACAGGGCGACCTGCCGGTAGGTAGGTCACCCCGCGTAGACTTCCGCGCGTGGCCAAGGTGACGCGGGATGACGTAGCGCGACTGGCGGGTACTTCGACCGCGGTCGTGAGTTACGTCATCAACAACGGACCCCGGCCGGTCGCCCCGGCCACGCGCGAGCGTGTCCTCGCCGCCATCAAGGAGCTGGGCTACCGGCCCGACCGGGTGGCCCAGGCCATGGCGTCCCGCCGCACGGATCTCATAGGCATGGTCGTCCCCGACGCCCGCCAGCCCTTCTTCGCGGAGATGGCACACGCGGTCGAGCAGGCCGCCGCCGAGCGCGGAAAAATGGTCCTGGTCGGCAACTCCGACTACCGCACCGAGCGCGAGATCCACTATCTGCGCGCCTTCCTCGGCATGCGGGTCTCCGGTCTGATCCTGGTCAGCCAGGGCATGAGCGAACAGGCCGCGAGCGAGATCGAGGCCTGGGACGCGCGGGTCGTGCTGCTGCACGAGCGGCCCGAGGCGATCGACGACGTCGCCGTCGTCACCGACGACATCGGCGGCGCCCAGCTCGCCACCCGGCACCTGCTCGAGCACGGCCACGCGTACGTGGCGTGCATGGGCGGCATCCCGAACACCCCGGCCGTCGGCGACCCGGTCGCCGACCACGAGGAGGGCTGGCGCCGGGCCATGCTCGAGGCGGGCCACTCGATCGAGGGCCGGCTCTTCCAGGCGCCGTACAACCGCTACGACGCCTACCAGGTGGCCCTGAAACTGCTGTCCGGCCCCGACCGGCCGCCGGCCATCTTCTGCTCGACGGACGACCAGGCCTTCGGTGTGCTGCGGGCGGCGCGGGAGCTGCGGATCGACGTGCCGACGGAGCTGGCGGTGGCCGGCTTCGACGACGTGAAGGAAGCGGCGCTCACCGACCCGCCGCTGACCACGGTCCACTCGGACCGGCCGGCGATGGCGCGGGCGGCGGTGGATCTGGTGCTGGACGACTCGCTGCGGGTGGCGGGGTCGCGGCGGGAGCGCGTGAAGCAGTTCCCGTCCGCCCTCATCGTCCGCCGCTCCTGCGGCTGCGCCTGACCGCTGCGCGGCGCCCCCGGTCCACCGCCGTGCCCACAACGAGGTGGCGGCGTTTATATCGGGCATACGGGGTTCTGTCGGGCTTCTCAGGGTGGACTCAGAGCGTTCTCATGTACGGCCGCCAGGCTCGACCGCATGACGGACGACACGCAGCCCCAGCCGCAGCCGTACTACCCGCCCCGCCCCACCTACGCCCCCACCGCGCCCGTGCCCACACCCGCCCCGCACCGCCGTGCCCGGCGCGGGGTCGGGCTGATGGTCGCGGTGGCGATCGCGGCCGCGGCCGTCGGTGGCGGGACCGCGACGCTCGTGGAGCGGTGGGCGGACGGCAGCGCCCCGACCGCGTCCGGCACCGTCGCCGGCACCAACGTGTCCGCGAGCAGCAAGGGCACGGTCGCCGGCGTCGCCCAGGCCGTGTCCCCGTCCATCGTGGAGATCTCCGCCGCCTCGAACTCCGGCAGGTCGACCGGCTCGGGCGTGATCATCACCGGCGACGGCGAGATCGTCACCAACAACCACGTCATCTCCGGCGCCTCCCAGATCAAGGTGCAGACCTCCGACGGCAAGACCTACACCGCCAAGGTCGTCGGCACCGACCCGGACAAGGACCTGGCGCTGATCGAGCTGGAGGGCGCCGCCGGCCTGAAGGCGGCGACGCTCGGCGACTCCTCCAAGGTGCGGGTCGGCGACGAGGTCGTGGCGATCGGCTCGCCCGAGGGTCTGACCGGCACCGTCACCAGCGGCATCGTCTCCGCCCTTGACCGCGACGTGACCGTCGCGAAGGAGGACGACCAGCAGCAACAGCAGCCGCAGTACGACCCGCGCCAGGGCTGGCCCTTCGAGTTCGGCGGGCAGCAGTTCAACGGCGACACCGGCTCCTCCAAGACCACGTACAAGGCGATCCAGACCGACGCCTCGCTCAATCCCGGGAATTCCGGCGGCGCGCTGATCAATATGAACGGCGAGATCATCGGCATCAATTCGGCCATGTATTCGCCCAGTTCCTCGAGCGGTTCCTCGGCCGGCGCCGGCAGCGTCGGACTCGGATTCGCGATCCCGGTGAACACCCTCAAGGCCGACCTGGACGACCTGCGCTCGGGCGGTGCCGCCTGAACGCATGGGACGCTGACCCCATGACTGGCCAGCAGAACGAAGCCGACCGCGCCGAACGCATCCTGATCGTCGACGACGAGCCGGCCGTCCGCGAGGCGCTGCGCCGCAGCCTCGCCTTCGAGGGCTACGCGACCGAGGACGCCGTCGACGGGCTCGACGCGCTCGCCAAGATGGAGTCGTACGGCCCCGACCTGGTCGTCCTCGACGTGCAGATGCCGCGGATGGACGGCCTGACGGCGGCCCGCCGGATCCGGTCGGGCGGCTCGACCGTGCCGATCCTGATGCTGACCGCCCGCGACACGGTCGGCGACCGCGTCACCGGTCTCGACGCGGGCGCCGACGACTATCTCGTGAAGCCCTTCGAGCTGGACGAGCTGTTCGCCCGTATCCGCGCGCTGCTGCGGCGCAGCTCGTACGCGGCGGCGGCCGCCTCCGGGCCGGCGGAGGCCGGTGCCGTGCTGGCCTTCGAGGACCTGCGGATGGATCCGGCCACGCGCGAGGTGACGCGGGGCGGGCGGCCGGTGGAGCTGACCCGTACCGAGTTCACGCTCCTGGAGATGTTCCTGAACCATCCGCGCCAGGTGCTCACCCGCGAGCAGATCCTGAAGGCGGTGTGGGGCTTCGACTTCGAGCCGAGCTCGAACTCGCTGGACGTGTACGTGATGTATCTGCGGCGCAAGACGGAGGCGGCCGGCGAACCGCGCCTGGTGCACACCGTGCGCGGCGTCGGCTACGTGCTGCGCGGCGGCGGCAGCGGTGGCGGCGGCGGCGGAGGCGCGGAGTGAGCAGGAGCCCGCTGGCCTGGTTCCGGTCCCGCCCGCTGCGCTCCCGGCTCGCCCTGCTGACCGCGCTCGCCGTGGCGATCGCGGTGGCGGCGGTGTCGCTGGCCTGCTGGTTCGTGACGCGGGCGCAGCTGGAGCACGAGCTGGACGAGTCGCTGCGCGGCAGCAAGGTCGACACCGCGTACGTGAACCTGGTGCTCGGCGGCTGCCGTACGGGCACGCAGGTGCCGCCGCTGCCTCCGTACACCGTGCAGGTCGTCCTCGCCGACGGCACCGTCTGCACCTCCGGGAAGGCGGCGATCGACGCGCAGGCCTCGGACGTGGCGGTGGCGCGCGGGCTGCTGGACGACGCCCTGCACACGACGAAGGACGACGACGGCCGCGAGATGCGCGTCTACACGTACGCCGACCGCGGCCGGGTCGGTCTGGCCGTGTCGCTCGCCCGGCCGCTGTCGGAGGTCGACAACTCGATGTCGACGCTGGCCTGGGTGCTGCTGCTGGTCTCCGGCATCGGCGTGGTCGGCGCGGGCGCGGCCGGGCTGTGGGTGGCGCGGACCGGTCTGGCGCCGGTGGACCGGCTGACCGGGGCGGTCGAGCACGTGGCGGCGACCGAGGACCTGACGGTCCGCATCCCGGTGGAGGGCGAGGACGAGATCGCCCGGCTGTCGCGCTCGTTCAACGCGATGACGGCGGCGCTCGCGACCTCCCGGGACCGCCAGGCGCAGCTGATCGCGGACGCGGGGCACGAGCTGCGCACGCCGCTCACCTCGCTGCGGACGAACATCGAGCTGCTGGCGCGCAGCGAGGAGACGGGCCGGGCGCTGCCGCCGGAGGACCGGCGGGCGCTGCTGGCCTCGGTGAAGGCGCAGATGACGGAGCTCGCGGCGCTGATCGGCGACCTGCAGGAGCTGTCCCGGCCCCAGGCGGTGGCGCCTGGCCCGCTGGAGGTGGTTCCGCTGCACACCATCCTGCGCTCGGCCCTGGACCGGGCCCGGCTGCGCGGTCCGGAGCTGACCTTCGAGACGGACCTGGCGCCCTGGTACGTACGGGCGGAGCCGGCGGCCCTGGAGCGGGCGCTGGTGAACGTCCTGGACAACGCGGTGAAGTTCTCGCCGCCGCGCGGGACGGTCGAGGTGCGGCTGATGCGCGGCGAGCTGACGGTGCGGGACCACGGTCCGGGCATCCCGGCGGACGAGCTGCCGCACGTCTTCGACCGGTTCTGGCGCTCGCCGTCGGCGCGCAGCCTGCCGGGTTCGGGCCTTGGCCTGTCGATCGTGGCGCGGACGGTCGGGCACGCGGGCGGCACGGTCGCGCTCGCGCCGGCCGCGGACGGGGCCGGCGGGACAGTGGCGACGGTGCGGCTGCCGGGAGCGCCGACACCGCCGCCTGCCGTGACGGACGGTTCAGTTGTGGCGGATGAGGGACTCGACGAGTCCTGAGCGGGTGTTGGGGAAGTCGAGCGGGACGATGCCGAGGCCCTTCCAGCCGGCGCCTTCGCCGTCGAGGAGCGAGTGGACCTGCGGGTTCAGCCGGTCGGAGTTCCAGCGGGGCGGCAGGCCGGCGGCGGTGGAGACGAAGTTGACGTAGCAGCGGCCGGGCTGGGTGGCCGCCTTGCGGAACTGGTCGCGGATCTTGGGCCACTTGGCGAAGGGCTCGGCCTGGTAGTCGTCCTGCACGTCGAAGTACGCGCCGTCGGCCCACCGCAGTCCGGGCAGGCCGCCGTTGTCGGCGAGCAGGACGACCCGGCCGCGCGCCTCGCCGAGGGTGGGCAGGACGGGGCCGATACGGAAGAGGGGCCGCCAGCCGCGGTTGTCGAGGTAGTCGTCGAAGACGGCACGGAAGGTGGCGTCGGACTCGGAGGAGTACTCCTGCTTGACCCGCATGAGGACGGTCTCGCTGGGGTGGGCGGCGAGGAAGTTCCAGCAGGCGACGAGGACGTCGCCGAACATCATGTTCTGGTAGAAGGCCCCGTGGTGGATCGCGAACGATCCACCGGTCACCCGGCACCGCACGTCCAGGAACCGGATTCCGCTGTCCAGTTGCTGGGCGATGGTGGTGTTCTGGCATTCCGTCCAGAGCCCGCCGTAGCGGGCGCCGGAGTCGTGGGTTCCGGGGATCGTGAGCTTCTGGAGCGGGGTGGGGTCGCCGTGGGCAGCCATCCAGTCCTGCGTCCCGAGGGCGGTGGCCGCCCGGGCGGAGGGAGTGCCCACCACGAGGGCGGCACCGGCTGCGGCGGCGCCCGCGAGAAAGCGTCGTCGGTCCATGGCACCGCACTATGACAGCAGTTGACGTGACCCTGCCATAGCCCGTCGGAACCTTCTGGGGCGGGCGTCCCGGACAGGCGTCCTGCATCCTGACCCTGCTCCGGCGCGGGGCATGACGGGCCACGGGGCGTGACGGGCCACGGGGTACGACGAAGGGGCGGTGCCCGCCGACGCGGACACCGCCCCTCACCGATGGTCTACGCCCGACGGCTACTGCACGACCGTGATCCGGTTCGCCGCCGGCACCTGGAGCGGGGCCGTCGCCGAGGAGTGGGCGGCGAGGTAGGCGTTGAAGACGTCCAGGTCCGAGGCGCCGACCAGCTTGTTGGTGCCGGTCGCCAGGGCCGCGAAGCCGTCGCCGCCGCCCGCGAGGAACTCGTTCATCGCGACGCGGTAGGTCTTCGCCGGGTCGATCGGCTCGCCGTTCAGCTTGATCGTGCCGTCGACCACGCGGTCCGCGCCGGTCTTCGTCATGTCGAGCGTGTAGGTGAGGCCCTTCGACACCTGAAGGATCTTGATCGAGTTCAGGTTCGAGCCGCTGACCTGCTGCTTCAGCGCGGCGATCAGGTTCGCGCCGGAGAGGTCGACGACGTTCATCATGTTGGTGAACGGCTGCACGGTGAAGGACTCGCCGTAGGTCACGACGCCGTCGCCCTCGGCGCCCGCGGCCTTGTAGACCAGGTCGGCGCGGATGCCGCCCGGGTTCATCAGGGCCAGCTGCGCGCCGCCCTTGTCCGCCGGGGCCAGGCCCTCGAGCTGCGCGTCGGCGATCACGTCACCGAGCGGCTTCTCGTACGCCGTGGAGCCGCGGCCGTTGATGTCGGCGGCGATCCAGCCCTGCGGCCGGTTGGCGATCGGAGCGGCCAGCTCCTTCCAGCCGGAGATCAGCTCGCTGATGTCCGCGGCCTTCGGCACGTCGCGCGAGACGACGTGGTTGGCGGAGGAGACCGCGGTGCGGACGATGTCCTTGGTGCGGCGGTCGTAGGTCAGCGTGGTGTCCGTGTAGAGCTTGCCGAACGAGGACGCCGAGGTGACCAGGCGCGGGCGGCCCGCCGGGTCGGGGATGCTGCACACGTACGCCTGGTGGGTGTGACCGGTGACGAGCGCGTCGACCTGCGGCGAGACGTTCTTGGCGATGTCGACGATCGCGCCGGAGACGCCCTCGCCGTCACCGTCACCGTCGCCGTCGCAGTTGTAGTTGTACGCGGCCGAGGCCGGCATGCCGCCCTCGTGGACCAGGGCGACGATGGACTTGACGCCCTTGCGCTCCAGGATCTTCGTGTACTTGTTGATCGTCTCGACCTCGTCGCCGAACTTCAGGCCCTTGACGCCCTCGGCGGTGACGACGTTCGGGGTGCCCTCCAGGGTCACGCCGATGAAGCCGATCCGGACGCCGTCCTTCTCCCAGATGAAGGTCGGGTCGAGCAGCGGCTTGCCCGTCTTCTCGTCCGTCACGTTCGCCGCGAGGTACGGGAAGTCGGCGCCGTCGAACTTCTGGTCCTTGGTGAAACAGCCGGCGGTCGGGTGACAGCCGCCGTTCTGCATCCGGGCCAGCTCGCGCGCGCCCTCGTCGAACTCGTGGTTGCCCACCGAGGTGACGTCGAGGTCCAGCTCGTTGAGCGCCTCGATGGTCGGCTCGTCGTGGAAGAGGCCGGACAGCAGCGGCGAGGCGCCGATCATGTCACCGGCGGCGGCCGTGATGGAGTAACGATTCCCCTGACGGGCCTGGCGCAGGTGCGTGGCCAGGTACTCGACACCGCCCGCGTCGATCTTCTCGGTGGTGCCGTCCTCCTTGACCCGGGTCACCTGGCCGGAGGAGCCGGCCGGCGGCTCCAGGTTGCCGTGCAGATCGTTGAAGGAGAGCAGCTGCACGTCGACAAGGCGTCCCCAGCCCTGGCCGTTGGTGCCGCCGCTCTCCTGCTGCGACGCGGCCGTGGCGCCGACGCGGTCCTCGGAGGCGCCCGCCGGCATCGCCGCGACCAGCGCGCCGACCGTGGCAAGTCCCGCTCCGGCGACGAGAATCCGCCGCCCCGCCGTGTTCTTCTTCCGTGTCGCTGCCATCTCTCCCCAGTTCCTGACGACTCGGTCCTGCCCGCGCAGCCTAGAGTCAACGCGCGTAGCGCAACAGGGGTCGGCTGGTTACGAGCTGGTTGCCTTTGATCTCCCGCAGGGCGGCGCACCGCCGCCGTAGGCTCGTAGGCATGACTTCTGACGCGGTGCCGGCCCTCGAACCCGGACGGCAGATCAACAGTTACGAAGAACTGAGCCCCGAGCAGATCAGCGACGTCCTCGACCTCCTCGAGGCCGCCGACCGCGCCGACGGCATGCACGCCGTGTCCGAGCAGGGGCGGCTGTACCTGCGGCACGGCAGGCGCGAGGGCGTCCGCCACTTCCTGCTCACGGTCGGCCCCCACCTCTACGGCTACGCCCAGCTGGAGGAGACCGACCCGGTCGAGGCCCCGGCGGCCGAGCTGGTCGTCCACCCCTCGCTCCGGGGCCGCGGCCACGGCCGGGCGCTCGGCACCGCGCTGCTCGACGCCTCCGGCAAGCGGCTGCGGGTGTGGGCGCACGGCGGGAAGTCGGCGGCCCGCCACCTCGCCCAGGTGCTCGGCCTGACCCTGTTCCGGGAACTGCGGCAGATGCGCCGGCCGTTGGTGCCGCTGGACATCCCGGAGCCGGTGCTGCCGGCCGGCGTCACCGTCCGCACCTTCGTGCCCGGCCAGGACGACACGGCCTGGCTCGCGGCCAACGCCGCCGCCTTCGCCCACCACCCGGAGCAGGGCTCGCTGACCCAGCGGGACCTGGACGACCGGATGGCGGAGCCGTGGTTCGACCCGAAGGGCTTCTTCCTGGCCGAGCGGGAGGGACGGGTCGTCGGCTTCCACTGGACGAAGGTCCACGCCGAGGAGCAGCTGGGCGAGGTGTACGTGGTCGGCGTGGCGCCCGAGGCGCAGGGCGGCGGCCTCGGCAAGGCCCTCACCGCGATCGGCCTGCGGCACCTGGCGGCGCAGACGCTGCCGACGGCGATGCTGTACGTGGACGCGGACAACACGGCGGCGGTGACGGTGTACGAGCGGCTGGGCTTCCGGACGCACGAGGTGGACCTGATGTACCGCACGGAGTCGTGAGCACGGAGTCGTGAGCACGGAGCCGTGAGCGCCGTAAGGCTCCGTGCGCGGGGGGCGGTTGACACCGCCCCCTTCTTTCCACCACCCTTTCACTACTTGATTAGTGAAAGGGTGGTGGAAGCGCCCGTGCTCTCCTACCGCATCGACCGGCGCAGCGGAGTCGCCACCTACCTCCAGATCGTCCAGCAGACCAAACAGGCCCTGCGCATGGGCCTGCTGGAACCGGGCGACCGGCTGCCGACCGCCCGCGAGGTCGTCGAGGCCACCGCCATCAACCCCAACACGGTCCTCAAGGCCTACCGCGAGCTCGAACGCGAAGGCCTCGTCGAGGCCCGCCGCGGCCTCGGCACCTTCGTCCGCGCCGGCCTCGGCGCGGGCCCCGCCGACTCGCCCCTGCGCGGCGAACTCGCCGACTGGGCCCGCCGGGCCCGCGCGGAAGGCCTCGACCGGGACGACGTGGCCGCGCTCTTCACATCCGTACTGAACGAACACTTCGAGGGGGACGCATGACGCAGGAGACCGCGCTGAGGGCGGAAGGCCTCGGCCTACGGTACGGGGGACGCGGCCGGCCCTGGGCCCTGCGGGACTGCGACTTCACCCTGCCCGCCGGCCGCGTCTGCGCCCTCGTCGGCCCCAACGGCGCCGGCAAGTCCACCCTCCTCGGCCTCGCCGCCGGCCTCGTCCGCCCCACCGCCGGCACGCTCACCGCCCCGCCCCGCGACCGCCTCGCCTACGTCGCCCAGGACAGGCCGCTGCATCCCCGCCTCACCGTCGCCGACACCCTGCGCATGGGCCGCGAGCTCAACCCCGCCCGCTGGGACGAGGCCGCCGCCCGGCGGGTCCTCGCCGACGCGCTCGACCCGCACACCGCCGTACGCGAGCTCTCCGGCGGCCGGCGCACCCGCCTCGCCCTCGCCCTCGCCCTGGGCAAGCGCCCCGAGCTGCTCCTCCTGGACGAGCCCATGGCCGACCTCGACCCGCTCGCCCGGCGCGAGCTGATGGGCGTGCTCATGGCCGACGCCGCCGACCACGGCACCACCCTCCTCATGTCCTCGCACATCCTCGGCGAGCTCGCCGACGCCTGCGACCACGTGCTCCTCCTCCACGGCGGCCGCATCCGCCTCAGCGGCCCCGTCGACGACCTCCTCGCCGCCCACACCCTGCTCACCGGCCCCGCGGCGGACGCCGCCCTCAGCCCGTACACGGTGGTCGACTCCGCCACGACGGGCCGTCAGCTCACCGCCCTGGTCCGCACCGAGGGCCGCCCGGCCCCACCCGGCTGGCACACCGCCACCCCCACCCTCGAGGACGTCCTGCTGGGCCACCTCCGCTCTCCCGCCCCGGAAGGAGCCGCCGCGTGAGCACGATCGCCCTGAAGGGCCCCTACTGGGTGACGGTCCGCCAGCACCGCTGGTCCCTGTGGGCGACGCTCGTGTTCGCCGCCCTGGCCTCGGCCGCGCTGATCGCCTCCTGGTACTGGGCGGTCCGCGCCGACGACGTCCTGGCGGCCGCCGGCTGCCCGGCCGACAGCGTGGCCGAGCGCTGCTTCCAGGCCGCGCGCGAACGCGCCGACGCCCAGTGGCAGGCCCGGCACATGGTGGAGTTCGTCGCGCTCGGCATGGTCGTGCTGCCCGCCGTCCTCGCCGGCTACATGGCGGGCCCGCTGATCGCCCGCGAGCTGGAGACCGGCACGTACAAGCTGGCCTGGACCCAGTCCGTCAGCCCGGCCCGCTGGCTCGCCGCGAAGCTGGCCGTGCCGGCCGCCTTCACCGTCGTGCCCGTCCTGCTGGTGACCCTGGTGTTCCAGTGGTCCTGGTCCTCCGGCCCGGCCGACGACTTCCCCACCTTCTGGTTCGACGCCACCATGTATGCGGCGCAGCCGGGCACCGTTCCCGTGGCGGCCGTCCTCTTCGGTCTCGCCACCGGTGCCCTCGTCGGCCTCCTCGTACGCCGCACCGTCCCCGCCCTCGCCGCCGCCACGCTGCTCACCGGAGCCGTCCTCGCCGTCCTCGCCCAGCTGCGCCCGCGCCTGTGGCCCGTCGAGACCCTCACCGGTCGCCACGGCCTCGACGTCCCGGCCCGGAGCTGGGTCGTCGAATCGGGCCGGCTCACCCGGGACGGCACGCGCGTGAGCTGGCAGGACTGCTACGAGGTCGTCAGGGACGGGCAGACCAACGCCTGCATGGCCGCGCGCGGCGCGGTCACCGACTACGCCGACGTCCACCCGCCCGCGCACTTCTGGCCCCTGCAGCTCGTCGAGACCGGCATCCTCACCGCCCTCGCCGCCCTCGCCCTGCTCGCCGCCTTCCGCGTCCTGCGCGCCCGGCACCCGTAGGCCGCATCCGTAAAGCCCCGCCCGGCCCGCGGCCAGCGACGCCGGCGCGGCCCGAAACACCCGGGGGCGGAGCCCGACGCGGCCCCGCCCCCGATTCCCTCACGTCACGTCCCCGTTACCGACCATTCAGACGCGCTTGCGACGCTCACGCAATGAAGCGCTCCGTGTCCGCTCTCCCCAAAGGGAGACTTCCCTCCACCACGGCCCGCTCCGACGCGCCCGACCAGCCCTTCGCGCGGAAGAATGGGGCCATGAGCCAGCAGCCCGCCGAGGTCCCGGTCCAGGTCCCGTCGTCCGCCACGAAGACGTCTCCCCAGCCGTCCCTGGGGTCCATAGCCGCCCACCGCCCGCACGCCGTCAACGGCGCGGCCATGAGCGACCTCGAACCCGACATCGACGCCGACCTCGACGTCTACGAGGGCGACGACTCCACGAGCGAACTCCCGCAGGGACGTTTCCTGGACCGCGAACGCAGCTGGCTCGCGTTCAACGAGCGCGTCCTCGAACTCGCCGAGGACCCCACCACACCGCTCCTCGAACGAGCGAACTTCCTCGCGATCTTCGCCTCGAACCTCGACGAGTTCTTCATGGTCCGCGTCGCCGGCCTCAAGCGCCGCATCGCCACCGGCGTCGCCACCCGCTCCGCCTCCGGCCTCCAGCCCCGCGAGGTCCTCGACCTCATCTGGACCCGCTCGCGCGAGCTCATGGCCCGGCACGCCGCCTGCTTCCAGCAGGACGTCGCCCCGGCCCTCGCCGACGAGGGCATCCACCTGATCCGCTGGCCCGAACTCACGGAGAAGGAGCAGGCCCGCCTCTTCACCCTGTTCCGGCAGCAGATCTTCCCCGTCCTCACCCCGCTGGCCGTCGACCCGGCCCACCCCTTCCCGTACATCTCCGGCCTCTCCCTCAACCTCGCGGTCGTCGTCCGCAACCCCGTCAGCGGCCACCGCCACTTCGCCCGCGTCAAGGTGCCGCCGCTGCTCTCCCGCTTCCTGGAGGCCTCCCCGGAGCGCTACGTCCCGCTCGAGGACGTCATCGCCGCGCACCTGGAGGAGCTCTTCCCCGGCATGGAGGTCCTCGCCCACCACATGTTCCGGGTCACCCGGAACGAGGACCTGGAGGTCGAGGAGGACGACGCCGAGAACCTCCTCCAGGCCCTGGAGAAGGAGCTCATGCGGCGCCGCTTCGGCCCGCCGGTGCGCCTGGAGGTCGAGGAGTCCATCGACCCGTACGTGCTCGACCTGCTGGTCCGCGAGCTGAAGGTCTCCGACTCCGAGGTCTATCCGCTGCCCGGCCCGCTCGACCTCACCGGCCTCTTCGGCATCTCCTCGCTCGACCGTCCCGAGCTGAAGTACCCGAAGTTCGTCGCCGGCACCCACCGCGACCTCGCCGAGGTCGAGTCCGCCTCCGCGCCCGACATCTTCGCCGCGGTCCGCGAGCGGGACGTGCTGCTGCACCACCCGTACGACTCCTTCTCCACCTCCGTCCAGGCCTTCCTGGAGCAGGCGGCGGCCGACCCGGACGTCCTCGCGATCAAGCAGACGCTGTACCGCACCTCCGGCGACTCGCCGATAGTCGACGCCCTCATCGACGCCGCCGAGTCCGGCAAGCAGGTCCTCGTCCTCGTCGAGATCAAGGCCCGCTTCGACGAGCAGGCCAACATCAAGTGGGCCCGCAAGCTGGAGGAGTCCGGCTGCCACGTCGTCTACGGCCTGGTCGGCCTCAAGACCCACTGCAAGCTCTCCCTGGTCGTACGCCAGGAAGGCGAGGTCCTGCGCCGCTACAGCCACGTCGGCACCGGCAACTACCACCCCAAGACCGCCCGGCTCTACGAGGACCTCGGCCTGCTCACCGCCGACCCGCAGGTCGGCGCCGACCTCTCCGACCTGTTCAACCGGCTCTCCGGCTACTCCCGCCGCGAGACCTACCGGCGCCTGCTCACCGCGCCCAAGTCGCTGCGCGACGGCCTGGTCACCCGCGTCAACAAGGAGATCGCCCACCACCGCGCCGGCCGGCCCGCGTACGTGAAGATCAAGGTCAACTCGATGGTCGACGAGGCCGTCATCGACGCCTGCTACCGGGCCTCCCAGGCCGGCGTCCCGGTCGACATCTGGGTCCGCGGCATCTGCGCCGTACGGCCCGGCGTCGAGGGCCTCTCGGAGAACATCCGGGTCCGCTCGGTCCTCGGCCGCTTCCTGGAGCACTCCCGGATCTTCGCCTTCGGCAACGGCGGCGAGCCCGAGGTGTGGCTCGGCAGCGCCGACATGATGCACCGCAACCTGGACCGCCGCATCGAGGCCCTCGTCCGGGTCTCGGACCCGGCCCACCGGGCCTCCCTGACCCGGCTCCTGGAGACCGGGATGTCCGACACCACCTCCTCCTGGCACCTGGGACCGGACGGGAACTGGACGCGGCACGCGACCGACCCCGAGGGCCAGCCGCTCCGGCACGTCCAGGAGATGCTCATCGACGCGCGGAGGCGCCGGCGTGCACAACCCTGACATCACCTCGGAGATCCCGCAGGCGGGCACACCGGCCCCGGGCCCGGTCCCGCCCGACCTCTCCGCGGACCTCCCGACGGGCCTCCCGTCCCCCCTCTCCACGGACGTCTCCGCGGGCGAGGTCCTCGCCCCCTACCTGCACGCCCGCGCCGCGGACTTCCTCCGCGGCCTGCGCCTGCACACCGAGAGCGGCGCCGACACCAAAGGCGCCGCCGAGGCCGCCCGCATCCTGCGGGCGGCCGCCCGCCGCATCAGCGGCACCCTCCACACCTTCCGGCCGCTGCTCGACGCCGCCTGGGCCGACCCGCTGCGCACCGAGCTGGCCTGGCTCTCCGGCACCCTCGCCCTCGAACACGCCTGCACCTCACGGCTCGTCCGCCTGATGGACGCGCTGTCCCGGCTGTCGAGCGGTACGGGGCCGGTGCCGGCCGCCCGCGGCGCACAGGGCGCAGGGCTGACCGTCGGCGCCGCCCGGGCCGGCGCCCTCCTGGACCGCCAGCTCACCCTCGCCAGGACCCGCGCCCACTCCGCCGCCCTCCAGGCCCTCGGCTCCTCCCGCTTCCACGCCGTCGCCGACGCCGTCGCCCTGCTCGCCTCCGAGGTGCCGCTCGGCCCGGCCGGCTCCGCCCGCGCCGTCGACACGCTCGACGCGCCCGCGCAGGACGTCGAGCACCGGCTGCTCGACGCGGTCGCCGCCCTCCCGCTGACCCGCGCGGCCCACCCGTACAACGCCGAGGCCCTCGCCCTCGCCACCGGCGAGGCCCAGGACACGCCCTGGCACCACACCCGCCGCCTGCTCCGCCTGCACCGCTACGCCGCCGAGGTGCTGCACGGCGCCGCCGCCGCGGATCCCGTCCTCTACGAGGCCGCCCGCGCCCTGGACCGCCACCGCGACGCCGCCGAGGCCGCCGCCGCGGCCGCCACCGCCGCCCGCACCCCGCGCATCGCCCCGGCCACCGCCTACGCCCTCGGCGTCCTCCACGCCGACCAGCGCCACGACGTCGAAGCCGCCCGCTTCGCCTTCCAGCGCGCCTGGTCCCAAGCGACGGCGGCGGTGCCGTGATCCTGGCCGCGGGCTGCGTGCTGTGGCGCCCGGTCCCGTACGAGGAGGGCGGGGCCGGCACCATCGAGATCGCCCTGGTCCATCGACCGAAATATGACGACTGGTCCCACCCGAAGGGCAAGCTGAAGCGCGGCGAGACCCTCGCGGCCTGCGCGGTCCGCGAGGTCCTGGAGGAGACGGGCCAGTCCTGCGAGCTGGGCGCCCGGCTGCCCACCGTGCGGTACCTGGCGCAGGGCCGCCCCAAGGAGGTCCACTACTGGGCGGCCCGCGCCCTCGAAGGCACCTTCGTCCCGACCCACGAGATCGACGCCGTGCTCTGGCTTCCGCCCGCCGAGGCCCGGCCCCGTCTCACCCAGCCCCGCGACCGCGACCTCCTCGACGCGCTCCTCGCGGCCACCGCCCGCTGACGGCCGCCGGCCCGCGGAGGCCACCGCCCGCTGACGGCCGCCGGCCCGCGGAGGCCACCTTCCGCTGCCGGCCACCTGCCCGTCGACGGCCGTCGCCGCGGCACCCGGCGCCCGCCAGGCGGGCTCCGCACCTCGCCTTCCGGCACGGTTCACTTCCCGTTCACCCTCCTCCGTCGACGGCTTCACCTGATCTGCCTAATTTCGGCCGTACAAGGTGCACGACTCCGGTGTGCGCCCCACCACCCCGACACGCGCCGCCGTAGAACGTTCAGGACAGCAAGGTCCACGCCCAGGCGGCTTCTGGAAGGAACACCCGAAAGTGAAGCTTTCGCGCAAGAACGGGCTTCGCGCCTCCGCGATCGGTGCCCTCGTCGTCTCCGGTGCGCTCGTCCTCTCGGCGTGTGGTTCGGACAACAACAACGAGCCCACCAAGGACGGCGGCAAGACCTCCGCCGCCGCGTCGAACATCAAGTGCGACGGCGCCAAGGGCCAGCTCCTCGCCGCCGGTTCCAGCGCGCAGAAGAACGCGATGGACCTGTGGGTCAAGAACTTCCAGGCCGCCTGCTCCGGTGTCGAGGTGAACTACCAGGCCATCGGCTCCGGCGGTGGCATCACCAAGTTCAACCAGGGCCAGGTCGCCCTCGCCGGCTCCGACTCCGCCCTGAAGGACGAAGAGGTCGCCGAGTCGCAGAAGATCTGCAAGGGCGGCAAGGGCGTCAACCTGCCCATGGTCGGCGGCCCCATCGCCATCGGCTACAAGCTGGACGGCGTGGACAACCTCGTCCTCGACGCCCCGACCCTCGCCAAGATCTTCGACACGAAGATCACCAAGTGGAACGACCCGGCGATCGCCAAGCTGAACCCGGGCGCCAAGCTCCCCGACACCACCATCCAGGCCTTCCACCGCTCGGACGAGTCGGGCACCACCCAGAACCTGGGCAAGTACCTTTCGGCCACCGCCGCGGCCGACTGGAAGTACGACCCGAAGACCAAGTCGTGGCCCGCCCCCGGTGGCCAGGCCGCCAACGGCTCCTCCGGTGTCGCCACCGCGGTCAAGGACGCCGAGGGCTCCATCGGCTACTTCGAGCTCTCCTACGCGACCGCCAACAAGATCAGCACGGTCAGCATCAACACCGGCGCCTCCGCCCCGGTCGCCGCCACCACCGAGAACGCCTCCAAGGCCATCGCCGCGGCGAAGATCAAGGGCACCGGCTCCGACCTGGCCCTGTCCCTCGACTACACCACCAAGGCCGAGGGCGCCTACCCGCTGACCCTCGTCACCTACGAGATCGCCTGCGACAAGGGCAACAAGGCCGAGACCCTGCAGACCCTGAAGGCGTTCCTCACCTACACCGCCAGCGAGGAGGGCCAGAAGGTCCTGCCCGCCGCCGGCTACGCCCCGCTCCCGGCCGAGATCGCGGCCAAGGTCCGCGAGATCGTCCCGACCCTGTCCTGACCCCAGGCCGGGGACGGCCCTCCGCCTCCCGTAGGGGGGCCGTCCCCGGCATCCGGTGCACCGCCGCCAGGAGCCCGTACGCGACCCGTACGGGCCCCGCAGACCGGAGACAACCAGATGGCTACGCTCACCCCAGACTCACCAGACATACGAAGGAACCGGCGCTCCACGAGCGCGGCCCGCCCCGGCGACCGCATCTTCAGCGGCCTGTCCCGCGGCTCCGGCATCACGCTCCTCGTGATCATGGCCGCGATCGCGGTCTTCCTGACCTACCGCGCCGTCCTCGCGATCTCCGACGACAGCACGAACTTCTTCACCACCTTCGAGTGGAACCCGGCGGGCAGCCCGCCGGTCTTCGGCATCGCCGTCCTCGCCTTCGGCACCGTCGTCTCGTCGGTCATCGCGATGGTGCTCGCCGTGCCGGTCGCCATCGGCATCGCGCTGTTCATCTCGCACCACGCGCCGCGCAAGCTGGCCAAGCCGCTCGCGTACGTGGTCGACCTGCTCGCCGCCGTGCCCAGCATCATCTACGGCCTGTGGGGCGCGATCTTCCTCGTGCCGTACCTGGACGGCCTCAACAAGTGGCTCGACCAGTACCTCGGCTGGACGTACATCTTCGACAAGTCCAGCGACGGCGTCGCCCGTAACCTCTTCACCGTCGGCATCCTGCTGGCGATCATGATCCTCCCGATCATCACCAACGTGACCCGCGAGGTCTTCCTCCAGGTCCCGAAGATGCACGAGGAGGCCGCGCTCGCCCTCGGCGCCACGCGCTGGGAGGTCATCCGCATGTCGGTGCTGCCCTTCGGCCGCTCCGGCATCATCTCCGCCTCCATGCTGGGCCTCGGACGCGCTCTCGGTGAGACGATGGCAGTGGCCGTCGTCCTCTCCCCCAGCTTCGTCATCTCGGGCCACCTCCTCGACCCGGGCGGCGGCACCTTCGCCCAGAACATCGCCGCGAAGTTCAACGAGGCCAACGAGTTCGGCCGGGACGCCCTGATCGCCTCCGGTCTCGTCCTCTTCGCGATCACCCTGCTGGTCAACGGCGCGGCGCGCTGGATCATCGCCCGCCGCAAGGAGTACTCGGGGGCGAACGCATGAGCCACGCCATCCAGGAGCGTCCCGTGACCGTGACCCCGCGCCGTTCGCTCTCCCACGCGCGCCTCCCGCGCTGGACGCCGGCCGCCGTCGCCGTCGGCTCGGTCGCCGCGGGCTGCGGCATCGGCCTCGCGGCCGGCTGGCACAGCAAGGTCCAGTGGGGCCTGCTCGCCGCGCTGCTCTTCGTCCTCGTCACCTACGGCCTCACCACCAAGGTGGAGGGCTCCCGCCAGGCCAAGGACCGCGTCGCCACCAGCCTCGTCTGGGTCTGCTTCGTCCTCGCCGTCGTCCCGCTGCTCTCGCTGGCGTGGGTGACGATCAGCAAGGGCCTCGAAGTCCTCGACGGCTACTTCCTGAGCCACTCGATGAACGGCGTCCTCGACGCCGAGGCCGGCGGCGGCGTCTACCACGCGCTGCTCGGCACCATCGAGCAGGTCGGCATCGCGACCCTGATCGCCGCGCCGATCGGCCTGCTCACCGCGGTCTACCTCGTCGAGTACGGGGGCGGGAAGCTCGCCCAGGCCGTCACCTTCTTCGTCGACGTCATGACGGGCATCCCGTCGATCGTCGCGGGCCTGTTCATCCTCGCCACCTGGAATCTGATGCTGGGCTTCGGGCCCTCCGGATTCGCCGGCGCGATGGCCCTCGCGATCCTGATGATGCCGGTCGTCGTCCGCTCCACCGAGGAGATGCTGAAGCTCGTCCCGAACGAGCTGCGCGAGGCCTCGCTCGCGCTCGGCGTCCCCAAGTGGCGCACGATCCTGAAGGTGGTCCTGCCCACCGCGATCGGCGGCATCACCACGGGCGTCATGCTCGCGGTCGCCCGCATCACCGGTGAGACGGCTCCCGTGCTCCTCCTCGTGTTCGGTACGAAGCTCATCAACCCGAACCCCTTCGAAGGCGCCCAGTCCTCCCTGCCGCTCTACGTGTACGAGCAGTACGCGGTCGGCACCGACGCCGCCGTGGCCCGCGCCTGGGCCGCCGCGCTCGTCCTGATCGCCTTCGTCATGATCCTCAACCTGGTGGCCCGCGGCATCGCCCGCTGGAAGGCCCCGAAGACCGGCCGCTGACGCGGCCACCTGGAAGTGAATTGATATGGCCAAGCGAATCGACGTCAGCGGCCTCTCCGCCTACTACGGCAACCACAAGGCGATCGACGACATCTCCATGACCGTCGAGCCGCGCTCCGTGACGGCCTTCATCGGCCCGTCCGGCTGCGGCAAGTCCACCTTCCTGCGCACCCTGAACCGCATGCACGAGGTCACCCCCGGCGGCCGCGTCGAGGGCAAGGTGATGCTGGACGACGAGAACCTGTACGGCGCCGGCGTCGACCCGGTCGCGGTGCGCCGCACCGTCGGCATGGTCTTCCAGCGCCCGAACCCGTTCCCCACCATGTCGATCTTCGACAACGTGGCGGCGGGCCTGCGCCTGAACGGCTCCTACCGCAAGTCCGAGCTCAACGACATCGTCGAGCGCTCGCTGAAGGGCGCGAACCTCTGGAACGAGGTCAAGGACCGCCTCAACAAGCCGGGCTCCGGCCTCTCCGGCGGTCAGCAGCAGCGCCTGTGCATCGCCCGCGCCATCGCGGTCGAGCCGGACGTGCTGCTGATGGACGAGCCCTGCTCGGCGCTCGACCCGATCTCGACGCTGGCGATCGAGGACCTCATCGGTGAGCTCAAGGAGCGCTTCACGATCGTCATCGTGACGCACAACATGCAGCAGGCCGCCCGCGTCTCGGACCGTACCGCGTTCTTCAACCTGGCGGCCGTGGGCCAGCCCGGAAAGCTGATCGAGCTGGACGACACCGAGCGCATCTTCTCCAACCCGAGCGTCCAGGCGACCGAGGACTACATCTCCGGCCGCTTCGGATAGCCCGTGCCCCACGCCCCACGCGGCTTTCCGCCGCGTGGCGTCGTACGGCGCTGCATGGCGGTGCCGCCGTACGACACGAAAGGGCCCGGCTCCCCCACAGGGGAGCCGGGCCTCAACGTTTCGCGCGTTGCGGCGGTCCGCGTCAGCCGAAGGTTCGGCGGTCCGCGTCAGCCGAAGACGAGCTTCACCACGTAGAAGCTGGCGGCCGCGACCAGCGCGGCGGCCGGCATGGTGATGAACCAGCCCAGGATGATGTTCTTGGCGACGCCCCAGCGGACCGCGTTGACCCGCTTGGTGGCGCCCACGCCCATGATCGCCGAGGTGATGACATGGGTCGTGGAGATCGGCGCCTTGAAGAGGAACGCGGTGACGAACATGATCGACGCGCCCGTCGTCTCCGCCGCGAAGCCCTGCGGCGGGTCCAGCTCGATGATCTTGCGGCCGAGGGTCCGCATGATCCGCCAGCCGCCCGCGTACGTGCCCAGCGACAGCATCACGGCACAGGCGATCTTCACCCAGACCGGGATCGGCGCGTCGGCGCTCTGCACGTCGCCGATGACCAGGGCCATGACCACGATGCCCATCGTCTTCTGGGCGTCCTGGAGACCGTGGCCGAGCGCCATGCCGGCGGCCGACACGGTCTGCGCGATCCGGAAACCGCGCTTGGCCTTGTGCGGGTTGGCCTTGCGGAAGATCCACATGATCGCGCACATCACCAGATAGCCGGCCACCAGGCCGACCACCGGCGACAGGAACATCGGGATGACGACCTTCTCGAGGACGCCCGACCAGATGACCTCCGTGCCGCCCGCGAGCGCCGCGCCCACCATGCCGCCGAACAGCGCGTGGGAGGACGACGAGGGAAGGCCGAAGTACCAGGTGACGAGGTTCCAGACGATCGCGCCGAGCAGGGCGGCGAAGAGGATGCCCATCCCCGTGCTGCCCTCGGGCGTCTCGATCAGGCCCTTGCTGACCGTGTGCGCCACGCCGCTGCCGAGGAAGGCACCGGCGAGGTTCATGACGGCCGCCATCGCGAGCGCCGCCCGCGGGGTCAGCGCCCGGGTCGACACCGAGGTGGCGATGGCGTTCGCCGAGTCGTGGAATCCGTTCGTATACGTGAAGCCGAGCGCGACACCGATGGTCACGATCAGAGCGAAGGTGTCCACGAAGCCTCAGGACTCCTTGACCGCGATGGTCTCCACCGTGTTGGCCACGTGCTCGAAGGCGTCGGCCGCCTCCTCCAGCACATCCACGACCTGCTTGAGCTTGAGCACCTCGATGGCGTCGTACTTGCCGTTGAAGAGGTGGGCCAGCAGCTTGCGGTGGATCTGGTCGGCCTGGTTCTCGAGCCGGTTGACCTCGATCCAGTACTCGGTGAGGTTGTTCATCGTCCGCAGGTTCGGCATGGCCTCGGCGGTCAGCTCCGCCGCCCGGGCCAGCACCTCGATCTGCTGCTCGACGCCCTTGGGCAGTTCCTCGATGTTGTAGAGGACGACCAGGTCGACGGCCTCCTCCATGAAGTCCATGATGTCGTCGAGGGACGAGGCGAGGGAGTAGATGTCCTCGCGGTCGAACGGCGTGATGAAGGAGGAGTTCAGCTGGTGGAAGATGGCGTGGGTCGCGTCGTCGCCGGCGTGCTCCGCTGCCCGCATCCGTTCCGCGATCTCGGCCCGGGCGGAGGAGTCCGCTCCGAGCAGTTCCATCAGGAGCTTGGCGCCCGTGACGATGTTGTCCGCGGACGCGGCGAACATGTCGTAGAAGCTCGTCTCCCTGGGGGTCAGACGAAATCGCACGTGGGGTCCTCGGGGTGCTGGGTTTCGGTCAGGCTGATGCTAGGCGCATCATCCGGCCACGGCTAACCGGCGTCCCTTCAGTGTCGCCCATCAGGCACAGTGATCTGCACGGGCCCCCGCCCCGTTTCGCGGGGATCGGTACCATATACCCACGAGGGGTATCGACACCCTTTATGGACAACGGGAGGACGCCATGACGACCACCGAGGCGGCGGCCGAGGTCACCCCCGAGACCGACGGACCGACGGCCCACGACCACGGGGTGCACGGCTACCACAAGCAGAAGGACGAGCACCTCAAGCGGCTGCGCCGCATCGAGGGCCAGATCCGCGGGCTCCAGCGGATGGTCGACGAGGACGTCTACTGCATCGACATCCTGACCCAGGTCTCCGCCTCCACCAAGGCGCTGCAGTCCTTCGCCCTCCAGCTCCTGGAGGAGCACCTGCGGCACTGCGTCGCGGACGCGGCCACCAAGGGCGGCGACGAGATCGAGGCCAAGGTGGAGGAGGCCACGAAGGCCATCGCCCGCATGATGCGCACCTGAGGTCAGGGTCCGGGGGCCCTAGCGCCCGTCGGGACGGACGCGGAGCACCTCGTCGATGCGGTCGGCGCTCAGCCGCTCCTCCTCGATCGCCGAGGCCGCGATGATCAGCTCGCCGCACAGTTCGATCTCGGCCAGCGCCACGCAGTCGGGGTCGCCGGGCGGCGTCACGGTCGCGGTGGCGGTACCGGGCGGCGGAGCCATGTGCGTTCACCTCTTCCTGCCGACGTCGGTCCCAGCGTAGGGAGCGGCCTCCCACGGCACATGACACGTCCGGACCATTTGCGAGTGACTCGCAAGAGGCGATCAGGTCTTGATCTTCCCGGCGTAGATGTCCGCCCGGTCCGGCAGCGTCACGCTCACCCGCGCCCCGAACCCGTACAGCAGCGTGGTCGAGGCGACGGCGACCGTACGGCCCTGGTTGCTGAAGCTGAACTGGTGCCGGACCTTGCGCAGCCGGCCCTCCCGGTCCAGATACGCGTCGAAGGGCACCGTGTCCGTGGTGAACCCTTTCGCCGCCGCGGCCAGCGCGCCGCGCACCTGCGGCGAGGCCAGCCGCGCGGCCTCCGCGATGTCCGCCACGCCCCGGTAGTGCCGGACCTTCACGCCCGCGAGGTCGACCTCGCCGACGTACGTCACGGTGCGCGCGCCGCGCAGCAGCTCGGCGGCGGCGGCCGGGTCGGTGGCGCCACCGGTGACCAGATTGCCGTCCGCGAGCGTGGTGGTGTCCACCCGCACCCACTTGTCGTCGGGCACGCCCTCGCCTCGGTTCTTCATGTAGAGCGCGCCGGGCGCCAGCAGCTCCGTGATCGGCCGGTGCTCGCTCTCGCCGGCCGCGTCCTTGGGAAGCACCACCTGCAGGCTGCCCGTGCGCCGGCGGAAGTCGTAGTGGCCCTCGCCGCGGATCGTCACCCGGGTGCCGCCGGAGGCCATCTCCAGGGACGTGCTCGCCTTGGACGAGCCGGCGCGGGCCAGCTCCTCGGCCGCGCCGCGCACGGTCCGCGCGGGATCGCCGCCGGGCTCGGCGTCGTCACCCGGCGCCGCGCAGCCGCCGACCAGGAGAGCGGCGGCGACGGCCCACGCCCCGCCCGACCGTCCGTTCCGCACCACCATCGCCTGCCAACCCCCAACGACTTGCCGCTGTCCGTCCGGATCCCGCCCGACCGGATAACGACGGTCGGGGCGGCCCGTCACGCGCAGTACCGTGGAGGACGTGCATCAGACGGAGACCTCGGAACGCGGCTCGTTCGCTTTCGCCCGGTGCAGCTGCGGCTGGCGTGGCCCGGCCCGCAGATCACGGGAACGGGCCCGCGCGGACGCGGCGGAGCACCTCGGCTCGGTCGCACAGCCCCGCTAGGCGGTGTCCGGGACTCTCCCTCGCGGGCGGGGTCTCAGGCGGCGAGGTCGCTGTCTCCCGAGCCGAGACGGGGCTCGGGAATGCCGACGGTTTCGGCCACGGCGGGGCGGGCGGCGGCGCGCCGGGAGCGCACGAGGCGGGCGCCGCGCGGCGAGCGGGCGACGGCGGAGACGACCGGCGTCAGCAGGGCGAGCGCGAGCGGCGCGAGCAGCAGCGCGACCGCGGTGCCGAGGGCGAGCCCGCCGACGACGTCGGTCGGGTAGTGGACGCCCATGTAGACCCGGCAGAAGGCCTCGGCGAGGGCCAGCCCGATGGCGGCGAGGCCGAAGCGGCGGTGGGCGACGAAGATGCCGACGGCGACGGCCATCGCCAGCGTCGCGTGGTCGCTGACGAAGGAGTAGTCGGTCTTGCCGGCCACCAGGACTTCGAGGCCCTGGTGGTCCTTGAAGGGGCGGGGCCGTTCGACGAAGCCGCGGATCGGGATGTTGACGAGCAGCGCGATGCCGGCCGCCAGCGGCGCCCAGATCAGCCCGGCGACGCCCGACACGGAATCGCCCGGCGCCTCGCGCCGCCTGATGCTCCACCAGCATCCGAGCGCGACGAGGACGAGGCCGAGCACGATGCCGTACTCGCCGACGAACTCCATGACGCGGTCGAACCACGGCGGAGCGGCCTTCGCCAGCCCGTTGATGTCGTAGAGCAGGCTGACATCGGGGTTCGAACCGTCCGATGCGAGTCCAGCCATTGCTGCGGCCCCTTGCTGTGTGGTGGTGTCCAACCCCCGTGGACGGAGCGGTCGGATCGGGAAACGATCCACCCGAAGGCAGCGTTCCGCTCTCGACCCAAGATCACGGGGACGTTATCGAAAGGTGACGGGCCGTCGCAGCTCGGGGCCCGGACTTCACGGAGAGTCCTGGCCGAAAACAGCGCCTGACCGCGGGCCGGGCGACGAGACCTCCGACGAAACAGGGGCTCGCGGGCCCGGAACCGTCTACGTCCGCGGCGAGCGCGTGGGAAGCGCGGCCGCCCCGTCCTCCGTCACCCGGGTCGCGCCGAAGTAGTCCGGCGTGTCGATCCGGTCGAAGCGGATCACGGCCCCGGTGCGCGGCGCGTCGATCATGTAGCCGCCGCCCACGTAGATGCCGACGTGCCGGATGGCCCGCGAGTTCGTGAGGTCGTCGGAGAAGAAGACCAGATCGCCCGGCAGCAGCTCGTCCCGGCCGGGATGCGGTCCGGCGTTGTACTGGTCGTTGGCCACGCGCGGCAGCCTGATCCCGACCGACTCGTACGCCGCCTGGGTGAGCCCCGAGCAGTCGAACCGGCCGTTCTGCTCCGCCGTGCCCGTACCGCCCCACAGATACGGCGTCCCGAGCTTCTGCTGCGCGTAGTAGATCGCCCCGGCCGCCTGCCGGGAGGGATCCACGCGCCCGACGGGCCGGGCGAAGCTCTTCTCCAGCGAGCGGATGATCCGCACGTAGTTCTGCGTCTCGCTGATCCGCGGCACACCACCGGACCTGATGACCCGGTAGGCGCCCGCGTTGTACGCGGCCAGCATGTTGTTCGTCGGATCGCCGGGCACGTCCTTCACGTAGCCGGCGAGTTCGCAGTCGTACGAGGCCGCCGACGGGATCGCGTCCTTGGGATCCCAGATGTCCCGGTCCCCGTCCCCGTCGCCGTCGATGCCGTGACCGGCCCACGTGCCCGGGATGAACTGGGCGATGCCGCGGGCGTCGGCCGGCGAGACGACGTTCGGGTCGAAGCCGCTCTCCTGGTAGAGCTGCGCGGCGAGCAGCGCCGGATTGATGGCCGGACAGAGATTGCCCCACTGCTGCACCAGGCCCTGGTACATGGCCGGCACGGCGCCCTTGGCCAGCGCCACGGCCCCGTTCCTGCCGTTCCCGGCCCCGCCGAGCATCCCGGCGGCCGCGGAGTACGTCCCGACGACGACGAGGGCGACGAAGCTCAGGCAGACGCCGACCGCCCCACCGGCCACCAGCCACGCCCCGCGCGCCTTACGCACCGTCAACCACCCCTCGGCTCCTGGCAGTACGCCCCGAACGCCCAGTCTAGGCGGCAGCCCCCTCCTTCAGGGCGTGGACGAACCGGACGGAACGCACGTGTCCGAAGACCTGTCCGAGACCCGCCCTCCGGGCCGCGGCCGGGACCTCCTCTCGGACCATGGGACCCTCCGGCCCTCCGCCCGGCGCGCCGCACGGCCGGATTGAGTACCCGTACTCACGCGGCCGGCGCCACCCGCTCCGTACCGTCGCCGTCATGAGGAAGACCGCCGCCGCCCTGGCCCTCGCCGTCACCGCCCTGACCGCGACGGGCTGCTCGGCCCTCGAGCACGACTACCCGGCCGGCGACCCGGCGGTCCTGTCCGGGCGCCTCACGGACCGCGCCCAGTGGGCGTACGGAGCGATGGCGCTGCCCCGCCACGAGCCGGTGGCACCGGCCCGGGTCGAGCCCCGCCACAGCTGCCAGAAGGGCGGCCTCGCCGTCGACGAGACCGCCCGGGACGCCGTCACGTTCGGCCTCGGCTGGACGGTCCCCGACGTCCCCGCCGGCGCCGCCCGGCCCGCCGAGGCACGGCTGCGCCGGGCCTTCACGACGGCCGGCTGGAAGATCACCCACGACGGCAACCGTCAGGGCGAGGACTGGACCGAACTCGGCTTCCGCGCCCAGGACCCGGCCACCGGCGACCAGTTCGACCTCGCCTGGAACAGCGGCACCACGTCCCTGTTCCTGACCGGCTACACGCCCTGCGCCCGCGTCCCGCAGGACGTCGCCGACGCCGCGGCGGTCGGCGAGGAGTGGACACCGCGCGCCTCCTGACGCCGCCCCAAAGGTGCCACAACGACAATCATTGCCCGGAGTCACCCTCCGTGATACACAGAGTGACCATACGCGTCCTCGCATACAAGTCGGCCACACCGCCGCAGGTCAAGGCGGTCAGATCGGTCAAGTGTGCGGTGAACGGGTAAAGAGAGCCGTCAAGCCGTCACACGCGAGCGGTTTCATCAGCGAAGATAGGGTCGACGACCCATGCCATCGGGCAAGGGCGACGAACTACCCAACAGGGGCGGTGAGTTACATGTACCTGGCGGCCGAGAAGGGCGACATCACCACCATCATCGGTGGAATCGCCCCGAACTGGGGGCCCTTCGGGAGCCTGGGCGCCGAGGCCAAGGTGATGATCGAGGTCGTGATGGCCGTGGCCATCCTGCTCTGCCTCGGCATCGCCATCTGGGGAGCGGCCAAGCAGCGCATCGGCGCGACGGCCCTGCGCGACACCTTCAGCGCCGAACAGGGCAAGGGCCTGATCGTGGCCGGACTGACCGGCGTCTTCATCATCGGGTCACTGGGGACGCTCTTCACCATCGTGTACGGGATGGCCGTCTAACCCGTTTCTCACCAACGAGGTCGCGTTCCCTGATGTCCAGTCACCACGCCGCGCCCACGCGGAACCCAGTACGGCCTTCGTCGTACCCGTCCCACCCGTCCCACCCTTCGTACCCGTCGTCCCCGCGAACGGCTGAGAGGGCGTGCCCGGCATGAGCCCCGGCGACGAACACGACGGCCAGACCCGCACCCGCCTCCCCGACTCCGGCACCCCGCGGCCCCCGGCCGCCCGCGGCTCCCGCTCCCTCCTGGCGATCGTCGGCGTGGTGGTCCTCCTCGTCGCCGCCATCGCCCTCGCCAACCGCGGCGGCGAAGGCCCCGACACCCCGACCACCGGCGCCGGCCCCGACGCCCCCACCAAGCCGACCTCGACCGCGGCGACGGGCGTCCACCCCGTGACGGGCAAGAACGACACGATCCCGTCAGGCTTCGCGAGGGACGAACAGGGGGCGCAGAGCGCGGCGGCGAATTACGCGGTGGCGCTCGTCTCGGCCGACATCCTCAAGCCGGACCGCCGTACGGACATCGTCCGCAGCCTGTTCGCCGACGACAAGGTCGCCGAACTGGAGGCCAAGCTGAACCAGGCGTACAGCAAGGACTTCCTCGACAAGCTGGGCCTGGACGAGCACGGCAACGCCGCCCCGGGCATGACCTACGTGTCGCGCACGGCTCCCGTCGGCACCAAGGTGACCGAGTACACGGAGACCAGCGCGACCGTCGAGGTCTGGTGCACGGGCGTGTTCGGCACGGCCGGTATCGGCTCGACCAACCCCGTGACCAACGACTGGTTCACGATGACGCTCGCCCTGCGCTGGTCCGGTAGCGACTGGAAGGTCGACTCCTTCTCCCAGAAGGAGGGGCCGGCACCGGTGAACACCGACCGCACCGCCTCAGACGCCGACGCCATCGCCAAGGCCGTCCAGGAGTTCGGAGGCTTCACCTATGCGCGCTAACTCCCGCACCGCGCTCCGCGTGACCACGGCCCTGGCGACCGCCCAGGCCACCGCCGTGCTGCTGGCGTCCCGGGCGTACGCGGCACCCACTCCGCCGCCCACACCGACGCCGACACCGTCCGCCAAGGGCCAGTGCGACCTCATCGTCGGCCCCGCAAGGGAATACTGCGAAAACGGCCAGTCCACCGGCGGCGCCGGTTCCGGCGTGCGGCCGCGGCTCGACGACCCGTCCGCCGCGCTCGACCCGCTCTCCTCCCTCGCCAACGGCTGCGCCAAGGCCGCCGCCTGGGTCGTCGACACCCTCTCCGGTGCCGTCAAGGAGACCGCCGCCGTCGACTTCACCAACCTCCAGTTCCTCGGCCGCTACGCCATCGTCTTCGCCGCCGCCACCTTCCTCACCCTCCTCCTCTGGCTGCTGGCCGTCGCCAAGCGCGCCATCCGCGGCGTCCCGCTCACCACCGCCCTCTCCGAGGCCATCGGCTTCCTCTGGCTGACCGTCCTCGCCTCCGCCTTCACCCCGCTGATCCTCTACACCGTCGTCAACGCCACCGACGCCGTCACCGAGGTCATCGCCTCCGGCACCGGCCAGCAGACCGACGTCTTCTTCGGCAGCTTCAAACAGGCCCTGGAGAAGGGCGACAGCATCGGCGGCGGGCCGATCATGCTGATCATCGTCTCGCTCGTGACGATCCTCGCCGCCGGCGTGCTCTACCTGGAGCTCGTGCTGCGCGCCGTCCTCCTCTACGTCGGCGCGCTCCTCGGCGTCGTCGTCTACTCCGGCCTGGTCGACAAGAACATGTGGGGCCACGTCCGCCGCTGGGCGGGCATCATGATCGCGGTGATCCTGGTCAAACCGGTCATCGTCATCGTCCTCGGCCTCGCCGGCGCGCTCTCCTCCGGCACCGGCCCCGACGCGTTCTCCGCCGTCGTCTCCGGCCTCGCGATCATCCTGCTCGCGATCTTCGCCTCCGCGATGATCTACCGCTTCGTGCCCGGCTTCGGCGACGAGATCGTCGCCTCCCGCAACAACCGCCTCCACCGCGCCGGCGAGAACGCGGCCGCCGCCGTCATCTCCTCTCCCGCCTCCCTCGTCTCCCAGGGCATCAAGACCCACAGCACCCGCAGCGACGGCGGCGGCGCCGGCGGCCAGGGCCCCGGCCAGGGCGCCCGCCCCGCCAACCCGCTCTCCGGCGGCGTCGCCGCCCACAGCAGCCGCGGCTCCGGCGGCCCGAGCGGAGCGACGCCCGGAGTGACGCCCCCGCCCGCGCCCCGCAGCAGCAGTCCCACCGCGGGTACCCCGCACAGCAGCCGTAGCAGCAACAGCAAGAACTCAGGAGGTGCAGGGCGTTGACGACCCAGTCCCAGCCGGTCTCGCCCCGCCGCACGTATCTCATCGGCCGCGCCCGGCCGAACGCGATCGTCGGCAAGAACCGCGAGACCGGCGAGATCGCGCTCATCATCGCCGGCGCCTTCCTCGGCATGATGAGCGGACTGATCGTCCCCGTCCTGTCCCTGCGGATCGTGCTCCTCATGGGCTTCCCGATGATCGCCCTGGCCGCGGTCTACGTCCCGTACAAGCACCGCACCTTCTACAAGTGGTTCGAGATCAACCGCAGCTACAAGCGGATGCTCAAGCGCGGCACCGCCTACCGCTCCGCCGCCGTCGAGGCCGGCACCCGCCTCGACGGCCGCGAGGTCGAGATCGGCCCGCCGCCCGGCATCGGCCGCATCAACTGGCTCTCCGCGCCCTTCGGCCCCGACGAGATCGCCGTCCTCCTGCACGCCGACCGCCGCACCGTCACCGCCGCCATCGAGATCGAGGGCCCGGGCGTCGGCCTGCGCGACTCCGAGGACCAGGAAGCCCTCGTCGACCGCTTCGGCACCCTCCTCAAGCACGTCGCCAACGGCGACGGCTTCGTCACCCGCCTCCAGATGCTGGCCCGCACGCTGCCCGCCGACCCCGACGCCCACGCCAAGGACGTCGCCCAGCGCGGCGACCACCAGGCCCCGGCCTGGCTCCAGGAGTCGTACGACCAGCTCCAGTCCATGGTCTCCACCTCGAGCGAGCAGCACCGCGCCTACCTCGTGGCCTGCATGCACTACACCCGCGAACTCGCCGCCGAGGCCAACGCCATGGCCCGCGCCGCCCGCCACGCCTCCGGCGCCCGCAAGCTCGACCGCGACGCCGGCCTCGCCGTCGTCATGGCCCGCGAACTCACCGACATCTGCGCCCGCCTCGCCGAGGCCGACATCCGCGTCCGCCAGCCCCTCGGCCAGTCCCGGCTCGCCTCCCTCGTCCACTCCATGTACGACCCGGACCACCCCATCGACCACATCCAGGCCATGACGAAACGAAACGCTTGGCCGGCCGAACTCGACGCGGTGGAACCGACCTACCTCCAGGCCAAGACCCGCGAGTCCGCCACCCGCGCCCCCTGGTGCCACGCCACCGCCTGGATCAAGGAGTGGCCGATGACGCCGGTCGGCGTCAACTTCCTCGCCCCGCTCCTCGTCCACACGCCCGACGTCATCCGCACCGTCGCCGTCACCATGGACCTCGAACCCACCGAGGTCGCCATCGAACGGATGCTCACCGAGAAGACCAACGACGAGGCCGAGGCCTCCCGCCAGGCCAAGATGAACCGCACCGTCGACCCGCGCGACATCGCCGCCCACGGCCGGCTCGACCAGCGGGGTGAAGATCTCGCCAGCGGCGCGGCGGGCGTCAACCTCGTCGGGTACATCACCGTATCGGCGCGCTCTCCCGAGGCCCTGGCCCGGGACAAGCGCACGATCAGGGCCTCCGCCGGCAAGTCGTACCTCAAGCTGGAGTGGTGCGACCGCGAGCACCACCGGGCCTTTGTGAACACCTTGCCGTTCGCGACCGGCATCCGCCGCTAGGCCGAAGGGGCACCGACCGATGCGAGATCCGCTGTCCGTCCTCACCGAAGCCTTCACCTCCTTCCTCTTCGGCAAGGTCGAGACGACCCGCCTGCCCGTCCGCACCTCCACGGGCCAGGCCCAGGCCGTCTACCTGCCGACCGCGGCCCCCGGCCTCGGCGACTCCGGCGTGATCATCGGCCGCGAGGTCTACAGCGGCAAGGGGTACATCTACGACCCCTTCCAGCTGTACGGGCAGCAGCTCCCCGCACCCCACTGGCTGGTCCTCGGCGAGTCCGGCAACGGCAAGTCCGCGCTCGAGAAGACCTACGTGCTGCGCCAGCTGCGCTTCCGCGACCGCCAGGTCGTCGTCCTCGACGCGCAGGGCGAGGACGGCGTCGGCGAATGGAACCTCATCGCGCAGGAGCTGGGGATAACTCCCATCCGCCTGGACCCGATGGTCGCCAACGACGCCGGCATCCGCCTCAACCCGCTCGACCCGGCCATCACCACCACGGGCCAGCTCGCCCTCCTGCGCACCATCATCGAGGTGGCGATGGGCCACGGCCTCGACGAGCGGTCGGGCTTCGCGCTCAAGGTCGCCCACGCGTACGTCAACGAGCACATCACCGAACGCCAGCCGATCCTCACCGACATCGTCGAGCAACTGCGCCACCCGGAGGCGGAGTCGGCGGAGGCCATGAACGTCGACATAGACGACGTACGGGCCTGGGGCCTGGACGTGGCCCTCGTCCTCGACCGTCTGGTCGACGGCGACCTGCGCGGCATGTTCGACGGCCCGACGACGGTCGGCATCGACCTCGACGCCCCGCTCATCGTCTTCGACCTCTCCCACATCGACCGCAACTCCATCGCCATGCCGATCCTCATGGCGATCGTCGGCGTGTGGCTGGAACACACCTGGATCCGCCCCGACCGGAAGAAGCGCATCTTCCTCGTCGAGGAGGCCTGGCACATCATCAACAGCCCCTTCGTCGCCCAGCTGTTCCAGCGCCTGCTGAAGTTCGGCCGCCGCCTCGGCCTCTCCTTCGTGGCGGTCGTCCACCACCTCTCCGACGTCGTCGACGGAGCGGCGGCGAAGGAGGCCGCCGCGATCCTCAAGATGGCCTCCACCCGCACCATCTACGCCCAGAAGGCCGACGAGGCCCGCAACACCGGCCGGGTCCTCGGCCTGCCACGCTGGGCGGTCGAGATCATCCCGACGCTCACACCCGGCATCGCCGTCTGGGACGTCAACGGCAACGTGCAGGTGGTCAAACACCTCATCACCGAGAAGGAACGCCCGCTCGTCTACACCGACCGCGCCATGACGGAGTCCTCCGGCCCCTCCGTAACCGACCAGCAGCTGGAATGGGAGACGGAACAGCGCGCGCTGCTCATCGAGCAGCAGATGAACGACTCCTCACAGTCCACGGTGGCGTGACGTGGAGCAGGCTCCCAAGCGGCAGGGCGGCGGCGTCCCCGACGGACTCGTGGTCGGGCTCCTCGCCCTGCTGCTCGGCCTCGCCGTCCTGACCTGGACGGCGACCGGCCTGTCCGCCCTCCTGTCCCACGGCGCCTGGCCCGAGGGCGTCACCTTCACGCGCACGCCGCTCGCCCTCCGCTCCCTGATGTCCGCCCCGACCGACCTTCCCGCGGCCTGGCCCGACACCCCGCCCGGCTCCCTCTCCGGCTACGGCCTCTTCTGGGGCCTCGTCATCGGCGAGGCGATGATCCTGGCCGTCCTCACGATCTTCGCCGTGGGCACCTTCACCCGCTGGCGCACCGTCCGCGCCCACCGCAAGACGGGCGCGTACGGCCCCACGGCGGCGCGCCGGACACGCGGCGAGCACGAGGAGTACGGCGAGTACGGCGCCGCCGGGCGTGAGGGTGCGGGCCCCGGGAGGCGCACGGGCGGTGCGGGCGATGACGGCGGGCGCGCCGATCGCGACGGCCGTGCGGCCGGCTACGACGAGCTCGGCGGGCGCGCCGGCGCCGGAAGGCCTGGCACCGTCGGGCCGGTCCCGGGGCACACCGAGGGCCCCACCGGCGGTGCAGGCGCGTACGGCGACCACGGCGGGCGCGCCGGCGCCGGAAGGCCTGGCACCGTCGGGCCGGTCCCGGGGCACACGGAAGGCCTCACGGGCCGTACGGCCGCGTACGACGAGTTCGCCCAGCGCGACGGCGCCCCCGGCGAGGCCGACCGGCACACTGGCCGCGCCGACGCCGACGCGTACACCGGTCTCGCCGGGTACGACGAAGCCACCCCGCACACGAACGGCACGGAGCCGTACGCGCAGGCCGACGCCACCGGCCGGGCCGGCCGGCCTCCCGCGCCGCGCAGGCCCGACGCGCCGCGCAGGCCCGACGCGTCGAGCCCCGCGCCCGCCGGGCCGGCGACGGCGGCGGACGCGCCCCGGATCGTGTACGGCCCCGCCGCCGCCCGGCGGCCGCTCGCCGTGCAGGCGGTGCGGGACGCCGAGGGCGCCGCCCTCGTCGTGACGTCCGATCCACGGCTGTGGGCGGAGACCAAGGACGCGCGCGGGAAGCTCGGCCCCGTCCTCGTCTACGACCCGGGCCACCTGTGCGACACGCCCGCCCGCCTCCACTGGAGCCCGGCGGAGGGCTGCGAGGACCCGGACGCCGCGCGCGAGCGGGCCGTGGCGCTGCTCGCGCCCGTACGCCCGCAGGCGCGGCTCGACGCGGCCCTGGCCGACACCGCCGAAACGCTCCTGCGCTGCTGGCTGCACGCCGCCGCCACCGACGGCCGCCCGTTCAAGCAGGTGCACCGCTGGGCGCAGGGCGCCGACGCCCACGAGCCCGTACGGATCCTCCGTACCCACCCGAAGGCCGCCGCCGGCCACGCCGGCCTCCTCGAGTCGGCCCTCACCGCGCACCCCGAACGCCGCCGCGCCGCCCAGGAACTGACGGCCCGGGCGCTCTCCGCCCTCTCCTCGGTGCACATCCGCGACGCCTGCACGGCGAATCGAACGGATTCGCTCACGCTCGCATCTTTCGTCGCCGAACAGGGCACTCTTTACGTGGTGGGTGAACCGATCGAGGATCCGCGCACCCACCCGGGCGCGATGCCACTGCTGACCGCCCTCGCCGCAAGCGTGGTCGAGCACGGCCGCCGCATGGCCGCACGGTCATCCGACGGTCGGCTCGACCCACCAATGAGGCTCGTCCTGGACGACGTCGCCGCCGTCGCGCCGCTTCCCCGGCTTCCCGAACTCGTCGCCGACGGCGCGGCCCTCGGCCTGCCGGCCCTCGCCCTGATGCGCTCGCCGGAGCAGGCCCGTGCCCGCTGGCCCGAGCCGCTTCCTCAGCACCGGGCGGTCGACCTCACGAAGGCCCGCTAGACGCCGGCCGGCCGCCGGAACTCGTACTCCAGCTCCTCCGCCGTCTCGCTGCCCGGCATCGACACCCGCTCGCCCGTCGCGACGAAGCCGAACCGCCGGTAGAACGCCTCCGCCCGCGCGTTGTCCTCGTGCACATACAGCCGCGCCCGCTCGATAAGCGGCTCCGGCAGCGTCCAGGACCACTCCACCGCCGTCCGGAACAGCGCGTCGATCACACCGGCGCCGCGCGCCTCGGGCCGTACGAACACACCCACCAGGTGCGTCTGGTCGATCTTCGCCGCCTCACCGAAGCGCACCTCGTCCGCGGGCCGCTCCACCAGCACCGTCACGGTGCCGATCCAGCGCCCCTCCGGCGTCTCCGCCACGAACTGGCGCACCCGCCCGGCACCGTCCTCGGCGCCGCCCGCCGCCCGCTCCTGCCAGAAGGAGTCGGGCCGCTCGGCGGCGTCCTCGTACGTCTCGAGGAAAGCGATGTGCGCGACCGGGTCCTGCAGGGCGGCGAGCCGCAGCTCGCGCACCTTCTCCCACTCGTCGGCGCGGATGCCACGTATCGAAAAGTCCATGCCCGGATCCTCGCCACCTCGACACGCCTCTGACAAGGGCTTTTCGATCGGGAGGCCAGGTGTCGTCGTACCGGGGTACGACGCCGGCCCGCCACCGCCCACCTTCGGTACGACGCCACGACGACGCAGGACGTACGAGGATGTGCGGGTGGCGACAACGGGAACGGTGGCGACGGAACAAGGCGGACCGAGCGCACCAGGCGGACCGGGCGGGCCGGCCGGAGCAGGCGGACCGGCCGGGCCGAGCGGACCAGCCGCACCAGGCGGACCCAGCCGCTACGTCCGGCAACTCGCCGCCCGACTCCGCGCCTTCGACACCGCCCGGCCCTGGCTGTGGGACGCGACCGTGACCGCCGGCTGGACCACCGCCGCCCTCGTCGACGCCGCCGGCGGCTGGCGGAACACCGCCCCCGACCCGTCCGTCCCCGTCTGGCTGGTCGTCGTCACCACCCTGGCGATGTGCCTCCCGCTCTACTGGCGCCGCCGCCGGCCCCTGGCCGTCCTGGCCGTGACGGCCGCCGCGACGCTCGTCAGCACGGCCTCCGGCGCCTCCCTCCAGGCCGCGTACCTCCAGGCCCTGCCCGTCTTCCACATCGCGCTCGCCCTCCCGCCCCGCGCCCTGCTGTGGGCCGCGTCCCTGCTCCTGCCGCCGCTGGTCACCGGCGCCGTCCGCTTCCCGCGCGGCTCCTGGGACCAGCAGGTCGTGCCCGCCCTCTGGGCGTACGCCCTGGTCGCCCTCCTCGGCATCACGGTCCGCTCCCGCAGGGAGGAACGCGAGCAGGAGGTCCGGCTCGCGGCGGCCGCCGAACGCGCCCGCATCGCCCGCGAGATGCACGACATCATCGGCCACAACCTGTCCGTGATCACCGGCCTCGCCGACGGCGGCCGGTACGCGGCGGCCAAGAGCCCCGAACGCGCCGCCCAGGCCCTCGACGCCATCGGCACCACCAGCCGCCAGGCCCTGGCCGAGCTCCGTCGGCTGCTCGGCGTGCTGAGGGAGGACGAGGAGACGGCCGTACGGACGCCCCAGCCCGGCCTCGCCGACCTCCCGGCCCTGATCGACGGCGTACGCGCCGCGGGCCTCCCGGTGACCACGGAGCTCGACCCCGGCGTCCACTCCCTGTCCGCCGGCGCCGAGCTCACGGTCTACCGGGTCGTGCAGGAAGCGCTGACGAACACGCTGAAGCACGCGGGCCCGGGCGCGGAGGCCACGGTCACGCTCGTACGGGAACCGGACGCCGTGGTCGTCACCGTCACCGACACGGGCCACGGCAACGGCAACGGCAACGGCAACGGCAACGGCAACGGCAACGGCCAGGACAACGGCCAAGGCCTGAACGGAATGCGGGAGCGCGCGGCCCTCTACGACGGCACACTCGAACACGGCACACCACCGGAAGACGACGCCGGCTGGCGCGTACGGCTCCGCCTTCCCCACCCGACCCGGGAGGACCGACCCTCGTGACGACCGTTCTGATCGCGGACGACCAGCCGATGCAGCGCTTCGGCTTCCGCCTCCTGCTGGAGAGCCAGGACGACATGACGGTGGTCGGCGAGGCCGCCAACGGCACGGAGGCCGTCCGCCTCGTCGACCGCCACCACCCGGACGTGGTCCTCATGGACATCCGCATGCCCGGCCTCGACGGCATCGAGGCCACCCGCCGCGTCGTCGCCGCCGGCGCCCGCACCCGGGTCCTGATCGTCACGACCTTCGACCTCGACGCGTACGCCTACGACGGGCTGCGCGCCGGCGCGAGCGGCTTCCTGGTCAAGGACGCCCAGCCCGAGGAGCTCCTCGCCGGCATCCGCGCGGTCGCGAGCGGCGACGCCGTGGTGGCGCCCAGCCTCACCCGGCGCCTCCTCGACACCTTCGCCCACCGCCTCCCGCCCGGCGCCGCCGCCGCTCCCGCGCCCACCGACACCCGCCTCCGGAAGCAGGACCCGCGCCTTGAGGCCCTCACCGAACGCGAACGCGAGATCCTCACCCACATCGGCGAGGGCCGGACCAACACCGAGATCGCCACCGGTCTCCACCTCGCCGAGTCCACGGTGAAGACCCATGTGACCCGCATCCTCGCGAAGACCGGCTCCCGCGACCGCGTCCAGGCCGTGATCCTGGCCTACGACACGGGCCTGGTGACGCCGGCCTCCTAACGCGGATCCTCGTCCAGCCCCTCACCGTCCTCCGCGTCCTCCGTATCGTCCTCCTCGAACGTCGCCCCGTCCCACACGGCCGTGCTGCGATCCACTCCGTCCAGCGTGGCCTCCCGCAGATCCGCGTCGGTGAAGTTCGTACGCGTCAGATCGGCGGCAGGCAGCTGGTTCTCGGCGTCCCGCTCCAGATGCGCGTTCCTCAGCGACGCCCCGGTGAGGTCGGCGTCGGTCAGGTTGGCGCCCGACAGCTTCGCGTAGTCAAGGTCGACGGAGGCCCGGTCGTCGAGGAAACCGAGCCGGGCCCCGCTGAGGTCGACGCCCTGCAGATCCACGCCCTGCAGCACCGCACCGTCCCACCAGATACCCGCCATGTCGGCCCCGCCGAACTCCGAGCGGAGGAACTCGCCACCGCTCAGCGCTGCGCCGCGAAGGACCGTGCCGTGGAACCAGACGTTGTCGAACTCGCCGTCCAACTGGGCGAAGGTGAGGTCGGCGTTGCTGAAGTCGGCGTCCGAGAAGTTCCCGTCGGTGAAGTCGGCCCCGACGAGGAAGGTCCCGCGCAGGTTCATCACGCGCTCGCCCTCCACCTCGGGCGGCCGGGAACCCAGCACGTTCAGCGCCGCCTGGACGTCGTCGGGCGGACGCGTCTCGGCGTTCTTGTGCGCGGCCTCCACCTTGCTCTTGGCAGGAGTCCTGCCCTTGTCCCGCACATAGGCGCAGAGCACCTCGACGACCGCCGGCTGCTCCCGCGGCGACTCCTTCATGATCCGCTGCAGGGCGTAGATGCTGCTGATGCGTACGTTGATGGACTCGTCGCCGAGATTGGCGACCGTGTCGTTGTAACTCGACGCGACCTGGTCCCGTTCGGAGACGCGCAGCGCGTCCCGTGCCTGGGTGAGGGTGACGGCCGTGAATCCCAGCGCGAGCAGCGCCGGAACGGTCGGCAGCGCGGTCGCTATCGCCGTGTACCGCTGCCAGCGCCCCGCCTCGGCCGGCCTCTCCCCACCCGTCGCACCCGCCGTACCCGTTCCCGGCGTCGGCGGTACGGGGCCGGGCGGAGGCACGGGCAGCGGCACGAGCAGGGAGTCGTCGAGCAGGGCGTACCACCGGGAGCCGTGCAGCCGGTCCTGCACCTGCGCGAGCAGCCGTACGAGGTCGGGAAGCGCGGACGTCGCCGTGCCCTCCCGCAGCACCCGCCCCGAGGCCGCCAGCAGCGTCGCCGCGACCCGCGCGCCGTGCGCCTCCAGCTCCGCCCGCCGCTCCGCGTCCGCGGGCAGGCCCCACCGCGCGAAGTCGCGCAGGCCGGCCCGTAGTTCCGCCACGCTCATGTCGAGCACGGAGGCCTCGAGGGCGGGCGTCCGCAACGCCTGCCGGCACGCCGCCAGCGCCTCCAGGCACGCCACGAGCGGCGGCTCCTGCTTCTCCCACACGGCGAAGTCGCGGAGCGCGGCCCGCCGGATCCACCACGCCCCGACGACCAGCGTGAGACAGCCTCCGAAGACGAAACCGGACTCGGCGCCCTCCCACCAGGGAATGACCCAGTCCTCACAGCCGCGCAGAAGGGAGAAGCCCGTGCAACCTTCTCCGCCTTCCACGAATCCCGCGGAGCCGAAGACCGTCTCGAAGGCCTCGGTCGGACTCGGCAGATAGGCACCCGGGCCGTCCATGACGGCCTCGTACGTCGCCAGCCATGCCGCCACGACCAACCCGGCCACCACCCACGTCGCGGGCACGTACCCGGCCCAGATACGCCGCCCGCGACGCAGTACGCGCGCCGACCGGTCGGCCTCGACCAGCCGGGCCAGCACCTCGTTCACGGTCGCCGCACCGGCCGCCCCGTGATACCGCCGCAGGGCCAGCGCTCCCCGCACCACGGGCCGCAGATCCGCCGGCCGGCCGCGCACCAGCCGGCGCGGCACCAGGAGGATCCGCCGCCCGGTCCGCCGATGGGGGTCCTTGAACGCGGCCGCTTTCGCCACGCCCCGCCAGAGCAGCACGATCGCCGCACTGGTGACGATCACTCCCGCCACGGCCCGAACCCAGTCGTCCCACAACCCGAAGTCCACGATCGCCGCCCCCCGGCCCTCGCCCCACCGATACCCCCGGCCCGATACCCTCGGCAGAACGCAAAAATGCCTCAACCCCCGGACCAGGTCCAGGGGTTGAGGCTAAAAATTGTTCGGCGGCGTCCTACTCTCCCACAGGGTCCCCCCTGCAGTACCATCGGCGCTGAAAGGCTTAGCTTCCGGGTTCGGAATGTAACCGGGCG
>NZ_JBITXS010000006.1:0-46767 GCF_044544825.1 Streptomyces sp. NPDC053493
GCCCGGTTACATTCCGAACCCGGAAGCTAAGCCTTTCAGCGCCGATGGTACTGCAGGGGGGACCCTGTGGGAGAGTAGGACGCCGCCGAACAATCTTTCAGGACCCCTGGTCCCAGCGTTCACGCTGGGACCAGGGGTCCTTTTGTTTTTCCTTGTATTTCTTGACAGCGCGCCGCGGTGCCGGCTGCGCGAGAATGACTGCAGTACCCGAAGACAGGAGTCACGTCGATGTCCACCAACTCTCCCGACGACCGTCCGGAGCGCGAGCCGCGCCGCCGGGACGGTGGCGAGCGGGGCGGCTTCCGTGGGCCGCGTCGTGACGACAACCGTGGCGGTGGCGGCGGCGGTGGCTACCGCGGCCGTGACGACCGTCCCTCTTTCCGTCGTGACGACCGGCGGGACGATCGCCGCGATGACCGCCGCGATGACCGTCGGGACGACAACCGCGGTGGTGGCTACCGTGGTCGTGACGACCGTCGTGACGACCGCCGTGACGACCGTCCGTCGTTCCGTCGGGACGACAACCGTGGCGGTGGCGGCGGCGGTGGCTACCGCGGCCGCGATGACCGTCCCTCTTTCCGTCGTGACGACCGGCGGGACGATCGCCGTGACGACCGTCCGTCGTTCCGTCGGGACGACAACCGTGGCGGTGGCGGCGGCGGTGGCTACCGCGGCCGTGACGACCGCCGCGATGAGCGTCCGTCGTTCCGTCGTGACGACCGGCCGTCCTTCCGCCGCGATGACCGTCGGGATGACAACCGTGGCGGTGGCTTCCGGCGGGACGATCGCCGCGATGACCGACGCGATGACCGTCCCTCCTTCCGTCGTGACGACCGGCAGGATGATCGCCGCGACGACCGTCGTGACGACCGCCCCTCCTTCCGTCGTGACGACCGGCAGGATGATCGCCGCGACGACCGTCGTGACGACCGTCCCTCCTTCCGTCGGGACGACCGCCGGGATGAGCGTCCGTCGTTCCGTCGTGACGACAGCCGTGGCGGTGGCTTCCGCCGCGACGACCGGCGTGACGACAACCGTGGCGGCGGCTTCCGCCGCGACGACCGGCGCGATGACCGGCGTGACGACCGTCGTGACGAGCGGCCCCGTGGGCCGCGGCGCGAGGACGACCGGCGTGGTGGTGGCGGCGGTGGGTTCCGTGGCCGGGACGACCGGCGGGACGACCGTGGGCGTGGGCCGCGTCGGGACGACCGGGGTGGCTACGGGCGCCGTGACGACCGTCGTGACGACCGCGGCGAGCGTCGCGGTGGGGACCGCGCGCCGATCAAGCGGCTGCCGATCCCGCCGGAGGTCACCGGTGAGGAGATCGATCCGGACGTGCGGCAGGAGCTGATGAGCCTGCCCAAGGGTCTGGCCGAGGACGTCGCCCGTAACCTCGTCATGGTCGCCCAGCTGATCGACGAGGAGCCGGAGAAGGCGTACGAGTACTCGCGTATCGCGCTGCGGCTGGCCTCGCGTGTGGCCGCCGTCCGCGAGGCGGCCGGCTTCGCCGCGTACGCCACGCAGAAGTACGCCGAGGCACTGGCCGAGTTCCGGGCCGCGCGGCGGATGACCGGCACGGTCGAGCTGTGGCCCGTCATGGCGGACTGCGAGCGCGGTCTGGGCCGGCCGGAGCGGGCGCTCGCCATGGCCGGTGAGCCCGAGGTGCAGAAGCTGGACAAGGCCGGGCAGGTCGAGATGCGTCTCGTCGCCGCCGGCGCCCGCCGGGACATGGGTCAGCTCGACGCGGCCATCGTCACCCTGCAGAGCCCCGAGCTGGCGTCCAACGCCAACCACCCGTGGACCGCGCGGCTGCGGTACGCGTACGCCGACGCGCTGCTGGCCGCCGGCCGGGAGGGCGAGGCGCGGGAGTGGTTCGCCAAGGCCCTCGAGTCCGACAAGGACGGCTCCACCGACGCGTCCGACCGCCTCGCCGAGCTGGACGGTGTCGAGTTCGTCGACGCGTTCGACGACACCGAGGACGAAGAGCAGCGTGGTGACGACGTTGACGATGCGGACGACGTCGACGACGACCGCGACCTCGACGACGACCGCGACGGCGACAAGAGCTGACGCTGGCGTGCGTGCGTAGGACGAAGGGCGGCACCCGTGAGGGGTGCCGCCCTTCGGCGTTTTCTCCGGACATCTTCGTCTCAGTCGAGGGCCAGGCTCCTCAGCACCAGCCCCGTGGCCGGCTTCGGGCCGAAGGACGTCGACTTGCGGGGCATGGTGACGCCCTGCCGGGCCAAGTCGCGGACGACCTCTTCCTTCACCGGGTGCATCAGGACCGCCGTACCGCCGCGGCGTTCGGCCTGGGCGACGGCGGCCTCGGTGTCGTGGATGTACGCGATGTCCTCGGGCTCGTCCGGGATGTGCCAGACGTGGTCGAGCAGGGTGGAGTGCAGGACCGTGGCGTCGAGGGTGCGCCAGGCCTCGGGGCGGTCCGTGCGGATGGTGCGGGCCAGGAGCTCCGGGTCGGGCCGGTCGAGGAGGTGGAAGGCGCCGTCGCCGGCGAGGACGAAGGCGTTGCCCTCGGCGGTCGCCGCGGCCAGCGCCTCCTGGGCGGCGGACAGCGGGCCGTCTATGCGGGTGACGCGGAAGCCGTCGCCGAGGGCGGCGAGCGCGTCGGCGACCGGGAGGCGGCCGAGGACGCGGTGGATGGCGCGGACCCGCAGCGGGTAGCGGGCGGTGTCGATGAGCAGGACCAGGCCGTAGTTCCACGGGCCGGGCACGGTGTGTTCCTCGCGGAGCCGCAGATAGGTGGCCCAGCGGTGGTGGCCGTCGGCGATGAGGGCCTGGTGGCGGGCGAGTTCGCCGGCGACGGCGGCCAGGTCGGCCGGGTCGGTGACGGACCAGAGGCGGTGGTGGAAGCCGTCCTCGGTGGTCGTCGAGAGGAGCGGCTCACGGGTGATGGTGCGGTCGATGACGGAGCCGGCGCCGTTGCCCTCGCCGCGGTAGGTGAGGAGCAGCGGTTCCAGGTTGGCGGCCGTGGTGCGCATGAGCGCGGCGCGGTCCTCGACGACGTGCGGCATCACGTCCTCGTGGGGCAGGACGATGCCCTGGGCGGGAGGGGAGAGTTCGAGTGCGCCGATGAGGCCGCGCTGGAGGATGCCGTCGCCGCGCTGCTCGTACACGTAGAGCGCGGGCTCGGGATCGGGCGCGAGGATGCCGTCGGCGAGCCAGCGGTCGAGGGTGACGGCGGCCTTGCGGTGGCGGGTGCCGGCGGTGATGGCCTGCGGGAGGATCAGCCGGACGATGTTGTGCGGGTCCGCGGACTCCAGGTGGTGGAGTCCGTCGGGCCGTACGACGACGTCGTACGGCGGTGAGGTCACGGCAGCGAGGCTGCCGACCCGTTCGGGGACGTACCGGAGGCCCCGGAAGGGGCTCAGGCGGAGACCGGGGGCGCGGACGTCGTCGGCCGCGTGACCTGAGGTGTTCATCTCGTCATCGTATGTGGCGGGTGGCATGAGCGATGATCGGGGGAGCAGGGGAATTTCCCTCGGCGACGTGAGGAGTACATGGCAATGACGGGATTCGGCCAGGAGGACGTCCGAGGCCAGGCCCAAGGCCAGGTGCGGGACCAGGCGCACAGCCAGGTCCGGAGCCATGTCCGGGGCGGTGAACCGCACGGGCGGCAGGGCAGGAGCCGGCCGGAGGGCAGCGCGGTCGCGCTGAGCGAGGCCTACGACACGGCGCTGCTCGACCTGGACGGTGTCGTGTACTTCGCGGGCGGCGACGCGATCCCGTACGCCGTCGAGGCGCTGGGCACGGCCAGGGCCGGCGGGATGCACCTCGCGTACGTCACCAACAACGCGCTGCGGACGCCGGACGCGGTGGCCGCGCATCTGACGGACCTCGGCGTGCCGGCCGAGGCGGGTGATGTGATCACCTCCGCGCAGGCGGTGGCCCGGCTGATCGCCGACGAGGTGCCGCCGGGTTCGCGGATCCTGGTGATCGGCGGCGAGGGGCTGCGGGTGGCGCTGCGCGAGCGGGGCCTGGTGCCGGTCGAGTCGGCGGACGACGATCCGGTGGCGGTGGTGCAGGGCTACGGCGGCCCGGAGCTGCCCTGGGGCCGTTTCGCGGAGGCGAGTTACGCGGTGGGGCGGGGCCTGCCGTGGTACGCCTCGAACACCGACCTGACGATCCCGGGCGTGCGGGGCGTCGGGCCGGGCAACGGCGCGGCGGTGGAAGTCGTCCGGATCGCGACGGGCGCGGAGCCGAAGGTCGCGGGCAAGCCGCTGCCGCCGATGCACCGCGAGACGGTGCTGCGGACCGGAGCGCGGCGGCCGCTGGTGGTCGGCGACCGGCTCGACACGGACATCGAGGGCGCGTTCAACGGCGGCGTGGACTCGCTGCTCGTCCTGACGGGCGTCACGGACGTGGCGCGGCTGCTGGCGGCGGTGCCGGAGCACCGGCCGACGTATGTGGCGGCGGATCTGCGCGGCCTGCTGGCGGCGCAGCCGGAGGTCACCGAGGGCGCGGACGGGTCGTTCGGCTGCGGCGGCTGGACGGCTGCGGTGAGCGGCGGCGCGCTGGTGCTCGACGGGACGGGTGACGGTCTCGATCCGCTCGACGGAGTACGGGCGCTGTGTGCGGCGGCGTGGACGGACGCGGGCGCCGGCGCGTGCGGCCTGGACGCGGGGAAGGCACTGGGACGGCTGGGAGAGGCGGGGCGGGCGCGATGACGACGACTGACCGCAGCCCCGGCCCGGCGCTGACCGTCAGCGAGGGTGACTCCGAGCTCGACGGCCGGCTGACCGAGGCGTTGATCGCCTTCAACAGTGCCGCCACCGGTGCTTCCGACCGCGGCGCGTTCTCGATCAAGGTCACGGACGAAGCGGGTGAACTGGTCGGCGGGCTGACCGCACGGACGTGGGGTGGCCTCTGCGGCATCGAGCTGTTGTGGGTGCGCGAGGACAGCCGTAAGGGCGGCTGGGGCAGCAGGATCCTGCAGGCGGCCGAGGCCGAGGCGCGGCGGCGCGGTTGTGACCGCCTGTCCACCTCGACCGCCACTTTCCAAGCTCCCGGCTTCTACCTGCGCCATGGCTTCGTCGAGACCGGTCGGACACCGGGAGTCCCCGGCGGGCACGCGGACGTGCACCTGTTCAAGTCCCTGGCCGACTCGCCGTCTGCGTACGCGTCGTAGGGAGCCGGGGCGCGCACCCGACGGAGGCGCGTGCCCTGGCTCCGCCAGGGGATCGATCGGCTATGGCAGGGTAGGCTAACCTAACCTCGTGTTGGTCGAGAGTCCCTCCCGTGCGAGCGCGGAGTCGGTCGGCCCTGCCCAGAAGGTGACGCGCCGGAACTCCGTGCGTGCCGTCGGACTGGTCGTGGCCGTCGGAGTCCTGCTGCTGGTCTGTGTCCTGAGCATCATGATCGGTGCCAAACCGGTGCCGCTCGCCGATGTCTGGCACGGACTGTTCCACAACAGCGGCATCCGCAACGACGTCGTCGTCCACGACGTCCGCGTCCCCCGCACCCTCCTCGGGATCCTCGTCGGACTCGCGCTCGGTCTGTCCGGCGCCGTCATGCAGGGCCTCACCCGCAACCCGCTCGCCGAGCCCGGACTGCTCGGCGTCAACGCCGGGGCCGCCGCGGCCGTCGTGTCCGCCATCTCGTTCCTCGGCGTCACCGACGCCGCCGCGTACGTGTGGTTCGCCTTCCTCGGCGCCGCCGTCGTCTCCGTCGTCGTCTACGTCCTCGGCGGCAGCCGCAGCGCCACGCCCGTACGGCTCGCGCTCGCCGGCACCGCGGCCACCGCCGCCCTGTACGGCTACGTCAACGCCGTACAGCTGCTCGACTCGGCCGCCCTGGACCGGCTGCGGTTCTGGACCGTCGGCTCGCTCGCCGACGCGAACATGGACACCGTCACCCGCGTCGCGCCCTTCATCCTCGCCGGCACCGCACTCGCCCTGCTCATCGCCCGGCCGCTCAACGCCATGGAGATGGGCGACGACACCGCCCGCGCGCTCGGCGCGCACCTCAACCGGACCCGGATCGTCGCGATGGTGGCCGTGACCCTGATGTGCGGGGCCGCGACCGCCGCCTGCGGGCCGATCGTCTTCCTGGGCCTGATGGTCCCGTACATCGTGCGGTCGATCACCGGCCCCGACATGCGGTGGATCCTGCCGTACGCGGCCGTCCTCTCGCCCGTCCTCCTCCTCGGCTCCGACGTCATCGGCCGGGTCGTCACCCGCCCCGCCGAACTCCAGGTCGGCATCGTCACCGCGCTCGTCGGCGGGCCCGTCTTCATCCGTCTCGTCCGCCGCAAGAGGATGGCCAAGCTGTGAGCACCAGGACCCTGAGGGCCGGCGGCCTCTCCGTACGCTACGCGCCGCGCGCCCTCGTCTCGGTCGCCGGCCTGCTCGTCCTCGCGCTGGCCGCCGCGGTCGTCCTCATCGGCAGCGGTGACCTGCCCGTCGCGCCCGGCGACGTCGTCAGCACCCTCCTCGGCGGCGGCACCGAGATCCAGAAGATCGCCGTCATGGACCTGCGGCTGCCCCGCGTGCTCGTCGGGGTCTTCGTCGGCGCCGCGCTCGGCATCGGCGGCGCCGTCTTCCAGTCGCTGTCGCGCAACCCGCTCGGCAGCCCCGACGTCATCGGCTTCGGCCAGGGCTCCACGGTCGGCGCGCTCGCCGTCATCGTCCTCTTCCAGGGCAGCGCGGCCGCCGCGGCCGGCGGCGCGGTCGTCGGCGGACTCGTCACCGGCACCGTCATCTACCTGCTGGCCTGGAAACGCGGTGTGAACGGCTACCGGCTGGTGCTCGTCGGCATCGGCGCCGCCGCCATGCTCACCGCCGTCATCCACTACCTCCTCACCAAGGCGCAGCTGGTCGACGCGACCCGAGCGGTGGTCTGGATGACCGGTTCGCTCGACGGCCGCGACATGGAGCAGTTCTGGCCGCTGTTCACCGTCAGCTGTGTGCTGCTGCCGCTGATCCTCGGGCACGGGCGGGCGCTGCGGATGCTGGAGATGGGCGACGACGCGGCGTACGCGCTCGGCGTCAAGGTCGAGCGGACCCGGATCGTCCTCCTGGGCGCCGCGGTGCTGCTCGTGGCCGTCGCCACCGCCGCCGCCGGCCCCATCGTCTTCGTCTCGCTCAGCGCGCCCCAGCTGGCCCGCCGGCTGACCCGCTCGCCCGGCCCCAACCTCGCCGCGTCGGCGCTGATGGGCACGGCCCTGCTGCTGGTGGCCGACTGGTGCGCCACCAACGCGTTCGGCGAGCGGCAGCTGCCGGTGGGCGTCGTCACCGGGGTCCTCGGCGGCTGCTATCTGCTGTGGCTGCTCGTCAGCGAGCGGAAGGCGGGGCGGATATGACCGGCGGGAACGGCCGGGACCCCGGGAACGGCGGGCACGGCGGGCACGGCAGGAACCCCGGGAACCTACGGAACCTCGCGAACCTCGGGAATCTCGGGAATCTCGGGAACACCAACAGGAGCACAGGAGTACGGGTATGAACGGGCAGCGGCAGACGCGGCAGCAGCAGACGCGGCAGGTCACCCAGCGGCTCAGCGCCGAGTCGGTCACGCTCGCCTACGACCAGCGGGTCATCGCCCGCGACCTGAGCGTGGCGATCCCCGACAACTCCTTCACGGTCATCGTCGGCCCCAACGCCTGCGGCAAGTCCACCCTGCTGCGGGCGCTGTCCCGGATGCTCAGGCCCAGCGAGGGACGGGTGCTGCTCGACGGGCAGGCGATCCACTCCCTGCCCGCGAAGAAGGTGGCGAAGACGCTGGGTCTGCTGCCGCAGTCCTCCATCGCGCCCGACGGCATCACCGTCGCCGACCTCGTCGCCCGCGGCCGCTATCCGCACCAGGGACTGCTGCGGCAGTGGTCCGACGAGGACGAGCGGAACGTGCGGGAGTCGATGGCGTCGACCGGCGTCGCCGAGCTGGCCGACCGCTACGTCGACGAGCTGTCCGGCGGACAGCGCCAGCGCGTCTGGATCGCGATGGCGCTCGCCCAGCAGACGCCGCTGCTGCTGCTCGACGAGCCGACCACGTTCCTCGACATCCAGCACCAGATCGACGTCCTCGACCTGTGCGCCGAACTCCACGAGACGCAGGGCCGCACGCTGGTCGCGGTCCTCCACGACCTCAACCACGCGGCCCGTTACGCGACCCATCTCATCGCCTGCCGCGACGGCGAGGTCGTCGCCGAGGGCCCGCCGGGAGAGGTCGTCACGGCCGAGCTCGTCGAGCGGGTCTTCGGACTGCGCTGCCAGGTCATCGACGACCCGGAGACCGGCACCCCGCTCGTCGTCCCGGCGGGCCGCACGGCGCGCAAGCGGCAGGTGCGGGAAGAGGGGCAGGGACCCGGGGAGGGACCCGGGCAGGGGCAGGCGGAGGTGCCGGAGCCCGCGCTACAGAAGTGACCGCAGGCGCAGCAGGTCGCGGACGCCGGCCTCCAGGCCGACCCGGCCGGAGGCCCAGGCCTTGGCGAAGTTCAGGCGGCCGTCGACCATCGACACCAGGTCGTCGCCGGTCATCCGCAGCCGGATCTGGGCCTTCTCGCGGGGCGCGCCCGGGACGGTGCCGTCGACCTCGATGCGGCCGGCGGCCAGGCGGCCGGTGAAGGTGGTGTCGAGGTCGGTGACGTGGCAGCTGAGGGTGCGCTCGAGCGCGGCGGCGCCGCGCACCTCGCCCTCCGCGCGGGCCAGGTTCTCCGAGAGCCGTGTCAGTGCCTCGCGGCACTCCGTGATCGTCGCCATCGTCTCGACCGTACCTCACGGCTTCGCGGTAGCGTCGGGGCATGAGCGACGCGTACCCGAACGCCTACGAAGCGGCCCGCCGCGCCGACGGCGCCCCGGCGGACCTCGACGAGGACGTCGCGTACCACCCGCCCGGCCCGGACCCGCTGGCGACGAGCGCCGGAGGCTCCGCGAGCGCGACGAGCGCGACGAGCGCGACGAGCGCGACGAGCATGGCGGCCGCGGCGGGCGCCGAGGGCTCCGTGAGCGCGGCGGACCCGGGCGCCGGGAGCCCGGGCCCGGACGCGGCGGGCGCGGGCCTCAGCGACGCCGTGAGCGACCCCTACCGCCCCGTCGGGCCCGCGCCGCTCGGCGTGGCACGGACGCGGACCGGGCGGGCGTCCGTCGACGCGCTGCTGGAGCGGCTCGGCGAGGTCGACCACCTCACGGCGGACGGACACCTCGACGTGTACGAGGATGTACACCGTGGGCTGCGCGACGAGCTGACCGCGCTCGACGCGCCGCCCGGGCCCCGTCCGTACGACAACAGGAGCTGAACCGAACGTGGCAGGACCGGCACGCCGCCGTCTCGACGCCGAGCTGGTGCGGCGCAAGCTGGCGCGCTCGCGCGAGCACGCCAGCCAGCTGATCGCCGCGGGCCGGGTGACCGTCGGCAAGACCGTCGCGACCAAGCCCGCCACCCAGGTCGAGACCGCCGCGGCCATCGTCGTCGCCCAGGACGACAGCGACCCCGACTACGTCTCGCGCGGCGGCCACAAGCTGGCCGGCGCCTTCGCCGCGTTCGTGCCGCTCGGCCTGCGCGTCGAGGGCCGGCGCGCGCTCGACGCGGGCGCGTCCACCGGCGGCTTCACCGACGTCCTGCTGCGCGCCGGCGCCGCCCACGTCGTCGCCGTCGACGTCGGCTACGGGCAGCTCGCCTGGTCCCTGCAGAGCGACGAGCGCGTCACCGTCAAGGACCGCACGAACGTACGGGAGATGACGCTCGAGTCGATCGACGGCATCCCGGTCGACCTGGTCGTCGGCGACCTGTCCTTCATCCCGCTCGGCCTGGTGCTGCCCGCCCTGGTCGCCTGCACCGCGCCCGACGCCGACCTGGTCCTCATGGTCAAGCCGCAGTTCGAGGTCGGCAAGGAGCGGCTCGGCACCGGCGGAGTGGTGCGCAGCGCCGAACTGCGCGCCGACGCCGTGAAGAACGTCGCCCGGCGGGCGGGCGAACTCGGGCTCGGCGTCCTCGGCGTGACCGCGAGCCCGCTGCCCGGGCCGTCCGGCAACGTCGAGTACTTTCTGTGGCTGCGGGCCGGGGCGCCCGCTCTTGATCCGGCGGAAGTCGACCGCGCCGTGGCGGAAGGACCTCGTTGAGCACTGGTTCGAGCACGTCTACCGAAAGCAACCGCACCGTCTTCCTGCTCGCGCACACCGGCCGGCCGGCCGCCGTGCGCAGCGCCGAACTCGTCGTCCTCGGACTGCTGCGCAGCGGCATCGGGGTGCGCGTCCTGGAGGCGGAGGCGGCCGACCTGCCGCTGCCGCCGGCCGTCGAGAAGGTGCCGGAGGCCTGCTCCGACGCGCTCGACGGCTGTGAACTCCTCGTCGTCCTCGGCGGCGACGGGACCCTGCTGCGCGGCTCCGAGTTCTCCCGGGCCTCCGGCGTGCCCATGCTCGGCGTCAACCTGGGCCGGGTCGGCTTCCTCGCCGAGGCCGAGCGCGACGACCTCGACAAGGTCGTCGACCGGGTCGTGACGCGGGCGTACGAGGTCGAGGAGCGGATGACGCTCGACGTGACCGTGTACCAGAACGGCGACGTGCTGCACCGGGACTGGGCGCTGAACGAGGCGGCGGTGCAGAAGGTGTCCCCGGAGCGGATGCTGGAGGTCGTCCTCGCCATCGACGGACGGCCGGTGACCGGCTTCGGCTGCGACGGGGTGATCTGCGCGACGCCGACCGGTTCGACGGCGTACGCGTTCTCCGCCGGCGGTCCGGTGATCTGGCCGGAGGTCGCGGCGCTGCTCATGGTCCCGATCGGGGCGCACGCGCTGTTCGCCAAGCCGCTCGTCACGACTCCCGACTCGGTGCTCGCCGTCGAGGTCGAGCCGCACACGCCGAACGGCGTGCTGTGGTGCGACGGGCGGCGCACGGTCGAGCTGCCGGCCGGCGCCCGGGTCGAGGTGCGGCGCGGTGCCGTCCCGGTCCGCCTCGCCCGGCTGCACCACGCCTCCTTCACCGACCGGCTGGTGGCGAAGTTCGCGCTGCCGGTGTCGGGCTGGCGCGGAGCACCCCACTAGACCGCCGCCGAGCCGGGGCCGGGGACCCGGCCCCGGCACGGCGCGCGCCTCACCGTGTGTGGGCCTGCCCACATCGGCCCCCGGCCCGCGGCGGGCCGCACCGTCAACGAGCCGACGCCCGGAAAGGCACGGCCCCGTCACGCCGACCGGCCGCTTCGCTGCCGGAGCGGGGCGACGTGGCACCGGGCGGGGAAAACCTCGTATGGTCTGGGGCGTGCTGGAGGAGATGCGGATACGGTCGCTCGGAGTCATCGACGACGCTGTGGTCGAGCTGTCGCCCGGTTTCACGGCGGTGACCGGTGAGACCGGTGCGGGCAAGACCATGGTCGTGACCAGCCTCGGGCTGCTGCTCGGCGGCCGGGCCGACCCGGCGTTGGTGCGGATCGGGGCGGGCTCCGCCGTCGTCGAGGGGCGGATCGCGCTGCCCCCGGGCGCGCCGGTCGCCGCGCGCGCCGAGGAGGCGGGCGCCGAGCTCGACGAGGGCGCGCTGCTGGTCAGCCGTACCGTCTCCGCCGAAGGACGGTCCCGTGCCCACCTCGGCGGGCGCTCCGTACCCGTCGGGCTGCTCGCGGAGCTCGCCGACGAGCTGGTCGCCGTGCACGGCCAGACCGACCAGCAGGGCCTGCTGAAGCCGGCCCGGCAGCGCGGTGCGCTCGACCGGTACGCGGGCGAGGCCGTCGCCGTGCCGCTCGCCGCCTACGGCGAGGCGTACCGCAGGCTGCGGACCGTGACCGCGGAGCTCGAGGAGATCACCACGCGGGCCCGGGAGCGGGCCCAGGAGGCCGATCTGCTGCGGTTCGGGCTGAGCGAGATCGAGGCCGTCGAGCCGCGGGCGGGCGAGGACGTGGAGCTGGCCGCCGAGGCGGAGCGGCTCGGGCACGCCGAGTCCCTGGCCTCGGCCGCCGCCCTCGCGCACGCCGCGCTGGCCGGCCAGCCCGAGGACCCGGAGGCCGTGGACGCGACGACGCTCGTCGCGGGCGCGGGCCGGGCCCTGGAGGCCGTACGGGCGCACGACCCGGCGCTCGCCGCGCTCGCCGACCGGATGGGCGAGATCTCCATCCTGCTGTCCGACGTCGCCGGTGAGCTCGCCGGCTACGCCGACAACCTGGACGCCGACCCGCTGCGGCTCGCCGCCGTCGAGGAACGGCGCGCGGCCCTCACCCAGCTCACCCGCAAGTACGGCGAGGACGTCAACGCCGTGCTGGCCTGGGCCGAGCAGAGCGCCGCCCGGCTGACCGAACTCGACGGCGACGACGAGCGGATCGACGAGCTGACCGCCGAGCGGGACCGGCTGCGCGACGAGCTGTCGGTGCTGGCCCAGCGGCTCACCGACGCGCGCACGGAGGCGGCCGACCGGTTCGCCGACGCCGTGACCGCCGAGCTGGCCTCGCTGGCGATGCCGCACGCGCGGGTGTCGTTCGCGATCCGGCAGACCGAGGATCCCGACGGCGTCGAGGTGGGCGGCCGGCGGGTCGCGTACACGCCGTCCGGTGCCGACGAGGTCGAGCTGCTGCTCGCCCCGCACCCGGGCGCCCCGCCGCGGCCGATCGCCAAGGGCGCGTCGGGCGGTGAGCTGTCCCGGGTGATGCTCGCGGTCGAGGTCGTCTTCGCCGGTACGGATCCGGTGCCGACCTATCTCTTCGACGAGGTCGACGCGGGCGTCGGCGGCAAGGCGGCCGTCGAGATCGGCCGCCGGCTCGCCAAGCTCGCCCGGACCGCGCAGGTCGTCGTCGTCACCCACCTGCCGCAGGTGGCGGCCTTCGCCGACCGGCAGCTGCTGGTGGAGAAGACCAACGACGGCTCCGTCACCCGCTCCGGCGTCACCGTCCTGGAGGGCGAGGACCGGGTCCGTGAGCTGTCGCGGATGCTCGCCGGCCAGGAGGACTCCGAGACGGCCCGCGCGCACGCCGAGGAACTCCTCGCGACGGCCCGGGCGGACGCCTGAACCCCAGGGAGCCTCTCGCCGATCGGGTCTGATCGGCGGGAGACCTCCTCGGGCCGGACGGCTCACGGCGCGGGACTCACCGGCTCGGACGCCGGGGCCCGGTCGGGCGGCGACAGCCGCGTCACGACTCCCTGGCCGGGCCCGGTCTCCCCGGCCGGCGGCTTCCGTCGGGCGGCTTCCGGCGGGCCGAGGTGAACTACTCGTCCTTCCAGCCGCTGCCGCGGCTTCTTCGCCATGTCCCCTCCCCGTGTCGCCTGCTGCCGACAGCCTGTCAGCCGCCACTGACACGCCGTTAGGCTGAGCGTCATGATCAGGACAGGCGGCAGGGCCGCTTCGCTGGCGGTGGCCGCCGGGGTGACGCGGGTCGTGTACGAGGGGTTGCGGCGGGTGCGGGACCCGCGGTGGGAGCGGACGAACCGCTCCGGGCGGAGCGTCGGGCTGTACGCGGGACCGGCGGCCGTGCTGGGTGCCGCGGCCGGCGCCGGGAGCGGGGCCGGGGCGTTCGCCGTGCTCGCGGCCGGGGCGTGCGGGGCCTACGACGACGTGCGCGGTGACGAGCGGCGCGGCTTCCGGGCGCATCTGGCGGCGCTGCGGGACGGCGAGGTGACCAGCGGGGCGGTGAAGCTGTTCGGGATCGGCGCGGCCGGGCTGGTGGCCGGCGCGCTGCTGAAGGAACGGCCGCTCGACAAGGTCCTCGCCGGTGTGGTGATCGCCGGCACGGCGCATCTCGTCAACCTGGTGGACGTGGCGCCGGGCCGGGCCGGGCTCGCCGTGCTCGGGATCGCGGCGCCCGGGCTGCTGCGCGGGGCGCAGGCCGCCGCTCCGATGGGCGCCGTGGCCGCCGTTCTCGCCGACGACCTGGGGGAGCGGACGATGCTCGGCGACACCGGCGCGCACGCGCTCGGCGCGGCCGTCGGTGTCGCCGTCGCCACGGGCAACGGGCGGCTCGGCCTCGTGGCCCACGCGGCCGGGCTCGTCGCCGCGGCGGTGTACGGGGAGCGGGTCAGCGAGCTCGCGCGCTCACCCATGTGAGTGATCCCGGCCGGTAAGTTGGCGCGGCGACACGGCAAGGCGGTCACTTCGGTGCCGGAACGTGCGTACGGACTGGCATCCTTGGCGCGTGACACAGCTCCGTACGGTCCAAGTGCTGGGCGGCGGCAGCGCGGGAAGCAGCGCACACGTCAGGTCGCTCGCCTCGGGGCTCGTGGCAAGGGGCGTGCGCGTGACCGTGTGCGCCCCTGCCGAACTCGACCACGTCTACGACTTCGCCGGTGCCGGCGCCCACGTCGTAGCCGTACCGCGCCGCGGCGGTCCCGCGACCGTCGCCGCGCTCCGCAACGCCTGCATCGGCGCGGACGTCGTCCACGCGCACGGTCTGGACGCCTCGGTGCGGGCCTCGCTCGCGCTGGCCGGCGCCGCCGCGCCGCGCGTCCCGCTGGTCACCACCTGGCACACCCGCAGCCAGGTGGCGGGCGCGCGCGCCGGACTCGTACGCCTGCTGGAGCGCAGGACCGTGCGGGCGGCCGCCGTCGTCCTCGCCACGTCCTCCGAACTCGTCGACCGGGCCCGGCGGCGCGGCGCCCGCGACGCGCGGCTCGCGCCGGTGACCGTACCGGCCTCCCGCGCGCCGGTCTGCCTCCACGACGGCAAGGCGCGGGCCGAACTCGGCGCCGTGGACCGGCCGTTGCTGATGGCGGTCGGCGCGCTGGAACCGGGCCGCGGGTACGGGATGCTGCTCGACGCGGCGCGGGTGTGGCGGGACCTCGACCCGCAGCCGCTGCTGGTGATCGCGGGCGAGGGCTCCGAACGGCCGGCCCTGCAGCGGCGGATCGAGACGGAGCGGCTCGCGGTGCGGCTCATCGGGCGCCGCGAGGACGTCGCCGAACTCCTCGCCGCGGCCGACGTCGCCGTCCTGCCCTCCCGCTGGGAGGCCCGCTCGCTGCTCGCGCAGGAGGCCCTGCGCCTCGGCGTGCCGCTCGTCGCGACGGCCGTGGGCGGCGTGCCGGAGCTGGTCGGCGACGCGGCCGAACTCGTTCCGTACGGCGACGCGGACGCCCTCGCGGCCACGGTCCGGGCCCTGGTCGAGGACGCCGAACGGCGGCTCGACCTGGCGGCGGCGGGACGGATGCAGGCGCGGACCTGGCCGACGGAGGACGAGACGATCGCGCACGTGCTGAGCGTGTACGACGAGCTGACGCAGCGCTGAGGCGGGCCGCTGCGTCGCGGGCATCCGCCCCGCGGAACGCACGCCCGGGACGGGCGACGGAGCAGCCCGCGCGGGGGCGTGCGTCCCGCGGAACGCACGCCCCCGCGCACCGGTCCCTACGTCGTGTGCCGTCGCGCCCGCAGCGCCAGTGACAGGGCCAGGACCGTCTGCGGGTCGTCCAGGTCCGTGCCGAGGAGTTCCGATATGCGAGCCAGGCGGTTGTAGAGCGTCTGGCGGTTGAGGTGGAGTTCGCGGGCCGTCTCCGCCTTGCGGCCGGCGTGCGCGAGATAGGTCTCCAGGGTCGGCAGCAGCGGCGGCCGTGAGGTGCGGTCGTGGTCGCGCAGCGGACCGATCGCCCGGTCCACGAAGGCGGCCAGGTCCGGATGGTCGCGCAGCCGCCACAGCAGCAGCTCCGTGTCCAGACGCCGGGCGTCGTACCAGGGCAGGTCGCTCAGCCCCTGCGCCGCGGTCGCCGTCTCCGCGGCGTGCCGCAGCCCCGCCGAGGCCGCCGCCCAGCTGCCGGCGACGCCGACCACCACGACCGGCGGGTGGACGCCCGACCGCTCGAGACCGGCCCGCTCCACACCGGCCCGCAGCGCCGCCGCGACCCGGTCCGCGACCGCCGTGCGCTCCGTCTCCGAGCGCAGGCCCAGCAGCAGCGGCACCCGGCCTTCCACGGGCCGGACGCCGAGCAGCACGGGCACGCCCACCGCGGACAGCTCCTCCAGCACCGCCCGGGCGAGCAGTGCCCAGTTGCCGGACGGGGACAGTTCGGAGGCGAGCCGCATGACGACCGGCAGCAGCGGACCGTCGCCGGGCTTGAAGCCGAGGACCCGGGCCTGGGCGGGCGCATCCTCGGCCGAGATGCGGCCCTCGGCGAGGTCGGTGAGGAAGTCGCCGCGGCCGCGGGCGGCCAGCTCCTCCTCCTGCCGGGCCTGCATCAGCACGACCGCGAGCAGCCCCGCCGCCCGCTCGGCGGCCATCCGGTGCACGGGCGAGAGCGGCGAGGAGACGGCGAGCAGAACGAGCCGGGCGCGTACGGAGGCGGTGCCCGGACCGCCGCCCGGCACGTCCACGAGCACCGCGCCGGTCGGCGGGCCGGACTCGCGCGCCGCCCGCTGCCCGCGCAGCCCGTCCCACACCTGGAGCGGGTCGGCCGGCTCGGACTCGGTGCCCGCCGCGTAGAGCAGCTGTCCGTCGGGGGTCTCCAGGAAGACCGGGTTGAGCGAGAAGTCGGCGAGGATCCGCAGCACCTGTGGCACCCCGCCGCCGCCGAGCAGCGCCTCGGTGCACTGCCGGTGGACCTCCTCGGCCTGCCGGAGCAGCGCGTAGTGCCCGTTGACGATCTCGGTGTGGATCTCCTCCGTGACGGCGACGAACGGCACCTCGCGGTGCAGCTGCACCAGCGGCAGCCCGGCCGTCCTGGCCGTCTCGACGATCGTCGCCGGCAGGCGCGCGAAGCGCGGCCCCAGCTCCACCACCAGCGCCGCGATGCCCCGGTCCGCGAGCCGGCGGACGAAGGCGCGCTGCTCGGCCGGCCGGGTGCCGAGCCCGAGTCCGGTGGTGAGCAGCAGCTCGCCGCCCTTGAGCAGCGAGGCGATGTTCGGCACCTCGCCCGCGTGCACCCAGCGCACGGTGCGGTGCAGCCGGTCGGCGCCGGCGACGACCTCGGGGAGCCCGCTGCGCAGGCCCGGAAGCTCGAGTGCCCGCTGCACGGTGATCCCGCCCTGACTTTCCATGGAGCCGGACGCTACCCGCGTCCGTGTGCCGGGAACATCACCGGGGCGTTTCCGGCGCGGACAGTTCGTACAGAGGGGCGACAACTCGTCGTCCCGTGGCGCGAATTGTGCGACCGACTGCCGATTGTGGCCTACGTCACGTACGAGGATGCTCTCGCGCCATGGCAGAGAACACCACCCCAGCGGCTTCCCGGAGCCCCGAGGTCCACCGGCTGAAGGCGAACTCGGTCGGCCTGGTCGGCGTCGTCTTCATGGCCGTCGCCACCGCCGCCCCGATCACGGCCATGACCGGAAACCTCCCCATCGCCGTCGGCTTCGGCAACGGCACCGGCGCGCCCGCCGGCTATCTCTTCGCGACGGTCGTCCTGACCGTCTTCTCCGTCGGCTACGTCGCCATGGCCAAGCGGATCACCGCCGCCGGCGCCTTCTACGGCTACATCTCGCACGGCCTCGGCCGGATCGCCGGCATGGCCTCCGGCATGCTCGCCGTCCTCGCGTACATCGTCTTCGAGGCGTCCATCGTCGGTGTCTTCGCCTACTTCGCCAAGACGACCGTCGCCGACCAGCTCGGTGTCGACCTGCCCTGGATCGGCTACGCGGCCGTGATGCTCGCGGTCACCGCCGTCCTGTCGTACTTCGACATCAACCTCACCGCCAAGGCGCTCGGCGTGATGCTCGTCGCCGAGATCGCGGTCCTCTTCGCCGTCGCCACCGCCGTCCTGATCTCCGGCGGCGGCCCCGACGGCATCCCGGTCGAGCCGGTCAACCCGAAGAACGCCTTCACCGGCGCCTCCGCCGGCCTCGGTCTCTTCTTCGCCTTCTGGTCGTGGGTGGGCTTCGAGTCCACCGCGATGTACGGCGAGGAGTCCCGCGACCCGAAGCGGGTCATCCCGCGCGCCACCCTGATCTCCGTCGTCGGCGTCGGCCTCTTCTACATCTACGTCTCGTGGATGACCATCGCCGGCAACGGCCTGGCCGGATCGGTGAAGCTGTCCGCCTCCGCCAGCCCGCTCGACCTGTTCTTCGCGCCCACCGAGTCCTTCATCGGCGCCTGGGCCGTGGACGCCTTCCAGTGGCTGCTGCTCACCGGCTCCTTCGCCTGCGGCATGGCCTTCCACCAGTGCGCCGCCCGCTATCTGTACGCCATCGGCCGCGAGGGCTTCCTGCACCCGGCCCTGGGCCGCACCCACCCGCGGCACGGCTCGCCGTACATCGCCTCCTTCGTGCAGTCCGTGATCGCCGTCGTCCTCGTCGGCGCCTTCTGGCTCACCGGCCAGGACCCGTACATCCACCTCTACACGCTGCTCGCGATCCTCGGCACCATGGCGATCCTGATCGTCCAGACGCTGTGCTCCTTCGCCGTCATCGGCTACTTCCGCAAGAACCACCCGGAGGACCGGCACTGGTTCAAGACCCTGACCGCCCCGCTCCTCGGCGGCGTCGGCATGATCGCCGTGGTCGTGCTGCTGATCATGAACATGGAGGCCGCGGCCGGGCTCGCCGCCGACTCCCTCTTCTTCAAGGCCATCCCCTGGATCGTCGGCCTCGTCTTCTTCGGCGGCCTCGGCCTCGGCTTCTACCTCAAGGCCCGGCGGCCCGAGCGCTACGAGATCATCGGCCGGATCGTCCTGGAGGACGCCGTCGAGCGCGCCGACGCCAGCACCGAGCCCGCGCCCACCGCCGTACCGCAGACCTGACCCCTCCCGCAGACCCGACCCCTCCCACCTCCAGGAGCGCCCCATGCCACGCACCAACCCGATGCACCTCCTGAAGCGCCTGGCCGCCGAGCACGCCGACGCCCGACGGCTGGGCCTGCCCGTCGACGAGCTGCGCGGCATGAGGAACGACGCCCTCGGGCGCCGCAGCCTCCTCAAGTACGCCGCCGCGGCCGGGCTCGCCGTCTCCGCCGGGACGGCCGTCGCCGCACCGGCGGTCGCCAAGGCCGTGACACCCGCCCGGATCGCGGTGGTCGGCGCCGGCATATCCGGCCTCACCGCCGCCCTCACCCTCCAGGACGCCGGCCTCAGCCCCGTCCTCTACGAGGCCAACCCCAGCCGCGTCGGCGGCCGGATGTGGACCCAGCGGGCCCACTGGGCGTACGGGCAGACCTCCGAGATCGGCGGCGAGCTCATCGACACCAGCCACAAGAAGATCCTGGAGCTGTGCCGCCGCTTCGGACTCGCCACCGAGGACTTCCTCGGCGGCGGGCCCAACGGAGCGGAGGAGGTCCTGTGGTTCAACGGCGGCTACTACCCGCGCGCCCAGGCCGACGAGGACTTCAACGCCGTGTACCAGGCGCTCCACCGCGACCTGCTCGACGCGGGTGAGGTGAAGTGGAACCAGACCACGCCCACCGGCACCGCCCTCGACAACATGTCGCTCTACGAGTGGATCGAGCGCCGGGTCCCCGGCGGGCACACCTCGCCGCTCGGCCGGTTCATCGACGTCGCCTACAACGTCGAGTACGGCGCCGACACCGCCGAGCAGTCCTCGCTCGCCCTGGTCCTGCTGATGGGCTATCAGACCAATCCCGGCAACTTCAACGTCTGGGGCCTGTCCAACGAGCGGTACCACGTCGTCGGCGGCAACGACCGCCTGCCGAACGCGATCGCCGGCGCCCTCAACCCCGGCACCCTGCGCATGGGCTGGTCCCTGGACGCCGTACGGGCGAACGCCGACGGCACCCAGACGCTCACCTTCACCGAGGCGGGCGCCACCCGCACCGTCACCGCCGACCACACGATCCTGTGCGTGCCGCTGCCCATCCTGCAGCGGCTCGACGTCTCCCGGGCCGGCTTCGACCCGCTGATGACGAGTCTGCTGCGGGACGCGCGGATGGGCTACTGCACCAAGCTCAACATGCAGTTCGCCACCCGGCCCTGGCGCGGCACCGGCGCCTGGCCCGGCGTCTCGGCCGGCGACTGCTTCACCGACACCGAGGTCCAGCAGACCTGGGACACCACCAAGGTCCAGGGCGGCACCGGCGGCATCCTGCTGCAGTACGGCGGCGGCACCCTGGCGAAGTCGCTGAACCCGGCGGGACCCTTCTCCACCGAGTCCGACCCGTACGTACGGGACCTCGCCGCCCGCTACCTGAAGGGCATCGACGCCTTCTTCCCGGGCACCTCCAAGGCGTTCACGGGCCGCGCCCAGCTGTCCGCCTGGCACAAGAACCCGTACTCGCTCGGCGCCTACTCCTGCTGGCCGGTCGGCTATCTGCACCGCTACGCCGGCTACGAGGGCACCGCGCAGGGCAACGTCCACATCGGCGGCGAACACTGTTCCTACGACTTCCAGGGCTTCATGGAAGGCGGCGCCACCGAGGGCGAGCGGGCCGCCAAGGAGGTGATCGCCGCCCTGAGGTGACCGGCCGTCGAGCGCCGGAGGGCCGGGCGGGGGGCCCGGCCCGGCCGGCCCTCCGGGGCGTCAGGCGGCCGGGACGATGTTGTGGTTGAAGCGGAAGACGTTGTCCGGGTCGTACGCGGCCTTGACCTGGCCGAGGCGCCGGTAGTTGTCGGCGCCGAAGCCCTCGACCACCCGCTGCCGGCCCTCGTCACCGGTGAAGTTCAGATACACGGCGCCGATCGACCACGGCCGCGCGTCCGCGCGGACGTCCCGCACCCACTGGATCGCCCGCTCGTCGTCCGCGGGGCTCTCCCACACCCCGAACGGGTGCACGGCCCAGGCCGCGGGCCGCCAGGGGACCGGGAAGTCGGCCGGGCCGCGGGCCAGCTGACCGCCCATCGGGAACAGCACGTGCTGCATGCCCGACGGCACGATCATCCCGGCCGACCGGGCGCAGAACACGTCCACCGCCGTGTCCGGGAACGACGACAGGTACTCGGCCGACCAGTAGTTCCGCATGCCCGGCGGGTCGTCCAGCATGCACTGGAAGTCGGCGTAGGGCATGTCCGTCACCATCTCCACCGACGGCTTCAGCGCGAACAGCGGCGCCGCGAACTCCCGCGCCTCGCCCACCGGGCCGGCCCAGGTCACCAGCGCGCCGCTGAGCAGCGTGCCCTGCAGCTCCTCGGGGATGAACTCCTCGGGCGGCGCGTTGAGATAGATCCCGCCGCCGCCGGCCTCGTCCGGCGCGCCCTCCAGCAGGTCCCGGTACGCCCGGATGACCTCCGGTCCGGCCTGGGCCGGGAAGAGCAGCAGCACGAAGCTGAACTCCGGCAGCGGGTGCACCCGCAGCGTCATCGAGGTCACCACGCCGAAGTTGCCGCCGCCGCCGTGCAGCGCCCAGAACAGGTCCGGGTTCTCCTCGGCGTCCGCGTGCACGTGCTTGCCCTCGGCCGTGATCAGCTCCACCGCCAGCAGGTTGTCGCAGGCGAGCCCGAACTTGCGCTCCAGCCAGCCCGAACCGCCGCCCAGCGTGAAGCCGCCGACCCCGGTCGTGGACGCCCGCCCGCCGGTCACCGCCACGTGGAACGGCTGGCAGGCCCGGTCCAGGTGACTCATCGTGGCCCCGCCGCCGAGCCGTACCGTCATGTTCTCCGGATCGGCCACCACCGCGTGCATCCGCCGCAGGTCCACCACCAGACCGCCGTCGTTGAGCGCCGCGCCGGCGACGCTGTGGCCGCCGCCGCGCACCGCGATCGGCAGCCCGGCCTCCCGGCCGAAGAGCACCGCGTTGGAGACGTCCTCCGGGCTCTCGCACTGTGCGATCACGGCGGGGCGGCGGTCGATCATCGCGTTGTAGACGACCCTGGCCTCGTCGTATCCGGGGTCGCCCGGGACGTACACGTCACCCGCGAGATCCTCGCGCAGTCCTGCCAGCGCGCTGTCGGTGACGGTGGACTGGGGAGCCATGGGAGTGCCCCCCTTTCGGTACGGGGGACAGGACACCTTCATCGTAGGTCCGCGCCCTGTCCCGCGCGCCCCGGACGGCGCCCGGCGCGTCAGCCGCCGTACGCCCCGCTCGCCGTCAGCCGCAGCGCCGTGTCGATCAGCGGAACGTGGCTGAAGGCCTGCGGGAAGTTGCCCACCTGGCGCTGGAGCCGCGGGTCCCACTCCTCGGCCAGCAGCCCGAGGTCGTTGCGCAGCGACAGCAGCTTCTCGAACAGCCGGCGGGCCTCGTCGACCCGGCCGATCATCGCCAGGTCGTCGGCGAGCCAGAACGAACACGCCAGGAACGCGCCCTCGTCGCCCTCCAGGCCGTCCACGCCCGCCTCCTCGCCGGCCGTCGGATAGCGCAGCACGAAGCCGTCCTCGGTGGACAGCTCCCGCTGGATCGCCTCGATCGTGCCGATCACCCGCTTATCGTCCGGCGGCAGGAAGCCCATCTGCGGGATCAGCAGCAGCGAGGCGTCCAGCTCCTGCGAGCCGTAGGACTGGGTGAAGGTGTTGCGTTCCTTGTCGTAGCCCTTCTCGCACACGTCCCGGTGGATCTCGTCGCGCAGGTCGCGCCAGCGCTCCAGCGGTCCGTCGGCGTCGCCGGACTCGATCAGCTTGATCGTGCGGTCGACCGCCACCCAGGCCATCACCTTGGAGTGCACGAAGTGCCGGCGCGGGCCGCGCACCTCCCAGATGCCCTCGTCGGGCTGGTCCCAGTGGGTCTCCAGATAGTTGATCAGCTTGATCTGGAGCAGCGAGGCGTAGTCGTTGCGGGACAGGCCCGTCATGTGCGCCAGGTGCAGGGCCTCGGTGACCTCGCCGTACACGTCCAGCTGGAGCTGGTTGGCGGCCCCGTTGCCGACCCGGACCGGGCCGGAGTTCTCGTAGCCCGGCAGCCAGTCCAGCTCCGCCTCGCCGAGCTCCCGCTCGCCGGCGATGCCGTACATGATCTGCAGGTTCTCCGGGTCGCCGGCCACCGCGCGCAGCAGCCAGTCCCGCCAGGCGCGGGCCTCCTCGCGGTAGCCGGTGCGCAGCATCGAGGAGAGGGTGATCGCCGCGTCCCGCAGCCAGGTGTAGCGGTAGTCCCAGTTGCGGACGCCGCCGATCTCCTCGGGCAGGGAGGTGGTCGGGGCCGCCACGATGCCGCCGGTCGGCGCGTAGGTGAGCGCCTTGAGGGTGATCAGCGAGCGGACCACCGCCTCCCGGTAGGGGCCGTGGTAGGTGCAGTGCTCGACCCAGTCGCGCCAGAAGTCGGTGGTCGCCTCCAGCGAGCCCTCCGGGTCCGGCAGCGGCGGCGGCTCCTTGTGCGAGGGCTGCCAGGACAGCGTGAAGGTGATCCTGTCGCCGGGCGTGACGGTGAACTCGGAGTAGGTGGTGAGGTTCTTGCCGTGGGTCTCCACGGCGGTGTCCAGCCAGACCGAGTCGGGTCCGGCCACGGCCACCGTGCGGTCGCCGACCTTGTGCACCCAGGGCACCACCCGGCCGTAGCTGAAACGCATCCGCAGGCTGGAGCGCATCGGCACCCGGCCGCTGACGCCCTCGACGATCCGGATCAGCTGCGGGGCGCCGTCGCGCGGGGGCATGAAGTCGGTCACCCGGACCGTGCCGCGCGGGGTGTCCCACTCGGACTCCAGGACGAGCGAGTCGCCCCGGTAGCGACGCCGGTCGGCGGGGGCGGCCGGCGCGCCGTCGGGGCCGGCGGGACCGACCCGCCAGAAGCCGTGCTCCTCGGTGCCGAGGAGTCCCGCGAAGACGGCGTGCGAATCGAAGCGGGGCAGGCAGAGCCAGTCGACACTGCCGTCCCGGCAGACCAGGGCGGCGGTCTGCATGTCTCCGATGAGTGCGTAATCCTCGATGCGCCCGGCCACGTGCTTCACTCCAGATCGAACGGCCACGTCCGCCCCGCGGGGCGGCGGTTACTGGTCAGCGGTCAAGGGGATCGTTGACGAGCCTGGTACCGGTGGCGGGCGGGGGTGGTGCCGTGCCGGTCCGGCTCGGCAGCGCGTGTTCCGAGCAGGATACGACGCCCCCTGGTGCCCGGCAGAGTCGATCTTGTAATGGTCCTGACCCGTTCGGGTGAACGGGTCTTGACCTGGGCGGCAACAAGGTTTCCGCACCCGGTCCGGGCACCGGCTCCCTCCCTCCGCGGCCCCGGCGGGAGCCTCGTCGTGCTTCCGGCGGGAGCCGCCGGGACACGGCGTGTCGCGGACCGTGTGCACCCGCTTGCCCCGTGTGGCCGGAAGCGGTCTCCCGATGTCGCTGATACCCTGGTACCCCGTGGACCGGTGGGAAACGGCATCAGCCGAAGACCCCGAAACCGCAGCGACGGCACCCCCCGATTCTTGCCGAGGGGCCGCCGGAACGCACCTCCAGAACGCGACCACGGGAGCCCCCTCTTGGCGATGCCGCCCAACACCACGACGACCAAGCACATCTTCGTCACCGGGGGTGTCGCCTCCTCCCTCGGCAAGGGCCTGACCGCCTCCAGCCTGGGTGCGCTCCTCAAGGCCCGGGGTCTGCGGGTCACGATGCAGAAGCTCGACCCGTACCTGAACGTCGACCCCGGCACCATGAACCCGTTCCAGCACGGCGAGGTGTTCGTCACCAACGACGGCGCCGAGACCGACCTGGACATCGGCCACTACGAGCGCTTCCTCGACGTCGACCTCGACGGCTCGGCCAACGTCACCACCGGCCAGGTCTACTCCCAGGTCATCGCCAAGGAGCGGCGCGGCGAGTACCTCGGCGACACCGTCCAGGTCATCCCGCACATCACCAACGAGATCAAGTCCCGCATCCGCCGGATGGCCACCGACGACGTCGACGTCGTCATCACCGAGGTCGGCGGCACCGTCGGCGACATCGAGTCGCTGCCGTTCCTGGAGACCGTCCGCCAGGTCCGCCACGAGGTCGGCCGCGACAACGTCTTCGTCGTGCACATCTCGCTGCTGCCCTACATCGGCCCCTCCGGCGAGCTGAAGACCAAGCCGACCCAGCACTCGGTCGCCGCCCTGCGCAACATCGGCATCCAGCCCGACGCCATCGTGCTGCGCGCCGACCGCGAGGTCCCGACCGCCATCAAGCGCAAGATCTCGCTGATGTGCGACGTCGACGAGGCCGCGGTCGTCGCCGCCATCGACGCCAAGTCGATCTACGACATCCCGAAGGTGCTGCACTCCGAGGGCCTGGACGCCTACGTCGTCCGCAAGCTCGACCTGCCCTTCCGCGACGTGGACTGGACCGTCTGGGAGGACCTCCTGGACCGCGTCCACAACCCGGAGCACGAGGTCACCGTCGCGCTCGTCGGCAAGTACATCGACCTGCCCGACGCCTACCTCTCGGTCACCGAGGCCATGCGGGCCGGCGGCTTCGCCAACCGCGCCCGGGTCAAGGTCAAGTGGGTCACCTCCGACGACTGCAAGACCCCGGCCGACGCCGAGAAGCAGCTCGCCGACTGCGACGCGATCCTCATCCCGGGCGGCTTCGGCGACCGCGGTGTGGCCGGCAAGGTCGGCGCGATCCGCTACGCCCGCGAGAACAAGGTGCCGCTGCTCGGCATCTGCCTCGGCCTGCAGTGCATCGTGATCGAGGCCGCGCGCAACCTGGCCGACATCCCCGAGGCCAACTCCACCGAGTTCGACCCGGCCACCGCCCACCCCGTCGTCTCGACGATGGAGGAGCAGCTCGCGTACGTCGAGGGCGCCGGCGACCTGGGCGGAACGATGCGCCTGGGCCTCTACCCGGCCAAGCTCGCCGAGGGCTCGGTCGTGCGCGAGGTCTACGGCGACGAGCCGTACGTCGAGGAGCGCCACCGTCACCGCTACGAGGTGAACAACGCCTACCGCGCGGAGCTGGAGAAGAAGGCCGGTCTGGTCTTCTCCGGCACCTCCCCGGACAACAAGCTCGTCGAGTACGTCGAGTACCCGCGCGAGATCCACCCCTACCTGGTCGCCACCCAGGCGCACCCGGAGCTCAAGTCCCGCCCGACCCGCCCGCACCCGCTCTTCGCGGGCCTGGTGAAGGCGGCCGTCGAGCGCAAGACGGGCGGATCCGCGCAGTAGATCACTGGCGTTAACGTTGCCGGGGTACGGGTCCCGTGGACCCGTGCCCCGGCTTTCGTACGAGAGGACTACCGATGCAGGTGCAGGACACCCCGGAGGAGTGGCGGGTCGTCGCCACCGACACCCCCTTCACGGGGAACAAGACCAGTGTCCGCACGGACGACGTCGTCATGCCGGACGGGTCGGTCGTCCGGCGCGACTACCAGGTCCACCCGGGCTCGGTCGCGGTCGTCGCCCTCGACGAGCAGGACCGCGTCGTGCTCCTCAAGCAGTACCGGCACCCGGTGCGGCAGAAGCTGTGGGAGATCCCGGCCGGTCTGCTCGACGTGCCCGGCGAGAACCCGCTGCACGCCGCCCAGCGCGAGCTGTACGAGGAGGCGCACGTCAAGGCCGAGGACTGGCGGGTGCTCACCGACGTCTACACGACGCCCGGCGGCTGCGACGAGGCGGTGCGGATCTTCCTGGCACGTGACCTCTCGGAGGCGGAGGGCGAGCGCTTCGAGGTCGCCGAGGAAGAGGCCGACATGGAGCTCGCCCGGGTGCCGCTGGCCGACCTCGTGCGTGGTGTCCTGGCGGGCGAGCTGCACAACAACTGCCTGGTGGTGGGCGTGCTGTCGCTGATGGCGGCCCGCACCGGCGACGGCCTGGACGCGCTGCGTCCGGCCGAGGCGCCGTGGCCGGCCCGGCCCTTCGAGGCCTAGGCCGGGCCCAAGGAGTGACAGGAGCGCGGCCGGTCTGACAATCCACTGATCCGATCGGGGGATTCGTCCGCCGCGCTCCGCCGGGTCCGCGGCGGGCCCTGAACTACGCTCGGGAACGCCCGTGCGGAGCCCCCGCGGGATGATCGTGCACAGGTGGACGGGAGTGTGGCCCGTGACGGATCAGGCGGTGGCAGCGGTCGGCGCCTCGCAATTCTACGGCCGCCAGCGGGAACTCAAGGCCCTGCGGGCCGACATCGCACGCACCGGGCTCGACACCCTGACCGGCCGCAAGGCGCCCCGCGCCCGGGTCCTGCTCATCGCCGGCAAACCCGGCTCCGGACGCACCGCGCTCGCCGAGGAACTCATCGCCCAGCTCGCCGACGGCTACCCCGGCGGGGTGTTCCGCCTCCGGCTCACCGAACCCGGCGGCGAACCGGTGCCCACCGCCCGGGCCGCCCAGGAGCTGCTCGCCGCGCTCGGCGTGGCCGAACCGCCCGGCGCCGCCGAGGACGAGCTGGCCGCCCTGGTCCGGCAGGCGTTCGCCGACCGCAAGGCGCTGCTGCTGCTCGACGACGCCGTCGACGCCGAGCAGGTCGACCCGCTGCTCCCCGACAACCCCGACACCCTCGTCGTGGGCGTCGCCCGCGGCCCGCTCACCGGCATCCCGGACGTCCGGCCCTGCACCGTCGGCGGCCTCGACCCGAAGTCGGCCATCGAACTGCTCACCTCTTTCACCGGTTCCGTCCGCGTCACCGTCGACCCGCAGGCCGCCGAGAGCCTGGCCGAGGAGTGCGGCGGACTGCCCGCCGCACTCGTCCTGGCCGGCGGCTGGCTCGCCGCCCGCCCCAAGGTCTCTGTCGCCGACCTCACCAAGCGGCTGCGCGCACTGACCGGCGACCCGGTGGCCCGTGCCTTCGCGCTGGTCCACGAGTCGCTGCCGCAGCCGGCCGCCCGGATACTGCGCCACCTGTCCCTGGCCCCGCTCGGCCGGGCCGACGCCCACACCGCCTCCGCCCTGGCCGGCTGCTCCGTGTCCGCCGCCGCGACCACCCTCGCCGACTTCGCCGCGCTCGGTCTCGTACGGGAGACGCCGGGCGGCGACGGGCAGTACGAGGTGCCCGCGCACCTGGTCCCGCTGCTGCGGGCCGAGCTGGAGGAGCGGGACCGGCCGGCCGAGGTGCAGCTGGCCCGGGCCCGGATGCTGGAGCGGACCGTGCGGCTCCTGCAGTCCTGCCGCGCGGTCACCGAACCCGAGGGCTCCCCGGCCCGTCGCAAGCTCGCCGGTCTGCCGCGCGCCCTGCGCTTCCCGAACGCCGCCACCGCCGGCGCCTGGCTGGACACCCGCCGGCCGGTGCTGCTCGCCGCGGCCCGGCTCGCCGTCGCCGACGGCGAGCTCGACACCCTCGCCCGGCGGCTGATCGCCTCCCTGGTCCGGGCGCTCACCGCGCACCGGGGCGCCGAGGCGGCCGCTCCCGACCTCTACGGGCTGCACCGGCTCGTCCTGGACGTGGCCGAGCGGCGCGGACTGCACCGGGAGCGGGCCGCGGCCCTGCTGAACCTCGCCGACCTGGACGCCAGGACCGGGCGGAACGAAGACGCTCTGCTGCGATATCGGTCGGCTTTGGACGCCGGACGCACAGCAAATGACCCGTACGCGACCGGTCGCGCAATGGAATCCGTAGGTGGCACGTATCAGGAACTGGGGGACTGGCAGCGGGCCGGTGACTGGTATGCCCGGGCCCTCGCCCAGCGGCTCGCCCGCGACGAGCGCGCCGACCAGGCCCGGCTCTACGGCCGGCTCGGCGCGGTGCACACCTACGCGGGGCGCTACGGCGAGGCGCTGCGCAACTGGCGGGCCGCCGCCGCGGGCTACCGCCGGCTCGACGATCTCCCGGGCTACGCACGGGCGTTGAGCGAAGCGGCCCGGGTCCAGGAGTACGCCGGCCGCCCCGAGGAGGCCTTCCGGACCTGCGAGGAAGCCGTCGAGTGGGCGCGCCGCGCCGACGACGTACGACTCCAGGCGGCACTGCGGCTGCGGCTGGCCGACACCCTCGACCGGCTCGGCGACCCGGCGGCCGCCCGACTCCAGCGCTCGGCTGCGGAAAGACTCCTCGGAACCGACCAGTCCGCCTACGAAATCCGCAGCACTTCCGCCGAAGATTAATGCTTTGCAAGGCTAGACAGCGGGAACTCCTTCATTAGACTGGTTGCGCCGCGATCGACCGCGGTCTGTCCCGGTGCGCGCCAGTGCATCCGGGTATGTATCGCAGTGCACCCCCGTTTCCCCTGATTCAAGGACCGTGATCGACGATGAAGGTCGGCATCCCCCGCGAGGTCAAGAACAACGAGTTCCGCGTGGCCATCACCCCTGCCGGTGTCCACGAGCTCGTCCGCAACGGCCACCAGGTCTTCATCGAGCAGAACGCCGGTGTCGGATCCTCGATCACGGACGCGGAGTACGTCTCCGCCGGCGCCGAGATCCTGGCCACCGCCGACGAGGTCTGGGCCACCGCCGACCTGCTGCTCAAGGTCAAGGAGCCCATCGCGGAGGAGTACCACCGTCTCCGCAAGGACCAGACCCTCTTCACCTACCTGCACCTCGCCGCCTCCAAGGAGTGCACGGACGCCCTCCTGGAGTCCGGCACCACCGCCATCGCGTACGAGACCGTCGAGACCGCCAACCGCGCGCTCCCGCTGCTCGCCCCGATGTCCGAGGTCGCGGGCCGCCTGGCCCCGCAGGTCGGCGCCTACCACCTGATGCGCTCGGCCGGCGGCCGCGGCGTGCTCCCCGGCGGCGTCCCCGGCACCCACGCCGGCGAGTGCGTCGTCATCGGCGGCGGCGTCTCCGGCTGGAACGCCGTGCAGATCGCGATCGGCCTGGGCTTCCACGTGACCCTGCTCGACCGCGACATCAACAAGCTCCGCGAGGCCGACAAGATCTTCGGCACGAAGGTCAAGACGATCGTCTCCAACGCCTTCGAGCTGGAGAAGGCCGTCATCGAGGCCGACCTCGTCGTCGGTGCCGTCCTCATCCCGGGCGCCAAGGCCCCGAAGCTGGTCACCAACGAGCTCGTCGCCAAGATGAAGCCCGGAAGTGTCCTTGTCGACATTGCCATCGACCAGGGCGGCTGCTTCGAGGACTCCCACCCGACCACCCACGCCGAGCCGACCTTCCAGGTCCACAACTCGGTCTTCTACTGCGTCGCCAACATGCCGGGCGCGGTCCCGAACACCTCCACCTACGCCCTCACCAACGCCACGCTGCCCTACATCGTGTCGCTGGCGAACAACGGCTGGGTCGAGGCGCTGCGCCGCGACGCCGCCCTCGCCAAGGGTCTCAACACCCATGACGGCAAGGTGGTTTACAAGGAGGTCGCCGAGGCGCACGGCTACGACCACGTCGAGCTGAACAGCCTCCTGGGCTGACACCGGCGGACGCCGGAGTCAACCTCCGCCGTCAACCCCGCGCACCGGGCCGGACCTTGTCGAGCAAGGTCCGGCCCGATGTGTGTCCGGCCACGTTCCGACGCCCGGTCAACTCGCCTCGAACGTAACTCTTTAACCGTTTCGCACACCCGTGAAACGTGCGGTTCCCTGCCCGCGCACCCTTGACAGCGGGGTGTTCGGTTGCCGACACATCGGGCCGGGTCCGGCGGATTGTGTTGCTGCGGAGCGGTGACACGCCATAGAGTCGCCAACCGTCGGCATGGTGCCACGCTGACCTATCGATAAATGTTCCTGGTCACATCCAAGGAGGTAAGACGACTTGTGAATGAGTCGACATTTACTCCCGGGGGTGCGGAGCCAGGGGCCCCGATCGGCTCCGTCGCGGTGCGGACCTTCGCGACGCACCAGCCCATGACGCCAGCCCATACGATGAAGATGACGGACGGCCTACACGTGAACGCCACGGCCGGCAACGAGATGGGCCGAGAGTCCACCCACTTCGCCGCCTATGACGAGGTGCCCGAGGGGCACTTCTACGACCCTGACGCCGAGTACGAGCCCGACCCGGAGTACGCGGCCACCCTCGCGCCCGACGCCGCCCGGCAGCGTCGCGAGCGGATCGGCCCCACCGGACGGCCCCTGCCGTACTTCCCGATCCCGGGCCCGCTGACCGACCACGGCCCCGCGAAGATCATCGCGATGTGCAACCAGAAGGGCGGCGTCGGCAAGACCACGTCGACCATCAACCTGGGTGCCGCGCTCGCCGAGTACGGACGCCGGGTGCTGCTCGTCGACTTCGACCCGCAGGGCGCCCTGTCGGTCGGCCTCGGTGTGAACCCGATGGAGCTCGACCTCACCGTCTACAACCTGCTCATGGAGCGGGGCATGTCGGCGGACGAGGTGCTGCTCAAGACCGCCGTGCCCAACATGGACCTGCTGCCGAGCAACATCGACCTGTCGGCGGCCGAGGTCCAGCTGGTCTCCGAGGTCGCGCGCGAGTCCACGCTGCAGCGCGCCCTCAAGCCGCTGATGAACGACTACGACTACATCGTGATCGACTGTCAGCCCTCGCTCGGCCTGCTGACCGTGAACGCCCTGACGGCTGCTCACAAGGTCATCGTGCCGCTGGAATGCGAGTTCTTCGCGCTGCGTGGCGTGGCCCTGCTGACGGAGACCATCGAGAAGGTCCAGGAGCGGCTCAACCCCGACCTGGAGCTCGACGGCATCCTCGCCACGATGTACGACTCGCGGACGGTGCACTCGCGCGAGGTGCTCGCGCGCGTCGTCGAGGCCTTCGACGACCACGTGTACCACACGGTGATCGGCCGGACCGTGCGCTTCCCGGAGACCACGGTCGCCGGCGAGCCCATCACCACCTACGCCTCCAACTCCGTGGGCGCCGCCGCCTACCGCCAGCTCGCCAGGGAGGTGCTCGCCCGGTGTCACGCCGAGTGAGTCTTCCCGGCGCCGACGAACTGTTCCGTACGACCGGGGGGATGGCGCTCCAGGCGTCCTCGCCGCGCCGCGTCCCCGCACCGGCGGGGGAGAGCGACACGGCGGCGGCCGCGGAGGGCACCGGCTCCGCGGAGCACGCCTCCGCGGACTCCGAGACCGCGGAGCCGCGCGCCCGCGCGGCGGAGCCCGAGGCTTCCGCGCCGACGGCGGCTTCCTCGGCCGCGAAGGCCGCGGCCGCTCCCGCTCCCGCCCGGCGGCGGGGCCGCACCACCAACCGGCGCCCGAGCGGGCGTGAGCGGCACGACGAGAAGATCACGGTCTACGTCTCCGCCGAGGAACTGATGGACCTGGAGCACGCGCGCCTGGTGCTGCGCGGCGAGCACGGCCTCGCGGTCGACCGCGGCCGGATCGTCCGTGAGGCGGTCGCCGTGGTCCTGGCGGACCTGGAGTCCCGCGGCGACGCGAGCATCCTCGTACGCCGCCTGCGCGGCCGCTGACGGTAGCCTTCGGCCCTGCCGTCCCCGCTCCACCAGGACCCCGTCTCATGTCTGCCGAAACGTCCCGCCCCGCCCGCCGGCCCCTGGGCCGCGGCCCCGGCACGCCCTCTCCTCCCGACCCCGCACCGGCCGAGCCACTCTCCGGGCCACTCTCCGAGCCGCCGGCAGAGCCGGAACCGGAGCCGTCGGGAGAGCGGGAGCCGGGCGACGGCCGTGAGGCGGGGGCCGGCGCGGCCGACGGGGCGCCGGGCGGCGAGGCTGCGGCCTCCGAGCCCGCGGACCGGCCCGTGGCCGGGCCCGTGGTCGAAGCTTTGGACGGGCCAGCGGCCGAGCCTGTGGCCGCCGAGCCGGAGCCCACGGTCGAGCCCGAGCCCGCCGGGCCGGTCGCCGTGGCGAGCGCGGCCGACGCCGACCAGGGCGCCGAGCCCGGGGCGGACGGGCGGTTCACCGTGCGGCTGGTGAACTTCGAGGGGCCGTTCGACCTGCTGCTCCAGCTGATCTCGAAGCACAAGCTGGACGTGACCGAGGTCGCCCTGTCGAAGGTCACCGACGAGTTCATGGCGCACATCCGGGCCATGGGGCCCGACTGGGACCTCGACCAGACGACCGAGTTCCTGGTGGTCGCGGCCACGCTGCTCGATCTCAAGGCGGCGCGGCTGCTGCCGGCCGCCGAGGTGGAGGACGAGGCGGATCTGGCGCTGCTGGAGGCGCGGGACCTGCTCTTCGCACGGCTGCTGCAGTACCGCGCGTACAAGCGGATCGCCGAGATCCTGGGCGAGAGGTGGGACGGCGAAGGACGGCGCTTCCCGCGCACCGTCGGCCTCGAACCGCACCACGCCGAGCTGCTGCCCGAGGTCGTCATCTCCATCGGTGCCGAGGGCTTCGCCAGGCTCGCCGTCAAGGCCATGCAGCCCAAGGCCAAGCCGCAGGTCTACGTCGACCACATCCACGCCCCGCTCGTCAGCGTGCGCGAGCAGGCCGGCATCGTCGTCGCCCTGCTGCGCGAGCGCGGCACCCTCAGCTTCCGGGAGCTGGCCGAAGGCGCCGTCGACACCCTCACCGTCGTCGCCCGCTTCCTGGCCCTCCTGGAGCTCTACCGCGAGAAGGCCGTCGCCCTCGACCAGGAGACCGCCCTCGGCGACCTCACCGTCTCCTGGACGGGCGGGGACGGCGACGCCGTCGGCGGCGTCACGGACGAATTCGACCAGGAGGACGCCTCGTGAGCGACAGCGACCCCACTCCCATGCCCACGCCCATGCCCACTCCCGCGCCCGCCTCCGGCCCCGAGGCCGGCCGCGGCCCCGAGACCGCTCCCGTGCCCGCGCTCAAGCCGGCCCTCGAGGCCGTTCTCATGGTGGTCGACGAGCCCGCCACCGAGGCCCACCTCGCCAAGGTCCTCGGCCGCACCCCGCGCGAGGTCGGCGACGCGCTGCGCGAGCTCGCCGACGAGTACACGGCCGCGGGCCGCGGTTTCGAGCTGCGTCTGGTGGCCGGCGGCTGGCGTTTCTACACCCGCGCCGCGTACGCCTCCGCCGTCGAGGCCTTCGTCCTCGACGGCCAGCAGGCCCGGCTCACCCAGGCGGCCCTGGAGACCCTGGCGGTCGTCGCGTACCGCCAGCCGGTCAGCCGTTCCCGGGTCTCCGCGGTGCGCGGGGTCAACTGCGACGGGGTCATGCGCACCCTCCTCCAGCGCGGTCTGGTGGAGGAGGCGGGCGCGGAACCCGAAACAGGTGCGATCCTGTACAGGACGACGAACTACTTCCTGGAGCGGATGGGCCTGCGCGGCCTGGACGAACTTCCGGAACTCGCGCCCTTCCTCCCCGAGGCGGAGGCGGTCGAGCCGGACAGCCTGGAAGGCGTTCCGTCGTTCGACCCGGACGAAGAAGACGAGAAGACGACGGAAGTTTGATGCGAAGCAGCAGCGGCAGGAACAGCGGAAACAACGGCGGGAGCCGTGGTGCCAAGAGCGGCGGCCGCGGCAACTACCGGGGCGCGGGCAACAACCGCGACGAGCGGGGCGGACAGGGCGGCCAGAGCGCCGGCCGCCCGCGCCGTCCCCGTCCCGAGGAGCGCAGCTACGACGTGGACGGCCTCGCCGGCCGTCCCGCCGACGGCGGCCCGAAGCGCGGTCGCGGCGAGGCCGCCCGCGGCGGCGCCAAGGGCGGTCCCAAGCAGTCCCCGAAGCGCGGCGGCGGCCGCACCGCCCCGGCGCGCTCGCGCGAGTACGACGCGCGCACCGAGGAGCGCAACCGCGAGCGGTACGCGAACAAGCCCCAGATCAAGACGCCGAAGACCTTCCCGGGCGCCGAGCAGGAGGGTGAGCGCCTGCAGAAGGTCCTCGCCCGCGCCGGCTACGGCTCCCGCCGTGCCTGCGAGGAGCTGGTCGAGCAGGCCCGGGTCGAGGTCAACGGCGAGATCGTGCTCGAGCAGGGCCTGCGCGTGGACCCGGAGAAGGACGAGATCAAGGTCGACGGCCTGACCGTCGCGACCCAGTCGTACCAGTTCTTCGCCCTGAACAAGCCGGCCGGTGTCGTCTCCACCATGGAGGACCCCGACGGCCGCCAGTGCCTCGGTGACTACGTCACCAACCGCGAGACCCGGCTCTTCCACGTGGGCCGGCTCGACACCGAGACCGAGGGCATCATCCTGCTCACCAACCACGGCGAGCTGGCCCACCGTCTCACCCACCCCAAGTACGGCGTGAAGAAGACCTACCTGGCCGCCATCACCGGCCCGCTGCCCCGCGAGGTCGGCAAGCGGCTCAAGGACGGCATCCAGCTGGAGGACGGCTACGCCCGCGCCGACCACTTCCGGGTCGTCGAGCAGACCGGCAAGAACTACCTGGTCGAGGTCGTGCTCCACGAGGGCCGCAAGCACATCGTGCGCCGCATGCTCGCCGAGGCGGGCTTCCCGGTGGAGAAGCTGGTCCGCACCGCCTTCGGTCCGATCGGCCTGGGCGACCAGAAGTCGGGCTGGCTGCGCCGGCTCAGCAACACCGAGGTCGGCATGCTGATGAAGGAAGTCGGCCTGTAGTCCGTACGGGCTCCCGAGGAAGGCCCGTGACCGCCCACCGGCGGTCACGGGCCTTTCCCGTTCCCGTGCACGTTCCCGCCCCCCTGTTCCCGCGCCCTCTCCCCGTTCACGTTTTCGTACTTGTGGTCGACTCCCGCCGCCATTTATAGTCATGCTGACTCTTAAGGAGGCGAGCATGAGTCTCGCGAACGTCCTGGACCCGCTCCAGCGTCCGCTCTTCACCCTTCTCGACACCCCGGTCAGCTGGACCGAGGTGCTCGGCTTCGGGAGCGGCGCGCTGTGCGTATGGCTCGTCGCCCGTCAGCACCTCGCGAACTGGCCCATCGGCATCGCCAACAACCTCTTCTTCGCCCTGCTCTTCACCCAGAGCGGGCTCTACGCCGACGCCGGCCTCCAGTTCGTCTTCATCGCCCTCGCCGCGTACGGCTGGTGGACCTGGACCCACGGGGGTGGCCCGGGCTCCGACACCCTGCCGGTACGGCGCACCAGCCGCACCGAATGGACCTGGCTGCTCGCGGCGGGGGCGGTGGGGACCCTCGCCCTCACCCTGCTCCTGGACCGGGCCACGGACTCCACCGTGCCGTTCTGGGACGCGCTGACCACCGCCCTGTCCCTGACGGCCACCTACGGCCAGTGCCGCAAGCGCCTGGAGTCCTGGTGGCTCTGGATCGCCGCCGACGTCGTCTACGTGCCGCTGTACGCGTACAAGGAGCTCTATCTGACCTCCGTGCTGTACGTCGGCTTCCTGACGCTCTGCCTCGTCGGCCTGCGCGACTGGCGCCGTGACCTCGCCGGTTCCCTCCGTCTCCGGGAGGCCGGCGCATGACCGGCGGGACCCGTTACGGACACGGCCTGGTCCTCGGCAAGTTCTATCCGCCGCACGCCGGCCACCACCACCTCGTGCGCACCGCCCGCGAGCAGTGCGAACGCCTCACCGTGCTGGTCTGCGCCGCCTCCGTCGAATCCGTGCCGCTCGCCGACCGGGTCGCCTGGATGCGCGAGATCCACCCCGACGCGCTGGTCGTCGGCGCCGTCGACGACGTCCCCGTCGACCTCCACGACCCCGACGTGTGGGACGCCCACATGAAGATCTTCCGGGCCGCCGTGCCCGAGCCCGTCGACGCCGTCTTCACCTCCGAGCCGTACGGGGAGGAGCTCGGCCGCCGCTTCGGTGCCGCGTCCGTCCTCGTCGACCCCGACCGGACCCGCCACCCCGTCTCCGGCACCGCCGTCCGCGCCGATCCGGTCGCCTGCTGGGAGTACCTGGAAGCGCCCGTGCGGGCCGCGCTCACCCGGCGGGTCGTCGTCCTCGGCGCCGAGTCCACCGGCACCACCACCATGGCCCTCGCGCTCGCCGACCACTACCGGCGGCGCGGCGGCGTGTGGGCCCGCACCCGCTGCGTACCCGAGTACGGGCGCGAATACAGCGAGATCAAGCTGGCCGAGCTGCGCGCCGAGCGGCCCGGCGCCGGCTGGTCCGACGTCACCTTCCACTCCGCCGACTTCCCCGTCATCGCCCTGCGCCAGGCCGAACTCGAGGAGGAGGCCGCCCGCGACGGCTCGCCCGTGCTCTTCTGCGACACCGACGCCTTCGCCACCACCATCTGGCACGAGCGCTACATGGGCACCGCCAGCCCCGGCACCGGCGAGATCGCCGCCCGCGGCCGGCAGCACCTGTGGCTGCTCACCGACCACCGGGGCGTCGACTTCGAGGACGACGGCCTGCGCGACGGCGAGCACCTGCGGCCCTGGATGACCGCGCGCTTCCTCACCCAGCTCGCCCACACCGGCCGTCGCACCGTCGTCCTCACCGGGCCCCACGAGGAGCGCCTCGCGACGGCCGTCGCCGCCGTGGACGCGCTGCTCGCCGAGGGCTGGCACTTCACCGACCCGCTCCCCGAACGCCGATGAGCCTCCCGGACCGCCGATGACCGAAGCACAGCCGGGGCCCGCGGGCTACGACAAGCACGCCTTCGAGCCCTTCGCCCTCACCGCCGACCTCGCCGTCCTCACCGTCCGCGAGGAACGCCTGCACGTCCTGCTCGTCGAACGCGGCCAGGAGCCCTACGCCGGCGCCTGGGCCCTGCCCGGCGGCTTCGTCCTGCCCGACGAGTCCGCCGAGCAGGCCGCCCGCCGGGAACTCGCCGAGGAGACCGGCCTGTCCGGCACCACCGCCGCCCGGCTCCACCTGGAACAGCTGCGCACCTACAGCGACCCGGACCGCGACCCGAGGATGCGGGTCGTCTCCGTCGCCTTCACCGCGCTCGTGCCCGACCTGCCCGAGCCGCGCGGCGGCGGCGACGCGGCGCAGGCCCGCTGGCTGCCGTACGAGGACGTCCGCGGCCTCGCCTTCGACCACGACCGGATCCTGGCCGACGCCCGTGACCGCGTCGGCGCCAAGCTCGAGTACACCTGCCTCGCCACCGCCTTCTGCCCGCCCGAGTTCACCCTCGGCGAGCTGCGGCAGGTGTACGAGACGGTCTGGGGCGTCGCACTCGACCGCCCCAACTTCCGGCGCAAGGTCCTCGCCACGCCCGGCTTCGTCCGGCCCGTCGAGGCACCACCGCGCCGCACCGGCGGCCGGGGCAAACCGGCCGCTCTCTACCGGGCGGGCGAGGCCGTCGCGCTGCACCCGCCCCTGCTGCGACCGGAAGGACGGACGGCATGACGACGACACGGGGGACGAAGCAGGGCGCGACGGGGGCGCTGATCGGGCTGGCGCTGGGCGACGCGCTGGGTCTGCCCACGGAGTTCATCGACGTACCGAGGATCATCAGCTGGTACGGACCCTGGCGGGATCTCGCGCTTCCGGAGAAGGGACGGGTCACGGACGACACCCAGATGACCCTCGCCTTCGCGCGGGGCATCCGCACCGCCATGGACCGGGGTGTGCTGGAGCCCTCCCGTCTGCTCGCGCCGCTGCGTGAGGAGTACGTCGCCTGGTACCGGTCCCCGGAGAACAACCGGGCGCCCGGCCGCACCTGCCTGACCGCCTGCCAGTTGCTGACGACCGACCGCCGGTGGCAGGACGCCAGTCAGATCCACTCCAAGGGCTGTGGCGCCAACATGCGCGTCGCGCCCGTCGGGCTCGTGCCCGGGCTGAGCGACGAGCAGCGGGCGGGCGCCGCCCAGCTCCAGGCCGCGCTCACCCACGGCCATCCCACCGCGCTCGCCGCCTCCGACCTGACCGCCCGTGCCGTGCACCTGCTCGCGCAGGGCGCGGATCCGGCCGGGCTGGTCGGGCGGCTCCGCTCGTACGCGTACGAGAACCGCGACCGCTACCACGAGCACTGGCTCGGCGACCTGTGGACCCGCGCCCAGGACCCCGACGCCAGGCACTTCGTCCGGCGCGGCTGGGACGAGTGCCTGGCCGTCCTGGAGCGCCTGGACGCGGTCCAGCGCACCGCCGACCCGGAGCTCGACCCGTGCGCGTACACCGGCGACGGCTGGATCGCCGAGGAGGCCCTCGCCACCGGCCTGCTCTGCTTCCTGCTCTTCCCCGAGGAGCCGCTGACCGCCCTGCGCCGGGCCGCCTGCACCCGCGGCGACTCCGACTCGATCGCCGCCCTCGCCGGCGCCTTCGCCGGAGCCCACCTGGGCGCGGACGCCTGGCCGGAGGAGTGGGCGGGACGCGTCGAGTACCACAGCGAGCTGATCACCTTCGGGGCGCTCTGGGACGCCTGAGCCAGGTGGCGGCGGGAGACCCGGCGGCGGAAGACCCGGCGCCGCGCAGGCCACCGGCGGGTGTCACCGGAAGGCCGGCAGATGGCGCTCGGCCCACGCGGCGAAGGGGCTCGCCGGCCGGCCGAGGACCCGCTCCACGTCGGGGCTGACCGCCCGCTCCGCGGGCAGCGGGGCGCCGAGGAGGTCCAGGGTGCCGTCGACGACCTCCTCCGGCATGAAGCGCGCCATGTGGGCGTGGGCCTCGGCGCGCGACAACTCCACGAAGGCGACGTCCTCGCCCAGGGCCCGGGCGAGGGCCGCGGTCTGGCCGCGCGGGCTGACGGCCTCGGGGCCGGTGAGTTCGTACGTACGGCCCGCGTGCCCGTCCTCGAGGAGCGCGGCCGCGGCCACCGCCGCGATGTCGGCCGGGTCGACGACCGGCAGCGCCACCTCGCCGAACGGCGCGAACACCGTGCGCCGGGTGCGGACCGTCTCGGCCCAGGCGAGGGCGTTGGAGGCGAATCCCGCCGGGCGCAGGAGCGTGAACTGCGCCCCGGAGCTGCGCACGGCGGCCTCGAACTCCCGCAGGCGGGCGTGTGAGCGGGCGTCCGGGCGGGTGGCGCCGGCCTGGGAGGAGACCAGGACGATCCGCTTGATCCCGGCGTCCGTGGCCGTGCGCGTGAGTGCTTCCGGGCTCTCGCCGTGGCTGTTCAGCTCGCCGCCGAGGAGCAGGAAGAGCGCGTCGGCGCCTTCGAGCACCGGCCTCATGCTCCGTGCGCTCCCGATGTCGGCCCGGGCGAGCCGCGTCCCGGCGGGAAGTCCTTCGGGCCGCTCACGGCGCGAGACGGCGACGACGTCCTCGCCCGCCTCGGACAGCAACGGCACCAGGGTCCGGCCGATGTTCCCGGTCGCACCCGTCACCACGATCTTCATGTCCACTCCGTCGATGAGTTAGTTAGTTGGCTGACTGAGTAGGACGCTAGCACGGTGCACCGGGGCGGTGTCTATAGTGAGTCGGGTGACTGACTCAGTGAAGCCGCGGGTGCGCGCCGCGGCCGACAAGCGCCGGCGACTGACGGCCGCGGCGGCCCGGGTCCTGCACGAACAGGGCGTCGAGCGGACCACGCTGGCCGACATCGCACGCGCCGCCGACGTTCCGGTCGGAAACGTCTACTACTACTTCAAGACCAAGGACGACCTGGTCCTTGCCGCGCTCGCCGAACACGGCGCCCACCTCGACCGGCTCACCGGCGGCCTGGAGCGGCTGCCCGACCCGCGCGACCGGCTCAAGGGCCTGGTCGAGGCGTGGGTGGGGCAGCGCGAGACGGCCGCCCGCTACGGCTGCCCCACCGGCACCCTGGCCGCCGAGCTCGACAAGCGCGCCGACGGCACCCTCGACGCCGAGGCGGGCGCGGTGATGCGGCGCCTCCTGGAGTGGGCGGCCGGGCAGTTCCGCGCCCTGGGGCTGGCCGACCCCGACGGCCTGGCCCTCACCCTCGTCTCCGCCTACCAGGGCATGTCGCTCCTGGCCAACGCCCTGCGTGAGCCGGACGTCATGGCACGCGAGGGCGCCCGGCTGCTGCGGTGGCTGGACTCGCTTCAGACTCCCGCAGGTCAGGCCGCCGAGGCCGGACCGGAGCCCAGGTCCGCGACCAGGGCGGAGTCCGCGGCAGGGGACGCGGCGGGCTGAAGCTCGTGCAGGGCCGAGGCGCGGCGGGCGCGGATCAGGAAGTCCTGGACGCGGGCGTGGTCCGGCGCCTCGGGAAGCGGGCTGCCGGTGTGGGCCCGGTCGGCCTCGTCCTGGAGGCGGTTCATCCAGGCCTCCACCTCCGGCCACGCCACCTCGCCGCGCTTGACCGCCAGCAGCCGCTCGCGGTCCTCGCCCACGTCGACCCGTAGCTCGCCGCTGCGCAGCAGGTCACGGCAGCTGGTCAGCAGACGGAGCAGATGCATGGCGTGCTTCCAGCGCGGGGCGCCGTACTGGCGGACGTCCGCGTCGAGCTTGCGGCGCTGCCCGACCGCGTACCGCACGAAGGTGGCGTGCGAGCGGCGGGAGAGGAAGGCGCCGCGCAGGTCGAGCAGTTCGCGGCCGAGCGCGTCGGCGTGCTCGACGACGGGCGAGTGCAGGCACTCCAGGACGTTCGGGTTGTTGCGCAGCGCCAGCTCGCAGAAGCGTTCCAGCTCCCAGCTGAACTGCTCGTCCGCCGGGCCCTCGACGTGCGCCGGCGGTTTGTCGAAGTGCCAGAACAGCGGGGTCGGGGCGAGGTACACGCCCCGGCGGTCGACGTCGCTGCCCTCGGTCGCCAGACCGAACGCGCGCGACCCCATGACGCAGGAGTAGATCGTGTGGTCGCGCACCAGTTCCTCGGGAGTCATGCGCGACAGGTTAGGTCAGGGTGATCGTTCCGGACGACACCGTGATCTGCTCGGCCGGGAGCGGGCGGGGCGCCGGGCCCGCGGCCACCGAGCCGTCGGCGATGCGGTACTTGGAGCCGTGGCAGGGACAGTCGATGGTGCCGTCGGCCACCTTGTCCACCAGGCAGCCCTGGTGGGTGCAGACCGCCGAGAAGGCCTTGAACTCGCCCTTCGCGGGCTGGGTGACCACGACCTTCTCGTCCTTGAAGACGGTGCCGCCGCCGACCGGGATGTCGGAGGTCTTCGCGAGCGGCGGACGCCCGGAGGCGGACGAGGACGGAGACGCCGACGCCGATGCGGATGCCGATGCCGACTCCGACGAGGACGGCGACGGCGACGTGGTGGCCGCGGCCGGTGTCGACCGCGTCGGGCTCTCGCTCGTACCGTCCGATCCGTCGTCACCGCACCCGGTGACCAGGACCGTGCCGGCGACGAGGGCCGCGCGGCGGGACAGGCGGAGCGGGCGGGGCTGGGCGTCAGCAGTCATGCCGACCAGCTTGGCCACCCGCCGGTCCGGCGCGCCGCAACACGCCTACGCCCAGGGCGCCAGCTCCCTCGCACGGCCGTCCCCGTCCCGCCGCACCTCCAGGACCGCCGTGACCGCCGCCCGCTCGACCGGCCCGTACACATGCGGGAAGAGCATGCCCTCCGAGCCCTCCCAGCGGACCTCGCCGGACAGCCGCGACTCGTCGATCACCAGGACCAGGAGCGGCCCCGGCACGTCCCGGTAGTGGCCGTCGGCGATCGCCAGGGCCGCGGGCTCGTCCGGCGAGCAGTGGACGAAGCCCTCCGCGGCGAGCGACGGCGGAGCGTAGGGACGATCGGGATCGGCGGACCATTCGTCCAGCGGTACGACGTGCAGCAACATGCCGACAGTTGTACCCCGCGCCGGGCGGACCGCCGGGCCGGACCGGGGTGCCGACCGCGGTGACGGCCTTGATCCCGGCCGCGGTGACGGCCTTGATGCCGGCCGCGGTGGCGGCGCGACCCGGCCTCGGCGAGATTGGCGTCAGCGGCCTCGCCGGCCCCGGCCCCGACCGTCTCGCCGGCGCCGGACCGTCTCGTAGGGCGGGCGCCGCGACGGCGGCCCCGCACGGCTGACTAGGCTGGCCGGCGGAGCACCGACGCGGGCGACGCGGACGATGTGAGGCACGAGCACGAGGAGTGACGAGGTGGCGGTACGAGCGGTCCGAGGCGCCGTCCAGCTGGAGCGGGACGACGCCGGGCACATGCGCGAGCAGGTCGAGGAGCTGCTCACCGCCGTGCTCGAACGCAACGGACTGACCGCCGACGACCTCATCAGCATCTGGTTCACGGCCACGCCCGACCTCCACAGCGACTTCCCGGCCGCTGCGGCCCGCCGCATCGGGATCGTGGACGTCCCCCTGATCTGTGCCCAGGAACTCGACATCGAGGGCGCGATGCCGAGGGTCGTACGGCTCCTCGCGCACGTCGAGTCGGAACTGCCCAAGTCCCGGATCGCGCACGTCTACCTCGGCGCCGCGGCCGCCCTGCGCAAGGACATCGCCCAGTGAGAACCGCGCTCGTCATCGGAACCGGCCTGATCGGCACCTCGGCGGCGCTCGCGCTCGCCGGGCGGGGCATCACCGTCCACCTGCGCGACCACGACCCGGCACGGGCCCGCACCGCCGCCGCGCTCGGCGCCGGCACCGACGAGGCGCCCGACGGCCCGGTGGACCTCGTCATCGTGGCCGTACCGCCCGCGCACGTCGCCGGCACGCTCGCCGAGGCGATCCGGGCCGGGCTCGGCCGCGGCTACCTGGACGTGGCCAGCGTCAAGGGCGGACCCAAGCGGGAACTGCTCGAGCTGGGCCTCGACCTCACCGCGTACATCGGGACCCACCCGATGTCCGGCAAGGAGCGCTCCGGGCCGCTCGCCGCCACCGCCGACCTCTTCGAGGGCCGGCCCTGGGTGCTCACCCCGACCCGCGACACCGACACCGAGGTCCTCAACCTCGCGCTCGAACTGGTCGCCCTGTGCCGGGCCGTCCCCGTCGTCATGGACGCCGACGCCCACGACAAGGCCGTCGCGCTCGTCTCGCACACCCCTCAGCTGGTGTCCTCCATGGTGGCCGCCCGGCTCGAGAGCGCCGACGAGACGGCCGTACGCCTGTGCGGGCAGGGCATCCGTGACGTCACCCGCATCGCCGCCTCCGACCCGCGCATGTGGGTCGAGATCCTCTCCGCCAACCCGGGACCGGTCGCCGACGTCCTCGCGGGCGTCGCCGCCGACCTGGACGAGACGGTCCAGGCGCTGCGCGCGCTCGAGTCCGGCGACGACGCCAAGCGCCGGGCCGGCGCCTCCGGCGTGGAGGACGTGCTGCGCCGCGGCAACGCCGGCCGGGCCCGCGTGCCCGGCAAGCACGGCGCCGCCCCGACCGCGTACGAGACCGTCGCCGTCCTCATCAGCGACCAGCCCGGCGAGCTGGCCCGCATCTTCGCCGACGCCGGCCGCGCGGGCGTCAACATCGAGGACGTGCGCATCGAGCACGCCACCGGCCAGCAGGCCGGTCTGGTCCAGCTCATGGTGACGCCCTCGGCGGTCGCCGCCCTGAGCGAGGCCCTGCGGGAGCGGGGCTGGGCGCTGCGGACCTCCTGACGGGAGCCTCCGACGGGACCTCCCGGAGCCACCGCCCGCCCCAGGGCCCCGGCGGCCCACCCGGCGGCCTTCCGGGCGGCCCGCCCGGCCGCCGCACGGCCTCGGCGCACGCTGGGCCGAACGGGTGCGGGGGACTCGGTAACCTTGGGGGAGTCCCCGCGTGTCCCGCCGGGGGCTCCCGCTCACCCAGGAAGGCGTTCCCCACCGTGGAAACCGTGATCGTCGCCATCGACGGCCCCTCCGGCACGGGCAAGTCGAGCACCTCGAAGGCGGTTGCCGCCAAGCTGGGGCTGAGCTACCTCGACACCGGGGCCCAGTACCGGGCCATCACCTGGTGGATGATCAGCAACGGCGTCGACGTGAACGACGCCGACGCGGTCGCCAACGCCGCCGCCAAGCCCGTCATCGTCTCCGGCACCGACCCGTCCCGCCCCACCATCACCGTGGACGGCGTCGACGCCTCCGGACCCATCCGCACCGAGGAGGTCACCTCCAAGGTCAGCGCCGTCAGCGCCGTGCCCGAGGTGCGGAGCCTGATCACGGAGCTCCAGCGGTCCATCGCCAAGGGCGCCGAGCTCGGCATCGTCGTCGAGGGCCGGGACATCGGCACCACCGTGCTGCCCGACGCCGACCTCAAGATCTTCCTCACCGCCTCGCCCGAGGCCCGCGCCGCCCGCCGCTCCGGCGAGCTCAAGGGCGCAGACGTGCACGCCACCCAGCAGGCCCTGATCAAGCGGGACGCGGCCGACTCCAGCCGCAAGACCTCCCCGCTCGCCAAGGCCGGCGACGCCGTCGAGGTCGACACCACCGACCTCACCCTCGACCAGGTCATCGAGTGCGTCGTCACCCTGGTGGAGGAGAAGCGGAGCCAGAAGCGGGCGGCCGCCCGGTGACCCAGCCCTCCGAGAAGGGCGCCGCCGTCGGCCGCGGCATCGGCATCGGACTGATGTACGGCCTGTGGAGACCGCGCGTCCTCGGCGCCTGGCGGGTCCCGTCCTCCGGGCCCGTCATCCTCGCCGTCAACCACGCGCACAACCTCGACGGCCCCATGCTCATGGGCACCGCTCCCCGGCCCGTGCACTTCCTCATCAAGAAGGAGGCGTTCGTCGGGCCGCTCGGCACCTTCCTGGAAGGCATCGGGCAGCTCAAGGTGGACCGGCACTCCACCGACCGCACCGCCATAGGCAACGCCCTCGGCGTCCTGGAGAACGGCGGCGTCCTCGGGATCTTCCCCGAGGGCACCCGCGGCGAGGGCGACTTCGCCTCGCTGAGGGCCGGCCTCGCCTACTTCGCGGTCCGCAGCGGCGCCCCGATCGTTCCCGTCGCGGTGCTGGGCAGCACCGACCGGCCCGGACGGCTGGTCAAGGCTCTGCCCCGGCTGCGCAGCCGGGTCGACGTCGTCTTCGGCGACGCCTTCGCCGCCGGGGACGGCAGCGGCCGGCGCACCCGCAAGGCGCTGGACGAGGCGACCGTCCGCATCCAGGAACGGCTCACCGACCACCTGAAAAACGCCAGGCGCCTCACCGGGCGCTGAGCGACACTCTGAGTAGTGGGACCCGGCGACGGGGCCCCACCGACCACGAATGATCAAGGAACGGACTTCATGAACGACCAGCACGACCACGGGGCACTTGGCGACGCCGAGTACGCGGAGTTCATGGAGCTCGCCGCGGAAGAGGGCTTCGACGTCGACGACGTCGAGGGCGCGATCGAGGAGGCCGGCCACGGCCCGCTCCCCGTGCTCGCCGTCGTCGGCCGCCCGAACGTCGGCAAGTCGACCCTGGTGAACCGCATCATCGGCCGCCGCGAGGCCGTCGTCGAGGACCGCCCGGGCGTCACCCGCGACCGCGTCACCTACGAGGCCGAGTGGGCCGGCCGCCGCTTCAAGGTCGTCGACACCGGCGGCTGGGAGCAGGACGTCCTCGGCATCGACGCCTCCGTGGCCGCCCAGGCCGAGTACGCCATCGAGGCCGCCGACGCCTGCCTCTTCGTCGTGGACGCCACCGTCGGCGCCACCGACACCGACGAGGCCGTCGTCAAGCTGCTCCGCCGCGCGGGCAAGCCGGTCGTCCTCGCCGCGAACAAGGTCGACGGCCAGTCCGGCGAGGCCGACGCCGCCATGCTGTGGTCCCTCGGCCTCGGCGAGCCGTTCCCGGTCTCCTCGCTGCACGGCCGCGGCACCGGCGACCTCCTCGACGAGGTCCTGAAGGCGCTGCCCGAGGCCCCCGAGCAGCGCTTCGGCAACGCCGTCGGCGGCCCGCGCCGCATCGCCCTCATCGGCCGCCCCAACGTCGGCAAGTCCTCCCTCCTCAACAAGGTGGCGGGCGAGGACCGCGTCGTCGTCAACGAGCTGGCCGGCACCACCCGCGACCCGGTCGACGAGCTGATCGAGCTCGGCGGCAAGACCTGGAAGTTCGTGGACACCGCGGGCATCCGCAAGAAGGTTCACCTCCAGGAGGGCGCGGACTACTACGCCTCCCTGCGCACCGCCGCCGCGGTCGAGAAGGCGGAGGTGGCCGTCATCCTCATCGACACCACCGACCACATCTCGGTCCAGGACCAGCGCATCATCACCATGGCCGTCGAGTCGGGCCGCGCCATCGTCATCGCCTACAACAAGTGGGACGAGCTCGACGAGGAGCGCCGCTACTACCTCGAGCGCGAGATCGAGACCGAGATGCAGCAGGTCTCCTGGGCGCCCCGGGTCAACGTCTCCGCCAAGACCGGCCGCCACATGGAGAAGCTCGTCCCGGCGATCGAGACCGCGCTCGCCGGCTGGGAGACCCGGGTCCCCACCGGCCGGCTCAACGCCTTCCTTGGCGAGCTCGTCGCCGCCCACCCGCACCCGATCCGCGGCGGCAAGCAGCCCCGCATCCTGTTCGGCACCCAGGCGGGCACCAAGCCGCCCCGGTTCGTGCTCTTCGCCTCCGGCTTCCTCGAGGCGGGCTACCGCCGTTTCGTCGAGCGCCGCCTGCGCGAGGAGTTCGGCTTCGAGGGCACCCCGATCCACATCTCGGTGCGGGTGCGCGAGAAGCGCGGCAAGAAGAAGTAACGCGGCGCGGACGCCGTACGGCCGGGGGGGGGGGGGGGCGGGGCGCCCCCCCCCCCCCCCGGGGGGGGGGGGGGGGGGGGGGGGGGGGGGGTCGGGCCACCAGGGCG
>NZ_JBITXS010000006.1:46777-178346 GCF_044544825.1 Streptomyces sp. NPDC053493
CGTCCCCCCCCCCCCCCAACCCCCGCCGGGGGGGGGGGGGCGTCCCCGCCCCCACCACCCCCCCCGGCCCGCCCCCCGGGCGGGGGGGGGGGGCCGGGCCCCCCCCCCCCCCCCCCCCCCCGGCCGTTGTCGGATGCTGCTGGGGGGCCTGAGGGCCTGACGGCCTAGATGCCGCCGCGGCGGCCCGGCGGCAGCGCGTACGCCGACCATCCCGCGTGCAGGCCCTGCTGGCGCTGCGTCCCGAAGGCCCGGAAGCCCAGCTCCTCCTCGCCGCTGCGGTCACCCGGCAGCGTACGGAAGGAGCGGCGGAACTCGGAGTACAGGGCGTCGTAGATCGGCGTCGCCGAGACGACGGCGGCCGAGCCGGCCGGGCCCGTCGAGCGGGCCGGGAAAGCCGCCGAGACGTCCTGCGCCGGACGCATGGTCGGGATCGGGCGGAAGCTCTGGCCCGAAGGGCCCGGATGGCCGGGAAGTTGCTGGGGGAAGGGGTCGTAGGCGTGCACGTATGTGCCAACGACCCCGCCGTCCGTGAGATGCGGGCGGCCCTCGGAAAGAGGAGCACACCGAGGCCGTGGAACGGTCGGCACCCGCGGGAAGCGAGCCGGCCCTATGCCGGGACGCGGGTCGCCCGTCACGTGCCGGCCAGCGGCATCGCGGCGGCCACCAGACGCCCGTCGACCGCGGCCTTCTCCAGGGCGTCCCGCAGCAGGTCCTCGCGCGGCTGCTGCCCGATGGAGCCGACCGGGGCGGCGAAGACCAGCACCGTGTGCGACTTGTTGGCCGCGGCCCGCCAGCCCTCGGTGACCTGGAGCGGCTGGTGCGCCTGCCACCAGGCGACCTGCCCGGTGCCGTCCGTGCCGGGCTGCAGGACGGAGTGCAGCTGGCCCATGGCGACCAGGACCGACCAGCCGGGCAGCGGGGCCGGCTTCACGTTGACGTCGGTCACCGGCTGGAAGCCCTGCTCGACCAGGAGAGTCAGGAACTCGTCCGTCAGACCGGCGGAACCGGGGCGGGCGACCGGCGTGGTCGGCTCCACCACGAGCGCCGGGTGCAGCTCGCCCTCGATCAGGACCAGACCGCTGGTGACGCCGAGGACCGCCTGCTCGGGGTGGGCGGCGGACAGCGAGTCGGCGGCGTCGGCCGCCGTGATGGAGGCGACGGCGCCCTGGAGCTGCTCCTCGGCGACCCGCACCACCTGGGACGGGATGCAGCTGGCGTGGGCGAAGGCGAGGACGGCGGTCTCCTCGCCGACGAACAGCACCGTGCTGGTCCGTTCCTGCTCGGAGTCACCGGGCGTGCGGCAGGAGGTGCAGTCGTAGCTGCCCGGGGCGTTCTCGCCGGCGAGCAGCCGGTCGGCTTCTTCGTCGCCGATCTCGGCGCGTACGTCCTCGCTGACGTCGAGCATGCGCGGCACGGGGGACTCCCTGGACTCGGTTGCGTGCGACACCGGGCGGATCCCGGCCGTCTCATGCCGAGTTCAACGGGGAAGGATCGGCCGGGGTCACGCGCGCGGGACGACAACTTGGGCGGCGGCCCGGTGACTCCGACCGGGTGGCATGTGAACGCTGTTTCCGCGCGGCACGGGCCCGCCGCCCGGAGCGGCTGCCTAGCCTGCCCCGATGTCGAAGATCCGATACGGGACGGCCGGCGCCGTCCTGGCGGCGTCGCTGCTCCTCGCGGCGGGACCGGCCGAGGCGGTGGCGTCCACCACGGCCACCACGGCCGCCTCGTCCGTCGCGTCCGCCGCGCCCACGCCCGTCGAGGCGTGCGTGAAGGACCAGTGGCCCTGGGGCTGCGTCGCCGAGTGCGAGAGCGGCGGGGACTGGCGCGCCAACACCGGCAACGGCTTCTACGGCGGCCTGCAGTTCTGGCAGACCACCTGGGACGAGTACGGCGGCCGCCGCTACGCCCGGCGCGCCGACCTGGCCACCAGGGCCGAGCAGATCAGGGTCGCCGAGGACGTGCTGCGCGTCCAGGGTTGGGGCGCCTGGCCGGTCTGCTCCCGGCGCTACGGCCTGAGCGGCCGCGCCCATGTCGTCCAGCCCGGCGACACGCTGAGCGCCCTCGCCCGGCGCTACGCCGTCAAGGGCGGATGGCAGGCGCTGTACGCGGCGAACCGCGCGGCGATCGGCGCCGACCCGAACCGGCTGACGGTGGGCACGATGCTGCGGATCTCTCCGCTCTAGGGGGTCCCGGCGGAGGCGGTGATCTCGCCGGCCGAGGCGAGGGAGCCGCGGCTCAGTTCGTACGCGAGCGAGCCCGGCGGCAGCCCGTACGGGAGCCGCTGCTCGGCCAGGACCACGGCCGCGCCGACCGGCGGCCGGGTGAGGGCGGCGAGCAGCCCGTACGTGCGGGAAGCCACCGGACGGGCCAGGCCGAGGGACGGCTCGTCGACCAGGACGACGCGGGGCGCCGGGGCGACCAGGGCGCGGGTCAGGGCCAGCAGCCGGCGCTCGCCGCCGGACAGCGTGCCGGCGCGGTGGGCGAGGAGCGGCGCGAGCTCCGGGCAGGCGGCGAGGGCCTCGTCGGTGCGGCCGGGCGCCGCCAGGTCCAGGTTCTCGGCGACGGTGAGGGTCGCGTACACGGCCCGCAGGTCCGGCACGAAGCACAGCCCGCGCCGGGCCCGCGCGTGGGCGGGAAGGCGGCTGACGTCCGCACCGCGCCAGACCACGCGCCCGGCGGCCAGCGGCACGGTGCCGGCGAGGGCGCGCAGGGCGGTGGTGCGGCCGGAGCCGTTGCGGCCGAGGAGGACGGTGACGGTCGCGGCGGGAAACGCCAGGTCGAGGCCGTGCAGGACCTCCAGCGGGCCGTAGTGGACCCGGGCGGCGCGCAGGGCGATCTCGACGGTCATGACAGGAGCCGGCCGCCTTCCATGGTGTGGACGGTGTGGGCGATGCCGTCGACGAGGTCCGGGTCGTGCTCGACGACGAGCACGGTGAGGCCGTCGGCGGCGAGGGCGGCGAGGACACGGGCGAGAGCGGCGGTCTCGTCCGCGTCGAGACCCGCGGCGGGCTCGTCGAGCAGCAGTGTGTGCGGGCGGCCCGCGAGCGCGCGGGCGAGTTCGACGCGGCGCAGGGTGCCGGTCGGCAGCCCGGCGGCCGCGCGGTGCCGGACGGGCCCGGCGAGCCCGACCAGCCGCAGCGCCTGCTCGGCCGCGGGCCCGCCGACGAGCACGTTCTCCTCCACGGTCAGCGACGGGAACACGGCGAGCTGCTGGAACGTCCGCGCGATCCCGAGCCGGCAGCGCACGTGCGCCGGGCGCGCGGTGATGTCGACGCCGTCGAGCACGACCCGCCCCGCGGTGGGCCGCGACGTCCCCGCGAGACAGTCGAACAGCGTGCTCTTCCCGGCCCCGTTGGGCCCGACGAGCGCGGTGACCTGCCCGGGCCGCAGCGCGATGTCGACCCGGTCGAGCGCGGTGAGCCCTCCGGGATAGGCGAGCGAGACGCCCCGCGCCACGAGCCGCGGGGGCCGGCCTCCACCCGAGGAGGTGCGCCCGCCCGCGCCGCCCGGTCCGGTGGTCGGCGCGGGTGCGGGTTGTCCCGTGGAGGGCGCGGCGCCGGTGGGCGCGGGGGCCGGGGTGGTGGTCCGGGGCCTGCGAGGCGTCACGAGAGGGGCGGGGCGGGTCTCGGGGAGCAGGAGGGGCAGCAGGGGAGGGATGCGGCCGGTCAGGGTGGCCAGGAGGCCGATCAGGGCGGCCGGGAGGGCGGACTCGGGGCCCGGTGTGAGGGCCACCAGGAGGGTGGCGGCCAGGAGCGGGGTCAGGAGGGTGTCGGCGCCGAGGGTGACGACGGCGGCGAACCAGAGCAGGCCCCGCAGCGGGTCGAACGCCTCCGGGTCGAAGGCGCGGACGCCCATGCCCAGCAGGCCGCCGCCCAGCGCCGCCAGGGCCGCGCCCAGGACGAAGGCGAGGAGCTTCAGGCCGGCCACGCGGACGCCCGCCGCCTCCGCGCCGGCCTCGTGGTCGCGCAGGGCGGCGAGGGCGCGGCCCGTGCGGCCGCGGCGCAGGGCGGCGACCAGCAGGAGGCAGCAGGCCAGGACCACGAGTTCGAGGACGTAGTAGGCGCGGTCGTGGTCGAAGCCGGCCGGGCGCTTGGGCGCCAGGCCCGCCGTGGCGTACGGCTGCGCGAAGACGAAGCGGCTGACGGCGACACCCACCGCCAGCGTGGCCAGGGCCAGCGCCAGGCCGTGCCGCCGGATCGCGGGCCAGCCGGTCAGCAGGCCCAGCGGCGCCACGCACGCCACGGCCAGCACGAGCGCCCACAGCTCCGGCAGGCCGGCCGACGCGAGCAGGGCCGTGAACAGCGCGCCGAGCCCCGCGTACGCCGCCTGGCCCAGCGCGATCTGGCCGCCCCGGCCCGAGACCACCACCAGGGACAGCAGGACGACCGCCAGGGCCGGCACCTGGACGGCCGTCGTCAGGTCCTCGCCCGCGAAGCCCAGCGGCAGCAGGAAGAGCACGCCCACGACCAGCCACACGCCCGGCGGGACCCGTGGCGCCCTGCTCGGCGGCGGCAGCGCGTCGCCGCCGCCCACTCCCGGCAGCACCAGCGCCGCCACCAGCAGCGCGAGCACGAACAGGTTCGCCCCGGCCGCCTGGAGCAGCTCGCCCGCCCAGCCCTCCGGGTGCAGCCGGGTCAGCTGCGCCTGCGCCACGCCCAGCGCGAGCGCGGTCACGACCGCCACTGGCAGGCTCCGCATCCGGGCCACCACCGCGACCGCGATCACCTCGACCACGAGCAGCGGCATCCCGTACGGGTCGAGCCTCACGTACGGCGCGAGCAGCACGCCCGTGAGCCCGGCCGTGAACGAGCCGAACGCCCAGCCCGCCGCCGACACCCGGTCCGCGGCGATACCGGACAGCATCGCCAGCGGCCGGTTGTCGACGACCGCCCGCAGCTCCCGACCGAACCTCGTCCACCGCGTCACCGCGCCCACCAGGCAGCCGAGGACCACCACCGTCGCCAGCTGGACCCACGGGTCGTCGCCGAGCAGCACCGGCGCGTCGTCGCGGGCACCGGTGCCCCAGATCAGCGCCGCCGCGCCGACGAGCAGGACGAAGACGCCGATCGAGGCGACCAGCGACCGCGCCGGGTCCGCGCCGCTGAGCGCGAGCGGCCGGAACACCACCCGGTCCAGGGCCAGTCCGATGGCCGGCGCGACGACGAGCAGGGTCACGAGCGCCCCGAGCGGCAGCGGCCAGCCCCACTCCACCACCAGCTGGCGCAGCACGTACGCGCAGACCATCGCGACGGCCCCGTGCGCGAGGTTGAGGACGCCGGTCGCCCGGTAGGTGACGATCAGTCCGATGCCGGTGAGCGCCGCCGCGCTGCCGACGGCGAGGCCGGCGAGGACGAGGTCGTACGTCAGCGAGGCCACGGCTCACACACCGGGCAGGGAGCGAGCTCCGCGTCGCCGGCGGGGACCGCCTCCGGCCGGCCCGCCACCAACGGGCAGTCCGGCCGGTGGGCGAGCGTCCCGCCCGGCACCCGCAACGGCGGTTCCTCCGAGGAGGGAGAGGAGGGCGAGGGGAGTCCGGAGGCGTCCTCGGGCTCGGACCCGGACTCCCGCTCGGAGCCGGACGCGCGCTCGGTCACGGCGGCCGGCCGCCGCAGGCCCGCCGTCGTCAGCACCGCGCCCGCCACGATCAGCGCCGCTCCCGGCACCGTGCACGAGGCCAGATACGGCAGCTGCCGCGCCGCGAACCGCTCCCCGGACGCCCCGTACCAGCCGGCCACGCACAGCACCGCCCCGCACGCGGCCGCCACGAGCCCCGCCCAGAGGAGGATCCGGGAGGTCGGCGGCACGGAGGTCGACGGCACGGAGGCCTCACCGCCTTTCGTCCCCTGGTGTCCCTGGACGCACCTTTCCTTGCACTATGCCCCGAACCGGCACACCCTGGAATCATCAGGCCGCCCGGCCTGCCCCGACATCCGGTGGTGAGCCAGATGGTTCTCAAGCGACGCGCCGCCGTTCTCGCCGCCGCGGCGGCCCTGGTCCTGGTCCCGGTCGCCGCCGGCTGCTCGGACGACGGCGGCGGCACGTCCTCCGGCGGGACCGAATCGACCGCCCCGCTGACCCCCGGTGCGGACGAGCCCGCCGACCCGGCCGCCGCCAAGGCGGAGATCGCCCGGAACTGGGCCGCCTTCTTCGACCCGAAGACGCCGGTCGCCGAGCGGGTCAAGCTGCTCGAGAACGGCGAGAAGATGGCGCCCGTCCTCGGCGCCTTCGCCGGCGACAAGAACGCCGCCCAGACCGCCGCCAAGGTCAAGGCCGTCGAGTTCACCTCCGCCGCCGGCGCGAACGTCACCTACGACCTGCTCGTCGGTGGCAACCCCGCGCTCCCCGACGCCAAGGGCACCTCCGTCCTCCAGAACGGCACCTGGAAGGTCTCCGTCCAGACCCTCTGCGGCCTCGTCCAGCTCAGTGGCGCGTCACGGGTCCCGGGCTGCTGAGCCGGCCCGGGGCCGGGCCCGCCCGACGCCGCTGCCCACCCGGCTCACCGCCCTCACCGCGCTCGCCGTCCTCACTGCCCTGGCCGCGCTCCTGACGGGCTGTGGCAGCCGGCTTCCGGAGCGCGCCTTCGAGACGCGGCCCACCGTCAACCCCTCCGGCGGTGAGCCGCTCCGCGTCGGCATCATCACCAGCGCCACGAGCCCGGTCGGCGGCGAGACCTTCACCGGGCCGCGCGACGGCGCCCGCGCCTGGTTCGACGCCCTCAACGCCCGCGGCGGCCTCGACGGCCGCCGGATCGAGGTCGTCACCTGCGACGACGGCGGCAGCGGCATCGGCAACAACGCGTGCGTGCACCGGCTCCTCGACCGGAACAAGGTCTTCGCGCTGGTCGCCACCACCGCCCTCGACTACGCGGGCGCCCCGCTGGTCGCCAAGGCCGGCGTCCCCGACATCGGCGGCCAGCCGCTGACCCCGGCCTACGACACCTATCCGCACCTCTACGGCATCTACGGCAGTTCGGCCCCGCGCACCGGCGCGTCACCCGGCTGGAACGGCGTGCTGTACGGCGGGACGGAGGTCTACCGCTGGTTCAGGACCCACCTCGGCGCCCGCACCGCGGCCGTCGTCTCGTACAACCAGGCCGCGTCCGCCGCGTACGCCCGGCTGGTCTCCGAAGGACTGCGCGCCGAGGGCTACCGGGTGGTCGACGAGCAGGTCGACTTCGCGCTGCCCAACTTCCGCGCCGTCGCCGCCGATCTGCGCGCCCGGCACGCCGACGTCGTCTTCGACGCGCTCGACACCCACGGCAACGCCCGGCTGTGCGAGGCGATGGAGGCGTCCGGCGTCCGCGTCGCCGCCAAGGTGACCAATGTGCAGAACTGGTCGTCGGCCGTGACGCGCGACTACGCCGGGTCGCCCGGCTGCCGGGCCGCGCTCTACGTCACCGGCGCCAGCCGCAACTACGACGACGCCACCTTTCCTGCCGTACGGGAGTTCCGGACGGCCATGGGCGACCGGCCGCTCGCGCAGTGGCAGTTGGAGGGCTGGGCCGCGGCCATGTGGTTCACGGACGCGGCGAGGTCCTGCCTCCGCACGCCCGGCGGGCTCACCCGGGCCTGCGTGGAGGCCTACGTCAACCGGGCGGAGCCGTACACCGCGCGCGGGCTGCTGCTGCCCGTACGCTTCGAGCATCGGACCGAGCCGCCGAAGACCCTCTTCACCTGTCTGTCCGTGGCCCGTTGGCAGGACGGGCGGGGCTGGGTCGCCCAGGGCGACATGAACAGGAACTGCGCCACCGTGCCCCAGCTGGCATACCGGCCGTGAACAACCGCCCTCCGGCGCAGTACAGTCGCCCCCGACCACGCACTTCACCGGGGGGAACCGGTACGGACATGCGCATCTCCTTCCTGCTCCACAACGGCTACCACATCGGCGGGACGATCCGGACGACGTTCACGCTCGCCGCCGAGCTGGCGGGCCGTCACGAGGTGGAGATCGTCTCGGTGTTCCGTCACCGCGACGAGCCGATCCTCGGCGTCCCCGCCGGAGTGACGCTGCGGCACCTCGTCGACATCCGCAAGAACAGCCCCGGTTACGACGGCGAGCACCCCGACTTCCACAAGCCGGCCCGGGTCTTCCCGCGCGGCGACGGCCGCTGGAAGCAGTACAGCGCGCTCACCGACGCGCGGATCGGCGCGCACCTCGCCTCGGTCGACGCGGACGTCGTCGTCTCCACCCGGCCCGGGCTCAACGTGCAGCTGGCCCGGCAGGCCCCGCGCGGACCCGTCCTCGTCGGGCAGGAGCACCTGATCCTCGACGGCCACAGCTACCGGCTGCGCCGCGACATCCGGCACGAGTACGCGCTGCTCGACGCGGTCACCACCGTCACCGAGGCCGACGCGCGCGCCTACCGGGCGCTCGGCCTGCCCGGCGTACGCGTCGACGCCGTGCCCAACAGCGTGCCCGCGCCGGGCGTGCCGCCGGCCGATCCCGCTGCGAAGGTCGTCGTCGCGGCGGGCCGGCTGACCCCGGTCAAGCGTTACGACCTGCTGATCGACGCCTTCGCGGACGTGGCCGCCGCCCGGCCCGACTGGAAGCTGCGGATCTACGGCACGGGTGACGCCTCCGACAACCTGAAGAAGACGCTGGCCCGGCAGATCGAGCGGCGCGGGCTGGGCGAGCACGTCTTCCTCATGGGCACCGCCCACCCGATGGAGCCGGAGTGGGCGAAGGGCTCGCTGGCCGCGGTCACCTCGCGGCGCGAGTCCTTCGGCATGACGATCGTCGAGGCGATGCGCTGCGGTCTGCCTGTGGTGGCGACCGACTGCCCGCACGGGCCCGCCGAGATCATCGAGGACGGTGTCGACGGACGGCTGGTGCCGGTCGACGACACGGCGGCGGTCGCCGCCGCGCTGCTCGGCCTCATCAACGACGACGAGGCCCGGGCCCGGGCGGCCAAGGCGGCGCTCGTCGCGTCGGAGCGCTTCGACCCGTCGCACGTCGCCGCCCGCCACGAGACGATCTGGACCGAACTCGCGGGCCCGGGCACCGCCCGACCCCGCACCCACGCCCCGGCCCGTGCCGCGCTCCACCGGGCCCTCGGCACCGCCCTCGACGCCGCCTACACGGCGAAGTCGAAGGCCGGCGCCCTCGTCCGCCGCTTCCGCTGACGGGCCCGGCGGGCCTCAGACACGAAGCAACCGGCCGGCCCGGCCCGCGGCACCGCCGGCGAACCTGTCCCGGCCGCCTCGACTCGAGGACCCTAGCTGTCCGCGACGGGTGGCAGACTCGGGCACATGTTGGAGACCTCCGCACGGCTGCTGCGTCTGCTCTCGTTGCTCCAGGCCCACCGTGAGTGGTCCGGGCCCGAGCTCGCCGCGCGGCTGGGAGTGACGGCGCGGACCGTGCGGCGGGACGTCGACCGGTTGCGGGAGCTCGGGTATCCGGTGAACGCCACGCCCGGCACCGGCGGCGGCTATCAGCTCGGGGCGGGCGCCGAGCTGCCGCCGCTGCTGCTCGACGACGAGGAGGCCGTGGCCGTCGCCGTCGGGCTGCGGGCGGCCGCCGGCCAGGGCGTCGAGGGCATCGGCGAGAGCTCCGTACGCGCGCTCGCCAAGCTGGAGCAGGTGCTGCCCGGACGGCTCCGGCGCCGGGTGAGCGCCCTGAACGCCTACACCGTGCCGATGCTGCGCACCCCGAGCGAGCGGATCGACCCGGCCGTGCTGACCGAGCTGGCGAACGCCTGCCGGGACACCGAGCGGCTGCGCTTCGCCTACCGCGACCACGCCGGCGCCACCACCCGCAGGACCGTCGAGCCGCACCGCCTGGTGTGCAGCGAGCGCCGCTGGTACCTGGTCGCCTGGGACCTGGACCGGGCCGGCTGGCGCACCTTCCGGGCCGACCGGATCGAGCCGAAGCCGCCGCACGGGCCGCGCTTCACCCCGCGCGAGCCGCCCGCCGAGGACCTGGCCGCCTATGTGGCCAAGGGCGTGTCCACCGCCGTGTACGCGACCGAGGCCACCGTCCGGCTCCATGTGCCGCTCGCCGAGGCCGCCGCGGCCGTCGGCGCCGCCGACGGCACGCTGACCGCCGAGGGCGAGCACTCCTGCCTGCTGCGGACCGGCGCGCACAGCCTCGACGTGCTGGTGATCCACGTGTCGATGATCGGCTTCGAGTTCGAGGTCGTCGATCCGCCGGAGCTGGCCGACCGTGTGCGGGCGCTCAGGGACCTTCTGACCCGGGCCCTCGACCGGGACGGGGCTCCTCGGACGACTCCTGCGCGGCCGGACGGCGCACCGGCGCGGAACCCGTGAGCAGCATCCGCTCGTAGGCCGCGAACTCCGGGTGGTGCAGGTCGAAGGCGGGCGACTCGGAGCGGATCAGCGGCACCGCGAGGAAGTTGTGCCGCGGCGGCGGGCACGAGGTCGCCCACTCCAGCGAGCGGCCGTAGCCCCACGGGTCGTCGACCTCGACCTTCGGCGCGTACCGCCAGGTGCGCCACACGTTGTAGAGGAACGGCAGCGTGGACGTGCCCAGCAGGAACGCGCCGATGGTCGACACCGTGTTGAGCGCCGTGAAGCCGTCGGCGGCCAGATAGTCGGCGTACCGGCGTGGCATGCCCTCCGCGCCCAGCCAGTGCTGGACGAGGAAGGTGGTCTGGAAGCCGACGAAGAGCGTCCAGAAGTGGATCTTTCCGAGCCGCTCGTCCAGCTTCCGCCCGGTGAACTTGGGCCACCAGAAGGAGAAGCCGCCGAAGGTCGCGAAGACGACGGTGCCGAAGACCGTGTAGTGGAAGTGGGCGACGACGAAGTACGAGTCGGTGACGTGGAAGTCCAGCGGCGGCGACGCGAGGACCACGCCGGTCAGCCCGCCGAACAGGAAGGTCACCAGGAAGCCCGTCGCCCACAGCATCGGCGTCTCGAAGGACAGCGAGCCGCGCAGCATCGTCCCGGTCCAGTTGAAGAACTTCACGCCGGTCGGCACCGCGATCAGGAACGACAGCATCGAGAAGAAGGGCAGCAGCACCGCTCCGGTCGCGAACATGTGGTGCGCCCAGACGACCACCGAGAGGCCGGTGATGCACATGGTGGCGGCGATCAGCGTCACGTAGCCGAACAGCGGCTTGCGCGCGAAGACCGGGATGATCTCGCTGACGATGCCGAAGAACGGCAGCGCGATGATGTAGACCTCGGGATGCCCGAAGAACCAGAAGAGGTGCTGCCACAGCAGCGCGCCTCCGTTCTGCGGCTGGAACGCCACCGAGCCGAACCGCCGGTCGGACTCCAGGACCAGCAGGGCCGCGGCGAGGACCGGAAAGGCGACGAGCACCAGGATCGCGGTGAACAGCACGTTCCAGGTGAAGATCGGCATCCGGAACATGGTCATGCCGGGCGCGCGCATCCCGATGATCGTCGCCAGGAAGTTCACCGAGGTGAGGATGGTGCCGAAGCCGGAGAGCGCGAGGCCCATGATCCACAGGTCGACGCCGACGCCGGGTGAGCGCAGCACGCTGTTGAGCGGCGCGTAGGCGGTCCAGCCGAAGGCGGCCGGCCCGGTCGGGGTGAGGAAGGAGCCGAGCACCATCAGGCCGCCGAAGAGGAACAGCCAGTACGAGAACATGTTGAGCCGCGGGAAGGCCACGTCGGGCGCGCCGATCTGCAGCGGCACCAGCTCGTTGGCGAAGCCCGCGAAGGTCGGCGTCGCGAACAGCAGCAGCATGATCGTGCCGTGCAGCGTGAAGGCCTGGTTGAACTCCAGGTTCGACACCAGCTGGAGCCCCGGCCGGGCCAGCTCGGCCCGCATGACCATGGCGAGCGCCCCGCCGATCAGGAAGAAGACGAACGAGGTCACCAGATAGAGGTGGCCGATCTTCTTGTGGTCGGTCGTGGTGATCCAGTCGATGAGGATCCGGCCATGCCGCTGCCGCGGCGCTTCGTGGGCCGCGGTCTCGGTCTCGGTGGTCATCCACGGATGATGCGCCGCGGCGCGCGGGCAGCGGGGGAGGCGGACCGGCGGGTCGTCCGGTCGGGGGACGGCGTGTGCGGGATGCGGGGAAAACGTGAATGGCGGGCGCGGGCGGCCGGCCCGGTGCCGCTCGCCGGAATTCATGTGCGGGGCCTGCTCGCGGGGAATTCCGGAGGCTTCGCCGCACGCGGCGGAGAACGCCTCGCGGAAGGCCGTGAATTACCGCGGAAACGGCTGGAAACCGCCGTCGCCGGGGACGGGATGACGGTCAAACATATGTCGAGAAGCTGTGACACAAGCGTGACCGGCGAGGTACTAACGTGAGCTGTATGACACCCGAACACGCACCCGAAACGTATGTGGGACTCAGCGAGGAGGAGGCGGAGCGGCTCGCCAGGATCCGGGGCTGGAGCGTCGTCCGGTCCCTTCCGCCCGGGTCGATCATCACCATGGAGTACCTGGAGGGGCGCATCAACTTCGAGGTCGAGCACGGCGTCGTCCGGCGCGTCTGGCTGGGCTGAGCGCGCGACGCGAGAGGGCCCCGGCCGGTCGACGGCCGGGGCCCTCTCGCGTACGCCTGGTGGCTCCTCGCGGGTCCCCGTGGGCCCGCGCGCGGGCGGGCCGGGATCAGCCGCCCGTCGCGGGCCGCGAGTGCGGCGGGCGGCGGCTGCCGGCCGGAGCGGCCGGGCCGCGCTCGGAGCGCACCGCGTGATGGGCGGCGTGATGGGCGGCGTGGTGCGTGCGCGGGGCGGCGAGCGGCGGCGTCGGAAGTCCTCCGCCACGCACCGCCGGGCCGCGGCCGGTGGCGGCGGCGCCGACGGTCTCGCGCACCGGCTCCTCGGCCCCGGCCGGACGCTGCGGGAACAGGCCGGGCAGCGGACCGCCGGTGGCCACGGGCAGCGAGGGCACCAGGCGGCGGCGGGAGCGCAGCTGCTCGCGCAGCCGGTCGCGCAGGCCCAGGATCCAGGCCTCGGCGATCGCGATGACCGGCTCGCACCAGGGCAGCGCGAGCAGGATCAGCAGGCCGGCGGCCCAGCCGAGCAGCACGTCGCTGAGCCAGTGCGTGCCGAGGTAGACGGTGGTGAGGCCGACGCCCAGCGCGACCACGGCCGACAGGGCGGACAGATAGCGCCGGGCCCTCGGCGTGGTCGCCAGATAGGCCAGGATGCCCCAGGTCACGACCGCGTTCGCGGTGTGTCCGGACGGGAATATGTCACCGCCGGCGAAGAGCTCGGCGGAGCCGACCTGCGTCGCGTAGTGGGGACCGAGCCGGCCGAGTCCGAGCTTGACCGCGCCGACCGTCGCGTTGAGCAGCAGCAGCGCGGCGCCGAGGGAGAGCAGCGGCCGCAGGGTGTGCTGGCGCCAGGAGCGCCAGCCCAGCCAGGCGGCCACCATGACGGCCGTGGGGCCGCGCTGACCGAGGACGACGTAGTAGTCGAGGAAGGCGTGCAGCTCCGGCCACTGCTGGTAGGGCCGGAAGAGCATGATCTTCCAGTCGAGCAGCACCAGCCAGGTCGACAGCAGTACGGCGACGACGATGACCAGATAGAACGCCAACGTCCCGCCGAAGAGGGCGAGACGCGTGCGGGTCATCCGCGGGACCTCTATCTTCGGCGGTTCCGGCTCCCGGTCCAGCCGGGCAAAGATGTCGGTACGCACCCAATCGACGTTACAGGGAGTGAGTAGCGACCTCGGTCGTTCCCGTGCCTTCGTGATGACGATGTGATGTGGAGTTGCTCTCAGTCGGGTGTTTGTTCCCGTCACCCGTCGGAAAATCCGATGACCTTCCGCCCTAATGCCGGAGGGTCGTTTCCGTAAGTGTGTTTGAGGGTCCGGATAATTCCGCGAACGGCGACGCGCGGGGAATTCCAGCCGACACGCGAGCCGGCCGGAGTGGCGTACGCCACACCGCGCGGCCCGCCGGGGTGAGAGGTGCGCCACGCGCTCGGAGCTTGAACTCGCGTACGCTGACGGCTCACTCGCCCGTCGATGCCGGGCCGCCCCGGGGCCGCTGCCCCGGCCGGTGCCCGCCGAGCGCGAGGGCTTCACTGGGAGGTACGTACATGGCGCGGACGATCACGGCCGGGACGCGGCCGCGGCCCCTCGGCCGCGGAACCGACGGCGGTGCCAACCGCTGGGTCGTCCTCGTCGTCCTCTGCGTCAGCCTGCTGCTCGTCGCGCTCGACGCGACCGTGCTGCACGTCGCCGTCCCCTCCGTCACCGAGGACCTCCGCCCGAGCTCCACGGCGCTGCTGTGGATCGTCGACGCCTATCCGCTGATCTGCGCCTCGCTGCTGATCCTCTTCGGCACGCTGGGCGACCGGGTCGGGCGCAGACGGGTGCTGCTGCTCGGTTACGCGCTGTTCGGCATCGCCTCGGCGGTCGCCGCGCTCGCCACCGTGCCCGAGGTCCTGATCGGCGCCCGCGCGCTGCTCGGCGTCGGCGGCGCCATGATCATGCCGGCCACGCTGTCCATCCTCCGCGCCGTCTTCCCCGACCGGCGGGAGCGGGCCACCGCGATCGGGATCTGGACCGCCGTCGCCGCCGTCGGCGCGGCCACCGGGCCGGTGCTCGGCGGCTTCCTGGTCGAGAACTACTGGTGGGGCTCGGTCTTCCTGATCAACATCCCGCTGATGGCGCTGATCCTGCCGGTCGGGCGCTGGCTGCTGCCCGAGTCGCGCGGCGGCGCCGACGGGCCGTGGGACGTGCTCGGCGCGCTGATGGCCGCGGCCGGCGTGCTCGGCGCGGTCCTCGGCGTGAAGCGGCTGGGCGCCGGCGAGTCGCTGCTCGCCCTGCCGACCGCCGGGCCGCTGTTCGTCGGCGCGGCGCTCCTGGTGCTGTTCGTGCGGCGGCAGAAGCGGCGCGCGCACCCGCTGATCGACATGCGGCTGTTCGCGCGGGCGCCCTTCACCACCTCGGTCGGCTGCATCGTGCTCGCCATGCTGGCGCTCGTCGGCCTGGAGCTGATCGCCGTCCAGTACCTTCAGCTGGTCCTCGGCCTCAGCCCGCTGGAGACCGGGCTGCGGCTGCTGCCGCTGACCTTCGCCGCGATGGCGGCCGGCGCCACCGGCTCGTACACGCTGCGCCGGCTCGGGCCGCGCCGGATGGTCGGCTGGGGCTTCGTGCTCACGGCGGCGGCGGTGCTGCTGCTGGTGCTCATGGGCCAGCACGACCGGCCGCTGCTGCTGACCGCCGGCTTCGTGCTGCTCGGCTTCGGGCTGCAGACGACGCTCTTCTCGGCGTACGAGTCGATGCTCAGCGAGGCGCCGCCGGAGAGCGCGGGCGGGGCGGCGGCGATCGGGGAGACCTCCTACCAGCTGGGCGCGGGCATGGGCATCGCGCTGCTCGGCAGCGTCATGAACGCGGCGTACGCGCCGGGGCTGCGCGGCGTGCCGGGAGTGCCGGACGGGACGGCCCGCGCCGCCGCGAACTCCCTCGGCGAGGCCTACCAGGTCGCGGACCGCCTCGGCGGCCCTGCCGGCGCCGCCCTGCATCAGGCGGCCCGCCACGCCTTCGTGAACGGCCTCCACGTGACGCTCTTCGTCAGCGCGGGCCTGCTCCTGCTGGGCGCGCTGATGGCCCTGCGCCTGCCGCGCGTGATGGAGTGCCCGCCCGTGCGGGACGAGGACGGCGACGTCCCCGCGGCCCCGCTCGACCGCGCCGGGGGCGAGGGCCGCGCGGCCGGGTCCGGCCCCGCCGGGCCGTCCCGCCCGCCGGCCGGCGCCCGCGTGCCCGCCACCCGAGGCCCCGCCGAACCGGCGGGCTCGGCCCGGCCGGGCCACTGACGAGCCCGGCGGCCGCTGGCCGGCGGTCGTGCGCCGGGCCGGGCGTCAGCTCTGGTTGAAGAAGCCGTCCTGCGAGCGGCCGGCCGACTCGCCCGTGACGATCTGGGTGTCCGACGGGGTGAGCAGGAAGACCCGGGTCGCGACGCGCTCGATCGAGCCGCGCAGACCGAAGGCGAGGCCGGCCGCGAAGTCGACGACCCGCTTGGCGTCGTTCGGCTCCATCGCGGTCAGGTTCACGATCACCGGGACGCCCTCCCGGAACAGCTCTCCGATGCCCCGGGCGTCCCGGAACCCGTCCGGGGAGACGGTCGCGATCCGACGGCCCTGCTCCTGCGCCGTGTCGGTCGCCACCCGCACCCGCGGGTCCGTCACCCAGGCGTCGCCGCTCTCGGCACCGTCGGCGTACTCGTCGTCGTAGTAACGCTCGTCGTTGTCCTCGACGAGCCCCAGCCAGGCACTGGCCTTGCGCACCGATCCCATGGACGCCTCCTTTCAGCGCGGTCACTCGTGGTTCCGCATTTCCCTATCGTCGTCCATGATGCGGATCGCGCGCCAAGTGGATAGTCGGCGCGCAGGGGATTCGTGACGGTACTGGTGCAGAACGTCAGGCTCGAAATCTGGCGATTCGTCAGGGATCTTGCGGTTTGAGGGGGCTGACAGAGGGTCGGGCGGAGGTGTGCAACTTAAAATATGAAAGTCGGGCCACAAGGGTGACGGGCGGGGCGTACGGGTGAACGGATCCGCTCGGTACGATGCCCGACGCAGTCGCACCGACGTGGCGCGACCGGCTCACGGGGGAGTGACTTGTTCGGAATCGTCAGGCCGTGCGCGCATCGCCTCACCGAAGGCCTCAAGACGGAGTGGATGGCCCATCTCTGCGGCCTCTGCCTGGCACTTCGCGCCGACCACGGGCAGTTCGCCCGGGTCGTCACCAACTACGACGGCCTGATCGTCTCGGTCCTGACGGAGGCTCAGACCGGCACCACCGGGAGCGGGCGCCGCACCGCGGGTCCCTGCCCGCTGCGGGCCATGCGCACCGCGCCGGTCGCGCGCGGCGAGGGCGCGCGGCTCGCCGCCGCCGTCTCGCTCGTCCTGGCCTCCGCGAAGATCCGCGACCACGTCGCCGACCGCGACGGCCTGTTGGCCCGGCGGCCGGTCGCCGTCGCGGCCCGCCGGGTCGCCCGCTCCTGGGACCGGGCGGGTGCCCGCACCGGACGGGCGCTCGGCTTCGACACCGCCGTCCTCGTCGACGCCGTCGACCGCCAGCCCGGCATCGAGGCGCTCGCGGGCCGGGGCACCTCGCTGCTCGTCGTCACCGAGCCGACGGAGACGGCGACCGCCGCCGCCTTCGCGCACACGGCGGTCCTCGCCGGCCGCCCCGGCAACGTCGAGCCCCTCGCCGAGGCCGGCCGGCTCTTCGGGCGCCTCGCCCACCTCCTCGACGCCGTCGAGGACCAGGCCGCCGACGAGGCCGCCGGCTCCTGGAACCCGCTCACCGCGACCGGCACCTCCCGCGAGGAGGCCCGCCGGCTCGCCGACGACGCGCTGCACGGCATCCGGCTGGCCCTCAAGGACGCCGAGTTCGCCGACGGGCGCCTCGCGCACGTCCTGCTCGCCCACGAGCTGCGCGCCTCGATCGACCGGGCCTTCGGCACGACGACCTGCTCCCACGGCGCGCCGGGCCCGGGGCAGCCGCCCCACGGGCCCGTCCCCGGCGCTCCGTACGGCGGCGGTGCGCCCGGCCCGTACGGCGGCGGTACGCCCGGCCCGTACGGTGCCTACAACCCGTACGGCGGCGGGAACCCCTACGGCGGACCGGGCGGACCGGGTGGACCGGGCGGACCCTCCGGGCCGGGCGGTCCGGGCGGGCCCGGCGGGCTGCCGCCGCAGTTCGGCGCCGGCGGGTCCCAGCAGCCCAAGAAGCCCCGCGGCTTCCTCGCCGGGTGCGCCATGTTCACCTGGCTGTGCTGCACCTGCCAGATCTGCTGTGCCAAGGAGTACGAGGGTCCCTGGTCCCGCAAGAAGCGCGAAGGCTGCTGCCGGGACTGCGACTGCGGCGACCCGGGCTGCGGCAACTGCGACTGCTGCTGCCCCTGCGACGGCTGCTGACGGTCCGGCCCGTCCGTCCGGACCGGCCGGACGGGCCGGACGGACGGGCCGGACCCGCGTCACTTCGTCGGCGCCGGGATCTCCGGCGGGCTGATCCGGGACTCGGGAATGGCGGAGTCGGTCACGCCCCACTTCTTCACGATCCGGTCGTAGGTGCCGTCCGCCTTCAGGCCGTTCACCGCGGCCTGGAAGGCCGGGGCGAGCGGCGTGCCCTTCTTGAAGGCGAAACCGACGTCGAGGCGGCGGTACTCGTTGAGGAACTTCGTGCCCGGCTGCTGCGTCACCGCGTAACGGATGCCGTTGATGGTGTTCATGACCACGTCGCTGCGGCCCTGCTGGAGCGCCATCCAGATGGCGCCCGGCTCGCTGTAGACGTTCACCTCGTACGGCTTCTTCCCGGCCGCGGCGCACCGGGCCTTGTTCTGCTCCAAGGTCCGTTCGAAGGTGGTGCCCGCGCCGGTGGCCACCCGCAGACCGCACAGCTGGGTGAGGTCCGTGACGGCGGACAGCTTGCTGTCGGCGCGGGCCGCGAAGCCCTGGCCGTCGTTGATGTAGGTGACGAAGTCGATGCTCTTGCGCCGCTCCTCCGTCACGCCGAAGTTGCCGGTGCCGACGTCGTACTTGCCGCTGCCGAGCGCCGGCAGGATCGCCTCGAAGCCGGCCACCTCGTGCTTCAGCTCCAGACCGAGGGCCTTGGCCACGGCCTCCGAGAGGTCGGCGTCCAGGCCGACGACCGTCTTGCCGTCCGGCAGATAGGTCGAGCTGGGCGGGCTGCCGACCGAGTTGACGAGGGTCAGGGTGCCCCGTGCGCGTACGTCCGCGGGCAGCAGCTTCGCCGCCGCCTCGTTCTTCTTCACTCCCGATACCACGTCCTCGGTGGGCAGCGCGCCGCCCTGCGCGGCGCCTCCCTTCCCGGTCGAGCCGGCCGGGGCCGTCACCGGCTCGCCGCCCGAGCACGCGGTGAGCGCGAGTGCGGCGGCGGTGATCAGCGCGAAGGCTGCGGTGGTGCGGTGCGTGCGCGGGCTGTTCATGGTGTCGGGATCTCCAGGTCCAGGTGCTTCTCGAACGGCAGCGGTCCGATCGACTCGGGATCGGCCGTGACGTCGAAGAGGGGGCGGTATCCGGTCGCCAGGTAGAGGCCCTTGGCCTCGGGCTGGCGCGGTCCGGTGGTCAGAAAGATCCGGGAGTAGCCGCGCGCGGCGGCGTCCCGTTCGAGTTCGTCGAGGACCCGGCGGGCGAGCCCGCGCCTGCGGTGCTCGGAGTGGGTCCAGATCCGTTTGAGTTCGGCGGTGTGCTCGTCGTAACGGCGGTAGGCGCCGCCCGCCACGGGCCGGCCCTGCTCCAGGAGCAGCAGGAACGTCCCGCGCGGCGGCAGGAACTCCTCCGCCGGGTAGCTGCGCAGGTCCTCGGACGCGCCGTAGCGGGTCGTGTACTCGTGCGTCAGCTCGTCGAGGAGCGGGTTCGCCAGCGGGTCGGTGGTGGTGGTCCGGTACACGGACACGGACAGCGCAAAGGTCATGACGGTCCTTCAGGACGAAGGAAGGGCAGGGCGGAGCCGGCCCGGGACGGGCGCGCCCGGGTCAAGGCAAGTCAGGGCAAGGCAGGGTGGAGCGAGGGGAGTCGAGCTCAGGCACTCACGGTCGTGCGCGGTGAAGACGCCGCGGGAAACAGCACGCGGGCAGGGAGAAGCAGCGGGGTCGGCTCAACAGGAGGAGGACCACACTCGACCGAAGTCGATGTGGGAGCGCGTGACCAGCCACTGCTGCGGATGCATGGCCCAAGTGGAACAGGCATCCGTTTCTCCGTCAACCATGATGAGACGTACGGCTCATCATGCGGACGGGCTTGACAGCCCGCCCCGCGCTCCGCGTAGCTTGAAACCGCGGACCCCGTGCTGAGGGGCTCGGGTCCGCGGCTCACCGCGCGTGAAGGCGCACTCCCGTGTTCGATCCGTCTCTGGCATCCACGGAGCCTTCGCCATGTCCGCGACCCTCCTCAAAACCCCCTCGACGGCCCCGCCCGCCGATTCCGAGGACCACCTCCGCATCGTCCCCGCCCGCCGCACCGGCCAGTGGACCGCCGCCGGCGCCGTCCTCGTCCTGGTCGCGCTCGGACTCTTCTCCGTCGTCACCAACCAGGCCTTCCAATGGGACGTGGTCGGCGACTACTTCACCTCCACCGCCGTGCTGCGCGGCCTCGTCCTCACCCTGTGGCTGACCGCCGTCGTCATGGTCCTGGGCTTCGCCATCGGCACCCTGCTCGCCGTCTTCCGGCTGTCCGCCAACCCGGTGCTGCGCGCGGTCAGCTGGGGATACGTGTGGTTCTTCCGCTCCACGCCGATCCTGGTCCAACTGCTGTTCTGGTTCAACATCGGCGCCCTGTACCCGACGATCCTCGGCGTCAGCACGGTCAACCTGCTCGGCCCGGTCTCCGTCGCCGTCGTCGGCCTCACCCTCCACGAGGGCGCCTACGCCGCCGAGGTCGTCCGCGGTGGCATCCTCTCCGTCGACCGCGGCCAGATCGAGGCCGCCCAGTCCCTCGGCCTCGGCCGCCTGCGCCGGCTCACCCGGATCGTGCTGCCGCAGGCCATGCGCTCCATCGTGCCGCCCGCCGGCAACATGCTGATCGGCACCCTCAAGGGCACCTCGATCGTCTCCGTCATCGCCGTCCAGGACCTGCTCTACTCCGTCCAGCTCGTCTACCACCGCACCTACCAGGTCATCCCGCTGCTCCTGGTCGCCACCGTCTGGTACGTCCTGGTCACCTCCGTCCTCAGCGTCGGACAGCACTACGTCGAGCGCCACTACGCCCGCGGCACCGGCACCGGCGGCACGGGCGGCACGAAGGGAACGCGATGAGCGGGCCCCGCCGCGCGATCGTCGTCGTCGGCGCCGGGCCGCGCGGCACCGGCTTCCTGGAGCGGCTCGCCGCCAACCTGCCCGAGCTGTACGGCGACCGGCCCCTCGACGTCCACCTCGTCGACCCGTACCCGGCGGGCCCCGGACGGATCTGGCGCACCGCCCAGTCCCCGCTGCTCTGGATGAACTCCCAGGCCGAGGACGTCACCATGTTCACCGACGAGTCCGTGACGATCGACGGGCCCGTGCGCCCCGGACCCACCCTCGCCGAATGGGCCGGCATCGACGGCCGGGTCTTCCCCAGCCGCCCCCAGCAGGGCGCCTATCTCCGCTGGGTGTACGACCGGGCCCGCGCCGAACTGCCGCCGTCCGTCACCGTCCACGAGCATCCCACCACCGCGCTGCGCGTCGGCGGCCCGCGCGACGGACGCCAGCGGGTCTGGCTCGCCGGGCACGCCGAACCGCTCGTCGCCGACCTCGTCGTCCTCGCCCTCGGCCACCTCGACGCCCGGCCCGACCCCGGACAGCGGGACCTGGCAGCGTTCGCCGCCCGCCACGGACTCACCCACCTGCCGCCCGACTTCACCGCCGACTCCGACCTGTCCGCGCTGCCCGCCGGCGAGCCGGTCCTGGTCCGCGGCTTCGGCCTGGCCTTCGTCGACCTCATGGTGCTGCTCACCGAGGGCCGCGGCGGACGCTACGAGGAGGACGGCGACCGGCTCGTCTACGTGCCCTCCGGCCGCGAGCCCGTCCTGCACGTCGGATCGCGGCGCGGAGTCCCGTACCACTCCAAGATCGGATACGAGTTCACCGGCGAACGGCCGCCGCTGCCACGCTTCTTCGGGCCCGCCGAGGTCGACGCGCTGCTCGCCACGGGCCGCCCGGTCGACTTCCGGCGCGACGTGTGGCCGCTCGTCGCCAAGGAGCTGGGCTTCGCCCACTACCACCGGCTGTTCGCCGCCCATCCCGAGCGGACCGCCGTCCCCTGGCGCGACTTCGAGGAGAAGTACGCGGCAGCCGCGCCCCTCGGCCCCGAGCTCGACGCCCTGGTCGCCGCCGCCGTGCCCGACCCGGCCGACCGGCTCGACCTCGACGCCCTCGACCACCCGCTGGACGGCGTCCGCCACGACTCCGCCGACGCCCTCCAGGACGGGCTGCGCCGGCACATCACCGACGACCTGACCCGCCGTCACGATCCCGCCCACAGCCCCGACCTGGCCGTCTTCGGCGCGCTGCTGTCCGTCTACGGCCAGCTGCTGCGGTTCGGCGACCTCGGCGATCCCGGCAACTGGTGGCACGGCTTCTTCAGCTTCCTCGCCTCCGGCCCGCCCGGCCCGCGGCTGCGGCAGCTGCTCGCCCTCTCCGACGCCGGGATCGTCCGCTTCCTCGGCGCCGGCGTCACCGTCGAGGCCGACGAGGAACGCGGCGTCTTCCGGGCCTCCTCCGCGAGCCTGCCGGGAGTGTGGACCGAGGCCCGCGCCCTGGTCGAGGCCCGGCTGCCCGACGCCACGGTCACGGACACCGCGAGTCCGCTGCTGCGCGCCCTGTACGAGGAGGGCGCCCGCGCCACCGACGCCGGGCTGCTCGCCGTCGACCCGGACGACGGCCGGGTCCTCGGGCGGGACGGACGGCCGCACCCGCGCCGCTTCGCGCTCGGCCCGCCCACCACCGCCCGGGCCGGCGGCGCCTTCACCCGGCCGCGTACCGGCGGCTTCGCCTTCCGCCAGAACGACCGGACCGCGCGGACCGCGCTCGCGCTCCTGCGCGACCTGTCCTGTACGACGCCCGCGCCCGCCGAGCCCGCGCCGACGCGGGCCGAGCCGGCGCCCGCCCAGGCCGTGCCCGCGCCCGCCGCCGAGCCCGCGCCCGCGTCGCTGAGCGCCTAGCGCCTGAGGCCCCGGCCGCCCCGGTCCTGTCCGTCCCGCCCTCGTACCCGAGGTACCGCCATGTCTCTCACCAGTGATCCACCCGTCCACGCCGTCCCCGCGAGAACCCCTTCCACCGAGCCTCCGGACGCCGACGGCCCCGCCCTCACGGTGGTGCCCGTTCGGCATCCCTGGCGCTGGGCCGCCGTCGCCGCCACCGTCGTCGTCCTCGCCCAGTTCCTGCACGGCCTGGTCACCAACCCGGGCTGGGAGTGGGACGTCTTCGCCCGCTTCTTCACCGCCGACGCCATCCTCCAGGCCGTCTGGGTCACCCTCCAGCTGACCTTCTACGGCACCGTCCTCGGCTTCGCCCTCGGGATCGTGCTCGCCTTCATGCGGCTGTCCGGCAGCCCGTTCCTCCGGGCGGTCGCCTTCGGCTACATCTGGGCCTTCCGCTCGATCCCGCTCATCGTCCAGCTGCTGTTCTGGTTCAACCTGGCCTACCTCTACAAGGAGCTGAGCCTCGGCATCCCGTTCGGGCCGAGCTTCTGGGCCTTCGACACGATGGGCCTGGTCGGCGCGATGAGCGCGGCCGTCCTCGGGCTCGCGCTGCACCAGGCGGCCTACGCGGCCGAGATCGTCCGCGGCGGCGTGCTGGCCGTGGACGGCGGCCAGCTGGAGGCGGCGGCCGCCCTCGGCATCCCGCGGCTGCGGCAGCTGCGCCGGATCGTGCTGCCGCAGGCGATGCGCTCGATCCTGCCCAACGCCGCCAACGAGATCATCTCGCTGTTCAAGGGCACCTCGATCGTCTCCGTCATGGCGATCGGCGAGCTCTTCTACCAGGTCCAGGTCGTCTACGGGCGCAACGGGCGGGTCGTCCCGCTCCTGATGGTCGCCACCGCCTGGTACGTGCTGCTCACCACGGCGCTCTCCGTCGTCCAGCACTACGTCGAACGTCACTACGCGAAGGGGAGCACCCGATGAGCACCGCCACCGCCGCCGAGGCCGCCGTCACGGCCGAGCCCGACGTCAAGGTCCGCATCCGCGGCGTACGCAAGAGCTTCGGCGCCCTCGAGGTGCTGCGCGGCATCGACCTCGACGTGCGGCCCGGCGAGGTCACCGTCGTCCTCGGCCCGTCCGGCTCCGGCAAGTCCACCCTGCTGCGCACCATCAACCACCTGGAGAAGGTCGACAGCGGCTCGATCAGCGTCGACGGCGCCTTCGTCGGCTACCGCCGCTCCGGCGACAAGCTGTACGAGCTGCGCGAGCGCGAGATCCTCAGGCAGCGCACCCGGATCGGCTTCGTCTTCCAGAACTTCCACCTCTTCCCGCACCTGACCGTCCTGGAGAACGTCGTCGAGGCGCCGGTGTCCGCGCTGCGGCGCCCGCGCAAGGAGGCCGAGGCGGCGGCCCTGAAGCTGCTCGAGCGGGTCGGGCTCGCCGACAAGGCCAAGGCCTACCCCAAGCAGCTGTCCGGCGGGCAGCAGCAGCGCGTCGCGATCGCCCGGGCGCTCGCCCTCGAACCGGGCCTGCTGCTCTTCGACGAGCCGACCTCCGCGCTCGACCCCGAGCTGGTCGGCGAGGTCCTCGACGTCATCAAGGACCTGGCCGCCGCCGGCACCACCATGATCGTCGTCACCCATGAGATCGGCTTCGCCCGCGAGGTCGCCGACACCGTCGTCTTCATGGACGAGGGCCGGATCGTCGAGCAGGGCCCGCCCGCAGAGGTCCTCGACAGCCCGCGTCACGAGCGCACCCGCGCCTTCCTCTCCAAAGTCCTCTGACCCCGCCGCCCGTCCCTTCCCGCCTGACCATCCCCGCCTGACATTCCCGCCCGACAAGGAGTCCCGTCATGTCCTCTCCCGCCCGCCGCACCGTCCGTGCCCTCCGGCACCGCCCGCTCGCCGTCGCCCTCGCCTCGCTCACCGCGCTGGTCTCGCTCACCGCCTGCGGCGGTGCGAGCGACGCCGCCACCGACCAGGTCGCGCCCAAGGGTGCCAAGGGCGGCACCGCGATCAACCTCGGCCCGGACCAGAAGCGCGTCCACACCGCGAAGGTCGACGCGATCGCCGCCAAGCTCCCCGAGGCCGTCCGCAAGCGCGGCACGCTCAACCTCGGCGTCTCCACCGGCAGCGCTCCGCCGCTCGCCTTCTACGCGACCGACGACAGAACGCTGATCGGTGTCGAGCTCGACATCGCCACGCTCGTCGCCGACACCCTCGGGGTGAAGCCCGAGGTCGACCCGGTCTCTTGGGAGAACCTCTTCGTCGGCCTCGACAGCGGCAAGTTCGACGGCGTCTTCTCCAACGTGACGGTCACCGAGGAGCGCAAGGACAAGTACGACTTCGCCACCTACCGCCTGGACGACCTGGCCTTCGAGGCGAAGAAGGGCAGCGGCTGGAAGGTCGCGGGTCCCGCCGACGTCGCCGGGAAGACCATCGCGGTCAGCTCGGGCACCAACCAGGAGAAGATCCTCGTCGAGTGGAGCCGGGAGAACGAGAAGGCGGGCCGCAAGCCGGTCGACATCAAGTACTTCCAGAACCAGACCGACTACTACCTGGCGCTCCAGTCCGGCCGCATCGACGCCTACCTCGGCCCGAACCCGACCTCCGCCTACCACGTCGCCTCGGCCGGCCAGACCGAGATCGTCGGCAAGTTCTCCGGCGCGGGCGCCGGCCTCCAGGGCAAGATCGCCGTCACCACGAAGAAGGACAGCGGCCTCGTCGACGCCTACGCCGCCGCGCTGAACCACGTCATCGAGAACGGCACCTACGCGCAGGTGCTCAAGCGGTGGGGACTGAGCAGCGAGGCCGTCACGACGTCCGAGATCAACCCGCCCGGCCTGCCCCGGACCAAGAACTGACGCGGTATGGAAAGGTGACGCACCATGAGCACGGATGCATCGCAGGACTGGCAGCACTGGCACGAGCAGCGCACGGCGGCGGTCTCCTCGTCGTACGGACCGCTGTCGCTGACCGGAACCTACTGGCTCTCGGACTTCCCGGAGGGGCGAATTCCGGCCGTTCCGGGGGAGTGGCGGGCGGAGGGTGACGAGGTGACCCTGTCCGCCGGCGCCGAGGACGCGGTCACGGTCGACGGCAAGCCCCTGATCGGTACGGTGCGGCTGGGCGCCGACCACGGCCCGATCCACGAGTCCCGGGTGGAGTCGGCCGGGCGGCGGCTGGTCGTGCTGCGCCGTGAGGGCGAGTGGGCGGTGCGCGACTTCGACCCCGAGTCGGCGGCGCGGCGCGCGTTCCGGGGCATCGAGGCCACGCCGTACGACGAGCGCTGGGTGCGGCCGGGCGTGTTCCGTCCGTACGCCGAGGACCGGCACGTGCGCGTGGAGAACGCGGACGGCAAGGAGCGCGGACTCGGGCTCGCCGGCGAGCTGGTCTTCGACCTGCACGGCGCCGAGCACAGTCTCCAGGTGGCGGTGGAGGACGACGGCACGCTGTGGGCCGTCTTCGCGGACGCCACCAGCGGCCGGGACAGCTACCGCTTCCGCTTCCTGCGGCCGGCCGCGCCGGCGGCGGACGGCTCGGTGACGGTGGACTTCAACCGGGCGCTGCTGCCGCCGTGCGCGTTCGCGCCGCACTTCATCTGCCCGTTCCCGCCGCCGGGGAACACGCTGGACACCGCGGTCGCGGCGGGGGAGCGGCGGCTCGTCGAGAGCTGACCGGGGACGGAAAGAGCCCCGGTCGAGGCCGGGTCGGACGGCGGTCGGGGCCGGATCCGACCGGCGGTCGACCGCGGGTGGACGGCGCGGCCCAGGACGGGCCGCGCCGTCCGCGCGCGCGGAACGGCAGGCGCAGGCGGTCTTGTGCGTTCCGGTCGTGGCGGCCAGTATCGCTCGCGGTGCATGTCAGGAACACGTCACCTGACGGTGCCTCATGGGCCCGCCACCCACGGGTCCCTCCGCCGCACCCCGAAGGAGCACAGTGAGGACCACGCGCATCCGACTGCTCGCCGTCGCCGCCGCCGTCACGGCGGCCACCGCCCTCGCCCTGCCCGGCGCCCAGGCCGCTCCCGCTCCCGGACCGGCGAGCGCCGCCGCCCTCGCCCGCGCCGACGCGGCCGTCCTGAAGGCGGACGTCGGCGGTACGGCCTGGTACGTCGACCAGGCCTCCGGCCGGGTCGTCGTCACCGCGGACTCCACCGTCTCCGAGGCCGGGATCGCCGCGATCCGCCGGGCCGCGGGCGCCGACGCCGCGGCCCTGCGGGTCGAGAGAACGCCCGGCGTCTTCAGGCCCCTGCTCGCCGCCGGCGACGCCATCTACGGCAACGGCTACCGGTGCTCGCTCGGCTTCAACGTGCGCAGCGGCTCCACGTACTACTTCCTCACGGCCGGCCACTGCGGCAACGTCGTGAAGACGTGGTACGCCAACTCCGCGCAGTCGACGCTGATCGGACCCACCACCGGCTCCCGCTTCCCCGGCGACGACTTCGCCCTCGTCCGCTACGACAACGCCTCGCTCAGCCACCCCGGCGGCTACACCGCGGCCGACGCCTACGTGGGCGAGTCCGTCAAGCGCACCGGCTCCACCACCGGCACCCACGGCGGCACGGTCACCGGCCTCAACGCCACCGTGCGCTACTCCAGCGGCGGCACCGTACGCGGACTGATCCAGACCGACGTCTGCGCCGAGCCCGGCGACTCGGGCGGTGCCCTCTACGACGGCACCAAGGCGCTCGGCCTGACCTCCGGCGGCAGCGGCGACTGCCGGTCCGGAGGCACCACGTTCTTCCAGCCGGTGCCCGAGGCGCTCGCCACGTACAAGGTCAGCCTGTACTGAGTCCCGCACTCAGTCCTGGCTCCTGCCGCGTACCGAGCAACTCCCGCACACAGCTGGAAAGTTGAAGGCTTCACGGCCGAAAGCCGCCCTTGCGGCTCCCGGCCGTGCGGCCCGAGACTCCCCCACAGCGCCGGCCCAGGGCCGCGCCTCACGGGTCCGACACCCCACTGCGGGCCCCCGATTCCCCTCAGGAGGAACGAGAAGTGAGGATCAAGCGCACCACCCCCACGAGAAACACCCGCAACACCCGGATGCTCGCCGTCGCGACCGGTCTCGCCGCCGCCGCGGCGATCGCCGTCCCCACCGCGAACGCCGACTCCGCCGCCCAGCCGGGCACCTTCAGCGCCGCCCAGCTCACCGCCGCGGGCGACGCCGTGCTCGCCGCCGACGTGGCCGGCACCGCCTGGCGGGTCGATCCCGCCTCCAAGACGGTGGTCGTGACCGCCGACTCCACCGTCTCGCAGGCCGACCTCGCCAAGATCAAGCGCCAGGCCGGCGCCAACGCGGGCGCGCTGCGCATCGAGCGCACCCCGGGCCGGTTCAACAAGCTGATCTCCGGCGGCGACGCCATCTACGCCAGCAGCTGGCGCTGCTCGCTCGGCTTCAACGTCAAGGACAGCGCGGGCAACTACTACTTCCTCACCGCCGGCCACTGCACCGACGGCGCGGGCACCTGGTGGTCCAACTCCTCGCACTCGACCGTCCTCGGCACCACCGCCGGTTCGAGCTTCCCGACCAACGACTACGGCATCGTGCGCTACACCAACAGCTCGGTGGCCAAGTCCGGCACGGTCGGCAGCGTCGACATCACCAGCGCCGCCAACGCCACCGTCGGCATGTCCGTCACCCGCCGCGGCTCCACCACCGGCATCCACAGCGGCACGGTCACCGGCCTCAACGCCACGGTGAACTACGGCGGCGGCGACATCGTCTACGGCATGATCCAGACCAACGTCTGCGCCGAGCCCGGCGACTCCGGCGGCCCGCTCTACTCCGGCAGCCGCGCCATCGGCCTCACCTCGGGCGGCAGCGGCAACTGCAGCTCCGGCGGTACGACCTTCTTCCAGCCGGTCACCGAGGCACTGAGCGCGTACGGGGTCAACGTCTTCTGACCCGCCGGCCGGCGCGCCTGGCGCGCCGCCCGCTCCTCCCGTCCCTCCGGCCGCTCCGGCGGCCGGAGGGACGGTCGGCGAGACCCTTCCTAGGTGCGGACGTCGCCGACCTCGGCGGCGACCGCCTCCGGCTCCGGCTTCCGCTTCAGCGAGGACATCACCAGGGTGACGGCCGAGCCGACGACCGCCCAGGCGGACAGGACCAGCATCGAGCCGGTCATGTCGTTGCCCTTGAAGTACGCGATCGAGCGGGCCGACCAGGTGCCCGCGCCCGGCGGCAGGGCCGGGCCGATCGCCTTCCAGAAGGGCGGCAGCATCGGCAGCGGGAAGGCACCGCCCGCGCTGGGATTGCCCGCGACCACGACGAGGAGGATCGCCAGGCCGATGCCGACGATCCCGAACAGCGACTGCAGCGCGAGCGTGGTCGCGCCGACCGCGAAGACCACCAGCGTGCCCAGGCCCCACAGGGCGGCGACGCTGCCGGGCAGCGCGCCGAGGATCGGGCCGACGATGACCGCGCCGCCGAGTCCGCCGAGCACCGAGTAGAGCGCGAGCACGCCGAGCCGGATGACCGCCCGTTCCCGGTTGGCGGGGCGCGAGCCGGCGCTGATCGCCAGGATGGCGGCGCAGATGTAGCCGCCGACGCACCAGCCGATGACCAGGTAGAAGGCGGAGAGCCCGTTGAAGTCCTCGCCGGAGGACGGGGCCACGTCGACGGTCCGCACGGTGCGCTGGTTGGCCGCCTCCACCTGCGTGAACATCGCCTGCAGGGTGGCGGAGAGCACCTTGCCGCCGCCGGAGGCGACGAGCAGCGTGTCGGTGCGGCCCCGCGGGTCGACGATCAGGGCCCCGTCGATGTCCCGGTTCAGGATCTGGTCGCGGGCCTCCTCCCGGCTCGCGACCACGCGCGGGTCGAGCGGATCGCCGGGCAGCTTCTCCAGCTCGCCCATGAGGGCGCCGGAGACCTGCTGCGGCGCGACCACGCCGAAGGGCACGTCCGTGGGCTTCGGATCGTGCAGGGCTCCGACGTACGAGGCGATGAACAGGAGCTGGAGGGCGAAGACGCCGACGACCAGCAGTGCTGCTCGCGGGGTGACGGCGCTCTTCAGTTCGGCGACGAGACTCATGCCCCCACGCTCGGGGCCGGGCGGTGTTCCCGCAGGTGGGACCGGTCCGAACGAGTTATCGTACGGGCGTTCGAAAATGGGTTATGGTGGAGACGAGGGGGTGGAACGTACGTACGATTTTCTCGTGGGAGTGCGGAGGTGGCGCGCATGTCGGGGTTCACGCATCTGCACACCGCCTCGGGTTTCTCCCTGCGCTACGGCGCCTCCCACCCCGCGCGGCTGGCCGAGCGCGCCGCCGAGCGCGGCATGGACGCCCTCGCCCTGACCGACCGCGACACCGTCGCGGGCGTGGTCCGCTTCGCCAAGGCCTGCGAGAAGGCGGGCGTCCGTCCGCTCTTCGGCGTGGACCTCGCCTACGAGCCGTTCCTCGCCGCCGTCCCGCCCGCCGGACCGGGCGCGCCCGAACCCTCCGCCGGACGCACCTCCGCACGGCGCGTACCCGTGCGGGGCGGCGCGTTCGTGGACGAGTCCGCGCCCCGGGCCGTCTTCCTCGCCCGCTCCGGCGCCGGCTGGGCCGCGCTCTGCGCCCTGGTCACCGCCGCCCACGCCCAGGCCGGGGAGGGGCAGCCCGTGCTGCCCTGGGCCGCGCACCGCGGCGACGGCCTCTTCGTGCTGCTCGGGCCCGGCTCCGACGTCGGGCGCGCGCTCGCCGCCGGCCGCCCCGACCGGGCCGCGCGCCTGCTGCTGCCCTGGCGCGAGCGGTACGGCGACGCCCTGTGCCTGGAGGTCGTGCACCACGGGCGCCCCGGCACCGGGCCCGGCTCGCTGCGGCTCGCCGCCCGGACCGTCGGCTTCGCCGCCGAGCAGGGCGTGCGGCCCGTGCTCGGCAACGAGGTCCGTTACGCCGACCGGGGCCAGGGACCCGTCGCCGACGTGCTCGACGCCGCCCGCCGGCTCGTCCCCGTCGACCCGCGCGCCGGACTCGACAGCGGCGAGGCCTGGCTCAAGGGCGCCGGCGACATGCTGGCCGGCGCCGAGCGGATCGTCGAGGCCGCCGGCTTCCGGCGGGAGACCGCGCACCGGCTCCTGGAGCGGACCGAGGAGGTCGCCGCCGCCTGTCTGGTCGACCCCGAGGACGACCTCGGCATGGGCTCCGCGCACTTCCCGGAGCCGTACCTCGTCGGCGCCGCCCACCGCACCGCCCAGCGCGTGCTGGCCTCCCGGGCCGCCGCCGGCATGATCCTCAAGGGCTACGACCGCCGCCCCGACCGGCACGTCTACTGGGACCGGGTGCACCACGAGCTGGACATCATCGCCCACCACGGCTTCGCCAGCTACTTCCTGACGGTCTCCCAGGTCGTGGACGACGTGCGCGAGATGGGCATCCGGGTGGCCGCCCGCGGCTCCGGCGCCGGCTCCCTCGTCAACCACCTCCTCGGCATCGCCCACGCCGACCCGGTCGAGCACGGCCTGCTGATGGAACGCTTCCTGTCCAAGCGCCGCACCGAGCTGCCCGACATCGACATCGACGTGGAGTCCGCCCGCCGCATCGAGGTCTACCGCGCGATCCTCGACCGCTTCGGCCCCGAGCGGGTCGTCACCGTCGCCATGCCCGAGACCTACCGGGTCCGCCACGCGGTACGGGACGTGGGCGCCGCCCTGTCCATGGACCCGGCCCGGATCGACCGGATCGCCAAGGCCTTCCCGCACATCCGCGCCCGGGACGCCCGCGCCGCCCTCGACGAACTGCCCGAACTGCGCGAGCTCAAGGCCGAGACGGCGGGACACGACCGGTTCTGGGAGCTGGTCGAGGCCCTCGACGCGCTGCCCCGCGGCATCGCCATGCATCCCTGTGGCGTGCTCCTCTCGGACGCCTCGCTGCTCCGGCGCACTCCCGTCGTGCCCACCAGCGGCGAGGGACTGCCCATGACGCAGTTCGACAAGGAGGACGTGGAGGACCTCGGACTGCTCAAGCTCGACGTCCTCGGCGTGCGGATGCAGTCGGCGATGGCGCACGCCGTCGCCGAGGTCGAGCGGGCCACCGGCACCCGGCCGGACGTCGACGCCGTCCCGCCCGGCGACCCCGACACGTACCGGCTCATCCGCTCCACCGAGACCCTCGGCTGCTTCCAGATCGAGTCGCCCGGCCAGCGCGACCTGGTGGGCCGGCTCCAGCCCGAGACCTTCCACGACCTCGTCGTCGACATCTCGCTCTTCCGGCCGGGCCCGGTCGCCGCCGACATGGTCCGCCCGTTCATCGAGGCCCGGCACGGCCGCGCGCCGGTCCGCTACCCGCACCCCGACCTGGAGGACGCCCTGAAGGAGACGTACGGCGTCGTCGTCTTCCACGAGCAGATCATCGAGATCGTGAGCATCATGACCGGCTGCGGCCGCGATGAGGCCGACCAGGTGCGCCGCGGGCTCTCCCACCCCGAGTCGCAAGGGCGGATCAAGGCCTGGTTCGCCGTGCGGGCGCGGAGCAAGGGATACGCGGACGAGGTCGTCGCCCGGACCTGGGAGATCGTCGAGGCCTTCGGCTCGTACGGCTTCTGCAAGGCGCACGCGGTGGCCTTCGCCGTGCCGACCTACCAGTCGGCCTGGCTCAAGGCGCACCACCCGGCCGCCTTCTACGCGGGACTGCTCACCCACGACCCCGGCATGTACCCCAAGCGGCTGCTGCTCGCGGACGCCCGTCGGCGCAAAGTGCCCGTGCTGCCGCTCGACGTGAACCGGTCGGCGGCCGCCCATCGGATCGAACTGGTGTCCGACGGTGGGACCGAGAGGTGGGGACTCCGGCTCGGCCTCGCCGACGTCCACGGCATCAGCGAGGCCGAGAGCGCCCGCATCGAGGCCGGACAGCCCTACGCCTCCCTCCTCGACTTCTGGGAGCGGGCCCGCCCGCGCAAACCCGTCGCCGAACGGCTCGCCCAGGTCGGCGCGCTGGACGCCTTCGGCGCCAACCGGCGCGACCTGCTGCTCCACCTCACCGAACTCCACCGCGTCCAGCGCGGCACCGCCTCCTACGGCGGCCAGCTCCCGCTCGCCCAGGGCCGCAAGACCGCACCCGTCGGCTTGCCCGACCTCGACGAGAGCGAACGGCTCAGCGCCGAGCTCGGCATCCTCGGCATGGACGCCTCCCGCCACCTCATGGGCGACCACCAGGCCTTCCTGCGCGAACTCGGCGTGGTCTCCGCCCAGCGGCTGCGCTCCGCCCCGCACGGGCAGACCGTCCTGGTCGCCGGCGCCAAGGCGGCCACCCAGACCCCGCCCATCCGCTCCGGCAAGCGCGTCATCTTCACCACCCTCGACGACGGCACCGGCCTGGTCGACCTCGCCTTCTTCGACGACTCCCACGAACGCTGCGCCCACACCGTCTTCCACTCCTGGCTGCTGCTCGTCCGCGGCGTGGTGCAGCGGCGCGGCCCGCGCAGCCTCAGCGTGGTCGGCTCGGCCGCCTGGAACCTCGCCGAACTGATCGAACTGCGGGCCGAGGGCGGCCTGGAGGCGGTGGGGCAGCGGCTCTCCGAGAGCCCGCCGCAGCCCGCACCCGCCGGTGAGGACCCTTCCGCGGACGGCGACGCCGGCCGCCGGATCACCCTGCCCACCGGCTTCACGATGAACCCCTGGGCCGACCTCCAGCCGGCCGGGGAAGGCGCCGCGACACCGTCGAGGAAGCTGTGGCACAGCAGTCCGGGGAGCGCGGGATGATCCTTTGCGTACGGTTCAGGCTCGAGCCAGAGGCGGAGGCGATGCTGCCCCGGCTCCTGGACCTCCTGGGCGAGTTCACCCCGGTCGTCGAGGCGGTCCCGCCCGGCGAGGCGCTCGCCGACGTGCGCGGCGCGCTGCGCTACTTCGGCTGGAGCCCGGGCGAACTGGCCTCGGTGATCCGGGTCAGGGCGCTCGCCCTGTACGGCACCGACTGCGTCATCGGCGCCGGCCCCAACCCGATGCTGGCCCGCATGGCGGCCCGCGAGGCCCGGCCCGGCGCCACCCTCGTCGTCGAGGACCCGGCCGCCTTCCTGCGGGACCGGCCGGTCGCCGCCCTCGACGGCGTCGGCCGCGCCACCGCCCGTACCCTCTGCGGCTACGGCCTCGACTCCGTCGGCCGGGTCGCCGACGCGCCGCTCGCCGTGCTCCAGCGGCTCGTCGGCGCCAAGGCCGGCCGCGAGCTGTGGGAACGGGCCCACGGCATCGACCGCACACCCGTCGTCCCCGGCGACATCTCCCGCTCCCTGGCCGCCGAACGCGCCTTCCCGCACGACGAGCTGGACCCCGGCGCCCACCGCAGGGCGCTGCTCTCGCTCACCGAGGAACTGGGCGCCCGGATGCGCACCGAGAAGCAAGTCTGCCGCTCCCTGACGGTCACCGTGCGCTACGCGGACCGGACCACGTCGAACCGGACCCGCACGCTGCGCGAACCCACCGCGCACTCCACGGACCTCACCGCCCTCGCGTACGCGCTCCTCGCCTCGTTCGGACTCCAGCGGGCCCGCGTCCGGGGCATCGCGCTGCGCGCCGAGGGCCTGGCGCCGGCCGAGGGCGCCGCGCACCAGCTGACCTTCGACCCGGCGGACGACAAGGCCCGGCGGATCGAGGCCGTCGCGGACCGGGCCCGGGCGAAGTTCGGGCCGAGGGCGGTGCTGCCGGGCTCGCTGGCGGCCTGAGTCCGCGCTCCAGGACCCGCCCACCCGCCCCGTGCTCCGCGCGTCGGCGGGGCGGCTGACGACACGCCAGTTTTTACCGACGCGTAACTTCCCAGTGCAGGCTACCCGTGCGTAGCTTGACTGGAAGCGCACCCCCACTTGTGGTCCGGACCGCAGGGCGTACCGCATCCCCTTTCCCTTGAGCCGCAAGGAGATCGCCCGATGCTGCCCCGGACCTCCACGAAGCCCTGGAAGCGGGCCGTCAGAGCCCTGTCCGTCCTGCTCCTGACCGCCGCAGCGACCTTCGCCCCCACCGCCGCCCAGGCCGACACCGCCCAGACCGCCTCGGCGCCCAGCCGCGGCTGGAACGACTTCACGTGCAAGCCGTCCGCCGCCCACCCGCGCCCCGTCGTCCTCGTCCACGGCACGTTCGGCAACTCGATCGACAACTGGCTGGGCCTCGCGCCGTACCTCGTCGACCGCGGGTACTGCGTCTTCTCGCTCGACTACGGCCAACTGCCGGGCGTCCCGTTCTTCAACGGCCTCGGCCCGGTCGACAAGTCCGCCGAACAGCTCGACGCGTACGTCGACCGGGTCCTCGCCGCCACCGGCGCGGGCGAGGCCGACCTCGTCGGCCACTCGCAGGGCGGCATGATGCCCCGCTACTACCTGAAGTTCCTCGGCGGCGCCGACAAGGTGAACGCACTCGTCGGCATCGCACCCGACAACCACGGCACCACACTGGGCGGCCTCACCCAGCTGCTGCCGTACTTCCCCGGCGCCCAGGACCTGATCAGCACCCACACCCCGGGACTCGCCGACCAGATCGCCGGATCCGCGCTCCTCACCAAGCTGAACGCCGGCGGCGACACCGTGCCCGGCGTGCGCTACACGGTGATCGCCACCAAGCACGACGAGGTCGTCACGCCGTACCAGTCCGGCTGGCTGTCCGGACCGAACGTCAGCAACGTGCTGCTCCAGGACCGGTGCGCGCTCGACCTGTCCGAGCACGTGGCGATCGGCACGGTGGACCGGATCGTCTTCCACGAGGTGAACAACGCCCTCGACCCGGCCCACGCGACGCCGACCACCTGCGCGTCGGTGTTCAGCTAGCCCGCCCGCGGCGCACCCTCAGCGCCGGGACGACGAACGGCGGCGGGCGGCGGCGAACAGCACGACCGCCCCGAGCCCGAGCACGGCGGCGCCGCCCATCGCCAGATACGGCGTGACGGCGTCGCCACCGGTCTCGGCCAGCTCCTCACCGCCGGCCCCGGCCGCGGCGGGTGCGGTGGTCTGGGGCGCGGTGGTCATGGGCGCGGCGGTCGTCGCCGTCGCGTCCGGAGCGCCCTGTCCGCCGTGTTCGCCGTGCCCGCCCGGGTGCCCGCCGTGCCCGCCGTGCCCGCCGTGTCCTCCCGTGGACGGCGCCTCGGACGGCGCACTCGGCGCCGGTGCCTCCGGCGTCGCGGGCGCGCCGCCCGCGCCGTCCTGCCCGAACACCACGTCCGAGCAGGTGTAGAAGGCCTCGGGAGAGTCCGAGCGCTGCCAGATCGAGTAGATCAGGTGCCGGCCCGACTTCTTCGGGATCGTGCCCGTGAACACGTAGTCGCCGCTCCGCAGCTCCGGGTCGGTGACCGTGGCGAACGGCTCGGCCTCCAGGTCCGACCACGCCAGCGGCTTCGACGGGTCGTACCCGTCCTTCGTCACGTACAGCTCGAAGCGGCCCCGGTGCGGAGCGGTGCCCTTGTAGCGGAAGGTGTGCGCGCCGGAGTCCAGCCTCGTCGCCGGCCAGTCCGCCCGCGCCAGGTCGAGGCCCCGGTACTTCTCGTTCCCGGCGCTGCACAGCTTCCCGTCCGGAATCAGCTCGCGGTGCTTCCCGGCCGCGTTCGCGATGTTCACACCGTTCCAGTCGTAGAGCGCCTGCGTCCCGCCCGCGGCCACCGCCGCCCTGCACGCCGCCGACCTCGGGCTCTCCGGCCCCTCCGCGTAGCACCCGGCGACCCGGCTGACGGGATCGGTCATCGACCCGTGCGCGAACGCGGCGGGAGCGGCGGCGAGCCCGGCGAGGGCGAGCACGGCGGTGCTCGCGAAGGCCGCGGTCGTACGGCGTGCGGTCAGGCGTGAGGTCATGGGGGGACAACTCCTTCACGAGGGTGGGGTGTGGGGGGTTGCCCAGCAAACTAGCCCTCGGAATCCGCCGGTTCGGCCCCGGAAAGCGACGGCGGGCGATCCTTATGGTCGCGTTAAGGGGCCTCTAAGCGGGGCCACAGAATCCGGCACCGCCACCGCCCGCCTGGCCGTCGCTGCGGAAGCTGATCAAGCGCGGCCGTAGTGTGACCGTATGACACATGTGCGCCCTGCCCTGCCCGCCGACGTGCCCGCCGTCAAGGCCGTGATCGACGCGGCCTTCCACCACTACATCGAGCGGATCGGTCTGGTGCCGGCGCCGATGGAGGCGGACCACGCGGCGAACGTGGCGGCGGGGCGGGTGTTCGTCGCGCCCGCGGGCGCGGGCGAGCCCGTGGCCGGCCTCGTGGTGGTGATCCCCGAGGCCGGCCACCTCTACCTCGACACCGTCGCCGTCCGCCCCGACGCCCAGGGCACCGGCCTCGGCCGCGCCCTGATGACCTGGGTCGAGCAGCGGGCCCGGGACCTCGGCCTGCCGGAGGTGCGGCTGCTCACCAACGCGATGATGTGGGAGAACCAGAAGATGTACGAGCGGTACGGCTACGAGGTCACCGAGCGCCGCCTGGACGGACCGTACGACCGTGTCCACTACCGTAAGCGGGTGCTCAACTCGCCCCCGATCGAGTGAGTTTCGGACCTCTGGCGGCGTGATCCGGTATCCCTGGCGGGCAGCGTCAACCCCCCACTCCCCGAAGGGACCTCCACCGATGCGTGCTCGACTCGCCCTCGCCGGCGCCCTGCTGGCCGCCGCCGTCACCTCCGTCGCCGCCGCCCCGACCGCCTGGGCCGGACCCGCCGACGTCCTCACCGTCGACGCGTACGGGACGGTCGCCGAGGACGGCACGGTCCGCCTCTCCGGCACCTACCGCTGTGCCGACGACAGCGCGGGACCGGTCTTCGTCGGCTCCACCCTGATCCAGGCGGACCGCTCCGCCGGCATCGGCGGCACCCGCGCCGTGTGCGACGGCCGGCTGCACACCTGGACCAACAGCTCCGTCGTGAAGGAGCCCGCCTACCGCACCGGCGGCGCCCGCGTGGAGGCCACCTTGATGCAGCTCACCGCCACGGGCCCGCTGTCCCTGCCGATGCCGGAGTTCCTGGCGGACGCGACCCGGACGGTCACCCTGAACTGACCCGCCCGGGCCGGCCCGCCGGTGGCCGGTCAGTCGTGCAGCAGGGACACCAGCCCGTCCCGGCCCAGGGCGGTCAGCTCGTCGAGGGCGCGTACGGCGTGTTCGGCCGCCTCCGGGTCGGAGGCGGCCAGACCGCTCGCCGCGAACTCGTCCTCGTCGAGCCGCAGGACCTCGGTGCCGTCCGCCGACACCCACAGGTCCAGGTCGAGGTCCTCGACCAGCACCTCGGCGCCGTCCGCGGCGACCACGGCCGGGCGGGTCACGTCGCAGTACCAGCCCTTGAGGGTCCCGTCACCGGCGCGGACCTCCTTCACCGCGTACCAACGGTCGCGCCAGTAGTGCTCGGTGAACACGTCGCCCGGCTCGAAGCGCACGAAGCCGAAGTCCCGGACGCCCTCGGCGGCCCACGGCGCGCGGACGGTCAGCCGGGCGCCGTCGTCGGCGAGGAGCGCGGAGGGATAGCGGATCTTCGTCCGGCCGGCCTTGACGAGCACGACCTCGACCTCGGTCCCAGCCTCGACCTCGGTTGCGGCCCCGGCCTCGGTCTCACCGGCGTCAGCCGAGCGTGCGGACATGCCGGAACTCCTTCGCGCAGATCTCGTACCCGAACCACTCGTTGATGGCCAGCATCGGCCCGTTCCCGGTGTCGTTGCCGGTGAACGCCTCCGTGCAGCCCGCCGCGCGGGCCCGGTGCAGCGAGTCGTTCTTCGCGAGCTTGGCGAGGCCCCGGCCCCGGTACGCCGGGTCGGTGCCGGTCATGCCCGAGCCGTACCGGCCGAGCCCGTCCGTCCGCGCCGCGCTGAAGGCGACCGGACGGCCGTCGGCGACCACCACCGTCGTCAGCTCGCGGTCGAGCAGCGGATGGTTCCAGGTGGACGTCAGCCAGTGCGCGTAGTCGTTCAGCTCGGCCGGCACGTCGCCGGGCTCGTCCGCGGTCGTCACGGCGTCCAGCTCGAACAGCGGACGCGGGTCGCCGGCGAAGTCCGCCGCCGTGCGCAGCTCGACGCCGGCGGGCGCCTCCCGCAGGGGCGGCAGCTCGGCCGTGGTGAGGTCGAGCCGCAGGAAGTAGGCCGAACGGCTCGGCGCGTAGCCGTGCCGCTCGGCGAAGGAACGGTGCGCGGGCTCGTCCAGGACCCAGCTGTAGAGCGTCGTCGCCCCCGCCTCGGCCAGATACTCCTCGCAGGCGCGCAGCAGCAGCGTCCCGGCGCCGTGACCGCGGTGCTCCGGGTGGACGTAGACGTTGACGAAGCCGCCGCCCGGCTCGGGCGACTCGTGGGCGAGAGCGGCCTCGACGGTGCCGACGACCTCGCCGTCGATCTCGGCGACCAGCGGCCGGCTCCGCTCGTCGGGATGGGCGTGCGCCCAGTCGTACGCGAGCTGGCGCGCGGTCGTGAGCATGTACGGGAGCGCGGCGCGGCGGACCCGGGCGAAGCCCTCGGCGTCCCCGGGGTCCTCGGGCCGCACAGCGCGGACGATCACAGTCATGGTGCCGCACGCTATGCGGCGGGCGGGCCCGGGCGCCTCCCAATTTCCGGCGGGCCGGGTGCACAATCGGGCGGGTGACGCTTCGAATCAGCGTGGACGCCCGTTCCACCACCGCTCCGTACGAACAACTGCGCGCCCAGATCTCCGAGAGCGCCCGCTCGGGCGAGCTGCCCGTCGGCTACAAGCTTCCGACGGTACGGGGTCTCGCGGAGCAGCTGGGGCTCGCGGCGAACACGGTCGCCAAGGCGTACAAGGCCCTGGAGGGCGACGGCGTGATCGAGACCCGCGGCCGCAACGGCACCTTCGTCGCGGCCGCCTCCGACGCCGCCTCACGCCTGGCCGCGACCGCGGCCGCCGGCTACGCGACGGAGGCCCGCCGCCTCGGCCTCAGCCGCGAGGCCGCGGAGGCCGCGGTGCGTGACGCCCTGCGGGCGGCGTACGAGGCCTGAGCCGCCGTGGGCAGGACGGGCGGCGCCCGTGACCGGCGCGTCGGCGGCGCGCGCCTCGCTCAGAGGTAGAGTCCCGCCTCCGCGGACCGCGGTTCCGGCATGCCGGCGGCGGGCGTGCCGCGCCGCAGCGCGAACAGCTCCGCCAGCGTCGCTCCGTCCCGTCCGACACCGTCCTCCCGTCCCAGCCAGCGCACCGCCTCCGGCCGCGTCAGCCGGCCCACCTCGATCCGGGCCAGGCAGCGGCCGGGGCGGACCACGGCCGGGTGGAGGCGCTCCAGGTCCTCGTTGGTGGTGACGGCGACGAGGACGTTGCGGCCCTGCCCGAGCAGACCGTCCGTCAGGTTGAGCAGCCGGGAAAGCGCCTGGCCCGCCGCGTGCTTGGCCTCGCCGCGGATCAGCTCGTCGCAGTCCTCCAGGAGCAGCAGCCGCCAGCGGCCCTTCGCGGTGCCCTCGTCCTCGCCGATGGCGATGTCCATCAGATAGCCGACGTCGCTGAACAGGCGCTCCGGGTCGAGGACGCAGTCCACCTGGCACCAGTCCCGCCAGGACCGGGCGAGGGTGCGCAGCGCGGAGGTCTTGCCGGTGCCGGGCGGCCCGTGGAGCAGGAGCAGCCGGCCGGAGATGTCCTCCGGGGTGACGGCCATCAGCCGGTCCATGGCGTCGGCGACGGGCGCCGTGTAGTTGGGCCGGATCTCCTCCCAGGTGCCGGCGCCGATCTGCCGGGTGGTCCGGTAGGGGCCGCGCCGGGGCGACACGTACCAGAAGCCCATGGTGACGTTCTCCGGCTGCGGTTCGGGTTCGTCCCGCGCTCCGTCCGTGGCCTCCTTGAGGACGCGTTCGGCGAGTTCGGGATCGGTCGCCGTGACGGTGACGTCCGCGCCCCGGCTCCAGCGGGAGACGAGCAGGGTCCAGCCCTCGCCCTCGGCGAGGACGGCGCTGCGGTCGTCGTCCTTGGCGGCGCGCAGCAGCTTCGCGCCCGCGGGCAGCAGCGTCGCGGCGGGCTTCACCCGGTCCAGGCTGGTGCTGTGGGAGTGCGGCTGCTCGCCGGTCGCGAAGCGGCCGAGGAAGAGGGCGTCGACGACGTCGGACGGGGAGTCGTCGTCGGTGAGGTGGAGTCGGATCGGAAGGGTGTCCTCGGGCCGGGACGGGTCTCGCGGTGCGCCGTGGGTGGCTGACATGGCGTCCATGATCCGGCAAGGGTGCGATCCGCGCACCGCCTTTTGACGTGTCGTCCGATGGCTTGAAACAGCTGGTTTCTGAGGGGTGGTCGGGACGGGGCGACACGAGTTTTGACATGAACACTTCCGGCGCGCCGGATCCGCTGCTACTACCTGGTAACGCAGAGATCCTGCTACAGGGAGGTTCCATGAAACTGTCCCGTTTTACGGCGTTCTCGTCCTCGCTCCTCCTCGGCGCCGTCCTCGCCCTCACCGGCGCGGCAACCGCGCAGGCCGCCCAGACCGCGGCGCTGGACTACGTGGCCCTCGGCGACTCGTACTCCTCCGGCGTCGGCGCCGGGAGCTACGACAGCGCCAGCGGTGACTGCAAGCGCTCCACCAAGGCCTACCCGGTCCTCTGGAAGAACGCCCACGCCCCCTCCTCCTTCGCCTTCACCGCCTGCTCGGGCGCCCGAACGGGTGATGTCACGGCGAATCAGCTCGGACCCCTCAGCGCCGCCACCGACCTGGTCTCCGTCACGATCGGCGGCAACGACGCAGGCTTCTCGGACGTCATGACGACCTGCGTACTCCAGTCCGAGACGAGCTGCATCAGCCGCGTGAATCAGGCCAAGAGTTACGTCGACACGACCCTTCCCGGGAAGCTCGACAGCGTGTACACGGCCATCAGAAACAAGGCGCCCAACGCCCACGTCGTCGTGCTCGGCTACCCCCGCTTCTACAAGCTCGACGGCACCTGTGTCGCCGGCCTCAGCGAGAACGAGCGCCGCGCCATCAACGACGCCGCCGACTACCTCAACGCGGCCACCGCCAAGCGCGCCGCCGACCACGGCTATACCTTCTCCAGCGTCGTGCCGCCCTTCACCGGGCACGAGATCTGCTCCGGCTCCGCCTGGCTCCACAGCGTCAACTGGCTCAACATCGGCGAGTCGTACCACCCCACCGCCGCCGGCCAGTCCGGCGGCTACCTGCCGGCCTTCACCGGCGCGGCATAGCGGCTCCACCGCCCGGGGAGGCGGTCCCGCCCGAGGGCGTCGCCGTCGCCGTCGGCGGGCCCGAGGGCGAAGCCGTCTCCTCACAGCTCACCGTGAACGCCACCCAGTTGGACTCCCGCGCGACCGGCTCCCGCACCTCCAGCCGGATCCGGTCGCGCACCGTCGCTCCCGGCGCGTACTCCACCTGCACCCGGCCGACCTGCCGCTCCGTCGGCCCGCCCTCCGGGAACTCCAGCGTCCGCCACTCGGTGTCCTGGCCCTCACCGCTCTCCGTCGCCCAGCGGTACGACACGGTGGCCGGCGTCCGGTCCACCGTGACCGTGCCCGTGAACGACGGCGCCTGGTCCTGCGGCGGCGGACACGCGCCGCCGTAACTCCCGCGCTCCGCCCGGACGTACACCAGCACCGACACCGGCGGAGCCGTCGTGGCGCTCGGCGAGGCGCTCGTGCTCGCCGTCGTCGGCGGGGCCGAGGTGGGCTCCGTGCTCGTCGCGCCCGTCGTCGTGACCGGCGGCACCGGCGGCGTCTCGTCCGTCCCGGTGTCCCGCAGCACCGCGTACGTCAGTCCGCCCGCGACCAGCAGCAGCGCGACGATCCCGGCGACCAGGCCCGCCCGGCGCCGCCGCGGCTCCGGCCCGGGCGCGGGCAGGGGAGCGGTCGCACCCGAGCCCGGGCCGCCGGTGCCACCCGGGCCCCCGGGTCCTTCCGGGCCGTCCGGCATGCCCAGCGGGACGGCGTACGCCCGGGTCGGAGCCGTGGGCGGCGGCTCGGTCCGGGGCGTGCCGCCCGCGCCGACCAGCCGCAGCTGCTCCTCGGCCGCCTCCGCCGGCAGCCGCTGCTCCGGTTCCTTCCGCAGCAGCCCTTCGATCACCGGAGCCAGCGGGCCGGCGTGCACCGGCGGCGCGGGCTCCTCGTCCACCACCGCCCGCAGCGTCTCCAGCGCCGTCTCGCGCCGGAACGGCGAGCTGCCCTCGACGGCGGTGTGCAGGAGCACGCCGAGGGACCACAGGTCGGCCGCGGGCCCCGGCGTGCGCCCCAGCGCGCGTTCCGGCGCGAGGTACTCCGGGGAGCCGACGAGCTCGCCGGTCATGGTGAGCGGCGAGGTGCCCGCCATGGCCGCGATGCCGAAGTCGGTGAGGACCACCCGGCCGTCGTTGGCGAGGAGCACGTTGGCCGGCTTCACGTCGCGGTGCAGCACGCCGGCCGCGTGCGCGGCCCGCAGCGCGGCGAGCACCTCGGCGCCCACGTGCGCGGCCCGCCGCGGCGGCAACGGACCCTCGGCGTCGAGGGTCTCCGCCAAGGTGAGCCCGCGGACCAGCTCCATCACGATCCAGGGCCGGTCGTCGTCCAGGGCCACGTCGTAGACGGTGACGACGTTGCGGTGCGCGATCCGGGCCGCGGAGCGGGCCTCCCGCTCCAGCCGGGCGTACAGCCGCTCGCGGTCCTCGGCGGGCAGCCCCGCCGGGGCGCGGACCTCCTTGACGGCCACCTCGCGGCCCAGGACCTTGTCCCGGGCGCGCCACACGGTGCCCATCCCGCCTTCGCCGAGCACGTCCAGAAGCCGGTAACGACCCGCGATGACCGTCATCGCTCCACGGTAGCGGAGCGGGGCCGGATTGTGGTGGCGGAGATCACACCCGGTCGAAGGCCCGCTGGTGGGGCCGGTCCGGGCAGGATGGTTCGTGACGGTTCGACAGGTGTTCGATCGCTGTCCAACTCACCCTGGAATCAGATGGATTCGGACAGTGATCGTCAACCCCCGTACACAAGCGGTGAATCCTGCGGCCGGAATACACGGGTGTCGTAGCGGAGCGATAGGGTTAACCTGCCCGGGCCGGGTGCCCTCGTACGGGTGGGGAGTGACATGGAACAGATAGCAATGCGCAGCAGGCCGCGAGTGCCTGCCATCACGTGCGGGAGCAGCGCGACCAGCACGCGGCTCGACCGCCATCTCGCGGTGCTCGGCGGCCCCGCCGTGCCGCAGCGCGAGGCGGCCGAGGCGACGCTGCTCATGCGGGAACTGACGACGCGTACGCGTGAGGTGCCCGCCCACGGCCACCGCAGCCGCAGCTCGCGGGTCTCGCTCTTCGCCCCGCTCCGCCGACTGCGCCGCTCGCTCTTCGGCAGCCACGGCTGACAGGCCGTCCCGGCCGGGCGACCGCGCGTCCCCACGCGCCACTCCCCGCTCCCGCCCGGCCCACGGCACACCTCTGACCACGCGCCGGCCGCGTCCCCACCGGCCGGGCGCCCGCCCCTCCCCGCAGCCTTCCGGCACCTCCGGCACCTCCGGGCGTGGGCGCATCCGCGGCCTCCCGGCGTGCGGGCTCGACCCGGCGCCGTGCCGCGCCCGTCCGGCTGTCCACGGCCACGTACGGGCGTAACGCCTGACCGCCGCCGGGGCGCACAGGGCGAGCAGGGCCAGCGACCACAGCAGGGCTCCGGTCACCGGATGGGTCACCGGCCAGGCCGCGTCCGCCGCGGCATCAGGTCCGTTGCCGAACAGCTCGCGCACCGCCGTCGTCACCGCCGAGATCGGGTTCCACTCCGCGACCGTGCGCAGCCAGCCCGGCATCCCGTCCGTCGGCAGATACGCGTTGGACAGCAGCGGCAGCATGAAGGTCGCGCTGCCCAGCTGGCCGGCCGCCTCCTCGCTCCGCGAGGCCAGGCCCAGCAGGATGCCCACCCAGGTCGCCGCGAAGCGGAAGAGCAGCAGCAGCCCGAGCGCGGCCAGGGCCTGAAGGGCCGTGCCCTCGATCCGCCAGCCCATCGCGAGGCCGACGAGCAGCAGCGGAACCGTGCCCGCCGCGCTGGTGACCAGATCGGCGAGCGCCTGCCCGAGCGGCACCGCCGCCCGGCTCACCGGCATCGTGCGCAGCCGGTCCGTCACGCCCCGGTGGGTGTCCTGGGCGGCCTGGAACATGCCGGTCATCACGCCGTTCGCGGCCGTCGCCACCAGCATCCCCGGCACCAGGTAGGCCCGGTAGTCGGCGCCCGGCATGGCGAGCGCGCCGCCGAGGACGTAACCGAAGAAGAGCAGGAAGACGACCGGCATGGTCTGCGTCATGACCGTGATCGCCGGCGCGTGCCGGACCCTGCGGAGGTGCCGGCCGAGGATCGCGGTGCCGTCGTGGACGAGGGTGCTCATGCGGCGAGCTCCTTGCGGTCGGTGAGGCGCAGGAACACCTCGTCGAGGGTGGGCGGGCGCAGTGAGGCGTCGAGGACCGGGACGCCGGCCGCGTCGATCTCCCGGACGATCCGGGGCAGGGTCAGGGTCGGGTCGGTGGTGACCGCGCCGACCGTGCGGCGCTCGGCGTCCAGGGACGGCAGCGAGCCGGTGAGCCGGTCGAGCACGGCCGCGGCCGCCTCCAGCGGCGCGGGCTCGGCGACCACGACCTCCGCCCAGCTGCCGATCAGCGCCTTGAGCTCGGCCGGAGTGCCCCGCTGGGCCGCCCGGCCCTCGTCGACGAGCACGATCTCGTCGGCGAGCCGGTCGGCCTCCTCCAGATACTGCGTGGTGAGCAGCACGGTGGTGCCCTGGTCCGCCAGAGCGCGGACGGCGTCCCAGATCTCGCCCCGGCTGTGCGGGTCGAGCCCGGTGGTCGGCTCGTCCAGGAAGAGCACGGCCGGCCGCACGATCAGGCTGGCGGCCAGGTCGAGGCGCCGGCGCATGCCGCCGGAGTAGGTGCGGGCGGGCCGGCCCGCGGCCTCGGCGAGGCCGAAGCGCTCCAGGAGTTCGTCGGCGCGCGAGCGCGGGGCGCGCAGCAGGCGGGCGAACAGCCGCAGGTTCTCGGCGCCGGTCAGGTCGCCGTCGACGGAGGCGTACTGCCCGGTGACCGCGATCCGCTTCCGCACCCCGGCCGGGTCGCGCACCACGTCGCACCCGGCGACCCGGGCGCTGCCGGCGTCGGGCGAGACCAGGGTGGTCAGCACCCGTACGGCGGTGGTCTTTCCGGCTCCGTTGGGCCCGAGGACGCCGCAGACCGTGCCTTCGGGAACCGCGAGGTCGAGCCCGCGCAGGGCGTGGACCTGCCCGTACCGCTTCCGCAGACCCTCACTAAGTACAGCGTACGTAGTCGTCATGCCGTGACCATAGCGCACTACGTACGGTGTACGTAACTACGATGGTGGACGAGGTGGTGATCCATGACGGGCCGAGCGGCCGAACCCGAAGTGATCTGGGCGCGCCCCGCGCGCACGGGCCGAGGCCCCAAACCGGCCTACAGCCGCAGCGACATCACGGACGCGGCCGTCCGCATCGCCGACGCCGACGGCATCGACGCCGTCTCCATGCGCCGGATCGCCGCCGAGCTCGGCTGCGGCACCATGTCGCTGTACAACTACGTGCCGCGCAAGGAAGACCTGTACGAGCTGATGGTCGACCAGGCCAGCGGCGAGTACGCACTCGGCGGCCCCAGCGGCGACTGGCGCGCCGACATGCGGGCGGTGGCCCGCGAGGCCCGCGGCATCCTGCACCGCCACCCCTGGGTCATCCGGCTGATGACCACCGGCTACGCCTACGGGCCCAACGCCCTGCGCTTCCTGGAGCACTGCCTGGAGTGCCTCGCCGGGCTCGACCTGCCCGGCGGCACCAAGATGGAGCTGATCGCCACGGTCAACGGCACCGTCATGACCATCGTCGCCAACGAGCTCGCCGTCGCCGAACGGGCCCGCTCACTGCCCTGGTCCGAAGAGCAGGAACAGGCCGTGCGCCACGCCTACCTCGCGAGCCGGCTCGCCAGCGGCGCCTACCCGCGCCTGACCGCCCTCTTCGCCGAGGCCGCCCCGCCGCTCGACGCGGAGGAGGTCTTCACCCGGACGATCGACCGGGTCCTCGACTCGTTCGCCAAGGACTAGGTCGTGTCGATCAGGCCGGGCTCGCGGCCTGATCGACGGGACACCCCCTGGCCGCCGGCCTACAGCAGCGCGAACTGCCCTTCCGGGCCCTCCTCCTGGTGGTCCAGCACCGACGCGGGCCGGCGTGCCGCCTCCGGTACGGGCAGCAGTCCGGCCTCCCGCAGCGCGCCCCGGTCCGCACCGGACGCCACCGCACGCGCCGTGAGCGCCGCGCGCTCCGGCTCGGCCTCGGCGAGCAGCGCGAGGACCGTGATCAGTTCGAGCAGCTCCGAGGTCCACTCCTGCGGCCAGGCGGCCGGGCCGATCGCCTCCAAGCTGCCCGGCTCGGCCGGCGCCGTCCGGTGCGCGAACCACTGCTCGAGCACCCGCACCCCGCCCACCTCGAACTCCCACGCCCCGGCCGGTACGGGAGAGATCCGGCCCTCGCCCAGGCACAGCACCTCGTCGTCGGCGTCGTACGACAGCTCCGTGGGCCGGGCCGGCACGGCGGCCCGCACATACGGCCGGCGGCCGCCCGGCAGCCGGGGCCGCTCACCGCCCCGGGCCCCGCGCAGCTGCACCTCGACGAGCCGCCGGCCGAGCGCCACGCCCGCCGCCCACACCTGAGGGTCCTCGGGCAGCGGCACCCGGCAGCCGGTGGGGGTGGGGAGCGCCGCCGCCACCGCCCAGGCCGGCACGTCCGCCGCGCCGACCTCGTACCCGTACCGCCGGCTCAGCAGCGGCAGCAGGCCGGGCGCCAGATTGGGCTCCCGACCGCCGGGGCGGCGGAACAACGGACGGATCCGGCCCGGCCGGCCCGCCGGGGACCGGCCCTCGGGCAGCGCGGCCGTCATCAACAGCGCGGGACCCGCGGCGCCCGGCACGTAACCCTGCTCCACCGCGAACAGCTGGTGGCCGTCGGCGACCCGCCACAGCTCGGGCCGCGCGGTGTCGATCAGCCGGTGGTCGGGCAGCAGCCACTGCTCGTCGAACGGGCCGTGCGCGAGCCGCACCGGCTCCGGGCAGGGCCCCGGCTCACGGGACAGGCGCACCGTGCCCGTCCGCTGCCCGGGCAGCGCGGCCACCGAACTCGACGGCGTCCTGGCCCGGCTGGGGCGGAACAGCTCCTCGCGCCGCGCGCCCTCCGCCGCGACGAGCCGGTCCCAGCGGGCCCTGAGGGTGCGCACGTCCGGCGCGACGATCCAGGAGCGGCCGAGCCGCAGCGGCGCCACGGACCACGGCATCAGCTCGTCGAGCAGGGGCAGCTCGTCGAGGCGTACGTCTTCCGTCACGCCCCGCATGCTAACGAGGGCCCTCCGCGCGCCTCCACCACGCGTGCGCCGCCGTTGTCGGCGACCCGTCGGCGACCTGGCGTCGGCGGGTCCGGCCGCGCGCCCGCGCCGGCGCCGTCCGCGCCCGGGCCCGTCAGTGCGCCTCGACCGTCACCGTGAAGGAGAAGCGGTCGCCGCGGTAGCGGATCCGGGCCACGTCCACCACCCGGCCCTCGTCGTCGTACGTCACACCGGTGTAGTGCAGGATCGGCGAGAGCAGCGGCACCTGGAGCAGCTCCGCCGTCTCCGGGTCGGCCAGCCGGGCCTCGACCGTGTCCGTGATCCGGCTGATCCGCACCCCGACGACGTCCCGCAGCACCTTCGTCATCGGCCAGCGCTCCAGATCGGCCGGATCGATGCCGGCGGCGAGCTCGGGCAGCACCGCGTTCTCGGCCCAGTTGGTGGGCTCGCCGCTCTCGCCGTCCGCGCGCAGCCGGCGGAAGACCGCGACCTCGGCGAGCCCCGGGAAGTACTCGGCCAGCTCGCCGGGGACCGGCTCGGTGCCGTGGCCGAGCACGGTCGTCCGCTCGCCGGACTGCTGGGCCACGATCGCGTCGATCGAGCCCAGCAGCCGGCGCGGGCTGGAGCGCCGGGCACCCGGTTCGATGAAGGTGCCGCGCCGCCGGTGCCTGCTGATCAGGCCCTCCTCCTCCAGCTCCTTGAGGGCCTGGCGCATGGTCAGCACGCTCACGCCGTAGTGCGCGGCCAGCTGCTCCTCGGTGGGCAGCCGCAGCGAGGCGTCCGGGGAGCGGCCGAGTATGGAGGCGCGCAGCGACTGCGAGACCTGGTACCAGAGCGGCAGCTTCCGGTTCAGGACCAGCGAGTCGGGAGCGAAGGCGGTCACGGCTCTCTCCATACGACGACCGAACGACGACTATGAGACATCCGGCCGGATGTTACGGCTGCTTACGGCCGGAAGTGGCGCTCCAGACCCTGCCACACGTCGTCGTAGCCGCGCTGCAGGTGGTCGGCACCGGCCGCCTGCGCGGTGGTGGTGACCGGCCAGCGGGTCTCGAACATGAAGGCCAGACCGTCGTCGATCTTCTGCGGCTTCAGCTCGGCGGCGCTCGCCTTGTCGAAGGTCTCCCGGTCGGGGCCGTGCGCGGACATCATGTTGTGCAGCGAGCCACCGCCCGGAACGAAGCCCTCCGCCTTTGCGTCGTAGGCACCCTCGATCAGGCCCATGTACTCGCTCATCACGTTGCGGTGGAAGTACGGCGGGCGGAAGGTGTCCTCGCCCACCAGCCAGCGCGGGGCGAAGACGACGAAGTCGACGCCCGCGAGGCCGGGAGTGTCGGACGGCGAGGTCAGCACCGTGAAGATCGACGGGTCGGGGTGGTCGTAGGAGATCGTCCCGATGACGTTGAACCGGCGCAGGTCGTAGACGTACGGCGTGTGGTTGCCGTGCCAGGCGACGACGTCCAGCGGCGAGTGGTCGTAGGTCGCGGACCAGAGGTTGCCGCAGTACTTGTTGACCACCTCCACCGGGCCCTCGACGTCCTCGTACGCGGCGACCGGTGCCCGGAAGTCGCGTGCGTTGGCCAGACCGTTCGCGCCGATCGGGCCGAGGTCGGGCAGCTGGAACGGCGCGCCGTAGTTCTCGCAGACGTAGCCGCGGGCCGTGTCGTCGAGCAGCTCGACCCGGAAGCGGACGCCGCGCGGGATCAGCGCGACCTCGCCGGGGCTCGCCGCGAGATCGCCGAGCTCGGTGCGCAGCAGCAGCCCGCCGTGCTCCGGAACGATCAGCAGCTCGCCGTCGGCGTCGCTGAAGACCCGCTCCATGGGCGCGTTCGCGTGGTAGAGGTGCACCGCCATGCCGGCGCGCTGGGTCGCGTCGCCGTTGCCGCCCAGCGTCCACAGACCGGCCAGCCAGTCGGTGCCGGCCGGCGGCTGCGGCAGCGGGTTCCAGCGCAGCCGGTTCGGGTCGGGCACGGTCTCGGTGAAGGGCGCGCTGCGCACGGCGCCGTTGTCGATCCGGGTGAACGGCGGATGGGCGGCCGAGGGGCGGATCCGGTAGAGCCAGGAGCGCCGGTTGTGCGCCCGGGGCTCGGTGAAGGCGCTGCCGCTGAGCTGCTCCGCGTACAGGCCGAGCGGGGCCCGCTGCGGCGAGTTCCGGCCGTCCGGAAGGGCCCCGGGGACGGCCTCCGAGCTGTGCTCGTTGCCGAAGCCCGTGCTGTAGGTCAGTGCCTCGGCGGTCTTTCTCGCCCGTTCCGCGTTCGTGTCCGCGTTCATCGCGTGCTCCTGTCCTGACGCTCACAACAATCCTATGCATGACCGTAGGATTCCGCTCCCGCTCGCGTCAACGGGGCTTTGCCGGGCTGTCTTGGACGTGGTGGGTGCACGAGGGGTTCCAAAAGATGAACAATGCTCTACTCTCACGCCATGTCATGGACCCGACGGTTCGTTCTCGCGCTCTCGGTCGTGCTCGCGGCACTCGCCGCCGCCCTCTCCACCGCACCCGCCGCCCAGGCCCACGAGGAGCGGCCCGTCACCTTCCCCGACGGCACCGGAAGCGTGCCCGCCCTGCGCACCGGCGAGCCCGACCTGCTCGTGTGCAAGACCGACCGGGCCGCCTTCGAACGGCGCGTCGCCGGCTTCCCGGCCGCCCTCAAGGCCCGCAACCTCACCCTCTACGAGCGCTGCGCCCGCGCCGGCTACCGCCACCTCCAGCAAGCCGTCGACGCCGTCGACCGGCCCGGCATGACCATCGCGATCCTGCCCGGCCTCTACGAGGAGGAGCCGTCCCTGCCCGCGCCCACCGGCGCCTGCGCCGCGCTCAAGGCCCCGCGCTCCTCCTTCGGCTACCAGATCCTCAGCTACGAGCAGCAGCGCCGCTGCCCGCACAACCAGAACCTCGTCGCCATCCTCGGCAAGAAGAACCTCCAGATCGAAGGCACCGGAGCCTCCCGGCTCGACGTCGTCATCGACGCGAAGTACGCCAAACTCAACGCCCTGCGCGCCGACAAGTCCGACGGCGTCTACTTCCGCAACTTCACCGCCCAGCGCACCACCTTCAACGCGCTCTACGTCCTGGCCGGCGACGGCTTCGTCATCGACGACGTCCTCACCCGCTGGAACGACGAATACGGCTTCCTCACCTTCGCCTCCGACCACGGCCTCTACAAGAACTGCGAGTCCTACGGCAACGGCGACTCCGGCATCTACCCCGGCTCGGCCTCGAACATCAACGACGGCCGCGGCTACGACGTCCCGCGCCACTCCATCGAGATCACCGGCTGCCGCAGCCACCACAACATGGTCGGCTACAGCGGCACCGCCGGAGACTCCGTCCACGTCCACGACAACGAGTTCGACCACAACATGGGCGGCGCCTCCATGGACTCCGCCTTCCCCGGCCACCCCGGACTCCCGCAGAACCACGCCCGCTTCGAGCGCAACCTGATCCACGACAACAACCAGAACTACTACCCGTACGTCGCCGACGGCACCTGCGCCAAGCCGCCCGTCGAACGCGGCTACGAACAGGGCGTCGTCTGCCCGCAGATCTCCATGCCGCCCGGCACCGGCATCATCACCGCGGGCGGCAACTGGAACCTCTACGAGAACAACTGGATCTACGGACACCAGCGCGCCGCCTTCTTCCTCAGCGCCGTCCCCGCCTTCATCCGCGGCGAGGACGCCTGGGGCAAACAGACCGACACCTCCCACCACAACCGCTACGCCGGCAACCACCTCGGCGTCGACCGCTCCGGCGCCTCCCGCCCCAACCGCACCGACGTCTGGTGGGACGGCCAGGGCGAAGGCAACTGCTGGCAGCCCGACGCCGGCGCCGCCACGCCCCACGCCCTGCCCGACTGCGGCGCCCGCCGCGGCCAGGTCTCCGGCGCCGGCGCCCGCCTCGTCGGCGAACCCGTGAAACTCGCCCAACTCCTCGTCTGCGCCGACTACAACGTCCAGGCCCGGCGGCTGCCCGCGGGCTGCGACTGGTACGGCGCGCGCGGCATCCACCGCGTCGAGACCCAGCTCGCCCTCGGCACCGCCGTCGTCCTCGCCCTCGTCGGCACCGTCCTGTGGCACCGCCGGCTGCGCGGCAACCGCCTCGCCGGCGCCGCGACCCTCCTCGGCCTCCTCGGCCTCGCCCTCGACGTCGCCGGCTCCACCCTCGCCCTGACCCCGACCCTCCTCCCCGCCCTCGCCCTCCTGCTCACCGGCCTGTGGTGGACGGCCCTCGGCCTCGCGCTGCGCACCGCGAACCCCCGCCGCCCCGCCTTCGCCCGGACGACCCTGGCCCTCGGCGCCCTCACCCTCCTCGACGCCTTCGACAAGGCGGTCCTGATGATCCCCTGGATCCCGCTGAGCCCCGCGTGGGTGCGCGGACTGCTCGCGGTGGTGTGGGTGCTGTGGGCCGTGATCGTCGCGGGCACCCGCCGCCCCGCCCTCCCCGAGCCCCCCGCCCCCGGCCCCGCCCCCGCCCAAGTCCCCACCCCCTCCGCCCCGGCCGGCGGTGCCGCGTGAGCGCCCGCCGAGGAGCACCCCGCGCGGCGAGCGCGTTGCTCGCCCTCGCCCTGGCCGCCGCCCTGCTGGCCGGCTGTGGTGGGCGCCCCACCACCCACCACAAGCCCGGCACCGGCCACCAGGAGGCCACCGGCGGCAACGGCACCCTCCTCACGGCCCGCGACAGCACCAGACACCGCCTCCGCGAGGTGCCCGCCGCCGGCGCACCCGCCGTGCGCATCGAGACCCGGCCCGACAGCGAGGGCGGCTGGAACGTCCACCTCCTCGTGGAGAGGTTCCGCTTCACCCCGGAGAGCACCGGCGGCGCCGCCCTCCCCGGCCGCGGCCACGCCCGGCTCCTCGCCGACGGCCGCGAGACCGCCCGCGCCTACGGCCCCTGGGCCCACGTCCCGGCCGGTGCCCGCACCCTCACCGCCCGCCTCTACGCCGACGACCACACCGCCTGGGCCGTCGCGGGCCGCCCCGTCGAGGCCACCGTCCGCCTCGGCGCCCCACCGGCCGCCGGCACCCCGACCGCCGTGCCCGCCGACCGTACCCTGACGATCACCGTCACCGGCGACTCCGTACAACCACCTCCATCCCGCGTCGAGTTGAAGAAGGGTGAACGCCTCACCCTCCGGGTGACCGGCGACCGTGCCGACACCCTCCATGTCCACGGCTACGACCGCGAACTGCCGCTCACGCCCGGCACGACCGCCACCCTCACCCTCACCCTCGACCGCACCGGCCTCTTCGAGGTCGAGACCCACGAGTCCGGACTCGTGCTGACCCAACTCGTCGTCCGATGACGGGCCTCGCGACGGCCGCCCTGACGGCCGCCGGGCGCCACGCCGCCGAACTCCCCGCCGCTGCCGGACTCCAGGCCGCCGGACTCCCCGGGGCTGCCGGACTCCCCGCTGCCGAACTCCCCGGCGCGGGGCTCCGCGCCGCGGGGCTCCATGCCCCGGGACTGCTCCCGGGGCATGGGGCGCCGCTGCCGCTCGCCCATGGCGTGGGCTCCCAGCACGACCTGCCCCTCTCGCCCTTCTACGCCTACGCCGGCGCCTTCGCCGCGCTCTTCGTCTCCTTCCTCTCCCTCGGCCTGCTCTGGTCCACCTCCCGTTTCCGCGGCGACCTGGCCGGCCGCCCGCTGCCCGCCGCGGTCCAGCGGCTCGCCGACGCCCCCGCCACCCGCACCGTCCTGCGGGTCCTCGGCGCCGCCGCCGCGCTCGCCGTCGTCCTCCACCTCCTCCTCGGCCCCGACGACCCGGACCGCAACCCCGCGCCCGGCGCGGTCTACGTCCTGCTCTGGGTCGGACTCGTCCCCGCCTCCCTTCTCCTCGGCCCCGTCTGGCGCCTCCTCAACCCGCTGCGCACCCTCCACGCCCTGCTTCCCGCCCGGCGCCCGCCCCGCCCGCTGCCCGCCCGGCTGGGCATCCGGCCCGCGGCCGCCGGACTGCTCCTCTTCACCTGGCTCGAACTGGTCGCTCCCGACAACACCGCGGCCCCCGTTCTGCTGGCCGCCCTCGCCGTCCACACCGCCGTCCACCTCGTCGGCGCCGCCCGGCACGGCCCCGACTGGTTCGGCCACGCCGACCCCTTCGAGGTCTACTCCTCCCTCCTCGCCCGGCTCTCCCCGCTCGGCCGCCGCGCCGACGGCCGCCTGGTCCTGCGCTCTCCGCTCGACGGCCTCGACGCCACCGCGCCCCGGCCCGGTCTCGTCGCCACCGTCTGTGTCCTCCTCGGCTCCACCGCCTACGACGGCTTCTCCGACAGCCCGCGCTGGATCACCCTCCTCCAGACCTCACCCCTCGGCCGCACGCCGACCGCCACGCTCGGACTCCTCGCCTCCGTCGCCCTCGTCGCCGCGCTCTACGGTCTGTGCGCGGGCGCCCTGCGTCTGCTCGACCGCTCCGTCACCACCCCGCTCACCTCCTTCGCCCACTCGCTCCTGCCCATCGCCCTCGGCTACCTCGTGGCCCACTACTTCACACTCTTCGTGACGGAAGGACCACGTACCGTCATCATGGCAGCCGGCACTGACAACGCCCTCGCGCCCGCTCCACCCCTGGGTCCCGGCGGCCTCGCCACCCTCCAGGTCGCCGCCGTCGTCACCGGCCACGTCCTCGGCGTCGTCGCCGCCCACGACCGCGCCGTGCGGCTCTTCCCGCCCGCCCGCGCCGTCGCCGGCCAACTTCCGCTGTTCGCGCTGATGATCGCCTACACCCTCGGCGGCATCGGACTGCTGATCGCCTGACGCGCACCCGACCGGCATGATGGTCCCCGTGCCCCAGCCCGCACCCGAGTCAGCCCCCGCCCCGCAGCCGCCCGCCGGCCCCGCCCCCCGGCAGCCGTCGCAGCCGCCCGCCGGCCCCGCAGCGCAACGGCCCTCCGGCCCGGCCCTGCGCCGGACGCCCGTGCAGCAGCGCAGCGCCGAGCGCCTCGCCCGTATCCTCGACGCCTGCGCCGAACTCCTCGACGAGACCGGCTACGAGCACCTGAGCACGCGCGCCGTCGCCGTCCGCGCCGGCGTGCCCATCGGCTCCGTCTACCGCTTCTTCGGCAACAAGCGCGCCATGGCCGCCGCTCTCGCCCACCGCAACCTCGACAGCTACGCCGCCCGCATCACCGCCGGCCTCGACGCGCTGCCGGCCGTCGACGCCGCCGGCGCCATCGACACCGTCCTCGACGCGTATCTGGCGATGAAGCGCACCGTGCCCGGCTTCGGTCTCGTCGACTTCGGCGTCCCCGCTCCCGCCGAGGCGGACGACCAGGACCCCAACCTCCGTGTCGCGGACCGGATCTGTGGACTGCTCGCCGCGCCCCTCGGCCGCCCCGCCGACGCCGTCCTGCTCCGCAAGGTCCTCGTCTGCGTCGAGGCCACCGACGCCCTGCTCCGGCTCGCCTTCCGCGCCGACCCGGCCGGTGATCCCGCGCTCGTCGCCGAGACCCGCGCGCTGCTCCACGCGTATCTGGGGCCCTCACTCGCGTAAGGACAAGGCCTGTCGCACCTCCCTACCGGTCGGTATGCTCGCGCTTGCCCGTGCGCCACCGCCCCGCCCCACGGAGACCGCCATGCCGGAGCCCGAGTCCCTCCCGTCCACCGCCCCGCGCATCTGCCCGCTGTGCGAAGCGACCTGCGGGCTGACCCTCACCCTCGACGGCGGCCGGGTCACGGCCGCCCGCGGCGACAAGGACGACGTCTTCAGCCGGGGCTTCATCTGCCCCAAGGGCGCCGCCTTCCCCGAGGTCGACGCCGACCCCGACCGGCTCACCAGCCCTCTCGTCCGCACCGACGGCGTGCTGCGCGAGGCCACCTGGGAGGAGGCCTTCGACCGCGTCGCCGCCGGCATCCGCCCGTTGATCGAGGAGTACGGCCCGAACGCGGTGGCCGTCGTCCTCGGCAACCCCAACGTCCACACCGTCGCCGGCGCCCTCTACCCGCCGCTCCTCCTCGGCGCCCTGCGCACCCGCAACCTCTTCACCGCCTCCACGCTCGACCAGATGCCCAAGCACGTCTCCAGCGGACTGCTCTTCGGCGACGCCTTCGCCATCCCCGTGCCCGACCTGGACCGCACCGACCACCTCCTCATGCTCGGCGCCAACCCGCTGGACTCCAACGGCAGTCTGTGCACCGCTCCCGACTTCCCCGGCCGCCTCAAGGCCCTGCGCCGGCGCGGCGGCACCCTCACCGTCGTCGACCCGCGCCGTACCCGCACCGCCGGCCTCGCCGACCGGCACCTGGCCATCCGCCCCGGCACCGACGCCCTCTTCCTCGCCGCGCTCGTCCACACCCTCTTCGCCGAGGACCTCACGCGCCTCGGCGCCCTCGAGGCGCACACGGCCGACGGAAGCGTCGAGGGAGTGCGCGAGGCGATACGGGACTTCAGCCCGGAAGCGGTCGCCGCCGCCTGCGACCTGGACGCCGAGACCATCCGTACCACCGCGCGCGAACTGGCCGCCGCGCCCACCGCCGCCGTCTACGGACGGATGGGCTCCTCCACCGTCGCGCACGGCACCCTCGGCAACTGGCTCGTCGACGTCCTCAACATCCTCACCGGTAACCTCGACCGCCCCGGCGGCGCCCTCTTCCCGCTCTCCGCCACCGCCCCGGCACCCCGCCCGGCCGGCCCCGGCAAGGGCTTCGCCCTCGGCCGCTGGACCAGCCGGGTCTCGGGCCACCCCGAGGCCAAGGGCGAACTCCCGCTCGCCGCCCTCGCCGAGGAGATCGACACCCCGAGCAGCGCCTCGAGCGACACCCCGAGCGGCACCCCGAGCGGCACCTCGAGCCACACCTCCGGCGGCCCCGCGGGCGAGGGACGTGTCCGGGCGGTCGTCACCGTCGCCGCCAATCCCGTCCTGTCCGCCCCGGACGGCCGGCGCCTCGACGCGGCCCTGGCCACCCTCGACTTCATGGTCTCGGTCGACCCGTACCTCAACGAGACCACCCGGCACGCCGACGTCGTCCTGCCTCCGCCGCCGCCCTCGCAGAGCGCGCACTTCGACTTCGCCTTCAACCAGTTCGCGGTCCGCAACCAGGTCCGCCACACGCCGCCCGCCCTGCCCCTCGCGCCCGGCCTCATGGACGAGTGCGAGATCCACGCCCGGCTCATCCTCGCCGTCTCCGGCATGCACGGCGCCCCGCCCTCGGCCGTCGACGACCTCGCCATCGACACCACCCTCGCCAAGGCCGTCACCCAGGAGCACTCGCCCGTCTTCGGCGAGGACCCGAAGGCCGTCGCCGCCCGCCTGACCGGCGCCACCGGGCCCGAGCGGCGCCTCGACCTGATGCTGCGGCTCGGCCCGTACGCCCGCTCCCACGGCCTCACCCTCGACGTGCTGCGCGCCGCCCCGCACGGCATCGACCTCGGTCCGCTCGAACCGCGCCTGCCCGGTCTCCTCAAGACCCGCAGCGGCCGGATCGAGCTGCTGCCCGAGCCCATCGCCGCCGATCTGCCCCGGCTGCGCGCGGCCCTCGACGCCGCGCTCGAGCCCGGCACGCTCCAGCTCGTCGGGCGGCGCCATCTGCGTTCCAACAACAGCTGGCTGCACAACATCCCCGCCCTCGCCGGCGGCTCCAACCGCTGCACCCTCCAGGTCCACCCGGAGGACGCGGCCCGGCTCGGTCTGGTGGCCGGCGGCGCCGCCCGGATCAAGGCGGAGGGCGGCGAACTGGAGGCGGAAGTGGAGATCACCGACACGGTGCGCCGCGGCGTGGTGAGCCTCCCGCACGGCTGGGGCCACGACCGCCCCGGCACCCGGCTCACCGTCGCGGCCGGGCGGCCCGGAGTCAACGTCAACCAGCTGCTCGACGGCTCGCGGCTCGACCCGCTGTCGGGCACCGCCGTGCTCAACGGATTCCCCGTGGACGTATCACCCTCCCTGTGACCTGGGGTTTTGCTCGTATTGCTCACGCGTCAACGTCTTGTTAACGCGTGAACGGCCCACCTACGGTCATCCGGACCGCCGCTCTGGCGGGAGTTCAAGGGTGAACGTGAGGTGTCCTCCCATGCTGACCATCCTCGGCTTCGCCATGATCGCGACCTTCCTGGTCCTGATCATGATGAAGAAGATGTCGCCGATCGCGGCGCTCGTGCTCATTCCGGCGTTGTTCTGCGTCGCCGTCGGGCAAGGGGCCCAGCTGGGCGACTACGTCATCGAGGGCGTGGGCAAGCTGGCGCCCACCGCCGCGATGCTGATGTTCGCGATCGTCTACTTCGGCGTGATGATCGACGTCGGCCTCTTCGACCCGGTCGTCCGCGGCATCCTGCGCTTCTGCAAGGCCGACCCGGTGCGCGTCGTGGTCGGTACGGCGGTGCTCGCCGCCGTCGTCTCGCTCGACGGCGACGGCTCGACGACCTTCATGATCACGGTCTCGGCGATGTACCCGCTCTACAAGCGGCTGGGCATGAGCCTGGTCGTCATGACCGGTGTCGCCGCGATGGCGAACGGCGTCATGAACACCCTGCCGTGGGGCGGACCCACGGCCCGCGCCGCCACCGCGCTCAAGCTGGACGCGGCCGACGTCTTCGTGCCGATGATTCCGGCGCTCGGCGTCGGCCTGCTCTTCGTCTTCGTCCTCGCCTACGTCCTCGGCCGCCGCGAGCGCCGGCGCATCGGCTATCTGAGCCTGGACGAGGCGCTCACCCCGCACACCGAGACCGCGCTGGTGAAGTCCGGCGGCGGCGCGGACGGCGGCGCGGACGGCGGCGCCGCCGGAGAGCGGGCGGGCCGCGGAGAGGAAGCGGGCCGCGGGGGAGCGAAGGGCGCGGGCTCCGGCGGCGCGGACCTGCCGGAAGGCGGCCACGAGGCGTCCGGCGACGGCTTCCAGGGACTCGACCCGCGGCGGGCGACGCTGCGGCCCCGGCTGTACTGGTTCAACGCCGCGGTCACCGTCGCCCTGCTCACCGCGATGATCATGGAGCTGCTGCCCATCCCGGTGCTCTTCCTGATCGGCGCCGCGCTCGCGCTCACCGTCAACTTCCCGGACATGGCCGACCAGAAGGCCCGGATCGCCGCCCACGCCGACAACGTCCTCAACGTCGCCGGCATGGTCTTCGCCGCCGCCGTCTTCACGGGCGTCCTCACCGGCACCGGCATGGTCAAGCACATGGCGGACTGGCTGGTCGGCGCCATCCCGGACGCCATGGGTCCGCACATGGCGCTCGTCACCGGCGTGCTGAGCCTCCCGCTCACGTACTTCATGTCGAACGACGGCTTCTACTTCGGTGTCCTGCCGGTGCTGGCCGAGGCGGGCGCGGCCCACGGCGTGTCGTCGCTGGAGATCGCCCGCGCCTCCCTGGTCGGTCAGGCGCTGCACATGTCGAGCCCGCTGGTCCCGGCCGCGTACGTCCTCGTCGGCCTGGCGAAGGTCGAGTTCGGCGACCACACCCGCTTCGTCGTGAAGTGGGCGGCGCTGACCTCGCTGGTGGTCCTGGCCGCCGGGATCCTCTTCGGGATCATCTAGGCGCGGCGGCGCGGCGGCGCGGCGGCGCGGGGGCGCGGCGCCGCGGCGGCGTCGGGAGCCGGTACGCGGCCGGACGGGTGGATCTGGAGGGTGGCGCGGCACGGCGCCACCCTCTGTAGTCGTGCGATGACCAATAGTCGGATTATCGGCCTCATTGATCCACTGTCCGTGTACGACTGGAGGAAACCGCATGCCCGCTCAGGCTCTCCGCCCCCTGCTCTCCGCCGCCGTAGCCGGCCTCGCCGCGGGTGCCATCACCCTGGCCGGCGCTCCCGCCGCCTTCGCCGCGCCCGGGGACGACGGCGACATCAAGGTCCACCGGGAGGGCACGGTCGAACCCGACCAGAGCAACCACCCCCAGGTCTGCCGGTTCCACTTCGCCGCCTTCAACTTCAACGACCTCACGGAGATCCACTGGGACATCTACAACCAGCCGCCGGGAACCCCACCGGCGGTCCGCTCGGGCGACATCACCCTCGACGACTCCTTCAACGGCTACAGCCAGGACATGTCGCTCCCCAACGGCATGTACAAGGTCGAGGTGACCTGGACCGGCCAGTCCGGCGCCAAGAAGAGCAAGGTCTTCCGGGTCGACTGCGACGGCACGCCCACCACCCCGCCCACGACCCCGCCGCCCACCACGTACCCGCCCACCACCCCGCCGCCCACCCACCACGGCGGCGGTCACGGCGGCGGCCACCACAAGCCGCCGCACGGACCGGTCGGCGCGGGCGGCGGCGGTGCCGCCGACACCACCGGCACCACTGACGACGGCTCCGCCTTCGGCGTCGGATCGGCCCTCGCCGCGGGTCTCGCGGGCACCGCGGGTCTGATCCTCATCCGCCGGTCGCGCCGCCGCCACAATGGCGCCGCGTAGGTCCGTCCCTCCGCGCAGGACGGCCCCTGCCGGCCGGGCTCCGGCCTCGTCCCCGTACGAGCGGAGCCCGCGCCGGCCCCACCTGCGCGGGCCCGCCCCGCGCGGACGCCTCAACCGCCGGCAGCGCCGGCTCCTCAGGCTCGCCAGAACCGTCGCCGTGACCGTGTCCCTGGTCGTCGGCGGCGTCTGGTGGGCCCAGGGCGAGGAACCGACGGGGCCCGCGCTCGCCGCGGGACCCGCCGCTCACGGGGTCGCCGCACCTGCCCCGGTCCCGGCCCCGGCCGGGACCGGGGCCCGGCCCACGGCCACACCCCGGCCGACGCCCCGGCCCGTGGCCCGGGCGGCGGCGAAACCCCAGCCGCCGCCCGCACCGCTCGGCCGCTCCCGCCCGACCACCCTCGCCGTGCCCGCGATCACCATCGAGGCCCCCGTGCTCGGCCTCGACGTCGACGCCGCCGGCCGGCTGGCCACACCGCCCGTCGACAACCCGCGGGTCGTCGGCTGGTACGCGAACGGCGTCAGCCCCGGAGAGCGCGGCACCGCCGTCGTTGTGGGCCACCGTGACACCCGCACCGGGCCGGCGATCTTCCTCAACCTCAACTCGCTCGACCCGGGCAACACCGTCCGCGTCGCCCGCGCCGACGGCCGCGTCGCCGTCTTCACGGTCGACAAGGTCCGCACGTACGCCAAGACCGCCTTCCCCGACGCCGAGGTCTACGGCGCGTCGAAGCGGCCCGAACTGCGCCTGCTGACCTGCGGCGGAGCCTTCGACCACAAGGCGGGCTACGCCTCGAACATCGTGGTCTTCGCCCACCTCACGAGCGTCGAACGGGAGATCTGAACCCGCCCCGGCGGGCCCACGTCACCTGCGTGCGCCCGCCGGATACGGCACTTCCGCGGCGAGCTCCGCCGCCCGCGTCCGGCCCCGCGCCCGCAGCGCCGCCGCGTGCACCGCACGGGCCTCGCCGCCGGGCCGCAGGCCCGAGCCGCCCGAGCCGCTCGGCGACCAGCTGCCGTACGCCCACGTGCCGGACCCGTCCGCGCCGTCCTCGCCTGCCCGCGCCGGTCCGAGCGCGAACAGCAGGTTGTCTTGCGGCAGTACGGGCCACGCAGGGCAACTCCAGGGCCCGCCGGCACGGATCCGCTCAGGGCAGTTCCGCACCGCGCACCGTGGCGACAACTCGCCAAGCGCTTCCGGCCTCGCGGCCCGGCGGGCACGATGGCTGAGGAGCTGGAAAGATCCCGCGTCCACGGCGTGGAGATCGTCGAGCACCAGCACCACGGGCCGCTCCGCCCTCCAGTTCACCGAGCAGCCCCGCCGTCGCCCGGAACAGCCGGTCCCGCTCCTCCTCGGGACTGCGGCCCACCTCCGGGCGCACGCGGCCCCATCCGCCTTGCCGCCGCACCTCGTGGGCGTGGTCGCGCTGTCCGCGGGCCCGCGAGACGCCGGCGCGGTCGCGTAGAAGACGACGAAGAAGGTCGCCTCGCGGCCGGCTTCGACGGTCGCCGAGAGTCCCGGACCGACCTCGGCCGTCGTCCGGGCTGCGGTTGCCGATGCCCTGCCCTCCGGGCAGACGGCGCTACTCCCGGACGCGGCCCAGGGCCGGGCCCTTACCGGGGAATGACCGCCTTCGCACGGACGGGCAAGGCGGATCCCGCCAGTTCGGCGGCGGCAGGGCTGTCCGGGCGGGCCGTGGACAGGGCGGGGCGGGGACGGCGAGGATCGGTCCGTATCACGGAGAAGAGGCCTGGCGCCCGAAAACTAACAGCGCTAGTTTGGGGTGCTCACGAGGAGCTGAGGCCGCCCCGCCCGGGCGCGCCCCGACCGGCGAGGAGAGACAGCGGATGAAGGCCCACGACGCGATGTACATCGGCGGAGAGTGGCGCGCCGCCGCCTCCCGCGACACGATCGCCGTGATCGACCCCGCCACCGAGCAGGTCGTCGCCCACGTCCCGGCCGGCACCGCCGAGGACGTCGACGCCGCCGTACGCGCCGCGCGCGCCGCCTTCCCCGGCTGGGCCGCCACCCCGCCCGCCGCACGCGCCGCCCGGATCGCCGCCCTGCGCGACGCGCTCGCCGCCCGCGCCGAGGAGATCGCCGCCACGGTCACCACCGAGCTCGGCGCCCCGCCGCAGCTGGCCGCCGCCGTGCACACCGGACTGCCGATCGCCGTCGCCGGCTCGTACGCCGAACTCGCCGCGACCCACCCCTTCGAGGAGAAGGTCGGCAACTCGACCGTCTACTCCGAGCCGGTCGGCGTCGTCGCCGCCATCACTCCCTGGAACTACCCGCTCCACCAGATCGTCGCCAAGGTCGCCCCGGCCCTCGCCGCCGGCTGCGCGATCGTCCTCAAGCCCGCCGAGGACACCCCGCTCACCGCCCAGCTGTTCGCCGAGGCGGTCCACGAGGCCGGCATACCGGCCGGCGTGTTCAACCTGGTCACCGGCCTCGGCGCGGTCGCCGGGCAGGCCCTCGCCGAGCACCCCGGCGTCGACCTCGTCTCCTTCACCGGCTCCACCGCCGTCGGCCGGAAGATCGGCGCGCTCGCCGGCGGCGCCGTCAAGCGCGTCGCCCTCGAACTCGGCGGCAAGTCCGCCAACGTCATCCTGCCGAGCGCCGACCTCGGCAAGGCCGTCGCCGTCGGCATCGCCAACGTCATGTCCAACTCCGGGCAGACGTGCAGCGCCTGGACCCGGATGCTGGTCCACACCGAGCGGTACGAGGAGGCGGTCGCCCTCGCCGCCGAGGCCGTCGCCAAGTACGTCCCCGGCGAGCGCGTCGGCCCGCTCGTCAACGCCCGGCAGCGCGACCGGGTCCGCGGCTACATCGAGCAGGGCCTCGCCGAGGGCGCCCGGCTCGTCGCCGGCGGCCCCGAGGCCCCGCGGCCGACCGGCTACTACGTCGCGCCCACCGTCTTCGCCGACGTCACGCCGGACATGACCATCGCCCAGGAGGAGATCTTCGGCCCGGTCGTCTCGATCATCCGTTACGAGGACGAGGCCGACGCCCTCGCCATCGCCAACGGCACCGTGTACGGGCTCGCCGGCGCCGTCTGGGGCGAGCCGGAGGAGGCCGTCGCCTTCGCCCGCCGCATGGACACCGGCCAGGTCGACATCAACGGCGGCCGCTTCAACCCGCTGGCGCCGTTCGGCGGCTGGAAGCAGTCCGGCGTGGGCCGCGAGCTCGGCGCGCACGGCCTCGCCGAGTACCTCCAGACCAAGTCCCTGCAGTTCTGAGCCCCGCGCCCGCGAGCGCTCCCGCGCCCTGAACGTCCCGCCGCGGGCCTTGCGGGCGCCCCGCCCCGAGCCCGCGAGCGTTCCCGCCCCGAGCCCCGCGCCGTACCCGCGTCGTCCGTACCGAAGGAGTCCCCCGCGTGATCCGCGCCGCCGTCCTGCCCGCCGTCGGCTCTCCTCTGGAGATCACCGGCATCGAACTGCCCGAGCCCGGCCCCGGCCAGGTCCGGGTCCGCCTGGCCGCCGCCGGCGTCTGCCACTCCGACCTGTCGCTGTCCAACGGCACCATGCGGGTGCCCGTCCCGGCCGTCCTCGGCCACGAGGGCGCGGGCACGGTCGTCTCCGTCGGCGAGGGCGTCACCCATGTCGCTCCCGGCGACGGCGTCGTCCTCAACTGGGCGCCGTCCTGCGGCACCTGCCACGCCTGCTCGCTCGGCGAGGTGTGGCTCTGCGCCGACGCGCTGACCGGCGCGGCGAACGTGTACGCCCGCACCGAGGACGGCACCGAGCTCCACCCCGGGCTCAACGTGGCCGCGTTCGCCGAGGAGACCGTCGTCGCGGCCAACTGCGTGCTGCCCGTGCCCGACGGAGTGCCGCTCACCGACGCCGCGCTGCTCGGCTGCGCCGTCCTCACCGGCTGGGGCGCCGTCCACCACTCGGCCCGGGTCCGGGCCGGCGAGTCGGTCGCCGTGTTCGGCGTGGGCGGCGTCGGCCTCGCCACGCTCCAGGCCGCCCGGATCGCCGGGGCCTCGACGATCGTCGCCGTCGACGTCTCGCCCGAGAAGGAGGCCCTGGCGCGGGCGGCCGGTGCCACGGAGTACGTCGTCGCCTCCGACACCACCGCCAAGGAGATACGGAAGCTGACCGGCGGTCACGGCGCCGACGTGGCCGTCGAGTGCGTCGGCCGCGCCGCCACCATCCGTGCCGCCTGGGACTCCACCCGCCGCGGCGGGCGCACCACGGTCGTCGGCATCGGCGGCAAGGACCAGCAGGTCACCTTCAACGCCCTGGAGATCTTCCACTGGGGCCGCACCTTGTCCGGCTGCGTCTACGGCAACTCGAACCCGGCCGAGGACCTCCCGGTCCTCGCCGGTCACATCCGCGCCGGCCGCCTCGACCTCGGCGCCCTCGTCACCGAACGCATCACCCTGGACGGCATCCCGGGCGCCTTCGACAACATGCTCGCGGGCAAGGGCGGCCGAGCCCTGGTCGTCTTCTAGCCCGTCACGGTCGTGAGCCGTCGCGGTCTTGAGCCGTCACGCCCGCTCCGTCACGGCTCCGGTACGGCCACGGGCTTCGCCACCGCCCGCGGCCGGGACCGCGACACGGCCACGCCCGCCAGGCACAGCGCGCCGCCGCCGAGGGTGAGCAGCCCCGGCAGCTCGCCGAGGAGCACCCACGCCATCAGCACCACCAGGGCGGGCACGGCGTACGTCGTCGCGCCCATCCGCCCGGCGGTCGTACGGGCCAGGGCGTAGGCCCAGGTGGTGAAGGCGAGGGCGGTCGGGAACACGCCGAGGTAGACCATGTTGAGGGTCGCCGACAGCGGGGCCCGGCCGGCCTCCTCCACGAGCTGCCAGGCGAACGGCAGACAGGCCACCGCGCCCACCAGGCAGCCGAAGGTCGTCACCTGCAGCGCGCTGCCGTGTGCCAGGGCCGGCTTCTGGGCGACGACGCCGCCCGCGTACGCGATCGCCGCGAGCAGACAGAGCACCACGCCGAGCACCGAGGCGTGGCCCTCGCCCGAGCCGCCCGACATGGACAGTCCGACGGCGACGGCGCCCGCGAAGGACACCGCCATGCCGGCGAGCAGCCGTGGCGGCAGCGACTCCTTCAGGAACCGCGCGCCGAGCAGGGCGATCAGGATCGGGCCGATGTTCACGACCATGGCGGCCGTGCCCGCGTCGACCTCCTGCTCGCCCCAGTTGAGCACCACCATGTAGGCGCCGAACCACAGCAGTCCGGAAACGGCGATCCCGGGCCAGGCCGCGCGCGGCGGCAGCCCTTCGCGCCGTATCAGCAGGACGGCGCCGAGGACGAGGGAGCCGGCGAGGAGCCGCCCGAGGGCGAGGGCGCCGGGGGAGTAGGCGGCCCCGGCGCTGCGGATCGAGACGAAGGCGGAGGCCCACAGGACGACGGTGACACCGGCGGCGGCGAGCGCGAGACGGGAGGTTCGGTTCGGCATGGGACGACCGTAGGGCGCGGACCGTTCGGCGGGCACCGCAATATCGCGGGCGCGACCGGGCGCCGGCGGCGCGGGCCGGGTCAACGCAGGGCCGCCGGCTCGATGCCCAGGGCCGCGTGCAGCGCGCGCTCCCCGTCCGCGGTCACCTTCACCGCCCGCTCGGACCCGATCCGTACGCACCACCCGGCGTCCATGGCGTGCCGGCACAGCGCCGCGCCCGCGAGCCCGGCGAGATGCGGTTTGCGCTCGGTCCAGTCCAGGCAGCCGCGCGCGACGGGCCGCCGGCCCTTGGCCGCGAGCGGGATCCCGAGCCCCTCGAACCAGGCGAGACCGGCGTCGGTGAGCGCGAAGCCGGTGTCCTGGCGCAGCAGTCCCCGGGCGGTCATCGCCTCGGTGACGGCGATGCCGAGCCGGCCGGCGAGGTGGTCGTAGCAGGTCCGCCCGCGCGCCATCGCCTGCCCGGCGTTCGCGGCCCGCAGCCCGCGCGGCGCCTCGGGCACGGCCGGCTCCGAGCGGGCGGCCAAATCCTCGACGAGATGCGCGACGGCGGGATCGGCGAGGCGTACGTAACGGTGCCGGCCCTGGCGTTCCTCCGCGAGGACTCCGCCCGCCACGAGCTTGCCGAGGTGCTCGCTGGCCGTGGACGGCGCCACCCGGGCGTGCCGGGCCAGCTCGCCGGCGGTCCAGGCCCGCCCGTCGAGCAGGGCGAGCACGAAGGCGGCGCGGGTCTCGTCGGCGAACAGCGCGGCGAGCGAGGCGAGGTCTTTGGCGGCCATGACCTCAGGATGCCGCAGTCACTGTTCGGCCGAGGCCGAACTCTCTCGCTGCCTGCGGTTCCGGTCCCACTCCCACACCCGGTCCCAGCGGTGGTCCCACCAGATGTCGGTCCTGTCGTCGCCGATCCGGCCGACCGCCTCCGGCGTGCGCGGATCCTCCCGCAGCATCAGGCCGTAGGCGGCGACGAGGCGCGCGGTCTGGTGCTCGGGGTCGCGCAGGTCGGCGAGCGCGTCGGCGATCTCGGGAGCGTGGTCCGCGGACTCGGCCAGGCACTCCGCCGCACTCCGGCGCACCTCGGCGTCGGGGTCGCGGGCCAGTGCCACCAGGGCGGCGCGGACGTCGGGCGATCCGTCGTGCGCGCGCCCGAGGACCGCGGCCACGGTCCTGCGCACCTCGGCGCTCGGGTCGCGGGAGAGGCCCAGCAGCGCGCCCCGGGGCACGGGCGTGAGCGCCGCCTCCGCGAGGCAGCCCGGTACGGCCGCGCGGACCGCCGGGTCCGGGTGGTCCGCGTACCGCAGGCCGGTCGCCACCAGGTCCGGGTGCTCGTGCTCGCTCGCCCAGGCGAACAGCACGTCCGCGAGGACGCCGGGGTGGGCCTCCTCGGCCGCCCAGCGCGCGAGGAGTGCGCTGTTCTCCTCCGCGTACGGAGTGTCCGCCTCGTCCTCGAACAGGGTCTGGCAGCGCAGCACCTCGGCGGCGAACCGCCGGTGGTACGGGTCGGGATGGTGCGTCAGTGCGGCGACGGCGTCGCGGGTGCTCCGGTCGTGCCGCCCGATGACCACGTGCAGGGCGCTCCACCAGTCGACGTGGTCCGGGTCGTGCCGCGCCGCGGCCCGGTCGGCCAGTTCCCCGAACGGAGTGCGGACGCCCAGCGCCCGTTCGAGCTCGGTCAGGATCGCCGGGTGCCCGGCCCGGACCGTCCGCCCGTCCAGGACCAGTTCCTCCACCTGTCCCCAGGTGCCGTCCTGCACCACGGTCCGTGGACCGGGCGGCGCGGTGCGGCAACGCCGGTCCGCCTCGCGGGCGGTGGCCAGGGCGCGTTCGCCGGCGGGCCCGCGCAGCCGCAGCGCGGGGTCCTTTCCGCGCACCTCCATGAAGACCGCGTAGGAACCTCCCGCGATCGCCCGCAGCAGCGGGGTCGAACCGTCCGGGAGCGGGTGGTCCGGATCGGCCCCGCCCTGCATCAGGGCGTCGGCGGCCCTGGCGTCGTGCGCGGCGACCGCCGCGCACAGCACGGGCAGTCCGTCCGTCCCCGGCGTGTCGGGCCCGGCGCCCTCGTACAGCAGCCGGCCGATCTCCTCCGCGTCCCCCGCCCCCACCGCCGCTACGAGCCGCTCGCTGTGTCCTGCCTGGTCCACTGTCCCCGTACCCCCGCCTCGTACTGCGTCGTCAGCCCGTCGAGCAGCGCCCGCAGCCCCGTGTCGAACGCCCCCCGGTCGACCTGCTCGCGGTGCTCGGCGAGCAGGTGGGCCTGTCCCAGGTGAGGGTAGTCGGCCGGGTCGTAGGCGCCCTCGTCGTCGACGAAGCCGCGGGCGAAGGAGCCGAGGGCGGAGCCGGTGATGAAGTAGCGCATGAGGGCGCCGATCCGGGTGGCCTGCGCGGGCGGCCAGCCCGCCCGCACCATCGCGCCGAAGACGGCGTCCGCGACCTTGAGACCGGCCGGGCGGCGGCCCGGGCCCTGGGCGAGCAGCGGCACCAGGTTCGGATGGTCGGCCAGCGCCGCGCGATAGGAGACGGCCCAGTCGTGCAGCGCGGTGCGCCAGTCCCGCGGGTCGTCGGGCGCGAACATCGACAGGTCGACCTTGGCGCTGACCGCGTCGGCGACGGCGTCCAGGATCTCGTCCTTGGTGCCGAAGTGGTTGTAGAGGGAAGGGCCGCTGACGCCCAGTTCGGCCGCGAGCCGCCGGGTGGAGAGGGCCTCCAGACCTTCGGCGTCCACGAGCGCGCCCGCCGTCGCGACGATGCGGTCTCGGCTGAGGAGGGGCTTGCGCGGTCGGGCCATGGCGCACATAGTAGGCGGGGCCAAGAAAACTAGCAGTGGTAATTAAATCTCGGGCGGCCGCAGCCGGCGGGCCCGGGCCCGGACCGATGGGGTGACGCCATGAACCTGGAGCTCAGCGAGGAGCAGGAGGCCGTACGGCAGCTCGCGCGGGACTTCGTCGCCCGCGAGGTCGCTCCGCACGCCGTCGCGTGGGACCGCGCCGAGAACGTCGACAGGGCGATCGTGAAGAAGCTCGGCGCCGTCGGCTTCCTCGGCCTGACGATCCCCGAGGAGTACGGCGGCTCGGGCGGCGACCACCTGTCGTACTGCCTGGTCACCGAGGAGCTGGGCCGCGGCGACTCCTCCGTCCGCGGCATCGTCTCCGTCTCCCTGGGTCTGGTCGCCAAGACCGTCGCCGCCTGGGGCGACGAGGAGCAGAAGCGGAACTGGCTGCCCCGGCTCACCGCGGGCGACGCCGTCGGCTGCTTCGGCCTGACCGAACCGGGCACCGGCTCCGACGCCGGGAACCTCGCCACCCGCGCCGTACGCGACGGCGACGCCTATGTGATCAACGGCAGCAAGATGTTCATCACCAACGGCACCTGGGCCGACGTCGTGCTGCTCTTCGCCCGCACCGGCGACGTCCCCGGGCCCAAGGGCGTCTCCGCCTTCCTCGTGCCCACCGACACTCCCGGACTCGACCGCACCGCCATCCACGGCAAGCTCGGCCTGCGCGGCCAGGCCACCGCCGAACTGGTCCTGAAGGACGTCCGCGTCCCGGCGAGCGCCCTGCTCGGGCCGGAGGGCAAGGGCTTCTCCGTCGCCATGTCGGCCCTCGCCAAGGGCCGGATGTCGGTGGCCGCCGGATGCGTCGGCATCGCCCAGGCCGCCCTCGACGCGGCGGTGCGCTACGCGGGCGAGCGCGAGCAGTTCGGCAAGCCCATCGCCTCCTACCAGCTCGTCCAGGAGCTGATCAGCGACATCGCGGTCGACGTGGACGCGGCCCGGCTGCTGACCTGGCGGGTCGCCGACCTCGTCGACCGCGGCGAGGACTTCGCCACGGCCGCCTCCAAGGCCAAGCTGTTCGCCTCCGAGGCCGCCGTCCGCTCCGCGAACAACGCCCTGCAGGTCTTCGGCGGCTACGGCTACATCGACGAGTACCCGGTCGGCAAGCTGCTGCGGGACGCCCGCGTGATGACCCTGTACGAGGGCACCAGTCAGATCCAGAAGCTCATCATCGGGCGGGCGCTGACCGGCGTGTCGGCGTTCTGAGTACCTCCGGCGCCGACGTGAGTATCCGGGCGGATGTGGCGCGGGCCACATCCGCCCGATGCTGTCGGGCATGAGCGACTATCCGGTCAGGCCGCAGCACCAGGCCAAGCAGCAGAACACCGCCGCCTACTACGTCCAGGCGGTCGTCTCCTTCGGCATCGCCCTCCTCGCGGTGACCGTCGGGATCTACAAGTTGGACGCCAGCCCCTGGGTCCGCGCCTTCCTCGCGGTCGCGGTCCTCTACCTCACCACCTCCGCCTTCACCCTCGCCAAGGTCGTCCGCGACCGGCAGGAGTCCTGAGCGCGCGCCGCGATCTCTAAGCGCTTGCTCACCGTCGTTGTATGGTGTTCGTCCCTGACGGCCCGAGAAGGAGTGTGCGATGAGCGCGGCGGAGGAGACGCCCGACGGCGAGGACGTGCCGTGGGGCGAGGTCACGCCCGAGGCCGCCCGGCGCCTGCTGGTCGCGGCCGTCGAGGCGTTCGCCGAGCGCGGCTACCACGCCACCACGACCCGTGACATCGCGGGCCGGGCCGGCATGAGCCCGGCCGCGCTCTACATCCACTACAAGACCAAGGAAGAGCTGCTCCACCGGATCAGCCGGATCGGTCACGACAAGGCCCTGGAGATCCTGCGGGCCGCCGCCGACGCCGAGGGCACGGCCGCCGAGCGGCTCGCCGACGCCGTACGGTCCTTCGTCCGCTGGCACGCCGAGCGGCACACCACCGCCCGGGTCGTGCAGTACGAACTCGACGCGCTCGGACCCGAGCACCGCACCGAGATCGTGGCGCTGCGCCGCGAGACGGACGCCACCGTGCGGCGGATCATCAACGAGGGCGTCGCGGCGGGCGAGTTCGACGTGCCGGACGTGGCCGGCACGGCGGTGGCGGTGCTGTCCCTGTGCATCGACGTCTCCCGCTGGTTCAACACCCAGGGCCGCCACACACCCGACGAGGTCGGCGCGCTCTACGCCGACCTCGTGCTGCGCATGGTCGGCGTTCAGAAGTAGTAGCGCGAGACCGACTCGGCGACGCAGACCGGCTTGTCGCCGCCCTCGCGCTCCACGGTCACCGTCGCCGTCACCTGCACGCCGCCGCCGGCCTCCGTCACCTCGGTCAGCACGGCCGAGGCGCGCAGCCGCGAGCCGACCGGCACGGGCGCCGGGAAACGGACCTTGTTGGTGCCGTAGTTGAGGCCCATCTTCATGCCCTCGACCCGCATGATCTGCGGTACCAGGGTCGGCAGCAGCGAGAGCGTGAGATAGCCGTGCGCGATCGTCCGGCCGAACGGGCCGGCGGCCGCGCGCTCCGGGTCGACATGGATCCACTGGTGGTCACCGGTGGCCTCGGCGAACTGGTCGATCCGCTTCTGCTCGATCTCCAGCCAGTCGCTGTGTCCCAGCTGCTCACCGACTCCGGCGCGCAGTTCCTCGGCGGAGGTGAAGATCCTCGGCTCGGCCATGTGTCCCGCTCCTTCTCACGCGAACGCTTCTAAGCGACTGCTCAGCATGTTGTGGGGCGGATCGGCTTCCTGTCAACGGACCGGGGGCTCCCGGCGGCCTGACGTAGGCTCGGGCGGGTGCCGCAGATTCCCGAGAAGATCCACGAACTCACCGTCGGCCAGCTGTCCGCGCGCAGCGGAGCGGCCGTCTCCGCCCTGCACTTCTACGAGGCCAAGGGCCTGATCGGCAGCCGCCGCACCTCCGGAAACCAGCGCCGCTACAGCCGCGACACGCTCCGCCGGGTGGCCTTCATCCGGGCCGCCCAGCGGGTCGGGATCCCGCTCGCGACCGTCCGTGACGCGCTCGCCCAGCTGCCGGAGGAGCGCACGCCCACCCACGAGGACTGGGCGCGGCTCTCGGCGGCCTGGCGGACCGAGCTCGACGAGCGGATCAAGCAACTGGGACGGCTGCGGGACCATCTGAGCGACTGCATCGGCTGTGGCTGTCTGTCGCTGCAGAACTGCGTGCTGTCCAACCCGGACGACGTCTTCGGCGAGCGGCTGACCGGCTCGCGCCTGATGCCGGAACGCAAGGACGGCTGACCGGACCGCACTGCGCCTGCCTGCTTGCCCGCCGGCAGGCGGAGGGCCGGACCGGACCCACCGCACGGCACCGGCCGGCGGGCGAGGGGCCGGGCAAAAGGAGCAGGGGCCCACCACCCCCGTGGACGGGCCCCTGCTCGTTCCGGGAGGGCGGCCTCACTCGTACTCGGTGCCGCCCTTGCGGGTCAGATACGCCGGGCTGACCGCCTTCGCGATCGCCCGCCCGCCGACCACCGGGCTGTAGCGCTCGGTCACCGGCCGGATCACCACGCCTTCGCGCAGATGCAGCGCGCGGCCGGAGACCGTCTCCCGGCCGCTCGCCAGCGCGAGCACGGTGTCCAGCTCGTACGGGCCGGTGTGCAGCCGCGGTACGAGCGGCAGTTCGCCCGGCTCCAGGACCTCGGCCGGGTCCAGCCAGCGGATCTGGCCGTCGATCTCGGCCGACACGTCGAACAGCGCGTAACCGAGGCCGTCCTCCGCGCGGGCGTTCGCCCCGTAGGCCAGGTCCTGCACTCCCGCCCCGTACACCTCGCCGAACAGCCCGACGCGGGTCGCGCCGAGGCGTGCGGCGAGCCGGGCCGCGACGGCGGGCACGCCGTGGCCGTGGACGGCCCGCCAGTACAGGTTGCGCGGATCCTCCTTCAGGGCCAGGCCCTTCGACCCGAAGCCCTTGGAGGAGACCAGGACCCGGTCCTCCGCGGCGAGGTAGGTGACCAGACAGGCCGTGCCGTGCAGCTTCTCGGTGAGGACCACCGGCTCGCCCGGCTCGAACACGTCCGGGAAACGGTGCAGGTTCTCGATCTCCACCCACGGCAGCAGATCCGGCTCCGCCGCCACGTCGCCGCTCATCGTCGGCGGGATCGGCGGCGCCCACTTGGTGATGCCGAGCAGCTCCGCGAAGTCCGTTCCCTCGGCCGCGGCCCGCTTCAGGTCGACGCCGTCCAGCGCCTTCGGCCGGCACACCAGGCCCTGCGACAACTCCCCGCGCAGCCGCACCGCCTTGACCCGGTCGCTCGCCTTGCCGGCGAGCCGCCCGGTGAGGCCGAGCTCGTCGACGAGGGCCGCGGGAAGCACCGACTGCTCCGGAATGTAGAGCGCCACGTCCCCGGTCCGATAGCTGCCCTTGGCGACCACCGCGCGATACAGGCCGACCTGCGCGAGCTCGAGCGCGTCGGCGTTCGGATGGTCGTGGACGGTCAGGGTCTCGGCGGTGACGCGCAGCGTCGACATGTCAGAACTCCGGTCGCTCGTGGTGTTTCGGTGACGTGGTCATCACCGGACACTGTGCCGGGCCGAGTTCCGCCGGGCGAACGGTTTTTCGGCGGGACGGCCGTCAGGCCGCGACCGTCGTCGCCAGCGCCGCCGCGACCAGCCGGGCGTTGTCGCCCGCCGGACTGCCGTCGGGCAGCAACAGCGTGTCCGCCAAGCCGATACGGGCGGACAGGCCGAGGCGCCGGGCGAGTCGGAGCAGCGGCCAGGCGGCGGCGTCGCGCCCGTGGAGCAGGACCGGACGGGCGCAGGCGTGCGGAGAGCGCGCCAGGGCGGCAAGCAGCGCGTGCGCCTCGCCCGCGGAGGCCGCCTCGACGCGCAGCCGCGGCACGTACCCGGCGAGCGGGGAGCGCAGGAAACGGGCCGGTCCGTCGCTGTCCGCGCGCAGCACCGCCTCGACGGCCACGCCCCGGTCCAGCAGGGCCGACGCGAGGGCCTCGGCGCCCGGTTCGTGCCAGTGCACCGCCGCGTGGTCGGGCAGAACCGTCCAGGAGCGGACCCGGGCGAGCCGGCGCACCGGATCGGGCTCCGAGCGCGCGTCGGTCGTCACGCCGACCGGCACGGAGACGGCCGCGCGGATCGCGGTGAGAGTCTCGGCGAGGACGCGCGGCGAGAGCGTGCCGCTGCCGCAGGGCGTCCTGGGGCGGACGTGCACCTCGTCCGCTCCGGCGGCGACGGCCGCCGCCGCTGCCTCGGCCATCGCGACCGGGGACACCGGCACTCCGGCCGCGTCCCCGGGCCCGCGGCCCCCGTTGAGACAGACCTGGAGCATCAGGCCACCGACGCCAGCCGGCGCGGCTGTCCGCCCCGCGTCCGGGCCAGCGCACGCGGCGTCAGCACGGCCCGCGGTATCAGCACACCGCAGTCCTCGCACACCGGGCCGAACCACGGCTCCTCACGCAGCTCCGACCGCCACTCGATGCGCGGCCCCTCGCACACCGGGCAGTGCTCGCCCGGCGCGCTCCGCAGGGCCTCCACCAGCCGGCCCACCACCTGGGGCAGCGGCTCCGTCGGATGCCGCGCCGGATCGTCGCACCACGCCACGCCGTTGCCTCCCCAGATCCGGCGGTGCCACTCGTCGAGCCCGGCCGGCCGGCGCAGCCCGCCGTGTTTCTCGCGCCGCCGCCGGTCCGCGAACTCCCTCTCGTACGCGAGCCAGACCGCCCGCGCCGCCTCCAGCTCCTCCAGCGCGGCCACCAGCCGCCCCGGATCCGCCTCCCGGTCCTCGGGACCGAACCCGTGCCTGCGGCACAGATGGTCCCAGGTCGCGCGGTGCCCGTAAGGAGCGAACCGCTCCAGGCATTTGCGCAGCGAATACCTTCGCAGCGCCCTGTCACTCCTCGGATCGCGGACCTGTCTCGCGAGACTCCGGAACCCGGCCATGAGCCGCCACCTCCGTCGCTGGTACTTCGGCGATATGAGAGGGACGAACGAGCGGCCCGTCCTGTTCCATCGAATATCCGATGGCAGCCATCACAGGGCCGGAAGTGGCCGGTGGGACACGCCTCGTCAGCCGAAACGGCCCGCCCGCGCCACCACCGCCGCGAGCTCGGCATGGCAGATGTCGCTGTGCTCCGAGACCACCTCGGCGGTGTCCACGCTCACGCAGCCGGCGCCGGGCAGGCCCTCGCGGAGAACGGCCGAAAGCGTGCGGGCGGAGGTGTGCGGGACGGACTGGACGCCGTCGTAGCCGACGGCCCACCAGCGCGGGTCCGCGAGGCCAAGGACCGACTCGTCGTCGCGGGCGAGACGGGAGGCGAGCGGATAGAAGACCCGCAGCGCCGTGTCGTGGCGGGAGTGGCAGGCGACCAGCGGGCCGTCGACGCGGGTCTGGAGGTCGCGCAGGGAGCCGCCGCGGTCCGGCGCGTGCGGGAGGCGGGCGGCGAAGGCGTAGTGGGAGAAGGCGCCCTGGAGGACGGTCACCGACTTCACGTTCCGGGCGCCGGCGGGCAGACCGCGCAGGGCGTGGGCGACGAGCCGGCCTCCGAAGCTGTGGCCCACCAGGTGGACGCGCAACGACGATGCCGTGCGCGCGAGTTCGCCGAGCAGCGGGCCGAGGCCGTGCTCGCCGACGACACCCGCGCGGCGCTTCATCGTGTAGTACGTGGCCTGACGCAGGGCCTCCTTGGCGCCCTTCCACAGCCGCTTGACCCGGTCGCCGCCGAACAACGACTCCGCGCCCGCCCCACTGGCCGGGCCCGCGCCGCCGGCCGGGCCCGCCGCACCCGCCGCGCCCGCCCCGCCTTCCGCGCCCTCCTCGCTCTCCCGCGCGTCGGCGAACATCGCGTACACCGTCAGCGGGTCCCCGACCAGGAACGCGGGCGCCTCGGCCGCCACCAGGCCCTCCTCCTCGAGGCCCGTCAGCTCCCGCAGCAGCGCCGCGAACTCCGCGAACGCGGCCTCCTCGGCCGGCTCCTCCTCCAGCAGCCGCGCGAGCCGCGCCACCACCGCCGTCCGCCCGGGCACGGTGGCGGCCAGTGCCGAGTAGTCGGGCACCGGCTCGTCGGAGAACATCATCGAGGGCCAGACGAGACCCGCGTAGCCGAGCCGCGCGCCCGGCCCGGCCACGCCGGGAAACGGCTGGAAGAAACGGTCGAAGAGACCCGTCGCGACCGACGGCGAGTTGTTCCAGCCGTGCGTGAACAGCACCAGGTCCGCGCATCCCCGCCGGGCCAGCTCCGCCAGCGCCGCCGCCTGGCCGGCCGGCCCGTGGCCGTCCTTGTCGAAGACGACCTCGCGGTACGGCTCGACACTCGTCACCGTCATGGCCCCGTCCCTCCGCGTCGAGGAGCGCCGCTGCGCCCGGCCGCCGCGCGAGCCGCCGCACCGGCCTGCCCGGCCATTCTTCCCGCCCGGAGCGACGGCCAGTCGTCGGCCGCGCGGGCGCGCCGCCGGGATCCGCGCCTGGTCCGCACCCGTCAGTGGTACATCAGGTACTCCCGCCGCACCGCGCGGAACGCCGCCAGGTCCGCCTCCCAGGCCGCGGCCACCTCGTCCGCCGCCGCGCCCGCGTCGATCATCGTGCGCACCCGGCTCGAACCGGTCAGCTTGTCGATCCAGTTGTCCGGCCGCCAGGCGAAGCCGCTCCAGACGCGCCGCGCGGTGACGAGGAGCGCGATCCCGGTCCGTACCGGGTCGAAGGCCTCGCGGTCGGACACCATCAGCTGCACCCCGCCGACCGTCCTGCCCTGGAACTTGGAGAAGGTGGGCGCGAAGTACGCCTCGCGGAAGCGGACGCCCGGCAGACCGAGCGCGTTCGCCGCCTCCGCCCACCGGCCGTCGACGCCCTCCGCACCGAGCAGCTCGAACGGGCGGGTGGTGCCGCGGCCTTCGGACAGGTTGGTGCCCTCGAAGAGGCAGGTGCCCGAATAGACGAGCGCGGTGTCGGCGGTCGGCATGTTCGGGCTCGGCGGCACCCACGGCAGGCCGGTCGCGTCGAAGAAGTCGCCGCGCCGCCAGCCGCTCACCGCCACCGTCTCCAGCGGCACCGGCCTCGCCAGGAACTCCCCGTTGAACAGCCGGGCCAGCTCCGCCACCGTCATGCCATGGGCCTGCGCGATCGGCTCGCGGCCCACGAAGGTCGCGAACGCCCGGTCCAGGACCGGTCCGAGCGCGGCCCGCCCGGTCACCGGATTCGGCCGGTCGAGGACGACGAAGCGCTTGCCCGCCAGCGCGGCCGCCGCCATGCAGTCGTAGAGCGTCCAGATGTACGTGTAGAAGCGGGCGCCCACGTCCTGGATGTCGAACACCACCGTGTCCACGCCCGAGGCCGCGAACACGTCGGCGAGCGCCTGACCGCTCTTCAGATACGTGTCGTAGACCGGCAGGCCGGTCGCCGGGTCGTCGTGGCGGCCCTCCGAACCGCCGGCCTGCGCGGTGCCGCGGAAGCCGTGCTCGGGTCCGAAGACCGCGACCAGGTCCACGCGCTCGTCGGCGTGCATCACGTCCACGACGTGCCGGGCGTCGGCGGTGATGCCGGTCGGGTTGGTGACCACGCCGACCCGCTGCCCGGCGAGCGGCGCGTATCCGTCGGCGGCGAGCCGCTCGAAGCCGGTGCGGACGCGGCGGCCGCGGCCGGCCGGCGCGTCGGCGGCCGCCGGAGCGGCCGTCACGGCGCTCGCGGCCGCCGTCCCGGCCGCCACCGCACCGCCCGCCGCCAGCAGGTCTCGTCTGGACAGGCTCATGGAAAAACCTCCTTGATCGCCTTCCGTGACATGGGCACGCACGCTAGCGCCCGATCGGCCCGCGCGGAACGAGGCGTGCCCCAGGGACTTCCGTCCGCACATACCGACTGGTTAGTCTGCCGGGACAGCCGCAACGGAGAGGTGGGCCGGATGAGTACGGTGCAGGGCGCGGGAGTGGTCGTCACGGGTGCGGGAGGCGGCATCGGCGCCGCGCTCGCCCGGCGGTTCGCCGCCGAGGGCGCGCACGTCGTCGTCAACGACATCGACCCCGGCCGCACCAAGGCCGTCGCCGACGAGATCGGCGCCCTCGCCGTGCCCGGCGACGCCTCCGCCGTCGTCGAGGAGGCCCGCGCCGCGCTCGCCGCCCGCGGCGCCGCGATCGACGTCTGGTGCGCCAACGCCGGACTCGCCTCGCCCGGCGACGCCTTCGCCGACGAGGAGGTCTGGGCCGCCGCCTGGGACGTCAACGTGATGGCGCACGTCCGGGCCGCCCGCGCCCTGTTGCCCGACTGGCTGGAGCGCGGCGCCGGCCGCTTCGTCTCCACGGTCTCGGCCGCCGGACTGCTCACGATGATCGGCGCCGCCCCGTACAGCGTCTCCAAGCACGGCGCGTACGCCTTCGCCGAATGGCTCTCGCTGACCTACCGCCACCGCGGCCTCAAGGTCCACGCCATCTGCCCGCAGGGCGTGCGTACGGACATGCTCACCGCTGCCGGATCGGCCGGCGAACTCGTCCTCGCGCCCACCGCCGTCGAGCCCGAGGACGTCGCCGACGCCCTCTTCACCGCCATGGCCGACGACCGCTTCCTCGTCCTGCCGCACCCCGAGGTCGCCGACTACTACCGGGCCCGGGCAGGTGACCCCGAACGGTGGCTCGGCAACATGAACCACATCCAGCGGAAGTGGGAAGGGACGGGCGCATGAGCGACGACACCGGTACGACGGGCATCTACGCGGCGAAGCCGTGGCTCGGGCGGCTCAGCGAAGCCCAGCGGGCGCCCGTCAGCCCGCCGCCCACCGTCCTGCACGCCTTCCGGGCCGCCGCCGCCCGCACTCCCGAACACCCGGCCCTCGCCTACTTCGACGGCCGGATCTCCTACCGCGAGGCCGACGCCCTGTCCGACTCCGTCGCCGGACACCTCGCCGCCCGCGGCGTCGGCCGCGGCGACCGGGTCGCGCTCCAGCTCCAGAACAGCCCGCACTTCGTCCTCGCGCTGCTCGGCGCCTGGAAGGCCGGCGCCACGGTCGTCCCGCTCAACCCGATGTACAAGGCGGGCGAGGTCGGCCACGCGCTGCGCGACTCCGGGGCCACCGCCCTGATCTGCTCCGACCGCGCCTGGGCCGGCTACCTCCGCGACACCGCCGCCGAGGCGGTCGTCCGGATCGCCCTCACCGCGGACGAGCGCGGGCTCCAGACCCGTGACGACCCGCGCGTCCTCGGCTTCGAGCCCGTCCCGGCGGAGCCCGGCGACCTCGCCGACGACCTCCTCGCCGTCGCCCGCGCCGGACACCCGGCCCCGGCCGGCCGCGAGCTCACCACCGACGACATCGCCCTGATCAGCTACACCTCCGGCACTAGCGGCACGCCCAAGGGCGCGCTCAACCTCCACCGCGGCATCGTCCACAACGCCGAACGGCAGCGCACCGGCCACCCCGTGCCGCCCGGCGCCGTCTACTTCGTCCTCGCCCCGCTCTTCCACATCACCGGACTCGTCTGCGAACTCGCCGTCTGCTTCGCCAACCGCGGCACCCTCGCCCTCGCCTACCGCTTCGAGGCCGGCGTGGTCCTCGACGCCTTCCTGGAGCACCGGCCCGCGTACACCGTCGGCCCGTCCACGGCCTACATGGCGCTCGCCGCCCACCCGGCCGCGACCCCCGACCACTTCTCCTCCTTCCTGGTCATGTCCTCCGGCGGCGCGCCCGTCCCGCCCGCGCTCGTCGAGAAGTTCCGCGCCGGCTTCGGCCCGTACCTGCGCAACGGCTACGGCCTCACCGAGTGCACCGCGCCCTGCGCCTCCGTACCGCCGCAGCACGAGGCGCCCGTCGACCCGGTCTCCGGCACCCTGTCCGTCGGCGTGCCCGGCCCCGACACCGTCGTCCGCATCGTCGACGAGAACGGCGCCGACGTGCCCTTCGGCGAGCAGGGCGAGATCGCCGTCCGCGGGCCCCAGGTCGTGCCCGGCTACTGGCGGCTGCCCGAGGCCACCGCCGCCGCCTTCCCCGACGGCGAGCTGCGCACCGGCGACATCGGCTTCATGGACGAGGACGGCTGGCTCTACGTCGTCGACCGCAAGAAGGACATGATCAACGCCTCCGGGTTCAAGGTCTGGCCGCGGGAGGTCGAGGACGTCCTCTACACCCACCCGGCCGTCCGCGAGGCCGCCGTCGTCGGCGTCCCGGACGCCTACCGCGGCGAGAGCGTCAAGGCGTACGTGAGCCTGCGCCCGGGCGCGACGGCCGAGCCCGCCGAGCTCTCCGCCTACTGCGAGCAGCGGCTCGCCGCGTACAAGTACCCGCGCGAGGTGGAGATCCTGCCGGAGCTGCCCAAGACGACAAGTGGGAAGATCCTCAGGCGGGACCTGCGGTCCCGGACATGAGCACGACGAGCGCGGGCCCGGACACGCACACGGGTTCGGGCCCGGGCACGGGTACGCGTACGAGTACGAGCACGAACGAAAGGCGGCACGGCATGGCCAGGACGACGGACGGGAACGGCACGCCCGTTCCCCAAAGACTCCTCGCCGCCGCCACCCGGCTCTTCGCCGAGCAGGGCTACGACCGGACCTCGGTCCAGGAGATCGTGGAGGCGGCGGGCGTCACCAAGGGCGCGCTCTACCACTACTTCGGCTCCAAGGAGGACCTGCTCCAGGAGGTGTACGCGCGGGTGCTGCGCCTCCAGCAGGAGCGCCTGGACGCCCTCGCGGGCGCCGACGCGCCGGTCGGCGAGCGGCTGCGGGCCGCCGCCGCCGACGTCGTGGTCACCACCATCGAGAACCTGGACGACGCGGCGATCTTCTTCCGCTCGATGCACCACCTCAGCCCGGAGAAGAACAAGCAGGTACGCGCCGAGCGGCGGCGCTACCACGAGCGGTTCCGCGCCCTGATCGAGGAGGGCCAGCAGGCCGGCGAGTTCTCCACGGCGACGCCCGCCGACCTGGTCGTCGACTACCACTTCGGCTCGGTCCACCACCTGTCGACCTGGTACCGCCCCGACGGCCCGCTCGCCCCGCAGCAGGTCGCCGACCACCTGGCGGACCTCCTGCTGCGGGCCCTGCGCCCGTAGCGGGACCGCGTCTCGCCCGTACGGGGGAGGGGACCGGGACCACGGGCGGAGGCGCGGGTGCGGCGGCGCCCGGGAGGATCGACGCGTCCGCACCACCCGCGTCCCGCCCCGAACGGAGCCCCGCCGTGCTGAAGCACACCCTGCGCGCCGCCGCCGTCCTCGCCCTCGTCGCCGCCGTCGCGGCCCCGGTCGCCGTCGCGGCGCCCGAGCCCGCGCCCGCCCCCGAGCCCGTCCTCGCCGCCTCCTCGCTCCAGGGCACGCCGCCGCCGGCCGCGCCGGGCGGCTCCGCCCCGCGCGACCGGCTCGCCTAGACACCCTCCAAGGGGGCGTCCCGGAAGCGGGCGTCCCGGTCCGTCAGAGGTACTTCTTCAGTTCCCGGCGGGCCAGCGACCGCTGGTGCACCTCGTCCGGGCCGTCCGCCAGCTTCAGGGTCCGCGCCCCGGCCCACAGTTCGGCGAGCGGGAAGTCCTGGGAGACACCGCCGGCGCCGTGCACCTGCACCGCCTTGTCGATGATGTCGACGACCGCCCGCGGAGTCGCGATCTTGATCGCCTGGATCTCGGTGTGGGCGCCCCGGTTGCCGACGGTGTCCATCAGCCAGGCCGTCTTGAGCACGAGCAGCCGCAGCTGCTCGATGGTCACCCGGGCGTCCGCGATCCAGTTCTGCACGACGCCCTGCTGGGCGAGGGCCTTGCCGAAGGCGGTACGGGAGACCGCGCGCCGGCACATCAGCTCCACGGCCCGCTCGGCCATGCCGATCAGCCGCATGCAGTGGTGGATGCGGCCCGGTCCGAGGCGGGCCTGGGCGATGGCGAAGCCGCCGCCCTCCTCGCCGATCAGATTCGCGGCCGGGACCCGGGCGCCGTGGAAGACCACCTCGGCGTGACCGCCGTGGTAGTGGTCCTCGTAGCCGTAGACCTGCATCGCGCGCCGCACCTCGACGCCGGGCGTGTCGCGGGGCACGAGGATCATCGACTGCTGGCGGCGGATGTCGGAGCCGTCCGGATCCGTCTTGCCCATCACGATGAAGATCTTGCAGTCCGGGTTCATCGCCCCGGAGATGTACCACTTGCGCCCGTCGACGACGTACTCGTCGCCGTCCCGGCGGATCCGGGTCTCGATGTTGGTCGCGTCGGACGATGCCACCTCGGGCTCGGTCATGGCGAACGCGGACCGGATCTCGCCCGCAAGGAGCGGCTCCAGCCACTGCTTGCGCTGCGCCTCGTCGCCGAAGAGGGCGAGCACCTCCATGTTCCCGGTGTCGGGCGCGGCGCAGTTGAGGGCGGTGGGCGCGAGCTGCGGGCTGCGGCCGGTGATCTCGGCGAGCGGCGCGTACTGGAGGTTGGTGAGCCCGGCGCCGTACTCCTCGTCGGGCAGGAAGAGGTTCCACAGGCCCTGGCGGCGGGCCTCGGCCTTCAGGTCCTCGACGACGGCGGGAGTGTCCCAGGGCGAGGCGAGGAGCGCCCGCTGCTCGTGGGCCACGGCCTCGGCCGGATAAACGTGCTCGTCCATGAAGGCGAGGAGTTTCGCCCGCAGTTCCTCGGTGCGGGCGTCGAACGCGAAGTCCATGCGGATCAGCCTTCCTGGAGGGTGGTGAGGCCGTGCTCAATGAAGACGGGCACGAGTCCGCCGATGCGGTCGAAGCCGGCGCCGACGGTCTGGCCGAGGGTGTAGCGGTAGTGGATGCCCTCCAGGATCACGGCGAGCTTGAACCAGGCGAAGGCCGTGTACCAGGAGATGGCTCCGGTGTCCCGGCCGGAGCGGGCGGCGTAGCGCTCGACCAGCTCGGCGGCGCTCGGGTGGCCGGCGGCGGTGGCGGTGGTGGAGACGGGCGAGTCCGGCAGGTCCAGCGGCGTGCTGTACATGACCAGCAGCCCGAGGTCGGTGAGCGGGTCGCCGAGCGTCGACATCTCCCAGTCGAGCACGGCCTTGATGGTGTCGTCCGCGCCGATCAGGACGTTGTCGAGCCGGTAGTCACCGTGGACGACGGTGGGCGCGGGAGAGCTGGGCAGACCGCGGCCGAGGGCCGCGTGCAGCTCGTCGATGCCGGCCAGTTCGCGGCCCCGGGAGGCGGCGAGCTGCTTGCCCCAGCGGCGCAGCTGCCGGTCGAGGAAGCCCTCGGGCCGGCCGAAGTCGTCGAGCCCGACGGCGGCCGGCTCGACGGCGTGCAGGCCGACGAGGGTGTCGACGAGGCCGAGGACGGCGGCGCGGGTGCGCTCGGCGCCGAGCGGGGCGAGTTCGGCGGCGGAGCGGTACGGCGTGCCGTCGACGAACTCCATGACGTAGAACGGCGCTCCGAGCACCGACTCGTCCTCGCACAGCACGACCGTCTCCGGCACGGGCACGGCGGTCTCGCGCAGCGCGCTGATGACCCGGTGCTCGCGCTTCATGTCGTGCGCGGTGGCGAGGACGTGGCCGAGCGGCGGGCGGCGCACGACCCAACGCCGGGTGCCGTCGGTCACGACGTACGTGAGGTTCGAGCGGCCGCCCTCGATCAGCCGGGCCTGCAGGGGGCCGGCGACGAGGCCGGGCCGCTCGCGGTCGAGGAAGCGGCGCAGCCGCTCGGGGTCGAGACCGGGCGTCGGGTCGGAACTCATGAAGGCGTACCTCCGGTGGGTCGGCGTCGCCGCCATGATGACCGACCAGTCGGTATGTCGTCCAGAGGGGCCCGGGAAAAGGCCTGCGCGAGCCTGGTGCTCCGTCCCTCTGCGTGAATAGGGTTCACATATGGATTCAGCGCTGCGCATCGACCATGTCCGGCTGACCCCGATCCTCATCGCCGACCCGCCGCTCCTCAACACCCAGGGCGTCCACCAGCCCTTCACCCCGCGCCTCGTCGTGGAAGTCGTCACGGCGGGCGGCGTCACCGGCCTCGGCGAGACCTACGGCGACACCGTCTACCTCGGCCCCGCCCGCCGGCTGGCCGACGCGCTGCCCGGCCGCCCGGTCACGGACGTGAACGGTCTGTTCGCGCTGGCCGCCGAGGTGTGCGGCCCGGCCGCGGCCGGCGACACCGACGAACGCGTCGACGCCGGCGGACTGCGCGGCGCCCGCACCGCCGACAAGCTGCGCCTCTCCGTCGTCTCCGCCGTCGAGACCGCCTGCCTGGACGCCCTCGGCAAGACCCTCGGCCTGCCCGTCCACGCCCTCCTCGGCGGCAAGCTCCGCGACGAGGTCGACTACAGCGCCTACCTCTTCCACAAGTGGGCCGCCCATCCCGGCGGTACGCCCGACGCGTGGGGCGAGGCCCTCGACCCGGCCGGTGTCGTCGAACAGGCCCGCCGCTTCGACCGGCTCTACGGCTTCGGCTCGTTCAAGCTCAAGGGCGGCGTCTTCCCGCCCGACCAGGAGGCCGCCGCGATCCGCGCCCTCGCCGAGGAGTTCCCCGGACGGCCGCTGCGGCTCGACCCCAACGGCGCCTGGTCCGTGGAGACCTCGCTCGCCGTCGCCCGTGAGCTGGGCGACGTCCTCGAGTACCTGGAGGACCCGGCGGCCGGCACGGACGCGATGGCCGAGATCGCCGCCCGTACGGATGTGCCGCTCGCCACCAACATGTGCGTCACCACCTTCGAGGAGGCGCCCGAGGCCTTCGCGCGCGGCGCCGTACGGATCGTGCTGTGCGACCACCACTACTGGGGCGGGCTGCACCGCACCCGCGAACTCGCCGCGCTCTGCCGCACCTACGGCATCGGGCTGTCCATGCACTCCAACACCCACCTGGGCATCAGCCTCGCCGCGATGACCCAGGTCGCCGCGACCCTGCCCCGCCTCGACCACGCCTGCGACACCCATTACCCGTGGCAGACCGAGGACGTCGTCACCGCCCCGCCCCGCTTCCACGCCGGCCGCGTCACGGTGTCCGACGCCCCGGGCCTGGGCGTCGAACTCGACCGCGACCGCCTCGCCGACCTCCACCAGCGGTGGCGGCGGGACGACGGCACGCTGCGCGACCGCGACGACGCGGCGGCGATGAGGCGGGCGGCGGCGGGCTGATCCCGCCCAGGCCGACCGCGGCGGGCTGATCGCGCCCAGACCGGCCGCGGCGGGCTGATCGCGCCCAGACCGGCCGCCGCTGCCGCCCGCCGCTGCCGGCGCCCGCCGCTTCCGCCGCCCGCAGCGACACCGCCTCCGCGCTACGCGTGGCAGGCCACCGGCACCCCGCCGTTCATCGCCGCCATGTCCCCGAACACCGCCACCGGATCCAGCGGATGACCCTCCGGCAGCCCCTCCAGCTCCGCGTACGCCCGGTGCAGATTCGCGACCAGCCGCTCGCTCTCCCGCCACGCCCCGAACTCGCCCAGGTCCGCCTGCCGCGCCGTCTCCAGCGGCGTCGCGCCCTTGGCCCGGCCCTCCGCCGCCAGCTCGGCCACCCAGCGCAGATAGCGCTCGGTGGCGTCGTACGCGGAAGGGTCGGTCACCCGGCCGTGGCCCGGCACGACCGTGGGTGCGTCCAGCGAGCGCAGCAGCTCGAGCGCCCGCAGCGAACCGGCCAGCGAGCCCATCGGCAGGAACGGCGTGCCGCCGTGGAAGACCAGGTCGCCGGTGAACACCACGCCCTGCTCGGGCAGATGGACGATCGAGTCGCCGGTGGTGTGCGCGGGACCGGGGTGGATCACCCGTACCTCGACGTCCCCGACGTACAGCGTCAGCCGGTCCCGGTAGGTCAGCTGCGGCGGCAGGATGTCGACCCGCCCGAAGTCGGTCTGCGGCCAGATCAGATGGAGCTGGTGACCGGCGGCGAGCTGCTCGGCGCGGCAGTTCTCGTGCCCGACGATCCGCGCCTCCGGCTGGAACACGCCGTTGCCGTAGGTGTGGTCGCCGTGGTGGTGCGTGGAGACGACGGTGCGGGGCAGCGCGAGCCCGGCGTCGAGCACGGCCTGGCGCAGCAGCAGGGCCCGGCGCTCGGTCGCGGCGGTGTCGACGAGCAGCGTCTCGCCGCCCGGGCCGCCCGAGCCGATGAAGCCGGCGTTGTTGAGGCACCAGCCGCCGTCGGGCTGGACGAAGGCGTGGACGTTCGGCGCGAGCGCGACCACGTACGGATCGGTGGCAGGCAAGGAGATCCCCCCGGACGAGAAACAGCGGAACAGGGGAAGAGTGCCAGTCGGCCCGGCCACCGGGGAAGCCGGGACCGGCTCAGACCACGACCGCCACGGCGAAGCCGGCGAACGCCACCGTGCACACCGCCGCGAGCAGCGCGCCCCGGTGCGACAACGGGCGCGGCCGGGCCGTGCCGAGGGACTGGATCCTGCGGTGCGCGACCGCGAGGAAGCCGATGCACACGAGCGCCGAGAGGCCCGCCGCGACCACTCCGGCGGCCGTGATGTCGTCGTGGATCGCCTGCTTGCCGGCCAGCACCGCGACCACCGTGCACGACAGCGTCGTACGCCGCCACGCCAGCCGGGTCCGCTCGGGCTGGAGCCCCGGGTCCCGGTCCGCGCCGGTCATCGTCCGGCCCAGCCGAAGACGACGACCACCACCATCGCGACCGCGACGACCGCGACGGACAGGCTGAGCACCGTGGGGAAGCGGGAGACCGGCAGGTCCTCGCCGCGCCGCATGGCGCGCTCGCAGCGCATCCAGTGGTTCACGGCGCGCAGCGCGCACAGCACGCCGGCTCCGAGCAGCGCGAGGGCGAGCCCGACCCGGACGCCCCAGCGCAGGTCGGGCAGGAACTGGTCGACGGCGAAACCGCCGCCGATGAGCGCGAGCGCGGTCCGGATCCAGGCGAGGAACGTCCGCTCGTTGGCCAGGGAGAAGCGGTAGTCCGGGGTCTCGCCCTCCTCCCGGAGGCGCTGCGGCGCGAACCACAGCCGCAGGCTCTGTACGAAGTCGCTCACGCGGGCACCCTATCCGCCGGATGATCACACCGCCCGGCGAGGACCACCCACCGGAGGCCCGCCCTCCGGACGCGCCCCGCCGTCGAAGGTGGCCGCCGCCCGGAAGCGCCCGCCTCCGCAAGGCGCCCGCCGTCCGGACGCGCCCGCCTCCCCAAGACGCCCGCCCTCCGGACGCGCCCCGCCGTCGAAGCCGCCCGGAGCCGGATCAGCCCGGCCCGGGGCCGGCTCAGCCCGTCCGGTGCGCGAGCAGCCGCTCGTACGCGGCCCGCCCGTCCGGCACCCACTCCCACTCGGAGAGCCGGGCCATCAGCTCCTCCTCCGTCAGGAAGGCGTGCCAGGCCACCTCCTCGGCCTGCGGACGCACCGGCTGGTCGCACCGCACCTCGTAGACCGCCGACCACCACTTGCCGGCCACGCCCTCGGAGTCGTACAGGAACTTCGTCACCTGCTTGGGCCGGGCCAGCCCGGACACGCCCAGCTCCTCCTGAGCCTCGCGCAGCGCCGCGTCGTCGTAGGACTCGCCGGCGCCGACGACACCGCCGACGAACATGTCGTAGAGGGAGGGGAAGACCAGCTTCGTCGGGGTCCTGCGGTGGACGAAGATCCGGTTCCGGGCGTCCCGCACCTGGATGAAGGTGCAGCGGTGGATCAGGCCCCGCGCGTACACCTCGCCGCGCGGAGCCTGTCCGATCACCCGGTCGTTCTCGTCGACGACGTCGAGTACCTCATCGGCAGCGTTCATGCCGCCATCCAAGCAGTCCCGGGCGGTCTCACTGCCCCATGACGTACTTGACCGTCGGGCCGGTGGTCCAGCCGCCGTCCACCGCGAGCTCCGCGCCCGTCACGTACGAGGCGGCGTCGGACAGCAGGAAGACGACCGCGCCCGCGATCTCGTGCGCCTCGCCGACCCGGCCCATCGGCGTGTTCGGGTACTTGCCCTCGCCCTTCTCGATGCCGACGGACGCGGTCATCGGCGTGTACGTCATGCCCGGGTGGACCGAGTTGACGCGGATCCGGGAGGTGCCGAGCTCGACCGCGCCGATCTTCGTCAGGCCGCGCACGCCCCACTTGGAGGCGCCGTAGCCGGCGGTGAGGGCGAGGCCCATCAGGCCCGCGGCGGAGGAGATGTTGACGATCGAGCCGCCGCCGGCCTCCTTCAGGGCGGGTATCGCGGCCTTCATGCCGATGAAGACGCCGGTCAGATTGATGTCGAGGACCTTCCGGAAGTGCTCGACGGACTCGGTCTCCAGGAAGGCGCCGGTGGAGATGCCGGCGTTGTTCACCAGGCCGTGCAGCCCGCCGAACTCCTCCACGGCGTACGCGACGGCCGCCGCCCACTCCTCCTCGGAGGTCACGTCGTGCCGCAGGAAGCGGGCCTTGTCGCCGAGTGCGGCGGCGGTCGCCTTGCCCTCCTCCTCGAGGACGTCGGTGATGACGACGTTCGCGCCGGCGGCGACGGCCTGACGGGCCGCCTCGGCGCCCAGGCCACGGGCGCCGCCCGTGACGATCACGGTCTTGCCGGTGAGGTCGTACGCGTCGTTCATGTGGGGTCCCTTCGGGGATCGTCTCGGGGTGTCTCAGACGCTCCGGGGCTGTGCGGCCCGGAGAAGCGCGGTGGTGGTCTCGACGAGGTCGGCGAGGAAGAGCGCCTCGCCCGTGAGCGGCTCGGCGCCGTCGAGGTACTGCCGGGCCCGGTCCGCCATCGCCGCGCCCACGACGGTCAGCGCCAGGTCGAGCCGCTCCAGGCGCAGCGGCCCGGGCAGTCCGCTCGCGGCGAGGCAGGCCTCGAGCCGCTCGATGAGGCGCCAGTAGCAGGTGCCGGCCAGGGTCGGGTGCGGAGTGCGGGTGCGCACGCCGCTCTCATGGCTGAGCTGGGCGGAGATCCGCAGGCAGCGCCGGCCGCGCTCGGTGCGCAGCTCGGTCGCCTCGGCCGTCACGAGCGCGCCGATCAGCGCGTGGGCGTCGTCGGGCGAGGTGCCGTCGGGAGCGGCGTCGAGGAGCGGGGCGAGCACCTGCTCGGTGCGCTGCTGCCGGCCGGCCATGACGGCGTCGAGCAGTCCGGCGCGGGAGCCGAAGTGGTACTGCACGGCGGAGGGATTTCCCTGTCCCGCCAGGCGCACGACGTCCCGCAGCTGGGCGCCGTCGACGCCCTTGGCCGCGAAGACCTCCTCGGCCGCGCGGATCAGTTTCTCCCGGGTCTCGGGTCCTGACGTCCTTGCCATGCCAGTCATATTAATGCTCGACATTAGAAAACGGGAGGGCCTCGAAGAGGGCCGGACCGTTGACTCGATACATCGGTGTATCCAAGATGCGGTGCATGCCTCATGAGCCGTACGACGCCGACGTCATCGTCATCGGGGCCGGCCTGGCCGGTCTCGCCGCCACCGCCGAACTGGTCGACGCCGGCCGTTCGGTGATCCTGCTCGACCAGGAACCCGAGCAGTCCATCGGCGGCCAGGCCCACTGGTCCTTCGGCGGCCTCTTCCTCGTCGACTCGCCCGAGCAGCGCCGGATGCGCATCCGCGACAGCCACGCCCTGGCCCTCCAGGACTGGCTCGGCACCGCCGGCTTCGACCGGCCCGAGGACGACTGGCCGCGCCGGTGGGCGGAGGCGTACGTGGACTTCGCGGCCGGCGAGAAGCGCGCCTGGCTGCGCGGGCTCGGCGTGCGCTTCTTCCCGGTCGTCGGCTGGGCCGAGCGCGGCGGCTACGACGCCACCGGCCACGGCAACTCCGTGCCCCGCTTCCACATCACCTGGGGCACCGGACCCGGCCTCGTCGCACCGTTCGAGCGCCGGGTCCGCGACGGCGCCGCCCGCGGCCTGGTCCGCTTCCGCTTCCGCCACCGCGTCACCGGGCTCGGCAGCACCGCCGGCGCCGTCGACACCGTCACCGGCGAGGTCCTGGCCCGCTCCGACGTCCCACGCGGCACCGCCAGCAGCCGCGAGGTCACCGGCACCTTCTCCTTCCGCGCCCAGGCGGTGATCATCGCCTCCGGCGGCATCGGCGGCAACCATGACCTGGTCCGCGAGCAGTGGCCCGAGCGGCTCGGCACACCGCCCGCCCGGCTGCTCTCCGGCGTGCCCGCCCACGTCGACGGCCTGATGCTCGGCATCGCCGAGGACGCCGGCGCCCACCACGTCAACCGCGACAGGATGTGGCACTACACCGAGGGCATCGAGAACTGGAACCCCATCTGGGCCCGCCACGGCATCCGCATCCTGCCCGGCCCGTCCTCGCTGTGGCTCGACGCGACCGGCCGGCGGCTGCCCGTACCTCTCTTCCCCGGCTTCGACACCCTCGGCACCCTCGAACACATCATGCGCACCGGCCACGACCACACCTGGTTCGTGCTCGACCGGAAGATCATCGGCAAGGAGTTCGCGCTCTCCGGCTCCGAACAGAACCCGGACCTCACCGGCAAGTCCGTCCGCGACGTCATCGGCCGCGCCCGCGCCGACGTGCCCGGCCCGGTGAAGGCCTTCATGGACAAGGGAGCCGACTTCGTCGTCGAGCACGACCTCGCCGCCCTCGTCCGCGGCATGAACCGGATCACCGGCGAGGACCTGATCGACGAGGCCGCGCTGCGCCGCGAGATCACCGCCCGTGACCGCGAGATCGCCAACCCCTTCACCAAGGACCTCCAGGTCACGGCGATCCGCGGCGCCCGCCGCTATCTGGGCGACAAGCTGATCCGCACCGCGCCGCCGCACCGCATCCTCGACCCGAAGGCCGGCCCGCTGATCGCCGTACGCCTGAGCATCCTCACCCGCAAGTCGCTCGGCGGCCTCCGGACCGACCTCTCCTCCCGCGTCCTGACCGCCGCCGGCACACCGCTGCCCGGCGTCTACGCGGCGGGCGAGGCGGCCGGTTTCGGCGGCGGCGGCGTCCACGGCTACCGCTCGCTCGAAGGCACCTTCCTCGGCGGCTGCCTCTTCTCCGGCCGGGCGGCGGGCCGGGCGGCGGCGCAGGCCGTCGGCTGACACGACGACGCGGGCCGGTCGTCCAAGGGGACGACCGGCCCGCGGGATCTCGGGCGGAATCTCGCGTGCGCGCTACAACACCAGCGACAGCAGCAGCACGAACCCGATGCCGACCACCGAGATGATCGTCTCCATCACCGACCAGGTCTTGACGGTCTGGCCGACGCTCATGCCGAAGTACTCCTTCACCAGCCAGAAACCGGCGTCGTTGACATGGCTGAAGAAGAGCGAACCGGCGCCGATCGCGAGGACGAGCAGCGACACCTCACTGGTCGACATGCCCTCCGCCAGCGGGGCCACCAGGCCGGCCGCCGAGATCGTGGCCACCGTCGCCGAGCCGGTCGCGAGCCGGATCGCGACCGCGATCAGCCAGGCGAGGAGCAGCGCCGGGATCGACCAGTCCTTGGAGAAGTCGAGGATCATCTGGCCGACGCCGATGTCGATCAGGGTCTGCTTGAAGCCGCCGCCCGCGCCGACGATCAGCAGCACGCCCGCGATCGGCGCGAGCGACTTCTCGACGGTGGAGGACAGCCGCTCCTTGGTGAAGCCGGCCGCCCGGCCCAGCGTGAACATCGCGACTATGACGGCCGTGAGCAGGGCGATCAGCGGAGAGCCGATGACGTCGGTGACCTTCTGCACGCCGTTGTCCGGGTCGTCGACCACGATGTCGACCAGCGCCTTCACCAGCATCAAGGCGACGGGCAGCAGCACGGTGGCCACGGTGACGCCGAAGCCGGGGCGCTTCTCCAGCTCCTCCGAAGGGCGGGTGGGGATCATCCGCTCCGGGGCCGGGATGTCGACCCAGCGCGCGGCGTAACGGGAGAAGAGCGGACCGGCGATGATCACGGTCGGGATCGCGACCAGCAGGCCGAGGGCGAGGGTGACGCCCAGGTTGGCGCCGACCGCGTCGATCGCGACGAGCGGGCCGGGGTGCGGCGGGATGAGACCGTGCATCACCGACAGGCCGGCGAGGGCCGGGATGCCGATCCGCATCAGGGAGTAGTTGCCGCGCTTGGCGACGAGCAGCACCACCGGGATCAGCAGGACGATGCCGACCTCGAAGAACAGCGGCAGGCCGATCACGGACGCGATGAGGACCATCGCCCACGGCATGGCCCGGCCGCCCGCCCTGGCGAGGATCGTGTCGACGATCTGGTCGGCGCCGCCGGAGTCGGCCAGCAGCTTGCCCAGGATCGCGCCGAGCGCGATGAGCACGCCCACTCCGGCGACGGTGCTGCCGAGTCCGGTGGTGAAGGACTTGATCGCGTCCGCGAGCGGCGCGCCGGCGAAGGCGCCGAGCGCCAGCGAGCCGATGGTCAGCGCCAGGAACGCGTGCAGCTTGAACGTGGTGATGAGCAGGACGATGACGGCGATGCCGGCGAGGACGGCGATGCCGAGCTGGGCGTTGCCGGCCGAGGTGATGGGCTCGGCGGCGTCCGCTGCCAGGATCTCGACGCTGAGACTGGTCACGGTGGGTCCCTTGGGGGTCAGAGGGATGGGGACGGGGGGTGCGGGGGGTTCGCGGTGCGGGTTCTCCGGTGGAGCGGGGCCGTTCGCGGGTGCGCCGGGGGCGGTGCCGGTCCGGAACGGGTCCTGGGCAGGGACGGCTCTGGTCGGGGACGGCTCCGGTGGGAGCCGACCCCGGCCCGGATCGGGTCCTAGTCGTCGAGCCGGCGGAGCGCGGCGACGGCGCGGGTGGTGATCTCCTCGGGAGTGCCGGAGACGTCGACGGCGACGCCGGCCTCGTCCTCCTGCAGCGGCTGCAGGGTGGCGAACTGCGAGTCGAGGAGCGCGGCCGGCATGAAGTGGCCCTGCCGCGCGGCCATGCGCCCTTCGATGAGCTCCCGGTCGCCGGTCAGATGGAGGAAGACCACGCCGGGCGCGGCCGCCCGCAGCCGGTCCCGGTAGCTCCGCTTCAGCGCCGAGCTGCTCACCACGCCGCCGAGCCCGGCCCGGCCGTGCGCCCACCGTCCGATGGCGTCGAGCCACGGCTCGCGGTCCGTGTCGTCGAGCGGCACGCCGGCCGACATCTTGGCCACGTTCGTCGCCGGGTGGAAGTCGTCGCCCTCCGCGTACGGGACGCCGAGGGCCTGGGCCACCAGCGGGCCGATGGTCGTCTTGCCGGTCCCGGCGACTCCCATCACGACGACGACGTGGGAGGTGGTGCTCATGGGTGGTGCCTCGCTGTCTTCTTCGACATCGATCCGTCGCGCTCATGAAACCTATTGGGTACGACGTATTCAAGACCCTGTGACAAATAAGTCGTACTTTTTCTTCCCGAGGTGATCATTCGTGTGATCACGCCTAGGCTGGCCACCATGACGACACCGGCCCAGGGGCTCCATCCGCACGTCCTGACCACCCTGGGTCTCGCGATCACCGCGGGGGAGTACCCGCCCGGCGGCGTGCTGCGCACCGACGAGCTCGCCGAACGCTTCGACGTGTCCCGGACCGTCGTCCGCGAGGTGGTCCGCGTCCTCGAGTCCATGCACCTGGTCGAGTCCCGCCGCCGGGTCGGCGTCATCGTGCTGCCGACCGAGCGCTGGAACGTGTACGACCCCCAGGTCATCCGCTGGCGCCTCGCGGGCGCCGACCGCCCGCGCCAGCTCCGCTCGCTCACCGTGCTGCGCTCCGCCGTCGAACCGGTCGCCGCCGGCCTCGCCGCCCTCCACGCCACGCCCGAGCAGTGCCGCGAGCTGACCGAGCAGGCCCTCGGCATGGTCGCCACCTCGCGCGGCCGCCGGCTCGAGGAGTACCTGGTCCACGACATCGCCTTCCACCGGGTCGTGCTCAACGCCTCCGGGAACGAGATGTTCGCCCGGCTCGGTGACGTCGTCGCCGAGGTGCTCACCGGCCGCACCGAGCACCAGGTGATGTTCGAGGACCCGGATCCGGCCGCCGTCACCCTGCACGTCCAGGTCGCCGAGGCCGTACGGGAGCGCGACGCGGCCCGCGCCGAGGAGCTGACCCGGCAGATCGCGGTCGGCGCGCTCAAGGAACTGGACGTCCTCGCTCCGTAATGCGGAGTACACCCGTGCGTAACCTCTGAACTAGCTCAAATACGGGCGTTCAGTGACACCCGTCACAGTCAGCGGCCGGGTGTTGCCGTGAGGATGTGCGCTGGCCGTGCCGGGAAGCCTCACAAGGGCGCGGCCGGGTACCGCACAGACCCTCCCCCTCACGAAGGCGAACAACTCCATGAGTGACCGCATCACTGCGGCCGACCCGCTGTCCGCCAACCCGGCGGCCTCCGGCGCCACGGCGTCCCCCCACATCGACGCCGGCGACGCCGGATACCGCAAGGACCTCAAGTCCCGCCACATCAACATGATCGCCATCGGCGGCGCCATCGGCACCGGCCTGTTCCTCGGCGCCGGCGGCCGCATGGCCAACGCCGGTCCTTCGCTCTTCATCGCGTACGCGGTCTGCGGCGTCTTCGCCTTCTTCGTGGTGAGGGCCCTCGGCGAGCTTGTGCTCTACCGCCCCTCCTCGGGCGCCTTCGTCTCCTACGCCCGTGAGTTCATGGGCGAGAAGGGCGCCTACACGGCCGGCTGGCTCTACTTCCTCAACTGGTCGACCACCGCCGTCGCCGACATCACCGCCGCGGCCACCTACGCCCACTTCTGGTCGATGTTCAGCGACATCCCGCAGTGGATCCTCGCCCTGATCGCCCTCGCGGTCGTGCTCGCCGCCAACCTCATCTCGGTGAAGTACTTCGGCGAGATGGAGTTCTGGTTCGCGATCATCAAGGTCGCCGCCCTGGTCGCCTTCATGCTCGTCGGCATCTTCCTGGTCGTGACCTCGCACGACGTCGGCGGCCACACGCCCGGCCTCGCCAACATCACCGAAAACGGCGGCATCTTCCCGAACGGCGTCATGCCGATGCTCCTGCTCGTCCAGGGCGTCGTCTTCGCCTACGCCTCCGTCGAGCTGTGCGGTGTCGCCGCCGGCGAGACCGAGAACCCCGAGAAGATCATGCCCAAGGCGATCAACTCGATCATGTGGCGCGTCGGCCTCTTCTACGTCGGCTCCGTGATCCTGCTCGCGCTGATCCTCCCGTACACGGCGTACTCCGGCGACCAGAGCCCCTTCGTCACCGTCTTCGACAAGCTGGGCATCCCCGGCGCCGCCGGCGTGATGAACCTCGTCGTGCTCACCGCCGCCCTCTCCAGCCTCAACTCGGGCCTCTACTCCACCGGCCGCATCCTGCGCTCGATGTCCCTGGCCGGCTCCGCGCCCAAGTTCACCGGCGTCATGAACAAGGGCGGCGTGCCCTACGGCGGCATCCTGCTCACCGCGGGCTTCGGCGTCGCCGGTGTCGTCCTCAACTACCTGATGCCGGGCGAGGCCTTCGAGCTGGTCCTGAACTTCGCCTCCATCGGCATCATCGGCACCTGGGCGATGATCATGGTCTGCTCGCTGCTCTTCGTCCGCCGCGCCAAGGAGGGCAAGCTCGTCCGGCCCGCCTACCGCCTGCCCTGGGCTCCGTACACCCAGATCGTGACCCTGCTGTTCCTCGGCTCCGTCCTGGTCCTCATGTGGCTGGACGGCGGCGTCGGCCGCACCACGGTCGCCTGCCTGCCGCTGATCGCGGCCGCCCTGGTCGGCGGCTGGTTCCTGGTCCGCGGCCGGGTCCGCGCCACCGCCGACGCCGCCCGGGACTGACCTCCAGGACCGGCTCCCCTGACTTCCCCCCACGGGAAGAGCGAGACCCCCGCGGGCACGATCCGCGGGGGTCTCGCGTTTTGTCAGGAGAGAGTGGTACGCAAGATCCTTACAGCAGGAACACGGCGCAGATACAGCGCAGATGCTGTCGGAGAAGGGAAGTTCGCGATGCCGCAGCAGGTCCAGGGGGTCGTCGCCCCCGGCAGGAACGAGCCCGTACGGGTCGAGACGATCGTGATCCCCGATCCCGGCCCCGGCGAGGCCGTGGTGAAGATCCAGGCCTGCGGGGTGTGCCACACCGACCTCCACTACAAACAGGGCGGGATCAACGACGACTTCCCCTTCCTCCTCGGTCACGAGGCCGCCGGCATCGTCGAGTCCGTCGGCCCGGGCGTCACCGACGTGACGCCCGGCGACTTCGTCGTCCTCAACTGGCGCGCCGTCTGCGGCCAGTGCCGGGCCTGCCTGCGCGGCCGCCCCTGGTACTGCTTCGCCACCCACAACGCCCGGCAGAAGATGACGCTGACCGACGGTACGGAGCTCTCGCCGGCCCTCGGCATCGGCGCCTTCGCCGAGAAGACCCTCGTCGCCGCCGGCCAGTGCACCAAGGTCGACCCGGCCGTCGCCCCCGAGATCGCGGGCCTGCTCGGCTGCGGCGTGATGGCCGGCATCGGCGCCGCCATCAACACCGGCAACGTCGGCCGCGGCGACTCCGTCGCCGTCATCGGCTGCGGCGGCGTCGGCGACGCGGCAATCGTCGGCTCCCGCCTCGCCGGAGCCGCCCGGATCATCGCCGTCGACATCGACGACCGCAAGCTCGACAAGGCACGCGCCATGGGCGCCACCCACACCGTCAACTCCCGCACCACCGACCCCGTCGAGGCGATCCGGGAACTCACCGGCGGCCACGGCGCCGACGTCGTCATCGAGGCCGTCGGCCACCCCGAGACCTACCGGCAGGCCTTCTACGCCCGCGACCTGGCCGGCACCGTCGTCCTCGTCGGCGTGCCCACACCCGAGATGAAGCTCGAACTCCCGCTCCTCGACGTCTTCGGCCGCGGCGGAGCGCTCAAGTCCTCCTGGTACGGCGACTGCCTGCCCTCCCGGGACTTCCCCATGCTCATCGACCTGCACCAGCAGGGCCGGATCGACCTCGGCGCCTTCGTCACCGAGACCATCGGCCTCGGCGACGTCGAGAAGGCCTTCGCCCGCATGCACGAGGGCGACGTCCTGCGCTCGGTGGTGATCCTCTGATGGCCGCCCGCATCGACCACCTCGTCACCTCCGGCACCTTCAGCCTCGACGGCGGCACCTGGGACGTCGACAACAACGTCTGGATCGTCGGCGACGACAGCGAGGCCCTGGTCATCGACGCCGCCCACGACGCCGACGCGATCCTCGCCGCGCTCGACGGCCGCACCCTGCGCGCCATCGTCTGCACCCACGCCCACGACGACCACATCGACGCGGCCCCGGCCCTCGCCGCCGCCACCGGCGCCCGGATCCTGCTCCACCCCGCCGACCAGCCGCTGTGGAAGCTCACCCACCCCGACCACACGCCCGACGGGGACCTCGCCGACGGCCAGGTCCTCACCATCGCGGGCACCGACCTGCGCGTCCTGCACACGCCCGGCCACGCACCCGGCGCGGTCAGCCTGTACGCGCCCGACCTCGGCACCGTCTTCACCGGCGACACCCTCTTCCAGGGCGGCCCCGGCGCGACGGGCCGGTCCTACTCCGACTTCCCGACCATCATCGACTCCATCCGGGACAGGCTCCTCACCCTCCCGCCGGACACCGTCGTCCGCACCGGCCACGGCCCGACCACCACGATCGGCGCGGAGGCCCCGCACCTTCAGGAGTGGATCAGCCGAGGCCGGTGAGCGGCCGCCGGCTCAGGAAGCTGCGCGGCTCGCCCGTGAGCGGGTCGGTGAACTCCAGCGACCGCGCGAGCAGTTGCAGCGGCCGCCCGTAGTCCTCCGGCCCGTCCTCCCGGACCGCCGGGTAGAGCGGATCGTTCAGGATCGGCAGCCCGAGCGCGTTCATGTGCACCCGCAGCTGATGGGTCCGCCCGGTCACCGGCACCAGCCGGTACCGGGCGAGCCCGCCCGCGTGGGCGAGCAGCTCGACCCGGCTCTCGGCGTTCGGCTCGCCCGGCACCTCCCGGGCCGCCAGCACGCCCCGCTCCTTCTCGATCCGGCTCCGCACCGTCACCGGCAGCGCCACGCCCGGGTCGTACGGCGCCACCGCCTCGTACGCCTTGCTCACCCGCCGGTCCCGGAACAGCGTCTGATACGCGCCCCGGTCCTCCGGCCGCACCACGAACAGCACCAGCCCCGCCGTCAGCCGGTCCAGCCGGTGCGCCGGCTGCAACGTGGGCAGCTCCAGCTCCCGCCGCAACCGCGCGAGCGCCGTCTCCGTCACATGCCGGCCCCGCGGCATCGTCGCCAGGAAGTGCGGCTTGTCCGCCACCACCACCCGCTCGTCCCGGTACACCACCCGCACCTCGAACGGCACCCGCTCCTCCACCGGAAAGTCCCGGTGGAACCACAGATCCCGCCCCGCCTCGTACGGCTCGTCCCACTCCAGGGCCCGCCCATCCGCCCCGACGAACCGCCCCTCCCGCACCATCTCCTCGACCCGCCCCACCCCGACGGCCCCGCCGTACCGCCCCACCAGATACTCCCGCACGGTCCCGCCCACCCCCTCGGGCAACCGCACCCGCACGGCATCGATCCCGTCCCGCTGCGGCAGCGGAGATACGGGGGCCTTGGTTCTGCGTCTCACCTCACCACCGTAACGAGCCGACCCGCCCGCTCCGGCCTCCGCCCCCGCCCAGCCCCTACCCCTCGGAACCCAGCCACCGGACCGCGGCGCGCTCGATCTCCTCGACGGCGGGCGGTGCCCCGCCACCCCAGTGCGGGGCGCCGCGCAGGAGCTTGTCCCGGAGCTCGTCCGCCAGCCGCGTGCGCTCGGTGCCCGTCGAAGCCCGGGCGATACGGCGTCCCCAGCGGACGGTGTCCACCACCGCGGACTTCATCCGCTCATAGGCGGAGTAGTACTCGACGCCCTCCCACCAGCCCACCCGGCAGTCCTGCGGCGCCACCCGCTGCCAGCCCGCCAGGACCCGGTCGCGGTCCGCCATGGAGTACGCGGTCTTGTGGAGGTGATCGGCCAGGTCGTACACCGGATCGCCCCACAGGGCGAGCTCCCAGTCGAGGAAGACGACCTCCGCCGCCTCGGTCAGGATCATGTTCTTGCGGTGGATGTCCGCGTGCAGCAGCCGGAAGGGCCGCGCGGAGAGCTCCGCCGCCCGCTCGGCCAGCTGCCGGCACGGGTCGGCCGGCACTCCCAGCTCCTGGTACAGCCCCTCCAGCGCCGCGTCCGCCCGCCCGCGGATCTCGCGTACTCCGTCGAGCAGCCGCAGCGCGAACGCCGCCGTGTCCCCGTTCGCCGGCCAGTGGGAGGGCACGGCGGGAAGGGCGGTGTCCGGGACGCTCAGCATCTCGCCGAACAGCCGCTCCACGGCGCCGACGACCGCCGCCGGCACCCGAGTCCCGATGCCCGGCGCGAGGTCGTCGACCAGGCGGCCCTCGACGAACTCATGTATCTGGAACGGTGGATCGGCGTGCGCGTGCAGCAGCCGCGGCGCGCTGGAGACGTACGGCCGGATCGCCTCGAGGACGGCCGTCTCCGCCCAGAGCGTGAGGTCCATGGGCTCGGCACCGGGCCCGGGCGTGCGCACGAGCACAGGGCCCGCGTCCGTGTCGACCCGGACGTTGTGGTGGTAGAAGCCGGCCAGGGATCCCTCGTGCGCGCGGGCCTTCTCGTACAGAGCTAGGGCGTCCATGACTCTCTCTCTACCCACGGCGCCAGAATCCGTGCGACCCGATCCCGGGTCATCTCCGGCGATTCACCCCAAACGGCCCGGGCCACGTTGAGCTTGCGAGCGAGCCGGTCCATCAGATGGTCACGCTCCGCGGGACCGGCGCCGGCGAGCTGCTTGGAGTAGCGGACCGTGTCGACGATCGCCGACTTGATCCGCTCATGGGCGAGATACAGCTCGAGGTCCGCCGCGGGGCCCGCCGTGCAAGCGGCCGGAAGGCGCTCCCGCCACCGCCGCAGCACCTCGGCCCGCTGCTCCTCCGGATAGTCCATCTTGTTGAAGTGGATGGCGAGTTCGTAGACCGGATCGCCCCACAGGGCCAGTTCCCAGTCGAGGAACCAGGTCACCCCGTCCGCGACGATCATGTTCTTGCGGTGCAGGTCCGAATGCAGCACCACGAAGGGACGCGACACGAGCGTGTCCCAGCGCGGCTCCACGACCGCGAGCGGCTCGGCCGGAATCCCGAAGGCCTCGAACACCGCCGCGTACTCGCACCGGTGGGTGTCGTACACCAGCTGCGTCAGCGCCGCGAGACGCCGGCCGAACCCCGCGCCGTCACCGGACTCCGGCCAGTCGGCGGGCAGCGGCGGGGTCTTCTCCCGCGGAATGCGTGCCAGCTGCTCCATCAGCGTCACCACGTCGCCGATCACATGCGCCGGAACGGCGCTGCCCCGGGGCGAGAAGCCGTCCAGCACCCGCCCTTCGACGAAGTGGTGCACCTGGAAGCGGGGATCGGCCGACACGTGGCGCAGTCCGGGTGCCCGGCCGACGTACGCGGCGACGCAGGACAGCACCTCCTCCTCGCGCCACACCCGCACATCCATGGTGTCCGCCGCCTCCAGCGGGATGCGGACGTTGACCCTCCCCTCACCGGTGAGCACTCCCACGTTGCGGTTGTAGTAGCCGGCCGCCGACTCGCCGGATCCCAGCGCCCGCTCGTACAGAGCCAGCCAGTTCATGCGTTCTCCTCGAGGAACATCGACAGGACCGCGTCCATCCGGTCCTGCAGCTCGGCCGGCGAACCGAGCGGCCGGACGGTGGGGCGCGCCCGGTCCGCGAGGGCCGTCAGCTCCTCGCCGCCGAGGCCGAGGCGCTCGGCCGCGTTCCGGATCGCCAGGATCAGCGACGGATAGACCTCGCACGCCTCGAACTCGCGGGCCGCGTGCAGCAGCAGCCCACTCGCCTCTGCCCGCTCGCCCTGCCGGTACAGAAGGAAGGCCCGGAACATGTCGGCCCGCGCCCGCCCCGACCGGTAGCCCGCCCGGTCCAGGGCCGCGTTGGCGCTGAGATACGAGGAGGTGGCCCGTTCGTACTGCCCGAGCCGGGTCTGCGCCATGGCCATGGCCGTGAAGGCCTTGCCGATCTCGTGCTGCGCGCCGATGTCGCGCTGCACCTCCAGAGCCGAGGCCGCCGCCTCCACGGCGGCCGCCGGGTCCGTGAACGCGTACAGCTCGGCCTGGTTGGTCCGGACGTTCGCCAGGCCGATGACCGCCTGCGCCGTCCGGTACTCGGCCTCCGCCTCGGCGAGGAGCCGCGCCGCGCTGTCGAAGTCCATCAGGAACCGGTGCCCGAGGTGCATCAGCCGCTTGAGATCGCCGCGGATCACCGCGTCGTCCGGCGCGCAGATCCCGTACACCTCCTCCGCGAGCGCGAAGGCGCTGCGGAAGTCGCCCTGCCACATGCGGATGTCCGCCACGCAGAAACCGGCCGCCGCCCGTGCCGCCCCGTCGTGCTCCTCCCAGACCCGCTCGAAGATCGAGGCCGCCAGGGTGCTCTCTCCCGCGATGCGCCGGGCATTGGCGCCCGCGAGCGCCAGCCGGGCGGAGACCGGCGAGCGCACCGGCCGGTCGAGGCACGGCGTGAGCTCGATCGCGCCCGCCGCGTCGCCCTGGTCGAGCCGCGCCTCCGCCTCCAGGCAGTCCGCGGCGTCGCGCAGGTCGGCCGCCCCGTCCCGGCCTTCTCCGGTGGGCTCGTCCCCGTCCGCGCCGGCCGCCGCGAGATGGTCCCGCAGGTCCTTCACGATGCCGTCGACCGACTGCCGGCCGTGCAGCACGACCGCCCGGTCCGCGTGCCGGTGGATCTGCTCCGGCGTGATGTCCGCGGCGTGCAGCCCGTGGTACACCGCCTCGCGCAGCGGCGAGAGCCGCGCCAGGCCGGTACTCCTCGCCGGTCCGCGCTCCATCCGGTCGGCCAGCTCCTCCCAGTGCGTCCGCAGGGCGGCGTGGACGTGCCGCTTGACGGCGGGGGAGAGGTGCCGCTGCAGCGCCCCGATCATCAGCTGGTGCAGCCGGAACCAGCCCTCGGGCAGCGGATAGGCGAACGAGTAGGCCGTGAGCGACTCCCAGGTCAGCAGGTTGGCCGGCAGGTCGAAGGTCCGGCCGACCGCCTGGAAGACGCCGAAGTCGAAGGTCCGCGCCACGCTCAGCAGCTCCAGGATCCGCACCTCGTCGGGCGCGACGTGCTGCAGGAACCGCTGGACGATCTCCTCCGAGGTCCCGGTGTGGCCGGGCCGGGACGCGTTCTGCAGATGGGTGTCGACCGCCAGGTGCAGATAGAACGGCACTCCCGCGCTGGCCTCGGCGATCGAACGCTGCCGCGGGATCTCCGTGATCCCGGCCTGGGCGAGCAGGTCGAGCCGCGCCGCCATGGGCAGCCCGTCGATGTCCGAGCGCCGGATCACCGACGCCCATTCCGGGTCGTACGCCGCCCAGCGCAGCGCCTCGCGGCTGGCGAGCACCGTGAGCCCGCCGTGCAGCTGGCCGAGCAGGTCGCGCAGCCACGCGTCCGAGCCGTAGGCCCGCCCACCGGGCAGCGGCGTCGGCACCAGGGCCTCGTACGCGTCCACGTACACGACGTACGGCCGCTCCGCCGCCGACGCCCGCAGCTCCTCCGCGAACAGGTACGACACCGCGTGCCCGAGATCGGCGTTGCTCAGGCTGTCGAGCTCGTGCAGCGTGGGATCGGCCTCGATCCGCTGCCGCCGCTTGCGGTTCTTGATCGCGCGCCCCGTCAGCCGGACTAGGCCGGCCGCGGTGCCGAAGACCGGCAGCCCCATCGCGTCGTCGAGGATCTTGGAGAGGATCTCGCTCTCCTCGGCGAACGGCGTCGTCTTCGGGTTCAGCTGCAGCTGGGGATGGACCCGTTGCCACAACACCGCGTAGGCGATGTCGAAGCGGTCGAACTGCACGCCCTGGGCGCCGAACTCCACGCGGAGCACCGCGAGCGCGTCCTCCTGCTGCCGCATGGTCGGCAGCTGAAGGTCCAGGCGCGCCGTCCGGTACGTGTCGGGCGTGCGGTTGCGTAACTCCTGGAGCAGCCGGGACTTGCCGATACCGCCGACTCCTACGACGTTCAGGATCCGCGGGCGGTCCCCGACGGCCTCCAGCTCCTCGTCGTAGGCCTCGAGGATTCCCTCCCGGTTGAAGAACTGCCGCTGCAGAGCCGAAACCCGTCGGTACTGCGGCCTGATGGGCATGGTGACCTCCCCCACGTCGCCGTCCACGTGCGAGGGGCAGGCTAGCCGGATCCTCGAACCGCTGAAAGGCTTCCCCGCCGGCACCCGGACATACGGAAAGACCCCACGTGAAGTGGGGTCTTTCGCTGGTGTCCGAGGGGGGACTTGAACCCCCACGCCCGATAAAGGGCACTAGCACCTCAAGCTAGCGCGTCTGCCATTCCGCCACCCGGACAAGGTGTCTGTCTTCCTGGCCGCTGGGCCGTTCCGACGAGGAAAACCATAGCAAACATTCGAGGTGGTCGATCACCACCCCCTTCCCGGTCTCGGCATGTGACAGCAGCGTGTCGGTCGACGGACGCCCTTGGGCGGCGGGCGGGGCGCGCGGGAGGATGGGGGAGATCAGCAGCAGACATGTGGGGCACGTAGTGGGAGGAAGCAGCGTGAGCGAGTCGAACACCGGCCGGGGCGTCACGGGCGAGGACGAGGTCGTCGACCTGTGTCGTGACCTCATCCGCATCGACACCAGCAACTACGGCGACCACTCCGGCCCGGGCGAGCGGGCCGCGGCGGAGTACGTGGCGGAGAAGCTCGCGGAGGTCGGGCTCGAGCCGAAGATCATCGAGTCGCACAAGGGGCGGGCCTCCACCGTCGCCCGGATCGAGGGCGAGGACCCGTCGCGGCCCGCCCTGCTCATCCACGGCCACACCGACGTGGTGCCGGCCAACGCCGAGGACTGGACCCACCACCCCTTCTCCGGCGAGGTCGCCGACGGGTGCGTCTGGGGCCGCGGCGCCGTCGACATGAAGGACATGGACGCGATGACCCTCGCGGTCGTCCGCGACCGGCTGCGCAGCGGCCGCAAGCCGCCGCGCGACATCGTCCTCGCCTTCCTCGCCGACGAGGAGGCCGGCGGCACCTACGGCGCCCGGCACCTCGTCGACCACCACCGCGACCTCTTCGAGGGCGTCACGGAGGCGATCGGCGAGGTCGGCGGCTTCTCCTTCACCGTCAACGAGAACCTGCGGCTCTATCTGGTCGAGACGGCCCAGAAGGGCATGCACTGGATGCGGCTGACCGTCGAGGGTACGGCCGGGCACGGCTCGATGACCAACGACGACAACGCCATCACCGAGCTGTGCGAGGCGGTCGGCCGGCTCGGCCGCCACCAGTGGCCGGTGCGCGTCACCAAGACCGTACGGTCCTTCCTCGACGAACTCTCGGACGCGCTGGGCACGCCGCTCGACCCGGAGGACATGGAGGCCACGCTCGCCAAGCTCGGCGGCATCGCCAAGATGGTCGGCGCCACCCTGCGCAACTCCGCCGCCCCGACCATGCTCGGCGCCGGCTACAAGGTGAACGTCATTCCCGGTCAGGCCACCGCGCACGTCGACGGCCGCTTCCTGCCCGGTTACGAGGAGGAGTTCCTGGCCGACCTCGACCGCATCCTCGGCCCGCGCGTGAAGCGCGAGGACGTGCACGGCGACAAGGCCCTGGAGACCAGCTTCGACGGCGCCCTGGTCGACGCGATGCAGCTGGCCCTGCGCGCCGAGGACCCGATCGCCCGGGCCGTGCCGTACATGCTCTCCGGCGGCACCGACGCCAAGTCCTTCGACGACCTCGGCATCCGCTGCTTCGGCTTCGCGCCGCTCCAGCTGCCGCCGGAGCTGGACTTCGCCGGCATGTTCCACGGCGTCGACGAGCGGGTGCCGGTGGACGGCCTGAAGTTCGGTGTGCGGGTCCTCGACCGGTTCATCGACGCCTGCTGAGTCTCCTGGGCGCCGCCGGATTCGACCGCCCGTCCCTGAATGACCGGAAAGAGTGAATGCGCTAAAGGTCTCGTAGCCCCCCAGGTTCCTCCTCGTTACAGGTGGTGCGGTCCGCGGCTGGGGCCGCATTGCCAACAAGGAGGAATAATGATCAAGAAGGTCGTCGCTGCTGCGGCTGCCACCGGCGGTCTCGTTCTCGCGGGTGCGGGCATGGCCGTTGCCGACTCGGGTGCCCAGGGTGCCGCCATCGGCTCGCCCGGCGTGCTCTCGGGCAACGTCGTCCAGGTGCCGATCCACATCCCCGTGAACGCCTGCGGCAACACGGTCTCCGTGATCGGCCTGCTGAACCCCGCCTTCGGCAACACCTGCGTCAACGCCTGACGTTGTGCCTCGACCCCTGAGGGTCTGAGCCAAGGCCGGCCCCGGAGTGCGTGCCATGCACTCCGGGGCCGGTGGTCATTTCTCGCGAGCCGAGCAGGCAGGGAAGCAGGTCAACAGCAATGCGACAGGTCACACGCATCACCCGTATCACCCGTAAGGGCCTCGTCACCGTGGCCGCGGCGGGCGGCGTCATCGCCCTCGGCGGCGGCTACGCGTACGCCGACGCGGGCGCCGGCGGTACGGCGTCCCACTCGCCGGGCGTCGCGTCCGGCAACAACGTCCAGGTCCCGGTCCACGCACCGGTCAACGTCTGCGGCAACACCGTGAACGTCATCGGCCTGATGAACCCGGTGTCGGGCACCTCGTGCGTCAACAAGGGCGGTTCCGGCGGTTACGGCGACGAGGGCGGCCACGGCGGCTCCGGCTCCTCGGCCGGCGGCCACACCTCCGACTCGCCGGGCGTCGGCTCCGGCAACAACGTGCAGGTGCCGATCGACGCGCCGGTCAACGTCTGCGGCAACAACGTCACGGGCATCGGCCTCGGCAACGCCGTCGGCAACAACGACTGCGCGAACGGCGTCGAGCCGACGCACCCGGGCCACCCGGGAGAGCCGGGGAACCCCGGAAACCCGGGCAACCCGGGCAATCCCGGTAATCCAGGGAACCCTGGCAATCCGGGGAATCCCGGAAACCCTGGGACTCCGGGCAACCCCGGTAACCCCGGCACGCCCGGCCACCCCGGCGGCCCGGGCAACGACGGCGGGAACCCGGGCACGCCGCCCGGTGCCCCGCACGGCCCGAACACGCCCGGTACGCACACCGTCACGCAGAACCGGCCCGGCGAGGAACTCGCGAGCACCGGCGCGGGCGCGCTCGGGATCGCCGTTCCCGTCGGCGCCGGCATGCTGCTCGCCGGCTCCGTGATCTACCGCCGGGCCCGCCGCAGCGCCTGACCGCGCGGCACTGCGTGCCCGGAAACCGAAGGGGCCCCGCACGCGCGGGGCCCCTTCCTCGTCTCACCAGGTGGCGCGGATCTGACGGATGATGCGCCGGCGCAGCCGCACCCTGCGGCTGCCGTCCCGGCGCAGGCTCAGTCGGTCCAACTCCCAGTGTCCGTACTCGGCATGGTCGGTCAGAAGCCGCGTCGCCTCCTTGCGGGAGACGCCTCGCGGCACGTACACGTCGACAAATTCGTATTCCGGCATCGCATCTATTGTGCGGCCAAGGCCCCGGTACGGATAGCGTCTGTCCTATGTCTGATGCTGCGCAGCCCACCGCTGCCGAGGTACGTGCCGCCGCCGAGGCGGTCAAAGCCGCACTGGACCGTCACCTCGCGGCGGTCGAACGCCGCACCGGGGACGACGACCCGGCCGTCTACGAGGCCTTCAACGCGCTGGCCGCGGCGGCGGAGGCGTACGACGAGGCCCTCTACGACCGGTACGACGAGGTCACGCCCTTCGAGATCCCGGGCGCCGACGACTCCCTGCCACCGTACGCGGGGCCGGAGGAGCCGCACGCCGTGAGCGTGCTGATCCGCCGGGACTACGCCGTGGTGGAGCCGCAGCGACTCATCGCCCAGGCCCGGCGCGTCACGGATCTGGAGCGCGACGACGAGGCCGGGACGACCCACGCGGCACTCGGTGTCCTCTTCGGCGAGTACGAACCTGACGAAATCGCTTCCCGTCACAAGGAATTCGGCCTGGAGGAGGGCGACTCCACGCTCTGGGTCGAGGCCGCCGACGAGCTGCCGGAACCAGGTGAGTGGCTGCCCGCGCCCTTCGACCACGCCGACCCGGAGCGGATCGTCTGCCGCTTCGACATCAGCGCCGTCTTCGACGACGAGGCCGAGGAGGAGCTGGAGGAGCAGGTCCGCCGGGCCTGAAGGGCCGGACGGCCCCGCGAGGATCCAGGTCCGGCGCCGCGCCGGGCCTCAGGGGCGCCCTTCCCACGTGACACCGGGAAAGGCGCCCCTTCGTGCGCGTACGGAGGCGTACGAAGCTGGGCCGGGTCCTTGCCGGGTCCGGGAAGTGCCGCCTGGCCATCGGGCAGCCGGCGCCGGTTTCCGGACCCGGCCGGGGACGAGGCTCAGACCGAGCCCTTGAGCCTAGGCCTCGTCCTCCTCCTGGGAGAACAGGGCCTCCAGGAGCGGTCGCAGCCGAGTCGTGCGCGGCTTGTCCCGGCCCTCGGCCACGGTGCGCGGCAGGGCCTGGTCCACGCCGTGGACGACCGAGAGATGGCGCTCCGCCCGCCCGAACGCCGTGTACACCCACGCCCGGCTCAGACCGCCGGCCGCGTCCCCGGGCAGCACCACGACCGCGGCCGGCCAGCGCGCCCCGGCCGCCTGGTGCGCGGTCAGCGCCCAGCCGTGCCGCAGCGCGGACTCGACCCGCTCCTTCGCCACGACGACCCGCTCGCCGCCGCAGTCCAGGTGCAGGCCTTCGCCGTCGGCCGAGACGACCGTGCCGGTGACCGTACGGCCAGGGGCGGGGGAGTGGGCCACGCGGTCGCCCGGGTCGTAGCCGCCGAAGCGGCCCGGGCCCGGGTTGAGGCGCTCCTTGAGGGCCGCGTTGAGCGCGCGGGTGCCGGCCGAGCCGCCGTGGCCGACCGTGATCACCTGGGTGTGCCCGGCCGGCACACCGAACGCGCGCGGGATCGAGTCGGCCACGAGCTGCACCGTACGGTGCACCGCCTCGCCGGCGTCCCGGACGGGGACGATCACGATCTCCTTGCCGGGAGCCTCCACCTGGTTCAGCTCGCCGGCGCCGATGCCCGAGACCAGCTCGCCGATAGGGCCCGGGTCGGGCGTGCGGGAGGCGATCTGCGGAGCGACCCGGGCCGCGAGCAGGTCGGCGAAGACCTGGCCGGGGCCGGCCGAGCCGAGCACGTACGGGTCGCCGCTGAGCACCAGACGGCAGCCGTCGGGCAGCGCCTCGACCAGGGCGGCGGCGCTCTCCACGTCGAGCTGCGGCGCGTCCAGGACCACGAGCAGGTCCAGGGCGAGGGCGCCCTCGGCGTCCCGGCCCGGTCCCGCCGCGCCGGACAGCAGCCGGGCCACCGGCAGCGCGCCGTCGCGGGCGGTGTGCGCCGCGAGCGCGACCCGCAGGCCCCGCGCGCGGGCGGCCTCGGCCAGCGCGGCCGGCTCGGCCCGGGCGGCCTCGCCGCCGGTGTGCAGGACGACGCCGTGCGTCCCGGCCGCGCGGGCGAGCTCGGGACCGTCCCACTCGGCCGCCTCGACGGTACGGATCAGGCGCGCGAGCCCGTCGGCGAGGCTCTCCTCCGCGAGCGCGTACCGCTCGAGGCCCAGCATCACCGGCACCTCGGGACGCTGCCGCGCCTGGGGCCCGGCCGCCGTGTCGCCGTCGCCTGAGCCCTCGTCCCCGTCCTCGGGCTCTTCCGCCTCGTCCTCGTCCTCCTGGAAGACGAGGACGGCGGCTTCCGAGATCGCCAGGTCGACGGCCTTGTCCGGCTCGGGCACCGACAGCTTGGCGAGCCCGTCCCGTACGGCTCCGACCTCCAGGGCCGTGTGTCCCTTCAGCGCCGCCTGCTCCAGGAGCCAGGCGGTCAGGGCGACCGCCCGGCGCGGGTCGGCGGGTCCGCACTGCGCGCCGAGCAGTGCCCGCGCGAAGCCGTCCCCCTGCTCGGCGCGCACGCCGGGCACCGCGAGCAGCTGCCACGGGTCGTCCTCCAGGGCGCGTGCGGCGCCCTCGCCGAGCACGGCCGCCACCTGCCCGGCGAGCGCCTCGGGGGCTCCGCCACGGGCGAGGACCTGCCGCACGGACGCCGTCGTCTCCGCCGTCACCACGGGTGCGGCGGGCGCCGGTGGGCGCACGGTCGTCTCCGGGGCCGGTCGCCGCGGCGCGGGCGGCTCCTCGCGCGGGACCGCGACCGTGACCGGCTTGGCGCCGCTCTCCACGGCGCGTACCGCCGCGAGCAGTTCGGCGGCCGTCCCGCTCAGCTTCCCGCCCGCGGAGACGGGTCCGCCGCGCTCGGCCTTCCGCCGCTCGATCCGATCCCGCAGCTCCCGCTGCGCGGCCAGCTCGGCCTGCGCCTCGGACATCTCGCCCGCCGCACCCTCGCCCTCGGACCCGCCCTCGTCCTCGGACGCGCCCTCGGTCTCGGACCCGCCGGTGCCGGCGGCCGCGTCGCCGTCACCGTCGCCGTCGGAAGCGGCGGCCGCGTCGTCGTCCGCCGGGGCCACGGCCTCGTCCGCCGGGGCCTCGGGGGCCTCGGCCGGCTCCTCGGCCTCTGCGGACGGGCGGTGGTCTCCGGAGGTCTCGTCGCCGACCGGGGTGCCGTCCGTGGGTGCCCCGGCGTCCTCGCCCGCCGAGGCGGAGGCGTCGGCCGGGGTGGCCGGGGTCGCGGGGTGGCCGGAAGGCTCGGTCACAAGGTGCTCCAGTCGTGATCCGGATAGCGGTGGACGGGCGCCGACACGTCGTCGAGGGCCCGGCAGATCTCGTCAGGAAGACTAAGGGTCTCCACTGACAACGCGGCCGTGAGCTGCTGCGCGTTGCGCGCGCCGATGATCGGGGCGGTCACGCCGGGGCGGTCGCGCACCCACGCGAGGGCGACCTGGAGCGGAGTGGTGGCGAGACCGTCCGCCGCCGTGCTGACCGCGTCCACGATCCGGCTCGCCGTCTCGTCCAGATACGGCTCCACGAAGGGCGCCAGCGCCTCCGAGCCGCCGCGTGAGTCCGTCGGCGTGCCGTGCCGGTACTTGCCTGTGAGGACACCGCGGCCGAGCGGCGAGGAGGGCAGCAGTCCTATGCCGAGGTCCAGCGCGGCCGGCAGCACCTCCCGCTCGACGCCCCGCTGGAGCAGCGAGTACTCCATCTGCGTCCCGGCGAGCCGGGTCCGCTCGCCGCCGAGCTGCCAGGTGCCGGCCTTGGCCAGCTGCCAGCCGCAGAAGTTCGACACGCCGACGTAGCGGGCCCGGCCGCTGCTGACCGCGATGTCGAGGGCCTGCAGTGACTCCTCCAACGGCGTGTACGGGTCGAAGGCGTGCAGCTGCCAGAGGTCGACGTGGTCCGTGCCGAGGCGGGCGAGCGAGTCGTCGAGCGCGGCGAGCAGGTGCCCGCGCGAGCCGTCCGTGCGCCGGTCCGGGTCGGGCACGCTGCCCGCCTTGGTCGAGAGCACCAGGTCCTGCCGCGGCACCAGGCGGTCCATGAGCCGCCCGAGCAGATACTCCGCCTCGCCGCCTCCGTACACGTCCGCGGTGTCCACGAGTGTGCCGCCGGCGTCCCAGAACGCCTTCAACTGCTCGGCGGCGTCGTGCTCGTCGGTGTCCCGGCCCCAGGTGAGGGTGCCGAGCCCGAGCCGGGACACGCGCAGGCCGGTACGTCCGAGATGCCTCTGCTCCATGGGCGCGAGATTACTGGCCACGGCACCACGCGGAGAGAGCCTGTGGACAACCTGTCCACAGGCCGGCGCCCGCCCCGCACCCGGCCGGGCCTCCCGGCCGCTCCGACGACCGCGCTCCCGCCGCTCCGCCGGCCGGGCGCGGCGCTCCGCCGGCCGCTCCCGCGACCGCGCTGCCCGTCGGCTCCTGACGAATCGCGGGACCGCGCGCTAGAGTCCCGACCACAGGGACGTTACCGATGGGTAAGGGGTACGTGGCATGCGGCTCGGCATCAACCTCGGCTACTGGGGCGCGGGCATGGACGGCGACAACCTCGCCGTGGCGCAGGAGGCGGACCGCCTCGGCTACGACGTCTGCTGGGCGGCGGAGGCGTACGGCTCCGACGCCCCGACCGTGCTCTCCTGGGTCGCCGCCAAGACCGAGCGGATCGACGTCGGCTCGGCCATCATGCAGATCCCGGCCCGCCAGCCCGCGATGACGGCGATGACCGCCGCCACCCTCGACTCGCTCTCCGGCGGCCGCTTCCGGCTCGGCCTCGGCGTCTCGGGACCGCAGGTCTCCGAGGGCTGGTACGGCGTCAAGTTCGACAAGCCGCTGGCCCGCACCCGCGAGTACGTCGAGATCGTCCGCAAGGCCATGTCCCGCGAGCGCCTCACCTTCCAGGGCGAGCACTGGACGCTGCCGCTGCCGGACGGCCCGGGCAAGCCGATCAAGCTCACGGTCCACCCGACCCGCCCGCACATCCCGCTCTACATCGCCGCCATCGGCCCCAAGAACCTGGAGCAGACCGGCGAGATCGCCGACGGCGCCCTGCTGATCTTCCCGGCCGCCGAGCACCTGGAGGAGACGGCGCTGCGCCATCTGCGCGCGGGCCGCGAGAAGGCCGGGCTCACCATGGAGGGCTTCGACGTCCACCCGACCCTGCCGCTCGCCCTCGGCGACGACATCGACGCGCTCGCCGACGTCTTCCGCCCCTACACCGCCCTCTACGTCGGCGGCATGGGCAGCCGCAAGCAGAACTTCTACAACCAGCTCGCCCAGCGCATGGGCTACGAGAAGGCCGCCGCCGAGATCCAGGAGAAGTACCTGGCGGGCGACAAGGACGGCGCCGCCGCGGCCGTACCGCGCCAGCTGATCGACCAGACGACCCTGCTCGGCTCCGTCGACCGCATCGCCGACCGCATGAAGGCCTACGCGGCGGCCGGCGTCACCACCCTGACCCTCGCCCCGGCCGGCTTCACCCTGGACGAGCGGCTCGCGGCGCTGCGGGCCGGGGTGGAGGCCCTGGAGCGGGCCGGGCTCGCGTAGCGCGGCCCGGGAGGAAGTCTGCGGCCGTGGTGGGGGCTCGGGGGTCTTCCCCGCCACGGCCGTCACGCAGCACAACGCGTGAACGCCCCCGGAGTTACGCGCCCCGCCCCGCCGTCCCCGCCCGCCTCGCCCGCAGCCCCGCCTCGTCCACGGCCCGCCCGGCGCCCCGCCCGCCGCGGCCGCCTCGTGCCCGTCGCCCGCCGTACGTCGTTCGGCCCAGCGTCGCCGCCCTCCTGTTGCCCGCCTCGCCGCGGCGCACTTGACTCGAACTCCACGGGAGGTGGCAGCCATGCTGACGGCCAAGAACCTGTTCCAGGAAATCATCGACAACGACGAGTCCTTCCAGCTCTTCTGCTCCATCGCCGCCAGTGGCGAGGCGCAGGGCGGCTGGGAGAACGGCCGGATCGCGGCGCTCGTCGCCCCCGGCATGCGGGACATGGCGCCGAAGATCACCCGGCACGGCGCCGACGAGGACAAGCACGGCCGGATCTTCAACGCCCTGCTCAAGAAGCGAGGGCTCGAACCCGTTCCCGTACCGCCCGAGACCGACTACACGATGCTGCTCGAACAGCACGGGATCGGCCTCGCCCACGACAAGCTCCGCCGCGAAGAGCCGCTGACCGAGAAGGACATCGTCGTCTACCTCAGCCACAGCCGGGTCACCGAGCAGCGGGCCGCCGACCAGATGGACATGCTGGTCAAGTACTTCGGGGACCACCCGGAGCTGGGCAAGGCCATCCACATGATCGACAACGACGAGGCCAACCACCTCGCCTACTGCCACGAGGAGCTGCTGCGCCTCAACCACGAGGGGCACGGCCGGCTCATCCAGCGCACCCTGCGGGAGTCCGCGCTCGCCGAGATCAAGATCTACCGGGACGTCAGCCTCGCCGTGATGAGCCACATGGGCCGCATCCTGCGCTGGCCCCGGGCCAAGGGCGCCGCCCTCGCCGCCGGCATCAACGCCATGTACGCGTACGAGCGCCTCGCCGGCTGGCACCGGATGGTGGACCTCAAGATGCCCGAGCGCCGCGACGCCCTCGGCGGCCCGGCGACCCCGGCTCCCGCCTTCTGAAGGCCCCCGCCTTCTGAGCGGGCTGCCTCTCCGCCTCCCGTGCGCGAGCGCCGCTACATCCAGCCGCGGCGCTTGAACAGCCGGTAGAGGCCCACGACGCACCCGGCCATCAGCAGGATCACCGCCGGGTACGACCACACCCAATGCAGCTCCGGCATGTGGTCGAAGTTCATGCCGTAGATCCCCGCGACCATCGTGGGAACCGCGGCCATGGCGGCCCACGCGGAGATCTTGCGCATGTCGTCGTTCTGCCGGACGCCCATCTGCGCCAGATGCGCCGACAGGACGTCCGACAGCAGCCGGTCCAGGCCCTCCACCTGCTCGTTGGCGCGCAGCAGATGGTCGTTGACGTCCCGGAAGAACGGCATCGAGCGTTCGTGCACGAAGGGCACCGCGCCCGTCGCGAGCCGGCCCATGGGGCCGGCCAGCGGACTGCTCGCCCGGCGGAACTCCAGGACCTGGCGCTTCGCCGTGTAGATCCGCTCCGCCGTCCGCCCGGGATTGCTCCGGGCCGGTGCGAACACGTCCGCCTCCAGCTCCTCCAGGTCGACCTGGAGCTCGCCGGCCACGTCGATGTAGTGGTCCACGACCGCGTCGCTGATCGCGTAGAGCACCGACGTGGGCCCGTGCTTCAGGAGCTCGGGATCGGCCTCCAGGCGCTGCCGTACGGCCGCGAGCGGCGCGCCCTCGCCGTGCCGTACGGTCACCACGAACGAGTCGCCGATGAACACCATCAGCTCGCCCGACGTGACCCGGTCGCTCTCCGGCTCGTACACCACCGGCTTGAGCACGACGAACAGCGAGTCGTCGTAGACCTCCAGCTTGGGCCGCTGGTGCGCCTTCAGGGCGTCCTCGACGGCCAGCGGGTGCAGCGCGAACTCCGCGGAGACATGGTCGAACTCGGCCTCCGTGGGCTCGTGGAGGCCCACCCACAGGAAGGCGTCCCCGGTCGCCCGCGCCTCGTCGAGGGCGTCCGACAGGTCGGCGGGGCCGTCCGTCCTGCGCCCGTCCCGGTAGATGGCTGAGTCCACGATCACGGACCGTATTGTTCCCCGCATCGCCCGCTCCACGCACCCGACGCCGAGCCCGCCCGCGCGTCCGCTCCACGCACCCGAGGTCGAGCCCGCCCGCGCACCCGCCCCGCCCGCTCCCCGCACCCGGCGCCGAGCCCGCCCCGGCCTGATCGACGAGACACCGCCTAGGCTGGCCGACATGGTCACCCTGATCCTCGTACGGCACGGGCGGTCCACCGCCAACACCTCCGGCGTGCTCGCCGGGCGGACGCCGGGAGTCGCGCTCGACGAGCGCGGCGCCGCCCAGGCCGCCGCGCTGCCCGGGCGCCTCGCCGGGGTGCCGCTCGCCGCGGTCGTCTCCAGCCCGCTGCAGCGCTGCCAGGAGACCGTACGGCCGCTGCTCGACGCCCGGCCGGGGCTCTCGCTGCACACCGACGAGCGGATCAGCGAGTGCGACTACGGCGACTGGTCGGGCCGCAAGCTCGCCGAACTCATGGACGAGCCGCTCATGGAGGTCGTCCAGGCCCACGCCTCGGCCGCCGCCTTCCCCGGCGGCGAGTCGATGCGCGCCATGCAGGCCCGCGCCGTGGACGCCGTACGCGACTGGAACGCCCGCGTCGAGGCCGAGCACGGCGAGGACGCCGTCTACGCCATGTGCTCGCACGGCGACATCATCAAGGCCCTCGTCGCCGACGCCCTCGGCCTGCACCTCGACCTCTTCCAGCGCATCCAGGTCGACCCGTGCTCCGTCACCGTCGTCCGCTACACGCGCCTGAGGCCGTTCCTCGTACGGCTGGGCGACACCGGCGACCTGGCCGCCCTCGCACCGCGCGAGTCGGCCGGGAACGGCGGCGCGGCCCCGGCCGGCGCCGACAGCGGGGCCGCGGAGGTCGGGGGCGGTGCGGGCGCACCGTGATCGCTCCGCGCAGTAGGGTGGACGCGCCGCTGTAAAACCAGTCCGCAGCACCACAGTCGAGACCCAAGGGAGTCGGGAACGTGTCCCGTCAGGTGTTCCTCTACGACCCACCGGAGCGTTTCGTGGCCGGCACGGTCGGGCTGCCTGGCCGCCGTACGTTCTTCCTTCAGGCGTCCGCGGGCGGCCGGGTCACCAGTGTCGCCCTGGAGAAGACGCAGGTCGCGGCCCTCGCCGAGCGGATCGACGAACTCCTCGACGAGGTGGTGCGCCGCACCGGCGGCAACGCGCCGGTGCCCGCGGTCGCGCCCGCCGAGGTCGCGGACACCGCTCCTCTCGACACGCCCGTGGAGGAGGAGTTCCGGGTCGGCACCATGGCGCTCGCCTGGGACGGCGAGGAGCAGCGCATGATCGTCGAGGCGCAGGCGCTCGTCGAGCTCGACGTGGAGTCCGAGGAGGACCTCGCCGAGGCCGAGGAGCGGCTGCTGCAGGACGAGGAGAACGGCCCGCCGATGCTGCGGGTCCGGCTGACCGGCGCCCAGGCCCGGGCCTTCGCCAAGCGCGCCCTGGACGTGGTCAACGCCGGCCGCCCGCCGTGCCCGCTGTGCAGCCTGCCGCTGGACCCCGAGGGCCATGTCTGCCCGCGCCAGAACGGATACCGTCGCGGCGCATGAGCGGTGACGTGACCCGGGAGCGGAAGCGTACGACGCTCGATCTGCTCGCCGAGGGGGAGCTGACCGTGCGCGGGCAGGTCCGCGAGGCGTCCAACGCGGTGCTGTTCTGCTCCGTCGCCCGTGCGGGCGAGGAGGTGGCCTGCGTCTACAAGCCGGTCGCCGGCGAGCGCCCGCTGTGGGACTTCCCCGACGGCACCCTCGCCCAGCGCGAGGTGGCCGCCTTCGAGCTGTCCGAGGCCACCGGCTGGGACCTGGTGCCGCCGACCGTGCTGCGCGACGGGCCGTACGGCGAGGGCATGGTCCAGCTGTGGGTGGAGGCGGACCCGTCGGAGCCGCTGCTCGCCCTCGTCGAGGACGAGGAGGCCGGCGAGGGCTGGAAGGCCGGCGAGGGCTGGAAGGCCGTGGGGCCCGCCCAGGTCGCCGAGGACCGCACGGCGCTGCTCGTGCACGCCGACAGCCCGCAGCTGCGCCGGCTGGCCGTCCTGGACGCCGTCATCAACAACGGTGACCGCAAGGGCGGCCATCTGCTGCCCGTGGCGGGCGGTCACCTCTACGGCATCGACCACGGCGTGTCCTTCCACGTGGAGGACAAGCTGCGCACGCTGTTGTGGGGCTGGGCGGGTGAGGAGCTCACGGAGGAGGCCGTCCGTGTGCTCGCCGCGCTGGACGCGCGCCTCGCTCCCGGCACCCGTCTGGCCGAACGGCTCGCCGGGCTGCTGACGGCCGCCGAGGTGGACGCGCTGCGCGAGCGGGTGGCCGGGCTGCGCAGGACCGGGCGGCATCCCGTACCGTCGGGGCAGTGGCCGGCGATTCCGTGGCCGCCCGTGTGACGACGGGCCGTTCGGCGGCCGGGTCCGGCCGTCCGGCGACGGTTTTCGGCCAACTTCCCTAGGTGACGGAACACCCCCTGGGGGTATGCACAATCCGTCTCGCCTCGCAAGACCGCCTCATCGGCCAAGATCTGGGTGCGGTTCGTATCCGGAACACCTGTCCGGTTACGCTCGGGGCATGCATGCCTGGCCCGCTTCTGAGGTCCCCGCCCTGCCCGGCAAGGGCCGCGACCTCCGGATTCACGACACCGCGACCGGTGGACGAGTGACCCTCGACCCCGGCCCCGTCGCCCGCCTCTACGTCTGCGGCATCACGCCCTACGACGCGACCCACATGGGTCACGCGGCGACCTACAACGCGTTCGACCTCGTTCAGCGCGTGTGGCTCGACACCAAGCGGCAGGTTCACTACGTCCAGAACGTGACCGACGTGGACGACCCGCTGCTCGAGCGGGCCGTCCGGGACGGGATCGACTGGGTCGGCCTCGCCGAGCGCGAGACCGCGCTGTTCCGCGAGGACATGACCGCGCTGCGCATGCTGCCCCCGCAGCACTACATCGGCGCGGTCGAGGCCATACCGGGCATCGTCCCGCTCGTCGAGCGGCTGCGCGACTCCGGCGCCGCCTACGAACTCGACGGCGACATCTACTTCTCGGTCGAGGCCGACCCGCACTTCGGGCAGGTCTCGCACTACGACACCGAGCTGATGCGACACCTGTCCGGCGAGCGCGGCGGCGACCCGGACCGCCCGGGCAAGAAGAACCCGCTCGACCCGATGCTGTGGATGGCCGCCCGCGAGGGCGAGCCCAGCTGGGACGGTGGCACCCTCGGCCCCGGCCGCCCGGGCTGGCACATCGAGTGCGTCGCCATCGCCCTCGACCACCTCGGCATGGGCTTCGACGTACAGGGCGGCGGCTCCGACCTGATCTTCCCGCACCACGAGATGGGCGCCTCGCACGCCCAGGCGCTCACCGGCGAGTTCCCCATGGCCCGGGCCTACGTCCACGCCGGCATGGTCGCCCTGAACGGCGAGAAGATGTCCAAGTCCAAGGGCAACCTGGTCTTCGTCTCCACGCTCCGCAGGGAGGGCGTCGACCCGGCCGCCATCCGGCTCGCGCTGCTCTCGCACCACTACCGGGCCGACTGGGAGTGGACCGACGACGTCCTGCGGGACGCCGTCGAGCGGCTCGGCCGCTGGCGCGCCGCCGTCTCGCGCCCCGACGGTCCGTCCGCGGACGCGCTCGTCGAGGAGATCCGCGAGGCGCTGGCCGACGACCTGGACGCCCCGGCCGCGCTGGCCGCGGTCGACCGCTGGACCGAGCTCCAGGCCGTCGAAGGCGGCACCGACGAGTCCGCTCCCGGCCTCGTCTCCCGCGCCGTCGACGCGCTCCTGGGCGTCGCCCTCTAGCGACACCGCCGCGCGACTCCCGCACCCACAGCCGCCCTTGGACTTCTCCGCGAAGTCCAAGGGCGGTTTCCGTTTTGCCCTACCGCTGCGCTCGATTCTGCGCTAAATAGGCCCCATGCAATCATCAATGCGCATGAGAGCTGCAGTCGCAGGCACACTCCTCGGCCTGCTCACCGCCTTCGCCGGACCCGGCGGCAGCGCCGCGGCCGATCCCGCCGACCAGCCCGACACCACCGTCGGGGCCGTCACCGGCTTCGCCGCCGACGGAGCCGTCTACCGGCTCACCGCCGGCCACAGCGAGGCCCGGGTCAGCTTCGTGTCCGACGAGACCTTCCGCATCGAACTCGCCCCCGACGGGAAGTTCACCGACCCGACCGGCCAGGACGTGGTCCTGCCGCAGGGCCCGCCGCCCGCCACCCGGTGGACCGACCGTGGCGACGCCTACGAACTCAGCACCTCCCAGGTGACCCTGCGCGCCTACAAGTCCCCGCTGCGCTTCGCCGCCGTCCGCGCCGACGGCAGCCTCCTGTGGTCCGAGACCCAGGGCCTCACCTGGAACCAGGACCGCACCGTCCAGACCCTGGCCCGCGGCGCCGACGAGCAGTTCTACGGCGCCGGCATGCAGAACGGCCGCGGCAACACCTCGCACCGCGGCAAGACCGTCGAGGTCGGCGTCGACTACAACTGGAACGACGGAGGCCACCCCAACTCCGTCCCGTTCTACCTCTCCTCCGCCGGTTACGGCGTCTACCGCAACACCTACGCGCCGGGCACCTACACCTTCGGCGAGCCGGTGACCACCACCGCCCGCGAACGGCGCTTCGACGCCTACTACTTCGCCGGCAGCGGCAAGGACGCCCTCAAGGACGTCATCGGCCAGTACACCAAGCTCACCGGCAAGCCCTTCATGCCGCCCGTCTACGGCCTGGAGATCGGCGACGCCGACTGCTACCTCCACAACGCCAACCGCGGCGAACGCCACACCCTCGACGCGCTGAAGGTCGCCGACGGCTACGTCCAGCACGACATGCCCAACGGCTGGATGCTCGTCAACGACGGCTACGGCTGCGGCTACGAGAACCTCGCCGAGACCGCCCAGGGCCTTCGGCAGCGCGGCACCCAGCTCGGCCTGTGGACCGAGGACGGCATCGACCGGCTCGGCGAGCAGGTGAAGGCCGGCCAGCGGGTCGCCAAGCTCGACGTCGCCTGGGTCGGCGACGGCTACAAGTTCGCGCTCGACGGCTGCAAGGACGCCTACGCCGGCATCGAGGCCAACAGCGACGCCCGCGGCTTCACCTGGGCGCCCGAGAGCTGGGCGGGCGCCCAGCGCTGCGGCGTCCAGTGGTCCGGCGACCAGTCCGGAAGCTGGGAGTACATCCGCTGGCAGATCCCCACCTACGCCGGCGCCTCGATGTCCGGACTCGCCTACACCACCGGCGACGTCGACGGCATCTTCGGCGGCAGCCCCAAGACGTACACCCGTGACCTGCAGTGGAAGATGTTCCTCCCGGTCACCATGACGATGGACGGCTGGGCGGCCCAGGACAAGCAGCCCTTCCGGTACGGCGAGCCGTACACCTCGATCAACCGCGCCTCCCTCAAGCTCCACGAGGCGCTGCTGCCGTACCTCTACTCGCACGCCCACCAGGCCACGCGGACCGGCGTCGGCGTCGCCCGGCCGCTCGCCCTCGAGTACCCCGACGACCCGGTGGCGGCCACCGACGCCGCCACGTACGAGTTCCTCAGCGGCCAGGACTTCCTCGTGGCCCCGGTCTACAGGGACGCGGTGGAGCGCGACGGCATCTACCTGCCGAAGGGCACCTGGATCGACTACTGGAACGGGCGCACCTACGAGGGCCCCGTCACCCTCGACGACTACAGCGCCCCGCTCGACACCCTGCCCCTGTTCGTCCGCGCCGGCGCCGCCGTCCCCATGTGGCCCGGCGGCATCCGCTCGTACACCGACCGCAGGCCGGGCGACCCGATCGCCTGGGACATCTACCCGCAGGGCCGGTCCTCCTTCGAGCTGTACGAGGACGACGGCGTCACCCGCGAGCACCGCGCCGGCCGGTACGCCACCCAGCTCGCCGAGGTGGGGGCGCCGCAGCGCGGAGCGGGCGACGTGACCGTGCGGATCGGCGCGAGCAACGGCGACTACACCGGCAAGCCCGCGGCCCGGCCGTACCGCTTCACCGTCCACACCGGCGACGCGCCCGGCGGCGTGACGCTGGGCGGCCGCGCGCTGCCCCGCTTCACCTCGAAGGCCGCCTTCGAGGCCGCCGGGCAGGGCTGGTGGTACGACCGCGACGACCGCGGCGGAGTGGTGCAGGTCAAGACCGGCGCCCAGCCCACCGACCGCGCCTTCGGCCTCGTGCTCGCCGGCACCAGCGCCGTCGGCGGAGCCGCACCGGGAGCCGGCGCCACCACGACCGCGCCCGCCGGCCAGGAACTGGGCGCCGGCGTGCCCGGCACGGTGGCCGTCGACGTCACCGCCGGCACCAAGGACGCCACCGGCGTCGAGGTCGCGCTGAACGCCCCGGCCGGCTGGCAGGTCGCCCCGGCCGCCCCGATCGCCCGCATACCGGCCGGCACCACCCGGCGGGTCGAGGTCGCCGTGACGCCGGCCCGGGACGCCGCTCCCGGCGAGGCCGTGCTCACCGCGTCCGTCCGCCACCGGGCGGCGGGAGCCGACCGCACCGCGACCCAGCGGTTCGCCGTCGGCGTGATGCCGCCGCCGCCGACCGCGCCGGCCTGGGCGAGCGATCTCGTCTGGCTGAAAGCGACCAACGGCTGGGGCCCGCCCGAACGCGACCGCTCCAACGGCGAGTCGGGCGCCGCGGACGGCCGGACCCTCACCCTGGCCGGCACCACCTACGCCAAGGGCATCGGCGCCCACGCCGACTCCGACATCGAGGTCTACCTCGGCGGCCGCTGCACCGCCTTCACCGCCGACGTCGGCATCGACGACGAGATCAACGGCTACGGCGACGTGGCCTTCTCCGTCGAGGCGGACGGCAAGGTGCTCTGGACCTCGCCGCGGCTGACCGGAGCCTCGGCGACCCTCCCGGTGGACGTCGACGTGACCGGCGCCCGCCATGTCCACCTGAAGGTCACCGACACCAACGGCTCCAAGAGCGGCGACCACGCGGACTGGGCGAATTCCCGGTTCCGGTGCGCGTGACGCGAACGGCCTGATCGACCAGATCGACCGGGTCCGCATGACGCCGTACGGGAGGGGCGGCCGCGCCGTCCCTCCCGTACCGCTCACTCCTCGGCGTCGTCGCCGTCCCGCTCCTCGGCGGACGGGTCCCGGTCCTGGGCCGGCGGCTCCTCGCCCCGCGGCCCTTCGCCGGACGGCCCTTCAACCGTCGACTCCGGGCCCGTCGACTCCGGGCCCGTCGACTCCGGGCCCGTCGACTCCGGGCCCGTCGGCTCCGGGCTCGTCGGTTCCGCGCCCGGCACCGCCTCGGGGCCCGGCTGCTGCGGCTTCGGCGGGCGGGTGCGCCCGCTCGGGGCGTCCCGCAGGTACGAGGTGTCGCCGCCCTCCGTCGCCACTCCCGGACCGGAGCCCGGGCCCTGGCCCGGCTCGCGCCGCCGCAGATAACGCTCGAACTCGCGGGCGATGGCCTCGCCGGAGGCCTCGGGCAGCTCCGCCGTGTCCCGCGCCTCCTCCAGCGTCTGCACGTACTCGGCGACCTCGCTGTCCTCGGCCGCCAGCTGGTCCACGCCCAGCTGCCAGGCCCGCGCGTCCTCGGGCAGCTCGCCCAGCGGGATGTGCAGGCCGATCAGGTCCTCGAGGCGGTTGAGCAGCGCCAGCGTCGCCTTCGGGTTCGGCGGCTGCGACACGTAGTGCGGGACGGCCGCCCAGAGGCTGACCGCCGGCACACCGGCGTGCGTGCAGGCCTCCTGGAGGATGCCCACGATGCCCGTCGGGCCCTCGTACCGCGTCTCCTCCAGGTCCATCGTCCGGGCCAGGTCGGGGTCGGAGGTGACGCCGCTGACCGGCACCGGGCGGGTGTGCGGGGTGTCGCCCAGCAGGGCGCCCAGGATCACCACCATCTCCACGCCCAGCTCGTGGGCGAAGCCGAGCAGCTCGTTGCAGAACGAACGCCAGCGCATCGACGGCTCGATCCCGCGCACCAGGACGAGGTCCCGGGGCTTGTCACCGCCGATCCGCACCACCGAGAGCCGGGTGGTGGGCCAGGTGATCTTGCGGACCCCGCCGTCCAGCCACACCGTGGGCCGGTTGACCTGGAAGTCGTAGTAGTCCTCGGCGTCGAGCGCCGCGAACACCTCTCCCTTCCACTCCCGGTCCAGATGGGCGACCGCGGCGGAGGCGGCGTCACCGGCGTCGTTCCACCCCTCGAACGCGGCCACCATGACCGGGTCGATCAGCTCGGGAACCCCCTCGAGCTCGATCACCCAGCGCCTCCTTCGTCGAAGTTCCTGTCGTACGGACCAACCTTATGCCTTTCCGGCGGCCCGCCCGCAGCCCTCGAACACGCCCGAGAGCCGTCTCGGCCTTGATCGACTACCCAGGAACTCCCGTCGGCACGCGTGTCGGAGTCAGTCCTCCCAGAGCGTGCTCGGAGCCTCCTTCCGCAGTACCGGGGCGATCTCCTCGGCGAACCGTTCCAGCGTCTCGATCTGCTCCGCCGTGGACTGCCCGAAGGCGTCGACGGTAACCGACTGGAGGTCGTGGCGGTACACCTCGTGGAAGCCGAGGACCTTGTCGATGATCTGCTGCGGCGAGCCGATCAGCTGCGGGCCGTCGGCGACGGCCTCCTCGATGGTGCGGAAGGGGGTGTTGTAGCCGGCCTTGCCCTCCAGGTCGGGCCGGAAGGACTGGCGCACCTTGGCCTCGTACAGGTCCCGGTAGCGGCTGACGGCCTGTTCGGCGGTGTCCGCGATGAGCAGCCCGCCGGAACCGGCCGCCACGCGCGCGTCCTTCGGGTCGTGCCCGTACTCCTCGAACCGCCGCCGGTAGTGGGCGATGAGCTTCGCGTACGCCTCACGGGGCTGAATGGCGTTGGCGGTGAACAGCGGGTCGCCGTGCCGGGCGGCGAGCTCGGGCGAGTTGAGGCTGGTGGCCGAGCCGTGCCAGATCCTGGGCGGGCCGGCGTACGGGCGGGGCAGGGTGGTCGTGTTCCTCAGGGCCGGCCGGAACTCGCCCTCCCAGTCCACGCCCTCCTCCGTCCACAGCCGGCGCAGGAGTTCGAACTTCTCCTTCTGCAGGTCCCACTGGCGCTGCTCGTCGAGGCCGAAGAGGTCGAAGTGCCCGGCCTCGGCGCCCTTGCCGACGACGAGCTCGATCCGGCCCCGGGAGAGCTGGTCGAGCGTGGCGTAGTCCTCGGCGACCCGCACCGGGTCGAGGATCGCGACGACGGTGACACCGGTCAGCAGGCGGATGCGGGAGGTGCGGGCGGCCAGCGCGCCGAGCAGCACCGAGGGGCTGGAGGAGAGGAACGGGCCGGCGTGCCGCTCGCCCAGGGAGTACGCGTCGAAGCCGAGCCGCTCGGCGACCTCGCCGACCGCCAGGACCTGCTCCAACCGGTCGGCGGCGGAGGGCAGTTCGCCGGTCAGCGGGTGCGGGGCGTGGCCGATGAGGGAGAGCACCTGAAACTTCATGGTTCAACTCTGCGCGCCGAGTGTTGCGGACGTGTGGCGGCGGGATGGCGCGCCCAGGAGCACCCCTCCGGAGCAGGGCGCGTGCGGCACGCGCCAGGAGCAGCACGCGTCAGGGGCGGTCTCCCAGGAGACCGCCCCTGACGAAACCCGCGCCGGCAAGGGCTACTTGCGCAGCATGTCCTCGACCTTGCCGCGGATCTCGTCCGTGGCCAGACCGCGGATGGTCAGCGTGGTGCGGCGGCGCAGCACGTCGTCCGCCGTCTCGGCCCACTCGTGGTCACGGGCGTAGGCGACCTGCGCCCAGATCTCCGGCGCGTCCGGGTGGATGCGCTCGGCCAGCTCCGGGTTCTCGTTCGCCATGCGGGCGATGTCGAAGGAGAGCGAGCCGTAGTGGGTGGCCAGGTGCTTGGCGGTGTCGGCGGACATCCGCGGGCCGGGCGCCGGGCCGTCCACGAGCAGCCGGTGGGCCACCGCGTTCGGGTTGGCGATGCCGGGCAGCGGCAGCCGCTTCGGCAGCGTGGCGACCGGCTCGTAGTCGTCGCCGAGCGGCCCGCCCGGCAGCGACTCCAGCTTCTTCATGATGGTGCGGCCGATGTGGCGGAAGGTGGTCCACTTGCCGCCGGCCACCGACAGCATGCCGCCGCGGCCCTCGGTGACGACCGTCTCGCGCTTGGCCTTGGAGGTGTCGCCGGGACCGCCCGGCAGCACCCGCAGACCGGCGAAGGCGTAGGTGATCAGGGAGCGGTCGAGCTGCTGGTCGCGGATGGAGAAGGCGGCCTCGTCCAGGATCTGGGCGATGTCCTTGTCGTTGACCGCGACCGCGCCCGGGTCGCCCTCGTACTCCTCGTCGGTGGTGCCGAGCAGCAGCATGTCCTCCCAGGGGAGGGCGAAGGTGATCCGGTACTTGTCGATCGGGGTGGCCAGCGCGGCCTTCCAGGGCGAGGTCCGCTTGAGGACCAGGTGGGCGCCCTTGGAGAGGCGGATGGAGGGAGCCGCGTTCGGGTCCTCCATCCGGCGCAGGTGGTCGACCCACGGGCCGGTGGCGTTGAGCACCAGGCGGGCGCTCACGCCGAACTCGTCGCCGGACAGCCGGTCCCGGAGCTCCGCGCCGGTGACCCGGCCGCGGGTGAAGCGCAGGCCGGTGACCTCGGCGTGGTTGAGGACGACCGCGCCGGCGTCGACCGCGGCGCGCACGGTCATCAGGGCCATGCGGGAGTCGTTCATCTGGTCGTCGCCGTAGACGGCGACGGCCTTGAGGTTGTCGGTGCGCAGCTCCGGCACGTCCTGGGCGGCCTTGGCGGGGCTCAGCAGGTGGCCGACGCCGTCGCCGAAGGCGGACAGCGCGCTGTAGGCGAAGACGCCGGCGCCGAGCTTGGCCGCGCCGTGCGGGCCGCCCTTGTAGACGGGCAGGTAGAAGGTGAGCGGGTTGGACAGGTGGGGAGCGACCTGGCGGGAGACCGCGCGCCGCTCGAAGTGGTTCTCCGCGACCAGCTTGACCGCGCCGGTCTGCAGGTAGCGCAGACCGCCGTGGAGGAGCTTGGAGGAGGCGGAGGAGGTGGCGCCGGCGAAGTCGCCGGCGTCCACCAGCGCCACCCGCAGTCCGGACTGCGCGGCGTGCCAGGCGGTGGAGATGCCCAGGATGCCGCCGCCGATCACCAGGAGGTCGTACGTCGCCTTGGACAGCTGCTCCCGGGTCTCGGCGCGGGTCGGAAGGGAACCGGCAGCCGGGTGCATCCCCAGGGAGGGGAGGCTCTGCAGGGTGGTCATCGCAACTTACTCCTCGTCAGTTCTCTTCTTCTTCGAGCCAGCCCATGGAGCGCTCTACGGCCTTGAGCCAGTTCTTGTACTCGCTGTCGCGCTTGTCGGCGTCCATGCGAGGGGTCCACTCGGCGGCCCGGCGCCAGTTGGCGCGCAGCGCGTCGGTGTCGGGCCAGAAGCCGACGGCCAGGCCGGCGGCGTAGGCGGCGCCGAGGCAGGTGGTCTCGGCGACCATGGGGCGCACGACGGGCGCGTCCAGGAAGTCCGAGAGGGTCTGCATCAGCAGGTTGTTGGAGGTCATGCCGCCGTCGACCTTGAGCGCGGTCAGCTCGACGCCGGAGTCCTTGGTCATGGCGTCGGTGATCTCGCGGGTCTGCCAGGCGGTGGCCTCGAGGACGGCGCGGGCGATGTGCGCCTTGGTGACGTAACGGGTGAGGCCGGCGATCACACCGCGGGCGTCGGAGCGCCAGTACGGGGCGAAGAGGCCGGAGAAGGCCGGCACGAAGTAGGCGCCGCCGTTGTCCTCGACGGAGGAGGCGAGGGTCTCGATCTCCGCGGCGGACTTGATGAGGCCCATCTGGTCGCGCATCCACTGGACGAGCGAACCGGTGACGGCGATCGAGCCCTCCAGGGCGTAGACCGGCTTCTCGTCGCCGATCCGGTAGCCGACGGTGGTCAGCAGGCCGCTGTAGGAGTTGATGATCTTGTCACCGGTGTTCATCAGCATGAACGTGCCGGTGCCGTACGTGGACTTGGCCTCGCCCTCGGCGAAACAGGTCTGGCCGAACAGCGCGGCCTGCTGGTCGCCGAGCGCGGAGGCGACCGGGACGCCGTCGAGGACGCCGCCCTTGACCGTGCCGTACACCTCGGCGGAGGAGCGGATCTCGGGCAGTACGGCGGCCGGGATGTCGATGGAGGCGAGGATGCGCTCGTCCCAGGCCATCTCGTGCAGGTTCATCAGGAGGGTGCGCGAGGCGTTGGTGACGTCGGTGACGTGGACGCCGCCGTCGACACCGCCGGTCAGGTTCCAGATGACCCAGGAGTCCATGGTGCCGAAGAGGATCTCGCCGCGCTCGGCGCGCTCGCGCAGGCCCTCGACGTTGTCGAGCAGCCAGCGGACCTTCGGGCCGGAGAAGTACGAGGCGAGCGGGAGGCCGGTCTCGCGGCGGAAGCGGTCCTGGCCGACGTTGCGGCCGAGCTCCTTGCACAGGGCGTCGGTGCGGGTGTCCTGCCAGACGAGGGCGTTGTGGACGGGCTCACCGGTGTTCTTGTCCCACAGCAGGGTGGTCTCGCGCTGGTTGGTGATGCCGATCGCCTTGACGTCGGCGGCGGTGATCCCGGCCTTGGCGATGGCGCCGGCGACGACCTCCTGGACGTTGGTCCAGATCTCGGTGGCGTCGTGCTCGACCCAGCCCGGCTTCGGGAAGATCTGCTCGTGCTCCTTCTGGTCGACGGAGACGATCCGGCCGTCCTTGTCGAACACGATGCAGCGGGAGGAGGTGGTGCCCTGGTCGATGGCCGCGATGAACGGCCCCGCGCCGTGGGTGGAGGTGGCGGAGGTGTGGGCGTCGGTCACGGATGACTCCTGGAATCTGGAGGAAGGACGGCTCAGGCGAACGCGATGTTGTAGATACCCGCGGCGATGGCGCCGCCGACCAGCGGGCCGACGACCGGGATCCAGGCGTAGCTCCAGTCGGAGCCGCCCTTGTTCGGCAGCGGCAGCAGGGCGTGCACGATGCGCGGTCCGAGGTCGCGGGCCGGGTTGATCGCGTAGCCGGTCGGGCCGCCGAGCGAGAGGCCGATGGAGACGACGACGAAGGCGGTGATCAGGGCGCCGATGACGCCGAGGCCCTTGCCGCTGTCGTTGAGGCCCTGGGTGAGCACGGCGAGCACCAGCACCACGGTGCCGATGATCTCGGTGGCCAGGTTCTGCCAGGGGTTACGGATCTCCGGGCCGGTCGAGAAGATGCCGAGCACCGGACCGGCCTTGGGGGCGGCCTTCTGGTCGACCATGCCCTCCTCGTGCGGGGTGGAGATGATCGACTCGTCCGTGAGGTGGGCCCGGAACTGGCCGTAGTAGGCCACCCAGACCAGCGCCGCGCCGATCATGGCGCCGAGCATCTGGCCGGCGACGTAGACCGGCACGTCGCTCCAGTCCCCGTCCTTGATCGCTATGCCGATCGTGACGGCGGGGTTCAGATGGGCGCCGGAGAGGGAAGCGGTCATGTAGACCGCCGTCATGACGGCGAAGCCCCACCCGAAGGTGATCGCGAGCCAGCCCGCGTTGCGGGCCTTGGAGCTCTTGAGCGTGACGGCGGCGCAGACGCCACCGCCGAGCAGGATGAGTACGGCGGTACCGATGGTCTCGCCGATGAAGATGTCGGAGCTGGACACCCGCGACTCCTTTGTCCTTCGTCCAGGGGAAGGCGAACCACGGGTCCCTCCGGTGGTCCGCGCCCTCGAATGAGGGCGTTGCCGGCCCTTGGCACTGTCACACCTTAGCGCGTATTGCCGGTAGCTGTTCGACAATGCCGACCGATGAACGGAAGTTTTGCGCCACGGTTAACAGCGCGTCAAGGGTCGCGGGCGCGAAAAACCCGCCGATAACGCGATCGTTACCGACGGGTTCAGTGTCGTCCGGGCGGCGCGGCGCCGCAGGTCGGAATCAGGTCAGAAGCGGCCCGCTCCCAGATCCCTGGAGACCGCCCGCGCGCAGTCCCGTACCGCCGCCACCAGCTCCGAGCGCAGCTCGCCACCGGCGCAGACCCGCTCCACCGCGCCGGTGATGGCCACGGCGCCCACCGGCATCCGCCGCCGGTCGTGGATCGGCGCCGCCACCGAGGCCACGCCCTCCCAGGTCTCCTCCACGTCCGCGGCCCAGCCGCGCGCCCTGGTCATGTCGAGCAGCGTCTCGAAGTCCGCCAGCGCGGTGACGGTACGCGGGGTGAACGGCTCCCGTTCGACCTCCACCGCCTCGCTGTGGGCCACCGGGTCGTACGCCGAGAGGACCTTGCCCAGAGCCGTGGAGTGCAGAGGCTGCATGGCGCCCACCTCCAGGACCTGGCGGCTGTCGTCGGGCCGGAAGACGTGGTGCACGATCAGCACGCCCTGCTGGTGCAGCACGCCCAGATGGACGCTCTCGCCGCTGGAGCGGGCCAGGTCGTCGGTCCACACCAGGGCCCGGGCGCGCAGCTCGTGCACGTCCAGATAGCTGTTGCCGAGCCGCAGCAGCTCGGCGCCCAGCTGGTAGCGGCCCGAGGCCGCGTCCTGCTCCACGAAGCCCTCGGCCTGCAGGGTGCGCAGGATGCCGTGCGCCGTGCCCTTGGCCAGGCCCAGCGAGGAGGCGATGTCGGACAGGCCGAGCCGGCGCTCGCCGCCCGCGAGCAGTCGCAGCATCGCCGCCGCCCGTTCAAGCGACTGGATGTTCTTCGCCATCGCCCGGCCCTTCTCCCTCACATGCTGTTCGACAATGCTGAACACTATCGGTCGATGCCGACCTTGTGTCACACCAGACAGTGTCGAACAAGAACGGGCCGTACCGGGAGTCCCCGCACACAGGATGCCGTCCACCAGCTGGAACCCCATGTCCACCCCGGCGCTCACACGGCTACTCTGGGCCCGTGCGCGCTCCGCCGAGTGCGCAAAGCCGACAGCCGTCGCATCCCAGGGAGCCCCATCCATGGCCTCGTCGCCGAACCCTTCCGCCGACCTCCAGAGCCGAGCGGCCGCGCTCCGCGAAGCACTCGCCACCCGAGTCGTCGTGGCCGACGGCGCCATGGGCACCATGCTCCAGGCACAGGACCCCAGTCTCGAGGACTTCCAGAACCTCGAGGGCTGCAACGAGATCCTCAACATCACCCGGCCCGACATCGTCCGCTCGGTCCACCAGGAGTACTTCTCCGCCGGCGTCGACTGCGTCGAGACCAACACCTTCGGCGCCAACCACGCCGCCCTCGGCGAGTACGACATCCCCGAGCGCGTCCACGAGCTGTCCGAGGCCGGCGCCCGCATCGCCCGCGAGATCGCCGACGAGTTCACCGCGAGCACCGGCCGGCAGCGGTGGGTCCTCGGCTCCATGGGCCCCGGCACCAAGCTGCCGACCCTCGGCCACGCCCCGTACACCACCCTGCGCGACGCCTACCAGCAGAACGCCGAGGGCCTGATCTCCGGCGGCGCCGACGCGCTGCTCGTCGAGACCACCCAGGACCTGCTCCAGACCAAGTCCTCGATCATCGGCGCCCGCCGCGCCCTCGACGCCCTCGGCGTCGACGTGCCGCTGATCTGTTCGGTCACCGTCGAGACCACCGGCACCTTGCTGCTCGGCTCCGAGATCGGCGCCGCGCTCACCGCGCTCGAGCCGCTCGGCATCGACATGATCGGCCTGAACTGCGCCACCGGCCCCGCCGAGATGAGCGAGCACCTGCGCTACCTCGCCCGCCACTCGCGCATCCCGCTCTCCTGCATGCCCAACGCCGGCCTGCCCGTGCTCACCTCCGACGGCGCCCACTACCCGCTGTCGCCGGCCGAGCTCGCCGACGCCCAGGAGACCTTCGTCCGCGAGTACGGCCTGTCCCTCATCGGCGGCTGCTGCGGTACGACTCCCGAGCACCTGCGCCAGGTCGTCGAGCGGGTCCAGGGCCTCACCCCGACGGCCCGCGAGCCGCGCCCCGAGCCCGGCGCCGCCTCGCTCTACCAGACCGTCCCCTTCCGCCAGGACACCTCGTACCTCGCCATCGGCGAGCGGACGAACGCCAACGGCTCGAAGAAGTTCCGCGAGGCCATGCTGGAGGGCCGCTGGGACGACTGCGTCGAGATGGCCCGCGACCAGATCCGCGAGGGCGCCCACATGCTCGACCTCTGCGTCGACTACGTGGGCCGCGACGGCGTCGCCGACATGGAGGAGCTCGCCGGCCGCTTCGCCACCGCCTCCACGCTGCCGATCGTGCTCGACTCCACCGAGGTCGAGGTCATCCGGGCCGGCCTGGAGAAGCTGGGCGGCCGCGCCGTCATCAACTCGGTCAACTACGAGGACGGCGACGGACCCGAGTCCCGCTTCGCCAAGGTCACCCGTCTGGCCCAGGAGCACGGCGCCGCGCTGATCGCCCTCACCATCGACGAGGAGGGCCAGGCCCGCACGCCGGAGAAGAAGGTCGAGATCGCCGAGCGGCTCATCGCCGACCTCACCGGCAACTGGGGCATCCTCGAGTCGGACATCCTCATCGACACCCTGACCTTCACCATCTGCACCGGCCAGGAGGAGTCGCGCAAGGACGGCATCGCCACCATCGAGGCGATCCGCGAGCTCAAGCGCCGCCACCCGGACGTCCAGACCACGCTCGGCCTGTCCAACATCTCCTTCGGCCTCAACCCGGCCGCCCGCATCCTGCTCAACTCGGTCTTCCTCGACGAGTGCGTCAAGGCGGGCCTCGACTCGGCCATCGTCCACGCGAGCAAGATCCTCCCGATCGCCCGCTTCGACGAGGAGCAGGTCACCACCGCCCTGGACCTGATCTACGACCGGCGCAGCGAGGGCTACGACCCGCTCCAGAAGCTGATGGCCCTCTTCGAGGGCGCCACCGCCAAGTCGCTCAAGGCCGGCAAGGCCGAGGAACTCCTCGCCCTGCCGCTGGAGGAGCGCCTCAAGCGTCGGATCATCGACGGCGAGAAGAACGGCCTGGAGGCGGACCTCGACGAGGCGCTCACGACCACGCCGGCCCTCGACATCGTCAACAACACGCTGCTCGACGGCATGAAGGTGGTCGGCGAGCTGTTCGGCTCCGGCCAGATGCAGCTGCCGTTCGTGCTCCAGTCCGCCGAGGTCATGAAGACCGCGGTGGCCTATCTGGAGCCGCACATGGAGAAGTCCGACGCGGACGGCAAGGGCACCATCGTCCTCGCCACCGTCCGCGGCGACGTCCACGACATCGGCAAGAACCTCGTGGACATCATCCTCTCCAACAACGGCTACAACGTCGTCAACCTCGGCATCAAGCAGCCCGTCTCCGCGATCCTGGAAGCCGCCGAGGAGCACCGGGCCGACGTCATCGGCATGTCCGGTCTCCTGGTGAAGTCCACGGTGATCATGAAGGAGAACCTGGAGGAGCTGAACCAGCGCGAGCTGGCCGCGAAGTACCCGGTGATCCTCGGCGGCGCCGCCCTCACCCGGGCCTACGTCGAGCAGGACCTCCACGAGATCTACCAGGGCGAGGTCCGCTACGCCCGCGACGCCTTCGAGGGCCTGCGCCTGATGGACGCCCTCGTCGCGGTCAAGCGCGGCGTGCCCGGCGCCACCCTGCCCGAGCTCAAGCAGCGCCGGGTCGCCAAGGGCGCCGCCACCCTCCAGGTCGAGGAGCCGGAGCCGGGCGGCCGCTCGGACGTCGCCACCGACAACCCGGTGCCGGCCCCGCCGTTCTGGGGCACCCGCGTCGTCAAGGGCATCCAGCTCAAGGAGTACGCCTCCTGGCTCGACGAGGGCGCCCTCTTCAAGGGCCAGTGGGGCCTCAAGCAGAACCGGGCCGGCGACGGCCCCTCGTACGAGGAACTGGTCGAGACCGAGGGCCGGCCGCGCCTGCGCGGCTGGCTGGAGCGCCTGCACACGGAGAACCTGCTCGAAGCGGCCGTCGTCCACGGCTACTTCCCCTGCGTCTCCAAGGGTGACGACCTGATCATCCTCGACGAGGCCGGCAACGAGCGCACCCGCTTCACCTTCCCGCGCCAGCGGCGCGGCCGGCGGCTGTGCCTCGCGGACTTCTTCCGCCCGGAGGAGTCCGGCGAGACCGACGTCGTCGGCCTCCAGGTCGTCACCGTCGGCTCGAAGATCGGCGAGGCCACGGCCAAGCTGTTCGAGTCCGACTCCTACCGCGACTACCTGGAGCTGCACGGTCTGTCCGTACAGCTGGCCGAGGCCCTCGCCGAGTACTGGCACGCCCGGGTCCGCGCCGAGCTCGGCTTCGGCGGCGAGGACCCGGCGAACGTCGAGGACATGTTCGCCCTCAAGTACCGCGGCGCGCGCTTCTCGCTCGGCTACGGCGCCTGCCCCGACCTGGAGGACCGGGCGAAGATCGCCGAGCTCCTGGAGCCGGAGCGGATCGGCGTCCACCTCTCGGAGGAGTTCCAGCTCCACCCGGAGCAGTCCACGGACGCCATCGTCATCCATCACCCCGAGGCGAAGTACTTCAACGCTCGGTAACCGCTACGGCGGTAAATCCGTGCGCCGGGAGTGACCGCGACGTAGACTGGTCGGTCCAGTGCAGGCCGGCCGCCCCCCCCCGTACCGGGGTGGGCGGCCGGCCTTCTCGTCCCTCGATGGAGGTGTTGCCGGTTAAAACGACCGTGCCCCCCGGCAATTTTAGATCCCCCCCGACAAAA
>NZ_JBITXS010000006.1:178356-472694 GCF_044544825.1 Streptomyces sp. NPDC053493
CCCCTCCACCCGCGGGCGGGCGGGGCGGGGGGGGGGGGGGGGCCCCGCGGGGCGGGGGGGGGGGCCGGCCCCCCCCCCCCCCCCCCCCCGGGGGGGGGGGGGGCCCCCCGCCCTTCTCGTCCCTCGATGGAGGTGTGCCGGATGACCAGTACGGTCCCCGCGTCCTTGTTCCGTGCCCACGGGAATTCCGCCCTGCAGGCGGTCTTCCTCGACATGGACGGCACCCTCGTCGACACCGAGGGCTTTTGGTGGGACGCGGAGGTCGAGGTCTTCGCCGACCTCGGACACCGGCTGGACGAGTCCTGGCGGGACGTCGTCGTCGGCGGGCCGATGACCCGCAGCGCCGGCTATCTGATCGAGGCCACCGGCGCCGACATCACCCTCGAAGAGCTCACCGTGCTGCTCAACCAGAAGTTCGAGCAGCGCATCGACCGCGGCGTCCCGCTGATGCCCGGCGCCGACCGGCTGCTGACCGAACTGGCCCGGCACAACATCCCCACCGCGCTGGTCTCCGCCTCGCACCGCCGGATCATCGACCGGGTGCTCGCCTCCCTGGGCGGCGACCGCTTCGCGCTGACCGTCGCCGGCGACGAGGTCGCGCGTACGAAGCCGCACCCCGAGCCCTATCTGACCGCCGCCCGCGGCGTCGGCGCCGAGCCGTCCCTGTGCGCGGTCGTCGAGGACACGGCCACCGGCGTCGCGGCGGCCGAGGCGGCCGGCTGCCGGGTCGTCGCGGTGCCCTCCGTCGCGCCCATCGCGCCCTCCGCGGGCCGGGTCGTGGTGCGCTCGCTGGAGGAGGTCGACGTGCCCTTCCTGCGCACGCTGATCGCCTCGCCCGCCGGGATCTGACCCCGCCCCGCTTCGCTCGCGGAAACGAACAGGCCATCCGCCGGAAAGAACCCTGAGTGACGTTGCTCACCCAGAGTGCCGACCGGCGGGTGGCCTGTCTGCGTGCGCTGTCCGGAACATGACGTTTAAGCCCCGCCCATGTGTCCCGATTCGCTCCGGACCGTACGAATGATTCCGGCGCATGGCTATCGAACGCACCGTATTCATGATCGGTGCGGCCTCGCGTGCGCGACCTTCGCCGTCCGGTGACGCCGACACCGCCCACTAGCATTTCGCGAGTACTCCGCCGCACCTTCCGCGTGCCCCGGCGCCCACCCAAGTCGCCGCGTACACAGGACCGATCGCACCCCTCCCGGCCCGATCGCCCCGCCCCGACCGGGCGGCCGGCGGAGTGACCGAAGCCGCTGTTGATGTGCCGGCCGTCACCCCGTGCCGGATGAGGAGAACGTTCCCCGATGAACCGCAAGACCCTGGTGCTGCCGGCCGTGGCCGCACTGCTCACACCTCTGCTCGCCGGCTGCGGTGGAGGAGACGAGAGCAGAGCCATCGTCGTCGGCACCACGGACCAGTTCGTCGCCACCGAGGACGCTCCCGCCCCCCTCGACCCGGCCTTCGCCTACGACACCGGCGCCTGGAACATCCTGCGGCAGACCGTGCAGACGCTGATGCACGTCCCGCGCGGCAGCGGCCAGCCGGTCCCCGAGGCCGCCGAGAGCTGCGGATTCTCCGACAAGCAGAGCGAGAGCTACCGCTGCACCCTCCGCGCGGGCCTCACCTTCGCCGACGGCACCCCGATCACCGCCGAGGACGTCAAGTTCTCCGTCGAGCGCGTGCTCGCCATCAAGTCCGACAACGGAACCGCCGCGCTCCTCGCCAACATCGACACCGTCGAGACCAAGGGCGACCTGGAGGTGGTCTTCCACCTCAAGACGCCCGACGCGACCTTCCCGTACAAGCTCTCCACCCCCGTCGCCGGCATCCTCAGCAAGTCCAGGTACGACGGCAAGGCGCTGCGCGCCGGCTTCGACGTCGACGGCTCCGGCCCGTACACGATGAAGACCGAGACCGACGGCGACAAGGTCACCAAGTTCGTCTTCACCAAGAACGCGAAGTACAAGGGCGACATCACCCTGCGCAACGACAAGGTCGAGCTGCGCTCCTTCGCCGACGCCGGCGCCATGGACAAGGCGCTGCGCGACGACTCCATCGACATGGCGGCCCGCGCCATGTCCCAGCCGCAGATCAAGGAGCTCACCGAGAAGCCGCAGGACGGCATCGAGCTCACCGAGGTCCCCGGCCTGGAGATCCGCTACCTCGCCTTCAACACCAAGGCACCCGGCGTCGAGGACAAGGCCGTCCGGCAGGCCATGGCCGCCGTCGTCGACCGCGGCCGGCTCGTCGACCAGGTCTACGGCCCCACCGCCGAGCCGCTCTACTCGCTGATCCCCTCCAGCATCACCGGCCACTCCACCTCGTTCATCGACACCTACGGCGAGCCGAGCACCGCCAAGGCCGCCAAGATCCTGCGCGAGGCCGGCGTCAAGACCCCGGTCAAGATCACCCTGCACTACACGACCGACCACTACGGCGCCAAGACGGCCGAGGAGTTCGAGGCCCTGCGCGGCCAGCTCAACGCCACCAAGCTCTTCGACGCCCAGACCCAGGGCACCGAATGGTCCAAGTTCCGCCCGGCCCAGAAGCGCGGCGACTACGCCGTCTACGGCCTCGGCTGGTTCCCCGACTACCCGGACCCGGACAACTACGTCGCTCCGTTCCTCGACAGCGACAACTTCCTCAACACCCCCTACGTCAACCAGTCCGTCCGTGACCGGCTGATCCCGCAGTCGCGCCGCCAGGCCGACCGCACCGCCGCGACCCCCGTCTTCGAGCAGATCCAGAAGATCGTCGCCAAGGACGTTCCCGTGCTGCCGCTGTGGCAGGGCAAGCAGTACGTCGCCGCGCGCGACGACGTCACCGGCGTCGAATGGGCGCTGAACACCTCCTCCGACCTGCTCCTGTGGGAGCTGGGCCGCGGCACCGCCTGACCCCTTCGTTTACCGGCCGCGCAAACCCCCGCGCGGCCGGCCTGGCAAGAGATCAAGAGGCAAGTTCTGTGAAGGCACACAACAAGTGGCTGACCGCCCCGCTCGCCGCGGGCCTGGCGGCCGCGATGCTCAGCGGCTGCGGCACCGAACAGGGCGGCGGCTCCGGCGACTCCGGGAACACCGTCCGCGTCGGCATGTCGGACGAGATCCTCGCGACCGACCCCGCCGCCGGTTACGACCCCGGCTCGTGGCTGCTGTTCAACAACGTCTTCCAGTCCCTGCTCGCCTTCCCCAAGGGCGGCTCCGAACCCGAGCCCGAGGCCGCCGACAAGTGCGGCTTCGCGCCCGGCAGCAGGGTCTACACCTGCACCCTCCGCGAGGGCCTGAAGTTCTCCAACGGCAACCCGCTCACCTCCGAGGACGTCAAGTTCTCGTTCGAGCGCGCCCTGAAGATCGACGACGCCTCCGGCCCGGCACCGCTGCTGTCGACCATCGACACCATCGAGACGCCCGACGAGCGGACCGTCGTCTTCAAGCTCAAGGTCCCGGACGCCACCTTCCCGAGCAAGATCGCCTCCGGCGCCGGCTCCATCGTCGACCACCGCGAGTACGCCGCGGACGGGCTGCGCACCGACGGCAAGGCCGTCGGCTCCGGCCCGTACAAGCTCGACTCCATCAGCGACACCGAGGCCGTCTTCTCCGCCAACCCCGACTACCACGGCTCCGCCAAGCGCAGGAACGACGGCGTCACCCTCAAGCTCTACCGCGGCGACCGCGAGGCCCTCGCCAAGGCTCTGTCCGCCAACGAGATCGACGTCGCCTACCGAGGCCTGTCCGCCGACGACATCGCCGCCCTCGAAGCCTCCGCGGGCACCGACGACAAGGGCGTCGAGATCGTCCAGGGCAGCAGCGCCGAGGTCCAGCACCTCGTCTTCAACGTCAAGGACCCGGTCGTCGGCAAGCTGGGCGTCCGCAAGGCCATCGCCCACCTCGTCGACCGCGAGGCGCTCGTCCAGGACGTCTACAAGTCGACCGCCACGCCGCTCTACTCGATCGTCCCGGCCGGCATCGCGGGCCACAACACCGCCTTCTTCGACAGCTACGGCAGCCCCGACAAGGAGCAGGCCAAGAAGGCGCTGCGCTCGGCCGGCATCACCGAGAAGGTCAAGCTCACCCTCTGGTCCACGCCGAGCCGCTACGGCCCCGCCACCGACCAGGAGATGAAGGCGATAGCCGAGCAGCTCAACGCCAGCGGCCTGTTCGAAGCCGACGTCAAGTCCGTCGAGTTCGAGGAGTACGAGAAGGGCATCGCCGCCGGCGAGTACGGCGTCTACGTCAAGGGCTGGGTGCCCGACTACCCGGACGCCGACAACTTCACCGCGCCCTTCTTCGGCAAGGGCAACGTCCTCGGCAACCACTACGAGAGCTCCGCCATCACCGGCAGCCTCCTGCCGAAGACCGCCGCCTCCGCCGACCGCGGCGCGACCGCCGCCGACTTCGGCCGCATCCAGGACATCGTCGCCGAGCAGCTGCCCTTCCTGCCGCTGTGGCAGGGCAAGCAGTACGCCGTCGCCCGCGACACCGTCACCGGCCTGGAGTGGACGCTCGACGCCTCCACCGTCTTCCGCTTCTGGGAGATCAAGAAGGGCTGACGGCACCCGCCGCACGGCGAAGGGCCCGGCACGCGCGAGGCGTGCCGGGCCCTTCCGCACAACCGAGGCCGGTCACTCATCCGGGGCCGGTCACTGCGCGCCCGGACGCACCAGACCGCTCTCGTACGCGTACACCGCCGCCTGCACCCGGTCGCGCAGGCGCAGCTTCGTCAGCACATGGCCGACATGGGTCTTCACCGTCGTCTCGCTGACGAACAGATCCGCCGCGATCTCCGCATTCGACAGGCCCCGCGCCACCAGCTTCAGCACCTCGACCTCACGCTCGGTCAGCGTGTTCAGGGTGTCCGGGACCTGCTCGTCGCCCGAGGGCAGGTGCGCCGAGTACTTGTCGAGCAGCCGGCGCGTGATCGACGGCGCCAGCATCGCCTCGCCCGCCGCCACCACCCGGATCGCCTGGACCAGCTCGTGCGCCGGGGCGTCCTTCAGGAGGAAGCCGCTCGCTCCCGCCCGCAGCGCCTCCACCACGTACTCGTCCAGGTCGAAGGTGGTCAGCACCAGCACCTTCGCCGGGCCGTCCCGGCCCGGACCGGTGATCTGCCGGGTGGCCTCCACCCCGTCCATCCGCGGCATCCGGATGTCCATCAGGACCACGTCGGGCTGCAGCGCCCGCACCTGGTCGAGGGCCTGGAGGCCGTCACCGGCCTCACCCACCACCGCGATGTCCTGCTCGGCCTCCAGGATCATCCGGAAACCGGTGCGCAGCAGGGGCTGGTCGTCGACCAGGAGGACGCGGATTGCCACGGACAACTCCTTCACGGGGCGGGCTGGACCCGGTCCATTCTGCCCTGGTCCCCGTCGCCGGACTCCGGCGGGCGCGCGGGCACCACCGGCAGCGGATACACCGGGGGAGTGCCGCCGAACTCCGGGCACACCGCCTGGTGGTCGCACCAGCCGCACAGCTTCGTCGGCCGCGGCCGCCAGTCACCCGTCCGGGTCGCCAGCCGGATCGCCTCCCACAACGCCAGCAGCTTGCGCTCCACCCGCAGCAGATCCGCCTCCACCGGGTCGTACGTCAGCACGTCACCGCTGCCGAGATAGACCAGCTGCAGCCGGCGCGGCACGACGTTCTTCAGCCGCCAGACCACCAGCGCGTAGAACTTCATCTGGAACAGCGCGCCCTCGCTGTACTCGGGGCGGGGCGCCTTGCCCGTCTTGTAGTCGACGATCCGCACCTCGCCCGTCGGCGCCACGTCGACCCGGTCGATCACACCGCGCAGCCGCAGCCCCGAATCCAGCTCCGTCTCCACGAACAGCTCGCGCTCGGCCGGCTCCAGACGCGTCGGGTCCTCCAGCGTGAACCACCGCTCGACCAGCGCCTCCGCCTCCGTCAGCCACCGCGCGAGCCGCTCGCCCTCCGCGTCCTCGGCGAACAGCTCGCCCAGCTCGGGCCGCGACTCGAGCAGCCGGTCCCACTGGCCCGGGATCAGCGCCTTCGCCCGCGGCGCCGTCCGCTCCACCGCCGGCGCGTCGAAGAGCCGCTCGAGGACCGCGTGCACCAGCGTCCCGCGCGTCGCCGCCGCGCTCGGCTTCTCCGGCAGCCGGTCGATCACCCGGAACCGGTAGAGCAGCGGGCACTGCATGAAGTCGCTCGCCCGGGAGGGCGACAACGACATCGGCGTCCGGGGCGCCGTCGCCTCGGGCAGGGGCGTGCTCCCGGCCTCCGCCGGCGGCTGCTCACTCGTACTCATGACACAGACCCTACGGCCCGCCACCGACAGCGGGCGGAATACCATCGACGCAGGAGGCCGTCGCGCTGCATGATCGAACCGTGACCGAGCGCGCGGACCGACAGCTCGGCGACGAAAGGAACCCGTGAACCAGGACGAGTCCAAGCCGCAGCGGACCGAGGGGCCGGGCGGCGGCATCCTCATGGGCCGGCCCTTCGGCGTGCCCGTCTACGTCGCGCCCAGCTGGTTCCTCGTCGCCGCCCTCATCACCTGGGTCTTCGGCGACCAGATCGAACGCGTCCTGCCCGAGCTCGGCGCCGCACGCTACCTCGTCTCGCTGTTCTTCGCGATCGCCTTCTACGCCTCCGTCCTCGTCCACGAACTGGCCCACACCATCGCCGCGCTCCGCTTCAAGCTCCCGGTGCGCCGCATCCAGCTCCAGTTCTTCGGCGGCGTCTCCGAGATCGAGAAGGAGACCGAGACACCCGGCCGCGAGTTCCTCCTCGCCTTCGTCGGCCCGCTGCTCTCCCTCGTCCTCGCCGGCATCTTCTACGCCACCCTCTACGCCGTCGAGCCCGGCACCGTCCCCGGTGTCCTCCTCGGCGGCCTGATGATCTCCAACCTGATCGTCGCCGTCTTCAACCTGCTGCCCGGCCTGCCGCTCGACGGCGGCCGGATGCTCCGCGCCGTCGTCTGGAAGATCACCGGCAACGCGATGACCGGCACCGTCGCCGCCGCCTGGGTCGGCCGCGCGCTCGCCGTCACCGTCCTCATCGGACTGCCGCTGCTCACCCGCACCGGCCTCCTCGGCAACTCCACCGCCGACATCGACGGCTTCACCACCGTCACCGACGCCCTGCTCGCCGCCATCCTCGCCGCGATCATCTGGACCGGCGCCGGCAACAGCCTGCGCATGGCCCGGCTGCGCGAACACCTCCCCGAGCTGCGCGCCCGCACCCTCACCCGCCGCGCCATCCCCGTCGAATCGGCCACCCCGCTCTCCGAGGCCCTGCGCCGCGCCAACGAGGCCGGCGCCCGCGCCCTCGTCGTCGTCGACGGCCACGGCGCGCCCACCGGCATCGTCCGCGAGTCCGCCATCGCCGGCATTCCCCAGCACCGCCGGCCCTGGGTCGCGGTCAGCGCCCTCACCCAGGACCTCGTCGACGGCATGAAGGTCCCCGCCGACCTCACCGGCCAGCCCCTCCTGGACCACCTGCGCGCCAGCCCGGCCACCGAATACCTCGTCGTCGAGGAGGGCGGCGAGATCTACGGCGTGCTGTCGGCCACCGACGTCGAGAAGGCCTTCGTGAAGGCCATGGCACGACCCTCCTCGTAACACCGGTACCCTGTTCACATGTCCGAACCGACCGGTGCCGCCCGCCGTCGCGGGCCCTTCAAGGTCGGGGACCAGGTCCAGCTCACCGACCCCAAGGGACGCCACTACACGTTCACGCTCGAGGCCGGGAAGAACTTCCACACCCACAAGGGTTCCTTCCCGCACGACGAGCTGATCGGTGCTCCCGAGGGCAGTGTTGTCCGTACCACGGGAAACGTCGCCTACCTCGCGCTGCGCCCCCTGCTCCCCGACTACGTCCTGTCCATGCCCCGCGGCGCCGCCGTGGTCTACCCCAAGGACGCGGGGCAGATCCTCGCCTTCGCCGACATCTTCCCCGGCGCCCGCGTCGTCGAGGCCGGTGTGGGCTCCGGCTCGCTGAGCTCCTTCCTGCTGCGCGCCATCGGCGACAGCGGCATGCTGCACTCCTACGAGCGCCGCGAGGACTTCGCCGAGATCGCCAAGGGCAACGTCGAGCGCTACTTCGGCGGCCCGCACCCCGCGTGGCAGCTGACCGTCGGCGACCTCCAGGACAACCTGTCCGACACCGACGTCGACCGCGTCATCCTCGACATGCTCGCGCCCTGGGAGTGCCTGGAGGCCGTCTCCAAGGCGCTCGTCCCCGGCGGCATCCTGTGCTGCTACGTGGCCACCACCACGCAGCTCGCCCGCACCGTGGAGTCCATCCGCGAGTTCGGCTGCTACGCCGAGCCGCAGCCGTGGGAGTCCATGATCCGCAACTGGCACGTCGAGGGCCTGGCCGTCCGCCCGGACCACCGGATGATCGGCCACACCGGCTTCCTCGTCACCGCCCGTCGCCTCGCGGACGGCGTCGAGCCGCCGATGCGCCGCCGCCGGCCCGCCAAGGGCGCCTACGGCGAGGACTACGAGGGTCCGAACAAGGGCTGACGCCCCCGAGGGCTGACGCCCCGACAACGCATGTGTGCCGTCGTCGAGTTCCCGCCCAGCGCGCGGAAGTCGGCGGCGGCACCCTCACGTTCGGGGCCGCACGCCGGCGCCGCCTGCCGGACGGCCGCGCCCGCCGGTGCATCCGTACGCCGCCGCAGCGGCCGTACGCGGGCCTGGGCGCCGCGACGCCGCCGCCGCCCCGCCACGACGCCGAGGCCCTACGACGCCGCCGAGGCGCCGTGACAACGGCCGAGGCCCTGCGACAACGGCCGAGGCCCCGCGACAAGGGCCGACCCCACCTGTTCCGCGCTCCTGTGACGTGTGGCACGATGCCCGCAACTCCTTCCGCACCACCCTCACAGGAGACTCCTCGCGTGCAGACCTCCGCCGTCACGGACCTGGCGCACACCCACACCCGGCCGGTGCACTGGCTGGCCACCGCCACCGCGATGGCCGGAATCCTCGCCCTCGCCGGACTGCTCCAGCCCGACCCGGCCGGAGCCACCGCCGCCCCGCCCGCCCCGCGGCCGGCTCCCGACGCGGCCACCGCCCACTATCCGCTGGAGTGCGGCGGAGGCCCCAGCAAGATCGCCCAGCGGGCCACCGGCGACCTCGACGGCGACGGGAACCCGGAGACCGTCGCAGTCGTACACTGCGAAGCCGGCTCCGGAACGCCGCCCAGCGGCATCTACGTCCTCACCCACGGCAAGGGCGCCGGCGCCCGGACCGCCCGCGTGGTTGCGACGCTCGTGGAGCCCTCCCAGCTGAAGAACGTCAGCGACTTCGCCGTACGCGACGGCGCCGTCCAGGCCACCCTGCTCGGCTACTCCTCGCCCGACGTCCCCAGCTGCTGCCCCGACCAGCGCGAACAGGTCAGCTGGCGCTGGCACGGCGGGACCTTCGTCCGGACCGCACGCGCCGAGGCGCGCGCCGTCTGACCCGGCGCGCGCCTTCCCTCACGGCCCGGCCGTCACCCGGCGTCGGGGCCGTACACCTCCACGCCGTCGCGGACCCGGCGGACGTGGATGCAGTCGCCCGGGCACTCCTTCGCGGAGTCCACCACGTCCGTGAGCAGCGGCAGCGGCACCGGCGTCGTCGCGCCCGGCTCCTGGAGCAGCTCGTCGTCCGCGCTCTTCACATATGCGAGCCCGTCGATGTCGAGCTCGAAGACCTCCGGGGCGTACTGCGCGCAGATTCCGTCCCCGGTGCACAGGTCCTGGTCGATCCAGACCTCCAGCGCCTCCTCGGCGCCCGTGGCCGGAGACTCCTGCTGCACGGTCATAAGTCCTGCCGTTTCTGCGTCGCGCGGGTAAGTCGGGCCAAGCCTGACGGGTGTTGACCACACACGACGATACCTCCGCCCGCTTTTGCAACGTCCGGCGGTGGGTATTTCCCTGGCGTGAGGGGAAGCGCAAGGGTGAAGATCGGACACACCCCGGAGTCTTTTTGATCTAGGGGTTTCAATCGTCACCCGCCCAGGTAGGGTCAGGAAGCGTCCAGCTCCCCTTGGAGGAGGTGAGGACCGTGGCAGCCCACGACGACGACATCAACCGCGGCATCCGGCCGGGGCGGGGGTCTGAGGACCCCGCCGGCCAGGTTGCCTATCTCGAGCAGGAAATCGCCGTCCTGCGCCGCAAGCTCGCCGACTCTCCGCGTCACACGAGGATTCTCGAGGAGCGGATCGTCGAGCTGCAGACGAACCTGGCCGGCGTGTCCGCGCAGAACGAGCGGCTCGCCAATACGCTCCGTGAGGCCCGGGACCAGATCGTGGCCCTCAAGGAGGAGGTCGACCGGCTCGCGCAGCCGCCGGCCGGCTTCGGTGTCTTCCTGCAGGCGAACGAGGACGGCACGTGCGACATCTTCACCGGGGGCCGCAAGCTCCGGGTGAACGTGAGTCCCGCCGTGGAGCTCGACGAGCTCAGGCGGGGCCAGGAAGTCATGCTCAACGAGGCGCTCAACGTGGTCGAGGCCATGGAGTTCGAGCGCGCCGGGGACATCGTCACCCTCAAGGAGATCCTCGAGGACGGCGAGCGCGCCCTGGTGATCGGGCACACCGACGAGGAACGGGTGGTGCGGCTCGCCGAGCCCCTGCTGGACATCACCATCCGCCCCGGCGACGCCCTGCTCCTCGAGCCCCGCTCCGGCTACGTCTACGAAGTGGTCCCCAAGAGCGAGGTCGAGGAACTCGTCCTCGAAGAGGTCCCGGACGTCGACTACGACAAGATCGGCGGTCTGGGCAACCAGATCGAGCTGATCCGCGACGCCGTCGAGCTTCCGTACCTCTACCCGGACCTCTTCAAGGAGCACGAACTGCGGCCGCCGAAGGGCATCCTGCTCTACGGTCCGCCCGGCTGCGGCAAGACGCTGATCGCGAAGGCCGTCGCCAACTCCCTTGCCAAGAAGGTCGCCGAGGTGACCGGGCAGCCCGCCGGGAAGTCCTACTTCCTGAACATCAAGGGTCCCGAGCTCCTCAACAAGTACGTCGGCGAGACCGAGCGGCACATCCGCCTCGTCTTCCAGCGTGCCCGGGAGAAGGCGAGCGAGGGCACCCCCGTCATCGTCTTCTTCGACGAGATGGAATCGCTCTTCCGCACCCGTGGATCCGGTGTCAGCTCGGACGTGGAGAACACCATCGTCCCGCAGCTGCTCGCCGAGATCGACGGCGTGGAGGGCCTGGAGAACGTGATCGTCATCGGCGCCTCCAACCGCGAGGACATGATCGACCCCGCGATCCTGAGGCCCGGCCGGCTCGACGTCAAGATCAAGATCGAGCGCCCGGACGCCGAGGCGGCCAAGGACATCTTCGCCAAGTACCTCACCGCCTCCCTCCCGCTGCACGCCGACGACCTCGCCGAGCACAGCGGATCGAAGGAGGCCGCGGCCCACGGAATGATCCAGTCCGTGGTCGAGCAGATGTACGCGGAATCCGAGGAGAACCGCTTCCTCGAGGTCACGTACGCCAACGGCGACAAGGAAGTCCTGTACTTCAAGGACTTCAACTCCGGCGCGATGATCCAGAACATCGTCGACCGGGCCAAGAAGATGGCCATCAAGGCCTTCCTCGACCACGACCAGAAGGGCATTCGCGTCTCCCACCTCCTCCAGGCCTGCGTGGACGAGTTCAAGGAGAACGAGGACCTTCCCAACACCACCAACCCGGACGACTGGGCCCGAATCTCCGGAAAGAAGGGCGAGCGGATCGTCTTCATCCGCACCCTCGTCACCGGAAAGCAGGGCGCGGACACCGGTCGCTCCATCGACACGGTGGCCAACACCGGTCAGTACCTGTAGTGACGCGCACCGGCTGCGGATGTCCGGAAACCGGGCATCCGCAGCCGTCGCTTTCCACTCACCGAATCGCTTCTGATCTCCCCGTACGCGCGCGGCCGCTCTAGGCTCGTGGGTACCGCCGAATCACGCACTGTGCGGGGAGCGGCGCCGGGCAAGGAGGGCCGCATGACCGTACGGCGAGTAATGGGCATCGAGACGGAGTACGGGATCTCCGTCCCGGGGCACCCCAACGCCAATGCCATGCTCACCTCGTCCCAGATCGTCAACGCCTACGCGGCGGCGATGCACCGGGCGCGCCGCGCCCGCTGGGACTTCGAGGAGGAGAATCCGCTGCGGGACGCCCGCGGCTTCGACCTCGCCCGCGAGGCCGCCGACTCCAGCCAGCTCACCGACGAGGACATCGGCCTGGCCAACGTCATCCTGACCAACGGCGCGCGGCTCTACGTGGACCACGCCCACCCGGAGTACAGCGCGCCCGAGGTCACCAACCCGCGCGACGCCGTCCTGTGGGACAAGGCCGGCGAGCGGATCATGGCCGAGGCCGCCGAGCGGGCCGCCCAGCTGCCCGGCGCCCAGCCGATCCACCTCTACAAGAACAACACCGACAACAAGGGCGCGTCCTACGGCACGCACGAGAACTACCTGATGAAGCGCGAGACGCCGTTCTCGGACATCGTGCGCCATCTGACGCCGTTCTTCGTCTCCCGGCAGGTCGTCACCGGCGCCGGCCGGGTCGGAATCGGCCAGGACGGCCGGGAGCACGGCTTCCAGATCAGCCAGCGCGCCGACTACTTCGAGGTCGAGGTGGGCCTCGAGACGACCCTCAAGCGCCCGATCATCAACACCCGCGACGAGCCGCACGCGGACGCCGAGAAGTACCGGCGGCTGCATGTGATCATCGGCGACGCCAACCTCTCCGAGATCTCCACCTATCTCAAGCTCGGCACGACGTCGCTCGTCCTGTCGATGATCGAGGACGCCTTCATCACCGTCGACCTCGCCGTCGACCAGCCCGTACGCACCCTCCACCAGGTCTCGCACGACCCGGGCCTGGAGTATCTGGTCACGCTCCGCAGCGGCCGGACACTCACCGCGGTGCAGCTCCAGATGGAGTACTTCGAGCTGGCCAGGAAGTACGTGGACGAGCGCTACGGGGCGGACGCCGACGAGCAGACCAAGGACGTCCTGAGCCGCTGGGAGGACACCCTCAACCGGCTCGAGAACGACCCGATGAGCCTGGCCGGCGAACTGGACTGGATCGCCAAGCGGGAGCTCATGGAGGGCTACCGCCGCCGGGACGGCCTGGACTGGGACGCCGCCCGCCTGCACCTCGTCGACCTGCAGTACGCCGACGTGCGGCCCGAGAAGGGCCTGTACAACCGTCTGGTGGCCCGTGGGCGCATGAAGCGCCTGCTGGACGAGGAAACGGTGCGGCGGGCCGAGACGAGCCCTCCTGAGGACACCAGGGCCTATTTCCGCGGCCGCTGCCTGGAGCAGTACGCGGACGACGTGGCCGCCGCCTCCTGGGACTCGGTGATCTTCGACCTGCCCGGACGCGACTCGCTCCAGCGCGTCCCGACCCTGGAACCCCTGCGGGGTACCCGGAACCACGTGAAGGAACTCCTGGACCGCTGCCGCACGGCCGAGGAACTCGTGCGGGTCCTCTCCGGCGGCTGAGAACCGCCCGGAATCCCGGAAAATCCCCGGGATTCCGGGGGCGCGGCTGAAATGCCCGTCTCCTGGGAATCATGGAAGCAGTGCCCGGATTGAAGAAACTGCGGGGCCGATGTCAGTCCCGGCTTGTAGGGTCTGATCTTGTACAGACCCAACCGAGCGGGCCGATTCGAGCGGGGTGAGGTTTATGGCGACCAAGGACACCGGCGGCGGACAGCAGAAGGCGACGCGTTCCACCGAGGAGGTCGAGGAGACCACCACGGAGGCGAGCTCCGACCTCAAGGAACGCCAGGAGAAGCTTTCGGACGACGTGGACTCCGTCCTGGACGAGATCGACGACGTCTTGGAGGAGAACGCGGAGGACTTCGTGCGGTCCTTCGTGCAGAAGGGCGGCGAGTAGCCGCTCAGGCGCTCCTGTCGCCTCCGTCCCCGGAGCCCCGGAAAGCCGTGGGCCCGGGGACGGATGACAGGCGGCGGCACGGGTAAGGTCCGTGCACAGTACGCAAGATCGGCCCGTGCGTCCCCACGGCGGGCCGTCGTTCCCACCGGAAGGAATCGCGTGGAAGCCAACCCTCGTAGTATCGGGCGTCTGCCGGCGGCCTTCCTGACGCCGGGCTCGTCCTCCTTCATGGACTTCCTCGCCGACCACTCGCCGGAGATGCTCCCGGGCCACCGGAAGCTGCCGGAAGGGGTCGTCGAGGCACCGCACGGGACGACCATCGTCGCCGCGACGTTCCCCGGCGGGGTCGTGCTCGCCGGTGACCGGCGCGCGACCATGGGGAACATGATCGCGCAGCGGGACATCGAGAAGGTGTTCCCGGCCGACGAGTACTCCGCGGTCGGCATCGCCGGCACGGCCGGTCTCGCCGTGGAGATGGTGAAGCTGTTCCAGCTGGAGCTGGAGCACTTCGAGAAGGTGGAGGGCGCGACCCTCTCCCTGGAGGGCAAGGCCAACCGCCTGTCCACCATGATCCGCAGCAATCTCGGCATGGCCATGCAGGGCCTCGCCGTCGTCCCGCTGTTCGCCGGCTGGGACGAGGGCAAGGAGAAGGGCCGGATCTTCTCCTACGACGTCACCGGCGGCCGCTCCGAGGAGCACGGGTATGCCGCCACCGGCTCGGGCTCGATCTTCGCGCGCGGGTCGATGAAGAAGCTCTACCGGGACGACCTGACCGAGGAGCAGGCCACCACGCTCGTCGTCCAGGCGCTGTACGACGCGGCGGACGACGACTCGGCGACCGGCGGCCCGGACCTGGCCCGCAGGATCTTCCCGATCGTCACCGTCATCACCGAAGAGGGCTTCCGCAGGCTCACGGAGACGGAGTCCTCCGAGCTCGCCCGGTCGGTCACCGAGCGGCGTCTGGAGCAGCCCGACGGCCCGCGCGCCGCCCTGCTGTGACCACTCGTCGACCGAAGAAGCCCTCCAGAGCCCTATCGACCGGAAGAAAGGGACGGTAGCCGGTGTCCACGCCGTTCTATGTCTCACCCCAGCAGGCCATGGCCGACCGGGCGGAGTACGCCCGCAAGGGCATCGCCCGCGGCCGCAGCCTGGTCGTCCTCCAGTACGCCGACGGCATCGTCTTCGTCGGAGAGAACCCGTCCCGCGCCCTGCACAAGTTCAGCGAGATCTACGACCGGATCGGCTTCGCCGCCGCCGGCAAGTACAACGAGTACGAGAACCTGCGGATCGGCGGCGTGCGCTACGCCGATCTGCGCGGCTACACCTACGACCGTGACGACGTCACGGCCCGCGGTCTGGCCAACGTCTACGCCCAGACGCTGGGCACCATCTTCTCCAGCGCGGGCGAGAAGCCGTACGAGGTGGAGCTGGTCGTCGCCGAGGTCGGCGCCGACCCCGAGGGCGACCAGATCTACCGGCTGCCGCACGACGGATCGATCGTCGACGAGCACGGCTCGGTCGCGGTCGGTGGCAACGCGGAGCAGATCAGCTCCTTCCTTGACCAGCGGCACCGCGACGGCATGTCGCTCGCCGAGGCGCTGAAGCTGGCGGTGCAGGCGCTGTCCCGCGACACCAACGGCACCGAGCGGGAGATCCCCGCGGAGCGGCTCGAGGTCGCGGTCCTGGACCGCACGCGCCCGCAGCAGCGCAAGTTCAAGCGGATCGTCGGCCGGCAGCTGAAGCGTCTGCTGGAGGCGGACGACGCGGCCCTGACGAAGACGGACGACCCGTCGGACGAGACGGCCGACACCGAGGAGTAGTGCCCTGGGCGGCCGCACAGCCCGGCCGCCGCTACGACGGGAGGGCCCCGGAACCGCGAGCGGTTCCGGGGCCCTCGTCGTGTCTCAGACGGCCGGCGCCGGGCCCGAGGAGGCGCGGACGACCAGCTCGACGGGCAGGTCGGCCGGTTCGGGCCGGCCGCCCGACAGGACGGCGAGGAGGGCGGCCATGCCCCGCCCGCCGAACTCCTCGGCGGGCAGCCGGACGGTGGTGAGTTCCGGTTCGAGTGCGGTCGCCAGCGCCATGTCGTCGAAGCCGGTGACCGACAGGTCCTCGGGGATGCGCAGCCCGAGCCGCCGGGCCGCCTTGTAGACGCCGGCCGCGAGGATGTCGTCGTCGCAGATCACCGCGGTGGGCCTGGGGCCCGGGGCGGTGAGCGCCAGATGCGCGGCCTCCCAGGCGTCGGCGACGTTCAGCCGGGCGCGTGCCGTGCGCAGCTCCGTACCGCGCAGCGCGTCGGCGAGCACGGCGGCCCGCACGTCGAAGGTCCAGGACGGGACGGCGGACGCCAGGTGCAGGAAGCGGCGGTGGCCGAGTTCCAGGAGGTGGCCCGTCACCCGCCGCATGCCGTCGGCGACGTCGAGGTTGACGTGCGCGGCGGCGCCGGCGCCGGCCGGGTCGCTGTCCAGCATGACGAGCGGCAGCTCGGTGCCCTGGAAGGCCCGCAGGGCGTCCGTGGCCATCGAGGAGGCGAGCACGCCGTCCAGGGCGGCCTGGGCGGACGCGAAGGGGTCCTTGGCGGGTCCCACGCCGTCGGGGGAGGGGTAGAGCACCACGCCGAAGCCGTGCCGGGCGGCCTCGACGGCCGCGCCGGTGTAGACGTGCGCGAAGAACTCGTTGGTGAGCGCCGGGACGACCAGCAGCGCGGTCCTGGTGCGGCCGAGGCGCAGGTTGCGCGCGGCGATGTTGGGCCGGTAGCCGAGGTCGCGGGCGGCGGCCCGTACGGCGTCCGCGGTGCGCTCGGAGACCCGGCCGCGCCACTTCTGCCCGAGGACCAGGGAGACCGTGGCCTGGGAGACGCCGGCGGCCCGGGCGACGTCCCGGCTGGTCGGCCGAATGGCGGCGGGCTGTTCCGGGGTGTGCACTGGAGCCTCCGGGTCGAGGGCGATTCCCACGCGTGGGTGGACCTCCGCGCTGTCGACATGGTACGTATGACACGTAACGTTATACGTAAAACCTCGGGCTGACGCCCCAGGGAGGGAGACGCCATGGCCACCGAGGGCACGGCACGCGGCGGCTATCTGGACATCCTGCGCGCCCCGCACGCGGCCCGCCTGCTGACCGGCACCCTGGTCGGCCGGCTCCCCAACGGCACCGGCCCGATCGCCATCACCGTCTTCACCCGAGCCGAGGGCGGCAGCTACAGCCTGGCCGGCGGCCTCATCGCCGCCTACGGCCTGGCCACCGCCGTCGGACAGCCCCTCCTCGGCCGCGCCGTCGACCTCAAGGGCCAGCCCCGCGTCCAGCTCCCCGCCGCGCTCATATCCGCGCTCGGCATGGCCGCCCTGGCCGTCACCGGCATCGGTAACCTGCTCCTCGCGTACGCCGCCGTCCTCGTCGCCGGACTCTTCACGCCGCCGCTCGAAGGCGGCCTGCGCGCACTCTGGCCGAGCGTGCTCGGCCGCGAGGACCGGGTCCACCGCGCTTACGCCCTGGACGCCGTCGCCCAGGAGGTCATGTTCACCGTCGGGCCCCTGCTCGTGACGCTCCTGGTGGCCCTCTGGTCGCCCGCCGCCGCGCTCCTCGTCATCAATCTGCTCGGCGTCCTCGGCGCGCTCTCCGTGGTCCTCTCCAAGCCGTCCCGCCGCTGGCGCTCGGCGCCCCGCGAGGCGCACTGGCTCGGCGCGCTGCGCTCGCCCGGCCTGCTCGCCCTGCTGGCCTCGTTCTTCTTCGTCGGCCTCGCCCTCGGCTCCATCACCGTCGCCGGCGTCGCCTACGCCGACGACCGCGGCAACGACGCCGTGTACGGCTGGCTGATGGCCGCCCTCGGTCTCGGCGCCCTGATCGGCGGCGTCGGCTACGGCGCCCGCCAGTGGGCCGGAGCGCCGGAAAGGCGGCTGCGGGTCCTGGTGCTGCTGCTCGCCCTCGGCTACCTGCCGCTGCTCCTCGTACCCGGGCCGGCCGCCATGACCGCCCTCAGCGCCCTCGCCGGCGTGTTCCTGGCGCCCGCCATCGCCTGCGCCTTCATCGTGGTCGACCGCCACGCTCCCAGCGGCACGGTCACCGAGGCCTTCTCCTGGCTCGTCACCACCTTCGGCGTCGGCGCCGCCCTCGGCTCCGCCGTGTCCGGACCCGCCGTCGAACTGGCCGGGACCCCGGCCGGTTTCGCCGTGGCCGGCGTGGGCGGCTTCGTCGCCTTCCTCGTGCTCCTCGCCACCGGCCGGGTCCTCGGGGACGTCGTGCCGCCCGCCCGGGAGGTGCGACACGCCGTCAGCGGGGGCCCGGAGGCCGCGGGCGCCCCGGCCGGACCGACCGAAAAGAACCCGCACTCATCGGAAAATGATCGAAACGGGGACGTCGAACCCGGTTTCAGCACAGGGCTTCAGGCGTAATGTTCAGACATGGACCGCCGCATTTTCGGGCTGGAGAACGAGTACGGCGTCACGTGCACGTTCAGGGGACAGCGCCGACTGTCTCCTGACGAAGTGGCGCGCTACCTCTTCCGCCGTGTCGTGTCATGGGGCCGCAGCAGCAATGTCTTCCTGCGGAACGGAGCCCGCCTGTACCTTGACGTGGGTTCGCATCCGGAATACGCAACTCCCGAATGCGACAACGTGGTCGAACTGGTCACCCACGACAAGGCGGGCGAGCGCATTCTCGAAGGACTGCTCGTCGACGCGGAACGCCGCCTGCACGAGGAGGGAATCGCGGGCGACGTCTATCTCTTCAAGAACAACACCGACTCCGCCGGAAACTCCTACGGCTGCCACGAGAACTATCTGGTGGCCCGCCACGGAGAGTTCTCCCGGCTCGCGGACATCCTCATTCCCTTCCTCGTCACCCGCCAGCTCATCTGCGGTGCCGGAAAGGTCCTGCAGACCCCGCGCGGCGCCGTCTACTGCGTCTCCCAGCGCGCCGAGCACATCTGGGAGGGCGTCAGCTCCGCCACCACCCGTTCGCGCCCCATCATCAACACCCGCGACGAGCCGCACGCGGACGCCGAGCGCTACCGCCGGCTCCACGTCATCGTCGGCGACTCCAACATGTCCGAGACGACCATGCTGCTCAAGGTCGGCGCCACCGACCTCGTGCTGCGCATGATCGAGGCGGGCACCGTGATGCGCGACCTCACCCTGGAGAACCCGATCCGGGCCATCCGCGAGGTCAGCCACGACATCACCGGCCAGCGCAAGGTCCGCCTGGCCAGCGGCCGCGAGGCCTCCGCCCTCGAGGTCCAGCGCGAGTACTACGAGAAGGCCGCCGACTTCGTCGACCGCCGCGGCATCCGCAGCGGTGTCGTCGCCCAGGTCCTCGACCTCTGGGGCCGTACGCTCGACGCCGTCGAGCACGAGGAGCTCGACAAGATCGAGACCGAGATCGACTGGGTCATGAAGTACAAGCTCATCGAGCGTTACCGGGCCAAGCACAACATGACCATGTCGCACCCGCGAGTCGCCCAGATAGACCTCGCGTACCACGACATCCACCGCCGCCGCGGCCTGTACTACCTGCTCCAGAAGAACGGTCAGGCGGCGCGGGTGTGCAACGACGTGAAGATCTTCGAGGGCAAGTCGGTGCCTCCGCAGACCACCCGGGCCCGCCTCCGCGGCGACTTCATCCGCCGCGCCCAGGAGCAGCGCCGGGACTTCACCGTCGACTGGGTCCACCTCAAGCTCAACGACCAGGCGCAGCGCACCGTGTTGTGCAAGGACCCGTTCCGCTCGGTCGACGACCGCGTCGAAAAACTGATCGCCGGAATGTAGGAGCGGCACAGGATCCTCACCTGCTCAGCCTCGGCCCCGCACGTTTCACGTGCGGGGCCGACGGCATCACAGACCGGTCCCCTAGAGTGTCCGGACAACTACCGTGCCGTCTGAGATCTGAGGAACTAGTGCGCCGACTTGCCGGCCTGCTCGTCGTTCCGCTGCTGCTGCTCACCACAGCGGCCTGCGGCAGCGACGACAAGGGCTCCGATTCCGGTTCCATGAAGAACGGGCTCCCCGCCATCACCGCCGGCGAGAAGTTCGGGGAGAAGCCGACCCTCTCCAAGGGCGTGGGCGACCCGGTCACCTCGCTCAAGGTCAATGTGATCAGCGAGGGCAAGGGTGAGGTGACCAAGAAGGGCGACGTGCTCTCGGTCAACTACCTCGGTCAGGAGTGGGACGAGACGACTCCCTTCGACAACAGCTTCGACCGCAAGCAGCCCTTCTCCGTGACCCTCGGCGAGGGCAAGGTCATCCAGGGCTGGGAGAAGGGTCTCGAGGGCCAGAAGGTCGGCAGCCGCATCGAGATCGGCATCCCGCCGGCGCTCGGTTACGGGGCACAGGCCCAGGGCGACATCAAGGCGAACGCGACCCTCGTGTTCGTCGTCGACATCCTGAAGGCCGTCACCATCCCGAAGTCCGCGAGCGGCACCGAGGTCGCCCAGGACAACAAGGACCTGCCGAAGGTCGGGACCAACACCGACGGCAAGGCCCCCTCGCTGACCGTCCCGAAGGTGAACCCGCCCACCAAGCTGGTCTCCAACTACGTCCTGGAGTCCAAGGGCGAGGTCGTCAAGGACACCGACACGGTCGTCGTGCACTTCGTCGCCGCCCTGTGGAAGGACGGCAAGGTCTTCGACTCGACCTACACCGCGGGCAAGCCGACCAACTTCCCGCTGAGCCAGCTGACCCTGAAGGGCCTCAAGAACGGCATCGCCGGCAAGAAGGTCGGCAGCCGGATCCTGATCGTCGCCCCGCCGTCGGAGGCCTTCGGCGACCAGGAGCAGCAGGGCATCCCGAAGAACTCCACGCTGGTCTTCGCCGTCGACATCCTGGCGAAGGTGTAAGACTGTCCGGGTCGCGCGGATCTTCGACCGCGCGGTTCATCGGTATGAGGAGCACACTGCAGTGAGCAGCATCGAGAAGCCCGAGGTCGACTTCCCGGGCGGCGAGCCGCCGGCCGACCTGGAGATCAAGGACATCTGGGAGGGCGACGGCCCGACGGCCGAGGCCGGCGACGTCGTCAGGGTCCACTACGTGGGTGTGTCCTTCAGCTCCGGCGAGGAGTTCGACGCCTCCTGGAACCGTGGCGAGCCGCTGGAGTTCCAGCTCGGTGTCGGCATGGTCATCCAGGGCTGGGACAGGGGTGTCCAGGGCATGAAGGTCGGCGGTCGCCGCCAGCTGGTCATCCCGGCGGCCCTCGCCTACGGCGAGCGGGGCGCCGGCGCCAAGATCGGCCCCGGCGAGACGCTGATCTTCGTCTGCGACCTCGTGGACGTCGCCAAGCGCTGACCTGACCTCCAGGTCGCTTCCGAGGGCCCCCGCCACGACGGCGGGGGCCCTCGGCCTTCGACGGGGACCGCCTGGCCCGCGACCGCGCTCGCGGTCGGGACCGCGACCGCGTTCCCGACCGGCACGGCGACCGCGCTCCCGGCCGGGACGGCGACCGGTCACCGTCCGCTCCCGGCCCCGTTCCGGTCCGGCTTTTGTCCGGACACCCCGGGGCGGTACGGTCGGACGTCTCAAGAATTTCGATCCGGCAGAAGAGGGTGCGGGGCGTCGATGGCGATTGCCAAGGCCGAGCGGCTGATGAATCTTGCGCTGTGCCTGCTCGGAACCCGCCGTCCGCTGAGCAAGCGGGAGCTCCGCGGCTCGATCGAGGCCTACCTCGAGGCGACCGGCGAGGACGCCTTCAACCGGATGTTCGAGCGCGACAAGGACGATCTGCGCGAGCTCGGCCTGGTCATCGAGACCGTCGAGAACCTGGACGGCGAGACCGGCTACCTGGCCCGCCGCGACTCCAACCGTCTGCCGGCCATCACCCTCGACGCCGAGGAGGCCGCCGCGCTCGGCCTGGCCGCCAAGGTCTGGCAGCAGGCCCGGCTCGCCGGTGCCGCCAGCGGCGCCCTGCAGAAGCTGCGCGCCGCCGGCATGCCGGAGGCGGAGGACACGTACGACTCCCAGGCCAGCGCCCTGGAGCCGCGCATCCCGGTCCACGAGGCCGCCTTCGAGCCGCTCATGCTGGCCTGCCGCGACCGCCGGCCGGTCGTCTTCGACTACCGCAAGGCCACCGCCGCCCGCCCCGAGACCCGGCACGTCGAGCCGTGGACCCTGGAGTGCTGGCGCGGCCACTGGTACCTGGCGGGCTGGGACCGGGACCGGGGCGCCGAGCGGGTCTTCCGCCTGTCCCGTATCACCGGCAAGGTCCGCTCCCGGGCCGGCGCCTTCACCGCGCCCGTGCCCGACGTCGTCACCGTCCGCGAGACGGTCGAGAGCTGGGCCGGCGAGACCGCCACCCGCTCCGCCCGGATCCGGCTGCGGGCCGGCTGCGGCTATCCGCTGCGCGCCCGCGCGCAGTCCGTGGCCGAGGGCGCGGACGGCTGGGACGAGCTGGAGATTCCGTACGGGCACGGCCTCGATGCCTGGCTCGTGGAGTTCGGGCCCGACGTGGTCGTCCTGGAGCCCGCGGACCTGCGGGCCGACGTGGTGGACCGGCTGCGCGCCGTGGCCAAGGGCTGAGGGGGAGAGGAACGACCATGGCCGCGAACGCCATCGACCAGACGAGGCGCATGCTGTCCCTCGTCACCTATCTCCGCGAGCGTCCCGGCGCGCACGTCGCCGACGTCGCCCGCGCCTTCGGGATCACCGAGGACGAGCTGATCTCGGACCTCGACGTGCTGCCGATGTGCGGTACCAGCTTCCGTGGCGGCGATCTGCTCGACATCGACACCGACGGCGACCGGATCTGGTGGCACAACCCGGACGACGTCGCGGCGCCGCTGCGGCTCGCCGCCGACGAGGCGACCGCGCTGCTCGTCGCGGCGCGGGCCGTCGCGACCCTGCCCGGCCTGCGCGAGAGCGACCGCGAGGCGCTGCTGCGCGCGACCGCCAAGCTGGAGGCGGCGGCCGGCGAGGCGGCCGGCGCCAGCTCCCGCCTGTCGGTGACCTTCGAGTCCGAGGGTGGCGTCTTCGCCGAGGTCGACCGGGCGATCTCGGAGCGCCGGCGGCTGTGGCTGCGCTACTACTCGCCCGCGCGCGACGAGCTCACCGAGCGCGAGGTGGACCCGATCCGGCTCTTCGCCGTCGGCCACACCTACATGGAGGCGTGGTGCCGGCTGTCCGAGGCGCGCCGCACCTTCCGGCTCGACCGGGTCGCCGAGATCCGGATCCTCGAGGATCCGGCGGCGCCGCCGGAGGTCGAGCTGCGGGATCTCTCGGAGGGCCTGGTCCAGCCGTCCGCCGAGGACCCGGAGGTCGTGGTGGAGGTCGGGCCCGGCGGCCGCTGGGTCGCCGAGTACTACCCGCACGACCGGGCCGAGGAGCTGCCGGACGGCGGCCTGCGGATCACCCTGAGGACGCCGGCGCCCGCCTCGCTCCGGAGGCTCGCGCTCCGGCTCGGCAGCGACGGGCGGATCGTGGCCCCGCAGGACCTCGCGGACAGCGCGCGGCAGGCCGCGACGGCGGCGCTCGCCGCGTACGACGGCTGAGCGACGGCGCCGAGCGGCGACCGAGCGGAGGTGCCGATCGACGGCGCCGAGCGACGGTGCCGAGCGAGAGTGCCGGCTTCGGCGAGAGCCGGGCGGCAGCGGTCCGGGCGGCGGTCCGGGCAACAGAGGGGAACGTGACGTTCCGGGGAGACCGGACGCTGTTTCCCGTGAGAGGTGTACGCGTCGTACCCGTAGCGCAGTGGGGAGAGTTGAGGGAAATGTCCGTGATGCCCGATCTTGCGGCGCCCGTCGCCCCGGTCCACTTCAAGGCCGCCTGCCCCGACTGCCGCGCCCGCTTCGAACTCACCGCGGGCGCCCTGCGGCTCGCCATCGGCGCGAGCCGCCGCACCACCTTCTACTCCTTCACCTGCCCCGAGTGCGGCAGCGCCGTCCGCAAGCCGGCCGGAGAGCGGATCGTCGAGCTCCTCACCGGCGGCGGCGTGCGCACCCTGCGCCTGCACACCACCGCCTGACGCCGGCCCTCCCGTCAGCGTCTAGGCTCGGCACATGTTCTGGCCCATGCTCGCCGTCGCCCTCGGCTTCCTCGGCATCGCCGTCCTCGGCGTCCTCGGTATCAAGGTCTCCCTGGAGACCCGGCGCCTGGGCCGTCAAGTGGCCCACACCACACGCCGGATCCAGGAGGCCGCCGAGGAGCTGGAGCGGGCCGCCACCGATCTCGCGCGAACCGGCGAGACGCTGCGCTGAATTCACGGCGCGCGCGGCGTGCGGCGCCCGCCGCGCGCGCGTGCCCGACGCAATCGCGCGTATGCACGGCCATTGCCGCCCGTTTACTCCTGCGGGTTACGATCGCTTGCAGCGCGGTGGCCGGACGGGTGTCCGACCCGCCGGGCACGCACTCCAATGTCGCCTCGGTGAAGAAGGTAAACAGCTATGGGTAGGCTCGGCCCCACCGAGATCATTCTGATCCTCGTCGTGATCATCCTGCTGTTCGGCGCCAAGAAGCTCCCGGACATGGCGCGTTCCCTGGGCAAGTCCGCCCGCATCCTCAAGAGCGAGGCCAAGGCGATGAAGTCCGACGACCAGCAGAGCGCCCCGGCCGACCCGCCCGCTCCCGGCGCCCAGGACCAGGCCGCGCCGCGCACCATCCAGGCCGCTCCCGGCGACGTGACCAGCTCGCGTCCGGTGACCGAGCCCACCGACACCACCAAGCGCTGACCCGGTCCGCCGCGGCCGCCGCACAGGGCGGCGGTCGCCGCACGAGATGAGGACGTGGGTTGCTCAAGTCTGCCCGCAAGCAGGACAAGGATCCCGAGGGCCGGATGCCCCTCGTGGAGCACCTGCGTGAACTTCGCAACCGCCTCGCGAAGGGCCTGCTGGCCATCGCGGCGGTCACCGTCGTGGCCCTCGTGTACAGCGAGGAGCTCATGCAGTTCCTCACGAAGTCGGTGCCCACGTGCTCCGAGCACGTCGCCAGCAACGGCGGCAACTGCGCGATCGTGGCCTTCAACACGCTGATGGCGCCGTTCAGCACGACCATCCAGCTCTCCCTGACGGCCGGTCTCGTCGTCGCGAGCCCCGTCTGGCTGTACCAGCTCTGGGCCTTCGTCGCGCCCGGTCTGCACAAGCACGAGAAGAAGTACACGTACGCCTTCGTCGGCGCCGCGGTCCCGCTCTTCGCGGCCGGCGCCTACCTCGCGTACCTGATCCTCCCCGTCAGCGTGAAGGTGCTCATCAGCCTCACGCCGGAGGGCTCGGCCAACATCCTCTCGCTGGCCGACGTCCTCGACTTCACCCTGCGCATGGTGCTCGTCTTCGGCCTCGCCTTCGAGCTGCCGCTCGTCCTGGTGATGCTGAACCTCACCGGCGTCCTCAGCGGCCGGCGGATGGCCCGCTGGTGGCGTGGCGTGATCATGGGCGTCTTCGTCTTCGGCGCCGTCATCACCCCGACCACCGACCCCGTCGGCATGCTCGCCCTGGCCGGGCCGATCACCGTCCTCTACCTGGCGGCCGTCGGCTTCTCGCTGCTCAACGACAAGCGGCGCCGGCGCAACAACCCCGACGCCGAGCTCGCCGACGACGAGGCGTCGCAGCTCGACCTCACGCCCGAGGCCGTCGAGGAGGCCGAGACCGTCGGCGCCGCCCGCGCCCTGCCCGAGCAGGCCGCCGGAGAGCCGGACGGTGCGAGGTCGCACCGCCTGAACGGCTACGACGACATCACCTGAGCCCGTCGCCTCCCGCCCCCGGGCTCCAGTCCCGGGGCGGGACGCGCCGTCTTCGCGCCTCCCGGGCCTCCTGAGCCTCCCGGGCCTCCCGCGCCTGCCAGGGCGCCCGCCCGCGCCCGCCGCGCCGCCGTTCCCACAGTGCCCCGATAAAGATCGCGTCACTGTCAGAGGGGGCGGGTAGGCTCGACAACAAGATGACAGAGGACCTCACACCAGCCGAAGCGTACGCCGCTGCCCGCGCCCGCAACGCGGAGCAGGCCACCGCGCTGGCCCCGTTCCGCGAGATGTACGAGTTCGGTCTGGACCCCTTCCAGATCGAGGCCTGCCAGGCCCTCGAAGCGGGCAAGGGCGTGCTCGTCGCCGCGCCCACAGGCTCCGGCAAGACCATCGTCGGCGAGTTCGCCGTGCATCTCGCCCTGCTCCAGGGCCGCAAGTGCTTCTACACCACGCCGATCAAGGCACTCTCCAACCAGAAGTACGCCGACCTCGTCCGGCGCTACGGCCACGACAAGGTCGGCCTGCTCACCGGAGACAACAGCGTCAACGGCGACGCGCCCGTCGTCGTCATGACCACCGAGGTCCTCCGCAACATGCTGTACGCGGGGTCCCAGGCGCTCTCCGGCCTCGGCTACGTGGTCATGGACGAGGTGCACTACCTCTCCGACCGCTTCCGCGGCGCCGTCTGGGAGGAAGTGATCATCCACCTCCCCGAATCCGTGACGCTGGTGTCGCTCTCCGCGACCGTGTCGAACGCCGAGGAGTTCGGCGACTGGCTCGACACCGTCCGCGGCGACACCGAGGTCATCGTCTCCGAGAGCCGGCCCGTGCCGCTGTGGCAGCACGTCCTGGCCGGCCGCCGGATGTACGACCTCTTCGAGGAGGAGACCGACCACGGCGGCCGCGGCGCCTCCCGCCGCGAGGTCAACCCCGACCTGCTGCGCCTCGCCCGCACCGAGAACTCGCGCACGTACAACCCGCGCGACCGGCGGCGCGGCAAGATGGTCCGCGAGGCCGACCGCGAGCGCGAGCGCCGCGCCCGCTCCCGCATCTGGACGCCGGGCCGGCCCGAGGTCATCGAGCGGCTCGACGCCGAGGGCCTGCTGCCCGCCATCACCTTCATCTTCAGCCGGGCCGGCTGCGAGTCCGCCGTCCAGCAGTGCCTCTACGCGGGCCTGCGGCTCAACGACGAGGAGGGACGCCGGCGCGTCCGCGAGATCGTCGAGGAGCGCACCGCCAGCATCCCGTCCGAGGACCTCCACGTCCTCGGCTACTACGAGTGGCTCGAAGCACTGGAGCGGGGCATCGCCGCCCACCACGCGGGCATGCTCCCCACCTTCAAGGAGGTCGTCGAGGAGCTCTTCGTCCGCGGCCTCGTCAAGGCCGTCTTCGCCACCGAGACCCTGGCGCTCGGCATCAACATGCCGGCCCGCTCCGTGGTCCTGGAGAAGCTCGTCAAGTGGAACGGCGAGCAGCACGCCGACATCACCCCCGGCGAGTACACCCAGCTCACCGGCCGGGCCGGCCGCCGCGGCATCGACGTCGAGGGCCACGCCGTCGTCCTGTGGCAGCGCGGCATGGACCCCGGTCACCTCGCCGGTCTCGCCGGCACCCGTACGTATCCGCTGCGCTCCAGCTTCAAGCCCTCGTACAACATGGCGGTCAACCTCGTCGACCAGTTCGGCCGGCACCGCTCGCGCGAGCTCCTGGAGACCTCGTTCGCCCAGTTCCAGGCCGACCGCTCGGTCGTCGGGATCTCCCGCCAGGTCCAGAAGAACGAGGAGGGTCTCCAGGGCTACCGGGAGGGCATGACCTGCCACCTCGGCGACTTCGAGGAGTACGCGCGGCTGCGCCGCGACCTCAAGGACCGCGAGACCGAGCTGGCCCGGCAGGGCGCCGCCCAGCGCCGGGCCCAGGCCGCCGCCTCCCTGGAGCGGCTCAAGCCCGGCGACGTCATCCACGTGCCGACCGGCAAGTTCGCCGGACTCGCCCTCGTGCTCGACCCGGGCGTGCCGGCCGGCCGCACCAACGGCCACCGCGGCTTCGAGCACCACGACGGGCCGCGGCCCCTCGTGCTCACCGCCGAGCGGCAGGTCAAGCGCCTCGCCTCGATCGACTTCCCGGTCCCGGTCGAAGCGCTGGAGCGGATGCGGATCCCGCGGTCCTTCAACCCGCGGTCGCCGCAGTCCCGCCGCGACCTCGCCTCGGCGCTGCGCAGCAAGGCCGGGCACATCAACCCGGAGCGGCACCGCCGGCAGCGTTCCGCCGCCGCCGACGACCGCGAGATCGCCCGGCTGCGCACCGAGATCCGCGCCCATCCCTGCCACGGCTGCGACGAGCGCGAGGACCACGCCCGCTGGGCCGAGCGCTACCACCGGCTGCAGCGCGACACCAAGCAGCTGGAACGGCGCATCGAGGGCCGCACCAACACCATCGCCCGCACCTTCGACCGGATCGTCGCGCTCCTGACCGAGCTCGACTATCTGCGCGACGACGAGGTGACCGACGACGGCAAGCGGCTCGCCCGGCTCTACGGCGAACTCGACCTGCTGGCGAGCGAGTGCCTGCGCGAGGGCGTCTGGGAGGGCCTGAACCCGGCCGAGCTGGCCGCCTGCGTCTCGGCCCTGGTCTTCGAGGCCCGGCAGGCCGACGACGCCGTCGCACCGAAGCTGCCGACCGGCAAGGCGAAGGCCGCGCTCGGCGAGATGGTGCGGATCTGGGGCCGGCTCGACGCGCTGGAGGAGGAGTTCAAGCTCCACCAGACGGAGGGCGTCGGACAGCGCGAGCCGGATCTCGGCTTCGCCTGGGCCGCCTATCAGTGGGCCTCCGACAAGGGGCTCGACGAGGTGCTGCGCGAGGCCGAGATGCCCGCCGGCGACTTCGTCCGCTGGTGCAAGCAGGTCATCGACGTCCTCGGCCAGATCGCGGCCGCCGCGCCCAGGGAGAACAGCACGGTCGCGAAGAACGCGCGCAAGGCCGTGGACGGCCTGCTGAGGGGCGTGGTCGCCTACAGCTCGGTCGGCTGACGGCTGACGGCTGACGGCTGACGGCTGGCGCCTGACGGCTGGCGCCTGACGGCGGACTGCGGGCGGCTGCGGCTCGGTGGGCCGACGGCCGAGCCGCGGTCGGCGGACGGCGGGCGGCTCGCGGTGGGCGGACGGACGGCCCGCGAAGGGGCTGACCGTTTTCCACAGGGCGTTTTCCACAGGGGTGGCGGAGCGTCGCTTCCTTCCGCTTCCATGGACTCGTACACAAGCACGAGAGCCTGGGGCAACTCCGCTGGAGGGAAGCACACTTGACCACGCAAGCCGGTCCGTCCGCCGTCGGCGCGAAGCCGACGGCGGACGGGCGGAAGACCGTACCGGGACCGCGCGGCGTCCCCGTGCTGGGCAACCTGCCGGAGTTCGGCAAGGACCCGCTCGCCTTCTTCGAACGGCTGCGTGAGCGCGGGGACTTCGTCCGCTGGCGCTTCGGCCGCACGCCCGCCCTGTTCATCGCCCACCCCGAGACCGTGGGTGAACTCCTCACCGAGGTCGAGCGGACCTTCGACCAGCCCGACCTCGGCATCGCCTTCCGCACCCTACTCGGCGACGGCGTGGTGGTCGCCAAGGGAGCGGACTGGCGACGCAAGCGCTCCCTCGTGCAGCCCTCCGTCCGGCCGCGGCAGGTCAAGTCCTACGCCGCCACCATGGCCGCGTGCGCCGTCGACCTCGCCGAGCGCTGGACCGACGGCCAACGCGTCGACATCAAGCGGGAGATGGCGGCCCTCACCCAACTCATCGCCGTCCGCACCATCTTCGGCGTCGACACCGCCGCCGACGCCGAGGCCATCGGCCGGGCCATGGACGTCGCCCAGCAGGAGATAGGCGCCGAGTTCAGCGGCATCGGCGCGATACTGCCCGACTGGGTCCCGACTCCGGGCCGGGCCCGGATCAAGCGCGCCACCGCCGTCATCGACGCCGAGGTCGCCCGAGTCGTCGCCCGCCACCGCGACGGCGACGGCGAGCGGCCCGATCTGCTCAGCCGGCTCCTCGCCGCCCAGGACGAGACCGGCGCGCACCTGTCCGACCGCGAGATCCGCGACGAGACCGTCACCCTCTACATCGGCGGGCACGAGACCACCAGCTCCACCCTCGTCTGGGCCTGGTATCTCCTCTCCCGCAACCCGCGCGCGTACGAGGCGCTGGGCGCCGAGCTCGACCGGGTCCTCGACGGGCGCGAGCCCGGTTTCGACGACTACGCCTCACTCATCTACGCCCAGGCGGTGGTGAAGGAGACCCTGCGGCTCTATCCGACCATCTGGCTGCTCACGGGCACAGCCAAGGAGGGCGCCGTGCTCGGCGGCGTCCCGGTCCCGCCGGGCACCCGGGTCTGGAGCAGCCAGTGGGCCACCCACCGGGACGGCCGCTGGTACCGGGACCCGCTGGAGTTCCGCCCGGAGCGGTGGATCACGGCGGAAGGCGGGGCGGGCGAGGCCGAGGAGATACCGGAGTACGCCTGGTATCCCTTCGGCGGCGGCCCCCGGGTGTGCCTGGGCACCCGCTTCGCGATGGTCGAGGCCGTCCTCATCCTGGCCGTCCTGGCCCGCCGCTTCCGCCTCGACCTCGACCCGTCCGAGATCCGCCCGGTCCCCGGCCTCACGCTCCAGCCGGACCGGGACGTCCTGGCGACGGTCCGAGCACGCTAGCGGAACGGCCACGGCGCGGCCGCGCCGTCAGCGGGCCAAGGACAGCGCGAGGTCGCGGAGCTCGGGGGCGCGCAGGACCCGGCTGCCGAAGCCGGGCAGAGGGACGTGGAGGGCGGCCGTCCAGCGGACCGGGATGGCGTCCGGGCCGTGGACGGCGCCCGCGAGCATGCCGGTCACGGCGGCGACGGTGTCGGTGTCGCCGCCCAGGTCGATCGCGCCGGCGAGGGCACTCTCGAACGAGGAGGTGGTGCGCAGTGCCCAGAGCGCGGAGCCGAGGCAGGGCCAGACGGCGCCGTTGAACTCGGTGGCGTCCTCCGGCCGCCAGCCCGGGTCCAGGACGGTCGCCCACCGTTCCCGGTGGCGTTCGTCGACATGGCCGAGGACGCCGGGCACGGCCGCGACGGGATCCTCGCCCAGCAGCGCCACGCGCACCAGCTCGTGGAGCACCGCCGTGCCCTCCCAGGCGGCGGGATCTCCGTGGGTGAGGGCGGCGATCCGCCGCCCCGCGGCCATGGTGGCCGCGCGGCCCGCGGCGGCGAAGTGCACGGCGGCGGTGGCGGCGCGCATCAGCGAGCCGTTGCCCGCGGCACGGCCGTTGACCTGGAAGTGCAGGGCGGCGGCGGTGTCCCAGGGGTCGCCGCCGAGCAGCACGGCCTCGGTCTGCAGCCCGATGTCCTTGGGCTCGGCCGCGGCCCAGCGCCGGAAGCGGGCGAACACGTCCGGCAGGTCGAGCCCGCCGCGTTCGAGCAGCGATTCCCCGACGAGAACGGCCATCTGCGTGTCGTCGGTGGCCTCGCCGGGATCCAAGCCGCCACCTCCGCACATCTCCCCGGCGCCGTCCGGGAACCGCTCCCGGAAACCACCCGGCGGTCCGAACTCGAACGGCGCCCCGAGCGCGTCGCCGACGGCCGAGCCCCACACGGCGCCGACCGCCCGGTCCCGGCTCGGTCCCGTCATCGTGCGCGCGATCGTGAACCGACGTCTCATCCGGGCAGCCTAGGACGTGCGGCGGGTGGCGGGCCGGTGCTTCGGGGAGCGGGACGCGCGGATCGGGAGGAAGAGGAGGAGGGCGAGCGGGGAGAGCAGGATCGTGAAGAGGAGGAGCGGGCCCATCAGGAAGGGGGAGAGGGAGAGGCGGCGGGCCTCGCGGTACATCCACTGGCCCAGGAGGAGGTCCCAGGCGATGACCTGGGCCCAGATCGCGGCGGCGCCGTCCGGAAGGGCGGTGAGGGCGCGGAAGCTGTCGAGGTCCGGGCTGCTGACCGCGGTCCAGAGTTCGGGCAGGACCGGTGCGGCGAGGAGCAGGTAGACGGCGAGGATCGGCAGGACGGTCAGGGGTGAGGCGGCGACCCGGTCCGTGACGCGCCGGCCGGGCGCGAAGATCATCAGGAGCCAGACCGGCGCCGCGAGGAGGAAGGACAGTTCGAAGAGGACGCCGGTCATGCGGGGAGCTCCTGTCGGGCGGGGCGCAGGGACAGGACGGCGCCCGCGAGGGTGGCGACGGCGACGGTGCCGGCCGCGGCGAGCGTGAGGCCGTCGGGGGAGAGGAACGGCTGGCCGCGCAGGGCCTGCCAGGTGACGAGGACGAACGTCGCGGCGTACGCGGCGGAGGCGACCAGCACCACGCGGAGCCGGATCCGCTCGTCGGCCAGCCGGGCGAAGCGCGGGGCCAGGGCGGACAGCAGGAGCAGCACCAGCGGGATCAGCTGGAGCGCGTGCATGCCGAAGAAGTGGGCGACGCGCAGGTCGCCGCCGGTGGTGGACCAGCCCATGAGCGGCAGGCCGGGACCGCCGTCGGCGACACCGACGGCGTGGGCGCCGACGGCCGTCGGCTTGTCCTGCGCGAGCTGCTCCGGAGTCGGGCGGACCATGACGAAGCCGATCGCCGCGCCGGCCAGGGCGATGAACGAGGAGAGCCGTACGGCCCAGGCGGTGGCGCGGTCCAGGATCCGGGCGCGCAGCAGCAGGACGGCGATGACGAGCGCGGCCAGCCAGAGGACCACGACGGTGATGCCCATGGCCTGGAAGACGGCCGCGTCGAAGGGCGTCGCGGTGTTGAAGTGGCTCCGCGTGCCGCGGACCACCTGTCCGGTGATCAGCACCATCTCGACGGTGCTGGCGGCGGTGAGTACGGTGCCGGCCCACCATCCGACCCGGCGGGCGCGGGCCCCGGGCAGGAGCGCGAGCATCCAGGCGAGCGTCAGCGCGTACGCGATGAAGGACAGCGAGAACTTGAAGGGCTTGGCCCAGATCGGCGCGCCGAGAAGGACCCGGTCGTCGAGGACCAGGCCGCCGGCGGAGACCAGCGCGAGGGCCGCCATCGCGGCGGTGAACCAGAGCAGCGGCCGGTGGAGCGTGCGGAGCTGGAGCGTGCGGGGCTGGATCGTGCGGAGCTGGAGCGTGCGGGGCTGGATCGTGCGGAGCGGGATCGTGCGGAGCTGTGGTGCCGAGGACATGGCGAACCCCCCGAAGGAATGGATAGTGGCACTTGCCGCTATCTGATAGTGCCACTATCTATGATGGGAGGGTCGGTCGGCAAGGCCGGAGCGTGACCGGAAAGGTGAACAGCACGTGCGTATCGGAGAGTTGAGTCGCAGGACCGGCGTGTCCGTGCCGACGATCAAGTACTACGTACGGGAAGGGCTGCTCCCCGCCGGGCAGTTGACCAGCCCGAACCAGGCCTCGTACGACGAGGCGCACGTGCGGCGGCTCCGCCTCGTCCGCGCCCTGCTCGACGTCGGCGGACTGTCCGTCGCCGGCGTCCGCGCCGTCATCGAGGCCGTCGAGGACGTCGACGCACCGCTGCACAAGGTGCTCGGCGCCGCGGCCGACCGGGTCGTGCCGCGTTACGAGGGCGCCGGCGACGAAGCGGGCGACGGCCTCGCCGCCGCCCGCGAGACGGTCGCCGAACTGGTCGAGCGCCGCGGCTGGACCGCGGACCCCGCCTCCCCGGCCGCCGAGGCCCTCGCCGCCGCCCTCGCGGCCCTCGACAGCGTCGGCCACGGCTCCTTCGCCGAGGTCCTGGACGACTACGCCGACGCCGCCGAGCAGGTGGCCCGGACGGACCTCGACTACGTCTCCCGCAACGTCGTCCGCGAGGAACTCGTCGAGAGCGTGGTCGTCGGCACCGTCCTCGGCGACGCCCTCTTCGCCGCCCTCCGACGCCTGGCCCACGTCGAGGCCTCCCGCCGCCTCTACGGCACCGACGACTGACCCGGCCGGCGCCGCCGAGCGCCCCTCCGCGACGCCGTCGCACACGCCGCGAGGGGGCGGGAGCCGGTGGCTCCCGCCCCCTCGGGCGGTTATCGGGTGGTGCGGGTCAGTTCTCCTGTTCCCGTTCCACCTGCTCGTTCCACTCGCGCTTGATCGCGCGCCAGGCCTCGTCCGTCTTGCCGAGGCGCCAGTAACCCGAGATCGAGAGCCGCTCGCGCGGGATCTCGCGGTCCAGGCGGAGATGGCGGCGCAGGTCCTTGACGAAGCCGGCCTCGCCGTGGACGAAGGCGTGCACGTCGCCGGGCGGGAAGTCGAGCGAGCGGACGGCGGCGACCAGGGCCTCGCCGACCGGGCGCGCGCCGCGGTGCAGCCAGGTGACCTCCACACCCGCCGCGGTCGCGAACTTCTGCTCCTCGGACGCGTCCGGCACCTCCAGGAAGGCGTGCACCGTCGCGCCCTCCGGCAGCCGCTCCAGGGCCGCCGCCACCGCCGGCAGGGCACTCTCGTCGCCGACCAGCAGGTGCCAGTCGGCGGCCTCGTCCGGGGCGTAACCGCCGCCGGGACCGAGGAAGCGCACCGTGTCGCCCGCCTGCGCCCGCGCCGCCCACGGGCCGGCCAGGCCCTCGTCGCCGTGGACCACGAAGTCCACGGTCAGCTCGCGCTGCACCGGGTCCCAGGCCCGTACCGTGTACGTCCGGGTCGTCGGCCACTGCTCGCGCGGGAACTCGGCGCGGATCCGCTCCATGTCGAACGGCTCCGGATAGCTCACGCCCTCCGGCGCGAAGAGCAGCTTCACGTAGTGGTCGGTGTACTCGCCGACGGTGAAGGCGTCAAGGCCGGGTCCGCCGAGCACCAGACGCACCATGTGCGGGGTGATCCGCTCGGTGCGCACCACCTGTGCCTCGTGGGCCTTCGGCGCCTTGCGTGCGGGCTGTTCTGCCACGTGCGGTCTCCCCGATCCCGTTTCCGGTCATAAAAACTTAGGCATGCCTAAGTTAGCACGGGTAACCTCGCACCGGCCCGGCCGCGCGGTGGCCGCCCTCAACGCTCCAGGACCGGGAGCAGCCGCCCGACCGCCCCGCCCAGGCCCCACCGCTCCACCAGGCGCGCGAGCGCCTCCGGGTCGCGCGGCCCCTTCGGCAGCGCCGCCGAGAACTCCGGCAGCGGCACGTCACGCGCCACCCGCACCACCGTCGGCGCCACGTCCAGATAGGGCGCGGCCTCCACGATGCCCTTGCGCTTCGCCGGCGTCAGCCGCGACGTCCGGTCGACCGCCGCCGCCCGCACGCCGGCCAGGTCGCCGTACTCCGTGATCAGCTGCGCCGCCGTCTTCTCGCCGATGCCCTTCACGCCCGGCAGCCCGTCGCTGGTGTCCCCGCGCAGTGCCGCCATGTCCGCGTACTGGTCCGCCCGCACGCCGTACTTCGCGAGGATCAGCTTCTCGTCCACCAGGTCGCAGTCGCCCACGCCCTTGCGCGGATACAGCACCCGCACCCCGCGCCCGTCGTCCACCAGCTGGAAGAGGTCCCGGTCGCCGGTGACGATGTCCACCGGCCCGGCCGCCCGCTCGGTCAGCGTGCCGATCACGTCGTCCGCCTCGAAGCCCGCCGCGCCGACCCGCGCGATGCCCAGCGCGTCCAGGACGTCCACGATCATCGGCACCTGCGGCGTCAGCGTGTCCGGGACCTCCTCCACGTCCGGGCCCGTCGCGGTCTCCACGGCGACCCGGTGCGCCTTGTACGAAGGGATCAGGTCCACCCGCCACTGCGGGCGCCAGTCGTCGTCCCAGCAGGCCACCAGATCGTCCGGGCGGTGGTCCTGGACCAGCCGGCCGATGAAGTCGAGGAGCCCGCGCACCGCGTTCACCGGCGTCCCGTCCGGCGCCCGGACCGAGTCGGGCACGCCGAAGTACGCGCGGAAGTACAGGCTGGCGGTGTCGAGGAGCATCAGGCGTCGCGTCACACCCCGATCATGCCGCACCCCACCGACACCGCCACCGAATGCCGGGGCCCCAGCCCGACGCCTACGCCGACGCCGACACCGAATGCCGGTGCCCCCGGCCCGACGCCGAAGCCCGACGCCGACGCCCGCCCCGAGACCCACCCCGCGTGACCCCCGTCACCTTTGCGTTTGCACTGAAACCCCCCGGGCAGGCGCGTGCCCGGAGCGGACCCGGTACGCGATTCAACATAAAGAATCCGTACGCGACGGGCGCAGCGGGCAGATCCCGCCCCGCTCCACGGCCCGGCTGCGGGGGTGGCGGGCCGTTTTCGTTGCTACCCGTGAGGTGTATGTGTCCAGGCTCCAGGCCGACCACCTGTACAAGGTGTTCGGCAGACGACCCGACGAAGCAGTCCGCAAACTCGCCGACGACCGTGCCGACCGCGACGCCTTGCGCGCCGAGGGCACGACGGCGGCCGTGATCGACGCGTCCTTCGCCGTCGACCCCGGTCAGATCTTCGTCGTCATGGGTCTGTCGGGCTCGGGCAAGTCGACCCTCCTGCGCATGCTCAACGGTCTGCTCACCCCCACCGCGGGCCGTGTCCTCTTCGACGGCCGGGACCTGACCGCGCTCTCTCCCCGCGAGCTGCGCGACGTCCGGTCGAAGAAGATCAGCATGGTGTTCCAGCACTTCGCGCTCTTCCCGCACCGCAGCGTCCTCGAGAACGCCGCCTACGGCCTCGAGGTCCAGGGCGTCGGGCGCGCCGAGCGCGAGAAGCGGGCCGCCGAGGCCCTGGAGCTGTGCGGCCTCGCCGGCTGGGAGAAGTCCTGGCCGGACGAGCTCTCCGGCGGCATGCAGCAGCGCGTCGGCCTCGCCCGCGCGCTCGCCACCGACGCCGACCTGCTCCTCATGGACGAGTCCTTCAGCGCGCTCGACCCGCTGATCCGGCGCGACATGCAGGACCAGCTGCTCGTGCTCCAGCAGAAGCTGAAGAAGACCATCGTCTTCATCACGCACGACCTGAACGAGGCCATGCGTCTCGGTGACCGCATCGCCGTCATGCGCGACGGCCGGATCGTCCAGCTCGGCACCGCCGAGGACATCCTGGTGCGCCCCGCCAACGACTACGTGGCCTCCTTCATCCAGGACGTCGACCGCACCCGGGTGCTCACGGCCGCCGCCGTGATGACCGACGGCACCGTCGCCGCCGGCGACTGCCCGCCGGGCTGCGGCTGCGAGCCGGTCGCTCCCGAGACCCCGCTGGCCGAGCTGTGCGCCGTCTCGGCGCGCTCGCTGCACCCGGTGGCCGTCGAGAACGCCGACGGCACGGTCCTCGGCGTCGTCGCCCAGGACCGCCTCCTCGGCGTCATGGGCGGCCTCGACGCGGACATCGACCTCGGCGCCGACGCCAACGACGCCACCGGCGTCCCCGGCGTCCCCGGCGCGCTCGCGGCCCCCGCCCCGGCCGCCGCCTCGACCGCTCCGACCACCGCCCCGGCCGCCCCGGCGATTCCCGCCGCCCGCGCCGTCGGCGACCACGACACCGACCACGACACCGACGCGAAGGAGGTGACCAGCCGTGCCTAGGCTTCCCCTCGGCCAGTGGGTCGACAGCACCGTCGACTGGCTCCAGGCCCAGCTCTCCTGGCTCTTCGACGCCGTCACGACCGTCGTCACCGGCCTCTACGACGGCATCGACGCCGTCCTGTCCGCGCCCCAGCCGCTCCTCTTCGCCGGCATCCTGGCCGTCGTCGCCTGGTGGCTGCGCGGCCTCAGCGCCGGTGTCCTCGCCTTCGCGGGCTTCGCCCTCGTCGACTCGATCGAGCTGTGGGACGACGCCATGGCGACCCTGTCGCTCGTGCTCGTCGCCACCCTGGTCACCCTGGTGATCGCCGTACCGCTCGGCATCTGGGCGGCCCGCTCCAAGACCGTCAGCGCCGTGCTGCGCCCGGTCCTGGACTTCATGCAGACCATGCCGGCGATGGTCTACCTCATCCCCGGCATCATCTTCTTCGGCGTCGGCGTGGTGCCCGGCATCATCGCCACCATCGTCTTCGCCCTGCCGCCCGGCGTGCGCATGACCGAACTCGGCATCCGCCAGGTCGACGGCGAGCTCGTCGAGGCCGCCGAGGCCTTCGGCACCACGCCGCGCAACACCCTGCTGCGCGTCCAGCTACCGCTCGCCCTTCCCACGATCATGGCGGGCGTCAACCAGGTGATCATGCTGGGCCTGTCCATGGTCGTCATCGCCGGCATGGTCGGCGGCGGCGGGCTCGGCGGCGCGGTCTACCGCGCCATCGGCAACGTCGACATCGGCCTCGGCTTCGAGGCCGGCATCTCCATCGTCATCATGGCCATGTACCTCGACCGGATGACCGGCGCCCTGGGGCGTCAGGTCTCGCCGCTCGGCCGCCGTGCCGCCGCGAAGGCGCGCGCCGCGAGCGCCGCCCGGGCCGGGGCCAAGCTGTGGGCCCACCGCCCGCAGCCCGTCACCGCCCTCGTCGGCGTCGTCGTCCTCGCGCTCGTCGCGGGCGGCGTGGGCTTCCTCGGCGGCGCCGGCGGCTCGTCGTCCACCGCGGCCGGCGGCGCGAACACCGGCCACGGCAAGAAGATCAGCCTCGGCTACATCCCGTGGGACGAGGGCATCGCCTCCACCTTCCTCTGGAAGGAGCTCCTGGAGCGCCACGGCTACGAGGTCGACACCAAGCAGCTGGAGGCCGGCGCGCTCTACACCGGTCTGGCCGGCGGCCAGATCGACTTCCAGACGGATTCCTGGCTGCCCGTCACCCACGCCCAGTACTGGAAGAAGTACCAGAACAAGCTGGAGGACCTCGGCGCCTGGTACGGCCCCACCTCCCTGGAGCTGACCGTCCCCTCGTACATGAAGGACGTGAACACCCTCGCCGACCTCAAGGGCAAGGCCGGGCAGTTCAAGGGCCGGATCGTCGGCATCGAGCCGAGCGCCGGAATGATGGGCATCCTCAAGGACAAGGTCGTCAAGGACTACGGCCTGGAGGGCGAGTACAAGGTCGTCGACGGGTCCACGCCCGGCATGCTGGCCGAACTCAAGCGCGCGTACGACAAGAAGGAGCCGATCGCGGTCACCCTCTGGTCGCCGCACTGGGCCTACTCCACCTACGACCTGAAGAAGCTGAAGGACCCGAAGGGCAGCTGGGGCAAGGGCGACGGCGTCCACACCCTCGCCCGCAAGGGCTTCGCCGCCGACAACCCCGAGGTCGGCGCCTGGCTGAAGAACTTCAAGCTCAGCGAGAAGGAGCTGACCGGCCTGGAGGCCGTCATCCAGGAGACCGGCAAGGGCAAGGAGCAGCAGGCCGTCCGGACGTGGCTCGACCGCAACCCGGGCGTCGCGGAGCGGCTCGCCCCGCAGTAGACCGGTCTCGCGGAGCGACTCGCCCCGCAGCGGATCCGCAGCGAATCCGCGGTGGATCCACGGCGGATCCGCAGGAGATCTCGCAGCAGCTCTGCAAGAGATCCGATTCGCTCCGAAAAGGGGTGGTCGCCGAGCGTGTTCGGCGGCCACCCCTTTTCGCCACGACGCGAAACCCCGCCCCAAAGCTGCGTAAGGTTCAGTTAACCGACCAGTACGAGACCCGAGCGACACGAGGGAGGGGGCCGACATGGACGACAAGGAGTCGCTGCGCGTGGGCGCGGCCGTCAAGAGGCGCCGCCGGGCGCTCCAGCTCACCCTGGCCGTCGTCGCCCAGCGCAGCGGTCTGTCCGTGCCCTTCCTCAGCCAGGTCGAGAACGAGCGGGCCCGCCCGAGCGACCGCTCGCTCCAGCTCGTCGCCGGGGCCCTGGAGACCACCGCCGCCGAGCTGCTCGCCGCCGCCGAGGCCGCCCGCACGGTGGACGTCGTGCGCGCCGACGAGGAGCTGTGGGAGATGCCTCCGGGCGTACGCCCGCTGGTCCGCGGCCGGCACCAGCTGCAGGCCCTCGAGTTCACCGGCGAGCAGGACGCCGGACGCGAATTCCTGCACCGCAACGACGAGTTGATGTACGTCGCCGACGGCGCCGTCGAGGTCGAGGCCGAAGGCCGCGCCTACCGCCTCGACCGCGGCGACACCCTCTACCTCTCCGGCGGCGTGCGGCACCGGTGGCGGGCCACCGCGCCCGGCACCCGGCTGGTCTTCGTGTCCGTCGCCGACCACATCGAGGCCGCCGAGGGATGAGGGTCGTCTCCCTGGTCCCGTCGCTGACCGAGGCGATCGCCGTCTCCGCGCCCGGCGCACTGGCCGGCGTCACCGACTGGTGCACGCACCCGGCCGGTCTCGCCGGCGTCGTACGGATCGGCGGGACCAAGAACCCGGACACGGCCGCGATCGCGGCCCTCCGCCCCGATCTGGTGATCGCCAACGAGGAGGAGAACCGGCAGCCCGACCTCGACGCCCTGCGGGCCGCCGGGCTCCAGGTGCTCGTCACCGAGATCCGTACGCTCGACCAGGCCTTCGCCGAACTCGACCGGGTGCTCGCCGGGTGCGGCGTACGCAGCCGGCCGGACTGGCTGGACGCGGCCGAGGCGGCCTGGGCGGACGTGACGCCCGACGGCCCGCCCGTGACCGCCGTCGTACCGGTGTGGCGGCGGCCCTGGATGGTCCTGGGCCGCGACACCTTCGCCGGTGACCTGCTCGCCCGGCTCGGCGTGCGCAATCTGTACGCCGGCCACGCCGAGCGCTATCCGCGGATCCCGCTCGACGAGCTGAACGCCGCCCGGCCCGACCTCGTCGTGCTGCCCGACGAGCCCTACCGCTTCACCCGCGACGACGGCCCCGAGGCGTTCCCCGGGGCCCCCGCCGCGCTCGTCGACGGACGTCACCTCACCTGGTACGGGCCGTCACTGGCCGAGGCGCCGCGGTCGCTGGCGCGGGCCCTGCGAGCAGCGCGCCGCTGACCAGGCCGCGCAGGGTGTGGGCGGCCGCCACCAGCCAGGCCGCGACCAGCAGCACGTACAGGCCGACGGCCAGCCAGCGGAACAGCGCGAGGCCGGTGTGCTGAGCCAGGCCCTCGGCCCCGGTCACACAGGTGCCGACGGGGAAGGTGAAGGCCCAGAAGGTCATCGCGAAACCCATGCCCCGGCGCCGGGCCCGCAGCACCAGGGCCGCGGCGAGCGCCAGCCACAGCAGGGCGAAACCCATGACCGGGACGCCGTACAGCACCGCGAACGCGGTGAAACCGTGGGCGTACGAGGCGGGAAGCACGCCCTGCGCGGCGTCGGCGAACTTGTTCGCGGCGGTCGTCGACTGGCCCAGCGGGCCCAGGACGAGGAACAGGGCCGGGGTGAGCGCGAGCGGCAGCGGGCCGCCGGTGACGAGACGTCCGAACACCAGCGGCAGCATGACGAGCGTGGCGAGGAGGCTCACGCCGAACATCGCGTGACAGAGGATCAGCAGGGTCTGCCGGGGCTCGCCCTGCGGAAGGTGGGGGAGCAGGAGAGGGCCGAGGGCGGCGGAGACCATGGGAGCGACGACGGGAAGCAGCCAGACCGGGGAGGCCTCGTCGATCCGGTGCCGGGTCACCATCAGGTACGGGACGGCGACGGCGGCCAGCAGGCCGGTCAGGGTGCCGGCGGTGAACAGGACCGTGTCGACGGCGACGGCGGCCGGCAGCCCGATCCAGTCCCGGCCGACGATCAGCGCGCCGCCGCCGACCGCGAGCAGCGCCATGGCCAGGCAGCCGTAGAACGGGGCCGTCGCCGGGTCGAGCAGGTGCTCACGGGCCCGGTCGCGGTGGTGCGTCCAGTGCAGGGCGCGGGCGGTGAGCAGCGTCAGGAGCATCGCCAGGGACAGCGCCCAGACGGCGGCGCAGGCGGTGCGCAGGCCGGGCACGGCGACCGGGAGGGTGGCTCCGGCGTTGGCGAGGATGGCGGTGCCCATCACGGAGGCGTACCAGTTCGGGCCGAGGTGACGGACGGAGGTCCACCGGGCGCCGGGGGTGGTGGCGAGGCGGACGGACCGGGCCGACTGCGAAGGTGCGAGTGTTGCCATGAGGTCACCGTCTCGCGTGATCAGGGCCCCCACCAGGGACAACGTGGCTATGAGGTCATAAGCTGGCGTTATGACCAGCGAGCCGGGTGACACCGCCCCCCACTTGTCCCACCGGGTACCCGACCTCGGCGCGCTCGAACTGCTCCTCGCGGTCGCCCGGCACGGCAGCCTGGGCCGCGCCGCCCGCGAGGTCGGCATCTCGCAGCCCGCCGCCAGCGGCCGCATCCGCTCGATGGAACGGCAGCTGGGCGTGGCCCTGGTGGACCGGTCGCCGCGCGGGTCGCGGCTCACCGACGCGGGAGCGCTGGTCACGGACTGGGCGCGGCGGATCGTCGAGGCGGCGGAGGCCTTCGACGCGGGCGTCCAGGCACTGCGGGGACGACGGGACTCGCGGCTGCGGGTGGCGGCGTCCATGACGATCGCCGAGTACCTGCTGCCGGGCTGGCTCATCGCGCTGCGGGCCGAGCGGCCCGACACGGCCGTGTCCCTGCAGGCCGGGAACTCGGCCGCGGTCGCGGAGCGCCTGCTCGCCGGCGAGGCGGACCTGGGCTTCGTGGAGGGCCTCGCCGTGCCGGAGGGCCTGGAGGGCGCGGTGGTCGCCCACGACCGGCTGGCCGTCGTGACGGCTCCCTCGCACCCGTGGGCCCGCCGCCGCAAGGCCCTCGACCCGGCCGAACTGGCCGCCACCCCGCTGGTGCTGCGCGAGCGCGGCTCCGGCACCCGGCAGGTCCTCGACGCGGCCCTCGCCGCGCACGGCGGCCTCGCCCAGCCGCTCCTGGAGCTCGCCTCCACGACCGCGGTGAAGGCGGCGGCCGTCAGCGCCGCGGGCCCGGCCGTCCTGAGCGAACTCGCCGTCGCCGAGGAACTCGCCTCCCGCCGCCTGGTCGCGGTCCCGGTGGCCGGCGTCCTGCTCCGCCGGGACCTGCGAGCGGTATGGCCCACGGGCCACCGCCCCACGGGCCCGGCCCGCGACCTCCTGTCCCTGACGCGAGCCCGCCCGGCGGGCTGACGCGGCTCGCCTGCGCGTGCCCGCGGGCGTTCACACCTCCGTGCCGCGGTGCGTGACGCGGCCGTCCACCGTCGTCAGGACGACCGGGACCTGGGGGAGGTCCTCGGCCGGGGTGGTCAGCGGGTCGGAGGCGAGGACGGTGAGGTCGGCGCGGTGGCCGACCGTCAGGCGGCCGGCCTCGTGTTCCTCGGCCGCCGCGAAGGCCGCGTTGACGGTCATGCCGCGCAGGGCCTCCAGCGCGGTGAGGGCCTGTTCCGGGGCGTGCGGCGGCTGGGTCAGGTCGCGGGTGGGGCGGCGGTGGCGGGCGCCCGCCATGACGCCGAGCGGCGGGAAGGGCGCGATCGGCCAGTCGGAGCCGAGGACCACGGTGGCGCCGGAGTCCCACAGGTCGCGGCAGCGCCAGGCCCGGGCCGCGCGCTCCTCGCCGAGACGGCGGGACCAGTTGTCGGTGTGGTCGGCGCGGGTGAAGTCGCAGCAGTGGGTGGGCTGCATGGAGGCGATGACGCCCAGTTCGGCGAAGCGGTGCAGGGTGTCGTCCGGGACCGTCTCGATGTGTTCGACGCGGTGCCGGAGGGAGGTCCCGGTCCGCTCGATCGCGTCCAGCGCGTGGCGCACGGCCGCGTCGCCGATGGCGTGGGTCGCGGTGGGGACGCCGGCGCGGGCCAGTTCGCCGATGACGCGGGTGTAGGCGGCCGGGTCGGGCCAGAAGGCGGCCGTGGACTCGCCGTGGCAGTCGGGCCGTTCCAGCCATGCCGTGCCGTTGTCGATGGTGCCGTCCATGAAGAGCTTGACGCCGTCCACCTTCCACAGCGCGCCGCCGGTCTTCTGCTGGGCGATGAGGGCCTGGACGCCGTCGGGGCCGGTGCCCGGCTGGCACCAGGGCGCGACGCGGAGGCGGAGCGGGAGTTGGCCGGCCTCGTCGAGTTCGGCGAGCAGGGCGAGGCTGTCGCCGTTGGCGTCCATGACGTGGCCGCCGGTCAGGCCGGCCGCGGCCATGGAGCGCAGCGCGGCGGCGAGGCGGTCGCGCCGTTCGGCGTGGGTGGGCCGCGGCGCGACGCGCTCGACCAGCTCGCAGGCGGCGTCCTCCTGGAGCAGACCGGTGGGCCGGCCCTGCTCGTCGCACACGATCTCCGCCGAGGCCTGGTCGAAGGTGCGCGGGCCGTCGACACCGGCGAGTTCGAGGGCGCGGCGGCTGGCGAGCGCGGAGTGGGCGTCGAAGAGGAGGAGGAAGGCGGGGACGCCGTCGAGGACGGTGTCGAAGGGCGCGACGGAGACGGGCTCGTCGCCGAACACGTTCGGGTCGAGGCCCCAGCCGAACAGCCAGTCGCCGCGCCCGAGTTCGCGTACGGCTCCGGCGAGGGCCGCGCGGACGTCGGCGAGGCCGGCGCAGTGCGACAGGTCGAGGCCGTGGGTGAGTTCGGCGCCGGTGACCGGGTGGAGGTGGCCGTCGACGAGCCCGCTGGTCACCACGGCGCCCTTGAGGTCGACGACCTCGGTCCGGGCGTCCGCGAGCGCGCGGATCTCCCGGTCGTCGCCGAGCGCGGCGATCCGTCCGTCGTCGGACACGGCGAGCGCGGTCTGCGGCAGGAAGGAGCCGGCGCCGGGGTCGAGCAGCCGGGCGGAGGTGAGGACGAGGCGGGCGCGCACAGGGGCTCCTGGAAGAACGGGACGGCGGGGTGCGGTCGGGCGGGTTCAGGTGGTGGGCGGGGCCTGCGGGGTGTGGTCGGGCGGGTTCAGGTGGTGGGCGGGGCCGGCGGCAGGGCGTTCGCCTCGCGGGTCAAGGTGCCCGCCGGCAGGCCGAGTTCGCGTTCGGCGGTGGTGACGGCCATCCGCAGGACGGCCTCGGGACGGTTCTCGCGGGAGGCGTTGGCGTGGACGCCGAGTCCGTCGAGGACGACGAGGATCTGGATCGCGGTGACGTGGGGATCGTCGGTCCGGAACTCGCCGGCGGCGACGCCGTCGCGGATGAGGCCTTCGAGGCGTTCGTCGGAGGCGAGCTCCTGCACGTGGACGCGCTCGCGCAGCACGGGGCGGTAGCGGCTGAGGTGGCGGGCGTTGATCCAGAGCCGGCTGATGTCGTCGTACGCCTCGCCGGAGGACAGCGCGAAGTAGCGCGCGAGGTACTGCGTGGGCGTCCCGTCGGGGCGGTCGGCGGGCAGCAGGGCGTCGAGCTCGCCGGTGGCGGCGGTGCCGAAGGCCTCCGCCACGAGGGTGTCGGCGGAGGGGAAGTAGTGGCTGATGAGTCCGGGCCGGACGCCGAGCTCGTCGGCGATCCGGCGCAGGGTCACGCACTCCAGGCCCTCGGTGAGGGCGACGGCCGCGGCCGCGTCGACGATCTCGGCGCGCCGGGCCTCGGGGGACTTGCGAACTCGTTTGCGCGGGACGCTTGACGACATGCGGGCGATGCTATTGAGTGTGCGACCAATAAGCAACCAGGTGGGCACGAAAGCACCGGAGGGCCGCATGGCTTCCAGCACTCCCGACCCGTCCGCGACCGACAGCGCCACCCGGATCGAGTCGCACGGCATCGACCACATCCCCGACGCCGAGCGGCACGGCCGCCCCAGCGAACTCTTCTCGATCTGGGCCGCCGCCAACGTCAACTACCTCAGCCTCGTCATCGGCGGCGCCCTGGTGCTGATGGGACTCGGGCTGGCGCAGGCGCTCGCGGTGATCGTCGTCGGGAACCTGTTCTGGCTGCTCACGGGCCTGCTCGCGGTGTCCGGGCCCGCGGCGGGCGCGCCGAGCGAGGTCATCACGCGGGCGATGTACGGAGTGCGCGGCAACCGCGTCAACAACGCCGTGACCGGCTGGACGATCTCCGTCTGCTACTTCGCGCTCAACCTGGCCGCGGCGGCCGGCGCCGCCTTCGCACTGGTCGAGAAGGCGGGCGTCACCGCGTCGACCGGGGTCAAGATCGTCGTGGTCCTGGTGATCGCGGCCGTCACCCTCACCATCGGCGTGTACGGGCACGGCCTCATCGTCCGGCTCTATCTGCCCCTCACCATCGCGCTGACGGCCGCCTTCGGCGTCGTCGCCTACGCGGTCCTCCGGCACGCCGACTTCCGCTACGCGCCCGACGCCCCGCTGACCGGCGCCGCGCTGTGGGCCGCCCTGCTCGCCGGCGTCACCCTCATCGCGGCGGGTCCGCTCTCGTACACCACCAGCGCCGACTTCTCGCGCTATCTGCCCGCGACGACCTCCCGGCGGGCGGTCGCCGGCTGGACCGCGCTCGGCGGTTTCCTGCCCAGCGTCGCGGTGAGCGCGCTCGGCGCGCTGGCGGCGACCGTGGTCGACATGACCGATCCGCAGGCGGCCCTGGAGTCGCTGCTGCCGGACTGGTTCTCGCCGGTGTTCCTGCTGGCGCTCGTCCTCGGCACGATCGCGATCAACGCGATGACCGCCTACAGCGCCGGCCTCGCCCTGCAGGCCGTGGGCCTGCGCATCCGCCGCTCGCGCAGCGTCCTCGTGGACGGCACGGTCGCGGTCGCCCTGACGCTCTACGCGCTGTTCGTCTCCAACTTCCTGGACACCGTCAGCAACGTCCTGCAGCTGACCGTCGTCCTGCTCGGCCCGGCCATGACCGTGTACGGGGTCGACATCCTGCTGCGCCGGGGCCGCTACGACGGCCCGGCGCTGATGGACGAGTCGCCGTCGGGACCCTTCTGGTACACCGCCGGCGTCAGTCCCGCCGGCGCCGGCGCCGTGCTCGTCGGCGGCGGCCTCGCCGCCCTGTGCGTCGACACGGCCTACACGGGCCCGGTGGCCCGCGCCCTCGGCGACGTCGACCTGTCCCTGCCCGTCGGCATGGTCGTCTCCGGCGTCCTCTACGCCCTGCTGATGCGCGGACGGGTCACCCGGTGACGGCCGCCGCCTCCACCAGGGCCCGCATCACCCGCAGGTCCTCGCCCATCTCCGGGTGCCACTGGACGCCCAGCGCCCAGACCGGCGCGGGCAGTTCGACCGCCTCGACGGTGCCGTCGGCGGCGTGCGCGGAGACGACGAGGTTCTTGCCGAGGACGTCGACGCACTGGTGGTGATAGGTCGGCACCGAGGTCCGCTCCGGCACCAGGGCGGCGTAGCGGGTGCCGGGCACCGGCGTCACGGGATGGCGGCCCATGACGCCGACCGCCTCGGTGTGGCCCTCCAGATGCTGGACGAGGGTGCCGCCCAGGGCCACGTTGAGCAGCTGCATGCCGCGGCAGATCCCGAGCAGCGGCGTCCCGGCGGCGAGGGCCGCCTCGATCAGGGCCAGTTCCCAGCTGTCCCGGGCCCGGGCCGGCGGACCGGTCCGCGGGTCGGGCTCGGCCCCGTACCGTACGGGCTCGACGTCCGCGCCGCCCGCGATCACCAGCCCGTCCAGCCGGGCGACGGTCTCGGCCGCCGCGTCCGGCTCGTCCGGCGGCAGCATCACGGCGAGCCCGCCGCTCTCCCGGACCAGCCGGGGATACGCGGCGGGCAGCAGCGCCGCCGGCAGGTCCCACACGCCCCAGCGGGCCTGGTCCAGATAGGTCGTCACACCGATGAGCGGCTTGGGCACAAGATCCTCCGGATTCCTGAAGAGACGATCAGCGTTCGAGTTCCGCCTCGGCCGCCGCCAGGGCCGCGAACTCCTCCTCGGGCGCCCGCGCCACCAGATGACGGCGACTGTAGAACGCGAAGTAGGCGAGGGCGACCACGTACACCCCGAGCGCCATGAGGGCCGCGTCCTTGTCGACCAGGAAGGTCGCGACGAGGGCCGACAGGGCGAGGACGAAGGCGACGGACGAGGTCACCACACCGCCCGGCGTCCGGTACGGGCGGGCGAGGCCCGGCTCGCGACGGCGCAGCACGATGTGGGAGAGCGCCATCAGGGCGTACGAGATGGTCGCGCCGAACACCGCGATGTTCAGCATCCGCGCCCCGTTCCCGGTGCCCGCCGCCAGGGCGAAGCCGAGCGCGCCCGGGATCAGCAGCCCCAGGTACGGCGACTTGCGGCGGCTGGTGAGCGAGAGGAAGCGGGGCAGGTAGCCGGCCCGGGACAGCGCGAAGAGCTGGCGGGAGCCCGCGTAGATCAGCGAGAAGAAGGAGGCGACCAGGCCCGCGAGCCCGGCGTAGTTGACGAAGCGGCTGAGGGCCGTCGGCCCGCCGTCGCCCTCGAGCGCGACCACCAGCGGGTTGCCGGCCTCCTGGACGGCGGCCGAGCCGCGCGCCCCGGTCGCGGCGAAGAAGGTCACCACCGCGAGCAGCACCAGGATGCCCATGGACAGCGCGAGCGCCCGCGGCATCGAGCGCACCGGGTCCTTGGCCTCCTCGGCGGCCAGCGGCACGCCCTCGACGCCCAGGAAGAACCACATGCCGAAGGGGAACGCGGCCCAGATGCCGAGGACGCCGAAGGGCAGCCAGGAGTTCGCGCCGAAGGCGCCGTCGTCCACCGGGATGTCGTTCAGGCCGTTCACATGGAAGTCGCTGAGCGCGCCGAGCGCGAAGACGAGCAGCGCGGCCACCGCGACGGCGGTGACGATCAGGCTGAAGCGCAGCGCCTCGCCCACGCCCCACAGGTGGATGCCGATGAAGAGCGCGAAGCAGGCGAGGTAGACGGGCCAGCCCGACTCCAGGCCGAAGAGCCCGAGGGACTCCACGTAGTCGCCGATGAAGATCGAGATGGCGGCGGGCGCCAGCACGTACTCGATCAGGATCGCCGTGCCGGTCAGGAAGCCGCCCCAGGTGCCGAGCGCCCGCCGCGCGAAGCCGTAGCCGCCGCCCGCCGTGGGCAGGATGGCGGACAGCTCGGCGAGCGAGAAGACCAGACAGGCGTACATCGCGCCCATGAGGACCATCGCGACGGCGAGTCCGCCGAAGCCGCCCTTGGACAGGCCGATGTTCCAGCCCGAGAAGTCGCCGGAGACGACGTACGCCACGCCGAGCCCGGTGAGCAGCAGCCAGCCGGCGCTGCCCCGGCGCAGTGTGCGCCGTTCCAGGTAGTCGTCGGGCGCGGTGGTGTTTCCTGTGGTGCCTGAGGTGTCTTCCAGCGTCATGGCCGCACTCAGCTCCCCGCAACGGGCCCAATGGATTGGTGCCATACCTTTGCGTCGCGGGGGCGGCCGGCGCAAGCCCTCTGCGTTACTTTCGGGTGACGCTTCGAGCCCGCACGCCTCCCGTCCTCAGGTGAGGAAGCCGCGCAGCAGCGCCGCCGTGCCCGCGCAGTGCTCCCGCATCACCTCGCGCGCCGCGTCCGCGTCCCCGTCGAGCACCGCCTCCACCAGCGCCGTGTGCTGGTGCTGCGAGTGCTCCAGATTGCGTACGAGCAGCGGGATGCAGTCCAGCAGGTCGTTGACGGTCGCCCGGACCGCCGCGTACTGCGCCGTCAGCGTCGGCGAGCCGGACAGCTCGGCCAGCGTCAGATGGAGCAGCGTGTCCTGCCGCCGGTAGTCGCCGAGCGGCGCGTCGTGCGTCGCCGCGAGCGCCGCCCGCAGCCGGCCGGCACCCTCCTCGTCCAGGCCGTGCGCCGCGCACAGGCCGGCCGCGCCCACCTCCAGGACCTCGCGGAAGCGCAGCGTGTCCTCGATGTCCACGGCCGCGATCCGGCGCCGCAGCTCCGCCTCGTCGGCGGTCTGCGGGCGGCGCAGCACGAACGTGCCGCCGTACCGGCCGCGCCGGCTCTCCACCAGGCCCTGCTCCTGCAGCACCTTGAGGACCTCGCGCAGCGTGACCCGGCTGATTCCCATCCGCTCCGCGAGCTCCCGCTCGGCCGGCAGCCGCTCCCCGCCCGGCACCAGGCCGAGCCGCACCACCTGCAGGATCTGCTCCAGGGCCTCCTCGAAGCCGTTGCCCGCGCGCACCGGCCGCAGCACCGGTGTCAGCCGGTCCGCCGATTCACTCGTACTGGCCACGTTTCCGTTTCCCCTTCCCAAGCAATGGTCCTGAGCAATACCTTATGGCTCCCGGCAGGCCGAAGGAGGAGTAATCCCGTGGCAGACCGCACATCACCGCTTCCCCTCGACGAGCTCCGCGCGCTCGTCGCGAGCGGCGAGATCGACACCGTCGTCCTGGCCTTCCCCGACATGCAGGGCAGGCTCCAGGGCAAGCGGTTCGCCGCGCCGTTCTTCCTCGACGAGGTGCTCGACCACGGCACCGAGGGCTGCAACTATCTTCTGGCCGTCGACACCGAGATGAACACCGTCGACGGCTACGAGATGTCCTCCTGGGACCGCGGCTACGGCGACTTCGCCATGCTCCCCGACCTCTCCACCCTGCGCCGCCTCCTCTGGAACGAGGCCACCGCCATGGTGACGGCCGACCTCGCCTGGAGCGACGGCAGCCCCGTCGTCGCGGCGCCCCGCCAGATCCTGCGCCGCCAGCTCGAACGCCTCGCCGCCCACGGCTTCACCGCCCACGTCGGCACCGAGCTGGAGTTCATCGTCTTCAAGGACACCTACGAGCAGGCCTGGGACGCCAACTACCGCGGCCTGACGCCGGCCAACCAGTACAACATCGACTACTCGGTGCTGGGAACCGGCCGGATCGAGCCCCTGCTGCGCCGCATCCGCAACGAGATGGCCGGCGCCGGCCTCACCGTCGAGTCCGCCAAGGGCGAGTGCAACCCCGGCCAGCACGAGATCGCCTTCCGCTACGACGAGGCCCTGGTCACCTGCGACCAGCACGCCGTCTACAAGACCGGCGCCAAGGAGATCGCCGCCCAGGAGGGCTGCTCGCTCACCTTCATGGCCAAGTACAACGAACGCGAGGGCAACTCCTGCCACATCCACCTCTCCCTCCAGGACGCCGACGGGCGCAACGTCATGGCCGGCGACGGGCCGGACGGCATGTCCGACGTCATGCGGCACTTCCTCGCCGGACAGCTCGCCGCCCTCCGCGACTTCTCGCTCCTCTACGCCCCCCACATCAACTCCTACAAGCGCTTCCAGCCCGGCTCCTTCGCTCCCACCGCCGTCGCCTGGGGCCACGACAACCGCACCTGCGCGCTGCGGGTCGTCGGCCACGGCCGCTCCACCCGCTTCGAGAACCGCCTCCCGGGCGGCGACGTCAACCCGTACCTTGCCGTCGCCGGACTCGTCGCCGCCGGCCTGCACGGCATCGAGCAGGGCCTCGAACTCCCGCCCGCCTGCACTGGCAACGCCTACGCCGGCGAGTACGAGCACGTCCCCACCACCCTGCGCGAGGCCGCCGAGCTCTGGGAGAACAGCGAGATCGCCAAGGCCGCCTTCGGCCCCGAGGTCGTCGCCCACTACCGCAACATGGCCCGCGTCGAACTCGACGCCTACGACGCCGCCGTCACCGACTGGGAACTGCGCCGCTCCTTCGAACGCATGTGAGGAACGACTTGCCGCACCAACTGCACGTCCTGAACCCGGCGACCGAGGAGCTCGTCGCCACCGTCCCCGCCGCCACCCGCGCCGACGTCGACACCGCCGTCGCCCGCGCCGCCGACGCCCAGCGGCACTGGGCCGCCGCCGCGCCAGCCGATCGCGCCCGGCTGCTGCGCCGCTTCGCCGCCGTCGTCGACGCCCACGTCGAGGAACTGGCCCTGCTCGAGGTCCGCGAGGCCGGCCACACCATCGGCAACGCCCGCTGGGAGGCCGGCAACGTCCGCGACCTGCTCGACTACGCGGCCGGCGGAGCCGAACGCCTCAACGGACGCCAGATCCCCGTCCCCGGCGGCATCGACCTCACGATCCTCGAACCCCTCGGCGTCGTCGGCGTCATCGCGCCCTGGAACTTCCCCATGCCGATCGCCGCCTGGGCCACCGCACCCGCCCTCGCCGCCGGCAACGCCGTCCTCCTCAAGCCCGCCGAGACCACCCCGCTCACCGCCCTCCGGCTCGCCGAACTCGCCCTGGAGGCCGGACTGCCCGAGGACCTCTTCCAGGTGCTGCCCGGCGAGGGCCCGGTCGCCGGCGACGCCCTCGTCGAACACCCCGGCGTCGCCAAGGTCGTCTTCACCGGCTCCACCCGGGTCGGCAAGCAGATCATGGCCAAGGCCGCCGGCCAGGTGAAGCGGGTCACCCTCGAACTCGGCGGCAAGAGCCCCAACATCGTCTTCGCCGACGCCGACTTGGAAGCCGCCGCGGCCGCCGCCCCGATGGCCTTCCTCGACAACAGCGGCCAGGACTGCTGCGCCCGCACCCGCATCCTCGTCCAGCGCAGCGTCCACGACCGCTTCCTGGAGCTGCTCACGCCCGCGATCGAGGAGATCGTCGTCGGCGACCCGCTCGACGAGCGCACCCAGATGGGCCCGCTCATCTCCCGCGCCCAGCTCGACCGCGTCCGCGCCTACGTCACCGACGACCTCACCGCCGTCCGCGGCAAGGCCCCCGAAGGCCCCGGCTTCTGGTACCCGCCGACCCTCCTCACCGGCGTCCCCGAGGACGCGCCCTGCGCCGTCGAGGAGGTCTTCGGGCCCGTCGCCGTCGTCCTGCCGTTCGAGGACGAGGCCGACGCGATCCGGCTCGCCAACGCCACCCCGTACGGCCTGTCCGGCTCGATCTGGACCCGAGACGTCGGCCGCGCCCTGCGCGCCACCCGCGCCGTCCGGGCCGGCAACCTCTCCGTCAACTCCCACTCCAGCGTCCGCTACTGGACCCCGTTCGGCGGCTTCGGCCAGTCCGGCCTCGGCCGGGAGCTGGGCCCCGACGCCCTGACCGCCTTCACCGAAACCAAGAACGTCTTCATCAGCACGGAGGGCCCCGCACTGTGAGCAACGAGAACATCTGCCGCCGGCTCGTCGGCCGCACCGCCGTCATCACCGGCGCCGGCAGCGGCATCGGCCTCGCCACCGCCCGCCGCCTCGCCTCCGAGGGCGCGAACGTGGTCTGCGGAGACATCGACGAGCGGGCCGGCAAGGCCGCCGCCGAGGAGGTCGGCGGCACCTTCGTCAAGGTCGACGTCACCGACCCGGAGGAGGTCGAGGCCCTCTTCCGCACCGCCTTCGAGACCTACGGCTCCGTCGACATCGCCTTCAACAACGCCGGCATCTCGCCGCCCGACGACGACTCCATCCTGGAGACCGGCCTGGAGGCCTGGAAGCGCGTCCAGGACGTCAACCTCACCTCCGTCTACCTGTGCTGCAAGGCCGCCCTGCCCTACATGCGCCGGCAGGGCAAGGGCTCCATCATCAACACCGCCTCCTTCGTCGCGATCATGGGCGCGGCCACCAGCCAGATCTCCTACACCGCCTCCAAGGGCGGCGTGCTCGCCATGTCCCGCGAGCTCGGCGTCCAGTTCGCCCGCGAGGGCATCCGCGTCAACGCGCTCTGCCCCGGCCCCGTCAACACCCCGCTCCTGCAGGAGTTGTTCGCCAAGGACCCCGAGCGCGCCGCGCGCCGCCTGGTCCACATCCCGGTCGGCCGGTTCGCCGAGGCCGAGGAGATCGCCGCCGCGGTCGCCTTCCTCGCCAGCGACGACTCCTCCTTCGTCAACGCCACCGACTTCCTCGTCGACGGCGGCATCTCCGGCGCGTACGTGACCCCGCTCTAACCGTTCACCCCGCATCCCCCCACCCGACAGCCGGGCGTCGCAAGGCGCCCGGCTGTCCTGCGTACACCCAGGAGAGTGATCATGAACGCCAAGCTCCGCGCCTCCGCCGCCGCGGCCGCCCTCGCCCTCGCCCTCGCCGCCACCGGTCTCCTCCCCGCCACCACCGCCCAGGCGAAGCCCGCCGACTGCCCCGCCCTCACGATCTCCGAAGGCTGGTACGGAGACAACGAGGCCCGCATCGACGCCCTGATCGCCGACCACTGCCAGGACCGCCGCGCGGGCCGCAAGAAGCCCGTCGCGGTCTTCGACTGGGACAACACCGTCGTCAAGAACGACGTCGGCGACGCCACCTTCCACTGGCTGCTGCGCAACGACCGCGTCCGGCCGCCGAAGCACGGCGACTGGTCCACCACCAGCCGCTACCTGACCCCCGCGGCCGCCGCCGCCCTCGGCGAGGCCTGCCCCACCGCCGTCCGCGCCCTGCCCACCGCCACCGACACCCGCTGCGCCGACGAACTCCTGTCCGTCTACGGCTCCGGCACCACCAGCGGCGGCGAGGCCGCCTTCGCCGGCTACGACCACCGCCGCATGGAACCGCAGTACGCCTGGCTCGCCCAGCTCCTGCACGGCTGGACCACCCGCCAGGTCCGCTCCTTCGCCGCCGCCGCCCGCGCCGAGAACCTCGCCGCCCCGCAAGGCGCCACCCAGCAGGTCGGCAGCCGGCAGGTCACCGGCTGGGTCCGCTACTACGAGCAGCAGCGCGACCTCGTCCGCGCCCTCAAGGCCGCCGGCTTCGACGTCTGGATCGTCTCCGCCTCACCCGAACCGGTCGTCGAGGTCTGGGCCGAGGGCGTCGGCGTCGACGCCTCCCACACCGTCGGCATCCGCAACACCACCGACCACGGCCGCCTCACCTCCCACCTCCAGGGCTGCGGATCCGTCCGCGACGGCGAGGACGCGACGATCACCTACATCGACGGCAAGCGCTGCTGGATCAACCAGGAGATCTTCGGCGTCCGCGGCCCCGCCGCCGAACGCGTCCAGGACCCCGCCCGCCGCCCGGTCTTCGCCGCCGGCGACTCCGACACCGACGTCTCCTTCCTGCGCGACGCCACCGGACTGCGCCTCGTCCTCAACCGCAACAAGAACGAGCTGATGTGCCGGGCCTACGACGACGCCGACGGCCGCTGGCTGGTGAACCCCATGTTCATCGAACCGAAGAAGCGCAGGACGAGCCCGTACCCGTGCGCCACCACCGGATACACGGCGGCCGACGGCACCCCGCAGCCGGTACGGCGGACGGACGGCAGCGTCGTCCCCGACCAGCAGGACTCGGTGTACTGACCGCGGGTCCCGGCCGGGCGGCGGCGTACGACGCGTACGACGCGTACGACGCGTCCTAGAGGAACGTCCGGCCCTCGCCCCGGTAGGTGGGCACGGCGGCCGTCACCCGGTCGCCCGCCACCAGGTGCAGGGTGTCGAAGCGCTCGCACAGCTCGCCGGCCTTCGCGTGCCGGAACCACACCTTGTCGCCGATCCGGAGGTCGTCGGCCGGCGAGCCGAGCAGCGGCGTCTGCACCTCGCCCGGGCCCTCCCGCCGGTCGTAGCGCAGCCCCTCCGGGAGGTAGGGGACCGGCAGCCGGTCCCGGCCGGCGGCGCCCGAGGCCGGATAGCCGCCGCCGAGGACGGTCACCACGCCCACACCCGGGCGGCGCACCACCGGCTGGGCGAAGAGGGCGGCCGGGCGGCCCGTGAAGGACGAGTAGTCGTCGAAGAGCCGCGGCACGTAGAGCCCCGAACCCGCGGCGATCTCCGTCACCGCCTCCTCGGCCGCCGTGTGCTGCACACTGCCCGTGCCGCCGCCGTTGACGAACTCCAGATCCGGCGCCACCGACCGCACCGCCCGCACCACCGCCGCCCGCCGGCCCGCGAGCTCCCGGCGCGCCGCGGCCTGCATCAGCCGGACCGCGCGCGAGCGCAGCGGGCGGCCCGTGACCGTGTCCCCGACGCCCGCCACATGACCCTCGTACGCCATCAGACCCACCAGCCGGAAACCCGGCCGGCGCGCCACCGAACGGGCCAGCTCGGCCAGCTGGGCCGGCTCCCGCTGCGGCGAACGCAGCGCCCCGAAGCGCAGCCGGCCGCCCAGCAGGCGCAGCGAGGTGTCCAGCTCCAGACAGACCCGGATCTCCTGCGTGCCGCCCGCCCGCGACGCCTCGATCAGATCGAGCTGCGCCACGTCGTCCACCGTCACCGTCACGGCGCCGGCCAGCTTGGCGTCGCCCGCGAGCTCCGCGAAACCGGCGCGGTCGGCGGACGGATAGGCCAGCAGCACGTCCTCGAACCCGGCCCGTGCCAGCCACAGCGACTCCGCGAGCGTGAACGACATCACTCCCGCGAATCCCTCCCGCGCGAGCACCCGCTCCAGAAGCGCCCTGCAGCGCACCGACTTGCTCGCGACCCGCACCGGCTTGCCCCCGGCCCGGCGGACCAGATCGTCCGCGTTCGCGTCGAAAGCCTCCAGATCCACGAGGGCGAGCGGCGCGTCGAGGTGGGCGGTGGCCCGGTCGTACCGGGCGCGGTCGGCGGCACGGGGAGTCATGGCCCGAGCTTGCCAGACGGGTATAGGGGTGGGTAGCCCCTGGGTTCCCGCACCAGGGGGAACAGCCCGTAGAGTGGCGGCCATTGCTTTCGCAGATCGACCAGAGGGACGGGGATGAGCACCGAGCCGCAGCGCCCCACGTCCCGCATCACCGACGCCCTCCTGCCCTCGGACCGCCCGGACCACCAAGGCCGCCCGGACCACCGGGACCGCCCGGACCACCAGGGCCGCCCCGACACCAAGGCACCGCTGGCCGCGGGTCCGGCGCCGACAGGGGCCACGGGGGCCGCCGGGGCCACGCCCGCGTCGACCGCGGGCCGGACCGCGGGCCGGGCGGCCGCGGGCCCTGCCGGGCCTTCGGCGCCGACCGCTCGCCGGGCGTCCGCCGCGCCCACCGCGCCCGGGGTCGGTGCCGTTGCGCCCGCGACGGGCGGACCTTCGCGGCCCGCCGCGCCTCCGGCCGTCGGTCAGGCGTCCGTGGCATCCGTGGCGTCCGGCGCGTCCCTGGCCGGCGGCTCGGCGGAGGCCGGGCGGGTGCGGTCGGCCGGGCAGCCGTTGCCGCCCGAGCGGCCCGTCGTGGGCGGTGAGCCCGCCGTCGAGACGACCACGCGGCTCCGGCCGATCCGCGACACCGGACCGGTGCGGGCCGGAAGCAACGGCCGCGCCCCGCGGACGCCGTACGCGTACGACCCCTGGGCCCTCGGCGGCGAGGCGGCCGTCGAGACCACCACCCGGCTGCGGCCCGTCCGGGACCGGCACGCCGGACGTGTCGTCGCCGCCGCGGCCTGCGCCGTGCTCGCCCTCGGGCTGGTCGGCGGCGCGCTCACCGGCGCGCTGCTCGCCGGGAGCGGGGCCGGCGAGCCCGCCGAACCGGCCGGGTTCACGCCGGCCCGCGCCCTCTGGCACAACGCGCCCGTCGACACCCTCTTCCCGCCCACCCTCGCCGGTCCCTCCGCCGGTCCCGGCGGATCCGCCCGCACCTGGACCCGGATCGTCGTCGCACCCGACGCGCCCTGCACCGCCGCCAGCCTCCCCAAGGCCCTGAACACCACCCTCCGTACCGTCGGCTGCGACCGCGTCCTGCGCGCCACCTACACCGACGCCACCTCCTCGAACGTCACCACCGTCGCCCTCGTCTTCACCCAGGCCGACCCCGCCACCATGAAGACCCTCGGCTCCCGGGCCGCCGACGAGCCGCCGCCCGCCCTGTCCGCGCCCGCCACCGTCGCCGCCCGCTTCGGCGACCGGCAACGAGGCAGCTGGTGGCGGCACGTGCTGCCCGACCTGCCCGTGGTCGTCACCGCCGTCTCCGGCTTCGCCGACGGCCGCGACGTGGCCGAACCCGAGCCCGCCGACCGGGCCACGACGCCCAAGCGGGAGACCGCCGTCGCCCAGGCCGGCCTCGGCCACGAGGCCAAGGGCGTCGGCGACGCCGTCGAACGCGCCCTGCGCCGTACCGTCGCCGCCGGCCTCCAGGAGGACCAGCGGTGACCCGCACCCCGACCCCGGCCGGGCCCCGGGCCCCGCGCCGTACCGTCGCCGCCCTCCTCGCCGCCGCCTTCGCCGTCCTCCCCGCGGCCACCACACCCGCGTACGCCGACACCATCCGCGCCCGTCAGTGGGGTCTCGACGCCCTGCACACCGCCCAGGCCTGGCAGACCACCCGCGGCGAGGGCGTCACCGTCGCCGTCCTCGACACCGGCGTCGACGCCACCCACCCCGACCTCGCCGGCTCCGTCCTGCCCGGCACCGACCTCGTCGGCTTCGGCGCCGCCCGCGGCGACCGGGCCTGGGCCCGCCACGGCACCGCCATGGCCGGCATCATCGCCGGGCACGGCCACGGGCCCGGCGCCCAGGACGGCGTCCTCGGCGTCGCCCCGAAGGTCCGGATCCTGCCGGTCCGGGTCATCCTCGAAGGCACCGACAAGGCGCGCGACAAGGCCCGCAAGACCCGCGGCACCGCCCTCGCCGAGGGCATCCGCTGGGCCGCCGACCACGGCGCCGACGTCATCAACCTCTCCCTCGGCGACGACTCCGAGTCGGCCCATCCCGACGCCGGCGAGGACGCCGCCGTCCAGTACGCCCTCGGCAAGGGCGTCTCCGTCGTCGCCTCCGCCGGCAACGGCGGCGAGAAGGGCGACCACATCTCCTTCCCGGCCGCCTATCCCGGCGTCATCGCCGTCGCCGCCGTCGACCGCTACGGCACCCACGCCTCCTTCTCCACCAGCCGCTGGTACGCCACCGTCTCGGCTCCCGGCGACGACATCGTCATCGCCGACCCCGACCGCCGCTACTACGAGGGCTGGGGCACCAGCGCCGCCGCCGCGTTCGTCTCCGGCGCCGTCGCCCTCGTCCGCGCCGCCCATCCCGACCTCACGCCCGCGCAGGTCAAGCGGCTCCTCGTCGACACCGCCCGCAACCGCCCCGACGGCGGCCGCAGCGACCAGAAGGGCTACGGCACGGTCGACCCGGCCGCCGCGATCAAGGCGGGCGGCGCGCTCAAGGGCGCCGACCCCAAGGCCGCCGTCGCCGGCTACCGCGGCCGCTACTTCGGTCCCGGCCCGCAGCCCGCCCCGGAGGAGCCGCACCCCATCGGCCTCCTCGCGCCGCTCGCCGGCGGCGTCGGCATCCTCTTCCTCGCGGCGGCCGTGGCGCTGTGGCGGGGCAGCCGCAGCCGCTGAACGACCGGCCGTTAGGCTCGGAGGGTGGCGCTCAAGAACATTCCCGATCCCGGTTTCTCCGACGACGACGGCACCGCCGACCCGCGGCTGGCCGCGGCCCTCGCTGCGTGGTCGCAGGACAGAACCGCCCACGGCCCCGTCCTCGCGGCCCTGCGGGACGCCCGGCTGCTCGTGCCCGTCGTGGCCGTGCTCGGCGAGGTCGAGGTGGATCCGGAGACGGGACTGCGCCAGGAGAAGACCAGTGACATGGCGGTGCCCACGCTGACCGCCGGCGACCGGCGTGCGCTGCCGGCCTTCACCTCGACCGCCTCGCTCGCGCTGTGGGACCCGGCCGCCCGGCCGGTCGCCGTGCCGCTGCACCAGGCGCTCGCGGCCCTCGCCCACGAGAAGGCCGACACGCTGGTGCTCGACCTGGCGGGCCCGGTGCCGTACCAGGTCACCGGCCCGGCGCTGCTCGCCCTCGCCGAAGGCCGCAGCAGTACGGATCCGCTCGACGACCCGGCGGTACGGGACGCGGTCCGGGCCGCGGTCGCCGCCGAGCCGGAGGTCCTGCGCGCCCACCTGGGCCGTGGCGCCGCCGACGGCACGCTGGCCCTGGTCCTCGCCGAGGACGCCGCCCCGGCGGAGGCCGCCCAGCGCGTGGCCCGCCGCCTCGCCGCCGACGAAACACTGAGGGCCCGCCTGGTGCGCGGCCTCGACCTGGCACTCCTGCCGGCCTCGGCGACGCCTCCCGGCGAGCCCTTCTACGTAAAGAACTGACGCACGGCCCGAGCCGTACCCCCGCGGCCCTCACGGGCCGAGGGCGGCTCCTGGCCGTCCAGGTGCCCGGCTCCTAGCCGTACACCGCTCCCGTGTACTTCTCGCCCGGGCCCTGGCCCGGCTCGTCCGGGACGAAGGAGGCCTCGCGGAAGGCCAGCTGCAGGGACTTCAGTCCGTCCCGCAGCGGCGCCGCGTGGAAGGAGGAGATCTCCGTCACGCCGGCGTCGAGCAGGCCGGCCAGCGCGTGGATCAGCTTGCGGGCCTCGTCGAGGTCCTTGTGCTCGTCGCCCTCCTCGGTGAGCCCGAGCTTCACCGCGGCGGCGCTCATCAGGTTGACGGCGACCGTCACGATCACCTCGACGGCCGGGACCTCGGCGATGTCGCGGGTCATGGCCTCGAAGTCGGGGGTTTCCTGGGTGGCGGCGGAGTCGGAGGACTCGTGCCGGGGCGTCTCGCTCATGTCTCACACGATAAGCGGACGTACGGTTCGCGCCGACCGGCGGGTCCTGCTAACCTTGTGTAACGACCGGCCGGACACCTGCGTGCCCGGCCCACAAGTGGAGGCTCCGACTTCCCACCTGACCGCCCTCACGGGCGGCGGGTCACCGGTCAGACGGCGACCATCGTTCCGTACGGACGATGGAGCCGTCCGATGTGCGCCCCGCGGCTGGCCGCGGCGGTGCTCCGGTTTTCCATGGAGCCCCGCCTGTGTCCCGTCCGGGGCATTTTTCGTGTGCCGGCTCGGTTGGTCTCAACAGTCTTACCGTGAACGTGTCCGTCCGCCAGGCGGTCGCGTGGTGCTACCGAGGAGGATCCATCAGCGCCGAGCCCCGCATCAACGAGCGGATTCGCGTTCCCGAGGTGCGTCTTGTCGGCCCCAGCGGCGAGCAGGTGGGCATCGTCCCCCTTGCCAAGGCCCTGGAGCTCGCGCAGGAGTACGACCTCGATCTGGTTGAGGTCGCGGCGAACGCCCGTCCGCCCGTGTGCAAGCTCATGGACTACGGGAAGTTCAAGTACGAGTCGGCCATGAAGGCCCGTGAGGCGCGCAAGAACCAGGCGCACACGGTCATCAAGGAGATGAAGCTCCGGCCGAAGATCGACCCGCACGACTACGACACCAAGAAGGGTCACGTCGTCCGGTTCCTCAAGCAGGGCGACAAGGTCAAGATCACGATCATGTTCCGTGGTCGTGAGCAGTCCCGGCCCGAGCTCGGCTACCGGCTGCTGCAGCGCCTCGCGGAGGACGTTCAGGAGCTTGGCTTCATCGAGTCGAACCCGAAGCAGGACGGCCGGAACATGATCATGGTTCTCGGTCCGCACAAGAAGAAGACCGAGGCCATGGCCGAGGCTCGCGAGGCCCAGGCCGCGCGCAAGGCCGAGCGCCAGGGCGGTTCGTCCGACGCGGCCCAGGCCCCGGAGCCCGCCGCCGAGGAGGCCCCGGTCGAGCAGGCTTCGGCCGACACGTCGGCCGAGAACCCCGAGGCGTGATCCCGCGGGGCTGCCGGCCCGGCAGCCCCAGGGTTCCGCCCCGGAACCACCAATCGAAGAATTGACGCTCCCGGTTGTCCGGTCCCCGCACCGGGGGAGCGCCACTGACGAGGAGATAACGGCGCTATGCCGAAGAACAAGACGCACTCCGGTGCCAAGAAGCGCTTCAAGGTCACCGGCTCCGGCAAGATCCTGCGCGAGCGCGCCGGCAAGCGCCACCTGCTCGAGCACAAGTCGTCCAAGCTGACGCGTCGCCTCACGGGCAACGCCGAGATGGCCCCGGGTGACTCCGCCAAGATCAAGAAGATGCTGGGCATCTGATCTGATCTCCCGCCCTCGGCGACGAGGGCATCCGGCACAGACCGGGACCCATCCGTTTTCCGGGTCGTGTGAGGACCACCGCGACCCCGCTACAAGGAGTTAAGAAGTGGCACGCGTCAAGCGGGCAGTCAACGCCCACAAGAAGCGCCGGGCGATCCTCGAGCAGGCCTCCGGCTACCGCGGTCAGCGCTCGCGCCTGTACCGCAAGGCCAAGGAGCAGGTCACCCACTCGCTGGTCTACAACTACAACGACCGCAAGAAGCGCAAGGGCGACTTCCGTCAGCTGTGGATCCAGCGCATCAACGCCGCTGCCCGCCTGAACGGCATGACGTACAACCGCCTCATCCAGGGTCTGAAGGCCGCCAACATCGAGGTGGACCGCAAGATCCTGGCCGAGCTGGCCGTCAACGACGCGGGCGCGTTCGCCGCGCTGGTCGAGGTCGCGCAGAAGGCCCTCCCGGCCGACGTCAACGCCCCGAAGGCCGCCGCCTGATCTTCCAGGCCGCAGTACTTCTGCCCGGACCCGCAGGCCCCGCGCCTGCGGGTCCGGCGCGTTGACCGCCCCTTTCGCCGCACGCCGTCGTACGTTCCCGAGCCGAGCCGAGTCGAGTCAGAGAGCCGCAGGCACATGTCCACCCCCGAGCTGATCTCCCCGCGTTCCCCGCGCGTCGTCGCCGCCCGGCGGCTCGCCAAGCGCAACTTCCGGGGCAAGGACCGCCTCTTCATCGCCGAGGGCCCGCAGGCCGTCCGTGAGGCCGTCGAGCACCGCGGCAGCGGCGGAGAGCCCACCCTCGTCGAGCTCTTCACCACCGTCGAGGCCGCCGAGCGCTACGCCGTGATCGTCGAGGCCGCGCGCGCCGCCGGGGCCCGCGTCCACCTCGCCTCCGACGCCGTCCTCGCCGAGGTCTCGCAGACCGTCACGCCGCAGGGCCTGGTCGGCGTCTGCCGCTTCCTCGACTCGCCCTTCGAGGAGATCATCGCCGCCCGGCCCAAGCTGGTCGCCGTCCTCGCCCACGTCCGCGACCCCGGAAACGCCGGCACCGTGCTGCGCTGCGCCGACGCGGCCGGCGCCGACGCCGTGATCCTCACCGACGCGTCCGTGGACCTCTACAACCCGAAGTCCGTGCGCGCCTCCGTCGGCTCCCTCTTCCACCTCCCGGTCGCCGTCGGCGTCCCGGTCGAGCAGGCCGTCGCGGGCCTCAAGGGCGCCGGTGTGCGCATCCTGGCCGCCGACGGCGCGGGCGAGGACGACCTCGACGACGAGCTGGACGCGGGCACCATGGGCGGGCCCACCGCCTGGGTCTTCGGCAACGAGGCCTGGGGCCTGCCCGAGGAGACCCGGGCCCTCGCCGACGCCGTCGTGCGCGTCCCGATCCACGGCAAGGCCGAGAGCCTCAACCTCGCGACCGCCGCGGCCGTGTGCCTGTACGCGTCCGCGCGCGCCCAACGGCCCCAGCGCCCGCGCGACACCGCCTGAGCGCTGTAGGGTGACGCACTCGGGGCCCACTGCGGTTGACGGAGGGGTGGGATTACGGGGATGACGGTCGGCACGGGCAGTCCCGCGGAAGCCGCGCAGGTCGCGGAGGCACGGAGCCCCGTGCCGCGCGCGCCCGAACCACCGCCGCCCGCCGCACCGGAGCCTGCCGCGCCCGAGCCGCCCGCAGCGGCGCCGGCCGCCCCGTACGAGCTCGGCCTCGGCCTCGGCATCGATCCCGACGACCTGCCCGACGGTCTGGTCGTCGCCGACGAGACCGGGCGGGTCGTCTGCTTCAACGCCGCCGCCAGCCGCATCACCGCCGTCCCCGGCGACGCCGCCCTCGGCCGGCCGCTCGACCAGGCGCTGCCGCTCGAGGACCTCAAGGGCCGCCGCTGGTGGCCGCTCACCGACCCGTACGGCGGCCTCGCCACCCGCCGCGGCCAGCCCGAGCGCAATCTGCTGCTGCCCGGCGGCCGCGAGGTCCTCGTGTCCGCCCGCTACGTCCGCACGCGTCCCACCGGTCCCGTCCGGCGGGTCGTCGTGTCGCTGCGCGGCACCGAGGCCCGGCGGCGCACCGAACGCAGCCACGCCGAGCTCATCGCCACCGTCGCCCACGAGCTCCGCTCGCCGCTCACCTCCGTCAAGGGCTTCACCGCCACCCTCCTCGACAAGTGGGAGCGGTTCACCGACGACCAGAAGCGGCTCATGCTGGAGACCGTCGACGCCGACGCCGGCCGCATCAAACGGCTCATCGCCGAGCTCCTCGACATCTCGCGGATCGACTCCGGCCGGCTGGAGGTGCGCCGCCAGCCCGTCGACATCGCCGCCGCCGTCGGCCGCCACGTCCACGCCCACACCACCGGCGGTCAGTCCCCGGACCGGTTCTTCGTCCGCGTACGGCCCGACCTGCCCGAGCTGTGGGCCGACCCCGACAAGATCGACCAGATCCTCGGCAACCTGCTGGAAAATGCGGTGCGCCACGGCGAGGGAACCGTCACCATCGAGGTGGCACCCACCACGTGCACCACCGACGGAGAGAAGGGGACGGAGGTCACCGTGAGCGACGAGGGCCCCGGCATCCCCGAGGAGTCCATGGGCCGCGTCTTCACCCGCTTCTGGCGGGGCAGCAAGCGCGGCGGCACCGGTCTCGGCCTCTACATCGTCAAGGGCGTCGTCGAGGCCCACGGCGGCACGATCACCGTCGGACGCGGTCCCCGTGGCGGGGCCGAGTTCCGATTTATCCTGCCCGTCGGCACCCCGGCCCACCTCCTCTGAGGTCCGCCGAGGCTCCGCCGGGCCTCCCGCTCCTCTCCGCGGCCGTCTCACCAGACGAGACCGTACGAGATCCGGAGCCGCCCCGGCCGCCCACGGGCTCATTCGCGTCCCACCACCCCGTTAGACTCGTCCTTTGGCACGTTTGCGCCCTTGACGTCGAGCGGGGCCGCCCAGCCAGCCAACGGAAGCACGGGAAGAGATGTCGGCACCCAATAAGTCGTACGACCCGGTCGAGGTCGAGGCCTTGAAACCGGAAGAGATCGAGCGCATGCGGGACGAGGCGCTCGCCGCCTTCGCCGCCGCAGGCGACCTCGACGCGCTCGCCCACGCGAAGACCGCGCACACCGGCGGCACCTCGCCGCTGGCGCTCGCCAACCGCGAGATCGGCGCCCTGCCGCCGCAGGCCAAGGCCGCCGCCGGCAAGCTCGTGGGCCAGGCCCGCGGCGCCGTCTCCAAGGCGCTGGCCGCCCGCCAGGCCGAGCTGGAGGCCGACCGCGACGCGCGCGTCCTCGTCGAGGAGGCCGTCGACGTCACCCTGCCGTACGACCGGGTCCCGGCCGGCGCCCGCCACCCGCTGACCACGCTGATGGAGCGCGTCGCCGACGTCTTCGTCTCCATGGGCTACGAGGTCGCCGAGGGCCCCGAGGTCGAGGCCGAGTGGTTCAACTTCGACGCCCTCAACTTCGTGCCGGACCACCCGGCGCGCCAGATGCAGGACACCTTCTTCGTCCAGGGCACCGTCGAGGGCACCGCGACGAGCGGCGACGAGTCCGGTGTCGTGCTCCGCACGCACACCTCGCCGGTCCAGGCCCGCACCCTCATCGACCGGGAGCCCCCGGTCTACGTGGTGTGCCCCGGCCGCGTCTACCGCACCGACGAGCTCGACGCCACCCACACGCCGGTCTTCCACCAGATCGAGCTGCTGGCCGTCGACGAGGGCCTGACGATGGCCGACCTGAAGGGCACCCTCGACCACATGGTCCAGGCGCTCTTCGGGGCGGACATGAAGACCCGGCTCCGCCCGAACTTCTTCCCCTTCACCGAGCCGTCCGCCGAGATGGACATGCTCTGCTACGTCTGCCGCGGCGAGTCCGTCGGCAACCCCGACCGCCCGTGCCGCACCTGTGGCAGCGAGGGCTGGATCGAGCTCGGCGGCTGCGGCATGGTCAACCCGAAGGTGCTCGTCGCCTGCGGTGTGGACCCCGAGAAGTACAGCGGATTCGCCTTCGGGTTCGGCATCGAGCGGATGCTGATGTTCCGCCACAACGTCGAAGACATGCGAGACATGGTCGAGGGTGACGTCCGGTTCACCCGGCCGTTCGGGATGGAGATCTGATGCGGGTCCCGCTTTCTTGGCTGCGGGAGTACGTCGACCTGCCGGTGACGGAGACCGGCCGCGACGTGCAGGCCAAGCTCATTTCGGCAGGACTCGAGGTCGAGACCGTCGAGCAGCTCGGCGCGGGCCTCACCGGCCCGCTGGTGGTCGGCAAGGTCCTCACCATCGAGGAGCTGACGGAGTTCAAGAAGCCCATCCGCTTCTGCACCGTCGACGTCGGCCAGGCCAACGGCACCGGCGAGCCCCAGGAGATCATCTGCGGCGCCCGCAACTTCGCCGAGGGCGACAAGGTCGTCGTGGCCCTGCCCGGCGCCGTGCTGCCCGGTGACTTCCGGATCGCCGAGCGCAAGACGTACGGCCGGGTCTCGCGCGGCATGATCTGCTCGGGCGACGAGCTCGGCATGGGCGACGACGGCACGCACGGCATCATCGTGCTGCCGCCGGAGCACGAGGTCGGCACCGACGCCACCGCCCTCCTGGAGCTGTACGACGAGGTCCTCGACATCGCCGTCACCCCGGACCGCGGCTACTGCCTGTCGATGCGCGGCGTCGCCCGCGAGACCGCCATCGCCTACGGCCTGCCGCTGCGCGACCCGGCGCTGCTCGACGTGCCCGCGCCCAACGCGTACGGCTACCCGGTCCAGATCGCCGACCCGATCGGCTGCGACCGCTTCACCGCCCGCACGGTCGTCGGTCTCGACCCCGAGGCCCGGTCGCCGATCTGGCTGAAGCGCCGCCTCCAGAAGGCCGGCATGCGCCCGATCTCGCTCGCCGTCGACATCACCAACTACGTGATGCTCGAGCTCGGCCAGCCGCTGCACGCCTACGACCGCAGCCGTCTCGACGGGCCCATCGGGGTCCGCCGGGCCGCCGCCGGCGAGAAGATCACCACGCTCGACGGCACCGCGCGGGTCCTCGACTCCGGCGACCTGGTCATCACCGACAACCGCGGGCCGATCGGCATCGCGGGCGTCATGGGCGGCGCCCACACGGAGATCGCCGACCACACGGACACCGAGGGCGCCACCACCGAGGTCGTCATCGAGGCCGCGCACTTCGACGCGATCTCCATCGCGCGCACGGCCCGCCGCCACAAGCTGCCCTCCGAGGCGTCCAGGCGCTTCGAGCGCGGTGTCGACCCGCAGGCCGCCGCCGCGGCCGCGCAGCGCACCGTCGACCTGCTCGTGCTGCTCGCGGGCGGCACGGCGGAGGCCGGCGTCACCGAGGTCGTCGCGCCGTCCGCGCCGCACACGATCACCATGCCGGCGAACCACCCGGACAAGGTCGCGGGCGTCGACTACGGCCGCGAGACCGTCGTCCGCCGCCTCCAGGAGATCGGCTGTGACGTCTACGGGCAGGACGAGCTCGTCGTCACCGTCCCGTCCTGGCGGCCCGACCTCTACGTGCCGAACGACCTGGCCGAAGAGGTCATCCGGCTGGAGGGCTACGAGAACCTGCCCTCCACGCTGCCCAAGCCCCCGGCCGGCCGCGGCCTGACCGAGCGCCAGCGCGTCCACCGCCGGGTGGGCCGCGCCCTGGCCGGCGCCGGCTACGTCGAGGCGCTGAACTACCCCTTCATCGGCGAGCACGTCTTCGACCAGCTCGGCCTGGACGCGGACGACGACCGCCGCCGGGTCGTCAAGCTGGTCAACCCGCTCTCCGACGAGGAGCCCGCCCTCCGTACGACGCTGCTGCCGGGCCTGCTCGGCGCGCTGCGCCGCAACGACGGCCGCGGCAGCCACGACCTGGCGCTCTTCGAGACCGGCCTGGTCTTCCGGCCCACCGAGGGCGGGCCGGGCGTCGCCGCCCGGCTGCCCGTCGACCACCGCCCGTCCGACGAGGAGATCGCCCGCGTCAACGCCGTGCTGCCCGCGCAGCCGCGCCGCGTGGCCGTCGTCCTCGCCGGTGCGCGCGAGCAGGCCGGCTGGTGGGGCAAGGGCCGCCCGTCCGACTGGGCGGACGCGATCCAGGCGGCGCGCGTGGTGGCCGCCGAGGCCGGCGTGGAGCTGCTGATCGACGCCGACCAGCACGCGCCGTGGCACCCGGGCCGCTGCGCCGCGTTCCACGTCGTGATCGACGGGGTGAAGACCCTGGCCGGCCACGGCGGCGAACTCCACCCGCGCGTGGTCAAGGCGCTCGGCCTGCCGGCCCGCACCTGCGCGATGGAGCTCGACCTGGACGTCCTGGAGCGGGCGAGCGAGGGCCCCCTGAAGGCCCCGCGCATCTCCGCCTTCCCGGTCGCTACCCAGGACGTCGCCCTGGTCGTCGACCAGGAGGTCCCGTCCGCCACGGTCGAGCACTACCTGGCCGGTGGCGCGGGTGAACTCCTCGAGTCGATCCGCCTGTTCGACGTCTACACCGGCGACCAGGTCGGCGAGGGCAAGAAGTCCCTGGCCTACGCCCTCCGCTTCCGCGCCCCCGACCGCACCCTGACGGTCGAGGAGGCCACCGCGGCCCGCGACGCCGCGGTCGCCCTGGCCGCGGAACACACCGGCGCGGTCCTGCGCGGCGCCTGACGCCACCGCCGCACCACACGACAGGGGCCCCGCCCCGGGCAACCAGCCCGGGCCGGGGCCCCTTTAGTCTGGGAAGCCCAGAGGGGCCTCGAGAACCGGAGGCCTCCCATGCGGTGTTCGAGCAGGGGGAGAACACGTGCCACTCGTAGCGATCCAGCCGTCCTACGGAAATTCCGTCGCGCGCCTTCACTGGAAGGAAACCCTGGACAAGGAAGTGCCTTTCGCCACCGGGAAGTACGCCGACGCCCTCTCCGCGCGAGAGCGGGAAGCTCTGGAGCGGATCCATCCGGAGGGCAGGGCGCGATTCTGGGGTGCGACCGCCGTCCAGGACGGCAACATGGCACGACTTCGTACCGGCGACGTCGTGCTGTTCACGGGGAAGAAGCTCGTACGGGGCATAGGCGAGGTCGGCGTCACCTTCAGGAACGCTCTCTTCGCCGACACGATGTGGCGGCCGGACCCCGACAAGGGGAGCTGGCACAACGTCTACAGCCTCCTTTCGTTCCGTCGCACCGACATTCCCTACGAGGAGATCTGGGACCTGCCGAGCTTCAACGTGGGTGACAACTTCATGGGGCTGCGGGTGCTCGAGGGACCCAAGGCCGACGAGGTCCTCGAAGGACTCGGCATCACCACAGTCACCGAGGCCAGGCGCAAGCACGCCCGGGACGTGGCGGTGGCGACGGCCATCGCCGGCGGGACCCGGATCGTCCCCGTCGAGAACGTCCATACCTCCAGCGCCGCCTACCGGCGCGAGGAACGCGAGATAGAGGTGCTCCGAACCGAGGCACTTCTTGTCAAGGAGTACAGGGCGACGCTGAGCGGGGTCGACGTCCGGCGCCTGCGTACGCCGTCCGGGATCACCGACCTCCATGTCACGGGCCCGGAGGGTACGGAGATCATCGAGGCCAAGAGCAGTGGTGAACACGGCTACGTCCGGGCAGCGCTCGCCCAACTCCTCGACTACGCGCCGCACAGCCCGCTTCCCGCGGACCGTCTCAGCGCCCTCTTCCCGGACAAGCCGCAGGACGCGGACGTCAGGCTGCTGCACCGCTACGGAATCGACTGCCTCTACCGGTCTGCTCCGCACACGTTCGAACGCGCCGAGGCACCGGCCGAGGCCAGGGAGCACATGCGCAAGGCCTGGGGCGAGGCGTGATCCTGGGCTTGAACTGAGGCGATGTCCTCGAGGCGGTTCCGAGGCGCGCCGCGACGGCGGCTCGAGGCCCGGGCCCCGGCGCTCACTCACCTCTGCGAGGCGGCTCACTCCTTCGGGTGAGATCTTCGGGGGAGGATCCCCGGTGTTCCGTGGCGCCGCGAGAATCGACGCGGCCACAGGGGCGGGCCTGTGTGCCGCAGGGTCTTCGGGCGCTGGCGGGCCTCGGGAAGGGCCGTGGATGTTCCGTGACAGGTCATTGGTTGCCGAAGGCTCCCGGCTGCGGCGGACGGCTCCGCTGGTCGCTCCGAGTGTGTGGGGAGCGGCGGCCGTCGCCTGGAAGGTGTGGTGTCCGCTGGCCGCCGAGCCGGGGCTCGCCGCGCGGGTCGCCACCAGCGTCGTGTTCCTCGGGGTCGGGGCCGGGCTGGTGCTCGGGGTGCGGCGGGGACTCGTACGGGAGTTGGCGCGGGTACGGGCCGTGGCCGATGCCACGCAGCAGGTGTTGCTGAGGCCGCCGCCGGCGCGGATCGACGGGCTCGCGGTCGCCGCGGGGCAGCTGTCCGCGTCGCGCGGGGCGGTGGTCGGCGGCGATCTGTACGAGGCGACCGCCACGCCGTACGGGGTGCGGATCGTGATCGGGGACGTGCGCGGGCACGGGCTCGCCGCGCTCGGCGCGGTGGTGGCCCTGCTCGGCAGCTTCCGCGAGGCCGCCCACGACGAGGCCGAACTCGCCGGTGTGCTGCGCAGACTGGAGCGGGCGCTGGCCCGGCATCTGTGCGAGCGGGCCCGCGAGGAGCACCCGGCCCGGGCCGCGCGGGCGCCGGAGCATCCCGCGGCCGAGGAGTTCGTGACCCTGCTGCTCCTGGAGATCCGCCCCGACGGGACCGTGGACGTCCTCGACTGCGGCCATCCCGGCCCGTACCGTCTCGGCCGGTGCGTCGAGGCCGTGCCCGTCGGCGAACCGCTGCCGCCGCTCGGCGTCTTCCCGCTGCCCGCCGACCTGGTGCCGCACCGCGCACGGCTGCTGCCCGGCGAGACGCTGGTGCTCTACACCGACGGCGCGGAGGAGGCCCGCGACGGGCGCGGCCGGTTCTTCCCGCTGGACGCCGTCCTCGCCGGGGCGGCCCGCGAGGCCCCGGCCGCGGTCGTGCGGCGCGTCCAGACCGCGCTGCTGCGCCACACGGGCGGCCGGCTCACCGACGACGTCGCCCTCCTCGTCGTACGCAACGACCGGGTGCGGGTACCGGCGCAGCCCGCCGAACCCGGGCTGCGCCGTACCCGGCCCGCGCCCTCCCCGCACCGGTGACGAGCACCGGTGGGACAAGGAGGACGGGTGGCCGGCGCCGCCCGCGCTGCCACGGAGTGTCGGGCAGATCAACAGCACGGGCGGCGCGGGACCGGACGGCCGCACTGTTCGAGGGGGAGCCGGCGGCCCGGTCCTCGCCCTTCGGCGAGGGACCCAAGTCAACCCGTCACGGGGTGACTTCGACAGCGAGCGCGGAAGGGAAGAACGAGCACTTCATTCACACCCCGTGCGAAACCGTCCGCTACCAGGGCCTGTCGGGCCCTAATCTGAGCGCACCGAATCACCGGAGCGGTCCCATGCAGCCCCACACGCCTCCCCGCACCCTGCCCAACGCACTCCTCGACGCCCTCCTCGACGAAGCGGGCATCTCCAACGCCGGCCTCGCCTCCCGGGTGAACCAGGCCGGCCGCGCCCGCGGCCTCGCCCTGCGCTACGAACACACCGCCGTCGCCCGGTGGCTGAAGGGCCAGCGGCCGCGAGGACAGGTCCCTGACCTGATCTGCGAGGTGCTCGCCGGCCGGCTGCACCGCGCCGTCACGCTCGACGACATCGGCCTCGGCGTGCCCGGCGCCGGCCCTCCGGCGCCCGGCACACCGCTCTCCGGCTTCGTCGAGCGGGCCACCGCCCTGTGGCGCTCCGACGAGCAGCAGCGCCCGCACCTCCACGGCGCGCCGGCGGTGACCGGTACCCCGGCCGTGATGCCGGTGTGGGAGTGGGAGAACCCGCCGGAGGACGTGGACGTCTCCCGTGACGGCCGGACCCGGGTGTCGGCCGCCGACGTGTCGATGCTGACGGCCGCCCGCGCGCACTACGAGCAGATGTACCGCAAGGCCGGCGGCCTGGCGACGCGTGCCCGGATCGTCGGCTTCCTCAACACCGAGACCGCTCCGCTGCTCCGCGGCGCCTACGGCGACGCGCTCGGGCGGCGGCTGCACCGGGCGACCGGCGGCCTGGTGGCGGTGGCCGGGATCTGCGCGTACGACTCCGACGCCCAGGGTCTCGCCCAGCGCTACTTCCACCAGGCGCTGCGGCTGGCCAAGGCGAGCGGCGACCGCGGGTTCGGCGCGTACGTGGTGGCGCTGCTCGTCAACCAGTCGCTGTTCACGGGGGAGTACCGGCAGGCGGTGGCGTTCGCGGAGGCGGCGCTGCGCTCGGCGGGCCGGGAGATCACGGCCGCGCTCGCCGCCGATCTGACGGCGATGCAGGCGAAGGCCTACGCGCACCTCGGCGACGGGGCGGCGGCGCTGGCCTGCATCCGCCGGGCGGAGAGCGAGGCGGAGCGGATCAGCCCGGGCAGCGAGCCGGCCGAGACCGGATACGTCCAGCCCGGCCTCGTCAACGTACAGGTCGCCGAGGCCTTGCTCAGCCTGGGTGAACTCACGGCGGCCCGCGCGCACGCGGCGGCGGCCGTGGAGACGCCGGCGCACGACCGCGGGCGGGTGCACCGGCTGGCCATGCTCTGCCAGATCGAGCTGCGGCAGGGAGAGCCGGACCGGGCGGCGCGCACGGCGGTGGAGATGACCGAGCGGGCGCGCGGGATGGAGTCGCGGCGGCTGCGGGACCGGCTGCGGCTGGTGCGCGAGCAGCTGCTGGCGAGCGGAGGAGCGGAGGCACGGGAGGCGGTGGACCTCATCGACGCCGCCCTGCGCGTACCGCTCTGAGAAAGGCGGCGGGACGACACGCGGCGGGTCGACCGGCTGCGGGACCACCGGCGGGACGACCACCGGCGGGACGACCGGCGGCGGGTGAGGTCCGCGGCGCCCTCGGCGGCGGCGCGCGGGCCCGTGTCGCGCGCCGCGGCCGCGCGCCGGTCACGCGCCCCCGTGAGCGATTCCTTGCGACCTGGTAGTAGCTGCGATATTGCCACCAAGTAATCACCGACCAGTCGGAAGGTGGCAGAAACGTGCAGTGGACGAAATTAAGCGAACAGGCCGTCTATGAGAACCCGTGGTTCCGGGTCCAGCTCGCGGACGTCGAACTCCCCGACGGCCGCCGTCTCGACCACTATCTGATCCGGCTCCGCCCGGTCGCCGCCGCGACCGCCGTCAACGACGCCGACGAGGTGCTGCTGCTCTGGCGCCACCGCTTCATCACCGACAGCTGGGGCTGGGAGCTGGCCGCCGGAGTCGTCGAGGACGGCGAGGAGATCGAGGCCGCCGCCGCGCGCGAGATGGAGGAGGAGACCGGCTGGCGCCCGGGGCCGCTGCGCCCGCTCCTCACCGTCGAGCCGTCCAACGGCCTCACCGACGCCCGCCACCACCTCTACTGGGCCGAGGAGGCGACCTGGACCGGCCCGCCCCAGGACGCCTTCGAGTCCTCGCGCCTGGAGTGGGTCCCGCTCAAGCTCGTCCCCGACATGGTCGCCCGGGGCGAGGTGCCCGCCGCCAACATGGCCGCCGGGCTGCTGATGCTGCACCACCTGCGGCTCGGCTGACGGCTCGGCTGACGGCTCGGCCGACGGCTGGGCCGACGGCTGGGCTGACGCCCGGCCGTACGCCGCGAACGGCGCGCGGAAAGGCCGGACGGCCCGTACCTGTGCGGTGTACGGGCCGTCCGGCGGCAGGGGAGAAAAGTCTTTCAGGCGTACGGGTAGAAGCCCGAGCCGGTCTTCCGGCCGAGTCGGCCCGCGTCCACCATGCGCTGGAGCAGCGGCGGAGCGGCGTACAGCGGCTCCTTGTACTCGGCGTACATCGAGTCGGCGATCGAGGCGATCGTGTCGAGACCGATCAGGTCGGAGAGCTTCAGCGGGCCCATCGGGTGGGCGCAGCCGAATTCCATGCCGTTGTCGATGTCCTCGCGGCTCGCGATGCCCGACTCGAACATCCGGATCGCGGAGAGCAGATACGGCACGAGGAGCGCGTTCACCACGAAGCCCGAACGGTCCTGCGCCCGGATCGCGTGCTTGCCGAGGGTCTTCTCGGCGAAGATCTGCGCCCGGCTGATCGTGCCCTCGGAGGTGGTGAGGGCGGGGATCAGCTCGACGAGCTTCTGCACCGGAGCCGGGTTGAAGAAGTGGATGCCGACGACCTGGTCCGGGCGCGAGGTCGCCACGGCCAGCTTCACCAGCGGGATCGAGGAGGTGTTGGAGGCCAAGATGGCGTCCGGCCGGGTCACCACCTGGTCGAGCACCTGGAAGATCTCGGTCTTGACCTGCTCGTTCTCCACGACCGCCTCGATCACGAGGTCGCGGTCGGCGAACTCGCCCAGGTCGGTGGTGAAGCTCAGCCGCGCGAGCGTCTCGTCGCGCTCCTCCTCGCTGATCTTGCCGCGTTCGGCGGCCTTGGCGAGCGAGTTGTAGAGCCGCGTACGGCCGATCTCCAGCGCCTCTCCGGTGGTCTCGGCGACCTTCACGTCAAGGCCGCTGCGGGCGCACACCTCCGCGATGCCCGCGCCCATCTGGCCGCAGCCGACCACTCCGACGCGCTCAATGTCGGCCATGGAGTCCGTCACCTCGTGCCTTTCGCTCTCTGCTGGCGGCGGGCCCGTGTGATTCCGGTGCGTCCGCCTCGACTCCACGACGTTACTCCTGACGGAGCAGATGATCGATCGTTCTGGAGCGGGCATGCTCCCCGAGGAGCTGTGACGTATCCGATAGCGAGGGGAGACAAATGCCACCGATCGGGAGAAGAGGGTTCGTGGCGGGGCTGGCGACGGCCCCGCTGGCCCTCCGTACGAACGACGCGAACGTGAGCACGCACACCAGTGCGGCGCCGAGCGCGAGCACACACGCCGGCACGAGCACGACCACGAGCGCGCATACGAGCCCGCAGACGAGTACGGGCGTGCCGGAGCCCGCCGAGAGGGCACCGGCCGACGCCTTCCGCGGCATGTGGGTCGCCACGATCACCAACCGGGACTTCCCGTCCCGTCCCGGCCTCACCGCCGCCCAGCAGCGCGGCGAGCTGATCGCCCTGCTCGACCTCGCCGTCCGGCGCCGGATGACCGCCGTCGTCCTCCAGATCCGGCCCTCCGCCGACGCCCTGTGGCCCTCCCCGTACGAGCCCTGGGCCCAGTGCCTCACCGGCGTCCAGGGCCGCGATCCCGGCTGGGACCCGCTCGGCACGGCCGTCGCCGAGGCGCACGAGCGCGGTCTGGAGCTGCACGCCTGGTGCAATCCGTACCGGGTCGCCGGCCACGCGGACCCCTCCCGGCTCGCACCGGGCCATCCCGTGCGGCGGCATCCGGAGTGGGCCCTCACTTACAACGGGCGGCTGCTCTACAACCCGGGGCTGCCCGAGGTGCGGCGCCACGTCCAGGACGCCATGCTCGACGCCGTACGCCGCTATCCCGTCGACGCCGTGCACTGGGACGACTACTTCTACCCGTATCCGGTCGCGGGGCAGGTCCTCGACGACGACGACGCCTTCCGGCGGTACGGGGACGGGTTCGCGAGCCGGGCGGCGTGGCGGCGGAACAACATCGACCTGCTCGTGCGCGAGATGGCGGCCGGGATCAAGGAGGTCCGGCCCTCGGTCGCCTTCGGCATCAGTCCCTTCGGCGTCTGGCGGAACGCCGGCACCGATCCGGCCGGCTCCGACACCTCCTCGGGCGTGCAGACCTACGACGACCTGTACGCCGACACCCGACGCTGGATCAAGGAGCGCTGGATCGACTACGTGATGCCACAGCTGTACTGGAGCATCGGCTTCCGGGGCACCGACTACGCGAAGCTCGTCCCCTGGTGGAACGGCGTCGTGCAGGGCACCGGCGTACGGCTCTACCTCGGCGAGGCCCTCTACAAGGTGGGCGATCCCGCCCAGCCCGCCGCCTGGCAGGAGACGCGGGAACTCGCCCGGCACGTGGAGCTGGCCCGCGGATACGCGAACGTCGGCGGGCACTGCTACTTCGCCGCCCGGGAGGTCGCCAAGGACCCGCTGGGCGCGCTCACCGCCGTCCTCGAGGACGACGTCGCCGCCGGCCGGGCCCGCTAGCGCGCCCGCCCCGCCGCCAGGGGGACTCGGGGGCTCACGCGCCCCCGGTCTCCAGGTGATGGCGTACGACGGTGTCGGGGCCCGGCGACATCAGGGCCTCGTGACCGTCGTCGTCGAACTTCACGCGGTACGGGGGAGTGCCGTTCTCGCCCAGTACCTGAAGGACCTCGGCCGTACGGTCGTGCTGACCGACGGTCCGGCCGTGCACCAGCAGTTTGTCGCCCACGCTCGCCTGCATCGGGTGACCTCCTCGCGGCCGGGCTTGTCCTACTCGGGGTCTTCGTCTGCCTCTGTCTGCCATTGTGACGTGGGCGTCAGCTCTTCGCCCGCTGGGTCACCGCGATGCAGACCAGCACTCCCACGGCCGCGAGCGGCGCGGCGGGCGCGAGGTCCTCGCCGAGCACGGTCACCGACCAGAACAGGGTGAGCAGCGGCTGGGCGAGCTGGAGCTGGCTGGCGCGCGGGATGCCGATGACGGCCATGCCGCGGTACCAGACGTAGAGGCCGAAGAAGGTCGATCCCGCCGCGACCCAGACCAGGCCGACGACACCGTGCGCGGTGAAGCGCACCGGCTCGTACGCGAGGGCCACGGCCGCGCCCGCCGCCATCAGCGGCAGGCAGAAGACCAGCGCCCAGCCGATCACCTGCCAGCCCGGCATGAGCCGGGCGAGCCGGCCGCCCTCGGTGTACCCGGCGGCGCACACGAGCAGCGCGCCGAAGAGGTAGAGGTCGCCGGTCGACAGCGCGCCGCCGCTCTGCTGGAGGGTGAAGGCGAGCACGACGACGGCTCCGGACACGGCCGCGATCCAGAACGTACGGGACGGGCGCCGGCCGGTGCGGATGGCGGCCAGCGTCGCCGTGGTGAGCGGCAGCAGGCCGACCACGACGGCGGCGTGCGAGGTGGTGGAGGTCTGCAGCGCCAGCGTGGTCAGCAGCGGGAAGCCGACCACCACGCCGCCGCCGACGACCGCGAGACCGGCCCAGTGGCGCCGCTCCGGCAGCGGGACCCGGCCGGCGAGCAGGAAGGCGCCCGCGATCAGCGCGGCGAGGACCGAGCGGACGGCGACCAGCGACCAGGGGCCGAAGCTCTCCAGGCCCCACACCGTGGAGGGGAAGGTCAGCGAGAAGGAGACGACGCCGAGCGCGGCCAGCAGCGTGCCGCTGCTCGCGGCCGGACGGGCGGCGGCGGAATCCGAGACGGCGGCGGAACCCGAGACGGCGGCGGAATCCGGAGTGGTGGAGACGCTCGCGGCGCTCGCGGTGCCCGACGCGGAGGAGGCGCCGGAGGTACCGGTGGACGTACCGGTGGAGGGGGCGACCGCTATCGTGTTCGGTGTAGTAGCGCTATTCTGTGCTGTCATGCATGAGCGTAGCAGTGTCGCTGAGCTGGCGAACAGTCTGAGGGCCGAGCTGAACCGCTACTCACCAGGAGAGAAGCTGCCGTCGAGCCGGGCGCTCGTCGAACGCCATCACGTCTCCCCGGTGACCGTCACCCGCGCCCTCGCCCAGCTCGCCGCCGAGGGCCTGGTCGTCACCCGGCCCGGCGCCGGCGCCTACCGGGCCCGGCCCCGCTCCACCGCGCCCGTCACCGGCGACACCTCCTGGCAGGAGCTCGCCCTCAGCGCCGACTCCGCCACCGAACTCGTGCCCCGCGCCGTCGACGCCTCCGGTGTGCTCGTCACCCTCTCCGCGCCGCCGCCCGGCGTCGTCGAGTTCAACGGCGGCTACCTCCATCCCTCCCTCCAGCCCGAGCGCGCCCTCGCCGCCGCGCTCGCCCGGGCCGGCCGCCGTCCCGGCGCCTGGGGCCGGCCGCCCGCCGACGGGCTGCCCGAGCTGCGCGAGTGGTTCGCCCGCGAGATCGGCGGCAGCGTCACCGCCGCCGAGATCCTCATCACCGCCGGCGGCCAGTCCGCCATCACCACCGCTCTGCGCGCCCTCGCCCCGCCCGGCACTCCCGTCCTCGTCGAGTCGCCCACCTATCCCGGCATGCTCGCCGTCGCCCGCGCGGCCGGACTGCGGCCGGTGCCCGTCCCCACCGACGCCGACGGCATCCGGCCCGACCTCCTCGAAGCCGCCTTCCGCGCCACCGGCGCCCGCGTCGTCGTCTGCCAGCCGCTCTTCCAGAACCCGACGGGCGCCGCCCTGTGCCCCGAGCGGCGGGCCGCCGTCGTCGCCATCGCCCGCGCCGCCGGCGCCTTCGTCGTCGAGGACGACTTCGCCCGGCGCCTGGTCCACGAGGACTCCGCGCCGCTGCCGCCGACGCTCGCCGCCGACGACCCCGACGGCGTCGTCGTGCACGTCTGCTCGCTCACCAAGATCACCTCGGCGAGCCTGCGGGTGGGCGCGCTCGCCGCCCGCGGACCGGTCCTCGAGCGGCTGCGCGCCATCCAGGTCGTCGACAGCTTCTTCGTGCCACGGCCGCTGCAGGAGACCGCGCTCGAACTCGTCGGCTCCCCGGCCTGGAGCCGCCACCTGCGGGCCGTCAGCCAGGAGCTGAAGAACCGCCGCGACACCGCGACCGCCGCCCTCGCGCTCCATCTGCCCGAGTTCGCCGTGCCCCACGTCCCGTCCGGCGGCTACCACCTGTGGGTCCGGCTGCCCGACACCCTGCCCGAGGCCGCGCTGCTGCCCGCCGCCCTGCGGGCCGGCGTCGCCGCCGCGCCGGGCCGACCCTACTTCTGCGCCGAGCCGCCCGCCGGCCACATCCGGCTGAGTTTCGCGGGTGTCGCGGGGCCCGCGGAGATCGTCGAGGGCGTGCGCAGGCTACGGACGGCCGTCGACGAGATCGCCGGGTGAGGCCTCCCGCGGGCGTGGGCCGGCCGGCGGGCCGGCCCACGCCCCGGGCACATTCACCTGACACGGGACGCCGGCCCTGGCAGCCTGCCGCCATGAACCTTCCCACCACCGACACGACTCCTGTCATGCACGGGGCGTACGAGATCTCAGCCGACCCGGACCGCATCGACGCCGCCCGCGTCCACCACTGGCTCTCCACCGACTCCTACTGGGCGACGGGGCGACCTCGTGAGAAGCAGGAGCGGGCCGTCGCCGGCTCGCTCAACTTCGGTGCCTACGACCGGGAGACCGGCGAGATGGCCGCCTACGCCCGGGTCGTCACCGACTACGCCACCTTCGCCTGGCTCTGCGACGTCTACGTCGACCGGCCCGCGCGCGGCACCGGCCTCGGCACGGCCCTCGTCACCGCCGTCCGCGACCACCTGGAGCGGTACGGGCTGCGCCGCGTCCTGCTCGCCACCGCCGACGCGCACGGCCTGTACGAGAAGGTCGGTTTCGCGCCACTTCAGAATCCGGACAAGTGGATGGCACTCGGACAGCAGTGAGCGAGCGCCTCGTACCACCCGCGAAATGACCCCTTGACCTGCGGGGCCACCGGCCTCACGATCGCGGCCATGGGTCTTCGGGTCACGCTCGTCGCGGCGGCACGCAGCTCCTCCCTGCTCGCCGAACGTTTCGACGACGACCGGCCGCTCGACGAGGCCGGCTGGTACGAGGTGCAGCTCGCCGCGCCGCGGCTGATTCCGCTCGGTGCGGCCGAGCTCCGCTACTGCTCCCCGACGCCCCGCAGCCGTGCCACCGGCACCGCGCTCGGCTACGCGCCGCTCGCCCAGCCGGCCCTGCGCGACTGCGACATGGGCCGCTGGCGCGGGCTCACCCTCGCCGAGGTCGCCGCCCTCGAACCGGGCGCCGTCGACGCCTGGCTCACCGACCCGCGCACCGCCCCGCACGGCGGCGAGACGCTGCTGTCCTTCATCACCCGGGTCGGCGGCTGGCTCGACACCCGGCCCGCCGACGACGGCGCGATCGTCGCCGTCGCGGAGCCGGCCGTCGTCCGCGCCGCCCTCGTCTACGCGCTGAAGGCGCCGCCCGCCACCTACTGGAACGTCGACGTGCGGCCGCTGTCCACCGTCACGCTCACCGGCCGCCCGGGCCTGTGGCACCTCCAGCTGGCGGCGGCGGTGGCGTAAGGCGCCACGGCGGAGGGCGGCACGGGGCGTCCTCCCGGGTGGGCCGGGAGCGGCTAGCCTGGGGGCACGATGAACCGTCTGACCACGTCATGGGGCACCTTCCCGCTCACCCGTTTCCCGGTCGACCCGCGCGACCAGCTGCGTGCCTGGGACGCGGCCGACGAGTACCTGCTGCACCACCTCGCCGAGACCGGCACCGACCTGTCCGGGACCGTCGCCGTCGTCGGCGACCGCTGGGGCGCCCTCGTCACCGCGCTCGCCGCCGCGGGCCCGGCCGAACTGGTCCAGATCTCCGACTCCTACCTCGGCCGCCGCGCCACCGCCGAGAACCTGGCCCGCTCCGGGGCCGGCTCCGACGCCGTACGGCTGCTCACCACCCAGGACCCGCCGCCCGAGCGGATCGACGTGCTGCTCGTGCGCGTCCCCAAGAGCCTCGCGCTCCTGGAGGACCAGCTGCACCGGCTCGCGCCCGCCGTCCACGCGGGCACGGTCGTGGTCGGGACCGGCATGGTCAAGGAGATCCACACCTCGACCCTGACCCTGTTCGAGCGGATCCTCGGGCCCACCCGCACCTCGCTCGCCGTGAAGAAGGCCCGGCTCGTCCACACCGTCCCCGAGCCGCGGACCGTGGCCCCGGCCAACCCCTGGCCCCACCGGTACGAGCTGCCCGCCGACGCGCCCGCCGGTCTGGCCGGCCGCACCGTCGTCAACCAGGCGGGCGTGTTCTGCGCCGACCGGCTCGACATCGGGACCCGCTTCTTCCTCCAGCACCTGCCGACCGGCATCGGCCCCGCCCGGGTGGTCGACCTCGGCTGCGGCAACGGCGTCGTCGGTCTCGCCGTCGCCCTGGCGGAGCCCGAGGCCGAACTGCTCTTCACCGACGAGTCCTACCAGGCCGTCGCCTCCGCCGAGGAGAACTTCCGTACACACCTGGGCGAGGACCGCGAGGCCCGGTTCGCCGTCGGCGACGGCCTCGCGGACGTGCCGGCGGGTTCGGTGGACCTCGTGCTCAACAACCCGCCGTTCCACAGCCACCAGGCCACCACCGACCGCACCGCCCGCCGGATGTTCACCGAGGCCCGCCGGGCCCTGCGGCCCGGCGGGGAGCTGTGGGTGGTCGGCAACCGGCACCTCGGCTACCACGTCACGCTGCGCCGGATCTTCGGCCGGGCCGACCTGGTCGCGAGCGACCCGAAGTTCGTGGTTCTGAGGGCCGTGAAGGCCGACCGGACCGGCCCCGCCGACACGGCCGACGGGACCGGCACGGCTGCCAGGACCGACCGGGCCGACCGGACCGGCAAGGCCGACAAGGCGGGCCGGCCCCGCCAGGCCGGCAGGACCGGCCGCGGCGCCCCGGCCAGGGCCGGCGGCCGGGCCGCCGCCCCGTCCGGCAGGGCCGTCGCCCCGTCCGGCAGGGCCGTCAGGAGAGGCTGACCAGCTCCCGGTAGCCCTCGTTCCACAGGTCCTCCTCCGCGTCCGGAAGCAGCAGCACCCGCTCCGGCCGCAGCGCGTCGATCGCACCCTCGTCGTGCGTGACCATGACGATCGCGCCCGGGTACGTGCCCACGGCGGCCAGGACCTCGTCGCGCGAGGCCGGGTCCAGGTTGTTCGTCGGCTCGTCGAGCAGCAGCACGTTCGCGCCCGAGTGGACCAGACCCGCCAGCGCCAGCCGGGTCTTCTCGCCGCCCGAGAGCACCCCGGCCGGCTTGTCGGCGTCGTCGCCCCGGAACAGGAACGCGCCGAGGACGTGCCGGACCTCACCGTCCGTCAGGTGCGGCGCGGCCGCGGCCAGGTTCTCCCGCACCGTGCGGGCCGGGTCGAGCGTCTCGTGCTCCTGCGCGAAGTAGCCGAGCCGCAGCCCGTGCCCGTGCACCACCCGGCCCGCGTCCGGCGCCTCCTGCCCGGCGAGCAGCCGCAGCAGCGTCGTCTTGCCCGCGCCGTTGAGCCCGAGGACGACCGTGCGGGAGCCCCGGTCGACGGCGAGGTCGATCCCGTCGAGGACCGGGCGGCCGCCGTCGTATCCCTTGGTGAGGCGGACCGTGCCCAGCGGCGTACGGCCGCAGGGCGCGGGCTCGGGCAGCCGGATCCGCGCCACCCGCTCCGTACGCCGGGCCGCCTCCAGACCGTCGAGGAGCCGGTCGGCGCGCCGGGCCATGCTGCGGGCCGTGGTCGCCGTCGCCGAGCGGGCCTTCATCCGGTCCGCCTGGGCGTGCAGCTGGGCCGCCTTCCGCTCGGCGTTGGCGCGCTCGCGCGCCCGGCGCCGCTCGTCGGCGTCCCGCTGGGCGAGGTAGGCCGCCCAGCCGGTGTTGTGGACGTCGACCGTCGCCCGCAGCGGATCGAGGTGGAAGACCCGGTTGACGGTCGCCTCGACGAGGTCGAGGTCGTGGCTGACGAGGACCAGGCCGCCCTGGTGCGCGGCGAGGAAGCCGCGCAGCCAGCCGACCGAGTCCGCGTCGAGGTGGTTGGTCGGCTCGTCGAGCAGCAGCGTGCCCTCGCGGCCGTGCCCCGCGAACAGGATCCTGGCGAGCTCGACCCGCCGCTTCTGCCCGCCGGAGAGGGTGCCGACGGGCCGGGCCATCGCGTCGGCGGGCAGCCCGAGACCGGCGGCGACCCGCGCCGCCTCGGCCTCGGCCGCGTATCCGCCGCACGCCTCGAAGGCCGCCTCGGCCCGCGCGTAGGCGTCCAGGGCCCGGGAGTCGGCCCGCTCGGCGAGCCGGTCGGCCGCCTCGCGCAGGCGGCGCACGGCGACGTCCATGCCGCGCGCCGAGAGGATCCGGTCGGTGACGGAGACGGAGGGATCGGCGGCGCGCGAGTCCTGCGCCAGGTGCGCCACGGGACCGGTGCGCACGACACTGCCCTCGGCCGGGGCGCGCAGCCCGGCCAGGGTGTGCAGGAGGGTGGTCTTGCCGGCGCCGTTGCGGCCGACGAGCCCGACGCGGTCGCCGGGCGCGATGTGCAGGGACAGACCGGACAGGAGGAGGCGGGCGCCGACGCGTACGTCGACACCACGAAGGGTGATCATGTTCTGACGCTCCGAAACAAGCTGAGGACACACGGGTGGCGTGGAAGCGGGTCCTCGGCTAGGAGATGCGGGGCGTAGACATGCTCCCCACGCTAGGGCAGGAGCCCGGGCGGGCGCATCCGGTTTTCGTCCCGTGGGACCTTCAGTACTCGGGAAACACCAGGTCAAGGGCGCGTACGCGGTCCTCGCCGGTGACGACGTCGAGCGCCGCGATCCGGCCCTCGCGCACGCCGAACGTCGCCGCGGTGACGGGCCGGCCGCCGGCGAAGGCGACGATGCCGACCGCGCCGTTCACCAGCGCCGGCCGTGTCGGGCCCGTCATCCGCGCGACAGCGGCCGCGACGCCCTCGGCGACCGCGGCGGGGCCGTGCGCCCGGCCGTGCGCCGAGCGGGCCACCACCTCGGGATGGAGGAGAGCGGCGAGGGCACGCGGGTCACGGGCCCGGGCCGCGGCCAGGAACGCCTCCACCACGGCTCGCTGCCGCACCGGACCCGCGCCCGGCCGCACCGCGCGGCCGCCGCGTATCCGCCGCCGGGCGGACCGGGCGAGCCGGTCCGCCTCCTCGGGTCCGACGCCGGTGATCCGGCCCGTGTCGCCGAGCGACAGCCCGAACAGGTCGTGCAGCACGTACGCGAGCCGCTCACCCGGTGCCATGCTCTCCAGGACGACGAGCAGCGCGAGCCCTACCGGGTCGACCTCGGTCGCGTACGGGACGGGTGGCGCGGGCGCGTCGCCCGCGGTCCGGCCCTGCAGCCGCCGTACGCAGACCCGCCCCACCACGGACACCAGCCACTCGCGCAGCCCGGACTCCGCCGTGGCGGCCGCCCGCGCCTCGGCGAGCACCGCGTCCACGTCCCGGGCGTCGCCGAGCATCCGCCCGGCCACCGCGCGCAGCCGCTCCTCGTGGGCGTCGAAGCGCGCACCCGCGAAGGCGTCCTCCCGCAGGTCCTCCTCCCGCGCGTCCTCCCGTACGTTTTCGGGCGTGTCCTGCCGCGTGTCCTGCCGCGCGTCGGGCTGCATGTCCTCGTGCATGGGCGTCACTCCTGGTCGGGGCCGGGTGCGGCCTGCTCCGGGCCCCTGGCGGGGCCGCCGGTGCGTTGACGCTCCCGAGCGCCGCGGTGTGACGGACCGGCCCCGCCCGGCGGGCCCCTTCCCCGGTCGCCGGTCATCCGGTCGGACACGTCGAGATGACGCCCCGGCAGCGGCGTGCCGACAATGTCGAGGAGGCAGTGCGTCCGCTCGGGGACTCCCTACCGGAACCTGGGGCCAGGTCATGCGCAAAGGCGTCCTCTACCGGCTCGGGCACTGGTGTGCGCGGCGCTTCGTCGTCGTCATCGTCGTCTGGCTGGCCGCCGTCGCGGGTCTGCAGATCGCCGACCGGGCCGTGGGCGGCCAGTTCTCCGACGACTTCGCCCTTCCCGGCGTGCAGTCGGCCGAGGGACTCGACGTCCTGCAGGCGCACGATCCCGCCGCCGGCGGATACGGCGCCCAGATCGTCCTCAACCGCCCTTCCGGGCCGCTCACCGACGAGTCCTCCGCGGTCAACTCGACCGTCGCCGCGCTCCAGAAGCTGCCCGACGTGCTCAGCGCCCAGAACCCGCTGCCGCCGCCCGGCACGCCTCCGCCGACCACGTCCCCGTCGACGCCCGACACCGGGCCGCTGTCCACGGACGGCAAGACCGCCTACATCACCGTCCGCTTCAGCGTCCCGCCGTCCACCCTCGGCACCGGTTACCTCGAGGGCGTCGACCAGGCCGTCCAGCCGCTGCGGGACGCCGGAGTCACCGTCGAGTACGGCGGCCCGCTCGGCGAGCTCGCCCGGCCGCAGGCCGACGACCGCAGCAGCGAGGCGATCGGCTTCGCCGTGGCCATCCTGGTCCTGCTGATCGGTTTCGGCAGTGTCGTCGCGGCCGTCATGCCGCTGGTCACCGCGCTCATCGGGGCCGTCTGCGGCCTCGCGCTGCTCGGCCTGATGGCGGCCGCGTTCACCTTCGGCACGGTCTCGCCGACGCTGGCCACGATGATCGGCCTCGGCGTCGGCATCGACTACGCGCTCTTCCTCATCACCCGGCACCGCCAGCAGCTCATGGACGGCCACGATCCCGCCGACTCCGCGGGCCGGGCCACCACGACGAGCGGGCGGGCCGTCCTGGTCTCCGGCTGCACCGTGGTCATCGCGCTGTCCGGCCTGTGGGTCTCCGGCGTCACCTTCATCGGCAAACTCGGCCTGGCGGCCGCCTTCACGGTCGTCACCGCGGTCCTCGCCGCGCTCACCCTCGTCCCCGCGATGCTCGGACTCGTCGGCCGCCACATCGACCGCCTGCACGTGCGCAGGCCCGTCGCCGAGACCGACGCCGAACCGGGCGCCGAGGCCCACGGCACCTGGCACCGCTACGCCCTGCGGGTCGAGAAGCGCCCCTGGTGGTTCCTGGCCTCCGGTGTCGTCGTCCTGGTCGTCCTCGCCATCCCGCTGTTCTTCATCCAGCTGGGCCACATCGGCGACGGCGCCGATCCCAAGTCGTTCACCGACCGGCGTGCCTACGACCTGATCGCCACCTCCTTCGGGCCCGGCGCGAACGGGCCGCTGACGCTGGTCGTGGACCAGTCGGCGGTGCCCTCCGGCGACCGGTCGGCGCTGGCGAGCAAGCTCCAGCAGGCGCTGGCCTCCGTTCCCGACGCGGCCTCGATCACCCCGCTGCGGGCCACTCCCGACGGACAGGTCCTCATCGGCACGGCCTACTCCGTCGCCTCCCCGCAGGACGAGCGCACCACCGAGCTCACCAACCGCCTGGTCGACGACGTGCTGCCGCAGGCGGTGTCGGGCACGGAGGCGAAGACGTACGTCACCGGCACCACGGCGGCCCAGGTGGACTTCCTGGACATCGTCTCCAGCCGGCTGCCGCTGATCATCGCCGTCGTCGTGGCGCTGGCCTTCCTGGTGATCCTGATCGTCTTCCGCGGCCTGCTCGTGGCCGTGAAGGCCGCGGTGCTCAACGTGCTGTCGATCGCCGCCTCGTACGGCGTGGTGGTGGCCGTCTTCCAGTGGGGCTGGGGCGGCCCGGCGCTCGGCGTGTCCGGCAAGGTCCCGGTGGAGAGCTACGTGCCGATGATGATGTTCGCCATCGTCTTCGGCCTGAGCATGGACTACGAGATCTTCCTGCTGTCCCGGGTCCGCGAGGCATGGCTGCGCACGGGTGATCCGAAGGCGAGCGTCGCCCACGCCCTGGAGATCACCGCCCGGGTGATCACCTGCGCCGCGCTGATCATGGTCAGCGTCTTCGCGGCCTTCATCGTCTCGGACAACATCGTGGTCAAGATGCTGGGCCTCGGCCTGGCCGCCAGTGTCCTGATCGACGCCACCGTGGTGCGTCTCCTGCTGGTCCCGGCCGTGATGACGCTGCTCGGCCGGCACGCCTGGTGGACGCCGCGCTGGCTCGACCGGATCCTCCCGCACGTGGACGCGGAGGGCGAGGGCGAGCTGGAGGACGCGCGGAAGACCGGCGTCACCCGCTGACGACCGGCCCGGGACCGGAGCCGTATCCGCTCATTGCATAAAACTGCGGCTGTGCGTATAGTCATGCCATCCAGAAGGAGGGTTCTGATGACGGTACGAGCAGCAGTCGCGGGCGCGAGCGGATACGCGGGAGGAGAGCTCCTGCGCCTCCTCCTCGCCCACCCCCACGTCGAGATCGGCGCCCTGACCGGCCACTCCAACGCCGGCCAGCGCCTCGGCGGACTCCAGCCGCACCTGCTGCCGCTCGCCGACCGCGTCCTGACCGAGACCACCGCCGAGGCCCTCGCCGGCCACGACGTCGTCTTCCTCGCCCTCCCGCACGGGCAGTCCGCCGCCGTCGCCGAGCAGCTCGGCCCGGACACCCTCGTCGTCGACATGGGCGCCGACTTCCGGCTGAAGGACCCGGCCGACTGGGAGGCCTTCTACGGCTCCCCGCACGCCGGCACCTGGCCGTACGGCCTTCCCGAACTGCCCGGTGCCCGCGCCGCGCTGGAGGGGTCCAAGCGCATCGCGGTGCCCGGCTGCTACCCGACCGCCGTCTCGCTCGCGCTCTTCCCGGCGTACGCGGCCGGGCTCGCCGAGCCCGAGGCCGTGATCGTCGCCGCCTCCGGCACCTCGGGCGCCGGCAAGGCCGCCAAGCCGCACCTGCTCGGCTCCGAGGTCATGGGCAACATGTCCCCGTACGGCGTCGGCGGCGGCCACCGCCACACGCCCGAGATGATCCAGAACCTCAGCGCGGCCGCCGGCGAGCGGATCACCGTCTCCTTCACGCCCACCCTCGCGCCGATGCCCCGCGGCATCCTCGCCACCTGCTCGGCCACCGCCAAGCCCGGCGTGACCGCCGAGACCGTGCGCGCCGCGTACGAGAAGGCCTACGCGGACGAGCCGTTCGTCCACCTGCTGCCCGAGGGGCAGTGGCCCGCCACGGCCTCGGTTCACGGCTCCAACGCCGTTCAGATCCAGGTCGCCCACGACCCGGCCGCGCACCGGATCATCGCGATCAGCGCCATCGACAACCTCACCAAGGGCACCGCCGGCGGCGCGGTGCAGAGCATGAACATCGCCCTCGGACTCCCCGAGGACACGGGACTCTCCACGATTGGAGTCGCTCCATGAGCGTCACCGCAGCGAAGGGATTCACGGCCGCGGGCATCGCGGCCGGAATCAAGCAGAACGGCAACCCGGACCTGGCCCTCGTGGTCAACACCGGGCCGCGCCGCGCCGCCGCGGGAGTCTTCACCTCCAACCGCGTCAAGGCCGCACCGGTCCTGTGGTCCCAGCAGGTCCTCGCCGACGGCGAACTGACCGCCGTCGTCCTCAACTCCGGCGGCGCCAACGCCTGCACCGGCCCCCAGGGCTTCCAGGACACCCACGCCACCGCCGAGAAGGTCGCCGAGGTCCTCGACATCGGCGCCGGCGAGGTCGCCGTCGCCTCCACCGGCCTCATCGGCGTCCTGCTGCCCATGGACAAGCTGCTGGCCGGCGTCGAGAAGGCCGCGGCCGAACTCTCCGTGCACGGCGGCGAGAAGGCCGCCATCGCCATCAAGACCACCGACACCGTCCACAAGACGGCCGTGGTGACGAAGGACGGCTGGACCGTCGGCGGCATGGCCAAGGGCGCCGGCATGCTCGCGCCGGGCCTCGCCACCATGCTCGTCGTCCTCACCACCGACGCCGACGTCGACGCCGAGGGCCTCGACGCCGCGCTGCGGCACGCCACCCGGCTCACCTTCGACCGGGTCGACTCCGACGGCTGCATGTCCACCAACGACACCGTGCTCCTGCTCGCCTCCGGCGCCGCCGGGATCACGCCCGACCAGGACGCGTTCGCCCAGGCCGTCCAGGAGGTGTGCGCCGACCTCGCCCGTCAGCTCATCGGCGACGCCGAGGGCGCCAGCAAGGACATCCGCATCGAGGTGATCAACGCGGCCACCGAGGACGACGCCGTCGAGGTCGGCCGGTCCATCGCCCGCAACAACCTCCTCAAGTGCGCCATCCACGGCGAGGACCCCAACTGGGGCCGGGTGCTCTCCGCCATCGGCACCACCTCCGCCGCCTTCGAGCCCGACGAGCTGAACGTCGCCATCAACGGCGTCTGGGTGTGCAAGAACGGCTCCGTCGGCGAGGACCGCGACCTGGTCGACATGCGCTACCGGGAGGTCGTCGTCACCGCCGACCTCGCCGCCGGGTCCGAGTCCGCCGTCATCTGGGCCAACGACCTCACCGCCGACTACGTCCACGAGAACAGCGCGTACTCCTCATGAGCGACTCCAAGAGCCCGACCCGGAAGCACACCGCGCTGCCCAAGGCCCAGATCCTCGTCGAGGCGCTGCCCTGGCTCACCCGCCACCACGGCAAGACCGTCGTCATCAAGTTCGGCGGCAACGCCATGATCGACGACGACCTCAAGGCCGCCTTCGCCCAGGACGTCGTCTTCCTGCGGCACGCCGGCCTCAAGCCGGTCGTCGTGCACGGCGGCGGACCGCAGATCAGCGCCGCCCTCGACCAGGCCGGCCTGGTCAGCGAGTTCAAGGCCGGACTGCGGGTCACCACGCCCGAGGCCATGGACGTCGTACGGATGGTCCTCGCCGGCCAGGTCCAGCGCGAGCTCGTCGGGCTGCTCAACCGGCACGGCCCGCTCGCCGTCGGCCTCACCGGCGAGGACGCCCACACCCTCACCGCCGTCAAGCACCAGCCGCTCATCGCCGGCGAGCAGGTGGACATCGGCCGGGTCGGCGAGATCACCGCCATCGACACCGGCGCCGTCCAGGCACTCCTCGACGACGGCCGGATCCCCGTCATCTCCTCCATCGCCCGCTCCCAGGACGACGACCATGTCTACAACGTCAATGCTGATACGGCGGCTGCGGCACTCGCTGCGGCGCTGGGCGCCGAGACCCTGATGGTCCTGACCGACGTCGAGGGCCTCTACGAGGACTGGCCCCACAGCGACGAGGTCATCAGCCGGCTCACCGCCAGCCAGCTGGAGAAGCTGCTGCCCGAGCTCTCCAGCGGCATGGTCCCGAAGATGGAGGGCTGTCTGCACGCTGTGCGCAACGGCGTCACCACGGCCCGCGTCATCGACGGCCGGGTCCAGCACTCGATCCTGCTGGAGATCTTCACGGACGAGGGCATCGGCACGATGGTCGTGCCCGACGACAAGGGGGAGAAGTGAGCGCGAACCAGGAACTCACCCGGCGGTGGCAGGGCTCGCTGATGGACAACTACGGCACGCCCCGGCTGCCGTTGGTCCGCGGCGAGGGCGCCCGGGTGTGGGACGCCGACGGCAAGGAGTACCTCGACTTCGTCGGCGGCATCGCCGTCAACGCCCTCGGCCACGCCCACCCGGCCATCGTCGACGCCGTGTCACGGCAGATCGCCTCCCTCGGCCACGTCTCCAACCTCTTCGTCGCCGAACCGCCCGTCGCCCTCGCCGAACGGCTCCTGCAGCTCTTCGGCCGCCCCGGCAAGGTCTTCTTCTGCAACTCCGGCGCCGAGGCCAACGAAGGCGCCTTCAAACTCGGCCGGCTCACCGGCCGCCGCCACATGGTCGCCACCACCGGCGGCTTCCACGGCCGCACCATGGGCTCCCTCGCCCTCACCGGCCAGCCCGGCAAGCAGGAGCCCTTCCTGCCGCTGCCCGGCGACGTCACGCACGTGCCGTACGGCGACGTCGACGCCCTGCGCGCCGCCGTCACCGAGGAGACGGCGTTCGTCGTCATCGAGCCCGTCCAGGGCGAGAACGGTGTCGTCGTCCCGCCCGCCGGCTATCTCAAGGCCGCCCGCGAGATCACCCGCGCCACCGGCACCCTCCTCGTCCTCGACGAGGTCCAGACCGGCATCGGCCGCACCGGACACTGGTTCGAGCACCAGGCCCACGAGGGCGTCGACCCCGACGTCGTGACCCTCGCCAAGGGCCTCGGCGGCGGCCTGCCGATCGGCGCCACCGTCGCCTTCGGCCCGGCCGCGGACCTGTTCACGCCCGGCCACCACGGCACCACCTTCGGCGGCAACCCGGTCGCCTGCGCCGCCGGACTCGCCGTCCTCGACACCCTCGCCGCCGACGGCGCCCTCGACTCCGTCAAGCGGCTCGGCGAGAAACTGCGCGACGGAATCGAGGGTCTGGGCCATCCGCTGGTCTCCCATGTCCGTGGCTCGGGTCTCCTGCTGGGTATCGTGCTCACCGAGTCCCTCGCGCCGCAGGTGCAGCAGGCGGCTCAGGACGCCGGTTTCCTGGTGAACGCGCCCGCCCCCGATGTCGTCCGGCTCATGCCGGCCCTGATCATCGGCGACGCCGAGGTGGACGCCTTCCTCCGGGCCCTTCCCGGCGTCCTCGACGAGGCGAACGGGCAAGGACGAACCGGAGAATGAGACGACGATGACCGACGCGCAGGAACACGAACACGCCGGGCCGTCCGCGTCCGTTCCGCAGACCCGCACCGCACGCCACCGCAGGATCGTCGACATCCTCAACCGGCAGCCGGTGCGCTCGCAGAGCCAGCTCGCGAAGCTGCTCTCGGACGACGGGCTGAGCGTCACCCAGGCCACGCTCTCGCGCGACCTGGACGAGCTCGGCGCGGTGAAGATCCGCAACACGGGCGGCGAGCTCATCTACGCCGTGCCCAGCGAGGGCGGCTTCCGCACCCCGCAGGCGCCGCTCGGCGAGTCCGCCAAGGAGGAGCGCATGCGCCGCCTCTCCGGCGAACTGCTGATCTCCGCCGAGGCCTCGGCCAACCTCGTGGTGCTCCGCACCCCGCCGGGCGCCGCCCAGTTCCTCGCGTCGGCCATCGACCAGGCCGAACTCCACGCGATCCTCGGCACGATCGCGGGCGACGACACCCTGCTGCTCATCTCCCGCGACCCGGTCGGCGGCCAGGCCCTCGCCGACCACCTGCTGCGCCTCGCGCAGAAGGAGCGTTAGGCCCGTCTCGCGGGCCTTTCCCTCAGTAGTGCGTGACCGCCGTCGGCCCGGTCCGGGTGCCGACGGCGATGTGCGGACGGCGCGCCGGGTCCGCCCAGGCGAGGATGCGGCGCATCGCCCCGGCCGGCACGGACACGCATCCGGCCGTCGCCCCGCGGCCGTTGACGTGCAGGAAGATCCCGGCGCCCCGGCCGCGCACCGGACGGTCGTAGTTGAAGCCGATGACCAGCGCGTGCGCGTACTGCGTGCCGTACGAGGCGAGATGCTCGGCCTCGGCGGCCCGGCAGTCCCGGGGTAGGCCCTCCACCCAGCGGTTGTACGCGCGTGAGGCGTTGTCCTGGCACCACCAGGACCGGTCGGTCACGCGCGCGTAGCGGTACGCCGTCCCGGCGGGCGCGGGCCGGGTCCCGAAGGCGTAGGGCAGCTCGTACAGGCCGGTCGGCGTGGTGTTCGTGCCCTGCCGCCGCCTCGCCCCCTCGGCCAGGCCCTTCGCCCCGAACCGCGCGGGCGCCGACCCCGCCCGGACCCACCGCCGTCCGCGCCGGTCCCACCAGGTCACGGTGCCCGTGGTGGCGGCCGCGTCCGCGGCCTCGGCGATGATCAGCTGCGAGCCGCCGCCGGTGTCCGCCATCCGCTCCGGGAGCGGCACGGGCCCCGACGCGGCGACCAGAGACGCGGCCAGGGCGCCCAGTGCGAGAAGGATGCGCATGGCGCGACGCTAGGCGCCGGGCGCGTACACCGCGCGGCTACTGGGCCGGGCGGGGGAGTGGCGGGGCCGGTCGGCCGGGATGCCCTATCCCGTGGCCCTTCGGGCACGGGAGGCCCGTGTCGGCCGGGCCCAGGGACCGCGCGGCTACTGAGCCGGGCCCGGTGGGCGTGCGGGGACCCGTCCACCGGGGAGGGGAGACGGCCGGTCAGTTCCGGCGGGCCCGCAGCCAGGTCCAGGGCCACGACGGCGGCCGGGTGGCCGCCGTGTCGGTGCCGGAGCCGGCGCGCGGCAGCGGGTCGGGCTCCTCGGCGAGCCGCCGGACCGCCTCCCGGTAGGCGGGCGAACCCTGCCTCTCCAGCAGCCGCAGCACGCGCAGGCGGACGTGCCGGGGTCGGTCCGGGCCGATGCGTCGCACGATCTCCGCCTCGGGCAGCCGGTCCGCCCACGGCAGCAGGGCCCGCGCCGCCTCCCGTACGACACCGGGCGCGGGATCGTCGAGGAGCGGCAGCAGCCGGGCGTGATCCGCGACCTCGAACAGCCGCAGGCCCGCGACGGCGGAGGCGCGCACCAGCGCCTGCTCGTGCCCGGTCAGCTCCCACAGCCGAGCCACGTCGGTGTGCGCGTCGCCGCACTCGGCCAGCCCGAGCGGGGCCCGGCCGGGCACGGTGGCCGGGTCGGCGCAGGCCGCCCGGTAGAGCGCCAGCGGGTCACGGCCGTCCTGGCGCAGCACATAGCGGGCACAGGCCCGCACCATGCCCGACCGGTCGTACAGGAACGGTTCGGCCTCCGCCGCGCGCCCGGCCCTCCGCAGGGCCGTGACGCCGGCGGCCCGCACGCTGCCCGTCCGGGCGCCGAGCAACAGCGGCAGCGTCTCGTCGGGGACGCCCGCCGCGAGCGCGGCGTCGGCCGCGCGGGCCTGCACGACCACGTCCTGGTCGTACGCGGCGAGCCGGGCCAGCTCGGCGGGCGGGAGCAGGCGCCGCTCGACCGCGGTGCCGAGCGCGAAGCGGCGGGTGACCCGGTCCCGGTTCAGGAGCAGGGCGGAGACGGTGGCGGCGGGGGCGGCGCGCAGCACCTCGGCGAGGAGGGCGGAGGCGGCACCGCCGCGCAGCCGGCCGCTGAGCGCGAGGATCACCGGCGCGGTGACGCCCAGCGTCCCGGCGTCCGCCTCGGGCAGCGCGGCGGCGAGCACGGCGTGGGCGCGCTCGCGCACCGGCCCGGCCCAGTCGGTGGTGCGGACCGCGACGAGCGGGAGGACGCCGGGGCGCCGGGCGGCGTGGGAGAGCGCCGCCTCGCGGATCCGGCCGTCGCCGTCGCACAGGGCGAGCGCGAGTTCCGCCTCGGTGGGTGTCGAGGCCCCGGCCGCGGCGGCAGGGCCGCCGCCCTCCCGGCCGAGCCACCGGTGGTCCGGCTGTCCGAGGCCGCGCCAGGCGTGCGCCGTGCGGATGCGCTCGTCAAGACCGATCCACAGGTCCGGTCGGGTCACGTCCATGACGCGGCCCGGCTTCCGGCCCTTGGCGAGCCCCCGTATCGCCGCGTCCAGCGGCTGCTCCTCGCTCTTCATGCACGGAGGGTAGAGCGCGCATACCCCCTCCCGCCTGCGGTTTTCCTCCTTCACCGACAGGCGTTGACAAAACATACAGAGGACTGCATAGTTATACCCATCAGTGGTTGCAAGGTAAGGAGAACCCCGTGACCGAGCGCGTCGTACTCGCCTACTCGGGCGGCCTGGACACCTCCGTCGCCATCGGCTGGATCGCCGAGGAGACGGGTGCCGAGGTCATCGCCGTCGCCGTGGACGTCGGCCAGGGCGGCGAGGACCTGGACGTCATCCGCAAGCGCGCGCTCGCCTGTGGCGCGGTCGAGGCCGAGGTCGCGGACGCCAAGGACGAGTTCGCCGACGAGTACTGCCTCCCGGCGATCAAGGCGAACGCCCTCTACATGGACCGGTACCCGCTGGTCTCCGCCCTCTCCCGGCCGGCCATCGTCAAGCACCTGGTCGCCGCCGCCAACAAGCACAACGCCTCGATCGTCGCCCACGGCTGCACCGGCAAGGGCAACGACCAGGTGCGTTTCGAGGCCGGCATCCAGGCCCTCGGCCCGGACCTCAAGTGCATCGCCCCGGTCCGTGACTACGCGATGACCCGCGACAAGGCCATCGCCTTCGCCGAGAAGGCGAACCTGCCGATCGCGACCACCAAGAAGTCCCCGTACTCGATCGACCAGAACGTCTTCGGCCGGGCCATCGAGACCGGCTTCCTCGAGGACATCTGGAACGCCCCGATCGAGGACATCTACGAGTACACCGAGAACCCGGCGGTCGCCCGCGAGGCCGACGAGGTCGTCATCTCCTTCAAGGAGGGCGTCCCGGTCGCCATCGACGGCAAGCCCGTCACCGTCCTCGAGGCCATCCAGCAGCTCAACCACCGGGCCGGCGCCCAGGGCATCGGCCGGATCGACATGGTCGAGGACCGTCTCGTCGGCATCAAGTCCCGCGAGGTGTACGAGGCTCCCGGCGCGATCGCCCTGATCACCGCCCACCAGGAGCTGGAGAACGTCACCGTCGAGCGCGAGCTGGCCCGCTACAAGCGGCAGGTCGAGCAGCGCTGGGGCGAGCTCGTCTACGACGGCCTGTGGTTCTCGCCGCTCAAGCGCGCCCTGGACGGCTTCATCAACGAAGCCAACCAGCACGTCACCGGCGACATCCGGATGACGCTGCACGGCGGCCGCGCCGTCGTCACCGGCCGGAAGTCCGCGGAGTCGCTCTACGACTTCAACCTCGCGACCTACGACACGGGCGACACGTTCGACCAGTCGAAGGCCCAGGGCTTCATCGACATCTTCGCCCTCTCGGCGAAGATCGCCGCGAGGCGTGACCTCGCCTGACACCCCGTCGTTCGACAGCCGCCTCCCTGATTCCGTACGCGAACGCCGCGGCAGGGAGGCGGCGGCACATCCGGAGCATGCGGAACAGGAGCATGCGGTCTTGAGGAGCATCAGCTGTGAGCAGCAACAACGGTGACGTCCGGCTCTGGGGCGGCCGGTTCGCCGACGGTCCCGCCGAGGCCCTGGCGAAGCTGTCCGCGTCGGTCCACTTCGACTGGCGTCTCGCGCCGTACGACATCGCCGGTTCCCGTGCCCACGCGCGCGTGCTGCACAAGGCGGGGCTGCTGACGGAGGACGAGCTGACCCGCATGCTGGCCGGGCTCGACCAGCTGGAGGCGGACGTCGCCGACGGCTCCTTCGTGGGCACCATCGCCGACGAGGACGTGCACACCGCCCTGGAGCGGGGCCTGCTGGAGCGCCTCGGCGCCGAGCTCGGCGGCAAGCTGCGGGCCGGCCGGTCCCGCAACGACCAGGTGGCGACGCTCTTCCGGATGTATCTGCGGGACCACGCCCGGATCATCGGCGGCCTGATCGCCGACCTCCAGGACGCGCTGGTCGGCCTCGCCGAGGCCCACCCGGACGTGGCCATGCCCGGCCGGACCCACCTCCAGCACGCCCAGCCGGTGCTCTTCGCCCACCACGTCCTCGCGCACGTCCAGTCGCTGTCGCGGGACGCCGAGCGGCTGCGCCAGTGGGACACCCGGACGGCCGTCTCTCCGTACGGCTCCGGCGCGCTGGCCGGCTCCTCGCTCGGGCTCGACCCGGAGGCGGTCGCGAAGGACCTCGGCTTCGAGCGCGGCTCGGCCGGCAACTCCATCGACGGCACGGCCTCGCGCGACTTCGTCGCCGAGTTCGCCTTCATCACGGCGATGATCGGCGTGAACCTCTCCCGGATCGCCGAGGAGATCATCATCTGGAACACGAAGGAGTTCTCCTTCGTGACCCTCCACGACGCCTTCTCCACCGGCTCGTCGATCATGCCGCAGAAGAAGAACCCGGACATCGCCGAGCTGGCCCGGGGCAAGTCCGGCCGCCTCATCGGCAACCTGTCCGGCCTGATGGCCACCCTCAAGGCCCTCCCGCTCGCCTACAACCGGGACCTCCAGGAGGACAAGGAGCCGGTCTTCGACTCCTGCGACCAGCTGGAGGTCCTGCTGCCGGCCTTCACCGGCATGATGGCGACGCTCACCGTCAACCGGGAGCGCATGGAGGAGCTGGCCCCGGCCGGCTTCTCGCTCGCCACCGACATCGCCGAGTGGCTGGTCAAGCAGGGCGTGCCGTTCCGGGTCGCGCACGAGGTGGCCGGCGAGTGCGTCAAGGTCGCCGAGGCGGAGGGCAAGGAGCTGGACGAGCTGACGGACGAGCAGTTCGCCAAGATCTCCGAGCACCTCACTCCCGAGGTCCGCACCGTCCTGAACGTCCCCGGCGCCCTCGCCTCCCGCGACGGCCGCGGCGGCACCGCGCCGTCCGCCGTCGCCGCCCAGCTGGTCGAGGTCAAGGCGGACCTGGTCATCCAGCACGCCTGGGCCACCGCCAAGAACTAGGGAGTCTCCCGCTCCTGCAGCGCCGCCGCCCAGTCCGCGAGCGCGTCGAAGTCCGGCCGGAGCAGTCCGAGCCGGGGATCGACGCGCAGCAGCAGGGCGGCGGCGAGGTGGTTCTGCTCCACGTACTCGTGGTCGTACGACGTGATGTCGTCGTCCACCCAGGCGAACGGCCGCCCCTGCGCGTACTCCAGGATGTACCGGGTCTTCCAGAACGTCCCGCGCGGGGCGGCTCCGTGCATCTCCGGCCAGTCGACGAACGGCAGCTCGGGCAGCCCGAGCCGCGGCCCGATCCACTCATTGGCCTCGTCCTTCCACGTCGTCGCCCACACCAGCTCGTACGCCTCGGACAGCGCGAGCAGCTCCGCGCCGTGGCGCGGGTCGAGCCAGACGCGCAGCGGCTTCGGGCCCGTCCAGCCCGTCGGTCTCATCCGGTGCGTCGTGTATCCGTCGGGGCGCCGTTCGGCCTGGGCCGCGTACGGGTTCAGCGGCCCGTCCACGTCGATCAACAGCAGCGGCTTCGTCATGTCCACAGCATTCCTTTTCCGTCTTCGGTGAGGCGTCGAAATATCGAATGAGACATTGATGTCTCATTCGGTGTACGCTTGTCTCATGTCAGTCGATCGCACCCAGGTGCTCCGCGCCGCCGCCGCCCTGCTCTCCCGCAAGGCGACCGCCACCATGGACGAGGTCGCCCGGGCCGCCGGCATCGGGCGGGCGACGCTGCACCGCCACTTCGCCGGGCGGGACGCGCTGGTGCGGGCGCTGGAGCAGCTGTGCATCGAGGAGACCGAGGCCGCGCTCGACGCGGCCCGGCTCGACGACGGACCGGCCGACGCGGCCGTCCGCAGACTGATCGGCGCGTCCGAGCCCGTCGCCCCGCTGCTCGCCTTCCTCTACACCGAGAACCAGCTCTTCGAGGGCGACCAACAGAACGAGGGCTGGTCCCGGCTCGACGCCCGCCTCGCCGCGCTCTTCCGGCGCGGCCAGGAGAGCGGTGAGTTCCGGATCGATCTGACGCCCGCCTGGCTCTGCGAGGCCTTCTACGGCCTCATCGGCTCGGGTGCCTGGGCCGTCGCGGACGGGCGGGTCGCCGCCAAGGACTTCCAGTACATGATCGCCGAGCTGCTGCTCGGCGGAGCACGCAGGAGCGTGGAGCAATGAGCAGGACCCAGCAGTTGAGCCCGACGGCGGGGACGGAGGCGAAGAGCCCCGGCCGCTGGCTCGCGCTCTCGGTACTCGTCCTGGCCGTCCTGCTGGTCGCCGTGGACGCCACCGTACTCGGTCTCGCGACCCCCTCGCTCAGCGAGGACCTCAAGCCGTCCGGCACGCAGTTGCTGTGGATCGGCGACATCTACTCCTTCGTCATCGCCGGCCTGCTCGTCTCGATGGGCAGCCTCGGTGACCGCATCGGCCGCAAGAAGCTGCTCCTGCTCGGAGCCACCGCCTTCGGCGCCGTCTCGGTGCTCAACGCCTACGCCGCCAGCCCCGAGATGATGATCGTCGCCCGCGCGCTCCTGGGCGTCGCCGGCGCGACGCTGATGCCGTCGACCCTCGCCCTGATCCGCAACATCTTCCACGACCCCAAGGAGCGCAGCCTCGCCATCGGCATCTGGGGCGCCACCGCCTCGGCCGGCGCCGCCGTCGGCCCGGTCGTCGGCGGAGCGCTGCTCCAGCACTTCTGGTGGGGCTCGGTCTTCCTCATCAACCTGCCCGTGATGGCCGTGCTGGTCCTCGTCGGCGTCAAGCTGCTGCCCGAGTCGAAGAACCCGGTCGCGGGCCCCTGGGACCTCGTCAGCGTCGGACTGTCGCTCGTGGGCGTCATCGGTGTCGTGTACGCCGTCAAGGAAGCCGCCTCGCACGGCCTGACGTGGGAGGTCGCGGCGGCCGCCGTCCTCGGCGCCGTCGCCCTGTACGCCTTCGTCCGGCGGCAGAACCGGCTTCCCGCGCCGCTGCTCGACATGCGTCTGTTCCGGCACCGCGGCTTCTCGGGCGCCGTCCTCGCCGACCTGCTCACCGTCTTCGGACTGTCCGGACTGGTCTTCTTCCTCTCCCAGTTCCTGCAGCTCGTCCAGGGCCGCGACCCGCTGGAGGCCGGACTCGCCGAACTGCCCGCCGCCATCGGCGCGGTGGTCACCGGCCTGGTCGCCGGCCGGTACGCCCGACGCTTCTCGGTCCGGGGCATCGTGGCCGGCGGTCTCACCGCCATCGGACTGGCGCTCGCCGTGATCACCGCCGTGCACAAGGAGACCGGGTACCCGCTGCTCGGCGGCGCCCTGCTGGTGGTCGGCCTCGGCGCCGGCTTCTCCTTCACGGTGACGGCCGACGTGATCCTCTCCAGCGTGCCCAAGGAACAGGCCGGCTCGGCCTCCGCCGTCTCCGAGACCGCCTACGAACTGGGCGCAGCCCTCGGCATCGCGCTCCTCGGCTCGATCGTCACCGGCGTCTACCAGGGCTTCCAGGCCCCGGCGGGTGTCCCGGCCGACGCCGCGGCCGCCGCCCACGAGTCGCTCGGCGGCGCGATCGAGGCCTCCGCGGGCCTCGACCCCGCCACGGCGAACGGCCTGGTCTCCACCGCCCAGGAGGCCTTCGTCGACGGCCTCAACATCGCGGCCGGAGTCGGCGCGGCCGTCCTCCTCGCGACGGCCGCCGCGGCCTGGTTCCTCCTGAAGGGCCAGAAGCTCCAGGACGGCATCGAGCACTGACGCGGACGCGGACGCGACCGCGGACCACACGAGAAAGGCGCCCTCGGACGGAAACCTCCGTCCGAGGGCGCCTTGGTGCCGTATGCGATCGCGGTCAGGCCGCTTCCTTCGCCTTGGTGGCGTACATGTCGACGTACTCCTGGCCCGACAGCCGCATGACCTCCGCCATCACCGAGTCCGTCACCGCCCGCAGCACGTACCGGTCGCGGTCCATCCCGTCGTAGCGCGAGAACTCCATCGGCTCGCCGAAGCGGACCGTCACCCGGCCCGGCCGCGGGATTCCCGCGCCGCCCGGCTGGATCTTGTCGGTGCCGATCATCGCGAACGGCACCACCGGCGCGCCGGTCATCAGGGTGAGCCGCGCGATGCCCGTACGGCCGCGGTAGAGACGGCCGTCGGGGGAGCGTGTGCCCTCGGGGTAGATCGAGAAGATCTTGCCCTCCTCCAGGACCCGGCGACCCGTCATCAGCGCGGCCACGCCGCCGCGTCCGCCGTCCCGGTCCACCGGGATCATGCCGACGCTGGTGAAGAACCAGGCCATCAGGCGGCCCTTGAGACCCTTGCCCTTGACGTACTCGTCCTTGCCGATGAAGAAGACCTGACGCTCCAGGCAGATCGGCATGATCATCGAGTCGATGAAGGTCAGATGGTTGCCCGCGAGGATGACGGGCCCGGTGCCCGGGACGTTCTCGGCGCCCTCGACGCGTGGGCGGAACATGAGGCGCAGGACAGGACCGAGGGCGGCCTTCATGATCGCGAGACGGGACAACGGTTCCTCCGGTGTCGGGCGGGCGGTCGGGCGGCTCGGGCGGAGCCGACGGTGCAGGTTGGGACGATACTCGCGGGTCACCGCGCACCGCACATCGGGTTCACGCAACGGATACACGGTGTTGACGTGTGTTTCCGCCATGTTCCGCGCAGGTCTGCCGCCCGTAGGGCATCAGTGCCTAGCGTCGTCGCCACCGTTGACAGGTGCGGGACATCACACCGAAGGAGTCGTCATGACACAGCCCGAGCGCCCGACCCCGGCCCGACGAGCGGTCCTCGGCGCCGCCGGAGCCGCCGTCCTCGGCGGGTCGACCGTCCTCGCCACCGGCACCGCCGAGGCCGTCCGGTCCGCCGTGGCCGCGGAGCCGGCCCCCGGCGCCCACGGCCATGGCCACGGCGGCTTCCGCTCGCTGCCCGTCCCCACGGTCATCGGCCACCGCGGCGCCAGCGGCTACCGCCCCGAGCACACCCTCGGCTCCTACCAGCTCGCCCTCGACCTCGGCGCCGACGTCGTCGAACAGGACCTCGTCCCCACCCAGGACGGCCATCTGGTCTGCCGGCACGAGAACGACATCACCGGCACCACCGACGTCGCCGACCACCCCGAGTTCGCCTCCCGCCGCACCACCAAGACCGTCGACGGCGTCGCCCTCACCGGCTGGTTCACCGAGGACTTCACGCTCGCCGAGCTCAAGACGCTGCGGGCCAAGGAACGCATTCCGGCCACCCGCCAGAAGAACACCCTCTACGACGGCCGGTGGGCCGTGCCCACCTTCGAGGAGGTGCTGCGCTGGGCCGAACAGGAGGGCCGCAGGCGTGGCCGCCCCGTCTGGCTGCACGTCGAGACCAAGCACCCCACCTACTTCCGCTCCCTCGGCCTCGGCCTGGAGGAGCGCCTCGCGAAGCTGCTGCGCCGCTACGGCCGCCACCGCGCCGACTCCCCGGTCTTCCTGCAGTCCTTCGAACCCGGCAGCATCCAGCGCCTGGCCCGCCTCGTGGACTCCCCGCGGGTCGTGCTGCTGTCCGCCGCGAACAGCCGTCCGTGGGACTTCGTCACCTCCGGCGACCCGCGCACCGTCGCCGACCTGGTCACGCCCGAGGGCCTGCGCTGGATCGCCTCGTACGCGCAGGGCATCGGGCCCACCATCGACCTGATCCTGCCGCGCGACGCGAGCGGCCGGCTCGGCACCGAGACCACGCTGGTGCGCGACGCGCACGCCGAGGGCCTGATCCTCCACCCGTACACCCAGCGCAACGAGAACACCTTCCTGCCGGCCGAGTACCGCCGGGGCACCGACCCGGCGGCGTACGGCGACGCCTTCGGGCTGCTGCGGCGCTACTTCCGGACCGGCATCGACGGCATCTTCTCCGACAACGCCGACACCGCCCTGCTGGCCGCCGCGGACTTCAGGAACCGCTGAGCCGGGACGGACACCCACCCTTACGCCCGACCGGGTGGTTTACGGCCGGGCCCGCAACCGGGCCCGGCCCGCCCCGCATCGTGCCCGTCATGACCTCCCGCGAAAGCCTGCTCGCCACCCTCACACCGCTGCTCGCCGCCGAGTCCCGGGCCGAGGCCCCGGCCGCCGGCGTCGAGGCCGACGACCTCGAACAGGCCGTGTGGCTACGCCTCCTGGAACGGCTCCGGGACGACGACGCCCCCGAGCGCCCCGCCGACTGGCTGCGCCGCGCCGTCCGCGCCGAGGCCCGCCGTGCCCGCCGGGCCCACCTGCGCGAACGGCCCTACCGCGGCGACCCGCCCCACGACGCCGCCCGCACGCCCGAGTCCTCCGCCCTCGTCTCCGAACGCCGCCGCGCGCTGCGCGCGGCCGTCCGCCGCACCCCCGGCCACTGCCCCCGGCTGCTGACCGCGATGCTCCACCCCGACGACCCCACCTACCGCGAAATCGCAGGAGCGTTGGGTATCTCACAGGGAAGTCTGGGGCCGATGCGTTCCCGTTGCCTGGGATGCCTGCGCAGAATGCTGGCTGCGGAGGTTCCCGGCCCCGACGCGCGGGGAAGGGTGCCGTAAACCGACGGCGGATCAGGTGAGCGGGAGGCATACGCACATGGGCATGAGCGTGACCATCGTGGCGGCGGACGCGACGCGCGACGCGGAGCACATCCTGAAGCTGCAGTACCTCTGCTATCAGCGCGAGGCCGAGATCTACCACGACTGGTCGATCGAACCGCTCACCCAGTCGCTCGAAGCCCTGCGGGCCGAACTCTCCGAAGGCGTGGCTCTCGTCGCCCGCCTCGGTGACGAGGTCGTCGCCTCCGTGCGCGGCCGGCTCGACGAGGACGGCACCGTGCGCATCGCCAAGCTCATCGTCCATCCCCGCCTGCAGCGCCACGGCCTCGGCGGCCGTCTCCTCGACGCCATCGAGAGCCACTTCGCCGCCGACCCGGCACCCGCCGCCAAGCGCTTCCAGCTCTTCACCGGGCACCGCAGCGAGGGCAATCTGCGGCTCTACCGCAGCAAGGGTTACGCGCAGGTCGCCACCCGCGAGGTGAGCCCGAAGCTCACCCTCGTCACCCTGGAGAAGGCGGCTTAGAGCCCGCCCTCGGCACGCCGGCGACGGCGGCTTGGAGCCCGCCCTCGTCACGCTCGGGAAGGCGGCTTGGAGCCGCCCCCGTCACGCTCGGGAAGGCGGCTTGGAGCCCATCCGGGCGCGGTAGCGGGACGGGGCGATGCCGAACCGCTCGGTGAACGCCTGCCGCAGCGCCTCGGCGCTGCCGAAGCCGCAGCGCGACGCGACCCGGGACAGCGGCAGCGTCGTCGTGGTGAGCAGCTGGGCGGCGGTCTCGGTACGCACCCGCCGCACGTAACGGCCGGGCGCCAGGCCCAGCTGCTCCGTGAACAGCCGGGCGAGGTGGCGGGGCGTCACCCCGGCCCGGGCCGCGAGCGCCGCCCCGCTCAGGTCGCCGTCCGGGTGCGCCGCGATGTGCTCCACCAGCTCCCGGACCACCTCGTCACGGGGCGGCGGGGCCGCGGTGAACAGGCTCATCTGCGCCTGGTTCCCCGGCCGTTGCAGATACACCACGAGGTGCCGGGCGACCTCGCGGGCCAGCTCCGGGCCGTGGTCCTCCTCGACGAACGCGAGCGTGAGGTCCAGGGCGCTCGTGACCCCGGCCGCCGTGTACACCTGCCCGTCGCGGACGTAGATGGGATCGGCGTCCACGGTGACCGCCGGGTGCCGCTCGGCCAGCCGCCGGGCGTAGGACCAGTGCGTCGTCGCCCGGCGCCCGTCCAGGAGCCCCGCGGCCGCCAGCACCCCGGCACCCGTGCACACCGACGCCACCCGCCGGCTCTCCCGCGCCAGCCGCCGCACGTGCCCGACGAGCCCGGTGTCCCGCGCGGCCCGCTCGAAGCCCGTACCGCCCGAGACGATCAGCGTGTCGAGCGGCCCGACGAGCCGCTCCAGGGAGCGCTCGCTGCCGAGGACGAGGCCCGAGCCGCAGACGACGGGCCCGCCGCCCGGACCCGCGAGGAGCACCCGGTACGGCACCGAGGGCGCGCCGATCCCGTTGGCCATGGCCAGGGTCGTGGTCACGCACGCGATGTCCAGGAGCTCGGCCGCCTCGTAACCCACCACCACCATCAGCCGCTCCGCCATGCCCCGACCCTATGCCGGAAGGACCGCCACCCCAAGGAGACGGACACGGCGGCCCGTTGCCGCTTCCGCGGGTCACGGCGCGGGCGGGACAGTGGCCTCGCCCCGGCGCGGACGGCGCACGCCGGGCCGCCCCTGCGCCCGCACCCGTTCGCCGACGCCGCTTTCGTCCACGCCGCTCCCGGAAGGCACTTCGATGCACTCGCTCACCCACCGCTGGCCGACGCTGGTCGCGCTGGCCCTGGCGGGCCTCACGTTCGTGGACGGCATGCCCGCGCCCGCGTTCCTCGCGGGCGTCCTCGTCACGATGCCGCTGTTCTACCTGCTCTTCGGCGCGCTCCGCGGCGAGCTGCGCCCGGGCCGGGTCCTCGCCGTCCAGCTCGCCGCGCTCGCCGGCTTCGCCGCCGTCGCCCTGCTGGCCGTGACCGTGGCGGGCGCCCTCGGGCTCCTGGTCCTGGCGGCCGGCTGGCTCGGCCACGCCGGGTGGGACGCCGTGCATCACCTCAGGGCCCGCGTCGTGCCCCGGGCGTGGTCGGAGTGGTGCGGCGTCTTCGACGCCTGCGGCGCGCTGGCCCTGGTGCTGGCCGCGCTGTAGCCGGACGTGGCCTCAGGCGGTACGGGACCGGCGCAGCCACCAGATGCCGGTCAGCGGCAGCAGCACCGGGATGAAGACGTAGCCGTAGCCGTAGTCGGACCAGACGGTCGCGTCGGGGAACGCCGAGGGCTCGACCAGCGTCCAGGTCCCGACGGTCAGCACGCCCGCGAGTTCGGCGGCGCAGCACACCAGCGCCGCCTTCCGGGCCGTCTCCCCGCCCCGTACCAGCGTGTAGGTGATGAAGGCGTAGACCACGGCCGCCACCGCCGACAGGCCGTAGGCGAGCGGGGCACGGTCGAACTCGGTGGCGATCTGGTAGATCGAGCGGGAGACCGCGCCGACCGACATCACGCCGTACAGCCAGACCAGCAGCATGCCCGGGCCCTTCACCAGGCGTCCGGCCTCCCGGCCCCGGCCGTGGTCCTGGCCCTGGCCCTGCTCCTGACCCTCACCCCGGTCGCGGCCCTCGGTCTCGGTCGTGGTCATGGTCAGCCCACCGTCCAGATGTCGTAGAGACGCACCTCGAGCACGGCGAGGACGACCGCGCCGGCCGCCACCGTCGCCGAGCCCCACTTGCTGCGCTCGGTCAGCGACATGAGCCCGGCCGCCGGGACCGCGCACAGCGCGCCCAGCAGATAGGCGAGGAAGATCGTCGTGCCCTCCTCGGCCTTCTCGCCGCGCGTCAGCTGCACGATGCCGACCACCAGCTGCACCAGGGCGAGGAAGGTCACCACGGCCATGCCGATGAAGTGCCAGTCCTTGGTGGACTGGTTCCGGGTGAAGGCGAAGCCGCACCAGGCGGCGAGCGCGAGCGCGGCCACCGAGACCGCGACCGTCAGGGCGTCAAGCATGCGCCCGAGGGTATTACGGGTCGAATGGCCCGATGCGCGCGGCCCCCGCACCCCGGCCCGCCCGGCCGGGCCCGGAAAGTCCCGCCCGGCCCGCCCGCCCGGCCCGCGACGACCGACCGCCCGGCCCTCGACGCCCGTCCGCCGGCTCCCGGCGACCGACCCGGCCGCTCGCCGCGTCGGCGACCGTGGTCTTGACCACAACCCGGCGCCGCGAGCTCCCGGCGACGGCCCGCCCGCGGACGTGACCCACCACGCGTCCGCCCAGGCCACACCTGAGGGAGCGGACCCCGCGCCAGCCGCCCGCGCCGCCCTGGACTGTCCGCATGGCGTCTCACGCATGTCCGCTATGCGGACAGCTCCCTTTCGTTCGCACGTTTGCATGCTTTACTTGCAGCCATGACCACGACGAGCAGCCGCATCCTTGCGACCGAGGCGAACACGACGCCCGGTGCTTGTCGTACGTGTCGAATGTGCGCCGTCTGAGGGCCCCCGCCAGCGACTCGCGCCCCGAAGCGAGCCCGACGGACCGCCGGTCCACCCGCCGCCCAGGCGCCGGACCGAGCCCCGCCCCGCGCACCCGCTGCCTCCCGGCCACCAGCCGCGACAGCGACCGCCTGCGCCTGACTGTCCGAACGACGAATGCCCCGTGCCCGGCGGACCCCGCGCCGCGCACTCGACAGTGACGGAAACCCTGTGATCACCACTTCGGGCCTGACCAAGGTCTACGAGTCGCGAGGCCGCCAGGTCACCGCTCTGGACGACGTCGACCTCCACGTTCGCGAAGGCGAGGTCTTCGGCGTGATCGGCCAGAGCGGCGCCGGCAAGTCCTCGCTCATCCGCTGCGTCAACCTCCTGGAGCGCCCCACCTCCGGCACCGTGACCGTCGACGGCGTCGACCTCACCGCCCTCGCCGGAAAGGGCCGCCGCGCCGGCAAGGACCTGCGCCGCGCCCGCAGCAGCATCGGCATGGTCTTCCAGCACTTCAACCTGCTGTCCTCGCGCACCGTCAAGGACAACATCGAGCTCCCGCTGGAGATTTTCGGCCTCTCCGGCGCCGAGCGCACCCGCCGCGCCCTCGAACTCCTCGACCTCGTCGGCCTCTCCGACAAGGCCAAGGCCTACCCGGGCCAGCTCTCCGGCGGCCAGAAGCAGCGCGTCGGCATCGCCCGCGCCCTCGCCGGCAAGCCCAAGGTCCTGCTCTCCGACGAGGCCACCAGCGCCCTCGACCCGGAGACCACCCGCTCCATCCTCCAGCTGCTGCGCGACCTCAACCAGCAGCTCGGCCTCACCGTCCTGCTCATCACCCACGAGATGGACGTCGTCAAGACCATCTGCGACTCCGCCGCCCTCATGCAGAAGGGCCGCGTCGTCGAGTCCGGCACCGTCTCCGAACTGCTCGCCACGCCCGGCTCCCAGCTGGCCGCCGAGCTCTTCCCGGTCAGCGGCGCCGCCACCGGACCCGACCGCACGGTGGTCGACGTCACCTTCCACGGCGAGACCGCCACCCAGCCGGTGATCTCCCAGCTCTCCCGTACGTACAACATCGACATCTCGATCCTCGGCGCCGCCATGGACACCGTCTCCGGCCGCCAGATCGGCCGCATGCGGATCGAACTCCCCGGACGCTACGAGGACAACGTCGTCCCGGTCGGCTTCCTGCGCGAGCAGGGCCTCCAGGTCGAGATCGTCGAGCCCGGCGACGAGCAGACGGCCGCCGAGGCGCCCGTGCTGGTGAAGGAAGGTGCCAAGTGACCTGGTCCGAGATGCAGCCGCTGCTCGAGCAGGGCACCGTCGACACCCTCTACATGGTCCTGTGGGCCACCGTCGTCACCATCGTCGGCGGCCTGCCCCTCGGCATCCTCCTCGTCCTCACCGACAAGGGCGGACTGCTGCAGAACCGGCCGGTGAACAAGGTCGTCGGCGCGATCGTGAACGTGGGCCGCTCGCTGCCCTTCATCATCCTGCTGATCGCCCTGATCCCCTTCACCACCTTCGTCGTCGGCACCTTCATCGGCCCGACCGCGATGATCGTGCCGCTCGCCATCGGCGCCATCCCGTTCTTCGCGCGCCTCGTCGAGACCGCGATCCGCGAGGTCGACCACGGCCTGGTCGAAGCCGTCCAGTCCATGGGCGGCGGCATCCCGACCATCGTCCGCAAGGTGCTGCTCCCGCAGGCCCTGCCCTCGCTCGTCTCCGCCGTCACCACCACCGTGATCGTGCTCATCGGCTACTCCGCCATGGCCGGCGCGGTCGGCGGCGAAGGCCTCGGATCCAAGGCCGTCACCTACGGATACCAGCGCTTCGACACCACCTTCATGCTGGTCACCGTCGTCGTCCTGGTCGTGATCGTCACGGTCGTCCAGCTCATCGGCGACGGCGTCGTCCGCCTCCTCGCCCGCCGCGGCCGCACCGTGTGACCCGGCAGCCCCCGACTTCGTAACCCGAAGAAGAGCCCGGACTTGTTGTCCAGGCGTCCACCGCTCCACCGGAAAGAGGCACTCTTCGTGCGCAAGAACATCAAGCTCACCGCGGGCATCGCCGCCACCGCCGCACTCGCCCTCGGCCTCACCGCCTGCGGCACCTCCTCCGACCCGTCCTCCGCCAAGGACGCGGCCGGCTCCGCCGACAAGCCGCTCGTCGTCGCCGCGTCCCCGACGCCGCACGCCGACATCCTGAACTTCGTCAAGGACAAGCTCGCCGCGAAGGAGGGCCTGAAGCTGGAGGTGAAGGAGTTCACGGACTACGTCCTGCCGAACACCGCCACCGAGACCGGCCAGGTCGACGCCAACTTCTTCCAGCACAAGCCGTACCTCGACGACTTCAACAAGAAGAACAACACCCACATCGTCCCGGTGGTCAACGTCCACCTCGAGCCGCTCGGCCTCTACTCCAAGAAGCTCGGGACGGTCAAGGACATCAAGGCCGGCCAGACCGTGGCCGTGCCCAACGACACCACCAACGAGGGCCGCGCCCTCCACCTGCTCGCCGACAACGGCCTCATCACCCTCAAGGCGGGCGTCGGCACCGACGCCAAGCTCTCCGACATCACGGACAAGAAGGGCCTGGAGTTCAAGGAGCTGGAGGCCGCCACCGTGCCCCGCGCCCTGAACGACGTCGACGCCGCCGTCATCAACGGCAACTACGCCATCGAGGCCAAGCTCGAGCCCGCCAAGGACGCCCTCGTCCTGGAGAAGGCGGAGGGCAACCCCTACGCCAACTTCCTCGCCGTCAAGCAGGGCAACGAGAAGGACGCCCGCGTCCAGAAGCTCGTGAAGCTCCTCAACTCGCCCGAGGTGAAGAAGTACATCGAGGACACCTACAAGGGCTCGGTCGTCCCGGCCTTCGGCACCCCCGCCTCGTAGGACCCGCCGTACCGCCCACGCGGTACGGTCCGGCCAGAAGGCCCCGCGCGCCCCGTCCGGCGCCCGGGGCCTTCGGCTCACCCGCGCATGCGCGGCGGCGGCCCGATGCTGCATGCTGTGCGTTCACGGTCATTCACGTATGGAGCTGCGCATGACTACCACCTTTCCGGACGTCTCCATCAGCACGGACCGGTTGGTGCTGCGCCCGTACGAAGAGGCCGATATCCCCGCCTTCGTGGAGATGATGAACGACGAACTCGTCGTCGCCTGGACCTCCGTCCCGCACCCCTACACCCGTGCCGACGCCGAGGAATGGGTGCGCAGGATCGCTCCTGCGGAACGGACCGAGGGCCGCGGCATCGTCTTCGCCGTCACCGAGTTCCTCACCCAGCGCCTCGTCGGCACCCTCCACCTCCACAGCACCAACTGGCGCACCCGCGCCACCGAGGTCGCCTACGTCACCGCACCCTGGGCCCGGGGCGAGGGCTACGCCACCGAGTCCGTCCTCGCCGCCGCCCAGTGGCTGTTCGGCGACCGCCGCTTCGAACGGCTCGAACTGCGCACCGCCGCCGACAACACCGCCTCCCAGCAGGTCGCCCAGAAGGTCGGCTGCATCAGCGAAGGCGTCCTGCGCAACGCCTGGATAGCGCGCAGCCAGACCGAGACCGGCGAATGGACCGACATCCGCACCGACCTCATCGTCTGGAGCCTCCTCCCCGAGGACCTGGACGGCGTCGCCGATCAGCTGGCCGACGCCGGCTTCTCCACCTACGCCGACTGGAGCTGACCGCCCAGGTAGGCTCGATCCGCCCCCGACCTGCACACACTCAGGAGACAGACGCAGATGGCCGACCGGGTCACGGTGATCGGCTGGGACGGCTCGCCCCTCACCGCCGCCGCCAGGTCCGCCCTCGGCGCCGCCACGCTCGTGGCCGGCGCCGCCCACCACTTGGCCCTGCCCGAAGTGCCGGCCCGCGCCGAACGCATCCGCCTCGGCAGCGTCGACCTCGCCGCCCGCCGGATCGCCGGCCACCGCGGCACCGCCGTCGTCCTCGCCGACGGAGACCCCGGCTTCTTCGGCGTCGTCCGCACCCTGCGCGCTCCCGAACACGGCCTCGAGGTCGAGGTCGTGCCCGCCGTGTCCTCCGTCGCCGCCGCCTTCGCCCGGGCCGGCATGCCCTGGGACGACGCCCGCGTCGTCGTCGCCCAGCAGCGCACCCTGCGCCGCGCCGTCAACGTCTGCCGCGCCCACCCCAAGGTCGCCGTCCTCACCTCGCCCGGCGCCGGACCCGCCGAACTCGCCCTCCTCCTCGAAGGCGTCCACCGCACCTTCGTCATCTGCGAGGAACTCGGCACCGACCGCGAACAGGTCACCGTCCTCACCTCCGACAAGGCCGCCGACCACGCCTGGCGCGACCCCAACGTCGTCCTCGTCATCGGCGGCAGCTCGGCCGGCGGCTGGCTCATGGGCCACGACACCCCGGCCGTACGCGGCTGGGCCCTGCCGGACGAGGAGACCGACGGCCGCCGCACCGGTCAGGACCCCACCCTGCGCGCCGCCCAACTCGCCCGTCTCGGCCCCCGCGTCGGCGACCTCGTCTGGGACATCGGCTGCGCCGAGGGCGCCTTCTCCGTCGAGGCCGCCCGCTTCGGCGCCGCCGTCATCGCCGTCGACACCGACCCCGAGGCCTGCGCCCGCACCGAGGCCGCCGCCCGCCGCGCCGGAGTCCAGCTCCAGGCCGTTCACGGCCGCGCCCCGCACGTCCTGGAACGCCTGCCCGAGCCCGACGTCGTCCGCATCGGAGGCGGCGGCGTCGCCGTCGTCACCGCCTGCACCGACCGCAGGCCCGAACGGATCGTCGCCCACGCCGCGACCCGCGACGAGGCCGAGGCGATCGGCGCCGCGCTCGCCGACGGCGGCTACGAGGTCGAGTGCGCCCTGCTGCAGACCGTCGGCCTCGACCCGGCCGACTGGACCGAGCGCGCCCGCTCCGTCGTCTTCCTGCTGGCGGGCCGCCGGACCGACCCCACCCGTGATCGTGTCGCCCCGGCGGCGGGGTAGGCTGGCCGATTGTTGTACCGCACCCGGACGTTCGGTGGTTTGTTCGCCAATGTCCGGAAGTGGCGGCCTCATTGGGCCGCTGATGTGGTACGGAGCAACGGGGGGACGGCGCGACGTGGCGCAGTCCACAGCGCACCGTGGCGGATCCGCCTGCCACGATGGCCGAAGGCCGCGACAATGCAGGGGTGTCCGCGCGTCTCGTGCCGCGCGGCGCGCACGCTCGTTCTTGTCGACGGGCGAAAGGTCTGAAGGAGCACAACCGATGGGCGAGGGGTACGCAGCATGACGGACACCGGCCAGATCCCGGGCGAGGGGCTGCCGGAGAACTCAGGCATGGTCGAGCAGCCGGGCATCCCCGCACCGGACGCGTACGCCTTCCTGGACCCCTCCGAGAACGCAGCCGAGGACGACGACCTGCTCCTGATGCCGGGCGCCCAGGGCGCCTGGAGCGAGCACCAGCCGGGCATGATGCCCGCCCCGCCGGTCACCGTGCCCGCCCCGGCCCCCGTCGTCGACCCGCTCACCGCGCCCCTGGAGCAGGTCACCGGTGCCACCCCGCCGCAGGGCGTGCCGGTGCCGCAGGGCACCCCGGCCCACGGCGTGCCCCTGACCGCCGACCACGGATACGAGCCCGGTGTCCTCGACACCGGTGCCCACGAGGCGGCCGGCCGTGACTCCGGCTCCGTCGACCTGGGCGCGGTCCGTACGCCCGCGCCGCAGAACGCCCAGACCCCGCCGCCCGCCCGCCGCCCGCTGCACATGGGTCCGCCGCTCCCGGACGCCTCCGGCGGTGTGGTGCGTTCGCTCGCCGACCGTGGCCCGGCCGCCGCCCCGGCCCCCCAGCCCGCGCCCGTCCAGGCTCCGGCCGCCGCCGCGACGCCCGCCCCGATGCCGGTCCGGACCCCCGGTCCGCCGACCACCGGACCCGAGTACCTGGACATCCCGCAGGACCAGCAGACCGCGCCGCAGGGCGCCGTGCCGTGGCCCGCGCAGCCGCAGGAGCCGCAGGCCCAGGCCGCCGCGGCCGCAGAAACGGTCGTCCCGCCGGTCGCCCAGTTCGTGCCCGTCGAGGGCTCCGTCCCGACCGCCCCGCACCTGGCCCCGACCCCGGCCCCGGAGCAGTCGGTCCAGGAGCAGCCGGAGCAGCCGGTGCAGTCGGTGCAGGAGCAGCCGGCGGCCGAGGAGCCGGCCGTGGCGGAGGCTCCCGAGCCCGTGGCGGAAGCTGCCGAGCCGGTCGCCCAGGAGGCGACGGTCGCCCCGGAGCCGGTGGCCGAGGAGGCCCCGGTCGAGGAGGCCGCGGCCCCGGTCCCGGCTCCCGAGACCGCGGCCCAGGAGGCCGCCGAGGCCGTCGCGACCGCCGAGGTCGTCGCCGAGGTCGTCGCTGAGCCCGCCGCCCAGGCCGTCGTCGCCCAGGAGGAGCCGGCTCCGATTCCCGCTCCGCGCGAGCCCGAGCCGGAGGCCCGTGCCGAGGCCCCGGCCGAGGAGCCGCAGCCGGCGCCCGCCGAGCCGAACGCCGAACCCCCCGCGCCCGTCGCCGAGGTGCCCGTCGCCGAGGTGCCCGCCGAGGCTCCGGTGGCGGAGCAGCCCGCCGTCGCGGAGGCGCCCGTCGCGGAGCCCGTGGCCGAGGGGCCTGCCGCCGACGCCCAGCCCGAGCCGGCCGCCGAGGCTGTCGTGGAGGACGTCCCGGCCGTCGTCGTCGCCCAGGAGGCCCCGGCCGCCGATGCCCAGCCGGCCGAGCAGCCCCAGCCCGCCGAGCCGGCCGCCGAGACCGCCGAGCAGCCGGTCGCCGCGGAGCAGGTCGCCGCCGAGCCCGCGGAGCCCGCCGAGGCCCCCGAGCCGGCCGCCACCGAGCCCGCCGCCGAAACCGCGGAGACCGCCGAGCAGCCGCCCACCGAGCCCGCCACCGACGAGGCCCCGGCCACCGAACCCACCGCCGACGAGGCCCCGGCCGCCGCCGCGGACGAGGTCCAGGACCGTGCCCCGGGCTACGACGAGGCCGAGCGCGAAGCGGTCCTGCGCGTCATGCGCGAGCGCCGCGACATCCGCAACGGCTTCCGTTCCGACCCGATCCCGCACGAGGTGCTCCTGCGCGTCCTCGAGGCGGCCCACACCGCGCCCAGCGTCGGCCACTCGCAGCCCTGGGACTTCGTCGTCATCCGCAGCGCCGAGACCCGTCGCACGATGCACGAGCTCGCGACGCGCCAGCGCGAGGCGTACGCGAAGTCGCTGCCCAAGGGCCGGGCCAAGCAGTTCAAGGAACTGAAGATCGAGGCCATCCTCGACACCCCGGTCAACATCGTCGTGACCGCCGACCCGACCCGCGGCGGCCGGCACACCCTCGGCCGCTACACGCAGCCGCAGATGGCCCCGTACTCCTCCGCGCTCGCCGTCGAGAACCTCTGGCTCGCCGCCCGCGCCGAAGGCCTCGGCGTCGGCTGGGTCAGCTTCTTCGACGAGCGCGAGATGGTCCGCGCCCTCGGCCTGCCCGAGCACCTCGAAGTGGTCGCGTACCTCTGCGTCGGCTACGTCGACGAGTTCCCGGAGGAGCCCGAGCTGATGCAGGCCGGCTGGTCCAAGCGCCGTCCGCTCAGCTGGGTCGTCCACGAGGAGACGTACGGCCGCCGCGCGCTGCCCGGCGAGGAGCCGCACGACCTGCTCCAGGAGACCGTCGCCAACATCCGCCCGCTGGACGCCAAGGCGCTCGGCGAGGCCTGGGAGCGCCAGAAGCGCATGACCAAGCCCGCCGGGGCCCTGGGCATGCTGGAGATCATCTCCGCGCAGCTCGCCGGGCTCTCCCGGGTCTGCCCGCCGCCGATCCCGGAGCCGGCCGCCGTCGCGATCTTCGCCGGCGACCACGGCGTCCACGCCCAGGGCGTCACCGCCTGGCCCCAGGAGGTGACCGGCCAGATGGTCGCGAACTTCCTGGGCGGGGGAGCGGTCTGCAACGCCTTCGCCAACCAGGTCGGCGCCGAGGTGTGCGTCATCGACGTCGGCGTCGCCTCCGACCTCCCCGCCACCCCGGGCCTGCTCCCGCGCAAGGTCCGCCCCGGCACCGCCGACTTCACCATCGGCCAGGCCATGACCCGCGAGGAGGCGATCGCGGGCATCGAGGTGGGCATCGAGACCGCCCGCGACCTCGTCGCGGCCGGCAACAAGGCCCTGCTCACCGGCGAGATGGGCATCGCGAACACCACCTCGTCGGCCGCCCTCATCTCGGTCTACACCGGCGTCGACCCGGCCGAGGTCACCGGCCGCGGCACGGGCATCAACGACGAGATGCACGCCCGCAAGGTGGACGTGGTCCGCCGTGCGCTCGACCTCCACAAGCCCGACCCGGCGGACCCGATCGGCGTCCTCGCCGCGATCGGCGGCCTGGAGCACGCGGCGCTCGTCGGCCTGATCCTCGGCGCGGCCTCGCTGCGCACACCGGTCATCCTCGACGGCGTCTCCACCGGCGCGGCCGCCCTCGTCGCCCGGGCCATCGCACCCGAGTCGCTCGCCGCCTGCATCGCCGGCCACCGCAGCGCCGAGCCCGGCCACGTCGCCGCGCTCAACAAGCTGGGCCTGCGCCCGCTGGTCGACCTCGACCTCCGCCTCGGCGAGGGCACGGGCGCGCTGCTCGCGCTCCCGGTCGTCCAGAGCGCCGCGCGCGCCATGCACGAGGTGGCGACCTTCGACTCCGCGGGCGTCACCGAGAAGTAACAGCCCACCCGGCACGTCCTCCCTCCCCGCCGCACGGGAGCGGGGGACGTGCCGTACGTCCCCCTTCACCGACCGACGGCGCTCGGCCAGGGACATCCGTCACAGCGTGAAAACCCCAGGTCACCGATATCGTGTGGTGCGCACACGCACCGCCCCTCCGAGGAGCCGCCCGCCCATGGCCGAGCACGCCGAGCACCCCGCCTACCCCGTCGGACTGCGCCTCGCCGGCCGCCGCGTCGTCGTGTTCGGCGGCGGCCAGGTCGCCCAGCGCCGGCTCCCCGCGCTCATCGCCGCGGGCGCGGACGTCGTCCTGATCAGCCCTTCGGCGACGCCCTCGGTGGACGCGATGGCCGAGACCGGCGAGATCACCTGGATCCGGCGCCGTTACGAGGAGGGCGACCTCGCCGGCGCCTGGTACGCCCTCGTCGCCACCACCGACCCGGTCGCCAACGCCGCCATCTCCGCCGAGGCCGAGCGGACCCGGACCTGGTGCGTGCGCTCCGACGACGCCGAGGCGGCCACCGCCTGGACCCCGGCCACCGGCCACAGCGAGGGCGTCACGGTCGCGATCCTGACCGGCCGGGACCCGCGCCGCTCGGCCGCCGTCCGGGACGCCGTCGTCGAGAGCCTGCGCGACGGCTCGATCGCCGGCCCGGCGCACCGCGCCCGTACGCCCTTCGTCGCCCTCGTCGGCGGCGGCCCGGGCGACCCGGACCTCATCACCGTCCGCGGCCGCCGGCTGCTCGCCGAGGCCGACGTGGTGATCGCCGACCGCCTCGGCCCGCGCGACCTGCTGTCCGAGCTGCCGCCGCACGTCGAGGTGATCGACGCGGCGAAGATCCCGTATGGCCGTTTCATGGCCCAGGAGGCCATCAACAACGCGCTCATCGAGCACGCCAAGCAGGGCAAGTCCGTCGTCCGCCTCAAGGGCGGCGACCCGTTCGTCTTCGGCCGCGGCATGGAGGAGGCCCAGGCGCTGGCCGCCGAGGGCATCGCCTGCACCGTGGTCCCGGGCATCTCCAGCTCCATCTCGGTGCCGGGCGCGGCCGGCATCCCGGTCACCCACCGCGGCGTCGCGCACGAGTTCACCGTCGTCAGCGGCCATGTGGCCCCCGACGACCCGCGCTCGCTCGTCGACTGGGCCTCGCTCGCGAAGCTCACCGGCACGCTGGTGATCCTCATGGGCGTCGACAAGATCGGCAAGATCGCCGAGGCGCTGATCGCGCACGGCAAGGCGCCCGACACGCCCCTCGCCCTGGTCCAGGAGGGCACCACGGCCACCCAGCGCCGCGTGGACGCCACGCTCGCGACCGTCGCGGAGACGGTCAGGGCCGAGGAGGTCCGCCCGCCGGCCGTGATCGTCATCGGCGACGTGGTCAACGAGGGCCCGGACAAGCCGCTCGCCTGAGAGCGATCCGTACACATTGGCACCACCCACCGGACAAGGCAGTATCACCCCGTGGCCGAACTCATCACGATCGACGACCCCGACGACCCGCGTCTGCGCGACTACACCGGACTGACCGATGTCGAGCTGCGCCGCAGACGCGAGCCCGCCGAGGGCCTGTTCATCGCGGAGGGCGAGAAGGTCATCCGCCGCGCCCGGCAGGCCGGGTACGAGATGCGGTCGATGCTGCTCTCGGCCAAGTGGGTCGACGTGATGCGCGACGTCATCGACGAGGTCCCGGCGCCGGTCTACGCGGTGCAGCCGGACCTCGCCGAGCGCGTCACGGGCTATCACGTGCACCGCGGCGCGCTCGCCTCGATGCAGCGCAAGCCGCTCCCGGACGCGCCGACGCTGCTGGCCACGGCCCGCCGGGTGGCGGTCATGGAGTCGGTCAACGACCACACCAACATCGGCGCCATCTTCCGCAGCGCCGCCGCGCTCGGCATGGACGCGGTGCTGCTCTCCCCGGACTGCGCCGACCCGCTCTACCGCCGGTCCGTGAAGGTCTCGATGGGCGCGGTGTTCTCCGTCCCGTACGCGCGTCTGGACACCTGGCCGCGCGGCCTGGAGGCGGTCCGGGAGGCGGGCTTCAAGCTGCTCGCGCTGACCCCGGCCGAGCGGGCGGCCTCCATCGACGAGGCCGCCCCGCACCGGCTGGAGCGGGTGGCGCTGATGCTGGGCGCCGAGGGCGAGGGCCTGTCCACGCAGGCGCTGCGGGCGGCGGACGAGTGGGTCCGCATCCCGATGGCGCACGGCGTGGACTCCCTGAACGTCGGAGCCGCGGCCGCGGTGGCGTTCTACGCGGTGACGAGCGGCCGCCCGCAGTAGCCCGGCCGGGCGCGTGACGCCGTAACGGCGGCCGACTGCGCCGCGCGGGGCCCGGCGCCGTACCGGCGTACGGCGGTGGCCCGCCACACCCGACTGGCCTGCCGCGCCCGACGTGTATCGGCGTACGGCGGTGGCCCGCCGCGCCCGACACCTGTCGTCGTACGGCGTTGCCGCCCGCGCGCCGCGGCCGTATCGGCGACGCCCGCCGTGTCGCGGCCCGGCGTCCTCCCGCCGTTCCGGCCCTCAGCCCTGCAGGGCCTGCGCCGCCGCGATGCCCAGGGCGACCACGAGCGTCACCACGACGAAGACGAACAGCCGCTGCCGCAGCAGCCGCGGGTTCGCGGGCCGGCGGCCTGTGGAGGTGGAGCGTGCGCCGGGCCGGGTCCCGGGGCGCGTACCGGGACGGGAACGGGCGGCCTGCCCGCCGCCGGTGCGCGGCGCCGTCCCGGCCGGCCGGCGTCCCGCCGTCGGACGGTCCCCGCCCCGCTCCTCGCCGCGCCCGGCGGACCGCTCCGTCGTCCGCTCCGTGTACCGCTCGGTCGGCCGGACCGTGTTCCGCTCCTCGGCCCGCTCCCGCTGGCCCGGCGGCCGGGCGGCCGCGGGCAGGCCCTGGGCCTCGCGCGCGGCGATCTCCTTGAGCCGCATGGACAGCTGGAGCGTGCTGGGACGTTCCTCCGGATCCTTCGCGAGGCAGGCCCGTACGAGCGGCGCGAGCGCGTCCGGCACACCGTGCAGCTGCGGCTCCTCGTGGACGACCCGGTAGAGCATGACCTCGGAACTGCCGTGGCCGAAGGGCGAGTCGCCCATCGCCGCGTACGCGAGCGTCGCGCCGAGCGAGAAGACGTCGGTCGCCGGTGTGACGGCCGCGCCCCGCACCTGCTCGGGCGCGAGGAAGCCGGGCGATCCCACCGCGGTGCCGACGTGCGTGAGCGTGCTCGCGCCGGTGGCCCAGGCGATCCCGAAGTCGATGATCCGGGGCCCCTTGGGCGACAGCAGGATGTTGGACGGCTTGAGGTCCCGGTGGACGACACCCGCCTCGTGGACGGCGACCAGGCCCTCCGACAGGGCCGCGCCGATCGCGGCGACGTCGGCGGCCCGCAGCGGACCCTCCTCCGCGACCCGGTCGTGCAGCGAGGGCCCGGGCACGTACTGGGTGGCGAACCAGGGCCGCTCGGCCTCCAGGTCGGCGGCGACGAGCCGCGCCGTGCAGCCGCCGCGGATCCGCCGGGCGGCGGACACCTCGCGGGCGAACCGGGAGCGGAACTCCTGGTCCTCGGCGAGGTCGGGCCGGATCACCTTGAGCGCCACGCGCTGTCCGCGCCGGTCGGAGCCCAGGTACACGACTCCCATGCCGCCGGCTCCCAGCCTGCGGTGGAGCCGGAAGGTCCCGACGATCCGCGGGTCCTCGCGCCGGAGCCGCATCATCGCCATGTCCGTCCCCTCGTCCGTTCGACGTGGCACAGCTTACGTACCCCCGCCCCGGCGTGCTCACAGGCCGCGCCCTCGGGGCCGCATCGATTGTCAGTGCTGAGGGGGACACTTGAGGAGCGGTCAGCTGTTCCCTCCCTCAACGCCCGCGCCGACCAGGGCGGTTGAGCCGTCGCCTCTTCGGTGCCCCGCGCCCGTGGGCCAAACGTGAGCGAGGTCACGCCGCCCCGCCGGCCTCCTCAGGGAAGACCCTCAGTCCGGGGGATTCTTCTCCACCCAGGGGAGTACGCCGGACGGCGGCTCGTCATCCTCCGGGAGGCCCGGAAGCCGGTACGCGGGCATGACGCCCGGGCGGCGCCCGCTGCCTAGTGTGGAGGTCAAGCGGCGGGTGCAGCACTCGTCCCCCGAGGTCACCGCACCCGCCGCGTCCGACACGACAGGAGAGGAACCATGGCGTACCCGGCCACGCGGATCGCATCCCGCCCTTCGAGCCGCCGTCACCCGCTGGTGGCGACCGCCATGGTCCTCCCTCTCGCGGCCCTGCTCGTGGTCGTCTTCGGCGGCTGGGACGCGGTGGTCACTCAGGCGTCGTCCGTGGGCGTGATGCTGGGGCGCTGAACGGCGCCCCGGACCCGGGAGAGCGGCCCGGGTCGGGGACATCCGGCCGAGAAACCCCGTGGGGACGGGGGTGCGGCGGACGGCAGCGTGCGGCCGGTCAGCTGGGGAGCTGACCGGCCCTCGCGCTTTTCCGTAGGCTCCTGCCCGTGGAGGAGACCGCTCTCGTACAGCTGCACGCCCTGGCCCGCGCCGCCGCGCACCCGGCGGCGGCGGCCGCGCCGTGCCCGTGTCCGGTCGGGGTCCTCGCGGACCGGGACGACGGAACGGTCGTACGCCACGGCGGCCTCGTCCTGAAGGCGCACGCGCCCGGGAGCGACACGGCCCCGCTGCGCGCCCGGGTGGCGGTCGCGGCGGCGCCGTCCCTCACCGACGTCCTCCTGCCGCCGCTCCCGAGTCCCCGGACGGCCCTCGACGACCGCCCGCTCACGGCCTGGCCGTACGGCACTCCCGTCGACCCGGAGGCGCCGGACGCGGCTCCGTGGGAGGAGGCCGGCCGCCTCCTCGCCCGGCTGCACCGGACGCCCGCCCCGCCGAGGCTGCCGGCGATGCGGGCGCCGGTGAAGGCGGCGCTCGCCGTGGAGCGGATGCTCCGCGCGGCCCCGGACCACCCGGCCACCGCCACCGTGCTGCGCGCCTGGCGCACCGTCCCGGCCCCGGCCGCCGGCGCCGGGCCGCTCGCCCTGTGCCACGGCGACTTCCACCTGGGCCAGCTGGTGCGCGCGCCCCACTGGCGCCTGATCGACGTCGACGACCTCGGCGTCGGCGACCCGGCCTGGGACCTGGCCCGCCCGGCGGCCTGGTTCGCGGCCGGGCTGCTCGCGCCGGAGGTCTGGGCGCGCTTCCTCGGCGCGTACGAGGCGGCCGGCGGCACCGCGACCGGTGCCCCGTCCGCCGGTGCCCCGGCGGCCGGCGGCCCCGCGGCCGGCGCGGCGCGCGGTGGCGACCCGTGGGTCAGGCTCGACGTCCCGGCCCGCGCCCTGACCGTCCAGACCGCGGCGCTCGCCCTCGCCAAGTCCACCGCCGAGGGACGCCCGCTGGACGAGGTGGAGCACGTGATGATCGACACGTGCGCCCGAATCTCTTCGCTCCGAACCGAGTTGCCCCCGCCGGCGTCCCCATAAAGTGAGAGCACCATTCGAACGGCAGGGAGTTGAGCCCAGCATGCAGTGTCCCAAGTGCCACGCGCCCATGCACACCTACAACCGCAACGGCGTCCAGATCGAGCAGTGCAGCGGCTGCCGCGGCATCTTCCTGGACTACGGCGAGCTGGAGGCCCTGACCCGCCTGGAGTCGCAGTGGGTGCAGCAGGCCCCGCCGCCGCAGGCCTACCCGGCGCAGCCCGCGGCCCCGGCCTGGGGCGCCCCGCACCAGGGCGGACACCACGGTCACCACGGCCACCACGGGCACCGCGGCTTCGGCCGGATGCTCTTCTCCTCCTGAGCGACACGAAGAAGCCCCCGGCCGCGAGAAGCGGCCGGGGGCTCTTGTGTATGGTGCGCGATACTGGGATTGAACCAGTGACCTCTTCCGTGTCAGGGAAGCGCTCTCCCGCTGAGCTAATCGCGCGGGCACACCCGGGGGTGCGGTTACTGCGTGCGCGATACTGGGATTGAACCAGTGACCTCTTCCGTGTCAGGGAAGCGCTCTCCCGCTGAGCTAATCGCGCGGGGGATCCGGAGATCCAGGACCCGAAGGTCCAGTGGACGATACTGGGATTGAACCAGTGACCTCTTCCGTGTCAGGGAAGCGCTCTCCCGCTGAGCTAATCGTCCTTGGAGGTGGAGACGGGATTTGAACCCGTGTAGACGGCTTTGCAGGCCGTTGCCTCGCCTCTCGGCCACTCCACCAGGAGTGAATACGGGGGTTCGGGAAGATCCCCCACATCGAGCGGACGACGAGATTCGAACTCGCGACCCTCACCTTGGCAAGGTGATGCTCTACCAACTGAGCCACGTCCGCTTGTCGTTTCCGTTTCGCTTGCGCGTCCCGGCGACGTGTTGAACTCTAGCGGATTCCTGGGCCAGCACAAAAACGCGTTTCCGCAGCGTGCTGACCTGCGCCCCGGCCGGGGCGTCCGGGAGCGTTCGTACGGCGTTCACTCCCCGTGTCCCCGAGGTGGCGCCCAGCCGTCCCTCGCGCCCCTCGGACCACGCCCGGATCCACCTAGACTCGACAGAGTGCTTCCCCTCGCTCCTCTGGCCCGCTTCGGCGGCCTCCTCGCCACCGACCTGCGGGACGTCACCCACGATCCCGAGGCCCTGGACTCCTCCGGCTTCTGGGCCGTCTGCGCGGACTTCGAGGGCCGTCTGACCTGCGCCCGCTTCGGCGACGTCCGGCCCGCGCCGGTCCCCGCGCCCGTGCCCGGCGCTTGGCGGGGGCCCGCGGCCGGCGACTGGACGTCCTCGCTCGACCGCGCCGCGTACACCGCGGGCGTGCGCCGCGTGCGCGAGCACATCGCGCGCGGCGAGGTCTATCAGGCCAACCTCTGCCGAGTGATGTCCGCGCCGCTGCCCGACCCGGCCGCCGCCGACGTCGACGCGCTCACCGCCCTCCTCGCACGCGGCAACCCGGCCCCGTACGCGGGAACGATCCGGCTGCCCGCGCACGGCGTGGAGATCGCCACCGCCTCTCCCGAGCTCTACCTGCGGCGCACCGGCCGCACCGTCGAGTCCGGCCCCATCAAGGGCACCGGCCGGACCGCCGAGGACCTCCTGGAGAAGGACCACGCCGAGAACGTGATGATCGTGGACCTGGTCCGCAACGACCTGGGCCGCGTCTGCGCCACCGGCTCGGTCACCGTGCCCGAGCTGTGCGCCGTCGAGCCGCACCCCGGGCTCGTGCACCTGGTCTCCACGGTCCGCGGCGAGCTGCGCGAGGACGCCGGCTGGCGCGAGCTGCTCGCCGCCACCTTCCCGCCCGGCTCCGTGACCGGCGCTCCCAAGTCGAGCGCCCTGCGGATCATCGACGCCCTGGAGACCGCTCCGCGCGGCCCCTACTGCGGCGGCATCGGCTGGGTCGACGCCGACCGGCGCACCGCCGAGCTCGCGGTCGGCATACGCACCTTCTGGATCGACCGCGCCGAGGGCGCGCTGCGCTTCGGCACCGGCGCGGGCATCACCTGGGGCTCCGACCCGGAGCGCGAGTGGGCGGAGACCGAGCTGAAGGCCTCCCGGCTGGTCGCGATAGCGTCGGGCGGGTACGAGGCGAGCGGCGCGTACGAGGCGAGCGGAAAGGCCACAACGCGATGAAACTCTGGGTCAACGGCGCACTGCACGACGCCGGGACCGCGCAGGTGTCGGTCCTGGACCACGGTCTGACCGTGGGCGACGGCATCTTCGAGACGGTCAAGGCCGAGCGTGGCGAAACGTTCGCCCTCACCCTCCACCTGGAGCGGCTGACCCGCTCGGCCCGCGGTCTCGGCCTGCCCGACCCGGACCTCGACGAGGTCCGCCGCGCCTGCGCCGCCGTCCTCGAGGCCAATCCGATGGAGCTCGGCCGGCTGCGCATCACCTACACCGGCGGCCTCTCGCCGCTCGGCTCCGAGCGCGGCGACGCCGGCCCCAGCCTGGTCGTGGCCCTCGGCGAGACGAGCCGGCGCCCGGACTCCACCGCCGTGATCACCGTGCCGTGGACCCGCAACGAGCGCGGCGCGCTCACCGGCCTGAAGACCACCTCGTACGCCGAGAACGTCGTCGCCCTCGCCCGGGCGCGTGAGCACGGCGCCTCCGAGGCGCTGTTCGGCAACACCGTCGGGCAGCTCTGCGAGGGCACGGGCTCCAACGTCTTCGTGGTCGTCGGCGGCCGCGTCCTCACGCCGCCGGTCTCCTCGGGCTGCCTGGCGGGCATCACCCGGGCCCTCGCCGTGGAGTGGACCGGCGCGGAGGAGGCGGACCTGCCGCTGGAGATCCTGCGGAGCGCCGACGAGATCTTCCTGACCTCGACGCTCCGGGACGTCCAGGCGGTGCACCGGGTCGACGACCGGGAGCTCGCCGGCGCGCCGGGCCCGGTCACGGCCAAGGCGATGCGGGTCTTCGAGGAGCGGGCGGCCCGGGACCGGGACCCGCGGCTCGGCTGAGACCGTCCGGCGAGCCGGCGGGCGCGCCGGGCCGGCCGGGACTGCGGGGCGCCGGGCCGGTCAGGACGCCGGACCGGTCGGGTCGACCGGCCGAAATCCGGATGACGGGCCGTCGCGGGGTGGGTAGAACACCGGTGATGACCACCACCCTGCGGCCGTCCGAGCCGCTCCAGCAGTCCGCCGACGGCGGCCGTTCGCGCACGTACGACATCTGTGTGAACAGCCGCCGCGTCGGTTCCGTCCACCTCGCCACCGACCCGGCCTTCGGCGCCGCCTCGGGCACCGTCGAACGGCTCCGGGTCGACGAGCCGGACCGGCGGCGCGGTCGGGGTACGGTGGCCGCGCTCGCCGCCGAGGAGGTGCTGCGCGGCTGGGGCTGCGTCGAGGTGCAGGTCTCGGTGCCGGCGGACGCCGAGCCCGCGCTGCGGATGGTCCGCTCGCTCGGCTACACCGAGCGCAGCCGGAACATGGTCAAGGAGCTGCCGAAGACGCCGCCGGAGCTGCCGGAGGGCTTCGCCTACCGGCCCGCCACCGAGGCGGAGTTCGCCGCCTGGTCGGCGCGGTCCATGGCCGCCTTCGCCCAGAGCTGGATCGACCGGGGAGTGCCGGAGGACCAGGCGCTCGCGAAGGCCGAGGACGGCCGCCGCCGCTTCCTCCCGCAGGGCCTCGCCACTCCCGGCGTCCGCGTGCTCGTCGCGGTGCGGGACGAGCAGGTGGTCGGCCATCTGTGGACCGGCCGGCTGGAGACCGAGCCGGGGCGGTGGTCGGCCTTCGTCTTCGAGGTCGAGGTCGCGGAGGGACAGCGGGGCAACGGCTACGGGCGCGGTCTGATGCTGCTCGCCGAGCGCGTGGCGCTGGCGGCCGGGGACCGCCGGCTCGGACTGCACGTCTTCTCCGGCAACACCCCGGCCGTCCGGCTCTACGAGTCGCTGGGCTACCGCACGACCTACGTGAACAGCGCCAAGCCGCTCTAAGGAGTGTCCAGGCGTCGGGCGTCGGGCGTCGGGCCCCGGGCGACGTCAGGTGAGGAGGCCGTCGGCGATCTCCTCGATACGGGCCCGCAGGCCGTCCTGGCTCTGGCCGCCGTCCAGCCGCTCGCCGCCGATGACGTAGGTCGGGGTGCCGGTGACCTTGACGGCCTTGCCCTCGGCCTCGTCCGCGTCGACCGTGAGCAGGTGCCGGCCGTCGATGAGGGCGGTGTCGAACTCCTCGGCGTCCAGGCCCAGTTCGCGCGCCACGTCCAGCAGGACCGGCTCGCCGCGGTCGCCGAGCTCCTCGGTCCTGGCGAGCAGCGTCTCGGCGTACTCCCAGCCCTTGCCCTGGGCGAAGGCCTCCTCGGCGGCCTGGGCGGCGGCGTAGGCGTGCTTGTGCTTGGGCAGCGGGAAGTGGCGCAACTGCACGTCGAGGCGCTCGCCGTACTTCTCGCGCAGGGCGCGGACGTCGTCGAGGGCCTTGAAGCAGTCGGGGCACTGGAGGTCGAACCAGGCTTCCAGGACGACCGGGGAGACGGGGGTGGTGGACTCGCTCATGGGAAGAGTCTCCCACCCGGTCCCTGGGGGACGACCCGGAGATCTCCCTGATCCGGGCCTCGCACCATGGCCGCGGCGGCCCGGGCCGGTGCAGGATGGAAGGGACGTATCACCCCGGACCTGGAGGACCGCATGCTCGCCGAGACCATCTGCTCCGCGGTGTCCGCGGCGGGCCTGGGCCTCGCCGCGATCACGGCGTATCGCAAGCGGTTCCTGACCGCGGCCCGCATCGCCGCCTATGCGCTGGTGCCGCTGGGTCTGGTGATGACGGGGGCGGTGGAGTGGCTGGCGGACACGGCCTTCAGCCCGACCGCCTGGGCCGGCTTCGGCGTGCTCGGCGCGGCCTGGCTGCTCTTCTCCTCGACCCGGGCGGTGGAGCGGCGCAGGGCCGGCCGCAAGGAGACCGCGCAGGGCGCGGGCCGCGAGGCCGTGGCGCCCGCCGCTTCGGCGCCGTCGCTCGGCGCGGGCCGACCGGGCGCGACCGCGAAGCCGCAGGCCAAGCCCGCCGACGAGGACTTCAGCGACATCGAGGCGATTTTGAAGAAGCACGGAATATGACCGCTTCTGTCGCTTCTCGTTCGTGCTGCCACGGGATGGGGTGAACGGGCCCGGCCACGGCGCGTGTTGCGAGATCGTCGGGGCGCTCCGTGCGCCATCATCCCCCCGAGATGCTGGATACCTCTCGGGACCCCGCTCCCGTCCCCGCCCCTGCCCCCTGTGACGAGCTCACTCCCGTCGGCGAGCCGCGCGGCTGTCTGTTCGCGCTCTCGCAGCCACCCCTGATGATCTTCCTGGCGGTGATCGGCGGTCTGCTGCTCATGGCCGCCGTCCACGATCTGTTCCTGCTGTGAGCCTTCTGCCGGGAGCGTGGGTCAGCCCGCGGCCTCCTTGCGGCGGGCCCGGTAGGCGGCGACGTGCAGACGGTTGCCGCAGGTGCGGCTGTCGCAGTAGCGGCGCGAGCGGTTGCGGGAGAGGTCGACGAAGGCGCGGCCGCAGTCCGGGGCCTCGCAGCGCCGCAGCCGCTCCTGCTCGCCGCCGACGACGATGAACGCGAGGGCCATCCCGCAGTCGGCCGCGAGGTGGTCGGCGACGGAGGCGCCCGGCGCGAAGTAGTGCACGTGCCAGTCGTAGCCGTCGTGGTCGGTGAGCTGCGGCGTGGTGCCGGCGGCGGCGATCAGCTGGTTGATCAGGGTGGCCGCGATGCGGGCGTCGGGCGCGGAGAAGACGGCGGTGAAGCGGTCGCGCACCTCCCGGACGGCCCGCAGGTCCTCCGCGCCGAGTTCGCCGACGTCACTGATCTTGTGGGCGCGCACGAAGGACTGCAGCGCCTGGACGTCCCCGAGTCCGTCGTCGCGGTCGCCCTGCGGGCTGGTGTTCATCAGATCGACGACGGTGTCGAGGGCGATCCGGGTGTCGTGGGGGATCAGCACGATTCGCTCCCTGGCCGGCTGCGGGCGGGCGCCCGCGGAATTGCGCTGACTTTAGCGCGACCCGGAAACGGGCATCGGCGCCCCGCACCGCGCCGGCTGCGCGGTGGAGGGCGCCGATGGAAGACGTGTACGGCTGTCCGCGCGGCACCGTCGCCCCGAGTCGGACGGCGCCGTGCGGTTCTCGGCCTGGCTCAGCTGTCGGCCAGGATGTGGGAGAGCTCCGTATCGAGGTCGAAGTGGCGGTGCTCGGTGCCGGGCGGCACGGCAGCGTCGGTCCGCTTCAGGAACGACTCCAGGGCCCTCGCCGGGGCCTCGAGCAGGGCTTCGCCCTCTGGTGAGCTCAGGGCGATGCAGACGACTCCCTGGCCGTGGCTACGCGACGGCCAGACACGGACGTCGCCCGTGCCGGTGGGCCGGTGCAGGCCCTCGGCGAGAAGGTCGCGGGCGAACACCCACTCGACCGTCTCCTCGGCTCCGGTGTGGAAGGTGGCGTGCACGGCATACGGATCGGCCGTGTCATACCGCAGGCCCGCGGGTACAGGCAGTGAGGACTCGCTCGACACAACGAGGCGCAGGTGCAGCTCGCAGCTGACCGTGGTGTTCATAAGCGCCAGGGCCTTTCGCTCAGTGTGCGCTCGGGGATTCGCACGTCGGCGAAATCGACATGCCACCTACGGTGCCGTTGTAAACCCCTCTGTCTGTTTTGTGATCGTTCAGGTAGCTCGTATGGACGCGTGTAACTTTGGGTAATACCGCCATTTCAGCGGGCCGACGCCGTCCGGTAAGTTGGGGCCATGAATGCGGAGAGTGACGAGCGCACCGGGGCGTCCGCGGCGAACGGGGACGACGGCCAGGACCGCACCGAGGAAGCCCCACTGGGCTCCCGGGCGCCCGAGTTCATCAAGGCCCGCCGAACGCTCCATGTGAGCTGGCAGGTGGGCGTCTTCGTCGTCGGCCTCGCGGTGGTCGGCGCGGGCATCGTGATGCTGCCGCTGCCCGGACCGGGCTGGCTGGTCATCTTCGCCGGCATGGCGATCTGGGCCACCGAGTTCGTCTGGGCCCAGCTGGTGCTGCGCTGGACCAAGCGCAAGGTCACCGAGGCCGCGCAGCGCGCCCTCGACCCCAAGGTCCGGCGCCGCAACATCATCCTCACCACGATCGGGCTGGTGATCATCGCCGCTCTGCTCGGGGTCTACCTCTGGAAGTTCGGCTTCGTCATGCCGTGGAAGATCGACCAGTGACCCGAGGGTGGTGCGGCAGCCCCGCTGACATGCGGTAATGTTTGCGGTGCGCCCGGGCGATTAGCTCAGTGGGAGAGCGCTTCGTTCACACCGAAGAGGTCACTGGTTCGAACCCAGTATCGCCCACCACCCGGACCGAGGGCCCGGAGACGACACCGTCTCCGGGCCCTCGGCGTTCCACCGCCCCGCGGCCGCCCGGCGCCGCTCAGCGCATCCGGACCAGCCGCTCCCGCAGCCGGCGGGCGTCGCGCAGCCGCTGCTCGTACGTCGCGCCCACCGCGAGCAGCAGCAGACCGGCCAGGGCCGGCGGCAGCCAGCGCGGCAGCGCGCCCACCACCTGCACCACGTACGGCGCCAGCTCGTGCAGCACGTCGAGGGCGAGCACCGAGCCGCCGAGCAGCAGCGGAGCCTGCAGCCGGAACCGCGCGCCGGCCAGCGTCACGCCGAGCGCCGCGAGCCCCAGGAGCAGCGGGCGCACCCAGTGCGGGTCGGTCCAGGCCGCGAAGAGGCTCGGCACCAGCGTCGCCGCGAGCCCCGGCCCGTACGCCGTCCAGGACGAGGCCTCCGCGTCGCGGCGCCGCCGCAGCACGCCCACCACCAGGGCCGGGACGGTCACGGGCAGCGTGTACGCCTCCGGCGTCGTGACCTCCCAGACCGCGAGTCGCACCCACGTCGCCGACAGGAAGAGCGCCGCCGCGACCCAGGAGGCGACCGGGCGCCGCTCCGGGCGGACCGCCGTCGCCGCGGCGATCACACCGGTCAGGGCGAGCGCGAGCGCCAGCAGCGCGGGCCGCCCGGCGGCCAGCGCCAGCGCGCACAGCGCCACGGCCGCGCCCGTGCCCTCCACCGCGACGGCCACCGGGTGGCGCCGCAGTCGCGCGCCGGCCGCGGCGGTGGCGGCGGGCACCGCGAGCAGGACGAGCCCGCTCACCGCGGCGTCCAGGCGCCCGGCCGCCGCTCCCGCGCCGACCAGACCGGCCACCGCGAGCACGGCGCCACAGGCGCCGACCAGACGCCGGCCACCGGCCGCGAGCACGGCCACCCCGGCGAACAGCACGGCGAGCACACCCAGCGCCACGAAGGTCGCCGCCCGCACGTCCAGCGCGAGCGCCGCGGCCGCGACGGCCGAGGCGAGACCGCCCGCGAAGGCGATCCATCCGACGACGGCCGAGGGCTCGGCGCTCCGCGCGGCCGGCGCCGCGGGGAGCGGTCCCCAGCCGGGCCCGACCGGCGGCGTGGCCTCCGGCGCGGCCGGAGCCTCGGCGAGCCCGCGTACCAGCGCCCGGGGGCGCGCACCGGCCCCGAGCGCCGCTGTCGCGGTCACCAGCTGGAGCGCGAGCGTCGCGCCGTACGACAGACCCAGCGACACCGGCAGGCCGGTCAGCAGCGCCCAGCCGAGGACCAGCGCGCCGCTCCGTGCCCACAGGTGCGGCACCAGCGCGAGCGCGACGGCCGCGAGCAGCAGCACCAGCGGCGCCGTCGCCGGGTAGTCGGCGAGCATCCGCTCGCCGTGGGCTCCCGACCACACGCCCGTGGTGCGCACCACCGATCCGAGCCCCCCGGCGGCGACCGGCGGCAGGCTCCACGCGACGCCGAGCGCCAGCGCTCCGGCCCCCGCCGCGCCGAGCCCCTGGCGCACCGCGCCGGAACGGGCCCCGGCCGCGCGCACCGCGCCGAGGCCGCGCCACAGCGCCGCCGCGGTCAGGACCGCGCCGCACAGCGCGTAGCCCGGCACCACCCACGCGCCCGGGAGCACCGACCGCAGCAGTCCGCCCGCCGCGGCGATCACGGACAGGCCCGCCACCGTAGAGGAGGCCAGGGCGACGGCCGGGAGGCGGACGGCGGCGAGCAGCAGCAGCGCCGCGCAGGCGAGGAGGAGCGGGGCGGCCTGACCGGGAGAGGTGAAGGAGAGCGTCCCACTTGTCACCAGCGACCAGATGCCCAGAGCGGTGGCCCCGACGGCGGCGGTCACGCGGACGAGGAACAGTCGCGCACCGAGACCGGCCGCGCGACCCGTGGCCGGTCCCGCGCCCGGCTCCGTGACGCCGTCGACGGCGCCGGCAGGGCCAGAGGACCGCGTGTCCGGCCCCGGCGCGGTCGCGCCGGAGGCCGCCAGGCCAGGGGCGGAGTCCGTGCTCGTCGCGCTCGCCTCGCCGGCCGGCGCCTCCGCGCCCGGCTCCGTCGCCTCGGCGGCGGCCTCGCGGCCCGGGCCGCGCTGCGTGTACAGGACGACGGCGAGGTCGAGCGCGGCGGTGGCCAGGGTGGCCCAGGCGAGAGGAGTGATGCCGCCGCCGAGGGCCAAGGCCGCGAGCGGGAGCGGGAGTTGGGCGGCGGTCACGGCCGCAGGGAGCGGGAGCCGCAGGCGGGGCAGGACGGATCCGTACGCCGTCCAGAGGGCCGCGAGGACGGCCGCGGCCACCGCCGCGTACGCCAGGCCGTCGGTGTCCGCGAGCGCCACCCGGTGCAGGGCGTACGCGTCGAGCAGCGTCAGCACGAGGCCCAGCGCGGCCACCGACTCCGCCGTGGACACCAGGCCCTTGCGGAGCAGCGCCACCGGCGCGGCCAGCGCCGCCGTGGTGGCGACGCCCAGCACGGCCGCCCGCCCGCCGATGCCCATCGAGCCCCAGCTCACCAGGGTGAAGGCGACCGCGGCGACGGCCAGCAGCACACCGCCGAGGGTGAGCAGCACGTTCTGGGCGCTGCGCGGGGCCGTCTCCGGCGCGCGCGGGGCCGTCGGCGCCGGAGCCGCCACCGGCGGGTGGAGCACCCGCAGCAGCCAGTCCCGGCGGGTCAGCAACTGAGCCCGGCGGGCGTCGAGTCGGGCCAGTTCGCGGTCGACGAGCCGCAGCTCTTCCGCGGGAGGCAGGGGAGTGTCCATAGGCGGAGTGTGGCGCCGGACACGGCGGGAGGGTATGCGCACGGGTACTCAGATCCGGGCCTGAGTAGCCCACACTGGAGCCATGGACTGGTGTCGCTACCGCTTCCGCAGCGTCTGGCGCGTCCCGGCCGCGCCCGCCGCCGTCTACGCCGTGCTCGAGCGCGCCGAGGACTACCCCTCCTGGTGGCCCCAGGTCCGCGAGGTCGTCCCCGTCGACGACCGCACCGGCACCGCCCGCTTCCGCTCGCTGCTCCCGTACGACCTCGTCGTCACCGCGGAGGCCCGGCGCCGCGATCCCGTCGCCGGCGTCCTGGAGATCGGGATGCGGGGCGACCTGGACGGCTGGGCCCGCTGGACGCTCACCGCCCTGCCCGAAGGCGCCGGCACCCACGCGCTCTACGAGCAGGAGGTCGAGGTCCGCAGCCCGCTGATGCGCGCGCTCGCCGTCCCGGGACGGCCGCTGTTCCGCGCCAACCACGTCCTGATGATGCGCGGCGGCCGCCGCGGACTGAGCGCCCGCCTGCGCGCCTCGCCGCCGCCGGTTTGAACGAAGCCGCGTCGGACCTGTATGGTTCAACGCGTTGCCCGGGCGATTAGCTCAGCGGGAGAGCACTTCGTTCACACCGAAGGGGTCACTGGTTCGATCCCAGTATCGCCCACCGGGAAAGGCCGGTCCGTCACTCGACGGACCGGCCTTCTTGCGTCCGCGCCGCCGTCGACGCACACGTGCGCGCCGCCGTGCACGGCAGGCGATCACGCCGCCGTCCGCAGCTCCGGACGCAGCGGCCACGCCGGGTCCACCGTCTCCGGCGTGCCCTGCCGCGCGAACCACGCCTGCAGGCCGCGCGCCTGGGCCGCGTGCCACACCGCCTGCAGCGTGTGCAGCTCGGCCGGCGTCAGCCGGGCCAGGCGCGAGGCGAAACGCCGCCCCACCGCCCGTACGACGTCCATCGCCGCCCGCGCGTCCGCCGCCGCGTCGTGCGCGCCGTCCAGCTCCACCCCGTACTGGTCGCACAGGTCCGTCAGCGTCCGCCGTCCCTTGCGGTAGCGGTCCAGGTGCTTGTCGATGACCCGCGGGTCGAGCACGCTCAGCGGCACGTGCTCCAGATAGCGGCCCAGCGAGGACGCCCGGTGCCGGCGCAGCTCGCGGTCCAGGATCGTCAGGTCGAACGGAGCGTTCATCACCACCAACGGCCGTCCCGCGGCGCTCTGTTCGGCTATCGCGCGGGCCACCTCCTCCACCACCGGCGACGGCCACCGCCCGTTGCGCTGGAGGTGATCGTCCGTCAGTCCGTGTACGGCGGTGGCCTCGGGCGGCACCGGCACGCCCGGGTTCACCAGCCAGCGCGTCACCCGCGGGCGCATGCCCGCGGCGTCCTGGACGACGAGGGCGGCGGACACGATCCGGTCCTCCTCGACGTCGACTCCCGTGGTCTCCGTGTCGAATGCGGCCAGGGGCCCCTCGTACCAGTCCGTCGTCATCCCCGAACTCCTCGCACGTGCGCGGCAGATGGCCATCCCCCTGCCCGAATCGTTGATACCCGGGCTGTTTGCGCCGTACGCGGACCGGTCACAACACAGGTGACGGGGAAGGGAACTGACATGGCGCTCGCCCAGCCCGAATCGGGAGGGCTGCCGCCCCAGCGGGCAGCACCGCTGCGCGGCTCACTCGCCACCACCGCCTGCATGGAGACGCTCCAGGTCGGGTATCTCCACGCGGTCGCGGCGGCGGCGGGCTGCTCGCTGTCGCAGCCGTTTCCGGACAACGGCATCGACTGGCACGTGAGCCACAGCGCTCCCGGCCACACCGTGGACGACGAGGTCACCATCAAGGTGCAGCTCAAGTGCACCTACCAGATACCGCCGCGCACGGCGGAGGCCGGAGCCTCCGCGTTCTCGTTCACGCTCGACAACGAGCACCTGGTGAAACTCGCCCGCACGCCCGTGGCGGTGCACAAGATCCTGGTCGTGATGCTCGTGCCGCGCGACCGGGACGACTGGCTGAGGGCCGGGCACGACCGGCTCGACCTGCGGCACTGCTGCTACTGGATCAACCTGGCCGGCCACCCGGTCACAGGACGCCGAAGGACCACCGTGCGCATCCCGACGGCACGGATCTTCGACGACCGGGCGCTCTGCGAGATCATGGCCCGGGTCGGCGTGGGAGGGAGACCCTGATGCACCGCCCGATCGACGAACCGGAGAACGGGGCCGGCCACGGCCCCGGCCCGTCGCTCCCACCGCCCTTCCGGCCCCATCCCCACCCGGCGCCCGGCGAACTCCCCGGCCCCTGGACCGGAATCCCGGCCCCGCCGCTCGGCCCCTGGGCCGACGCCGGCGACACGCCCGACCCCGCCCGGGTCGATCCCCGGGTCCTCGGCGCGCTGCTCGCCCGGCACGGCTGGCGGCGGCGCGGCGGGGCCGCCGGCCGCTACACCCGCTGGACGCCGCCCGGGTCCGAGGCCGCCGGCGGCCGGGGCACCAGCCTCCTCGTCCCGGAGAGCCGCGCCTTTCCCGACTGCGAGGACCTGATCGGCGAGGCGCTCACCGCCCTCGCCCACAGCGCCGCGCCCTCCGCCCGCGAGGTCCTCACCGGCCTCGCCGTGCCCAGCGACGAGATCCGCTGGTGGCGCGACGTGCCGCCGGGCCCGGCCGGCGCCGTGCCCTGGCCCGTGCAGGAACAGCTCAGGGCCGCCGCCCGCGGGCTGCTGCTCGCCGGCGCCCTCGCCGTGCGCGCCCGGGCCGGCTACCACGGGGCCCGGCACCGGCGGCAGGCCCAGGCCGCCCTGGAGAACGTCGTCGTCGGCGCCGCGCCCGGCGGGCGCGGACTGACCGCCTTCCTGCCCGTCGACCCGGGCCGGGCCGTCTCGGTGCGGCTCTACCACGCCCTCTACGCGGCCAGCGAGGCCGTCGACTACCAGCGGGCGACCGGCGGCATGGAGGCCTTCGACACCGCCGTCGAGGCCGGTGTGAGCCGCGAACTCACCGAGGCCCTGGTCGCGCTCGTGCGCGGCACCGAGGGCGCCAGCATCGCGCTCGCCTGGTCGCCGGCCGCCGGCACGCCCGAGGGCTGCGCCGCCCGCCCCGAGCCCGTGGAGTTCTCGCCTGGCGACCTGCCGGCCCTGCGCGAGGCCGGCGCCCGCTATCTGACCGACGAGCCCTCCGTACCGGTACGGATCACCGGCGCCGTGGTCCGCATGCGCCGCTCGGGCCCGCGCGGCGACGGCACCGTGCGGCTGCGCGTCCTCGTCGGCGCCGAGGTCGGACACGTGCGCGTCGCGCTCGACGAGGACGGCTACCGCACCGCCGGCCACGCCCACCTGGCCGGACTGCCGATCCGCGTCGTCGGCCGCCTGGAGAGCCGGGGCGGCTTCCGCCGGCTGACCGACGCCACCGAGGTCGCGCCGGTGCAGGTCGACGACGCCGAACGGGACCGGCTGATGAAGGCGCTCCACGAGAACGCCGAGCGCACGGCCTTCTTCGAGGACCCGTGCGGGCCGGCCGACGCGTAGGGCGGCCCGCGCGGGCCGGGCGAGGACCCGGATCCGTGCGGCGCGGCCGACAGCCGAGGAGATCCGCGCGGGCCGGGTGAGGGAGGAGCGGGGCCGGGGTGCCCCGGTAGGATCAAGGCTGCGCGGCACCTCGTCTCTGCCGCGCGCCGCCGGCGCCGGCACCTCGTGTCTGCCTGCGCCCCTATGTATGGAGCACCCGTGTCTGAAGTCCGTGTGACCGTCCAGTCCGCCTCGGGATCTGAGGAGAGGACGGTGAGCGCGGGCACCACGGCCGGCGCCCTGTTCGCCGACGACCGCACCGTCATCGCCGCCCGTGTCGCGGGCGAGCTGAAGGACCTGTCGTACGAGCTCGCCGAGGGCGATGTCGTCGAGGGCGTGGAGATCTCCTCCGAGGACGGTCTGAACATCCTGCGCCACTCCACCGCGCACGTCATGGCCCAGGCCGTGCAGGAGCTGTTCCCGGAGGCCAAGCTGGGCATCGGCCCGCCGGTCCGCGACGGCTTCTACTACGACTTCGACGTCGAGAAGCCGTTCACGCCCGAGGATCTCAAGGCCATCGAGAAGAAGATGCAGGAGATCCAGAAGCGCGGCCAGCGCTTCGCCCGCCGCGTGGTCAGCGACGAGGAGGCCCGCGAGGAGCTCGCGGCCGAGCCGTACAAGCTGGAGCTCATCGGCATCAAGGGCGCCGCGTCGACCGACGACGGCGCGAACGTCGAGGTGGGCGGCGGCGAGCTGACCATCTACGACAACCTCGACGCCAAGACCGGCGAGCTGTGCTGGAAGGACCTGTGCCGTGGTCCGCACCTGCCGACCACCCGCAACATCCCGGCCTTCAAGCTGATGCGCAACGCCGCCGCCTACTGGCGCGGCAGCGAGAAGAACCCGATGCTGCAGCGCATCTACGGCACCGCGTGGCCGTCGAAGGAGGAGCTGAAGGCCCACCTCGACTTCCTCGCCGAGGCCGAGAAGCGCGACCACCGCAAGCTCGGCAACGAGCTCGACCTGTTCTCCATCCCGGACGAGATCGGCTCCGGCCTCGCCGTCTTCCACCCCAAGGGCGGCATCATCCGCCGGGTCATGGAGGACTACTCGCGCCGCCGGCACGAGGAGGAGGGCTACGAGTTCGTCTACTCGCCGCACGCGACCAAGGGCAAGCTCTTCGAGAAGTCGGGCCACCTCGACTGGTACGCCGAGGGCATGTACCCGCCCATGCAGCTCGACGAGGGCGTGGACTACTACCTCAAGCCCATGAACTGCCCGATGCACAACCTGATCTTCGACGCGCGCGGACGCTCCTACCGTGAGCTGCCGCTGCGCCTGTTCGAGTTCGGCACCGTGTACCGGTACGAGAAGTCCGGCGTCGTGCACGGCCTGACCCGGGCCCGCGGCTTCACCCAGGACGACGCGCACATCTACTGCACCCGCGAGCAGATGGCGGACGAGCTCGACAAGACGCTCACCTTCGTCCTCAACCTGCTCCGCGACTACGGTCTGACCGACTTCTACCTGGAGCTGTCCACCAAGGACCCCGAGAAGTACGTCGGCTCCGACGAGGTGTGGGAGGAGGCCACCGCGGTCCTCCAGCAGGTCGCCGAGAAGCAGGGCCTGCCGCTCACCCCCGACCCGGGCGGCGCCGCGTTCTACGGCCCGAAGATCTCGGTGCAGGCGCGCGACGCCATCGGCCGTACCTGGCAGATGTCGACCGTCCAGCTGGACTTCAACCTGCCGGAGCGCTTCGACCTGGAGTACACCGCCCCGGACGGCACCAAGCAGCGCCCGGTCATGATCCACCGCGCGCTGTTCGGCTCGATCGAGCGCTTCTTCGCCGTGCTCCTGGAGCACTACGCGGGTGCCTTCCCGGCCTGGCTGGCCCCGGTGCAGGCGATCGGCATCCCGATCGGCGACGCGCACGTGGACTACCTCGCCGAGTTCGCCGCCAAGGCGAAGAAGCAGGGCCTGCGGGTGGAGGTCGACGCCTCCTCCGACCGGATGCAGAAGAAGATCCGGAACGCGCAGAAGCAGAAGGTGCCGTTCATGATCATCGCAGGCGACGAGGACATGGCCAACGGCGCCGTCTCCTTCCGCTACCGCGACGGTTCGCAGGAGAACGGCATTCCGGTCGACGAGGCCATCGCCAAGATCGCCAAGATCGTCGAGGACCGCGTCCAGGTCTGACCGGCCCGCTCCACGCTCAGGAGGCCCCCGGACCGTCCGGGGGCCTCCCGCCGTCCCCGCGCTCGTCCTCCCGCGTGAAGACCTGGATCAGCCACGACGAGAACGAGCCCGTCACCGCGCCGAGCAGCGCCAGACCGCAGGCCATCAGGCCCACGGCCACTAGCCGCCCGAGCGGCGTCACCGGCGCCACGTCGCCGTAGCCCACGGTGGCCAGGGTCGCGCAGGTCCACCACACCGAGTCGCCGAAGGTGCGGATCGTCGCACCCGGAGCGCCGTGCTCGACGTGGTAGACGGACAGCGCGCCCGCGAAGCCGAGCAGGGCCGCCGTGAGTCCCGCGTACGCCATCACCCGGGCGTAGAGCGTCAGCCGCGGCTTGTCGTGGCGGCGCTGCACCCGGTCGTAGATGGTGACCACCTGGAGCGGGCGCAGCAGCGGCAGCACCACGACGACCGCGTCCAGGAGGTTGCGGCGCACGAAGCGGGGCAGGCCGAGCCGGCTCAGCCGGAGCCGTACGGCGTAGTCGACGGCGAACACCGCCCAGGAGCCGTAGACGAGGGCCAGGCAGAGGTCGAGCCAGCCCTGGGAGAGCCGGCCGTGGGCGAGGACGCGGATCGCGTAGCCGGCGAGGAAGACGAGCGACGCCGCCGCGAGCGGGCCCTCCATCCGTCGCTCCCAGCGTTCCTGCTCCGGTGTCTTCGGCGTCCTGGCGCTCATCTGATCAGCATGGCCCGTGCACGGATCCGCTGCCCCGGCGACACGTTCCGAACGGGCGAAGCAATATGCTGCACAGCATGACGACTGAGCCGGAACAGCAGATCGGAGTGGGGACGCAGGACGCGTTCCAGCGCCTGTGGACGCCTCACCGGATGGCCTACATCCAGGGCGAGAACAAGCCCACCGGGCCGGGGGCCGAGGACGGCTGTCCCTTCTGCACGATCCCGGCGAAGTCGGACGAGGACGGCCTGGTGATCGCGCGCGGCACGAGCGTGTACGCGGTGCTCAACCTCTACCCGTACAACGGCGGCCACCTGATGGTCGTCCCCTACCGCCATGTCGCCGACTACACGGACCTCGACGAGCCCGAGACCACCGAGCTCGCCGAGTTCACCAAGCGGGCCATGGTCGCGCTGCGCGCGGCCTCGGGCGCGCACGGCTTCAACATCGGCATGAACCAGGGCACGGTCGCCGGCGCCGGGATCGCCGCCCATCTGCACCAGCACGTCGTGCCCCGCTGGGGCGGCGACACCAACTTCATGCCGGTGGTCGGCCACACCAAGGTGCTGCCGCAGCTGCTGGCCGACACCCGCACGATGCTGGCCGACGCCTGGCCGGCCGGCCTCTGATCCGTACGGCCTGCTGCGGGGTGGCCTCCTTCACGCGTCGTAGAGGTCGGCCTTCTTCGGGCCCGGGTCCTGGATGCCGCCGCTGAGGATCAGCGAGCGGTTGGTGAAGCGCTCGGTGTCCACGCCGTGATCGTCGAGAACCCTGATGGTCGCGGCGTGGACCGCGCGCAGCACCGGCGTGGCCGCGCGGATCGCGTCGTCCGCCATGAAGCGGTGCCGCCAGGGCTGCCCGGCCCAGGCGTGGCGCAGGCCGAAGGGCTCCGGCAGGACCAGCTTGCCGCCGAGGAAGTCCAGCACCGGCGGGAACCAGGTGAGCGGCGCGCGCACGGCCTGGCGCACCACGTCGTCCGTGTCGGTCAGCGGCAGCTTGATCTCCTTGGTCTCCCAGAACCTGACGGTCTTGGAGACCTCCCTGGTCTTCGCCTTCGGCTTGGTGGTGAACAGGCCGTGGACCGGGCCGAGCGCGTGGCCGGTGACCTCGACGCGCAGCGTGTGGTGCAGCGAGGTGACCGTCACCATCATGGTGAGGACCAGCTGGCCGTCCCAGAGCGTGAACTGGACGCCCAGGTAGTGGCGGTTGCCGGCGCCGAACTGCTGGTCGTTGCAGATGCGCTGTATCTCGTGCGGCTTCACCTGGTAGGCGACGATGTTCTCGCCCTCGGGGCGGGCGACCTCGTCGGCGCCCTCGCCGACCGGCGAGACGATCCAGTGCTTGACCGTCGGCTTGGGGAAGCCGGTCTTCAGGGAGCCGCGTTCGAGCAGCGTCAGCTCGGTGTGGATCTGGCGGACGACGTCCCAGGCGCGGAAGTCGTGGATCTCCTTGCCGTCGCGCGGGACCAGCTCCTCGGCGAGGGTCCAGCTGCCCCAGCGGGTGCCCATGCCCAGTATTCCCTTGGGGCCCGCGTAGAAGACGATGTTGGACTGCTGCTCGGCGCCGAGCTTCTCCAGGTTGAGCCGCAGTTCCTCGGCGGTCTTCTCGGTCGGGTCCTTCGGCACGGCCTGCGGGACGGAGGCGCCGATGCCGCCGCCGCTGAGCAGCGCCGTCCAGCGATCGCGCAGCTCGACGGCGGTCTTCTCGCAGATCCGGCGGGCCAGGAACCAGCCGACGACCGGCGCCACGATCATGGCGCGCAGATAGTTCGGCAGGATCCCGTCGAACGGCAGCTTGACCAGGAACATCAGCGCGACGAAACCGGCGGCGACCATCAGGGCCGTGCCGATGGCGCTGGTGCGCCGGTTCTCCGAGCCCGCGGCGAGCCGGCGGAGCTGGATCACGCCGAGCCAGAGCAGCAGTCCGGGCAGGAACAGCACGCCGAACAGCACCGTCACCAGCGTCAGCCTGATGTCGCGCTGCCTGCGGATGCCGGAGGCGGCCAGGCAGTGCTCGACGACGGGCTGCGGGTCGGCGCCGAAGGACTGGATGAGCGGCTTGCGGGCGCCGCCGAGCATGCGGACCTGGACGGCGCGGGAGAAGGCCTCACCGAGGTCGGGACGGAAGAGCTTCTTCCATTTCCCTTCCTTGACCGTGGACTTGTGCCACTCGTTGTTCGCTTCCAGGATCGTCTCGACCGGGCTGTCGCGGTACGCGGCCGAGGCGAGGGCATGGGTCGCCGCCGTCTGCGCGTCCGAGCCCTGAAGGGGAATCTGCGCCCCGGGTCCGAAACTGCCGATCGTCACTGCCGCCCCCATCGCCACGGTTTCCCTGTGCGGGCTGTTCCCAACTGCCGCGCCCCGCACACCTTCTGAGCTGGGCACCACAGCGTAACCGGGCGACGACGGATGCGTCACCGGAGCGCGAGGGGTCGGCCGGATGCGTGAGGGGTCGGCCGGATGCCGCCCGCCGCGGGGAAGTCGGCGGACGGCACCCGGCTGTCAGCCCGTCAGGACCGCGGCCCCGCGCCGCCGTCGCTCACGCAGCCTTCTCCGCCTTCTCGCGGACCTTCTCCGCCAGGTGCGCGGGCATCGCCTCGTGCCGGGCGTAGGTCCGGTCGAAGCTGCCCGTGCCGTGCGAGACGGACCGCAGGTCGATCGCGTACCGCCCGATCTCGATCTCCGGCACCTCCGCGCGCACCACCGTCCGCCCGGCGCCCGCCTGTTCGGTGCCGACCACCCGGCCGCGCCGGCCCGACAGATCGCTCATCACCGGACCCACGTAGTCGTCCGGGACCAGCACCTGCACCTCGGCCACCGGCTCCAGGAGGTGGATCGGCACGTCGGCCGCCGCCTCCCGCAGGGCCAGCGCGCCCGCCGTCTGGAAGGCCGCGTCGGAGGAGTCCACCGAGTGCGCCTTGCCGTCGCGCAGGGTGACGCGGATGTCGACCAGCGGATATCCGGCCGCCACGCCGCGGGCCGCCTGCGCCCGCACGCCCTTCTCGACGGACGGGATGAACTGGCGCGGCACGGCCCCGCCGACCACCTTGTCGACGAACTCGATGCCGCTGCCCGCCGGCAGCGGCTCCACGTCGATCTCGCAGATCGCGTACTGGCCGTGCCCGCCCGACTGCTTCACGTGCCGGCCGCGCCCGGCCGACGGGGCGCCGAAGGTCTCGCGCAGCGACACCTTGTGCGGCACCGTGTCGACCTGGACGCCGTAGCGGCCGCGCAGCCGCTCCAGGGCCACGTCCGCGTGCGCCTCGCCCAGGCACCACAGCACCACCTGGTGGGTGTCCTGGTTCTGCTCCAGGCGCATCGTCGGGTCCTCGGCGACCAGCCGGGCCAGGCCCTGCGAGAGCCGGTCCTCGTCGGCCTTGCTGTGCGCCTCGATGGCCAGCGGCAGCAGCGGCTCCGGCATCGACCACGGCTCCATCAGCAGCGGTGCGTCCTTCGCCGACAGCGTGTCGCCCGTCTCCGCCCGGGCCAGCTTGCCCACACAGGCGAGATCACCGGCCACGCAGTGGGCGAGGGTGCGCTGCTGCTTGCCGAACGGCGAGGTCAGCGCGCCCACCCGCTCGTCGACGTCGTGATCCTCGTGGCCGCGGTCCGCGAGCCCGTGGCCCGAGACGTGCACGGTCACGTCGGGCCGCAGCGTGCCGGAGAACACCCGCACCAGCGAGATCCGGCCCACGTACGGGTCCGAGGAGGTCTTCACGACCTCGGCGACCAGCGGCCCGTCCGGGTCGCAGGTGAGCGCCGGGCGGGCGGCGCCCTCCGGCGTCGTCACGGCCGGCGCCTCGCGCTCTAGCGGGCTGGGGAAGCCGCCGGTGATCAGCTCGAGCAGCTCGACCGTGCCGAGGCCCTGCTTCCCGCCGTCCGCCGCCGGCGCCGCGGCGAGCACCGGATGGAAGGTGCCGCGCGCGACCGCCTTCTCCAGGTCGTCGATCAGTGTCTTGAGGTCGATCCGCTCGCCGCCGAGATAGCGGTCCATCAGCGTCTCGTCCTCGCTCTCGGCGATGATCCCCTCGATCAGCCGGGCCCGGGCCTCGTCGAGCGGCGGCCGCTGCGCCTCGTCGGGCGGATCCTCCCGCCGTACCCCGGTGGAGTAGTCGAAGATCCGCTCCGACAGCAGGCCCACCAGACCCGTCGCCGGCGCGTGCCCGTCGGCGCCCTCCGCGCCGCGCACGGGCAGGTACAGCGGCAGTACGGCGTCGGGATCGTCGCCGCCGAAGAGCGAGGCGAGCAGCTCGGTCAGCCGCGTGTAGTCGGTGCGGGCCGTGTCCAGATGCGTCACGACGATGGCCCGGGGCATGCCGACCGCGGCGCACTCCTCCCACACCGCCCGGGTCGAGCCGACCACCGCGTCGGCCTCCTGCGCCGCCGAGACGACGAAGAGGGCCGCGTCCGCGGCGCGCAGACCGGCCCTCAGCTCCCCGACGAAGTCGGCGTATCCGGGTGTGTCCAGAAGATTGATCTTGTACCCGTCCCATTCGACCGGGACGAGGGAGAGCTGTACGGAACGCTGCTGGCGGTGCTCGATCTCGTCGTAGTCGGAGACCGTCCCGCCGTCCTCGACGCGCCCGGCCCGGTTGACCGCGCCCGCGGTCTGGGCCAGGGCCTCGACGAGGGTCGTCTTGCCCGATCCGCTGTGGCCGACCAGCACCACGTTCCGCACGGCCGAGGGCCGGTCGGCCGTTGGAGCCCTGCCGGCGGCTCCGTGGGGGTTCGCCTTGTCGCCCATGATGTTCCTCCCGACTGCTCGTACCGCTCGTACGGTGAGGTGGGGGACGCGGGCGCGGGGGAGTGGTGCGGCGGCTCGGCCGCCGGCTGCGGCTCCGGCGATGCCCGCGGTTGTCCTTCGAGCTTTGCACCGACGTCACGGTGCGTCCATACGTCGTACGCGCGCCCGGCCCGCGCACGGGTCCCGACGCGGCGGGCGGGTGCCGCCGCTCCGGCGAGGGCCCGCGTGGCTACGATGGGCGAGCCGGTGGCCGTAGGGGCCGCGCGGCCCACGAACCTCGGGAAGGCCACAGGGCCATGCTGAACAAGTACGCGCGTGCGTTTTTCACGCGTGTCCTCACACCGTTCGCCGCGTTTCTGCTCCGCCGGGGCGTCAGCCCCGACACCGTCACGCTCCTCGGCACCGCGGGAGTCGTGGCCGGCGCGCTGGTCTTCTTCCCCCGCGGCGAGTTCTTCTGGGGCACCATCGTCATCACCCTGTTCGTGTTCTCGGACCTCGTCGACGGCAACATGGCCCGGCAGGCGGGCATCTCCAGCCGCTGGGGCGCCTTCCTCGACTCCACGCTCGACCGGGTCGCCGACGGCGCGATCTTCGGCGGCTTCGCCCTCTGGTACGCCGGCGGCGGCGACGACAACGTGCTGTGCGCCGTGTCGATCTTCTGCCTGGCCAGCGGCCAGGTCGTGTCCTACACCAAGGCGCGCGGAGAATCGATCGGCCTGCCGGTCGCCGTCAACGGACTCGTCGAGCGGGCCGAGCGCCTGGTGATCTCGCTGGTCGCGGCCGGTCTCGCCGGACTGCACACCTTCGGCGTGCCCGGCATCCAGGTCCTGCTGCCCGTCGCCCTGTGGATCGTGGCGGCCGGCTCGGCCGTGACCCTGGGACAGCGGGTCGTGACCGTACGCAGGGAAGCGGCGGAGGCGGACGCCGCCTCCCGGGGGAGCGAGGCGACGTCATGAGCGGACTCAAGGACACGGTCAGCGACGGTCTGTACGGCCTCGGCTGGGCCACCGTGAAGAAGCTGCCCGAGCCGGTGGCCAGAGGCCTCGGCCGGCGGATCGCCGACACCGCGTGGAAGCGGCGCGGCAAGAGCGTCCTGCGCCTGGAGTCGAACCTCGCGCGGGTCGTGCCCGACGCCTCCCCGGAGCGGCTGCGGGAGCTGTCGAAGGCCGGCATGCGCTCGTACATGCGCTACTGGATGGAGTCCTTCCGGCTGCCCACCTGGAGCCGGGAGCGCGCCGCGAGCAGCTTCGACCCCAAGGACGTCCACCACCTGACCGACGGGCTCGCCTCCGACCGCGGCGTCATCCTCGCCCTGCCGCACATGGGCAACTGGGACCTCGCCGGCGTGTGGGTCACCCGCGCCCTCGGCGTGCCCTTCACCACCGTCGCCGAGCGGCTCAAGCCCGAGTCGCTGTACGACCGTTTCGTCGCCTACCGCGAGTCGCTCGGCATGGAGGTGCTGCCGCACACCGGCGGCGCCGCGTTCGGCACCCTCGCGCGGCGGCTGCGGGCCGGCGGCCTCGTCTGCCTCGTCGCCGACCGCGACCTGTCCGCCTCCGGCGTCGAGGTCTCCTTCTTCGGCGAGAAGGCCCGGATGCCCGCGGGGCCCGCGATGCTCGCCCAGCAGACCGGCGCGCTGCTGCTGCCCGTGACGCTCTGGTACGACGACAGCGACGTCATGCGCGGACGGGTGCACGCGCCCGTCGAGGTGCCCGAGTCAGGCACCCGCGCCGAGAAGACGTCCTCCATGACACAGGCCCTCGCCGACGTCTTCGCCGAGGGCATCGCCGACCACCCGGAGGACTGGCACATGCTGCAGCGACTGTGGCTCGCGGATCTGGAGGAACGGCGCCCTTGAGAATCGGCATCGTCTGCCCGTACTCGTGGGACGTGCCGGGCGGCGTCCAGTTCCACATCCGTGACCTCGCCGAACACCTGATCCGGCTCGGTCACGAGGTCTCCGTGCTCGCTCCCGCCGACGACGAGACACCGCTCCCGCCGTACGTCGTCTCGGCCGGGCGCGCCGTGCCCGTGCCGTACAACGGCTCCGTGGCCCGGCTCAACTTCGGCTTCCTGTCGGCGGCCCGGGTGCGGCGCTGGCTGCACGACGGCACCTTCGACGTCGTGCACATCCACGAGCCGACGTCGCCGTCGCTCGGGCTGCTCACCTGCTGGGCGGCGCAGGGGCCGATCGTGGCCACCTTCCACACCTCCAACCCGCGCTCGCGGGCGATGATCGCCGCGTATCCGATCCTCCAGCCCGCGCTGGAGAAGATCAGCGCGCGGATCGCGGTGAGCGAGTACGCGCGGCGGACGCTGGTCGAGCACCTCGGCGGCGACGCCGTCGTCATCCCGAACGGCGTCGACGTCGACTTCTTCGCGCGGGCCGAACCGAAGAAGGAGTGGCAGGGCGGCACGCTCGGCTTCATCGGCCGGATCGACGAGCCCAGGAAGGGCCTGCCGGTGCTGATGCGGGCCCTGCCGAAGATCCTCGCCGAACGCCCCGACACCCGGCTGCTGGTGGCCGGCCGCGGCGACGAGGAGGAGGCGGTGGCCTCGCTGCCGCGCGAGATGCGCGCCCGGGTCGAGTTCCTCGGGATGGTCAGCGACGAGGACAAGGCCCGACTGCTGCGCAGCGTCGACGTGTACGTCGCGCCCAACACCGGCGGCGAGAGCTTCGGCATCATCCTCGTGGAGGCCCTCTCGGCCGGCGCGCCCGTCCTGGCCGCCGACCTCGACGCCTTCGCGCAGGTCCTCGACCAGGGCGCCGCCGGCGAGCTGTTCACCAACGAGGACGGCGACGACCTCGCCGCCCGTGCGATCGCCCTCCTCGGCGACGAGGCCCGCCGCGAGGAGCTGCGCGAGCGGGGCTCCGCGCACGTCCGGCGCTTCGACTGGTCGACGGTCGGCGCGGACGTCCTGGCGGTCTACGAGACGGTCACGGACGGCGCGGCCTCGGTGGCCACGGACGACCGCGCGACCGGACTGCGGGCCCGCCTGGGCCTCTGAGCGCGGGCGGGCACCGGCCCCGGCGGTTGGCCGCGTGGGGCCGGGCAGGATCGCGGTGGTTGGCCGCGCGGGGGCCGGGCAGGATCGCCGCATGCCGACGATCACACGTCTCGACCTGGGATGGTTCACGCGGCCCGCCGAGGAATGGGGCGGGCCCCACGACCGGCGGGAGGCCGTGCTCGGATATCTCGTTCGCCACGACGCCGGGGCGCTGGTGTTCGACACCGGGATGGGGACCGGGTCCCCGGAGACCGACGCCCACTACCGGCCGGTGCGCCGGCCGCTCCCCGTCGGACCGGACGACGTGGACCTCGTGGTCAACTGCCATCTGCACTTCGACCACATCGGCGGCAACCAGCTCTTCCCGGACACGCCCGTGCTCGTCCAGCGCACCGAGCTCGCCACCGCCCGCGCCGGCGGCTACACCATCGACTCGCTGCTGCCGGGCGTCCGTTACGAGGAGATCGACGGCGAGCACGTGATCGCGCCCGGCGTGCGGATCGTGCCCACGCCCGGGCACACCGAGGGCCACCAGTCGCTGCTGCTCGACCACGGCGACCGGGTGACCCTCCTTGCCGGGCAGGCCTACGACTTCGCGCACGAGTTCGGCAGCCCGTACCGCCCCTGGCTCGCGCGGATCGGGGAGCTGGCGGCGGGCCGGGAGGTGCGGGCCTTGTTCGCGCACGACCAGGAGGTGTGGCAGGGGCGGCTGCCGGCGCCCCGGTAGCCTGTGCGCCCGTGACCGAAACCCTGATCTGGACCGTCGTCGCGCTGATCCTCGTCGGCGTCTACCTGAGCTGGACCGCCGGCCGGCTCGACCGGCTGCACACCCGCATCGACGCCGCGCGGGCCGCGCTCGACGCGCAGCTGCTCCGCCGCGCCTCGGTCACCCAGGAGCTGGCCACCTCGGGAGTCCTCGACCCGGCCGCCTCGATCGTCCTGTACGAGGCGGCGCACGCCGCCCGGCAGGCCGAGGAGGACCAGCGGGAGGTCGCCGAGAGCGAGCTCAGCCAGGCGCTGCGGGCGGTGTTCGGCGAGCCGGAGCAGGTCGACCTGGTGCGGCAGGCGCCGGGCGGCGAGGAGGCGGCCACGGAGCTCGCCGCGGCGGTGCGCCGGGTGCCGATGGCGCGCCGCTTCCACAACGACGCGGTCCGCGCGGCGCGGGCGCTGCGGCGTCACCGCAAGGTGCGCTGGTTCCGGCTGGCCGGTCACGCCCCGTTCCCCATGGCCTTCGAAATGGATGACGAACCGCCCGTGGCCCTTGCGGATCGCCCTGCCTGAGGCCCTCTCACCTTCGTAAGCTGCGAAAACGATCCACCGGCTGCACATTGGCCCTTGATGTGGACCGGGCCCGGCCTGTTTCCTCGCTCTTGTCGTCAACCCCGTTGTCACAAGTGAGGTACCCCGTGTCCGCCACGCCTTCCACCACCCCCCAGTCCCCCGAGACCGGCACCGCCCGCGTCAAGCGCGGCATGGCCGAGCAGCTCAAGGGCGGCGTGATCATGGACGTGGTCAACGCCGAGCAGGCGAAGATCGCCGAGGACGCCGGCGCCGTGGCCGTCATGGCCCTGGAGCGGGTCCCCGCGGACATCCGCAAGGACGGCGGCGTCGCCCGCATGTCCGACCCGAACATGATCGAAGAGATCATCGGCGCGGTCTCCATCCCGGTCATGGCCAAGTCCCGCATCGGCCACTTCGTCGAGGCCCAGGTCCTGCAGTCCCTCGGCGTCGACTACATCGACGAGTCCGAGGTCCTGACCCCGGCCGACGAGGTCAACCACTCCGACAAGTGGGCCTTCACGACCCCCTTCGTCTGTGGCGCCACCAACCTGGGCGAGGCCCTGCGCCGCATCGCCGAGGGCGCGGCCATGATCCGCTCCAAGGGCGAGGCCGGCACCGGCAACGTCGTCGAGGCCGTCCGCCACCTGCGCCAGATCAAGAACGAGATCGCCAAGCTGCGCGGCTTCGACAACAACGAGCTGTTCGCCGCCGCCAAGGAGCTGCGCGCCCCGTACGAGCTCGTCAAGGAGGTCGCCGAGCTCGGCAAGCTGCCGGTCGTGCTGTTCTCCGCCGGTGGCGTGGCCACCCCGGCCGACGCCGCGCTGATGCGCCAGCTCGGCGCCGAGGGCGTCTTCGTCGGCTCCGGCATCTTCAAGTCGGGCGACCCGGCCAAGCGCGCCGCCGCCATCGTGAAGGCCACCACCTTCTACGACGACCCGAAGATCATCGCGGACGCCTCCCGCAACCTGGGCGAGGCCATGGTCGGCATCAACTGCGACACCCTGCCCGAGGCCGAGCGCTACGCGAACCGGGGCTGGTAAGCACCCATGAGCACCACTCCCGTGATTGGTGTCCTGGCCCTCCAGGGCGACGTACGGGAGCACCTGATCGCCCTGGCCGCGGCTGACGCCGTGGCCAGGCCGGTCCGGCGCCCCGAGGAGCTCGCCGAGGTCGACGGCCTGGTCATCCCCGGTGGCGAGTCCACCACCATCTCCAAGCTGGCCGCTCTCTTCGGCCTGACGGAACCGCTGCGCGAGCGCATCGCCGCCGGGTTCCCGGTCTACGGCACCTGCGCCGGCCTGATCATGCTCGCCGACAAGATCCTCGACCCGCGTTCGGGCCAGGAGACCTTCGGCGGCATCGACATGATCGTGCGCCGCAACGCCTTCGGACGGCAGAACGAGTCCTTCGAGGCGGGCGTCACCGTCGCGGGGATCGACTCTCCCGTCGAGGGCGTCTTCATCCGCGCGCCGTGGGTCGAGTCGGTCGGCGCCCGCGTCGAGGTGCTCGCCGAGCACGACGGCCACATCGTCGCCGTGCGGCAGGACAAGGTCCTCGCGACCTCGTTCCACCCCGAACTCACCGGCGATCACCGGATCCACGCGCTCTTCGTGGACATGGTGCGCGCCGAGCGGTGACCCGGTCCCGGTAAGATCTCTCGGGTTCGTAGAGAAATTGGTTACGCGAAGGAGACAGGCAGATGTCCGGCCACTCTAAATGGGCTACGACGAAGCACAAGAAGGCCGTGATCGACGCCAAGCGCGGCAAGCTCTTCGCGAAGCTGATCAAGAACATCGAGGTCGCGGCCCGCACCGGCGGTGCCGACCCGGACGGCAACCCGACGCTCTACGACGCCATCCAGAAGGCGAAGAAGAGCTCGGTCCCGAACAAGAACATCGACTCCGCGGTCAAGCGCGGCGGCGGCCTCGAGGCCGGCGGCGTCGACTACGCGACGATCATGTACGAGGGTTACGGCCCGAACGGTGTCGCGGTGCTCATCGAGTGCCTCACCGACAACCGCAACCGCGCCGCCTCCGACGTCCGCGTCGCCATGACCCGCAACGGCGGCTCCATGGCCGACCCGGGCTCCGTCTCGTACCTGTTCAACCGCAAGGGCGTCGTCGTGCTGCCCAAGGGCGAGCTGACCGAGGACGACGTCCTGGAGTCGGTGCTCGAGGCCGGTGCCGAGGAGGTCAACGACCTCGGCGAGTCCTTCGAGATCATCAGCGAGGCCACCGACCTGGTCGCGGTCCGCACCGCGCTCCAGGAGGCCGGCATCGACTACGACTCGGCCGAGTCCAGCTTCGTCCCGACCATGCAGGTCGAGCTCGACGAGGAGGGCGCGCGCAAGATGTTCAAGCTGATCGACGCCCTGGAGGACAGCGACGACGTGCAGAACGTCTTCGCCAACTTCGACGTCAGCGACGAGGTCATGGCCAAGGTCGACGCCTGATCGCGGTCTTTCCCAGCAGCGGGCCGACGGGACACACCCCGTCGGCCCGCTGCGTTGTCGGTGGCAGCCGATAGCCTGCACAAACAGACTTGCGATCCGCTGGTGATCAGGGAGGGGGCGGCGTGCGCGTACTCGGGGTGGACCCCGGCCTGACCCGGTGCGGCGTCGGCGTCGTCGAGGGCGTCGCCGGCCGGCCGCTGACCATGCTCGGCGTCGGTGTGGTGCGCACGGCCGCGGACGCCGACATCGGCGTGCGCCTCGTCGGCATCGAGCGCGGCATCGAGGAGTGGCTGGACCGCTTCGAGCCCGAACTCGTCGCCGTCGAGCGGGTGTTCAGCCAGCACAACGTGCGCACGGTGATGGGCACCGCCCAGGCCAGCGCGGTCGCCATGCTCTGCGCCTCCCGGCGCGGCATCCCCGTCGCCCTGCACACGCCCAGCGAGGTCAAGGCCGCCGTCACCGGCAGCGGCCGCGCCGACAAGGCCCAGGTCGGCGCGATGGTCACCCGGCTGCTCCGGCTCTCCGCCCCGCCCAAGCCGGCCGACGCCGCCGACGCCCTCGCGCTCGCCATCTGCCACATCTGGCGCGCACCCGCCCAGAACCGCCTCCAGCAGGCCGTCAACGAAAACCGTCTGCAGCAGGCCGCCGCCCAGAACCGCCTCCAGCAGGCCGTCACCGAGAACCGTCTGCAGCAGGCCGCCGCCCTGCACGCCCCGAAAGGCCGCACGTCATGATCGCCTTCGTCAGCGGCCCGGTCGCCGCCCTCGCCCCCACGACCGCCGTCGTCGAGGTCGGCGGTGTGGGCATGGCCGTCCAGTGCACCCCGAACACCATCGCCACCCTGCGCGTCGGCGAGCCCGCCCGCCTCGCCACCTCCCTGGTGGTCCGCGAGGACTCCCTCACCCTCTACGGCTTCGCGGACGACGACGAGCGCCAGGTCTTCGAGCTGCTCCAGACCGCCAGCGGCGTCGGCCCGCGGCTCGCCCAGGCCATGCTCGGCGTGCACAGCCCCGACGCCCTGCGCCTCGCGGTCTCCACCGGCGACGAGAAGGCCCTGACCGCCGTGCCCGGCATCGGCAAGAAGGGCGCCCAGAAACTCCTCCTCGAACTCAAGGACAAGCTGGGACAGCCGCTCGGCAGCAGCGGCCTCGTCGGCGCCCAGCGCGGGGCCACCGGCCCCGCGCCCTGGACCGAGCAGCTCTCCGCCGCCCTCGTCGGCCTCGGCTACGCGAGCCGCGAGGCGGAGGAGGCCGTCGCCGCCGTCACCCCGCAGGCCGAGGCCGCGCTCGCCGAGACCGGCTCCGCACCCGTCCCGCAGCTGCTGCGCGCCGCGCTCCAGACCCTCAACCGGGCCCGCTGAGCCCCGCGTACGAACGAGAAGGCGACACCACAGTGAACCCGTACGACGACATGGAGCCGGCCGGCGAGGAGCGCATCGTCGGCGCCTCCGCCGAGGGCGACGACCAGGCCGTCGAGGCGGCCCTGCGCCCGAAGGACCTCAGCGAGTTCGTCGGCCAGGAGAAGGTCCGCCAGCAGCTCGACCTGGTCCTCAAGGCCGCCCGCCAGCGCGGCGCCACCGCCGACCACGTGCTGCTCTCCGGCGCGCCCGGACTCGGCAAGACCACCCTGTCGATGATCATCGCGGCGGAGATGAACGCCCCGATCAGGATCACCAGCGGCCCCGCCATCCAGCACGCCGGCGACCTCGCCGCCATCCTCTCCTCCCTCCAGGAGGGCGAGATCCTCTTCCTCGACGAGATCCATCGGATGTCCCGGCCGGCCGAGGAGATGCTCTACATGGCGATGGAGGACTTCCGCGTCGACGTCATCGTCGGCAAGGGCCCCGGCGCCACCGCGATCCCGCTGGACCTGCCGCCCTTCACCCTGGTCGGTGCCACCACCCGGGCCGGCCTGCTGCCGCCGCCGCTGCGCGACCGCTTCGGCTTCACCGCCCACATGGAGTTCTACGAGCCGCACGAGCTGGAGCGCGTCGTGCGCCGCTCGGCCGGACTCCTCGACGTCGAGATCGACACCGACGGTGCCGCCGAGATCGCCGGCCGCTCCCGCGGCACGCCCCGCATCGCCAACCGGCTGCTGCGCCGCGTCCGCGACTACGCCCAGGTCAGGGCGGACGGAGTGATCACCCGCGAGATCGCCGCCGCCGCCCTCGGCGTCTACGAGGTCGACAGCCGCGGACTCGACCGCCTCGACCGCGCCGTCCTCGAGGCCCTGCTCAAGCTGTTCGGCGGCGGCCCGGTCGGCCTGTCCACCCTCGCCGTCGCGGTCGGGGAGGAGCGCGAGACCGTCGAGGAGGTCGCCGAGCCCTTCCTCGTACGGGAGGGACTCCTCGCCCGCACGCCCCGTGGCCGGGTCGCCACTCCCGCGGCCTGGACCCACCTCGGACTGGTTCCGCCGCAGGCAGCGGGCCCGGGAGCGGGCGGCGGAACGGGGGCCGCGGCGGGAAAGGGACAACAGGGTCTGTTCGGGGCGTGACGGCGCGGAGACTCGCCCATTAGGGAACCAGGGTGCGATGCTGGGCGTTGTTCCATCGATGCGGACTCGCCTAGACTCCGCCGATGCCGCCCTTATGGTCGGCGCACCCACCCCCGAATCAGGCCGCGGAGTCTTCCCCGGCCTTGCGAAGGAAATTCCGTCCCGTGAATAACATCGGCATGCTCCTCCCGTTCATCGTGCTCATCGGGGCCATGTTCCTCATGACCCGCTCTGCCAAGAAGAAGCAGGCACAGGCGGTGGAGATGCGCAACCAGATGCAGCCCGGCACCGGCGTACGCACGATCGGGGGGATGTACGCCACCGTCAAGGAGATCGGCGACGAGACCGTCCTCCTCGAGGTGGCGCCCGGCGTCCACGCGGTCTACGCGAAGAACTCGATCGGTGCCGTCCTGGAGGACGCGGAGTACAACCGCATCGTCCACGGCGACGAGCCCGGCGCCATCGTCCCCGACGACGCCTCCTCGCTGACCGAGTCGTCGGACGACACCGCCGGTGCCGAAGCCGAGGAGTCCACCGCGGACGCCAAGGCCGACCTCACCAAGGCCGACCTCACCAAGAAGTCCGACGCTGCCGAGGGCGACAAGGGCGACAAGGACGGCAAGGCGGACGGCGAGACCGAGGCGAAGTAGTTTCGCGGCCGGAGCCGCGCGTCCGCCGACCCGGCGCGCGCGGCTCCGGCGACGGTTTCACGTCTGCGGGGGCAGGTCCCCACCACACACTTCGTGGCCGTCCCACGCCCGATCGGCGCGGGACGGTTTGGACAGGGAGATAACGACAGGTGGCAGCACCGAAGAAGGGCCGAAGGCCGGCGGGGGGCCAGAGCCGGCCGGGCCGCGCCCTGGCACTCATTCTGATCGCCATGGTCGCGCTCACCGGCGGCATGTTCTGGTCGGGGCACACCACCCCGCGCCTGGGCATCGACCTCGCCGGCGGCACGTCGATCACGCTCAAGGCGAAGGCGGAGCCCGGACAGGAGTCCGCCGTCAACGAGACCAACATGAACACCGCGGTCGGCATCATCGAGCGCCGTGTCAACGGTCTGGGTGTCTCGGAGGCCGAGGTCCAGACGCAGGGCCGCGAGAACATCATCGTGAACATCCCCAAGGGGACGAACGAGAAGCAGGCCCGCGAGCAGGTCGGCACCACCGCCCAGCTGTACTTCCGGCCGGTCCTGGCCGTCGCCGCGGCCGAGCAGCCGCAGCCGAACCCCAGCGCCAAGCCGAGCGGCTCCTCCACCGCCTCGCCGAAGCCCTCCGCCTCCGCTCCCACCGCGGACAAGGGCAAGGACAAGGGCAAGGGCACCACCGCCACTCCCTCGTCGAGCGCCTCGACGCAGGGCCGCGCCGTGACCGAGGCCCTCAAGGCCCCGAGCCCGACCGCGACGCCCAGCTCCTCCGCGTCGCCGAAGGCCTCCACGACGCCGAACCCGACGCAGTCCGGTGACCCGGCCACCAACGCCCTGCAGCAGAAGTTCGCGGCGCTCAACTGCCTCGACCCCAAGCAGCGCACCGCCGCCGGCGAGGGCGTGAAGCCGACCGACACCACCGTCGCCTGCGGCAAGAACTCCATCGGCCAGTGGGAGAAGTACCTGCTCGGCCCCGCCGAGGTCGACGGCAAGGACGTCGACGACGCCAAGGGCGTCCTCGACCAGCAGCGCGGCATGTGGATCGTCACCATGGACTTCACGAGCGAGGGCGCGAAGAAGTTCCAGAAGATCACCAGCAAGCTGTCGCAGCAGACCGAGCCGCAGAACCAGTTCGCGATCGTCCTCGACGGCGAGGTCGTCTCGGCCCCGTCCGTCCGCCAGACGCTGAGCGCCAGCGCCGAGATCTCCGGCAGCTTCAACCAGCAGTCCGCCCAGGACCTCGGCAACATCCTGTCCTACGGCGCCCTGCCGCTGACCTTCGACACCCAGAGCGTCGACACCGTCACCGCCGCCCTCGGCGGCGAGCAGCTCCAGGCGGGCCTGATCGCCGGTGCCATCGGCCTCGCACTGGTCGTCCTCTACCTGGTGGTCTACTACCGCGGCCTGTCGTTCATCGCGATCCTCAGCCTCGCCGTCTCGGCCCTGCTCACCTACGTGCTCATGGCCCTCCTCGGCCCGGCCATCGGCTTCGCGCTGAACCTGCCGGCCGTCTGCGGCGCCATCGTGGCCATCGGCATCACCGCGGACTCGTTCATCGTGTACTTCGAGCGCATCCGCGACGAGATCCGCGAGGGCCGCACCCTGCGCCCGGCCGTCGAGCGCGCCTGGCCGCGCGCCCGCCGCACCATCCTGGTCTCCGACTTCGTGTCGTTCCTGGCCGCCGCGGTGCTGTTCATCGTCACCGTCGGCAAGGTCAAGGGCTTCGCGTTCACGCTCGGCCTGACCACCCTGCTCGACATCGTCGTGGTGTTCCTCTTCACCAAGCCGGTGATGACGCTCCTCGCCCGGACGAAGTTCTTCGGCAACGGCCACAAGTGGTCCGGCCTGGACCCGAAGAGCCTCGGCGCCAAGCCGCCGCTGCGCCGCTCCCGCCGTCAGTCCGTTACCGCCGCTGGCCCTGTCGACACGAAGGAGGCGTGAGATGTCGAAGCTCGGAGATCTCGGCGCCCGGCTCCACCGAGGCGAGGTCGGCTACGACTTCATCGGCAACCGCAGGATCTGGTACGGCATCTCGATCCTGATCACCATCACGGCGATCGTCGCCCTCGCGGTCCGCGGCCTGAACATGGGCATCGAGTTCCAGGGCGGTGCCGTCTTCACCACCCCGAAGACGGACGTCTCCGTCTCGCAGGCGCAGGAGTACGCGGAAGAGGCCTCCGGCCACGACGCGCTCGTGCAGAAGCTCGGCAGCGGCTCGCTGCGCATCCAGGTCGGCGGCCTCGACACCGCCAAGTCCGACCAGGTCCGCGCGGAGCTCGCCAAGGACCTGAGCGTCCCCGAGGCCAAGATCGCCGCGGAGATCGTCGGCCCCAGCTGGGGTGAGCAGATCGCCACCAAGGCCTGGACCGGCCTCGCGGTCTTCATGATCCTCGTGGTGATCTACCTCGCCATCGCCTTCGAATGGCGGATGGCCGTCGCGGCCCTCGTCGCGCTGATCCACGACCTCACCATCACCGTCGGCATCTACTCGCTGGTCGGCTTCGAGGTCACGGTCGGTACGGTCATCGGTCTGCTGACGATCCTCGGTTACTCGCTCTACGACACCGTCGTCGTCTTCGACTCCCTCAAGGAGCAGACGAAGGGCATCACCCAGCAGACCCGCTGGACCTACAGCGACATCGCCAACCGCTCGATCAACAGCACCCTGGTCCGTTCGATCAACACCACGGTCGTGGCCCTGCTGCCGGTCGCCGGTCTGCTCTTCATCGGCGGCGGCGTCCTCGGCGCCGGCATGCTCAACGACATCTCGCTGTCGCTGTTCGTGGGTCTCGCCGCCGGCGCGTACTCCTCGATCTTCATCGCCACCCCGCTCGTCGCCGACCTCAAGGAGCGCGAGCCGGCGATGCGGGCCCTGCGCAAGAAGGTGCTCGCCAAGCGGGCCGCCGCTGCCGCCAAGGGCGAGGACGTCGAGGACGGCACCGACCCGGTGGACGCCGAGCCGGCCGTCGTCGGCCAGCGCGCCCGCCGCGGCCGCTCCACGGAGCGCCGCGGATGACCGCCGAGGCGCAGAGCGTCACCGAGCTGCTCGTCAGCCGTATCCGGGACGTCCCCGACTACCCGAAGCCGGGAGTGCTGTTCAAGGACATCACTCCGCTGCTGGCGGACCCGGAGGCCTTCACGGCGCTCACCGACGCCCTCGCCCGGCTGTGCGCCGAGGCCGGCGCCACGAAGATCGTCGGCCTGGAGGCCCGCGGCTTCATCCTGGCCGCGCCGGTCGCCGTCCGCGCCGGACTGGGCTTCATCCCGGTCCGCAAGGCCGGCAAGCTGCCCGGGGCCACCCTGCGGCAGGCCTACGAGCTGGAGTACGGCACCGCGGAGATCGAGGTGCACGCCGAGGACCTGGCCACGGGCGACCGGGTCATGGTCATCGACGACGTCCTCGCCACCGGCGGCACCGCCGAGGCATCGCTGGAGCTCATCCGGCGGGCCGGGGCCGAGGTCGCCGGCGTCGCGGTCCTGATGGAGCTGGGCTTCCTGCCCGGCCGGGCCCGGCTGGAGCCGGCCCTGGCCGGCGCTCCGCTCACCGCGCTCGTCACCGTCTGACGGGACCGGACCTCGCACGAGGGGCGGCCCGGGGAATTCCCCGGGCCGCCCCCGTCGTTTTCCGGACAGGTCCCGCGAAAGGCATCCGGTGGGGCACCATGGCCCTCCCGGCGGCGTCTCAGCCCGCAGGCGCGTGAGCACACGCGCTGCCAGGTCGATACGATGGCCTTTCCGGGCCTGACCGGGGGACCCGGAACCTCCCCCAGATCCCTGTCCGGGGGGACCCCAGAGGAGCGCTCTTGCCAGACGAGGCCCAGCCACTCTCCGCCGCGCAGCCCGACAAGAAGGCCGACCAGGCCGCGCCGGAAGCCGCCGCGCCCCAGAACCAGCCTGCGGAGACCAGGCCCAGGCCCGCGGCGCCCGCACCGGCCCCGTCCGCCAGGCCCACGCCGGCCCCGCCCGCCCGCTCGGGCGGCTCCTCCAGCCGCGTCCGCGCCCGGCTCGCCCGCCTCGGCGTCCAGCGCTCCTCCCCGTACAACCCGGTCCTCGAACCGCTGCTGCGGATCGTCCGCTCCAACGACCCGAAGATCGAAACGGCGACTTTGCGCCAGATCGAGCGGGCCTACCAGGTCGCCGAGCGCTGGCACCGCGGCCAGAAGCGCAAGAGCGGCGACCCGTACATCACCCACCCGCTCGCCGTCACCACCATCCTCGCCGAGCTCGGCATGGACCCCGCCACGCTGATGGCCGGGCTGCTCCACGACACCGTCGAGGACACCGAATACGGACTCGACACCCTGCGCCGCGACTTCGGCGACCAGGTCGCCCTGCTCGTCGACGGCGTCACCAAGCTCGACAAGGTCAAGTTCGGCGAGGCCGCCCAGGCCGAGACCGTCCGCAAGATGGTCGTCGCCATGGCCAAGGACCCGCGCGTCCTGGTCATCAAGCTCGCCGACCGCCTGCACAACATGCGCACCATGCGCTATCTGAAGCGGGAGAAGCAGGAGAAGAAGGCCCGCGAGACGCTCGAGATCTACGCCCCGCTGGCGCACCGGCTGGGCATGAACACCATCAAGTGGGAGCTGGAGGACCTCGCCTTCGCGATCCTCTACCCCAAGATGTACGACGAGATCGTCCGCCTCGTCGCCGAGCGCGCGCCCAAGCGCGACGAGTACCTCGCCATAGTGACCGACGAGGTCCAGGCCGACCTGCGCGCCGCCCGTATCAAGGCCACCGTCACCGGCCGCCCCAAGCACTACTACAGCGTCTACCAGAAGATGATCGTCCGCGGCCGTGACTTCGCGGAGATCTACGACCTGGTCGGCATCCGCGTCCTCGTGGACACCGTCCGCGACTGCTACGCGGCCCTCGGCACCGTCCACGCGCGATGGAACCCGGTCCCCGGCCGGTTCAAGGACTACATCGCGATGCCGAAGTTCAACATGTACCAGTCGCTGCACACCACCGTCATCGGCCCCAACGGCAAGCCCGTCGAACTGCAGATCCGCACCTTCGACATGCACCGCCGCGCCGAGTACGGCATCGCCGCGCACTGGAAGTACAAGCAGGAGGCCGTCGCCGGCGCCTCCAAGGTCCGCACCGACGTGCCCAGGAGCGGCGGCAAGGACGACCACCTCAACGACATGGCGTGGCTGCGCCAGCTGCTCGACTGGCAGAAGGAGACCGAGGACCCGGGCGAGTTCCTGGAGTCCCTGCGCTTCGACCTGTCGCGCAACGAGGTCTTCGTCTTCACGCCCAAGGGCGACGTCATCGCGCTGCCCGCCGGCGCCACCCCGGTCGACTTCTCCTACGCCGTCCACACCGAGGTCGGCCACCGCACCATAGGCGCCCGGGTCAACGGCCGGCTCGTGCCACTGGAGTCGACCCTCGACAACGGCGACCTCGTCGAGGTCTTCACCTCCAAGGCGGCCGGCGCCGGACCGTCCCGGGACTGGCTGGGCTTCGTCAAGTCGCCCCGCGCCCGCAACAAGATCCGCGCCTGGTTCTCCAAGGAGCGCCGCGACGAGGCCATCGAGCAGGGCAAGGACGCCATCGCGCGGGCCATGCGCAAGCAGAACCTGCCGATCCAGCGGATCCTGACCGGCGACTCGCTCGTCACCCTGGCCCACGAGATGCGCTACAGCGACATCTCCTCGCTGTACGCGGCGATCGGCGAGGGCCACGTCACCGCCCAGTCCATCGTCCAGAAGCTGGTGCAGGCCCTCGGCGGCGAGGAGGCCGCCACCGAGGACATCGCCGAGACCGCCCCGCCGACCCGCGGCCGCTCCAAGCGCCGCTCCAGCGCCGACCCGGGCGTGGTGGTCAAGGGCGTCGAGGACGTGTGGGTGAAGCTCGCCCGCTGCTGCACCCCGGTGCCCGGCGACCCGATCATCGGCTTCGTCACCCGCGGCAGCGGCGTCTCGGTCCACCGCAGCGACTGCGTCAACGTCGAGTCGCTGTCGCGCGAGCCCGAGCGGATCCTGGACGTCGAGTGGGCGCCCACCCAGTCCTCGGTCTTCCTCGTCGCCATCCAGGTCGAGGCCCTGGACCGCTCCCGGCTGCTCTCGGACGTCACCCGCGTCCTGTCGGACCAGCACGTCAACATCCTGTCCGCGGCCGTGCAGACCTCCCGCGACCGGGTGGCCACCTCGCGCTTCACCTTCGAGATGGGCGACCCGAAGCACCTCGGGCACGTCCTGAAGGCGGTGCGGGGCGTGGAGGGCGTCTACGACGTGTACCGCGTCACCAGCGCCCGGCGCCCGTAACCACGGCGTACGAGAAGGGCCCCCGGCACGCGCCGGGGGCCCTTCTCGTACGTACGTCTACGGCATCAGCCGCCGAACTCCTGCAGGCCCTTCAGCGCCTGGTCGAGCAGCGCCTGACGCCCCTCGAGCTCCTTGGCGAGCTTGTCGGCCTTGGCGTCGTTGCCCGCCGCACGGGCGGCGTCGATCTGCTTCTGCAGCTTGTCCACCGCGTCCTGCAGCTGACCCGTAAGACCCGCGGCACGCGCCCGCGCCTCCGGGTTGGTGCGGCGCCACTCCGCCTCCTCGGCGTCCTGGATCGCCCGCTCCACCGCGTGCATCCGGCCCTCGACCTTCGGGCGGGCGTCACGCGGGACGTGGCCGATGGCCTCCCAGCGCTCGTTGATGGAACGGAAGGCCGCACGGGCCGCCTTCAGGTCCGTCACCGGCACCAGCTTCTCCGCCTCGACCGCGAGCTCCTCCTTCAGCTTGAGGTTCTCGGTCTGCTCGGCGTCACGCTCCGCGAACACCTCGCCGCGGGCCGCGAAGAACACGTCCTGCGCGCCGCGGAAGCGGTTCCACAGCTCGTCCTCGTGCTCGCGCTGGGCGCGGCCCGCAGCCTTCCAGTCCGCCATCAGCTCGCGGTAGCGCGCGGCCGTCGCGCCCCAGTCGGTGGAGTTCGACAGCGACTCGGCCTCGGCGACCAGCCGCTCCTTCGCCTTGCGGGCGTCCTCGCGCTGCGCGTCCAGCGCCGCGAAGTGGGCCTTGCGACGCTTGGAGAAGGCCGAGCGGGCGTGCGAGAAGCGGTGCCACAGCTCGTCGTCCGACTTCCGGTCGAGCCGCGGCAGGCCCTTCCAGGTGTCCACGAGCGCCCGCAGCCGCTCGCCCGCCGCGCGCCACTGCTCGCTCTGCGCCAGCTCCTCGGCCTCGGTGACCAGGGCCTCCTTGGCGGAGCGCGCCTCGTCGGCCTGCTTCGCCTTCTGGGCCTTGCGCTCCTCGCGACGCGACTCGACCGTCTCGGTCAGCTTGTCGAGCCGGGCCGACAGCGCGGCCAGGTCGCCCACCGCGTGGTGCTCCCGGACCTGCTGGCGGATGTGGTCGATGGCCGCCGTGGCGTCCTTGGCCGAGAGGTCGGTGGTCCTCACCCGCTTCTCGAGGAGGCCGATCTCGACCACCAGGCCCTCGTACTTGCGCTCGAAGTAGGCCAGCGCCTCCTCGGGGCTGCCGGCCTGCCACGATCCGACGACCTTCTCGCCCTCGGCCGTACGCACGTACACGGTGCCCGTCTCGTCGACGCGGCCCCACGGGTCGCTGCTCACAGCGCCTCCTCAACATGATGCCGACGTGGGGCTCCCGCCCCCTGGCATCGTCCACGGTTTCCCGGCGGGTCTTCGCCCGCCCTCCACAACGCGGCCGACGGCCTGCGCTGTACAACGCCAATCTAGGCGAACGGCGGCCCGGCTGTCCGCACTCAGCACGACCGAAATTCAACGGTCACGCGCAGGTGTGGTTCCCGGGCCGTGGCTCGGTTCGCGACCGGGCCACGGCCCGGGCCGCCGCCGCCTCACTTCTTGATGACGGCGGCCTTCTGGATCGTGACCGCCTTCTGCGGGGCGCCGTCGCCCGCGCCGCCCGCGACACCGGCCTTGGCGACCTCCTCGACGACCTTGACGCCGGCCGCGTCGAAGGTGCCGAACGGCGTGTAGTTCGGCGGCAGCTTGGTGTCCTTGTAGACGAGGAAGAACTGGCTGCCGCCGGTGCCCGGGCCCGCGTTGGCCATCGCCACCGTGCCCTTCGGGTAAGTCACCGAGCCGTCCTTGCCGGCCTTGCCGAGGCCGGTCAGGTTCTCGTCCGGGATGGAGTAGCCCGGGCCGCCGGTGCCGTCGCCCTTCGGGTCGCCGCACTGGAGCACGAAGATGCCCGAGGTGGTGAGGCGGTGGCACTTCGTCCCGTCGAAGTACTTCTTGTCGGCGAGGTGCTTGAAGGAGTTCACCGTGTGCGGGGCCTTCGCCGCGTCCATCGTGACGGTGATGTCGCCGACGTTGGTCGTGAGGGCCATCGTGTACGTGGCCTTCTTGTCGATCGTCATCGCCGGCTCGGCCTGCGAGGACGGGCTCTGCTCCGGTCCCGGCGTCTTCGTCGCCTCGGACGCCACGTTGTCGGAGCCCGACTCGTCACCGGTCAGCGCCACCGACGCCCACACCGCACCGCCGGCGGCGAGCACCACCGCGAGCGACGAGGCGATGACGGTGTTCCGCCGCGTCCTGCGTCGCGCCTCCGCGCGCCGCTGCTGCTGCCGCGCGTACTTCTCCCTGGCGAGCTGCCGCCGCCGCTGATCGCTGGTGACCACCGGGTCCGCTCCTTGTCGGTCGTCTGTTCTGTCCTGGTCGGATGTGCCCGTACCGTATACGGGTTGGCTGTGGAATACGCACCGCCGGTAGGCTCTGATCTGCTGCATTCCGCTGCACAGCGCACCGCCGCAGCCATCTGCCGGACGACAAATGAGGACGATCGTGCTGATTGCCGGGTTCCCCGCCGGGGCCTGGGGCACCAACTGCTATCTGGTCGCCCCCGCCGCAGGCGAGGAGTGCGTCATCATCGACCCGGGCCACCAGGCCGCCCAGGGAGTCGAGGAGACGCTGAAGAAGCATCGGCTCAAGCCCGTCGCGGTGGTCCTCACCCATGGCCACATCGACCACGTCGCCTCCGTCGTCCCGGTCTGCGGCGCCCATGACGTACCCGCGTGGATCCACCCCGCCGACCGGTACATGATGAGCGACCCGGAGAAGGCCCTCGGCCGCTCCATCGGGATGCCCCTCATGGGCGAGCTGACCGTGGGCGAGCCGGACGACGTGCACGAGCTCACCGACGGCGCCGAGCTGAAGCTCGCGGGACTGGAGTTCTCCGTCGCGCACGCGCCCGGTCATACCAAGGGGTCGGTGACCTTCCGGACGCCGGAGACCACGGAGGTCCCCTCCGTGTTCTTCTCCGGAGACCTGCTGTTCGCCGGCTCCATCGGACGCACCGACCTGCCCGGCGGTGACATGGACGACATGCTCGAGTCGCTGGCCCGCGTGTGCCTGCCGCTCGACAACTCGACCGTGGTGCTGTCGGGGCACGGTCCCCAGACGACCATCGGCCAGGAGCGCGCCACCAACCCCTATCTGCGGCAGGTGGCCGCCGGCCTCGGGAGCGCCGACGCTCCCCGACGAGGAATGTGACGAGACCCACGTGAGCACCTTCAAGGCCCCCAAGGGCACGTACGACCTGATCCCGCCCTTCTCCGCCACCTACCTGGCGGTCCGGGACGCGATCTCCGCGCCGCTGCGGAAGGCCGGCTACGGCTACGTCGAGACGCCCGGCTTCGAGGACGTGAACCTGTTCGCCCGCGGTGTCGGCGAGTCCACCGACATCGTGACCAAGGAGATGTACGCCTTCGAGACCAAGGGCGGCGACAAGCTGGCCCTGCGTCCCGAGGGCACCGCCTCCGTGCTGCGCGCGGCCCTGGAGGCCAGCCTGCACAAGCAGGGCAACCTGCCGGTCAAGCTCTGGTACTCCGGCTCCTACTACCGTTACGAGCGCCCGCAGAAGGGCCGCTACCGCCACTTCTCGCAGGTCGGCGCCGAGGCGATCGGCGCCGAGGACCCGGCGCTCGACGCCGAGCTGATCATCCTGGCCGACGACGCCTACCGCTCCCTCGGCCTGCGCGACTTCCGCATCCTGCTGAACTCGCTCGGCGACAAGGAGTGCCGCCCGGTCTACCGGGAGGCGCTGCAGACCTTCCTGCGCGGGCTCGACCTCGACGAGGAGACGCTGCGCCGGGCCGAGATCAACCCGCTGCGCGTCCTCGACGACAAGCGCGAGGCCGTGCAGAAGCAGCTCGTCGGCGCGCCGCTGCTGCGCGACTACCTGTGCGACGCGTGCAAGGCGTACCACGAGGAGGTGCGCGCGCTGATCACCGCGGCGGGCGTGGCCTTCGAGGACGACCCGAAGCTCGTGCGCGGCCTGGACTACTACACCCGGACCACCTTCGAGTTCGTCCACGACGGCCTCGGCTCGCAGTCCGCGGTCGGCGGCGGCGGCCGCTACGACGGCCTGTCCGAGATGATCGGCGGCCCCGCGCTGCCGTCCGTCGGCTGGGCGCTCGGCGTGGACCGCACGGTCCTCGCCCTGCAGGCCGAGGGCGTCGAGCTCGACATCCCGGCACCGACCAGCGTCTTCGCCGTCGCGATCGGCGAGGAGGCCCGCCGGGTGCTCTTCGGCGCGGTCACCCGGCTGCGCAAGGAGGGCGTCGCCGCCGACTTCGGCTACGGCGGCAAGGGCCTGAAGGGCGCGATGAAGGACGCCAACCGCTCCGGCGCCCGCTTCACCGTCGTCGCCGGCGAGCGCGACCTCGCCGAGGGCGTGGTCCAGCTCAAGGACATGGAGTCCGGCGAGCAGCAGGCCGTCGCCCTCGACGAGCTGGTGGACGTGGTGAAGGCGAAGCTCGCCTGAGCCGTGCGGCACCGCCGTACCGCCGCACCGCCGTACCGAGTCGTACGGAAAGGGGCCCGGCCCGCGCCCGTCGCGGACCGGGCCCCGCTCCTTACCGCCCTCGAACACGGGCCGTGCCACCCTGTGCGGCACAATGACCGTGCCCGGTCAGGGAGCCCCGGAACGACGAAGAGCGAGTAGAGCGACATGACGAAAGCAGCGGCCGCGAACAAGACCGCCGGTCGGGACGACACCCGCACCGTCGGGGCCGGCCGGGCCTTCGCCTGGCTCCTGGTGATCACCGGCGCCGCCGGTGTCCTCGCGTCCTGGGTGATCACGCTCGACAAGTTCAAGCTCCTCGAGGACCCGAACTTCACGCCCGGCTGCAGCCTCAACCCGATCGTGTCCTGCGGCAGCGTGATGAAGAGCGAACAGGCCGCCGCCTTCGGCTTCCCCAACCCGATGCTCGGCCTCGTCACGTACGCCGTCGTGGTCGCCATCGGCGTCGGCCTGCTGGCCGGCGCCCGCTACCGCCGCTGGTACTGGCTCGGCCTCAACGCCGGCACCCTCTTCGGCGTCGGGTTCTGCACCTGGCTCATGACCCAGTCGCTGTACGAGATCAACGCCCTGTGCCTGTGGTGCTGCCTCGCCTGGGTCGCCACCATCCTCATGTTCTGGTACACCACCTCGCACAACGTGCGCCACGGCGTGCTGCGCGCCCCGGCCGGCCTGCGGACCTTCCTCGACGAGTTCACCTGGGTCCTGCCGGTGCTGCACATCGGCATCATCGGCATGCTGATCCTGACCCGCTGGTGGGACTTCTGGACCAGCTGAGCCGAGGCCGGGCCGCCGGGACTGTCGGTGGTCTGACTTAGGCTTCAGAGCGTGGAGCCCGACCTCTTTACGGCAGCCGCCGAAGAACGCCAGGAGAAGGACCCGGCCAGCAGCCCGCTGGCCGTGCGGATGCGCCCGCGCACCCTCGACGAGGTCGTGGGCCAGCAGCACCTGCTCAAGCCGGGCTCGCCGCTGCGCCGGCTCGTCGGCGACGGCGCCGGCGGCCCCGCCGGGCCCTCCTCGGTGATCCTCTGGGGCCCGCCCGGCACCGGGAAGACCACCCTCGCCTACGTGGTCTCGAAGGCCACCAACAAGCGCTTCGTGGAGCTCTCCGCGATCACCGCCGGCGTCAAGGAGGTCCGCGCCGTCATCGACGGGGCCCGGCGGGCCGCCGGCGGCTTCGGCAAGGAGACCGTCCTCTTCCTCGACGAGATCCACCGCTTCTCCAAGGCCCAGCAGGACTCGCTGCTGCCGGCCGTGGAGAACCGCTGGGTGACCCTGATCGCCGCCACCACCGAGAACCCGTACTTCTCGGTCATCTCCCCGCTGCTCTCCCGCTCGCTGCTGCTCACCCTGGAGCCGCTCACCGACGAGGACCTGCGCGGGCTGCTGCACCGCGCCCTCGACGAGGAGCGGGGCCTGGGCGGCGCGGTCACCCTGGCCGAGGACGCCGAGGCCCATCTGCTGCGGATCGCAGGCGGCGACGCCCGGCGCGCCCTGACCGCCCTGGAGGCGGCGGCCGGCGCGGCCCTCGCCAAGCAGGACGCGGAGATCAGCCTGGAGACGGTCGAGGAGACCGTCGACCGCGCGGCGGTGAAGTACGACCGGGACGGCGACCAGCACTACGACGTGGCGAGCGCCCTCATCAAGTCGATCCGCGGCTCCGACGTGGACGCGGCGCTGCACTACCTGGCCCGGATGATCGAGGCCGGCGAGGACCCGCGGTTCATCGCCCGGCGCCTGATGATCTCGGCGAGCGAGGACATCGGCCTCGCCGACCCGAACGCCCTGCCGCTGGCCGTGGCCGCCGCACAGGCCGTGGCCATGATCGGCTTCCCGGAGGCGGCGCTGACCCTCAGCCACGCCACCATCGCCCTCGCGCTCGCCCCGAAGTCCAACGCGGCCACCAACGCGATCTTCGCCGCGCGGGCCGACGTCCAGGGCGGCCTCGCGGGCCCGGTCCCGCCCCACCTGCGCGACGGCCACTACAAGGGCGCCGCCAAGCTCGGCCACGCCCAGGGCTACGTCTACCCGCACGACGTCCCCGGTGCCATCGCGCCCCAGCAGTACGCCCCGGACGCCGTCCACGGCAAGCGCTACTACGAGCCGACCCGCTACGGCGCCGAGGCGCGCTACGCGGACGTGGTGGAGAAGGTGCGCGAGCGCCTCAAGGGCGAGGGCGGCTGACCGGCGGCGCGAGGACGGGCCTGGGGCCTACGGGCCCGTGCGCCGCCCCGGCCCGGCGCCCTCCGGGCCCGCGCGCGGCCCTGGTGCACCGGCTCCCGGCGGACCCGGTACACTCGTCGGAAGTGCTGCGTCCCGTGTCCGGCTTCGGCCGACATCACCAGAGCGGGACAGTCAGCCGGATTCCCGGCCTTCGGGCGGGGTCTCCAGGAGCGTCGCGCACCTTCGAAGGTGTCGCGGGCAACCCACCACCACCGGGACCTCCCGGAGCGGCGGTGGGTCGTTCGCGTGCTGCACGTATGTGCCCAGACCAGGGAGCGGCTGCCCGGCAGGTCCTCCACGGACCCGACGGGTTTCCCGGCTGCGGATTGCGACCTCCCTAACCCTGGTGAAGCCGTATTCGAACAGTAGAGAGGTTGGTTCATGCCGAACCAGTCGCGTCCCAAGGTCAAGAAGTCCCGTGCGCTCGGTATCGCGCTGACGCCGAAGGCCGTCAAGTACTTCGAGGCCCGCCCCTACCCGCCGGGCGAGCACGGCCGTGGCCGCAAGCAGAACTCGGACTACAAGGTCCGTCTGCTCGAGAAGCAGCGTCTGCGCGCCCAGTACGACATCAGCGAGCGCCAGATGGCGCGCGCCTACGACCGCGCCAAGAAGGCCGAGGGCAAGACGGGCGAGGCGCTGGTCGTCGAGCTCGAGCGCCGCCTCGACGCCCTGGTTCTGCGTTCGGGCATCGCCCGCACCATCTACCAGGCCCGTCAGATGGTCGTCCACGGCCACATCCAGGTCAACGGCCAGAAGGTCGACAAGCCGTCGTTCCGCGTCCGTCCCGACGACGTCGTGATGGTCCGCGAGCGCTCCCGCGAGAAGGCCCTGTTCCAGGTCGCCCGCGAGGGTGGCTTCGCCGCCGACGGTGAGACCCCGCGCTACCTGCAGGTCAACCTGAAGGCCCTGGCCTTCCGCCTCGACCGCGACCCGAACCGCAAGGAGATCCCGGTCATCTGCGACGAGCAGCTGGTCGTCGAGTACTACGCCCGCTGATCCCAGCAGGCCGCAGTACTCACCCCCGCGGTGTTCAGCCCGCCGCTTCCCCGCCCGCCGTGGTGGGGGAGCCGGCGGGCTTCCGCGTCTTCGGGACCGGTGCCCGGCCGGTACGGAACGGCCGCGGCGCCGCCGCCCCGCCGCACCCGCCACCGCCGCCCCGAGACCGGCGCTCGGCCAGCGCCCGGTCCACCGCCGCGTCCAGCGACAGACCCTGGCCCTCCCGGTACCAGGCGCCGTAGCCCTCGCCGCCCAGCGCCTCGGTCGCCTTCCCCGCGCACAGCGCGCGCGGCCCGTTGAAATGCGCCGAGCCGAACAGCGGCATACCCACCGAGTCCCACACCGGCATCGCCGCGCCCTGCAGCACCGCCGCCTCCGCCGCGTCGCCCTCGGTCGCCGTCACCAGCGCCAGCAGCTCCAGCGCGAGGACCAGACCCACCAGGTCGTGGAAGGTGTGGTTGATCGTGACGCACTCGGTGAGCAGCTCCCGCGCCGAGACGTGATCGCCGTCGGTCAGCGCCGCGAACGCCAGGACGTAGAGCGCGTACGCCCGGGTCCAGCGCTCACCGCGCTCCTCGCAGATCTCCCGTACCTCCGCGCACAGCGCCACCGCCCCCTCCAGATCACCCTGGAAGGCCCGCGCGAGCGCCAGCTCGACCTGGCCCATCAGCACGTTGCTGTTCAGCTCGCCCAGCTCGCGATACGACTCCAGCGCCCGGCCGATCAGCTCCTCCGCGCGCGGCATGTCGTCCGACAGCAGCGCGAGACAGCCCATCCGGTGCGTCGCGTACGCCTCGGCCACCGCGTTCCCCGTGGCCCGCGCCCGCTCCCCGCACTCGTGCAGCGCCGCCACCGCGGCCGTCGGGTCGCCCTGCAGGATCGCCACATACCCCAGCACCCACAACGCCTTCAGCCGCGCGTCACCGTGCGCGGCGGCCGCCGGCGGGCCCGAGCCGTCCAGCGCACGGCCGAGCCAGTGCCGGCCCTCCGACAGCCGCCCGCAGCCGGCCCAGTAGAACCACAGCGTGCCCGCCAGATGCTGCGCGAGCGAGGCGTCCCGCGCCGACTCCAGGCACAGCTCGAGCGCCGCCCGCAGATTCGGCAGCGCCACGTCCGTGCACGCCGCCACCTCCGCCTGCCGCGGACCGAACCACTCCAGCTCGCACCAGGTGGCCAGACCCATGTACCAGTCCCGGTGCCGGCGGCGCATCCGCTCCGTGTCGCCCAGCGCCGCCAGCCACTCCGCCCCGTACGCCCCGACCGTGTCCAGCATCCGGTAACGCGGGCCCGCCGCCGTCTCCTCACGGAACACCAGCGACTGCGACAGCAGCTCACCGAGCACGTCGACCACCCGCTCCGCGGGCAGCTCGCGGCCCGCGCACACGTACTCCACCGCCTCCAGGTCGAACGGACCGGCGAACACCGAAAGACGCGCCCACAGCAGCCGCTCCTCCGGCGTGCACAGCTCATGGCTCCAGCCGATCGCCGTCCGCAGCGTCTGATGCCGGGGCAGCGCGCCGCGCCGCCCGCGGTCGAGCAGCCGGAACCGGTCGTCCAGCCGCTGCAGCATCTGCTCCACCGTCAGCACCGGCAGCCGCGCCGCCGCCAGCTCCAGCGCCAGCGGAATCCCGTCCAGCCGCCGGCACAGCTCCCGCAGCGCCCCGGCGTCGCCCACGGCGCCCGCGCCCGCCTCCGCGGCCCGCCCGGCCAGCAGCGCCGCCGCGTCGCCCTCCTCCATCGGCGCCAGGGACAGCACCGCCTCGCCGTCCACCCGCAACGGGCGCCGGCCGGCCGCGAGCACCGTCAGTCCCGGGCAGCCCCGCAGCAACTCCCGCACCAGCCCGGCGCACTCCTCCACCAGGTGCTCGAAACCGTCCACCACCAGCAGCAGCCGCGAGTCCGCCAGATGCTCCAGGAGCACCTCGCGCGGCCCGCGCAGCGTGTGGTCGGTCAGGCCGAGCGCCTCGACCAGCGCGTGGGCCACCAGCTCCGGATCGCGCAAGGGCGCCAGCTCCGCCAGCCGCACGCCGTCGGCGTAGCGTTTCTGCACCGCCGCAGCGACCCGCAGCGCGAGCCTCGTCTTGCCCACACCGCCCACACCGCCGACCGTCACCAGCCGGAACTCGTCGAGGAGAAGCGCCAGTCGGTCCTGTTCGGCGGCCCTGCCCACGAACCGGTTCAGCTCCGCAGGAAGATTGCTCCGTCGCATGGCACACGGAGCGTACTCACCCGCGCGCACTCCGTACAATCGGCCCGTCGCCGCCGCCCTGCCACGGACCGTAATGCGGTACAGCGGAAGACCTCTGGCGCGATAGGGTCGGAGGACCGATACACACGGGTCCGACGACCGACCGGGACCCGACGACAGCGACGACAGCAGAGAGCGGTGCAGAGTGACCGGTGGTGAGGTTGCCGGGATCCTGGTGGCCGTGTTCTGGGCGATCCTCGTCTCCTTCCTCGCCGTGGTGCTGGTGAGACTGGCGCAGACGCTCAAGGCGACCACCAAACTCGTGGCGGACGTGACCGAACAGGCCGTCCCGCTGCTCGCCGACGCCTCCCGGACCGTGCGCTCCGCGCAGACCCAGCTCGACCGGGTCGACGCCATCGCCTCGGACGTCCAGGAAGTCACCTCCAACGCCTCCGCGCTGTCCACCACCGTCGCCTCCACCTTCGGCGGCCCGCTCGTCAAGGTCGCCGCCTTCGGCTACGGGGTGCGCAGGGCGCTGGGCGGCCGGGGCCGGCCGGACACGCCGCCCGCGCCCGACCCGCGTACCGTCGTCGTCGGTCGCACCGTGCCGTTCGCGCGCCGCCGGAAGCAGAAGGGCTGAGCCGCATGTTCCGCCGCACGTTCTGGTTCACCGCGGGCGCCGCCGCCGGCGTGTGGGCCACCACCAAGGTCAACCGCAAGCTCAAGCAGCTCACGCCCGAGAGCCTCGCCGCCCAGGCGGCGAACAAGGCGGTCGAGACCGGCCACCGGCTCAAGGACTTCGCCCTCGACGTCCGGGCCAACATGCTCCAGCGGGAGGCCGAACTCGGCGAGGCCCTGGGCCTGGACGCCCCGCCGCCCGCGGAAGCCGGCCGCGAACTGCCGGCACCGCGCCGCGGCAACGCCCTCGGACCGCGCACCACCCCAGGCAAGACCACGTATTCGATCTCGTACAACCGGAATGAGGACCACTGATGGAGTCGGCTGAAATCCGCCGCCGCTGGCTGAGCTTCTTCGAGGAGCGCGGGCACACCGTCGTCCCTTCGGCGTCGCTCATCGCGGACGACCCGACTCTGCTGCTCGTCCCCGCCGGCATGGTGCCCTTCAAGCCCTACTTCCTGGGCGAGGTCAAGCCGCCCTTCACGCGCGCCTCCAGCGTGCAGAAGTGCGTGCGCACGCCCGACATCGAAGAGGTCGGCAAGACCACCCGCCACGGCACGTTCTTCCAGATGTGCGGCAACTTCTCCTTCGGCGACTACTTCAAGGAAGGCGCCATCAAGCTCGCCTGGGAGCTGCTGACCACCCCGGTCGAGCACGGCGGCTACGGGCTCGAGCCGGAGAAGCTCTGGATCACCGTCTACCAGGACGACGACGAGGCCGAGGCCATCTGGCGCGACGTCGTCGGCGTCCCCGCCGAGCGCATCCAGCGCCTGGGCAAGAAGGACAACTTCTGGTCCATGGGCGTCCCCGGACCCTGCGGTCCCTGCTCCGAGATCAACTACGACCGCGGCCCCGAGTTCGGCGTCGAGGGCGGCCCGGCCGTCAACGACGAGCGCTACGTCGAGATCTGGAACCTCGTCTTCATGCAGTACGAGCGGGGCCAGGGCATCGGCAAGGAGGACTTCGAGATCCTCGGCGACCTGCCGTCCAAGAACATCGACACCGGCCTCGGCCTCGAGCGCCTCGCGATGATCCTCCAGGGCGTGCAGAACATGTACGAGACCGACACCCTCAAGGTCGTCATCGACAAGGCCACCGAGCTCACCGGTGTCGCCTACGGCAAGGCCCACGACTCGGACGTCTCGCTCCGCGTGGTCGCCGACCACATGCGCACCTCCGTGATGCTCATCGGCGACGGCGTCACCCCCGGCAACGAGGGCCGCGGCTACGTCCTGCGCCGCATCATGCGCCGCGCCGTCCGCAACATGCGCCTGCTCGGCGCCACCGGCCCGGTCGTCGGCGAGCTCGTCGACACCGTCATCAAGACGATGGGCGAGCAGTACCCGGAGCTCGAGACCGACCGCAAGCGCATCGAGAGCGTCGCCCTCGCCGAGGAGGCCGCGTTCCTCAAGGCCCTCAAGGGCGGCACCAACATCCTCGACACCGCCGTCACCGAGACCAAGGCCGCCGGCGGCACCGTCCTCTCCGGCGACAAGGCCTTCCTGCTCCACGACACCTGGGGCTTCCCGATCGACCTCACCCTCGAGATGGCCGCCGAGCAGGGCCTCTCCGTGGACGAGGACGGCTTCCGCCGCCTGATGAAGGAGCAGCGGGAGCGCGCCAAGGCCGACGCCCAGGCCAAGAAGACCGGCCACGCCGACGTCACCTCGTACCGCGAGATCGCCGACACCGCCGGCGCCACCGAGTTCACCGGCTACACCAACACCGAGGGCGAGACCACCGTCGTCGGCCTGCTCGTCAACGGCGTCCCCTCGCCCGCCGCCTCCGAGGGCGACGAGGTCGAGGTCGTCCTCGACCGCACGCCCTTCTACGCCGAGGGCGGCGGCCAGATCGCCGACCAGGGCCGCATCAAGCTGCACTCCGGCGCCGTCATCGAGGTCCGCGACGTGCAGCAGCCGGTCCCCGGCGTCTCCGTGCACAAGGGCTCGGTGCAGGTCGGCGAGGTCACCGTCGGCGCCACCGCCTACGCCGCCATCGACGTGCGCCGCCGCCGGGCCATCGCCCGCGCCCACAGCGCCACCCACCTCACCCACCAGGCGCTGCGCGACGCCCTCGGCCCGACCGCCGCCCAGGCCGGCTCGGAGAACCAGCCCGGCCGCTTCCGCTTCGACTTCGGCTCGCCGAACGCCGTCCCCGGCACCGTCCTCAACGACGTCGAGCAGAAGATCAACGAGGTCCTCGCCCGCGAGCTGGAGGTCCACGCCGAGGTCATGCCGATCGACGAGGCCAAGCGCCAGGGCGCCATCGCCGAGTTCGGCGAGAAGTACGGCGAGAAGGTCCGCGTCGTCACCATCGGCGACTTCTCCAAGGAGCTCTGCGGCGGCACGCACGTGCACAACACCGCCCAGCTCGGCCTGGTGAAGCTGCTCGGCGAGTCCTCCATCGGCTCCGGCGTGCGCCGCATCGAGGCCCTGGTCGGCGTCGACGCGTACAACTTCCTCGCCCGCGAGCACACGGTCGTCGCCCAGCTCCAGGAGCTGGTCAAGGGCCGCCCGGAGGAGCTGCCGGAGAAGGTCTCCGCCATGCTCGGCAAGCTGAAGGACGCCGAGAAGGAGATCGAGAAGTTCCGCGCGGAGAAGGTCCTGCAGGCCGCCGCCGGCCTGGTCGACTCCGCCCGCGACATCCGCGGCGTCGCCCTGGTCACCGGCCAGGTCCCGGACGGCACCGGCGCCGACGACCTGCGCAAGCTGGTCCTCGACGTCCGCGGCCGCATCCCGTCCGACCGCCCGGCCGTCGTCGCCCTGTTCACCACGGTCGGCGGCAAGCCGCTCACGGTCATCGCCACCAACGAGGCCGCCCGCGAGCGCGGCCTCAAGGCCGGCGACCTGGTCCGCACGGCCGCCAAGACCCTCGGCGGCGGCGGTGGCGGCAAGCCGGACGTCGCCCAGGGCGGCGGCCAGAACCCGCAGGCCGTCGGCGAGGCCATCGAGGCCGTCGAGCGCCTGGTGCTGGAGAACGCGTGAGCGACGCTCGCGCGGCCCTGGCCGCACCCGCGCGCCGCGCGAGCGGAGCAGCTCACGAGGAGGCACAGTGACGATGCGTCGAGGCCGCCGTATCGCGGTCGACGTCGGCGACGCCCGGATCGGGGTCGCCTCCTGCGACCCCGACGGGGTCCTGGCCACGCCGGTGGAAACCGTCCCGGGACGCGACGTCCCGGCGGCCCACCGGCGGTTGCGCCAGATCGTCGAGGAGTACGAGCCGATCGAGGTCGTCGTGGGCCTGCCCCGCTCCCTCAGCGGCCGTGAGGGCCCGGCCGCGACCAAGGTCCGCGCCTTCGCCCGCGAAATGGCCAAGGGCATCGCCCCGGTCCCGGTCCGCCTGGTCGACGAACGCATGACGACGGTCACGGCGACCCAGGGCCTGCGGGCCTCGGGCGTGAAGTCGAAGAAGGGGCGGTCCGTCATCGACCAGGCCGCCGCTGTGATCATCCTGCAGAACGCTCTTGAGTCCGAACGGGTATCAGGTAATCCGCCCGGCGAGGGCGTCGAAGTGATTATCTGACCTTTTCGTTGCGCTCCGTGGCTCAGCGACGACGGCACTAGCGTGTGGGCCGTGAAGAGCAGGCATGTGAGACGGGCCTTCAAGTTCCGTTTCTATCCGACCGATGCGCAGGCGGCCGAGCTGTCCCGCACATTCGGCTGCGTGCGGAAGGTCTACAACCTCGCTCTTCAGGCTCGCGCCGAGGCATGGCGTCTGAGGCGTGAACGCGTCAATTACGTGCAGACCTCGGCGATGCTCACCGCGTGGAAGAAGGCGGAGGATCTCGCCTACCTGAGCGAGGTGTCCTCGGTGCCTTTGCAGCAGGCACTGAGGCATTTGCAAGGGGCCTTCGTGAACTTCTGGGAAGGGCGAGCGCGACACCCGCGCTTCAAATCCCGGAAGAAGTCCCGCGCGACCGCCGAATACTTCCCCGTGGAGGACCCGAGGGTCCGGCCGTTGCCGCCGGCCGCCGGCCCCGCAGTTGCCCTCGACATGGGGCTGACGTCGCTGGCGACGCTCTCCGCGGGAGAGAAAGTCGCCAATCCTCGGCACGAGCGACGCGACAGGAAGCGCCTCGCACGCGCTCAGCGGCAGCTGGCGCGGAAGCAGCCCGGGTCACGGAACCGTGACAAGGCCCGGCGTGAGGTCGCGAGGGTTCACGCCAAGATCGCCGACCGGCGCCGAGACTACCTGCACGAGCTGACGACTCGACTCGTTCGTGAGAACCAAACGATCGTGATCGAGGATCTCAACGTTCGCGGAATGCTCAAGAACAGATCGCTGGCGCGTTCGATCTCCGATGCCGCCTGGTCGGAGCTGCGCTCCATGCTGGAATACAAGTGGCGCTGCTACGGCCGTCGTGCTGGCGGAGCTGCCGCTCGACGTCCGCCGCTGGACCTGTCCCGGCTGTGCCGCGACTCATGACCGGGACGAGAACGGAGCGAAGAACCTCTTGGCCGCCGGGCTGGCGGTGACGGCCTGTGGAGCCGGTGTCAGACCTCGACGGGAGCAATCCCGGACGGGGCAGCCGGCGATGAAGCAGGAAGCCAAGCGGGTGACCGCGGGAGATTTCTCCGACTATCGGTGCGGAGGTAGAGATGTCAACTGATCGCGATACGGTAACGTTCCGCGCGATGCGGCGGTGTTCGAACAGCTGCCGCACTACGTAGAGGCGGAACGTCCGGAAGCCTCGCGGCTGTTTGGGGATCGATGACTGAGTATGGCCGGAGCCCCGGCTCCGAACCGTGGCACCCCACGGACCCCTTGTACGGGGACCAGGGGTGGGAAGGTCAGCAGCAGTACCCGCAGCAGGGGCAGTACGGGCAGCAGGATCCGTACGGTCAGGCCTATGCCGACGGCATGTACCAGCAGCAGTACCCGGAGCAGGCGCAGCAGCACCCGCAGCAGCCTTCGCAGGCGTACGGGGAACAGCAGTACGGGCACCCGGGCGGGTACGACACGCCCGGGTATGCCGCACAGCAGTACGACGGGAACTGGGAGACGGGCCAGGCGGCGATGCCGTACAACGCCCCTCCCGCCGATCCCTACGGTGGCCAGCAGCCCGACCTCTACGGCACGCCCGAGGCCTACCCGCCGCCGCAGCCGCCCGGTCGGCGGCAGGTGCCGCCGCAGCCGGCGCACGAGTGGGAGCCGGAGCCGGAGGCGCGGCCCGAGCCGCAGGAGGAGGATCACCCCTTCTTCACCGGCGCCGACGACCGCCGCGAGGACGACCGCGACGACGCGTACGACGACTACGACGACGAGCCGGCCGGCGGCCGGGGCTCCCGCTCCGGCCGTGACCGCCGCGGCGGGAAGAAGAACAAGGGCCGCAAGGCCAAGAACGGCATGGCCTGCCTGGTCGTCGCCGCCGTCCTCGTGGGCGGCGTCGGCGGCATCGGCTACTTCGGCTACAAGTTCTGGCAGGGCCAGTTCGGCGCGGCACCGGACTACGCGGGCGAGGGCAGCGGCGAGATCCAGGTCGAGATCCCGAAGGCCGCGGGCGGCTACGAGATCGGCAACATCCTGAAGAAGGCGGGCGTCGTCAAGAGCGTCGACGCCTTCGTCTCCGCGCAGCAGAAGAACCCGAAGGGTCTGTCGATCCAGGCGGGCGTCTACACGCTGCACAAGGAGATGTCGGCGGCGAGCGCGGTGGCGATGATGCTCGACCCGGCGAGCCAGAGCAATTTCGTCATCCCCGAGGGCCGCCGCAACGTCTGGGTCTACGAGCAGATCGACAAACGGCTCGACCTCGAGCCCGGTACGACGCAGGGCATCGCCAAGGCCAAGGCGAACGAGCTCGGTCTGCCGGACTGGGCGAAGAACCACAAGGACGTCAAGGATCCGCTGGAGGGCTTCCTCTTCCCGGCCAGCTATCCGGTGGCCAAGGGCAGCAAGCCCGAGGACGCACTGCGCAAGATGGTCAGCCGCGCGAACCAGGAGTACGGCAAGCTCGACCTGGAGGCCAGGGCGAAGCAGCTCGGCGTCGACGGTCCCTGGGAGCTCGTCACCATCGGCAGCCTGGTCCAGGCGGAGGGCACCTCGCACGACGACTTCCGCAAGATGGCCGAGGTCGTCTTCAACCGCCTCAAGCCGTCGAACCCGCAGACCTACGGTGGGCTCGAGTTCGACTCCACGTACAACTACATCAAGAACCAGAGCAAGCTCGACCTCTCCCTCGAAGAGCTGCGGAAGTACGACAACCCGTACAACACGTACTTCGTGAAGGGCCTGCCGCCCGGTCCGATCGGCAACCCCGGCGCCGAGGCGATGCAGGGTGTGGTCAACCCGACGAGCGACGGCTGGTACTACTTCATCTCGCTCGACGGCAAGACCTCCCAGTTCACGAAGACGAACGCGGAGCACCAGAAGCTCGTCGAGAAGTTCAACAAGTCGAGGAAGAACTGATGACGGCAGCACGCCGTGCGGCGGTCCTGGGATCGCCCATCGCCCACTCCCTCTCGCCGGTGCTGCACCGCGCCGCGTACCGGGAGCTCGGGCTCGACGACTGGTCGTACGACCGGTTCGAGATCGACGAGGCCGCGTTGCCCGGTTTCGTCAGCGAGTTGGACGCGTCGTGGGCGGGTCTGTCGCTCACGATGCCGCTCAAGCGGGCGATCATTCCGCTGCTCGACGAGGTCACGGACACCGCGGCCTCGGTCGAGGCCGTCAACACGGTCGTCCTCACCGGGGACGGCCGTCGGGTCGGCGACAACACCGACATTCCCGGGATGGTCGCGGCGCTGCGCGAGCGGGGCGTGGAGAAGGTCGACTCCGCCGCCGTGCTCGGCGCCGGGGCCACCGCGTCCTCGGCGCTCGCCGCGCTGGCCCGGATCTGCTCGGGCCCGGTCACCGCCTACGTCCGCAGTGAGGCGCGGGCCGAGGAGATGCGGGGCTGGGGCGAGCGGCTGGGCGTCGACGTGCGGACCGCCGGATGGGAGGCGGCGGCGGAGGCCTTCGCGGCGCCGCTGGTGATCGCCACGACTCCGGCCGGGACCACGGACGCCCTGGCGGCGGCCGTTCCCGACGCGCCCGGCACCCTCTTCGATGTCCTGTACGACCCCTGGCCCACCCGGCTCGCCGCCGCCTGGTCCGCCCGTGGCGGCAAGGTGGTGGGCGGTCTCGACCTGCTGGTGCACCAGGCGGTGCTTCAGGTCGAGCAGATGACCGGCCGGGCGCCCGGCCCGCTGGCCGCGATGCGCGCGGCGGGAGAGGCGGCGCTCGCCGCGCGCTGAGCGGCGTCGGGCGCGGCGGACACGGTGGACGCGCCGAGCGGGTCGGAGGACCGGAAGAGATCACGGTGGGGGACGGGAAGGGATCAGGGTGGGGGACGGCGTGCTGCTCGCGTCGAAATGGGACGTCGTGTTCGATCTCGGGTATCTGCTGCGCGGCTTGCTCAGGTTCGTCCTGATGGACGGGCCTGACTGGATCCGGTACCCGGCGATGGTGCTCGGCAGCGCGCTCGTCGGCCTGACGGTGTGGGGCTGGTGGCGCGAGCGGCGGGGCGATTCCGCGACCACGGCGGAAGCGGCGGGCGCGGCGGACACGGCGGAAAACCCACTCGACAGCTGAGACATGCGTCCCGACTCGTGGACCGGCGATCGATCGGCCGCCCGGACGTGGGAGGATCGGGGAAGGCGGGCCCGGGCCGCGCACCCAGGTCGTGCCGTCGCAGTGCCCAGGCGCGAGCATGAGGAGCATCGTTGAGCAGGTTGCGTTGGCTGACGGCGGGGGAGTCCCACGGACCCGCGCTGGTTGCAACCCTTGAGGGACTTCCGGCCGGCGTTCCGGTCACCACGGAGCTGGTGGCGGACCATCTCGCGCGGCGGCGCCTCGGCTATGGACGCGGTGCCCGCATGAAGTTCGAGCAGGACGAGGTCACCTTCCTCGGCGGCGTCCGCCACGGCCTCTCGCTCGGTTCGCCGGTCGCCGTGATGGTCGGCAACACCGAGTGGCCCAAGTGGGACAAGGTCATGTCGGCCGATCCGGTCGACCCGGCCGAGCTCGAGGGCTCCGCGCGCAACGCGCCGCTGACCCGCCCGCGTCCCGGCCACGCCGACCTGGCCGGCATGCAGAAGTACGGCTTCGACGAGGCCCGGCCGATCCTGGAGCGCGCCAGCGCCCGGGAGACCGCCGCCCGCGTCGCGCTCGGCGCCGTGGCCCGCTCCTTCCTGAAGGAGGCGGCCGGCATCGAGATCGTGTCGCACGTCGTGGAGCTGGCCGCCGCCAAGGCCCCGTACGGCGTCTACCCGACCCCGGCCGACGTCGAGAAGCTCGACGCCGACCCGGTGCGCTGCCTCGACGCCGACGCGTCGAAGGCGATGGTCGCCGAGATCGACCAGGCCCACAAGGACGGCGACACCCTCGGCGGTGTCGTGGAGGTCCTCGCGTACGGCGTTCCCGTCGGCCTCGGCTCGCACGTGCACTGGGACCGGCGCCTCGACGCCCGGCTCGCCGCCGCGCTCATGGGCATCCAGGCCATCAAGGGCGTCGAGGTCGGCGACGGCTTCGAGCTCGCCCGCGTGCCCGGCTCGCAGGCCCACGACGAGATCGTCAAGGGTCCCGACGGCATCACCCGCAGCACCGGCCGGGCCGGTGGCACCGAGGGCGGTCTGACCACCGGTGAGCTGCTGCGCGTCCGCGCCGCGATGAAGCCGATCGCGACCGTCCCGCGGGCCCTCGCGACCGTCGACGTCGCCACCGGCGAGGTCGCCGCGGCCCACCACCAGCGCTCCGACGTGTGCGCGGTCCCGGCCGCCGGCATCGTCGCCGAGGCGATGGTGGCCCTGGTGCTGGCGGACGCCGTCCTGGAGAAGTTCGGCGGCGACAGCGTGCCGGAGACGCGGCGCAACGTCCGCTCGTACCTCGACAACCTGCACATCCGGTGACCGGCGGTCCGCTGGTCGTCCTCGTCGGCCCCATGGGCTCCGGCAAGTCCACGGTGGGCGCGCTGCTCGCCGAACGGCTCGGCGCCGTCTACCGGGACACCGACGCGGACATCGTCGCCGCCGAGGGACGCGAGATCTCGGACATCTTCGTCGAGGACGGCGAGGACCACTTCCGCGCCCTGGAGCGCGAGGCCGTGCGCAAGGCCGTCGCCGAGCACGAGGGTGTCCTCGCGCTCGGCGGCGGCGCGGTGCTCGACCCGGGCACCCGCGCCCTGCTGGGCCCGCTGCCCGTCGCGTACCTCTCCATGGACGTCGAGGCGGCGGTGCGCCGTGTCGGTCTCGGCGCCGCCCGGCCGCTGCTCGCCGTCAACCCGCGCCGCCAGTGGCGCGAGCTGATGGACGCGCGCCGTCATCTGTACGAAGAAGTCGCGAGCGCCGTCGTCGAGACCGACGAGCGCACGCCCGAAGAGGTCGCCGACGCGATCGTCGACGCCCTGGACCTGAAGAAGGAGACATGACGGACCAGGAAGTGACCCGTATCGAGGTCGGCGGCTCCGCGGGCACCGACCCGTACGAGGTACTGGTCGGCCGGCAGCTGCTCGGCGAGCTCCCCTCGCTGATCGGCGCCGGCGCCAAGCGGGTCGCCGTGATCCACCCCGAGGCGCTCGCCGAGACCGGTGAGGCGCTGCGCGCCGACCTGGCGGACCAGGGCTTCGAGGCCGTCGCCATCCAGGTGCCCAACGCCGAGGAGGCCAAGACCGCCGAGGTCGCCGCCTACTGCTGGAAGGCGCTCGGCCAGACCGGCTTCACCCGCAGCGACGTGATCGTCGGCGTCGGCGGCGGTGCCACCACCGACCTGGCCGGCTTCGTCGCCGCGACCTGGCTGCGGGGCGTGCGCTGGATCGCCGTGCCGACCACGGTGCTCGCCATGGTGGACGCGGCCGTCGGCGGCAAGACGGGCATCAACACCGCCGAGGGCAAGAACCTCGTCGGCGCCTTCCACCCGCCCGCCGGTGTGCTGTGCGACCTGGCCGCGCTCGACTCGCTGCCGGTGCACGACTACGTCAGCGGGCTCGCCGAGATCATCAAGGCCGGCTTCATCGCCGACCCGGTCATCCTCGAGCTGATCGAGGCCGACCCCGAGGCCGCCCGCACCCCGGCCGGGCCGCACACCGCGGAGCTGATCGAGCGGTCGATCAAGGTGAAGGCCGAGGTCGTCTCCGGTGACCTCAAGGAGGCCGGCCGCCGCGAGATCCTCAACTACGGGCACACGCTCGCCCACGCCATCGAGAAGAACGAGCGGTACAAGTGGCGCCACGGCGCCGCGGTCTCGGTCGGCATGGTCTTCGCCGCCGAGCTCGGCCGGCTGGCCGGCCGCCTGGACGACGCGACCGCCGACCGGCACCGCGCCGTCCTGGAGTCGGTCGGACTGCCGCTCACCTACCGCGGCGACCAGTGGCCCAAGCTGCTGGAGACCATGAAGGTCGACAAGAAGTCCCGCGGCGACCTGCTGCGCTTCATCGTCCTCGACGGTCTCGGCAAGCCCACCGTCCTGGAGGGCCCCGATCCGGCCGTCCTGATCGCGGCGTACGGCGAGGTGTCCGCGTGACCGGAGCGCGCCGCGTCCTCGTGCTGAACGGCCCGAACCTCGGCCGGCTCGGCTCCCGCGAGCCCGACATCTACGGCGCCACCTCCTACAAGGGCCTGGTGGAGTCCTGCCGCAGCCTGGGCGAGGAACTGGGTTTCGACGTCGACGTGCGCGAGACCAACGACGAGGGCGAGATGATCCGCTGGCTGCACGAGGCCGCCGACGGCTCCCTGCCGGTCGTCCTCAACCCCGGCGCCTTCACCCACTACTCGTACGGGATGCGCGACGCGGCCGCCCAGCGCACCGCGCCGCTGATCGAGGTGCACATCTCGAACCCGTACGCACGGGAGGAGTTCCGGCACACCTCGGTGGTGGCCGCCGTGGCCACCGGGACCGTCGCCGGTTTCGGCATCGGCTCCTACCGGCTGGCCCTGCGCGCGCTCGCGGAGGAACTGGCCGACTAGCCGGCCGACCGTCCGCGACACCGTCCACGGACACCGTTCGCGGCGCACCGGGCACGTCGATCCGCCCCCGGCCGTTTCCCCTGGGGAAGCCGGGGGCGGTAACGTTCCGGCAACGACGCAAGGAACGCCGGCAGGGGACGGAGTGGGGCACCGGATGCAGCACGGGATGGGGGCTCCGTTGCCGCCGCGACCGCAGGAACCCGCAGGCAGCAGCGGATGGGCGGGAGGCGCGCAGCCGCCCGTGCCGCCCGCGCCCGCCCACCGCCCCTACCCGGCGCCGCCGGTGCCGGCCGGCCCTCCCGGTCCTCCCGGTTCTCAAGGCCGGCCCGGGCCGGCGCAGCCGCCCGCCCACGCGCCGCAGGCCCCGCCGCACGCCGCGCCCGCGCCGCAAGCGCCCCAGGCACCGCACGCACCGCAGCCCATGGCCCAGGCCCCGCACCAGGGCATACCCCAGGGTCCTCCGCAGGGCCCGCCGCCCGGCTGGGGCGGCGGCTCCGTCACCGGGCACATCACCATGCCGCCCGCGGTCACCGGCACCGGCGCCGCCACCCTCGCCGTGCTGCTCATCGGCCCCGCCGGGGCCGGCAAGACGACCGTGGCCCGCCACTGGGCCACCCGCCGTCCCGTCCCGACCGCCCACATCAGCCTCGACGACGTCCGCGAGTGGGTCTGCTCCGGCTTCGCCGATCCCCAGTCGGGCTGGAACGAGAACTCCGAGGCCCAGTACCGGCTGGCCCGCCGCACCTGCGGCTTCGCCGCCCGCAACTTCCTCGCCAACGGCATCTCCTGCATCCTCGACGACGCCGTCTTCCCCGACTGGCCCGTCGTCGGCCTCGGCGGCTGGAAGCGCCACGTCGGGCCCGGCCTGCTCCCCGTCGTGCTGCTGCCCGGCCTCGACGTCGTCCTGGAGCGCAACGCCGAGCGCAGCGGCAACCGGCGCCTCGCCGACGAGGAGGTCGCCGCGATCCACGGCCGGATGGCCGGCTGGTACGGCTCCGGGCTGCCGATCATCGACAACTCCACGTACGACGTCGAGACCACCGCCCGCGTCCTGGACGACGTCCTCGCCCGCGCGATCTCCGGCCAGCCGCCCGCGTAGACCGGGTCCGGAGAGTCCCGACCGGCCCGCGACGCCCGGCAGGCCCGCTCGGGAGTCGCGCCGGTCGTCTCCGGCGGATCATGGCCGGGCTGCGCCCGGTCGGCGGCGCACAACAGGCCGGGGCGGGCGGGCGCTCGTAGGCTCGGAACATGTCTGAGGTGTACGCGGAACGTCGGGTGCGGCTGCGGGACCGGTGCGCGGCCGCGGGCAGCCCGGCGGCCCTGGTCTCCCGCCCCGCCAACGTCCGCTATCTCACGGGCGGTTCGCCGGCCGGCGCCGTGCTGCTGCTCGGTCCCGACGAGGACGTCCTGCTGTGCCCGACCGCGCCGGGCGGTGATCCGGCCGACGGGCGGCTCGACGAGCGGCTGCGCCAGCAGGTGCTGCCGGCCGGGGACGGCGATCCCGCGGTCGCGGCCGTCGGCGTCGCCCGCAAGGCCGGCGCGGACGCGCTCTCCGTCGAGGAGCACCACCTGACCGTCGCCCGGCACCGTGCCATGGGCGCCGTGGCGCCCGAGCTGCGGCTCGTCGATCTGTCCACGGCCGTCGAGCAGCTGCGGATCGTCAAGGACGAGGACGAGATCGCCTGTCTGCGGATCGCCGCGGAGATCGCCGACCAGGCCCTCGGCGAACTCCTGGAGTCGATCCTGGTCGGCAGGACCGAGCGGCACCTCGCCCTGGAGCTGGAGCGCCGGCTCGTCGACCACGGCGCCGACGGCCCCGCCTTCCCCACCTCCGTCGCCACCGGACCTCATTCGGGCCGCCCCGGGCACCGGCCCACCGACCGGCGGGTGGAGGAGGGCGACTTCCTGTCCGTCTGCCTGGGCGCCACCTACCGCGGCTACCGCTGCGAGATCGGCCGCACCTTCGTCATCGGGACCACGCCCGCCGACTGGCAGATCGAGCTGTACGATCTCGTCTTCGCCGCTCAGCGGGCCGGCCGCGAGGCGCTGACCCCCGGCGCCGCGTACCGGGACGTCGACCGCGCCGCCCGGCAGATCCTCGCCGCGGCGGGCCACGCCGGTGCCGTCACCGCCCTCACCGGGCACGGCGTGGGCCTGGAAATCGACGAGGACCCGCAGCTCGCACCCGCGGCCATGGGTAAACTGGACGCTTGTGTGCCGGTCACCGTCGAACCGGGGGTCCACCTCCCGGGCCGGGGCGGGGTCCGGATCGATGACACGCTCGTCGTACGCCAGGAGGCGGACGGCGGACCCGAGCTACTCACCATCACGACCAAGGAGCTGCTCGCGCTGTAGCGCGCGCCATGCCTTTTGGTCCACGTCAGTCCAGGAGATTCCGCAACCGTGGCTTCCACGAACGACCTCAAGAACGGCATGGTGCTCAAGCTCGAAGGCGGCCAGCTCTGGTCCGTCGTCGAGTTCCAGCACGTCAAGCCCGGCAAGGGCCCGGCCTTCGTGCGCACCAAGCTCAAGAACGTGCTGTCCGGCAAGGTCGTCGACAAGACCTTCAACGCCGGTGTGAAGGTCGACACGGCCACCATCGACCGCCGCGACATGCAGTTCTCCTACATGGACGGCGAGTACTTCGTCTTCATGGACATGGAGACCTACGACCAGCTGCACGTCGACAAGAAGGCCGTCGGCGACGCCGCCAACTTCCTCATCGAGGGCTTCGAGGCCACCGTCGCGCGCCACGAGGGCGAGGTGCTCTACGTCGAGCTCCCGGCCGCCGTCGAGCTGGTCATCCAGCACACCGACCCGGGCGTCCAGGGCGACCGCTCCACCGGTGGCACCAAGCCCGCCACCCTGGAGACCGGCCACGAGATCCAGGTCCCGCTCTTCGTCACCACCGGTGAGAAGGTCAAGGTCGACACGCGCAACAGCGCCTACCTCGGCCGGGTGAACGACTAACCGTGGCCGCCCGGAGCAAGGCCCGCAGGCGGGCCTTCCAGATCCTGTTCGAGGCCGACCAGCGTGGCACCTCGGTGCAGGAGGTCCTCGCGGACCAGGTCCGGATCGCGCGGTCGGACGAGCGCCAGCCGCCGGTCAACGAATTCACCATGCAGCTGGTCGAGGGCTACGCGGATCACGTCGCCCGGATCGACGAGCTCATCGCGACCTACGCGGTGGACTGGGACCTCGACCGGATGCCCGTCGCCGACCGGAACATCGTGCGCCTCGGCGCGTACGAGCTGATCTGGGAGGACGGCACGCCGGACGCGGTGGCGATCGACGAGGCGGTGCAGCTCGCCAAGGAGTTCTCCACGGACGAGTCGCCGACCTTCGTCAACGGTCTGCTGGCGCGCTTCAAGGACCTGAAGCCGCGCCTGCGCCGGGACGCGGACGTCTAGTCCGTCCCGCCGTCCCGGCAGTCGAAGGGGCCCGCAGCACATGACGTGCTGCGGGCCCCTTCGACGTACGGCCCAGCAGGAACGGCCAGGCGGGTGCGCTCGCGCCCACGGGAGAGGAGAAAAACGCGCCGGGCCCCGTGAGTCGGCGACTCACGGGGCCCGGCGGCACGTTTCTGCGGGTGGAGCGTAAGGTCAGCTCTCCTCGTGGGCGACCGCGCGGCGCGCGTCCGCGTCGAGGACGCCCCAGCTGATCAGCTGCTCGGTGAGGACCGAGGGGGACTGGTCGTAGATGACGGCGAGGGTGCGCAGGTCGTCCTGGCGGATCGACAGCACCTTGCCGTTGTAGTCGCCGCGCTGCGACTGGATGGTCGCCGCGTAGCGCTGGAGGGGGCCGGCCTTCTCCGCGGGGACGTGGGCCAGGCGCTCCAGGTCCAGGACCAGCTTCGGCGGCGGCTCGGCGGCCCCGCCCGGCGTGGTGCCCGGCAGCAGCTCCTGCACCGGGACCCCGTAGAAGTCCGCCAGCTCGGCGAGACGCTGCACGGTCACCGCGCGGTCGCCACGCTCGTAGGAGCCGACCACGACCGCCTTCCAGCGGCCCTGGGACTTCTCCTCCACCCCGTGGAGGGAAAGGCCCTGCTGGGTGCGGATCGCACGGAGTTTGGCCCCGAGCTGCTTTGCGTATTCGCTGGACATAACGCTCCCGGACGCTGTGACGACTGCGGCTGCGCCGCGCGGCTGGTAACTCACTGTGAGGTTACGCAGCGTGACACTCTCCCGTCAAGCCGAATGGTCCATACCGCCCTCTCCCGAGGGACGGGGCCCGGAGTGGCGGGCGGGTGGTGAGCTGGGCACACGTCCGCCCCTGGTAAGGTGGACGGCGCAATTCCGACGTCCTTTAAGAACCGTCCCGTGAGGCGGAGAAGGAGGTCCTTTCACATGGACGCACAGCAGTACACCGATGAGGCGAGGCCCGTTCTCGAGGCCCCCGACATCGCGCGGGTCCTGACCCGCATCGCCCACGAGATCGTCGAGCGCGCCAAGGGCGCCGACGACGTGGTCCTCCTCGGCATCCCGACCCGCGGTGTCTACCTCGCCCGCCGGCTCGCCGAGAAGCTCGAATCGATCACCGGCGGCAAGATCCCGGTCGGCTCCCTCGACATCACGATGTACCGGGACGACCTGCGCCTGAAGCCGGCCCGCGCCATCGGCCGCACCGAGATCCCCGGTGACGGCGTCGACGGCCGCCTCGTCGTCCTCGTCGACGACGTGCTCTTCTCCGGCCGCACCATCCGCGCCGCGCTCGACGCCCTCGGCGACATCGGCCGCCCGCGCGCCGTCCAGCTCGCCGTCCTCGTCGACCGCGGCCACCGCGAGCTGCCCATCCGCGCCGACTACGTCGGCAAGAACCTCCCCACGTCGCTGCGGGAGACGGTCAAGGTCCAGCTCGCCGAGGAGGACGGTCGCGACACCGTGCTGCTCGGCGGCAAGCCCGCCTCCTAGCCGGACCGGCACTCCCCGACGGGTCCGGGGCACATCCCTGCGCACCCGCATGCCCTCGTCCTCCCCACCACGGAGAGAAAACCCGATGATGCGTCACCTCATCTCGGCCGCCGACCTCACCCGCGACGACGCCGTCCTGATCCTCGACACCGCCGAGGAGATGGCCCGGGTGGCCGACCGGCCCATCAAGAAGCTCCCGACCCTGCGCGGGCGCACCGTCTGCAACCTGTTCTTCGAGGACTCCACGCGGACCCGGATCTCCTTCGAGGCGGCCGAGAAGCGCCTGTCCGCCGACGTGATCAACTTCGCGGCCAAGGGCTCCAGCGTCTCCAAGGGCGAGTCCCTGAAGGACACCGCCCAGACCCTGGAGGCGATGGGCGTCGACGCCGTCGTCATCCGGCACAGCGCCTCCGGCGCCCCGTACCGGCTCGCCACCTCCGGCTGGATCGACGCCCCGGTCATCAACGCCGGCGACGGCACCCACCAGCACCCCACCCAGGCCCTGCTCGACGCCTTCACCATGCGCCGCCGCCTGGTCGGCCGGGACGCCGGCCTCGGCAAGGACCTCGCCGGCAAGCGCATCACGCTCGTCGGCGACGTGCTGCACAGCCGGGTCGCCCGCTCCAACGTCGACCTGCTGCACACCCTCGGCGCCGAGGTCACCCTGGTGGCCCCGCCCACCCTCGTCCCCGTCGGCGTCGAGCACTGGCCCTGCGAGGTCTCCTACGACCTCGACAGCGTGCTGCCGAAGTCCGACGCGGTGATGATGCTGCGTGTGCAGCGCGAGCGGATGAACGCCGCCTTCTTCCCGACCGAGCGCGAGTACTCGCGCCGCTACGGGCTCGACGGCCACCGGATGGCGAAGATGCCCGAGCACGCCATCGTCATGCACCCCGGCCCCATGGTCCGCGGCATGGAGATCACCGCCGAGGTCGCCGACTCCGACCGCTGCACGGTCGTCGAGCAGGTCGCCAACGGCGTCTCCATCCGCATGGCCGTCCTCTACCTGCTGCTCGGCGGCAACGAGTCCGCCGCCCCCGCCACCGCCCGTACCGAGGAGAAGTAAGAACATGAGCAAGATCCTGATCCGTGGTGCGAAGGTGCTCGGCGGCGAGGCGCGGGACGTCCTCATCGACGGCGAGGTCATCGCCGAGATCGGTACGGACCTGCCGGCCGAGGACGCCCAGGTGGTCGAGGCCGAGGGCCAGATCCTGCTGCCCGGCCTGGTCGACCTGCACACCCATCTGCGCGAGCCCGGCCGCGAGGACTCCGAGACCGTCCTCACCGGCACCCGCGCCGCCGCCTCCGGCGGCTACACCGCCGTCTTCGCCATGGCCAACACCCACCCCGTCGCCGACACCGCCGGCGTCGTCGAGCAGGTCTACCGCCTCGGCAAGGAGGCCGGCTACTGCGACGTGCAGCCCATCGGCGCCGTCACCGTCGGCCTGGAGGGCAAGAAGCTCGCCGAGCTCGGCGCCATGCACGACTCCGCCGCCGGCGTCACCGTCTTCTCCGACGACGGCAAGTGCGTCGACGACGCCGTGATCATGCGCCGCGCCCTGGAGTACGTGAAGGCCTTCGGCGGCGTCGTCGCCCAGCACGCCCAGGAGCCCCGCCTCACCGAGGGCGCCCAGATGAACGAGGGCGTCGTCTCCGCCGAGCTCGGCCTCGGCGGCTGGCCGGCCGTCGCCGAGGAGTCGATCATCGCCCGCGACGTGCTGCTCGCCGAGCACGTCGGCTCCCGCGTCCACATCTGCCACCTGTCGACCGCCGGCTCCGTCGAGATCGTCCGCTGGGCCAAGTCCCGCGGCATCGACGTCACCGCCGAGGTCACCCCGCACCACCTCCTCCTGACGGACGAGCTGGTCCGCTCGTACAACCCGGTCTACAAGGTCAACCCGCCGCTGCGCACCGAGCGTGACGTCATGGCGCTGCGCGAGGCCCTGGCCGACGGCACCATCGACATCGTGGCCACCGACCACGCCCCGCACCCCCACGAGGACAAGGACTGCGAGTGGGCCGCCGCCGCCATGGGCATGGTCGGCCTGGAGACCGCGCTGTCCGTCGTCCAGCAGACGATGGTGGAGACCGGGCTGCTCGACTGGGCCGGCGTCGCCGACCGGATGTCCGTCACGCCCGCCCGGATCGGACAGGCCCGGGGCCACGGCCGACCCGTCTCGGTGGGTGAGCCCGCCAACCTGACGCTGGTCGATCCGGCATACCGTGGTGTCGTGGACCCCGCCGACTTCGCCTCCCGCAGCCGCAACACCCCCTACGAGGGCCGTGAGCTGCCGGGGCGCGTCACCCACACGTTCCTGCGGGGCCGGGCAACGCTCGTCGACGGGAAGCTGGCGTGACTCCACTCATCCACCTGGCCGAGGCGGCCGAACAGAAGTCGGCCGAGGTGACCGACTGGGCCGGCCGGCTCGGCTGGGTCGCCGGACTGCTGCTCTTCGTCGTCTTCGTCTACTGGCTGATGCGCCAGGGATGGAAGTGGCGCGGCAGCCTCCAGTCCGACCTCCCCGCCCTGCCCGAGGTGCCCGAGGCGCCCGGCGAGGCCAGGCTGACGCTCCGGGGCCGCTACCACGGCTCCACCACCGCCGGACAGTGGCTCGACCGGATCGTCGCCCACGGACTCGGACTGCGCAGCCGCGCCGAGCTCACCCTCACCGACGCCGGGATCACCGTCCTGCGCCCCGGGGCGAACGACTTCCACATCCCGGCCGCGGCCCTGCGCGAGGCCCGCCTCGACAAGGGCATCGCCGGCAAGGTCCTCACCGAAGGCGGCCTGCTGGTCGTCACCTGGGAGCACGGCGACAAGCTGCTCGACTCCGGCTTCCGCTCCGACCGGGCGGCCGAGCACGCCGCCTGGGTCGAGGCCATCAACACCCTCAGCAACGCAACCACGACGGAAGGCATCGCACGATGACGACCTCCACCAGGGGAGCTGCCAAGGTTCCCGCCGTACTCGTCCTGGAGGACGGCCGCATCTTCCGCGGCCGCGCCTACGGGGCCGTGGGGGAGACCTTCGGCGAGGCCGTCTTCTCCACCGGCATGACCGGCTACCAGGAGACCCTCACCGACCCGTCGTACCACCGGCAGGTCGTCGTGATGACCGCCCCGCACGTCGGCAACACCGGCGTCAACGACGAGGACCCCGAGTCCGCCCGCATCTGGGTGGCCGGCTACGTCGTCCGCGACCCCGCCCGCGTCTCCTCCAACTGGCGCGCCCGGCGCTCCCTCGACGAGGAGCTGCGCCACCAGGGCGTCGTCGGCATCCAGGGCGTCGACACCCGCGCCCTCACCCGCCACCTGCGCGAGAGCGGCGCCATGCGCGTCGGCATCTTCTCCGGCAGCGCGCTGCCCGACGAGGGCACCATGCTCGCCGAGGTCCGCCAGCAGCCCGAGATGAAGGGCGCGGACCTCTCCGCCGAGGTCGCCACCAAGGAGGCCTACGTCGTCCCGGCGATCGGCGAGAAGAAGTTCACCGTCGCCGCCGTCGACCTCGGCATCAAGGGCATGACCCCGCAGCGGATGGCCGAGCGCGGCATCGAGGTGCACGTGCTGCCCGCCACCGCCACCGCCGAGGACGTCTACGCCGTCAACCCCGACGGCGTGTTCTTCTCCAACGGACCGGGCGACCCGGCCACCGCCGACGGCCCCGTCTCCGTCATGCGGGCCGTCCTGGAGCGCAGGACGCCGCTCTTCGGCATCTGCTTCGGCAACCAGATCCTCGGCCGCGCGCTCGGCTTCGGCACCTACAAGCTGAAGTACGGCCACCGGGGCATCAACCAGCCCGTCCAGGACCGCACCACCGGCAAGGTCGAGGTCACCGCGCACAACCACGGCTTCGCCGTCGACGCGCCCCTCGACAAGGTCTCCGACACTCCCTACGGGCGCGCCGAGGTCTCCCACGTGTGCCTGAACGACAACGTCGTGGAGGGCCTGCAGCTGCTCGACCAGCCGGCCTTCTCCGTCCAGTACCACCCCGAGGCGGCCGCGGGCCCGCACGACGCCGCGTACCTCTTCGACCGCTTCGTGACCCTCATGGAGGCCGAGCGTGCCTAAGCGCACCGATATCCAGTCCGTCCTGGTCATCGGCTCCGGCCCGATCGTCATCGGCCAGGCCGCCGAGTTCGACTACTCCGGCACCCAGGCCTGCCGGGTCCTCAAGTCCGAGGGCCTGCGCGTCATCCTGGTCAACTCCAACCCGGCCACGATCATGACCGACCCGGAGATCGCCGACGCCACCTACGTCGAGCCGATCACGCCCGAGTTCGTCGAGAAGATCATCGCCAAGGAGCGCCCCGACGCCCTCCTGCCCACCCTCGGCGGCCAGACCGCGCTCAACACCGCGATCTCCATGCACGAGCAGGGCGTGCTCGAGAAGTACGGCGTCGAGCTCATCGGCGCCAACGTCGAGGCCATCCACAAGGGCGAGGACCGCGACCTCTTCAAGGGCGTCGTCGAGGCCGTCCGCGCCAAGATCGGCCACGGCGAGTCCGCCCGCTCGGTCATCTGCCACTCGATGGACGACGTCCTCAAGGGCGTCGAGACCCTCGGCGGCTACCCGGTCGTCGTCCGTCCCTCCTTCACCATGGGCGGCGCCGGCTCCGGCTTCGCCCACGACGAGGAGGAGCTGCGCCGCATCGCCGGCCAGGGCCTCACGCTCTCCCCGACCACCGAGGTGCTCCTGGAGGAGTCCATCCTCGGCTGGAAGGAGTACGAGCTGGAGCTGATGCGCGACAAGAACGACAACGTCGTGGTCGTCTGCTCCATCGAGAACTTCGACCCGATGGGCGTGCACACCGGCGACTCGATCACCGTCGCCCCGGCGATGACGCTGACCGACCGCGAGTACCAGGTCCTGCGCGACATCGGCATCGCGATCATCCGCGAGGTCGGCGTCGACACCGGCGGCTGCAACATCCAGTTCGCCGTCAACCCGGACGACGGCCGGATCATCGTCATCGAGATGAACCCGCGCGTCTCCCGCTCCTCCGCGCTCGCCTCCAAGGCCACCGGCTTCCCGATCGCCAAGATCGCCGCCCGGCTCGCCGTCGGCTACACGCTGGACGAGATCCCGAACGACATCACCGAGAAGACGCCGGCCTCCTTCGAGCCGACCCTCGACTACGTCGTCGTCAAGGCCCCGCGCTTCGCCTTCGAGAAGTTCCCGTCCGCCGACTCCACGCTGACCACGACCATGAAGTCGGTCGGCGAGGCGATGGCGATTGGCCGCAACTTCACCGAGGCCCTCCAGAAGGCCCTGCGGTCCCTGGAGAAGAAGGGCAGCCAGTTCGACTTCACCGGCGAGACCGGTGACAAGGCCGAGCTGCTGCGCGAGGCGGTCCGTCCGACCGACGGCCGGATCAACACGGTCATGCAGGCGATCCGGGCCGGCGCCACGCCCGAGGAGGTCTTCGAGGCCACCAAGATCGACCCGTGGTTCGTCGACCAGCTCTTCCTGATCAAGGAGATCGCCGACGACCTGGCCGCCGCCGAGAAGCTCGACCCCGAGCTGCTCGCCGAGGCCAAGCGCCACGGCTTCTCCGACGCCCAGATCGCGGGCATCCGCGGCCTGCGCGAGGACGTCGTCCGCGAGGTCCGCCACGCCCTCGGCGTCCGCCCGGTCTACAAGACGGTCGACACCTGCGCCGCCGAGTTCGCCGCCAAGACGCCGTACTTCTACTCCTCCTACGACGAGGAGACCGAGGTCGCGCCGCGCGAGAAGCCCGCCGTGATCATCCTGGGCTCCGGCCCGAACCGCATCGGCCAGGGCATCGAGTTCGACTACTCCTGCGTCCACGCCTCCTTCGCGCTCAGCGAGGCGGGCTACGAGACCGTGATGGTCAACTGCAACCCCGAGACCGTCTCGACGGACTACGACACCTCCGACCGCCTGTACTTCGAGCCGCTGACGCTCGAGGACGTGCTGGAGATCGTCCACGCCGAGACGCTCGCCGGCCCGATCGCCGGTGTCGTCGTCCAGCTCGGCGGCCAGACGCCGCTCGGCCTCGCCCAGGCGCTCAAGGACAACGGCGTGCCGGTCGTCGGCACCTCCCCGGAGGCCATCCACGCCGCCGAGGACCGCGGCGCCTTCGGCCAGGTGCTCGCCGAGGCCGGCCTGCCCGCGCCCAAGCACGGCACCGCCACCACCTTCGCCGGCGCCAAGGCCATCGCCGACGAGATCGGCTACCCGGTCCTCGTCCGCCCGTCGTACGTGCTCGGCGGCCGCGGCATGGAGATCGTCTACGACGAGGCGCGCCTGGAGGCGTACATCGCCGAGTCCACCGAGATCTCCCCGACCCGCCCGGTCCTCGTCGACCGCTTCCTCGACGACGCCATCGAGATCGACGTCGACGCGCTCTACGACGGCGAGGAGCTCTACCTCGGCGGCGTCATGGAGCACATCGAGGAGGCCGGCATCCACTCCGGCGACTCGGCCTGCGCCCTGCCGCCGATCACCCTGGGCGGCTTCGACATCAAGCGCCTGCGCGCCTCCACCGAGGCCATCGCCAAGGGCGTCGGCGTGCGCGGCCTGATCAACATCCAGTTCGCGATGGCCGGCGACATCCTCTACGTCCTGGAGGCCAACCCGCGCGCCTCCCGCACCGTCCCCTTCACCTCGAAGGCGACCGCGGTGCCGCTCGCGAAGGCCGCCGCCCGCATCTCGCTGGGCGCCACCGTCGCCGAGCTGCGCGCCGAGGGCCTGCTGCCGAAGACCGGCGACGGCGGCACCCTGCCGCTGGACGCGCCGATCTCCGTCAAGGAGGCCGTGATGCCGTGGAGCCGCTTCCGCGACATCCACGGCCGCGGTGTGGACACCGTCCTCGGCCCGGAGATGCGCTCCACCGGCGAGGTCATGGGCATCGACTCGGTCTTCGGCACGGCCTACGCCAAGTCGCAGGCCGGCGCCTACGGCCCGCTGCCCACCAAGGGCCGCGCGTTCATCTCGGTCGCCAACCGCGACAAGCGCTCGATGATCTTCCCGGCGCGCGAGCTGGTCGCCCACGGCTTCGAGCTGCTCGCCACCTCGGGCACGGCGGAGGTCCTCAAGCGCAACGGCATCAACGCCACCGTCGTGCGCAAGCTCAGCGAGGGCGAGGGCGCCGACGGCGAGAAGACCATCGTCCAGCTGATCCACGACGGCCAGGTCGACCTCATCGTCAACACGCCCTACGGCACCGGTGGCCGCCTCGACGGCTACGAGATCCGTACGGCGGCCGTCTCGCGCGGCGTTCCGTGCCTCACCACGGTCCAGGCGCTCGCCGCCGCCGTCCAGGGCATCGACGCGCTCAACCGCGGCGACGTGGGCGTCCGATCGCTCCAGGAACACGCGGCGCATCTGACCGCGGCCCGCGACTAGCAGCCCACAAGGGGGACACCGGAAACGGTGTCCCCCTCTTGGTGAGGACACCTTCATGTACAAGTTCTTCTTCGACCTCGTCTTCAAGCGGATGGACCCCGAGCGGGCCCACTACACGGCCTTCCGCTGGATCCGGCTCACCGCCCGCGTCCCCGTGCTGCGCACCTTCGTCGCCGCCGTCCTCGCGCCCCGCCACAAGGAGCTGCGCACCGAGGCCCTCGGCCTGCGCATGCACGGCCCCTTCGGCCTGGCCGCCGGCTTCGACAAGAACGCCGTCGCCGTCGACGGCATGTCGATGCTCGGCTTCGACCACGTCGAGATCGGCACGGTCACCGGCGAGGCCCAGCCCGGCAACCCCAAGAAGCGGCTCTTCCGGCTGGTGCCGGACCGCGCCCTGATCAACCGGATGGGCTTCAACAACGAGGGCTCCGCCGCCGTCGCCGCCCGCCTCGCCGCCCGCCGTGAGGTCTTCCGTACCGTCGTCGGCGTCAACATCGGCAAGACCAAGGTCGTGCCCGAGTCCGAGGCCGCCGCCGACTACGTGAAGTCCACCGAGCGGCTCGCCCGGCACGCCGACTACCTCGTCGTCAACGTCTCCTCGCCGAACACGCCCGGCCTGCGCAACCTCCAGGCCACCGAGTCGCTGCGCCCGCTCCTGACGGCCGTGCGCGAGGCCGCCGACCGCTCCGTCCCGGACCGCCGCGTCCCGCTCCTGGTGAAGATCGCTCCCGACCTCGCCGACGAGGACGTGGACGCCGTCGCCGACCTGGCCCTGGAGCTCGGCCTGGACGGCATCATCGCCACCAACACCACCATCGCCCGCGAGGGCCTCGGTCTGACGTCGGACCCGGCCCTGGTGAAGGAGACCGGCGGCCTGTCCGGCGCGCCCGTCAAGCAGCGCTCCCTGGAGGTCCTGCGCCGCCTCTACGCGCGCGTGGGCGACCGCATGGTCCTCGTGGGCGTCGGCGGCATCGAGAACGCCGAGGACGCCTGGCAGCGCATCCTCGCCGGCGCCACCCTGATCCAGGGCTACAGCGCCTTCATCTACGAGGGGCCGTTCTACGCCCGCGCGATCCACAAGGGCCTCGCCGCGCGCCTCGCCGCCTCCCCGTACGCCACCCTCGCCGAGGCCGTCGGCGCCGACCACCGAACCGACTCCCGAAAGGCCACCGCATGACCTCCTTCGGCACCCGCCTGCGCGCCGCCATGGACGAGCGCGGCCCGCTGTGCGTCGGCATCGACCCGCACGCCGCCCTGCTGGACTCCTGGGGCCTCGCCGACGACATCGCCGGCCTGGAGCGCTTCACGTACACGGTCGTCGAGGCGCTCGCCGGGACCGTCGCCGTCTTCAAGCCGCAGGCCGCCTTCTTCGAGCGCTTCGGCTCGCGCGGCGTCGCGGTCCTGGAGCGCGCCACCGCCGACCTGCGCGCGGCGGGCGCTCTGGTGGTGATGGACGCCAAGCGCGGCGACATCGGCTCGACCATGGCGGCCTACGCGGAGGCCTTCCTGCGCAAGGACTCCCCGCTGTTCTCCGACGCGCTCACCGTCTCGCCGTACCTCGGCTACGGCTCGCTGAAGCCGGCCGTGGACCTGGCCCGCGAGTCCGGTGCCGGGCTGTTCGTGCTGGCGCTGACGTCCAACCCGGAGGGCGCCGAGGTGCAGCGGGCCGTGCGCGAGGACGGGCGGACCGTCGGCGCGACCATGCTGGCGCGGCTGGCGGAGGAGAACGCGGGCGAGAGCCCGATGGGCTCCTTCGGCGCGGTCGTCGGCGCCACGCTCGGCGATCTGTCCGCCTTCGACCTCGACATCAACGGGCCGCTGCTCGCACCGGGCATCGGCGCGCAGGGCGCGACGCCCGCCGACCTGCCCGTGGTCTTCGGCGCGGCGGTGCGCAACGTCGTCCCGAACGTCAGCCGCGGGGTCCTCAAGGAGGGCCCGGACGCCGCCGCGCTGCGGTCGGCGGCGGAACGTTACGCGAACGAGATCAGGCAGGCCGTCGGCGCCTGAGGCACCTCGCGGGCCGTTTTCGGCGGGTTCCGGCCAATCCGCAGGTGGGGCGGCGTGTCCTCGCCGTCTCACTCCTTGACAAAAGTTGACCCAAAACAGCGTCGTTATGTCGGAAATGTCCTGGTCGGTCGATGCTGACCAGGACTTTTCGTCTGTTCTCGCTGACTCCGGCGGCCTTGGCCGCTAGTCTCCGGGACAGAGTCGGCGTTCGGCGTACTCCACGTCGGTCGTTGCTCCACTGGTGTGGGGCGCCCCGCGCGGGGTGCCCGGCTTTCCCACCGGTCCGTATCCGACAGTTCGACATCCGAGGTGACGTAGGCGTGGCTCTTCCGCCCCTTACCCCTGAACAGCGCGCAGCCGCGCTCGAAAAGGCCGCCGCGGCTCGCCGGGAGCGGGCCGAGGTCAAGAATCGACTCAAGCACTCCGGCGCCTCCCTCCACGAGGTCATCAAGCAGGGCCAGGAGAACGACGTCATCGGCAAGATGAAGGTCTCCGCCCTGCTCGAGTCCCTGCCGGGCGTGGGCAAGGTCCGCGCCAAGCAGATCATGGAGCGACTGGGAATCTCCGAGAGCCGCCGGGTCCGTGGCCTCGGCTCCAACCAGATCGCCTCCCTGGAGCGCGAGTTCGGCGGCGCCGGCGCCTGAGGGCGTCCCGGCTCGGGACTCGCGTCCCGGGCACACCGGTAAAGCTGGAATAATCGCTGCATGGCAGCAGAGGTACGTCCGCGACTGACCGTGCTCTCCGGCCCCTCAGGGGTGGGCAAGAGCACGGTCGTCGCTCATATGCGCAAGGTCCACCCCGAGGTCTGGCTCTCGGTGTCGGCCACGACACGAAAGCCGCGTCCGGGCGAGCAGCACGGCGTCCAGTACTTCTTCGTCACGGACGACGAGTTCGACAAGCTGGTCGCCAACGGCGAGCTGCTCGAGTGGGCCGAGTTCGCGGGCAACCGCTACGGCACCCCGCGCCGCGCGGTCCTCGACCGCCTGGACGCCGGGGAGCCCGTGCTCCTGGAGATCGACCTCCAGGGAGCGCGCCAGGTCAAGGAGTCCATGGGCGAGGCCCAGCTGGTCTTCCTGGCCCCGCCGAGCTGGGAGGAGCTGGTCCGCCGGCTCACCGGCCGCGGCACCGAGTCGCCGGAGGTCATCGAGCGCCGGCTGGACGCCGCGAAGGTCGAACTGGCCGCCGAGTCGGAGTTCGACACCACGCTCGTCAACACCTCCGTCGAGGACGTCGCGCGCGAGCTGCTAACGTTGATGCACGTTGTCTGATCTTTTTTCCATCTTCGGAAGGTAGAGCGTGTCCTCTTCCATCACCGCGCCCGAGGGCATCATCAACCCGCCGATCGACGAGCTGCTCGAGGCGACGGACTCCAAGTACAGCCTCGTGATCTACGCGGCCAAGCGTGCGCGCCAGATCAACGCGTACTACTCGCAGCTCGGTGAGGGTCTGCTCGAGTACGTCGGTCCGCTCGTGGACACCCACGTCCACGAGAAGCCGCTCTCGATCGCCCTGCGCGAGATCAACGCGGGCCTGCTGACCTCCGAGGCCATCGAGGGCCCGGCGCAGTAAGCACGCGGAAATCCTGACCACGGGCCCGGCGGAACATCCGCCGGGCCCGTGGTGTCTCATGGAGTCGTACGCATCAGAGCCGTCAGGGGAGCAGTGACAGTGGCCAAGCCGAAGGTCGTCCTGGGCGTGAGCGGCGGCATCGCCGCGTACAAGGCGTGCGAGCTGCTGCGCCGGCTGACCGAGTCGGGCCACGACGTACGGGTCGTGCCGACCGACTCCGCCCTGCACTTCGTCGGTGCCGCCACCTGGTCCGCGCTCTCCGGCAACCCGGTCTCCACCGAGGTGTGGGACAGCGTCCACGAGGTCCCGCACGTCCGCATCGGCCAGGCCGCCGACCTCGTCGTCGTCGCGCCCGCCACCGCCGACATGCTCGCCAAGGCCGCCCACGGCCTCGCCGACGACCTGCTCACCAACACCCTGCTCACCGCCCGCTGCCCGGTCGTCTTCGCCCCGGCCATGCACACCGAGATGTGGGAGCACCCGGCCACCCAGGAGAACGTGGCCACCCTGCGCCGCCGCGGCGCCGTGGTCGTCGAGCCCGCCGTCGGCCGTCTGACCGGCGTGGACACCGGCAAGGGCCGGCTGCCCGACCCGGGCGAGATCTTCGAGGTCTGCCGCAGGATCCTCGCCCGCGGCGTCGCCGTGGCCGACCTGGCCGGACGTCATGTCGTGGTCAGCGCCGGCGGCACCCGCGAGCCCCTCGACCCGGTCCGCTACCTCGGCAACCGCTCCTCCGGCAAGCAGGGCTACGCCCTCGCCAGGGCCGCCGCGGCCCGCGGCGCCCGGGTCACCCTGATCGAGGCCAACACCGGCCTGCCCGACCCGGCCGGCGTCGACGTCGTCCGCGTCGGCACCGCCGTCCAGCTGCGCGAGGCCGTCCTCAAGGCCGCCGCCGACGCCGACGCGGTGGTGATGGCCGCGGCCGTCGCCGACTTCCGCCCGGCCGCCTACGCCACCGGCAAGATCAAGAAGACCGACGACGGCGGCGCGCCCACCATCGAGCTGGTCCGCAATCCCGACGTCCTCGCGGAGATCTCCGCCGACCGCGCCCTGCCCGGCCAGGTCGTCGTCGGCTTCGCCGCCGAGACCGACGACGTGCTCGCCAACGGCCGCGCCAAGCTCCGCCGCAAGGGCTGCGACCTCCTCGTCGTCAACGAGGTCGGCGAGCGCAAGACCTTCGGCTCGGAGGAGAACGAGGCCGTGGTCCTCGCCGCCGACGGCGCCGAGACACCCGTCCCGTACGGGCCGAAGGAAGCCCTCGCCGAGACGGTCTGGGACCTGGTGCTGCCGCGGCTGCGCGCCCGCTCCGCGTGACGGACGCGCCACGGCGAGTGAATTCCGCGCCAACGGAGCGGGACGGCCGGATATCGCCCGCACGGCCCAGAGAAAATCCACAAAACCGGACATAAATCCAGCCTGCCGGAGCGATTGGCGCGCAGATCACGCAATCCTCCGGTGGAAGACCTGGCCAGATGCCCGATCGTGACCGATAGACTGTCCTCGGAACGTCGTGGGGCGCAGCCCCTGCCGGTCCGCAATCGACTAGCCAGCAGCCGCTGCAACCTCAGGGAGCGTTGTGTCCCGTCGTCTGTTCACCTCGGAGTCCGTGACCGAGGGTCACCCCGACAAGATCGCTGACCAGATCAGCGACACCATCCTCGACGCCCTCCTCAAGGAGGACCCCACCTCCCGCGTGGCCGTCGAGACGCTGATCACCACCGGCCTGGTGCACGTCGCCGGCGAGGTCACCACCAAGGCGTGGGCGGACATCCCGACCCTCGTCCGCAACAAGATCCTCGAGATCGGGTACGACTCCTCGAAGAAGGGCTTCGACGGCGCCTCCTGCGGCGTCTCGGTCTCCATCGGGTCGCAGTCCCCGGACATCGCGCAGGGCGTCGACACCGCCTACGAGAAGCGCGTCGAGGGCGACGAGGACGAGCTCGACAAGCAGGGCGCCGGCGACCAGGGCCTGATGTTCGGCTACGCGTCGGACGAGACGCCCGAGCTGATGCCGCTGCCGATCCACCTGGCGCACCGGCTCTCCCGCCGCCTCACCGAGGTCCGCAAGAACGGGACCATCCCGTACCTGCGCCCCGACGGCAAGACCCAGGTCACCATCGAGTACGACGGCGACAAGGCCGTCCGCCTCGACACGGTCGTGGTCTCCTCGCAGCACGCCTCCGACATCGACCTCGAGTCGCTGCTCGCGCCCGACATCCGCGAGTTCGTCGTCGAGCACGTTCTGAAGCAGCTCGTCGAGGACGGCATCAAGCTCGACACCGACGGCTACCGCCTGCTGGTCAACCCGACCGGCCGCTTCGAGATCGGCGGCCCGATGGGCGACGCCGGCCTGACCGGCCGCAAGATCATCATCGACACCTACGGCGGCATGGCCCGCCACGGTGGCGGCGCCTTCTCCGGCAAGGACCCGTCGAAGGTCGACCGCTCGGCCGCCTACGCCATGCGCTGGGTCGCCAAGAACGTCGTCGCCGCCGGCCTCGCCTCGCGCTGCGAGGTCCAGGTCGCGTACGCGATCGGCAAGGCCGAGCCCGTCGGCCTCTTCGTCGAGACCTTCGGCACCAACGCCGTCGAGACCGAGAAGATCGAGCACGCCATCGCCGAGGTCTTCGACCTCCGCCCGGCCGCGATCATCCGCGACCTCGACCTGCTCCGCCCGATCTACTCCCAGACCGCCGCCTACGGCCACTTCGGCCGCGAGCTGCCGGACTTCACCTGGGAGCGCACGGACCGTGTGGACGCGCTGAAGAAGGCCGCGGGCCTCTAAACCGCGGGCCATCCACCGCACCGGCACCACGAAGGCCCGGCCCTCCTCGGAGGACCGGGCCTTCGCCGTGTCCGTGGGACTGTCGGCGGCGTCTGGTAGGTATGGGGCTGTGAGCAGCGAGAACGAGAAGGCCGGGGGGCACGGGGCGCCGGACGAGCCCGAGCAGCTCGCGCTCCTCCGGGAGACCGTGCGCAAGGCCAAGGTGCCGCGCGCCAAGCCGCGCACGTGGCGGGGCGCCGCGCTGGCCAAGGAGCTGCCGGTGGCGCGGGTCGTGGTCAACAAGGGCGTGCTGCACCTCGACCAGTTCTTCGACTACGCCGTGCCCGAGGAGCTCGACGCCGACGCCCGGCCCGGCGTGCGGGTACGGGTCCGGTTCGGGGCCGGCGCCCACCAGGTGCGCGGCGGGCGGCGCGAGGGCGGCCGGCTCATCGACGGGTTCCTCGTGGAGCGGCGCGCCGAGTCGGACTACTCCGGACCGCTGGCCGCGCTCGCCGACGTCGTCTCGCCCGAGCCGGTCCTCGGACCCGAACTCCTCGGCCTCGCCCGCGCCGTCGCCGACCGCTACGCCGGCAGCCTCGCCGACGTCCTCCAGCTCGCCGTCCCGCCCCGCAACGCGTCCGCCGAGCGCAAGCCCTCGCCGGCCCCGCTGCCGCCGCCCGCCGCGCCCGAGGCGGGCAGCTGGACGCGGTACGAACGCGGGCCCGCGTTCCTGGAGTCACTGGCGCGCGGCGGAGCGCCCAGGGCCGTGTGGAACGCGCTGCCGGGGCCGTACTGGGCCGAGGAGATCGCCCGGGCCGTCGCCGCCACGCTGGCCTCCGGGCGCGGCGCGCTCGTCGTCGTCCCCGACGGCCGGGCCGCCGGCCGCGTGGACGCCGCCCTGACCACGCTGCTCGGCGCGGGACGGCACGCGGTGCTGACCGCCGAGGCGGGCCCCGAGAAGCGGTACGCGCAGTGGCTCGCCGTCCGCCGCGGAGCCGTACGCGCCGTCGTCGGCACCCGCGCCGCGATGTTCGCCCCCGTGCGGGACCTCGGGCTCGCCGTCATCTGGGACGACGGCGACGGCAGCCACAGCGAACCGCACGCGCCGCAGCCGCACGCCCGCGACGTCCTGCTGCTGCGCGCCGCGCACGACCGCTGCGCCTTCCTGCTCGGCTCCACCAGCTGCACCGTCGAGGCCGCCCAGCTCGTCGAGTCCGGCTGGGCCGGGCCGCTCGTCGCCGGGCGCGACCAGGTGCGGACCGCCGCGCCGCTGGTGCGGACCGTCGGCGACACGGACCTCGCCCGCGACGAGGCCGCCCGCGCCGCCCGGCTGCCCACCCTCGCCTGGCAGGTGGTGCGCGAGGGCCTCAAGACCGGCCCCGTGCTCGTCCAGGTCCCGCGCCGGGGCTACGTGCCCCGGCTGGCCTGTGAGCGCTGCCGCACGCCCGCACGCTGCCGGCACTGCTCCGGGCCCCTGGAGGCGCCCGAGCAGCAGGAGCTGCACTGCGGCTGGTGCGGGCGCGCCGCCGCCGACTGGCACTGCGTGGCCTGCGGGTCGACCCGGCTGCGCGCCCAGATCGTGGGCGCGCGGCGCACCGCAGAGGAGCTCGGCCGGGCCTTTCCCGCCGTGCCCGTACGCACCTCCGGACGCGACCACGTCCTCGACCAGGTGCCGGGCCGTCCCGCGCTCGTCGTCTCCACACCGGGCGCCGAACCCGTCGCCGACGGCGGCTACGCGGCCGCGCTGCTCCTCGACGGCTGGGCCATGCTCGGGCGGCCCGACCTGCGGGCCGGCGAGGAGGCGCTGCGCCGCTGGATCGACGCGGCCTCGCTGGTGCGCGGGCAGGGCGACGGCGGCACCGTGGTGGTCGTCGCCGAGCCGACGCTGCGGCCCGTCCAGGCCCTGGTCCGCTGGGACCCGGTCGGTCACGCCCAGCGCGAGCTCGCCGAGCGGGCGGAACTGGGCTTCCCGCCGGTCTCCCGGATGGCCTCGGTGGCGGGCCCGCCGGAGGCCCTCGCGGCCTTCCTCGACGCCGCCGGACTCCCGCCCGACGCCGAGGTCCTCGGACCCGTCGCGCTCCCCGTCACCCGCCCCGGCGGCCCGCGCCGCCCCGGCGACACCCCGCCCGGCGAGCAGTGGGACCGCGCCCTGATCCGCGTGCCGCCGGGCAGCGGCGCCGCCCTGGCCGCCGCCCTGAAGCAGGCACAGGCCGCCCGCCTGGCCCGCGGCGGCGGCGAGCCCGTACGCGTCCGTGTCGACCCGCCCGACATCGGCTGACGGCACCGCACACGAAAGACCGCCCGCTCGTGTGGGGGGCACGGGCGGGCGGCCTGGTCCTGCGGGCGAGGCGGCCGGTGCCCGGGCGGCACCGGCGGCCGCGTCAGCCGTTGCGCGGGGCCGGGAAGGCCGGCGGGCGGGACTCCTCGCGCAGCGTCTGGCTGCCCGAGGTCGGCTGCGGCGGCATGCTGCGGGCCGGCGGGACCACCGGGATCGTGCGCGTGCCGGCCGTCTCGGTCGGGCGTTCCTGCTCCAGGGCGGCGACACCCGGCTGCGGGGCGCGGCGGGAACCGTAACGGCGGTGGACCGCCTGCTTGGTGACTCCGAGCGCGGAGCCCACCGCGTCCCACGAGAAGCCGAGGGAGCGGTCGAAGTCGACCGCCGCCGTCACCAGGGTCTCGACACTGTCCCGCAGCTCCTGGGCGAGCCGGACGGTCGGGGCGGGGGCGCGTCCGTAGACGACGAAGCCCGTCGAAGGGGCGGAGCGGCGAGGGCGGTAGACATTGCCCAGCTGGGCCGTCAGCGTGCGCAGTGCGTCCACCTGCCGCCGGACCCGCTCGATGTCCCGCACCAGCAGGTGCAGACTCGCCCGGGCCTGGGCGTCGTGGGTTGCGTGGTCGGCCATGGATAAGCCTCTCGAACCGGCGTGAAAGGGGCGGGTCGCTGGGGGAGGGCGACCCGATTCGGTCAATCTCTCTTGACCAACGCGCCACCGGGCCTCGGGTCACGCTGCGGGGGCGTATACGCATATGCGCGGGGCGCTCGTCCTTCCGTACGCCCCCTGCGGATCACCGCCGTAGACTGGTGCGCTGCCCGCCACCGCCCCGAGATGCGAGGTTTTCCCGCGTGAAGCTCGTCTTCGCAGGCACCCCCGAGGTCGCCGTACCCGCCCTGGACGCCCTGCTCGCCTCCGGGCGGCACGAGGTGGCCGCCGTCGTCACCCGGCCCGACGCTCCCGCGGGGCGCGGGCGCCGGCTCGTCGCGAGCCCCGTCGCCGAGCGCGCGGAGGAGGCCGGCATCGAGGTGCTCAAGCCGCAGCGGCCGCGCGACGAGGCCTTCCTCGCCCGGCTGCGGGAGATCGCGCCCGACTGCTGCCCGGTCGTCGCCTACGGCGCGCTGCTGCCGCGCGTCGCCCTCGACATCCCGGCCCACGGCTGGGTCAACCTGCACTTCTCGCTGCTGCCCGCCTGGCGCGGCGCGGCGCCCGTGCAGCACGCGCTGATGGCCGGCGACCAGGTGACCGGAGCGTCGACCTTCCAGATCGAGGAGGGGCTCGACTCCGGCCCGGTGTACGGCGTCGTCACCGAGGACGTCCGCCCCACCGACACCAGCGGTGACCTGCTGACCCGGCTCGCCTTCGCGGGTGCGGGCCTGCTCGCCGCGACCATGGACGGCATCGAGGACGGCAGCCTCAAGGCCGTGCCGCAGCCGTCCGACGGCGTCACGCTGGCGCCCAAGATCCAGGTCGAGGACGCCCGCGTCGACTTCGCCGCCCCGGCGCTGCGCGTCGACCGCGTCGTCCGCGGCTGCACGCCGGCGCCCGGCGCCTGGACGGTCTTCCGCGGCGAGCGCCTGAAGCTGATCCAGATCGCCCTCCTCCCGGACCGCGCCGACCTGGCCGGACTGGCCCCGGGCGAGCTCGCCGTCGGCAAGAACAACGTGTACGCCGGCACCGGCTCGCACGCCGTCGAACTGCTGTGGGTCCAGCCCCAGGGCAAGAAGCCGATGAAGGCCGCGGACTGGGCGCGCGGCGTCCGCATCGCGCCGGGCGAGCGCCTCGGGGCGTAAGTCCGGTCCGGACCGGGTCGGGTCGTGCCGGACCCGGCCCAGGTCGTGCCCCGACCGAAGGGTGCTTTTTCCCGGCACAGCCCGGCGGACGTAGGCTGAGAGGGGCCGGCGCCCAAGTCGCCCGGCCCCTTCACCGGTTCATTTCGTCACGCGGAGCACCTTTGAGCGAGCAGGCACGTGGTCGTGCGCCCAAGTCCCCCAAGCCCTACCGGCGGCCCAAGAAGGACCCGGTGCGGATCCTCGCGTTCGAGGCGCTGCGGGCGGTGGACGAGCGGGACGCGTACGCGAACCTCGTGCTGCCGCCGCTGCTGAAGAAGGCGCGCGAGAAGAACGAGGGCTTCGACGGGCGCGACGCCGCGCTCGCCACCGAGCTCGTGTACGGCACGCTGCGCCGCCAGGGCACGTACGACGCGATCATCTCCGCCTGCGTCGACCGGCCGCTGCGCGAGGTCGACCCGCCGGTGCTCGACGTGCTGGCGCTCGGCGCGCACCAGCTGCTCGGCACCCGGATCCCGAGCCACGCCGCCGTGTCCGCCACCGTCGAACTGGCCCGCGTGGTGCTCGGGGACGGGCGGGCCAAGTTCGTCAACGCCGTCCTGCGCAAGATCGCCCAGGACGACTTCGACACCTGGGTGGAGCGGGTCGCCCCGCCCTACGAGGACGACGCCGAGGACCACCTCGCCGTCGTCCACTCCCACCCGCGCTGGGTCGTCTCCGCGCTCTGGGACGCGCTCGGCGGCGGCCGGGCCGGCATCGAGTCGCTCCTCGCGGCGGACAACGAGCGGCCGGAGGTCACCCTCGTCGCCCGGCCCGGCCGGGCCACCACCGAGGAGCTGGCCGCGGCCGCCGAGACCGAGCCCGGCCGCTGGTCGCCCTACGCCCGCCGGCTCGCCGAGGGCGGCGAGCCGGGCGCCATCGAGGCCGTGCGGGAGGGCCGGGCCGGCGTCCAGGACGAGGGCAGCCAGCTCGTCGCGATCGCCCTCGCCAACGCGCCGCTCGACGGTCCCGACACCCGCTGGCTCGACGGCTGCGCCGGCCCCGGCGGCAAGGCGGCCCTGCTCGGCGCCCTCGCGGCCGGCCGCGGCGCCGCCCTGCTCGCCTCCGAGAAGCAGCCGCACCGCGCCCGCCTGGTCGAGCGCGCCCTGGCCGGCAACCCCGGCCCGTACCAGGTCATCGCCGCCGACGGCACCCGCCCGCCGTGGCGCGAGGGCTCCTTCGACCGCGTCCTGATGGACGTGCCCTGCTCCGGACTCGGCGCCCTGCGCCGGCGCCCCGAGGCCCGCTGGCGCCGCCGGCCCTCCGACCTGGACGGCTTCGCGCCGCTCCAGCGCGGGCTGCTCACCGAGGCACTGCGGGCCGTGCGCGTCGGCGGTGTCGTCGGCTACGCGACCTGCTCCCCGCACCTGGCCGAGACCCGGGTGGTCGTCGACGACGTTGTGAAGAAGACCGGCGGCGCCGAGCTGATCGACGCCCGCCCGCTGCTGCCCGGCGTGCCGGACCTCGGCGACGGTCCCGACGTCCAGCTGTGGCCGCATCTGCACGGTACGGACGCGATGTATCTGGCGCTGATCCGCCGGACCGCCTGACGGTTTCTACTGGTCTGTACCAGTACGTCCGGCCCCGGATCGACCACTCACCGCTTCGCGGCAAAGAAGTCCTCAAGAACATGGCAGGCTTGGCACATGGCGCAGATCAATCCCAGCATCCTGTCCGCGGACTTCGCCCGGCTCGCCGATGAGGCGAGGGCGGTCGACGGGGCCGACTCGCTGCACGTCGACGTGATGGACAACCACTTCGTGCCCAACCTGACGCTGGGCGTGCCGGTGGTCGAGTCGCTCAGCCGGGCCACGGACACGCCGCTCGACTGCCACCTGATGATCGAGGACCCGGACCGCTGGGCCCCGCAGTACGTGGAGGCCGGCGCCGGCTCCGTCACCTTCCACGTGGAGGCCGCCGCCGCGCCGGTGCGCCTCGCGCGGGAGATCCGCGCCAAGGGAGCCCGGGCGTCCATGGCGCTCAAGCCGGCCACGCCCATCGAGCCCTACGAGGACCTGCTGCCGGAGCTCGACATGCTCCTGATCATGACCGTCGAGCCGGGCTTCGGCGGTCAGGCCTTCCTCGACATCATGCTGCCCAAGATCCGCCGCACCCGTGAGCTGATCTCCAAGCACGGTCTGGAGCTGTGGCTCCAGGTCGACGGCGGTGTCGCCGAGTCCACCATCGAGCGGTGCGCCGAGGCCGGCGCCGACGTCTTCGTGGCCGGTTCCGCCGTCTACGGAGCCGCCGACCCCGCCGCCGCCGTCCGCTCGCTGCGGGCCAGCGCCGAGGCCGCGACCGCCTCGGCGGCGTGGGCGTGTGGCCACTGAGCCTCCGGCGGGCCTCCGGCACGTGAACGCGGTCCGTCGGGCCGCCGACAGAACCGAACAGGACCCACCGGATCTGACAGGATGAACGGTGAGTCCAGAGTGTGAACAGCAGCAACCGATCCACGGCACGTGAGCAGCGGTACGTGAACAGCAGTGAGGAGATCGTGGTGGCGGGTATGTCGGCGGGACGGTCAGCCCTGCGGATGGGACCCGCGGAGCTCGTGCAGGCGGCGGCCATGGCCCGCCGCTTCTACCTCGAGGGCAAGTCCAAGATCCAGATCGCCGAGGAGTTCGGCGTGAGCCGCTTCAAGGTGGCCCGGGTCCTGGAGACCGCCCTGGAGCGCGACCTCGTGCGCATCGAGATCCGCGTACCGGCCGAGCTGGACGCCGAGCGCTCCGACGCGCTCCGCGCCCGCTACGGCCTGCGCCACGCCGTCGTCGTCGAGTCCCCGGCGGAGGGCGACGACGAGTCGCCCGACCCGGAGAACCTCGGCGAGGTCGCGGCCGACCTGCTCGGCGAGCTGGTCACCGAGGGAGACGTCCTGGGCCTGGCCTGGGGCCGCTCCACCATCCACATGGCCGCCGCCCTCGACCGGCTGCCGCCCTGCACCGTCGTCCAGCTCACCGGCGTGTACGACGCCGGCACGGCCGAGCGCGGCTCGGTCGAGGCGGTCCGGCGCGCCGCCCAGGTCTCCGGCGGCGAGGCCCACCCCATCTACGCGCCCATGCTGCTGCCCGACCCGGCCACCGCGGCCGCGCTGCGCAGCCAGACCGGCATCGCCCGCGCCTTCGAGTACTTCGACAAGGTCACGGTCGCCTGCGTCTCCATCGGCTCCTGGGAGCCGGGCATCTCGACCGTCCACGACATGCTCTCCGACGAGGAGCGCGCCCACTACGCCTCGCTCGGCGTCGCCGCCGAGATGTCCGCGCACCTCTTCGACGCGGAGGGCCGCCGGGTCGGCCGCGACCTCGGCGAGCGGTGCATCACGGTCGAGGCGGACCGGCTGCGCCGGATCCCCGAGGTCGTCGCCATCGCCGGCGGCCAGCGCAAGGCGGCGGCCATCGGAGCGGTGCTCCGCTCGGGCCTGGTCACCAGCCTGGTGACCGACCGGTCGGCGGCCGACTACCTGCTCACCGAGTTCAGCCCCGGCCCGCGCCCGGCCCTCGACCGCGCGGACCCGGACGGCAACTGAACCTCCGCCGCCCGGGCGCGCTCGCCCCGCGCGCCCGGGCGGCCGATGGCAGCATCGGGGCATGATCCAGCGATGCGCCCGGCTCGGGCTCGCCCTCCTCGCCGGACTCTCGCTGCTCCTGACCGGCTGCTCCGGCGGCGGTACGGACCCGACGACCGGTGCCGCCACGAGCACGGCCACCACGACCGGTGCGGCCACGGGCACGGCCCCCACGACCGGTGCGCCGGCCGCCACCCGTACCGGCACCGCCGCGCCCTCGCGCACCGCCACGGCGACCTCCGGCCTGCCCACCGTCCGCGAGGCCGACCTGCCGCCCGAGGCGCGGCGCACCCTCGCCCTCATCGAGCGGGGCGGCCCCTTCCCGTACGCCAAGGACGGGTCGGTGTTCGCCAACTTCGAGCGCGTCCTGCCCCCGCACCGCCGCGGCTACTACCACGAGTACACCGTGCGCACGCCCGGCGAGCACGACCGCGGCGCGCGGCGCATCGTCACCGGGCAGCGCGGGGAGACGTACTACACGGACGACCACTACCAGAGCTTCCGGGAGGTGGTCGCGGATGAGACTCGATGACGCCCACGTCCTCGACCTGCACGGGGTCACCGACAAGGCCGCCTTCATCAACCGCTGCGTCCGCGCGCTCCCGCTGCCGGTCTGGTTCGGCCGCAACTGGGACGCCCTCGCCGACTGTCTCGCCGACATGCGCGAACCCATGGCGATCGTGGTGACGCACTGGCAGGCTTATGCCGAGGCCGACCCGGACGGCTGGTCCACCGCCCAGGAGGTGTTCTCGGCGGCGGCCCGGGCCAGTTCCGCGGGCCTCACGGTCCTCCTCTCGCTCGGCGGCGAGATCGCCGGTTCGGAGGATCGGACAAGTGCCCACCCGCAAGGCTCGGACGATCCGCCCGCACCGCCCCACGGCCCCGCCGTGGGACAATGAACTACGTGCTTTTTCCCCTGGCTGAAATGCCTAGGGGCCGATCCGAACGACTGGGATGTCAGCACGTGCGTTTCCTCAATGACGTCAAGCCGCCGTACGACCTCACGTACGACGATGTGTTCATGGTGCCGAGCCGCTCGGCCGTCGGTTCCCGCCAGGGCGTGGACCTCTCCTCGCCGGACGGAACCGGCACGACCATCCCGCTGGTCGTGGCCAACATGACCGCCATCGCCGGCCGCCGCATGGCCGAGACCGTCGCCCGCCGCGGCGGCATGGTCGTCATCCCGCAGGACATCCCGATCGAGGTCGTCACCGACGTCATCGGCTGGGTCAAGTCCCGCCACCACGTCCTCGACACCCCGATCGTCCTGGAGCCGCACCAGACCGTCGCCGACGCGCTCTCGCTGCTGCCCAAGCGCGCGCACGACGCCGGTGTCGTCGTCGACGAGAACCGCCGCCCGGTCGGTGTCGTCACCGACGCCGACCTGTCCGGCGTGGACCGCTTCACCCAGCTGTCCGAGGTCATGTCCAAGGACCTGCTGCTGCTCGACGCCGACATCGAGCCCCGCGAGGCCTTCAACATCCTCGACGGCGCCAACCGGCGCTACGCCCCGGCCGTCGACGCCGACGGCAAGCTCGTCGGCATCCTCACCCGCAAGGGCGCCCTCCGCGCGACCCTCTACACCCCGGCCGTCGACGCCAAGGGCGGCCTGCGCATCGCCGCCGCCGTCGGCATCAACGGCGACGTGGCGGGCAAGGCCAAGCAGCTCCTCGACGCGGGCGTGGACACGCTCGTCATCGACACCGCGCACGGCCACCAGGAGTCGATGATCTCCGCCATCCGGACCGTCCGGGCGCTCGACCCGCAGGTCCCGATCGTGGCCGGCAACATCGTCGCCGCCGAGGGCGTCAAGGACCTCATCGACGCCGGCGCGGACATCATCAAGGTCGGTGTGGGCCCCGGCGCCATGTGCACCACCCGCATGATGACCGGTGTCGGCCGCCCGCAGTTCTCGGCCGTCCTGGAGTGCGCCGCCGAGGCGAAGAAGTACGGCAAGCACGTGTGGGCCGACGGCGGCGTCCGTCACCCGCGCGACGTCGCCATGGCGCTCGCCGCCGGCGCGTCCAACGTCATGATCGGCTCCTGGTTCGCCGGCACCTACGAGTCCCCGGGCGACCTCCAGCACGACGCCAAGGGCCGCGCGTACAAGGAGTCCTTCGGCATGGCCTCGGCCCGCGCCGTCCGGAACCGGACCTCCGACGAGTCCGCCTACGACCGCGCCCGCAAGGCCCTGTTCGAGGAGGGCATCTCCACCTCGCGCATGTTCCTCGACCCGCAGCGTCCGGGCGTCGAGGACCTGATCGACTCGATCATCGCCGGTGTCCGCTCCTCCTGCACCTACGCCGGTGCCGGCTCGCTCGCCGAGTTCGAGGAGAAGGCCGTCGTCGGCATCCAGTCCGCCGCGGGTTACGCGGAGGGCAAGCCGCTGCACGCCAGCTGGAGCTGACCTCCGGCACGGCGCCGCGTCCGGCCGGGACCCACCGGCACGTGACCGGCACCTGACCGGCCTCCGCGCCGGTGCCGCGGGCCCCCGGGAAAACCCTTCCCGGGGGCCCGCGGCCTTCCCGTACGGTCGCCCCATGGACCGTACGGAGATCAGGCCCTGCCGCCCCGAGGACGTGCCGCTGCTCGAGCGCCACCTGCCCACCCCGGACGCGCCCGCCCGCCACGCCGGCCGCTTCGCCCGCCAGGAGGCCGGACACGGCACGTATCTCATTGCCTGGCGCGACGCCGTGCCCGTCGGGAACGGGCAGGTCCGCTGGGACGGCTGCGCGGCCCCGGAGGTCCGCGCCGTGCTCGGGGACTGCCCGGAGTTCAACGGCCTGGACGTACGGGAGGACCTGCGCGGCCGGGGCATCGGCATCGCCCTGGTCCGCGCCGCCGAGCGGCTGGCGCGGGAGCGCGGCCGGACGCTCCTGGGCCTCGGCGTCACCGACGACAACCCCAGGGCCGCGGCCCTCTACGCCCGGCTCGGCTACGAGCCCGTGTCCGCCTACACCGACCGCTGGACGTCCACCGACGCACAGGGCCGCACGCACGAGCAGGCCGACACCGCCACCTTCCTCGTCAGACGGCTGGACTGACCGCCCGGCCCACGAAACCCGCCTCCCGCAGCGCCCGCACCACCGCCGCCGCGATCTTGGCGTGGCCGCGGTCGTCCGGATGCAGGCCGTCGGCGAGGTCCTCCGGGCCGAGCAGCGGGCCGCCGGGCAGCAGGGCCAGGCGGGTGTCGCCGGCCGCCGCCATGTCCCGTACCGCCTCCTCCATGGCCGTGCGCAGCTCCGCGAGGGTGGCGCCCAGCGCGTTCCCGGTGTGCTCGGCGGCCGGGCGGAGCACGGGGGACACCACGAGCAGTCCGGTCGTCGGGTGGCCGCGCCGGACCAGCGCGACGAAGGCGCGCGTCGTTTCGTACAGCAGCGGCGCCGAACTGGGCACCGCCGCCCAGCAGTTGGTGCCGAAGGCCAGCGTGATCAGCTCGCCCGGCAGGCGGGCGAGGTGCTCGGCGAGCGGCAGCTCACCGCGCGCGCCGCCCGCGTAGCCGAGGTTCACCGGGTCGAGGCCCAGCGCCCGGCCGGCCGTCGCCGGCCAGGAGTGCGCCGCCCGCGTCGCCCACCAGCCCTCGGTGATCGAGTCGCCGTGCACCAGCCAGCGCGGCCGGCGCGGCGCGGGCGCGAGCGCACCGCCGACCGGCCGCAGACCCAGCACGACCGGCGCCTGGTTCTCCGGCAGGTGGACGGTGAAGCGGCCGCCGTCGGGCGGGAGCTCGATCCGCACCTCGGCCTCCTCGGCCGGCTCGGCGAACACCTCGGCCAGGCAGCGCGTCCCGCGCCACAGCGCGAAGCCGTGCCGCAGCTCCCGCAGCGCGTCCCCGGCCGCCGGCACCGCCGCCCGGTAGCGCAGCAGCACCGCCCGGGTGCCCGGCGCCGCCGTGAACTCCACCCGCACCCCGATGGGCAGCGCGGCCCGCTCGGCGATGTCCCACGGCAGCCGTCCCAGGTCGGCCGGATCGGCCCGGACCGGGCGGCGGCCGTCCAGCCACGCCGTACCGCGCAGGAAGGGTTCCGGCTCCAGCCAGCTCACGAGGACCTCCGTTCGGGCGGGTGCAGAGTGGGACATCGGCCCTGAGGAGTCAAGGGACGTGCGCAGGTCGCGTCATGCCCCCGATGTGTCGATTCATGCGGGGGCGCGCAATGTTTCCCCGTCCGTGCCCCGAGCGCGCAATGATCATTCGACAGTGCGCAACAACCCTGCATTACGACTGCGAAGCTCTAGCGCTTAGGCTCATGCCTCGTACCAGGAGTGGCGGCGACCGCCTGCTCGGCGGTCTCCCCTTCCTCTGCGGGCTGTTTCGGCCTGCCCCGAGGTACCGCCGCGGTCCCCGCTCGTCGACAGGCAGCGATAAGGAGCCCCCGCAGTGCTTGACCACGGCGCAGCCCCACCGGCCGAGGACACGTCCGTCCCGACCGCCCGCACGACCTCCGGGCTCTCCGCCCTGACCCGCCGCAAGCCGGTGGAGAACCTGGTCGCGGAGGGTGGCCAGGGCGAGGGCGGCACGCTCCGCCGCTCGCTGTCCATGTGGCAGCTGACCATGATCAGCATCGGTGCGACGCTCGGCACCGGCATCTTCGTCGTCCTCGGCGACGCCGTTCCGAAGGCCGGCCCCGCCGTCACGGTGTCCTTCGTGATCGCCGGCCTCACGGCCCTCTTCTCGGCCCTCTCCTACGCCGAGCTGGCCGGCTCCATACCGGTCGCGGGTTCCTCGTACTCGTACGCGTACGCAACGCTGGGCGAACTCGTCGCCTGGGTCTGCGGCTGGTGCCTGGTCCTGGAGTACGGCGTGTCGGTGGCCGCCGTGGCGGTCGGCTGGGGCGAGTACCTCAACGAGCTGCTCGACGGCACCATCGGCGTCACCATCCCCGACGTGCTGTCCTCCGCACCCGGCGAGGGCGGCATCATCAACCTGCCCGGCCTGATCGTCGTCCTGCTGGCGATGGTGTTCCTGCTCGGCGGCGCCCGTGAGTCCGCCGTGGCCAACACGATCATGGTCGCGGTGAAGATCGCCGCGCTCGTGCTCTTCTGCGCCATCGGCTTCATGGGCTTCAAGTCCGGCAACTACAAGGACTTCATGCCGCTCGGCATCACGGGCATCGGCGCCGCCAGCGCCACGCTCTTCTTCTCCTACATCGGCTTCGACGCCGCCTCCACGGCCGGCGAGGAGGCCAAGAACCCCAAGCGCGACCTGCCGCGGGCGATCATGCTCTCGCTGATCATCGTCACGGTCTTCTACGTCCTCGTCGCCGCCGTCGCGGTCGGCGCCTGGAACTGGAAGGACTTCGCGGGCTCCGAGGCCACCCTGGCGGCGATCATGAACGACGTCACCGGCCAGACCTTCTGGGGCACCCTGCTCGCCGCCGGCGCCGTCATCTCCATCGCCAGCGTCGTCCTGACCGTGCTCTACGGCCAGACCCGCATCCTCTTCGCGATGTCCCGCGACGGCCTCGTCCCGAAGGCCTTCGGCAAGGTCAGCACCAAGACCGGCACCCCGCGCGTCAACACGGTGATCGTCTCGCTGTTCTGCGCCGCCCTCGCCTCGGTCATCCCGCTCGGCAAGCTCGTCGACGCCACCAGCATCGGCACCCTCTTCGCCTTCGGCCTGGTCAACATCGCGGTCGTCGTGCTCCGCTACACCCGCCCCGACATGCCGCGCACCTTCAAGGTCGTGTTCGGCCCGGTCTTCCCCGTGCTCGGCTTCTTCTTCTGCGCGTACAACATGTTCAGCCTCGACGCCGTCACCTGGGTGGTCTTCGGTTGCTGGATGGCCGCGGGTCTCGTGTTCTACTTCCTGTACGGCATGCGCCGTTCCCGACTGGCCACGGCTCCGTCCCTGGCAGAGGCTCCAGCAGAGAAGTGATCCACCCGTAGTGCGACTCAACGACCTCGACGAACGCATCGTCCACGCCCTCGCGGAGGACGCCCGCCGCAGCTACGCCGACATCGGCTCGCTCGTCGGCCTCTCCGCGCCCGCCGTGAAACGGCGCGTGGACCGGCTCCGGGCCGAAGGCGCCATCACCGGCTTCACCGTACGGGTGGACCCGGCGGCGCTCGGCTGGGAGACGGAGGGCTTCGTCGAGATCTACTGCCGCCACAACACCTCGCCGGAGGACATCCGGCGAGGTCTGGAACGGTATCCGGAGGTGGTGTCCGCGTCGACCGTCACCGGCGACGCGGACGCCGTCGTCCAGGTCTTCGCCTCCGACATGCGCCACTTCGAGCGCGTCCTGGAGCGGATCGCGGGCGAGCCCTTCGTGGAGCGCACCAAGTCCGTCCTGGTGCTCTCGCCGCTCCTGCGGCGCTTCTCCTCCGGCTCGCCCGCGTAGCAGCCCGCGAACGAAGGGACCGCCCACCCCCGTGGGACGGTCCCTTCGCTCGTTTCGGCGGGCCGGTCCGGTCCCCGCGGGAGCGGCCGGCCGGACGGCCACCACTCTTCCGCGCAGGTCCCGCCACCGCGTCGCGCCGGGGAACGGTCCGGGTCTCCGCCGGGCGGCGGAAGATCCGTACGACCCCGGTCGGAGGCGTGCGCAACGAATCGCCGTCACGCCCGACGAGAGCGCAACAGTTCGACGGTCGGTCCGCAACGGACTCGCCTTGTCCCGGCCGAGCCCGAAACCGTACCGTTTTTGACGTCTTCCCCCTCAACTCCTTCCCCACGAGGATCGCCATGCCCGCGCTGCGCATCGCCCTGCTCCAGAGCTCCGGAGAGCTCGGTGACGTGGCCGCCAACCTGAAGATCCTCGACGAGGCCGCCGGACGCGCCGCCGCCGCCGGAGCCGGCCTGCTGCTCGCTCCCGAGCTGTTCCTGACCGGCTACGCCATCGGCGCCGACATCGCCCGCCTCGCCGAGCCCGCCGACGGGCCGTCCGCCCGGGCGGTCGCCGCGATCGCCGCCCGCCACGGCCTGGCCGTCGGCTACGGCTATCCCGAGCGGGACACCGAGGCGCACGGCGTGCTCCACAACTCCGCGCAGCTCTTCGGCGCCGACGGCGCCGTGCTCGCGCACTACCGGAAGACCCACCTCTTCGGCGACTTCGAGCTGAAGTGGTTCACGCCCGGCGACCAGGCCGTCGTCCAGACCGAGCTCGGCGACCTCACCGTCGGCCTGATGATCTGCTACGACGTGGAGTTCCCCGAGAACGTACGGGCGCACGCGCTGGCCGGCACGGACCTCCTCCTCGTGCCGACCGCGCTGATGCACCCCGCCGAGATCGTCCCCGAGTCCGTCGTCCCGGTGCGCGCCTTCGAGAACCAGATCTACCTCGCGTACGCCAACCGCACCGGCCCCGAGGGCGACTTCGAGTTCGTCGGCCTGTCCACGCTGGCCGGCCCCGACGGCACCGCCCGGGCCCGCGCCGGGCGGGGCGAGGACCTCGTCCTCGGCGACGTCGATCCCGACTTCCTGGCGGCCTCCCGCGCGGAGAACCCCTACCTCCGCGACCGCCGGCCCGGTCTCTACGGCTCCCTGGTCCACGACCGGACCTGACCCGACCGAGCCCGGCCACCGCCCTCCCCGCCTGTTTCACCGTTTCGTGCAAGGAGTCCGTACCCCATGACGTCCACCGTGCCCAACGCCGTCGAGCACGCCGACGAGCAGCAGCCGCCGATCACCATGTTCGGCCCGGACTTCCCGTACGCCTACGACGACTTCCTGGCCCACCCGGCCGGCCTCGGCCAGGTCCCCGCGACCGAGCACGGCACCGAGGTCGCCGTCATCGGCGGCGGTCTGTCCGGCATCATCGCCGCCTACGAGCTGATGAAGATGGGCCTCAAGCCCGTCGTCTACGAGGCCGACCAGATCGGCGGCCGGCTGCGCACCGTCGGCTTCGAGGGCACGGGCACCGAGGGTCTGACGGCCGAGATGGGCGCGATGCGCTTCCCGCCCTCCTCCACCGCGCTCCAGCACTACATCGACCTGGTGGGCCTGCGGACCAGCCCGTTCCCGAACCCGCTGGCCGAGGCCACCCCGTCGACCGTCGTCGACCTGAAGGGCGAGTCGCACTACGCCGAGACGGTCGACGACCTGCCGCAGGTCTACCGCGACGTCGCCGAAGCCTGGAACAAGTGCCTCGACGAGGGCGCGGACTTCTCCGACATGAACCGCGCCATGCGTGAGCGCGACGTCCCGCGGATCCGCGAGATCTGGGCGAAGCTGGTCGAGAAGCTCGACAACCAGACCTTCTACGGCTTCCTGTGCGAGTCGGAGGCCTTCAAGTCCTTCCGGCACCGCGAGATCTTCGGCCAGGTCGGCTTCGGCACCGGCGGCTGGGACACCGACTTCCCCAACTCCATCCTGGAGATCCTCCGCGTCGTCTACACCGAGGCCGACGACCACCACCGCGGCATCGTCGGCGGCTCGCAGCAGCTGCCGCTGCGCCTGTGGGAGCGCGAGCCGGAGAAGATCGTCCACTGGCCGTACGGCACCTCGCTGAAGTCCCTGCACGAGGGCGAGCCGCGCCCGGCCGTGACCCGGCTGAACCGCACCGCCGGCAACCGGATCACGGTGACCGACGCGTCCGGCGACATCCGCACGTACCAGGCGGCGATCTTCACCGCCCAGTCCTGGATGCTGCTCTCCAAGATCGCCTGCGACGACACCCTCTTCCCGATCGACCACTGGACGGCGATCGAGCGCACCCACTACATGGAGAGCTCGAAGCTGTTCGTGCCGGTGGACCGGCCGTTCTGGCTGGACAAGGACGAGGCCACCGGGCGGGACGTCATGTCGATGACGCTCACCGACCGGATGACCCGCGGCACCTACCTCCTGGACGACGGTCCGGACAAGCCGGCCGTCATCTGCCTCTCGTACACGTGGTGCGACGACAGCCTGAAGTGGCTGCCGCTGTCCGCGAACGAGCGGATGGAGGTCATGCTGAAGTCGCTCGGCGAGATCTACCCGAAGGTCGACATCCGGAAGCACATCATCGGCAACCCGGTGACGGTCTCCTGGGAGAACGAGCCCTACTTCATGGGCGCCTTCAAGGCCAACCTGCCGGGCCACTACCGCTACCAGCGCCGCCTGTTCACGCACTTCATGCAGGACCGGCTGCCCGAGGACAAGCGGGGCATCTTCCTGGCCGGCGACGACATCTCGTGGACGGCCGGCTGGGCGGAGGGCGCGGTGCAGACGGCGCTCAACGCGGTGTGGGGCGTGATGCACCACTTCGGCGGCGCCACCGACGCCACCAACCCGGGCCCGGGCGACGTGTACGACGAGATCGCCCCGGTCGAGCTGCCGGAGGACTGAGGCACCGGCCCGTCCTGAGGGCCGGGAGGACAGCCGGGAGGGTTCGCTTCCCGGCTCGTCCTGAGGGCCGGGAGGACAGCCGGGAAGACTTCCCTTCCCGGCTCGTCCTAAGGGCCGGCGAGCGGGGTGAGCAGCATCCGCCCCACCAGGCCCACCGACCGGTCGAGGCGTTCGGTGAACTCCTCGGCCAGGTCGGGCAGCCGCCGCAGCTGCCACAGCGAGCGGGCGGCGAGCCAGGCCCCGTCGCGGGCCCGGTCCAGGCTCCAGCAGCCGAGCAGATGCGTGAGCGGGTCCGCGACCTCCAGGAGGTCCGGGCCCGGCATCAGTTCCTCCCGGATGCGTTCCTCCAGGAGGACCAGGACGTCGCCGACCCGGTCGAACTCGTCCTCCAGGTCCGTGGGCGCGCAGTCGAGGGTCCGGCAGGTGTCGACGACGGCGAGGGCCAGGTCGTGGCCGATGTGCGCGTTGATCCCGGCGAGCGCGAACTGCAGCGGACGTACGCCGGGGTGGCGCCGGTAGCGGAACAGCGGCCGCCAGCAGGCCGGGGCGGGGCCGCCGGCGGCGACGGCGTCGACGACCGCGAGATAGCGCTGGGCGAACCGTACGTCGAGGGTGGCGGCGGCCTGCCGGTCGGTGAAGGTGCCCGCCTCGATGGCGTGGCCGATCTCCTCGGTGACGGTCAGATACACCCGGTTGAAGACCGCGACCCCGTCGGCCGGGTGCCAGGCCGCACGGATGGCCCGCATCCGGCCCACGACGGGGTCGACGGCCGTGAAAGGACCGAGAACGAGGTCGGTCTGCTGCGTCTGCGCCATGGGGGCAGCGTGGCAGCCGGAGGGCCGGACGGAAGGATTCCGCCGCCCGGCTTCCCCAGAACGGGCGAATCGCCTACGACTTGGGCGCGGGCTCGCCGCCGGAGCTGCTCCGGTCCTGGCTCTCGCCCGGGTTCTCGCTCTCGCCCGCGGTCTCGCTCCGGCTCTCGCCCGGGTTCTCGCTCTCGCTCTCGCCCGCGTTCTCGCTCGCGCCTTCGTACGAGCTGGTGCCGGCGTCGAGCAGCAGCTCCTGCTGCTTGAGGTGGGCCGGGGCGAAGGCGCGCAGCACGTGGTAGCCGGTGATGACGACCAGGGCGCCGAGCGCGATGCCGCCGAGTTCGAAGGTGTCGGTGAAGGTGAGCTTGACGCCGCCGACGCCGATGATGATGCCGGCCGCGGCGGGCACCAGGTTGAGCGGGTTGCGCAGGTCGACCTTGGCGTTGATCCAGATCTGGGCGCCGAGCAGGCCGATCATGCCGTAGAGGATCACGGTGATGCCGCCGAGCACACCGCCCGGGATCGCGGCGACGACCGCGCCGAACTTGGGGCAGAGGCCGAAGAGCAGGGCGAAGCCGGCCGCGGCCCAGTAGGCGGCGGTGGAGTAGACCCGGGTGGCGGCCATCACGCCGATGTTCTCGGAGTACGTGGTGTTCGGCGGGCCGCCCACGGCGGTGGAGAGCATCGAGGCGGCGCCGTCGGCGGCGATCGCGGTGCCCAGCTTGTCGTCCAGCGGGTCGCCGGTCATCTCGCCGACCGCCTTGACGTGGCCGGCGTTCTCGGCGATCAGCGCGATGACGACGGGCAGCGCGACCAGGATCGCCGACCACTCGAAGGCGGGCCCGTGGAAGGACGGCAGGCCGACCCAGTCCGCCGTGGACACGCCGGACAGGTCGAGCCGCCAGTGGTCGGTGACCTGGCCGCCCGGGGACATCGAGTGGATCTTGCCGAAGACCAGGTCGAAGACCCAGGAGATGCCGTAGCCGAAGATCAGGCCGAGGAAGATCGCGATGCGCGACCAGAAGCCGCGCAGGCAGACCACGGCGAGACCGGTGAAGAGCATCACCAGCAGCGCGGTCCACTGGTCCTGCGGCCAGTAGGTGGCCGCGGTGACCGGCGCCAGGTTGAAGCCGATCAGCATGACGACGGCGCCGGTGACGACCGGCGGCATGGCCGCGTGGATGATCCGCGCGCCGAACCGCTTCACCGCGAGCCCGGCGAGGAACAGCACCGCGCCGACCACGAACACCGCGCCGGTCACGGTGGCGCTGGTGCCGCCGGAGGCCCGGATCGCGGCGGCGACGCCCACGAAGGAGAGCGAGCAGCCCAGGTAGGACGGCACCGTGCCGCGGGTCGCGAGCAGGAAGATCACGGTGGCGACACCGGACATCATGATGGCGAGGTTCGGGTCCAGGCCCATGAGGACCGGCGCCACGAACGAGGCGCCGAACATCGCGACCACGTGCTGGGCGCCGAGGCCCACCGTACGGGGCCAGGAGAGCCGCTCGTCCGGCCGGACGACGGCTCCCGGAGCGGGTGTCCTCCCGTCGCCGTGCAGGGTCCAGCGCACGCCGAGGCTCATGTGGTCGCTCCAGTTCTCCGGGGTCCGTGGCCGATTCGGGGCCGTAAAAGATCAGCCATATGGTAATGCGGCCCAGGTCAGCGGGCTCCCTCCGTGGCGTCGGCCCGGGCGGCCCCGGCGGCGGTCCGCGCGCCCGGCCGCAGCACGCCCGCGCCCAGGACCAGACCGAACGCCAGCAGCGTGACCAGGCCGAAGGAGAGGACCAGCGAGGTCGCGTCGGCGATGCCGCCGATCGCCGACGGCGCGATCAGGCCGGAGGTGTACGTGATGGTGGCGACGCCCGCGATGGCCTGGCTGGGATTCGGGCCGCTGCGGCCGGCGGCGGCGAAGGCGAGCGGCACGACGACCGCGACACCGAGGCCCATCAGTCCGAAACCGGCCATCGCGAGGGCCGCGTGCGGGGCGAACACCACCAGGAGCCCGCCCAGGGTGGCGGCCACGCCTCCGGTCCGTACGGTGCGCACCGCGCCGAAGCGGTCCACGACCCGGTCGCCGGCCAGCCGCGCCACGGCCATGGTCAGGGCGAAGGCGGTGGTCGAGGCGGCGGCGAGACCGGCGGAGGTGCCGAGCTCGTCCTTCAGATAGACCGCCGACCAGTCCAGGCTCGCGCCCTCCGCGAAGACTCCGCAGAAGCCGATGGCGCCGATGACCAGGGCGGACTTGGGCGGCAGCGCGAAGCGCGGCGGCGCCTCCTCCTCGGGTGCGCTGCGCAGGTCGAGCACGCCCTGGCAGCAGACCAGGCCGAGGGCGGTGAGGACGAGGGCGGCGATCAGGTGGTGGAGCCGGGCGTCGCCGCCGAGGTGGGCGGCGACCGTGCCGGCCGCGGAGCCGAGCAGGGCGCCGGCGCTCCACATGCCGTGCAGGCCGGACATGATCGAGCGGCCGAGCCGGTTCTCGGTCTCGACGCCGAGCGCGTTCATGGCGACGTCGGACATGCCGGCGGTGGCTCCGTAGACGAGGAGGGCGCCGCACAGACCGTAGATGTTCGGCGCGAGCGAGGGCAGGATCAGCGACAGGGTCCACAGGGCGAGCAGCCCGCGCAGCGCCGTGCGGGCGCCGAAGCGGTGGCTGACCGCGCCGGCCAGCGGCATCGCGAGCGAGGCGCCGATCGCGGGGAAGGCGAGGGCGAGTCCGAGCTGGCCAGCGCTGACGCCCGCGTGCTCCTGGATCCAGGGGATGCGGGTCGCGAAACTGCCGGTGACGGCGCCGTGGACGCAGAAGACGGCGGCGACGGCGATGCGCGCCCGCCGCAGCCGCTCGGTGGTGAAGACGGTGGTGTCCGCCATGGGTGTGCCCCTCCCCGGAGTCCCGGCCGTTGATGCCGCCGTAAACTATCAGGAACCCTGCCTGATAAATAGTGGTCCGGCTCCGAACGGGTGGGAAGACGTCTGAGAGGATCGCCGCATGGCCGCATCCCCGAGCACCGCACGGGCCATCAACGACCGGCTCGCCCTGCGACTGCTCCAGGACGAGGGCCCGTTGACGGCCGCTCAGCTCAAGACCCTCACCGGGCTCTCCCGCCCGACCGTCGCCGACCTCGTCGAGCGGCTCCAAGGCTCCGGGCTCGTCCATGTCGTCGGCGAGGCCGGAGCCGAGCGCCGCGGGCCCAACGCCAAGCTGTACGGGATCGTGGCCGACCGCGCCCACCTCGCCGCCCTCGACGTCCGCACCCGCTCCGTCTCCGTCGTGGTCGCCGACCTGCTCGGCACCACCCTCGCCGAGGCGACGCTGCCCATCGGCGACGGCGCGGATCCCGGTCCCGCCGCCGACCGGGCCGTCGCGCTCCTCGAGCGCACCGCGCGCGAGGCCGGCGCCGCCCGGCTGCACAGCGTCGCCGTCGGCGCGCCCGGCCTCATCGACCCGGCCACCCGGCAGCTGCGCGACACCGCCAAGCTCCCGGAATGGCACCGGCGTCTGGTCTCCGCGCTCCGGCAGCGGCTGCCCGCCGCCGTCCTGGTGGAGAACGAGGTCAATCTGGCCGCCGTCGCCGAGCTGCGCGAAGGCGCCGCCGGCCCGGACCGGGACACCTTCGCCCTGCTCTGGCTCGGCCAGGGCATCGGCGCGGCCGTCGTCCTGGACGGGCGGCTGCGCCGCGGGGCCTCCGGCGGCGCGGGCGAGATCGGCTTTTTGCCGGTGCCGGGGACCTCGGGACTGCCCTCCGCGCACGGCTGCGACGGCGGCTTCGACGAACTGGCCTGCGCCGCCGCCGTCGACGCCCTTGCGCGCGCCCACGGCCTCGACCCGGCCGGCGCCCTGGAGTCCGGCGACGGCCCCTTCCTCGACGCCCTCGCCGAGCGGCTCGCGATCGGCGCGGCCTCCGTCGTGGCGGTCCTGGACCCGGGCTGCGTGATCCTCGCGGGCGAGACCGGCCACCGCGGCGGCCCCGGGCTCGCCGCCCGCGTCGAGTCCCGCCTCGCCGAGCTCTCGCCGCTGCGCACCGAGGTCCGGGCCACCGCCCTCGGCGACACCGCCGTCCTGCGCGGCGCCCTGCTGACCGCCCGCGACGCGGCGCAGGACGCCCTCTTCCCCTGACGACCGGCGACCGGCGAGCCACGACCGACGAACGGCCGACGAACGACCGGCGAGCCACGACCGGCGACCGACGGCACGCCCGCGGGACGGACGCACCCGCGCCGCGCCCCCGGACAGGGGACGCGGCGCGGGCGGGGGAGGACCCGGCGGCGGCAAGGGCCGTGAGACCGCCGCCGGGGGCTTCTCAGAGAGTGCGGATCAGCAGGCGCCCTGGTCCTTCCAGACGCCCCACTCGCCGGTCGTGCCCGGCTCCTCGTTCTGGGTCCACCACTGGGCCTTCCAGGTGTGGCCCTTGTGGGAGACCAGGTTGCCCGCGTTGTAGACCGTGCCCGCCACGTACGCCGGGGCCGTGCAGCCGGAGGTCGGCGGCGTCGTCGGCGGGGTCGTGGGCGGCGTGGTCGGGGGAGTCGTCGGCGGGGTGGTGGGCGGCGTGGTCGGCGGGGTCGTCGTGCCCGGCTCCACCGTCGTCGTGCCGCGCGCCAGGTCGCCGGCGAGCGCGTACGCCGTGCCGCCCACCGTCACCGTCCAGTTCGACGGGGTCGAGACCGGAAGGTAGTAGTTGAAGGCCAGGTCGACGGTGGCGCCCGGGGCCAGCGACTGCCAGGCCGGGAGCTTCAGCGAGACCCGGTGGAAGTCGCCCTTCAGACCGCCCACGTTGCTGCCCGTGTGGTCGCTGCTGATCACCTTGGTGCCGAAGCCGGACTGGTCGGAGGCGTTGTTCGGGGCCGCGGTCGCGTAGTCGAACTGGAACTCGGTGCCGCCCGGCAGTGTCGTCCGCGTGTTGTTGGTGATCCTCAGCTTCGGGGTGATCGGGTAGTTGGAGTCGCCCAGTTTGAAGTCGGTGAACTCCACGCCCACGTTCACGGCCTGCGCCGGCAGCGCCTTGTTCGACTTCCTCGCGCCGTACGGGGTGGCGGCCTTGAACTTGTCGTACATCAGCGAGGTGAGCGTGGAGCCCATCTCGTACTGGCCCTTGGCGGCGTTCCAGCCGTAGTCGCCGGCCAGCTCCCAGACCATGGTGCCGCCGATGCCGCGGTCGACCACGTAGTCGGCCTTGGCGGCCACCGACTGCTCGTCCTCGGTGGACAGGAAGACCTTCTTCTGCGCGTTCCACAGCCACGGCGCGACCAGCGTGGAGTCGTACTTGCGGGCGTACGTGCCGGTCAGCGTGGTGTTCGCGGGGAAGCCGTACTTCGTGACGTAGTCGCCGACGATCCCCTTCTCCAGGTTCTTGGCGTGCCACATCGGGTTGGAGCCGGCCGGCGACTCCTGTCCGCCGGTGTCCTTGTCGTGCCACAGGTTGTCGATGCCGACGGCGCCGTCACCGCACTTGGTCAGGCCGGAGCCGGCCGGGCAGCTGGTCGCGCTCGCCTTGCCCCACAGGCCGTCGGTGCCGCCCTGCACGTTCTTGTGGCCGCGGGTGTAGTAGGGCAGGCCGATGTTGATGCGGCCGGCCGGCATCGAGCCGCGGAAGTAGTGGTAGGCCCAGTCGGTGTTGAGGTAACCGATGCCGCCGTACTGCTGGCTGCCGTAGACGCCGGCCGCGGCGAGCTCGCCGTCCTTGCCGTCGTCGAAGAGCGAGGCGTTGGGGCCGACGTACTCGTTCCAGGCCCCGTGCAGGTCGTAGGACATGATGTTGACGTAGTCCAGATACTTCTGCATCTGGAAGGTCTCCATGCCGCGCAGCAGATAGCCGGAGGAGGGCGCGGCGACGGTCAGCAGGTAGTGCCTGCCGTCGGCGGCGCCGGCCCGGTCGAGCTTCTCGCGCAGCGACTTCATCAGGGCCGCGTAGCCCTGGACCAGGCCCGCGCGGCGGGCGTTGGCGAGCTGCCAGTCGAGCGGGTTGCCCGCGTCCTTCATCGTCGTCGGGTACTCGTAGTCGATGTCGACGCCGTTGAAGCCGTACTTCCGGATGAAGTCGACGGCGGAGTTCGCGAAGGTGTCGATCCCCGCCTGGTTGACCGACCCGTCGGCGTTGGTCGCCATCGCGTAGAAGCCGCCGGAGTTCACCCGGGCGCCCTTGTCGTCGAAGTAGCCGCCGGTCTCCGCCCAGCCGCCCACCGAGATCAGCGTCTTGACGTTCGGGTGCTGCTTCTTGAACTTGTTGAGCAGGTTGAAGTGGCCCTTGTACGCGTAGGCCGGGTCCATCTCGGCGCCGGCGACACCGGGCCAGGTCATCCCGGTGGCCGCGTTGTCCGCCCCGTCCGTGCCCACGGACAGCTTGTTGTCGCCGCCGACGTGGCCGAAGGCGTAGTTGACGTGGGTGACCTTGTCCCACGGGATGTCCTTGGCGAGGTAGGCGGGCTCGCCGTTCCTGCCGGTGCGCCAGCCGGTGAAGTAGCCGATGACGCGGCGCTGGTGGTCCGCGCCCATCTTCTCGCGGCCCTCGGTGTCGTAGACCGAGCAGTACGGGACGTCGACGCCGGGCGTCCTGTAGAGGCCGTCGGGCCGACAGGACTCGTTGTCGGCCGCGTACGAGACGCCGCCTGCGGCGAGTGAGCTGATCAGCAGTCCGGCGACGGCGGCGCCGGACGCGAGCAGGCTCGCTCTCTTCGTCGTGGGGGACAGCACGTTCGGTTCCTCCAGGGGTGGGGGTACCACCGCGCCGCCAGGCGCAGGGGGAGTCGGCAGAACACAACGAAAAAGGGGTGGGTCGTGTCGGGCCCGTGGAGTGCGCACGCCGGCGGGCCGTTACCTCGGAGGTGACACGGAGATTAAGAGGACTAGACCAGTGCGTCAATAGGTCTGGACCAACGAGGCGATTCGTGGCAGGGTCATGGCGAGTTGTGAGCCAGCCCACAGGACCTCACCCGTATGGCCGGTCCACGTCCGTGGCACACTGGCCCTGTATCAGCAGCAGCGCACTCCGGGGTCGGTGTAATTCCGAACCGGCGGTATAGTCCGCGACCCGTCCGCAAGCCAGCGGCCGGTTGACCAGGTGAGATTCCTGGACCGACGGTGAAAGTCCGGATGGGAGGCAGTGCGCGGCGGGCGACCCCTTCATCCGGGGTGAGCCGGCCGTACGTCCGCTGGTCGCCGCGTCGGCCTCGCCAGGCCGGCTCCCGGCGCACCGGAGGACCCTCGGCCTCGGCGCACCCCGCGCGAGGAGTCGTACCCGCTCTCTGTCGACATCGACAGGCCCCGGAGTCCGTGCCCGAAGAGGCAGGAGGACCCGGTGGCCACCCAGGCCGACATCACCGCCATGCGACGCGCGATCGCGCTCGCCGCCCGCGGTCTCGGCTCCACCAGCCCCAACCCGGTCGTCGGCTGCGTCATCACCGACGCCTCCGGCCACCAGGTCGGCGCCGGCCACCACCGGCGCGCCGGCGGCCCGCACGCCGAGGTCCACGCCCTGCGCGAGGCCGGCGTCCTGGCCCGCGGCGGCACCGCCTACGTCACCCTCGAACCCTGCAACCACACCGGTCGCACCGGCCCCTGCGCGCAGGCGCTGATCGACGCCGGGATCGCCCGCGTCGTCTACGCCGTCGGCGACCCGAACCCGCAGGCCACCGGCGGCGCCGACACCCTGCGCGCGGCCGGCGTCGAGGTCGAGCAGGGCCTGCTGGAGGACGAGGCCGAGGCCGGCAACATCGCCTGGCTCACCTCCGTCCGCCGCGGCCGGCCCTTCGTCCGCTGGAAGTACGCCGCCACCCTCGACGGCCGCATCGCCGCCGCCGACGGCACCTCCCGCTGGATCAGCTCCGCCGAGTCCCGCGCCGACGTCCACCGGCTGCGCGCCGAGTCCGACGCCGTCGTCGTCGGATCCGGCACCGCCCGCGCCGACGACCCCCACCTGGCCGTGCGCGGCGCCGACGCGGCCGACGCCGCCGAGGGCTCCGTCCAGCCGCTCCGGGTCGTCGTCGACACCGAGGCCGCCGCCGTGAAGCCCGGCGCCCGCGTCCTCGACGACGCCGCGCCCACCCTGATCGCGGTCGCCGAGGACGCCGAGACCGCGCTGGAGAACGTCGTACGGCTGCCGCGCGCGGCCGGCGGCCTGTCCGTCCCCGCCCTCCTGGACGCCCTGTACGCACGCGGCGTCCGCTCCGTACTCCTCGAAGGCGGCCCCACCCTCGCGGGCGCCTTCGTCGCCGCGGGCGCCGTCGACCAGGTCGTCGGCTATCTCGCGCCCGTCCTGCTCGGCGCCGGCCCCGCCGCCCTCGCCGACGCCGGAATCGGCACCATCGCCGACGCGTTGCGTCTCGACGTCACCGAGACCGTGCGCATCGGCCCCGATCTGCGTATCACTGCGACCCTCAAGGGAGCCTGACCGTGTTCACCGGAATCGTCGAAGAGCTGGGCGAGGTCGTCGCCGTCGAGCAGCTGGCGGACGCCTCCCGCTTCCGCCTGCGCGGCCCCGTGGTCACCGAAGGCGCCCGGCACGGCGACTCGATCGCCGTCAACGGCGTCTGCCTCACGGTGGTCGAGTGCGGCGACGGCGAGTTCACCGCCGACGTGATGGCCGAGACCCTCAAGCGCTCCTCGCTCGGTGCCCTCGAGGTCGGCTCCCGCGTCAACCTGGAGCGGCCCATGGCCGTCGGCGGGCGCCTCGGCGGCCACATCGTCCAGGGACACGTCGACGGCACCGGCACCGTCCTCGAGCGCGAGCCCTCCGAGCACTGGGAAATCGTCAAGGTCGGCCTGCCCGCCCCGCTCGCCCGCTACGTCGTCGAGAAGGGCTCGATCACGGTCGACGGCGTCAGCCTCACCGTCGTCGAGGTCGGCGACGACTGGTTCACCGTCAGCCTCATCCCCACCACCCTCGACCTGACCACGCTCGGCATCAAGCAGAGCGGCGACCCGGTCAACCTCGAGGTGGACGTCATCGCCAAGTACGTCGAGCGGCTGCTCGGCCCGAACGCCCGGGAGAACGTCAAGTGAACTGGCTCAACTCCGAGGCGTTCACCGTCCTCGACCAGCACATCCTGTGGTCCGACATGATCGGCAACACGATCGGTCTGATCGCCCTCGCCCTCGGCTGGCGCCGCTCCATCCTCACCTGGCCCGCCCAGCTGCTCTCCGGCGTGATCCTGGTCGGCGCCTACGCCTCCGCGCACCTGTCCGGCGGCGTCGGCAAGCAGCTCCTCGTCATCGGCGTCGCCGCCTGGGGCTGGTGGCAGTGGAACCGCGGCAAGCAGCAGGCGCAGGACGGCTCCATCGCCGTCCGCTTCGCGAGCTGGAAGGAGCGCGGCGTGCTGCTGGCCGGCGCCGCGCTCGGCACCCTCGCCGTCGGCGGCCTCTTCACGCTCTACCCGTCGCTCTCCTGGAGCCCGTGGGCCGACGCGTACATCTTCGTCGGCACCCTCGTCGCGATGGTCGCCCAGGCCCGCGGCCTGGTCGAGTTCTGGTTCGCCTGGCTCCTCGTCGACCTCGTCGGCGTCCCGCTCGCCTTCAGCAGCGGCCTCGCCTTCTCCGGCCTCGTCTACGTCATCTACTTCGCCCTCGTCATCTGGGGCATGCGCGACTGGTGGCTCCGCTCGCGCACCGCTCCCGCCCTGGAAGGAGCCCTGTCGTGAGCGAGGCACACGCGGCCGCCCGGCCGCGGACGAACGCGACGGCCGCACGTCCGCGCCGCGCGGGCGCAGCAGCGATCGAAAGGAGTGCGGCATGAGCGCGCTTCCCGCCTGGGAGGTCACCGACCTCGTCCTCGACCCCGTCGAGCAGGCCATCTCGGACATCGCCGCCGGCCGGCCCGTCGTCGTCGTCGACGACGAGGACCGCGAGAACGAGGGCGACCTCGTCATCGCCGCCGAGAAGGCCACGCCCGAGGTCGTCGCCTTCATGATGAGCGAGTGCCGCGGCCTGATCTGCGCCCCCATGGAGGCCGACGAGCTGGAGCGCCTGCGGCTGCCGCAGATGGTCGAGGACAACACCGAGTCCATGAAGACGGCCTTCACCGTCTCCGTCGACGCCTCCGCGGCCCACGGCGTCAGCACCGGCATCTCCGCCGCCGACCGCGCCACCACCCTGCGGATGCTCGCGGGCGGCGCCCACGAGCCCGGCGACTTCGTCCGGCCCGGCCACATCTTCCCGCTGCGCGCCAAGCCCGGCGGCGTCCTGGCCCGCAACGGCCACACCGAGGCCGCCGTCGACCTCGCCCGCCTCGCCGGACTCCGCCCGGCCGGCGCGATCGTCGAGATCGCCGGCGAGGACGGCGCGATGCTGCGGTTGCCCGAGCTCGTCCCGTTCGCCCGCAAGCACGGCCTGACGATCATCTCCATCGAGGACCTGATCGCCTACCGCCGCTCCGCCGAGCCGACCGTCCGCCGCGAGGCCGCGGTCCAGCTGCCCACCCGGCACGGCGACTTCACCGCGTACGGCTACCGCTCCACCGTCGACGGCGTCGAGCACGTCGCCCTCGTCCACGGCGAGATCGGCGACGGACGCGACGTCCTCGTCCGGGTCCACTCCGAGTGCCTCACCGGCGACGTCTTCCACTCGCTGCGCTGCGACTGCGGCCCGCAGCTGGAGGCCTCCATGGACCGGATCACCGAGGCCGGCCGCGGCGTCGTCGTCTATCTGCGCGGCCACGAGGGCCGCGGCATCGGCCTGCTGTCCAAGCTGCGCGCCTACGAACTCCAGGAGCGCGGCCGCGACACCCTCGACGCCAACCTGGAGCTCGGGCTGCCCGCCGACGCCCGCGACTACGCCGCCGGCGCGCAGATCCTCACCGACCTCGGGGTGCGCAGCCTGCGGCTGCTGACCAACAACCCCGACAAGATCGACGCCCTCACCCGCCACGGCCTCACCGTCGAGGGCCGCGAGCCCATGCCGGTCCAGGCGGGCGAGCACAACCTCCGCTACCTGCGCACCAAGCGGGACCGGATGGGCCACGACCTGCCCTGGCTGGACGGGACCCCGGCCGGCACCTGCGGCAACCAGTAGTCCCCGATCCCGACATCCTCTGTATCGCGTACGAACACCGGCAAGGAGAAACATGAGCGGCAAGGGCGCACCCGTCCTCAGCGTGAAGAACTGCGGCGACCTCCGCGTCGCGGTCATCGCGGCCCAGTGGCACGAGAAGATCATGGACGGCCTCGTCGACGGCGCCCTGCGCGCCCTGGCCGAACTCGGCATCGAGGAGCCCACCCTGCTCCGCGTCCCCGGCAGCTTCGAGCTCCCGGTCGTGGCGAAGGTGCTCGCCGGACGCGGCTACGATGCCATCGTGGCGCTCGGCGTCGTCATCCGCGGCGGAACGCCGCACTTCGAGTACGTGTGCCAGGGCGTCACCCACGGCCTCACCCAGGTCTCGATCGACACCGGCGTACCCGTCGGATTCGGCGTCCTGACCGTCGACAACGAGGAGCAGGCCCTCGACCGGGCCGGCCTCGAGGGCTCCCGCGAGGACAAGGGCCACGAGGCCGTCACCGCCGCCGTCGCCACCGCGACCACGCTGCGTACGGTCAGCGAACCCTGGCGCTGAGTGGCGCCTTCGTACCCCGTACTCTTAGGACATCATGGCGAACAAAACCTTCGAAGAGCTCTTCGCCGAGCTCAAGCTCAAGGCCGAGAACGGCGACCCTGCCACCTCCCGCACCGCGGAACTGGTCGGCAAGGGCGTCCATGCCATCGGCAAGAAGGTCGTCGAGGAGGCCGCCGAGGTCTGGATGGCCGCCGAGTACGAGGGCAAGGAAGCCGCCGCCGAGGAGATCTCGCAGCTGCTGTACCACGTCCAGGTGATGATGGTCGCCCGCGGGATCTCGCTCGACGACGTCTACGCCCACCTCTGAGCACCGCACCCACCGAGCACCGAAGCACCACCGCGTACCGAAGAACCCCCGCGTACCGAAGCACCACCGAGCACCACCACCATCAGCACTTCTGCAACTCCTGAGGCAAAGGAAGCCCACCCCATGCTGCGCATCGCCGTCCCCAACAAGGGTTCCCTCTCCGGACCTGCGATGGAGATGCTCCATGAGGCGGGCTACCGGCAGCGCAAGGAGTCCAAGGAGCTCGTCACCGTCGACCCGGACAACGAGGTGGAGTTCTTCTACCTCCGTCCCAAGGACATCGCGATCTACGTGGCGTCCGGCCGGCTCGACATCGGCATCACCGGCCGCGACCTGCTCCTGGACTCCGGCGCCAACGCCGAGGAGATCCTGCCGCTGAACTTCGGCCGCTCCACCTTCCGCTACGCCACCCGCCCCGGCACCGCGAGCGGCCCCGCCGACTTCCACGGCATGACGATCGCCACCTCCTACGAGGGCATCGTCGCCAAGCACCTCGCCGAGCAGGGCGTCGACGCCTCCGTCGTCCACCTCGACGGCGCCGTCGAGACCGCGATCCAGCTGGGCGTCGCCGAGATCATCGCGGACGTCGTCGAGACCGGCACCAGCCTGCGCAACGCCGGCCTGGAGGTCATCGGCGACCCGATCCTCACCTCCGAGGCCGTCGTGGTCCGCCGCACCGGCGCCCCCACCGACGACCCCAAGGTGCAGCAGTTCCTGCGCCGCCTCCAGGGCGTCCTGGTCGCCCGGTCGTACGTGATGATGGACTACGACTGCCGGGCCGAGCACCTGGAGCAGGCCGTCGCCCTCACCCCGGGCCTGGAGTCGCCGACCGTCTCGCCGCTCCACAACGAGGGCTGGGTCGCCGTCCGCGCCATGGTCCCCGCCAAGGAGGCGCAGAAGGTCATGGACGACCTGTACGAGCTCGGCGCCCGCGCCATCCTCACGACGGCCATCCACGCCTGCCGCCTCTGAAAGACCGCAAGGATCCGGAAAACCATGTCCGACACCACCGCTCCGGCCCTGCCGGTCACCTTCCGGCCGGCCCGCACCCGGATCGTCCTGCTGACCGTGGGCCTCACCATGTTCATGGTCATCTCCGGCGTCGCGCTGATGCTGGAGCGGGTCAGCCCGGCGGAGCGGGTCAGCTTCTTCTTCACCGCGGCGCTCTTCCTGGGCGTCCTGGTGCTGCTCAGCCGTCCCAAGATCGTCGCCGACGACCAGGGCGTCACGGTGGTCAACATCACCCGGACACGCCGACTGGCCTGGGCCGAGATCCTCAAGGTCAACCTGCGCCCCGGCGACCCCTGGGTCTTCCTGGACCTGAGCGACGGCACCAGCCTGCCCGCCCTCGGCATCCAGCCCGGAATCGCCAAGGAACGCGCCATCCGCGACGCCCGCGCGCTGCGCGCCCTCGCCGAGACCCGGGGCACCGGCGCCGAGGCCCGCTGACCCCGAGCGGACCCGGGGACGGACCCTGATCCGTCCCCCATACGGGGCCGACCCCCTGCCCGCGACGGCGCGGGCGTGACTAATCTGGAGGCGGTGGTGCCGAGCGGCACCACCGCCTCGCATGTGCAGGGCCGCCCGCCGGCGGCCCGCGAGGCAGCCCTACGACCCGAGGAGTGACTCCCTCCAGCAATGGACGGATCGTCCGGTAGTACCTGCGCCGCCCCCTCACCCGAGGCGGCGGCATGATCGTCTCTCTTGTGCTGCTCGCCGCAGCCTTCCTCCTGATCCTCGCCAACGGCTTCTTCGTGGCCGCCGAGTTCGGCCTCGTCACGGTGGAACGCGCCGACGCCGAGCGCGCCGCCGCCGAAGGCGACCGCCGGGCCCGCGGCGTCGTCCGGGCGCTGCGCGAGCTGTCCTTCCAGCTCTCCGGCACCCAGCTCGGCATCACCATCACCTCGCTGGTCACCGGCATGCTCGCCGAGCCCGCGCTCGCCGGGCTGCTCGACGGGCCGCTCACCGCGACCGGCCTGCCCGACGGCGTCGTCTCCGGCATCGCCGTGCTCGTCGGCATGCTGCTCGCCTCCGCCGTGCAGATGGTCGTCGGCGAACTCGTGCCCAAGAACTGGGCGGTCTCCCGGCCGCTCCAGGTCGCCCGCTTCGTCGCCGGCCCGCAGGCCGTCTTCTCGTCGCTGTTCCGTCCGGTGATCAGCCTCCTGAACACCGTCGCCAACCGGCTCGTCCGGCTCTTCGGCGTGGAACCGGCCGACGAGCTCGACTCGGTCCGCACGCCCGGCGAGCTGGTCTCCCTGGCCCGCCACTCGGCGCAGGCCGGCGCCCTCGAACAGGACACCGCCGACCTCTTCGTGAGGACCCTGACGCTCGGCGGACTCACCGCCGAGCAGCTCATGACCCCGCGGGTCAAGATGAGCGCCCTCCAGTCGGACGCCACCGCGGCCGACGTCCTCAACCTCACGCGGGCCACCGGCCTGTCCCGCTTCCCGGTCTACCGCGAGCGGATCGACGAGATCGTCGGCATGGTCCACCTCAAGGACGCGCTGGCCGTCGTCCCGCACGAGCGGCACCGCGTCCCGGTCGGCAGGATCGCCGTCCCGCCGCTGCTCGTCCCCGAGTCGCTGCCGGCCCAGACGCTTCTGGAGCGGCTGCGCCGTGAGCAGCCGATCGCGGTCGTCGTCGACGAGTACGGCGGCACCGCCGGCGTCGTCACCCTCGAGGACATCGTCGAGGAGCTCGTCGGCGAGGTCCGCGACGAGCACGACACCGCTGCCGACGGACGGTCCGAGCTGGCCGCCGTGCCCTCCGACGACGGCAGTCAGATCTGGGAGGCCGACGGCTCCTGCCGGGTGCACACCCTGCAGCGGATAGGCCTCGACGTGCCCGACGGGCCGTACGAGACGGTCGCCGGGCTCGTCGCCGATCTGCTCGGGCGCATCCCGGCCGCGGGCGACCGGGCCGAACTGCCCGGCTGGCGGCTCTCGGTGCGCCAGGTCGACCGCTACCGCGCCGAACGGGTGCGGATCATGCGCACCGCCCCGGTGCCCGTCCCGGCGGAGGCCGTCCGATGAGTCTGCTTCCCCTCCTCTTCGCCGTCCTCCTGGTCCTCGCCAACGGCTTCTTCGTCGGCGCCGAGTTCGCCCTCGTCTCCGTCCGCCGCAGCCAGATCGAGCCACTGGGCGGCGCCCGGGCCCGGCAGGTCCTCCACGGCCTGGAGAACCTGCCGCAGATGATGGCCGCCGCCCAGTTCGGCATCACCGTCGCCTCCCTCACCCTCGGCGCGGTCGCCGAGCCGACCGTGGCCCGGCTGCTCGAACCCGTCTTCCACGCCGTGGGCGTGCCGGCAGGCCTGATCCACCCGCTCGGATACGTGCTCGCCCTCGCCGCCGTGGTCTTCCTCCACCTGGTGATCGGCGAGATGGTCCCGAAGAACCTCGCCATGGCCGACCCGGAGCGCACCGCGCTCCTGCTCGGGCCGGGCCTGGTGGGCTTCGCCCGGCTCTGCCGGCCGGTCACCAGCGCGCTGGGCGCCTGCGCGCGCCTCGTCCTGCGGGCCTTCAAGGTCGAGCCCAAGGACGAGGTCGAGGCCGTCTTCACAAGTGCGCAGCTCGGCCGGCTCGTCGAGGACGCCGGCCAGGCCGGGCTGCTCGACCCGGCCGAGCAGGAGCGCCTCGAGGACGCCCTGGAGCTGGGCACCCGCCCGGTGACGGACGTCCTGATCCCGTCCTCGGCGCTGGTCACCGTGCCGCCGTCGGTCACCCCGCGCGCCGTCGAGGAGCTGACCGTCCGCACCGGCTACTCCCGCTTCCCGGTACGGGCCGAGGGCCGGGGCACCTTCATGGGCTTCGTGCACGTGAAGGACGTCCTGGACCTGGAGGACCGGGAGCGGGCGGTGCCCCAGCACGTGTGGCGCCCGATGGCCACGCTGCGGGCCGAGCTGCCGCTCGACGACGCGCTCACCGTGATGCGCCGGGCCGCGACCCATCTGGCCCAGGTGGCGGACGCCTCCGGCCGGGTGCTCGGCCTGGTCGCGTTGGAGGACGTCCTGGAGATGCTGGTCGGCGAGGTCAGGGACCCCGCCCACCGGCTGCTGCCACCGCCGCAGCACCCGCGGGCGGCGGAGGCACTGACCGGCTGACGTCAGATCGCCGGCGGTTCCTGCGGGCCGCGGTCCGCGGGGCCGCGGCCCGACAGGACCTCGCCGTACGCCTGCATCAGGTCCGGCAGGCGCAGCGTGGCGAGGTCCTCGCGGCTCGGGGTGCGCGGATAGCCGGACAGCCGCAGATCGCGGTAGGCGCAGGACTTCTCGTACAGGGTGCGCAGGAAGCGGCCGTTGCCGAGCTCGTCGATCCAGCCCTGGTCGACGACGTGCCCGCTGATCGACCGCAGCTCGTCCAGCGCCTCCTCGTCCCAGCCGTCGCCGTTGGCGGCGGCGAGCACCTCGCCGATCGCGGTGAGCTCCAGCGGGCGGTACGACGGGAAGTCGACCCGCGTGGTGAAGCGGGAGGACAGCCCGGGGTTGGTGGCGAGGAGCCGGTCCATGCCCTCGGGATAGCCGGCCAGGATCACCACCAGGTGGTCGCGGTTGTCCTCGGCCCGTTTCAGCAGGACCTGGAGGGCCTCGTCGCCGTAGGCGTCGCCCTTGCTGTAGCCGGTGTTGGACAGCGAATAGGCCTCGTCGACGAAGAGCACCCCACCGACCGCCGAGTCGATCAGCTCGTTGGCCTTGACGGCGGTCTGGCCCAGGAACTCGCCGACCAGGTCGGCCCGCTGGGCCTCCACGAGATGGTCGCCGCCGAGCAGCCCGAGGGCGTAGAAGACCCGGCCGAGAATGCGGGCGACGGTGGTCTTGCCGGTGCCCGAGGGGCCGGAGAAGACGAAGTGCCGTTTCGGCGGCTGGACCGGAAGGCCCTGCCCGGCGCGCAGCCGCGCCATCTCCAGCTGCGCCGACAGGGCCTTCACCTGCCGTTTGACCGGCTCGAGTCCGACCATCCGCTCCAGTTCGGCGAGCGCCTCCGCGAGCAGCTCCGGATCGGTGGTGCCGGCCGGGAAGCGGGGCGGCACCGGCTGCGGGGGGACCACCGCCTTCTGGCGCTCGAAGTCCGGCGGCTCCGGCGGCGCGGGCGGCGGACCGGGCACCTCGGGCCGCAGCAGCAGCCCGTCGCCTGCCGCCAGGTCGGGATCGGCCCGTTCGCCGTCCACGGTGTCCTGGCCGAGCCCGCCGTAGACGGCCGGCGCGAAGCCGATCAGGTCGTCCGTGCCCTCGAAGCCGTCGTACTCGGCGATGGCGGCGAGCCGGGCCGCCGTGTCCATGAACGCCGGGTCGATCCGGTGCACCGCCCGGTAGAGCGGGAGCGCGGCGGCGCTGCGGCCGGTGCCCTCGTGCGCCCGGGCGAGCCAGTAGCGCAGCTCCTTGCGCTGCGGCTGTTCGCTGCGACAGCGCATGAGCGCCGCCGCGAGCAGCGGTTCGGCCTGCCCGTACATCTCCAGCCGCACCCGGGCCATGCCGCCGAACAGCCCGGCCTCGATGCCCAGCATCGGGTCGTCGACCAGCGGCTCGGTGTGCCGCACCAGCTGGTCCCAGTCCTTCACCAGATACGCCCGGCAGGCGTGCAGGAAGCGGACCTGCGGGTCGGTGTCGACCGGCGGCAGCCCGGCCAGCGCCCGGTCCAGCTCGGCTACATGGCGGCCGTCGAGCCAGTGCGAGGCGTGCGCGAGCAGCAGGTCGCGGGGACTCTCCAGGACCGGCTGCACCCACCAGCCGAGCCAGTACCAGGAGTTCAGGGTCTTGCGGTGCCGGGTGCGCTGCTCGCCGAACCGCTCCCGGTTGCGGTACATCCGCAGCAGGGCGGTCGTGGTGTCGACCCGCAGCGCGTGCAGACCGAGCCAGCCGTCGGCCATGCCCGGGTCGATGCGCACCGCCGTACGGAACTCCTCCTCGGCCTGCGGATAGGCGCCCATCGTGTAGGCGTCGACTCCGCGCAGCCAGGCGAGCTCGGCGGGGGCGTGCGCGCCCTGTGTGCCGAAGTCCATCGGGTCCCCCACAACCATCTACACGTGGACGGGAATTGACCGCACCGAGGGGCATCGTACCTGCGCAGAGGGTGCGTGATGAGGGAGAAGAAGGCGATCCGCCGTGATCGACGCGAACCGGCGCCGGCCCACCGACGGTGACCCTCGGTGAGCGTGGGGCGGAACGAAGCCCCCGATCACGGGGGAACAACCGGGGGCTTCGCGTCCGCGGCGACTCCGAGGAGCCGCACATTGAGAACGTAAGACCTGTACGCCCCTTGGGTCAAGCCGAGTTGAGGCACTTGCGGAAGCGGACTTCCATGTGCTCAGTTTGCGGGCGAAGAGCCGTCACCCTGGGTGATGGTCTGGTTCGGGCCTGCTGTCACACAAGGCCCTGGCAGCCACACGTACCCCTCAGGCACCTCCCGTACCAGGGCGTCGGCGAAGGGCCGCGAAGGGTCCTCGGCGAAATGGCGAGTCTCCGCCACGGTCCAGCCGTCCCAGAAGGAGGAGAGCTCCGGCCCGTCGCGGTGCCGGCCGCGCCCCCACGACTCCTCGGGACCGCGCTCCATCCACAGCAGCCCCGCCAGGAACGGCCGCAGCGCCCGCCGCCCGGCCCCCACACCCTCCACCAGCACCACGGGCGCCGGCGGCAGCGGCCTCGGCGGACCGAAGGAGCGCAGCGTCCAGTCGTACGGGTGGTAGAGCGCCGTCTCGCCCCGCGACAGCGGCCCGATCACCTCGGCGAGCATCCGGTCCGTCCACGCGAACAGCTCCGCATGGCTGGCGAGGTCGTCGAGGTGCAGCACGGGCGCGCCGCCGAGCGCGACCGAGAGCCGGCCGGCGAACGTCGACTTGCCGGAGCCCGCGTGACCGTCGACCGCGACGAGCCGCACCGGTCCGCAGGACGGCGGCAGCCGGCGCAAGGACGCCGCCGCGCGGTCGAGATCGTTCATGGGCTCCAGCCTAGGGGAACCGCCGGCGGCGGCCCGCCGCAGGTCAGCGCTGCCCGCAGCGCCACTGGTGAAGACCAATATTGCTCGGGCGGCACGCGTCGAATCGCTGGCAGAAGCCCTCCACGAGCCGCGATAGTGGGCCCGCAGCCCGTCCCTTCACCACCACCGACTGGAGGGTCACCGCCCATGCCCCCTGCCACCCCGCGCCGTACCGTCCTCGCCGCCGCCCTCGCGGCCGCCGCCGGCACGGCCGCGGCCACCTCCGCCGCTCCCGCGAGCGCCGCCGAGACCTGCGCCGGCGCCGCGGCCGGCATCCCGGCCGAGGTCTGCGACGCCGCCGAGGCCGGTCCCGAGGCCGGTACCCCGGCGCCCGGCCTCGTCGACAACCGCTTCTGGAGCACCTACACCGACTGGCGCTGCGGCACGCCCGCCGGCACCCGGGCCGTCGCCGGCCACCGCCCCGGCCTGGTCATCGACACGCCGGCCGGCCGCACCGACTACACCGACCCGCACACCGGCCGGACCGGCACCTGGGAGTACGCGACCTGGACCTCGCCCGTCCACACCTCCACCGTCCCCGCCACCGAGGTCGTCGCCTCCTGGAACGCCCACACGCCGCCCGGCACCTGGCTCCAGGTCGACCTGCGCGGCACGTACGGCGACGGCACCGAGACGCCCTGGTTCGTCATGGGCCGCTGGGCCTCGGGCGACACCGACATCCGCCGCACCTCGGTCGACGACCAGAGCGACGGCAAGGCCACCATCTGGACCGACACCTTCTCCGTGGACGACCCGGCGAGCGGACTCCGCCTCGTCTCCTACCGGCTGCGCCTCACCCTCCACCGCACGCCCGGCACCACCCTCACCCCGACCGTCTGGCGGCTCGGCGCGATGGCCTCGGACATCCCGGACCGCTTCACCGTGCCCGCCTCCGCGCCGGGCCTCGACCACGAACTGACCGTGCCGCGCTACTCGCAGAACACCCACGTCGGCCAGTACCCGGAGTACGACAACGGCGGCGAGGCCTGGTGCAGCCCCACCTCCTCGCAGATGATCGTCGAGTACTGGGGCCGCCGCCCCGCCGCCGAGGACCTCGCCTGGGTCAACCCCGACTTCGCCGACCCGCAGGTGTGCCACGCCGCCCGCTTCACCTACGACTACCAGTACGCGGGCTGCGGCAACTGGCCCTTCAACGCCGCCTACGCCGCCACCTACCCCGACCTGAACGCGGTGGTGACCCGACTCGGCTCGCTCACCGACCTGGAGACCCTGATCCGCGCCGGCATCCCGGCCATAACGTCCCAGTCCTTCCGCAAGGAGGAACTCACCGGCGCCGGCTACGGCACCTCCGGCCACCTGATGACCGTGATCGGCTTCACCGCCGACGGCGACGTCATCGCCAACGACCCCGCCTCCCCGAACAACCCCGCCGTCCGCCGGGTCTACCGCCGCCACGAATGGGAGAACATCTGGCTCCGGACCAAGCGGTACGACGCGAACGGCAAGGTAAGAAGCGGCACGGGCGGCATCTGCTACCTCTTCTGGCCGAACCGACCGACCCCACCCCAACGCCGCGCCCTGCGGGCGCTCGGCCTGCTGTGAGCGTGCGCGGCGCCGACTGCGGGAGCGAGCCACCGGCGCCGTCCGGCCAGGCGCTTCAGCTCCGCGACTCGGCTCACGCGTCCGCCTCCTGGTGATCATCGGTGTCGTCGTCCAGGGTCGGACGAAGCCTGCGGCGGGCCGCGTCCAGACGTTCGGCGTAGTCCGCCGCAAAGATCCCGGGCAGCGACTTGTCGAGTGTTCCGGCGATGCGGTGAAGGGGCGCCCAGACCGCCGCATCGTCGACGAGACGGCTGAGGTCGGTCATCTGCACCCGCTCCAGCCAGTCCGACAGGACCAGCGCCTCATCCGGGGTGAGCTTGATGACGATCTCCGGATTCTCCACCGCTCGAACATAGCCCGTGAACCGTCTGGTGTCAGAGGCGCCTGGCACAGTGCCGCCGTGGACATCGATTCGTTCTGGGAGCTCATCGAAGAGTGCCGACGGCAGGCGCGGGGACCGGATGCACGCTCTGCGTGGCTGCGCGGCGAACTGTCGCGGAGGTCGCCGGCAAGGTCGAGACCCACCATCCACAGGCCGAAATAACAGAACCCAACGTGGAACGACGACTGGCCGGATTGGGAGTCGCTCGACTATGTCGCCATGGAGGCGTACGAGATCCTGACCGGCGTCGATGACGAGTGCGTAGAAGCGTTCTACGAGGCCGTCGACGCCGAGCAGAGCGACGAAGAGGGAAGGCTTGGGCCGCTTGGTGAGCGGTGGGACGTGCGCTGCGAGGACGAGGCATCGCGCAGGCTGCCGAGACTGAGCACGATGTTTCCCCTGCGATCACTCGCTCAGAAGGGCAGCTCGTCGACTTCGGGGAGCGGGAAGTAGCCGCGCGCCCATGGCCCGGGGACGGTCGCGGTGATCGACTCCAGGGCGGCGGCTGTCCTTCCTCGAACGTGCAGCCAGCTCCGGTCACCCTGCCCGTCCAACCGCAGAAGTTTTCCTGGTGCGGAGAACCAGCGCACGGGTGCTTCCTCGGGCCCTGTCCACATCGGGTAGTCGGGCAGCTCGGCGTGTGTGAACAGCCGCGGTAGCTCACGGATCACTTCCACGGACAGTTCGCACGCGTTGTAGAGCCGCCCGTCGCTGAACAGCGTCTCGCTGAGGACAAGTTCGACCCAGGCGAGGGAGACCCGCTCCGTGAAGGGGATCCAACCGTCTCGCGACTGCACGAACACCGGCGGATCGTCCTGATCGAGGTCCCGCAGACGAACGCCCCAGAAGGCACACCCTTGGTTCTCGCTGCGGAAGACGAGGACTTCTCCGAACTTGTCGTGTACGAAGAGCTCGGAGGGTGGCAGCAGCGGATCCAGGTTGCCGGTGAGGTCGTGTCGTGTCGCACCGAGAAGTGAGTAGCCCTCGCGCAGCGCCACGGGCAGGCGGAGTCCGAGGGCTGCCTCGGCCTGCTCCAACTCCGTCCTTTGTGTGCCGGAGGCGTCACCCAGTGGGGCCGACCAAGCTGCAGCGAAGTCGCGGACACAATCCCATGCCTGCCGTCTGTCGCGTATCCCGCCGCGCAGAGCCTGAGCCATGTCCCAAGAGCCGGCCATGTCGCTGACGGTACAAGGCCGAGAGCCGGGCCAGGTCTGCAGAGGGGTGATTCACGTAGAACCGGACTGGTTCGCTGCTCAAGCGAAGCGCGGAAGCCGCCGAACGGGGAAAGTACGGGGGCGGGGCCGCCTGGCGTCGGGGGGCGGGGTGGCCGGCGGGGGAGCATGAGGGGCCGAGAGGGAGGAGGGCGCCGACATGTCCGTGGAACGGCGGTTGCCGAGCGAGGAGGCGCGGGAGCTGTTCGCGCTCGTGCGGGAGATCGTCGCGCGGGAGGTCGCGCCCAGGGCCGCCGAGGAGGAGGCCGCGGGCCGCTTCCCGCGCGAGCTGTTCTCGCTGCTGTCCGCGTCCGGGCTGCTCGGACTGCCGTACGACTCCGCGTACGGCGGCGGCGACCAGCCGTACACCGTCCATCTGCAGGTGCTGGAGGAGCTGGCCGCCGCCCGGCTCACCGTGGCCCTCGGGGTCAGCGTGCACAGCCTCGCCTGTCACGCCCTGGCCGTCTTCGGTACGGAGGAGCAGCGGGCCGCGCACCTGCCCGCGATGCTCGGCGGCGGGCTGCTCGGTGCGTACTGCCTGTCCGAGCCGTCCTCGGGCTCCGACGCGGCGGCGCTGCGGACCCGCGCGGTCAGGGACGGCGACGAGTGGGTGCTCGACGGCACCAAGGCGTGGATCACCCACGGCGGGATCGCCGACTTCTACACCGTGATGGCCCGCACCGGCGGCGAGGGCCCGAAGGGCATCACGGCCTTCCTGGTGCCGGGCGACGCGCCGGGGCTGAGCGCCGCCGCTCCCGAGCGGAAGATGGGGATGAAGGGCTCGCCCACCGCGCAGGTGCACCTCGACGGCGTGCGCGTCCCGGACGCGCGGCGGATCGGGGCGGAGGGGCAGGGCTTCGCGATCGCCCTCGCGGCCCTGGACTCCGGGCGGCTCGGGATCGCCGCCTGCGCCGTGGGGCTCGCGCAGGCCGCGCTGGACGTGGCCGTGGCGTACGCGCGCGAGCGGCGCCAGTTCGGCCGGCCGATCGCCGACTTCCAAGGCCTGCGCTTCCTGCTCGCCGACATGGCCACGCAGATCGAGGCGGGCCGGGCCCTGTACCTGGAGGCGGCGCGCCTGCGCGACGAGGGGCGGCCGTTCTCCCGGCAGGCGGCGATGGCGAAGCTGTTCTGCTCGGACGCGGCGATGCGGGTCACGACGGACGCGGTGCAGGTGCTCGGCGGTTACGGCTACACCGCGGACTTTCCCGTCGAACGCTTCCTTCGGGAGGCGAAGATGCTCCAGATCGTCGAGGGCACCAATCAGATCCAGCGGGTGGTCATCGCCCGTCACCTTGCCGGACCAGAGTCCCGCTGACGCGTACGGTGCGGTCCGCCCAGACGGGTCCGGCGGCCAGCCGGCTCCACTCCTGGTCGCGGTGGCCGGGCAGGGTCCTGCCGCGGCTGGCCCAGAGCTGGAGGACGGCCGTGTAGATGGGCGGGTCCGCCGGGTGCGCGGCCGGGCCGGGTGCGGCGTGACCGGGCGCGGTGTGACCGGGCAGGGCCGTACCGGGCACGGCCGTCGGCGCCGGCCCGGGGACCGGTACCGGCACGGGCGCCGGCGGCCCGGCCTCCCGCTGAACCGATTCTTCAAAGTGCGGATCGGGCTGCCGGTGCCGGCCGTATCCGCTGGGTGTCGTATACAGCGTGGTCATGCCCTGCCCAACGTTCAGGCCCGCTTTCCGGTCACCGCCGAAGGCCGTCGGGCGGGAGTTCGACCCGTCCCCGCCGTACGGCCCCGGGCGCCCCGCCCTGCACGGCTCTGGTCCCCGGCGCCGTTTCTGACGTACCGTCAATTCCCGTTCGCGGCCCAGGAGATCGCGCCCAGGAGGCTACACGTGTCAGACGACCGGCCCGTCCCGCTCGACGAGTACCCCGTGCACCAGGCACCTCTCTCCATGAAGCACCACGTCAGCGGCGACCGGAACGCCTACGACCGCTGCATCTTCCACGTCTTCGACCACCACGGCCGCGCCCTGCTCGTCGCCGGCCTCGGCGTCTACCCCAACACCGGAGTCGTCGACGCCTACGCGACCCTGCGCACCGGCGACCGGCTGCACGCCGTGCGCGCCTCCGACGCCCTCGGCGAGGACCGCATGGACCTCTCCGTCGGCCCGCTGCGCATCACCGTCGACGAGCCCCTGCGGCGGCTCGGCCTGCACTGCGCACCCGATCCCGACGACCCCGACGCGCTCTCCTTCGACCTCACCTGGACCGGCGACTTCCCCGCCGTCTGGGAGCCCCACCACACCCAGCGCCGCGGCGACCGCCTCACCCTGGAGGGCCGCCGCTTCGTCCAGGCCGGACACGCCACCGGCACCATCCGGGCCGGCGGCGAGGAGTTCACGGTCACGGCGGGGGAGTGGACCGGCACCCGCGACCGCAGCTGGGGCGTGCGGCCCCTGCCCGGCGAAGAGCCCGGTCGCGCCGAGGAGTTCCGCCCCGAGGGCTTCCACTGGCTCTGGATCCCGATGCGCTTCGACGACCGCTTCCTCATGGTCATCGCCCAGGAGGACGCCGACGGCTACCGCACCCTCAACGAGGCGCTGCTCGTACGCAACGGCCGCCGCGACACCCAGCTCGGCTGGCCCCGCACCGACATCACCTACCGCCCCGGCACCCGCGATCCCGCACGCGCCGTCGTCCATCTCACCGACCCGGCCGGCAAGCCGCTGGAGATCGGCGTCGAGATCCTCGCCTCCTCGCCGCTGGCCGTCGGCGCCGGCTACCCGCCCGCACCCGACTGGCAGCACGGCAGCTGGCAGGGCCGGAACTGGACCGACCGACGCGTCTACGACCTCTCCGACCCGGCCGCCCACCCCATGGCCGCCTTCGGCGTCACCGACCACGCCGCCCGCTTCACCCTCGAAGGCCGCACCGGCTACGGCATCTTCGAGCACGGCTCCTTCGGCCGTCACGACCCCAGCGGCTTCGCCGACTACGCCGCCACCGCCCCGTAAAGGAGCCGCCGCCATGGCCACCGCGCCCCGTCCCCGCACGACCACCCGCGATCCCGAGGAGCTCGGCCGCCGGCTCGCCGCCTGGCTCGGCCGGCTGCTGCCCGGCGCCCGCGTGACCGGGCTCGCCGTGCCCGGCTCCAACGGGATGTCCAGCGAGACCCTGCTCTTCGACCTCGACCACCCCGACGCCCCGGTCCGCGGCTGCGCGCTGCGGCTGGCCGCCGACCCCGCCGCGTACACCGTCTTCCCGGTCTACGACCTGGCGCGCCAGTACCGGGTGATGCGCCTGGTCGGCGAGCGCACCGACGTGCCCGTGCCACGGGTGCTCTGGCTGGAGGAGGACCCCGAACCGCTCGGCGCGCCGTTCTTCGTGATGGCCCGCGCCGAGGGCAGGGTGCCGCCGGACGTCATGCCCTACACGTACGAGGGAAACTGGCTGCACGCGGCCGACGACGCCGAACGCGCCCTCCTGGAGGCCGAGTCGGTGGCGGTCCTCGCCCGGCTCCACGACCAGTTCCCGGCGAAGGAGGCCGAGTTCCTGCTTCCCGACGGGCAGGGCAGCCCGCTGCGCCGTCACGTCGAGGCCCAACGCGCCTACTACGCCTGGGTGGTGGACGGCCTCGCGCCCTCGCCGCTCATCGAGGAGGCCTTCGCGTGGCTGGAGGCGCACTGGCCCGCCGACGAGGGGCCGGCCGTGCTGAACTGGGGCGACGCCCGGATCGGGAACATCGTCTACGACGGTTTCCGGCCCGCCGCCGTCCTCGACTGGGAGATGGCCGGATACGCCCCGCGCGAGGTCGACCTCGGCTGGACGGTCTATCTGCACCGCTTCTTCCAGGACCTCACCGTCGGCTTCGGCCAGCCCGGTCTGCCGGACTTCCTGCGCCGCGACGCGGTCGAGCGGCGCTACGCCGAACTGACCGGGCACACACCGCGCGACATGGACTTCCACACCCTGTACGCGGCGCTGCGGCACGCGATCGTGATGCTCAGGATCGCGTACCGCCAGGCGTACTTCGGAGAGGTCGAGGTGCCGCGGCGCGCCGAGGACGTCGACAGCCTGATCCTGCACCACGCCACGCTCGCGGCGATGGTGCGGGGACGCTACTGGTGACGACCCGGCGGACGCGGGCGCCGGTGCGGGCGCGGGCGCGGACGCGGAGCCTGGTCAGGCGGCGCGGCGCAGCTGGGCCGCCTTGATCGGGCGCGAGCCCGGGCCGCCGACGTGCGAGAAGGGCTGCGTCCGCCAGTCCAGGCCCTGCGGGAGCGTCAGGAGCAGGCCCGTGTCCTGCTCCTGGACCTCCAGGGTCTCGTCGGCGGGACGGGCCTCGGCGGCGCCCCGGCCCGTGCCGGTGCAGACCGTCAGGACGAAGGGGTTCCACGGCGTCGGGCAGAGCGCGTGCTCCGGCAGGACGTCCTCGTCCGCGAGCAGCGCGATCGGCTGCTCGCAGTCCGGGCAGATCACCCGGTACATCTCAAAGGTGTCGTACGCGTCGAACTCGTCGGACGTGTCGACGGAATCAACAGGCTCCTGCATGGAGAATCTCCCCCTCGGACGGGTCGGCCGGATCTGAGTGGCCTCGACCACAGCAAGCAATTCCCATACGGACTCCCGCATAACCGTGAGGTCACGCCCGAGACCGCGCAAAACCTGTGGCGTTCGTCACATGCCGGTCGCAGGTGCCCCGCAACTGCCCAAAGAGTGGGATGGGAGCCGGGCCCGACTGTGCCCGGGTGCCTCCGGGGCAATAGGGTCACCGCATGGAGGAGCTGGATCGTCAGATCGTCGAGTTGCTCGTCAAGGACGGGCGCATGAGCTACACCGACCTGGGCAAGGCCACGGGCCTGTCCACCTCGGCCGTACATCAGCGCGTCCGCCGGCTCGAGCAGCGCGGAGTCATCCGCGGCTACGCCGCCGTCGTCGACCCGGAGGCCGTCGGCCTGCCGCTCACCGCCTTCATCTCGGTGAAACCCTTCGACCCCAGCGCTCCCGACGACACCCCCGACCGGCTCGCCGACATCCCCGAGATCGAGGCCTGTCACAGCGTCGCGGGCGAGGAGAACTACATCCTCAAGGTGCGCGTCGCCACACCGCTGGAGCTCGAGCACCTGCTCAGCCGCATCCGGTCGCAGGCCCATGTCTCCAGCCGCACCACGGTCGTCCTGTCCACGCCGTACGAGGCGAGACCGCCGCGCGTCTAGCGCCCGTACGCCGCACGCCGGGCCCGCGTCCGGTGCCGCGTCAGCCTCATGCCGGGCCCGCGGCCGGCGCCTCGCCCGCCGCGGGCCGGGCCCTCGCCCGCCGCGGCCCGGGCCCCGGCGGGCAAACCGGGACCCACCAGGTCCTAGCCTGGTCGCATGAGCGCGAACGAACACCGCACCGTGCTGCTGCGCGGTGGAGAAGTCCACAGCCCCGCCGACCCCTTCGCCACCGCCATGGTGGTGGAGCGCGGGCACGTCGCCTGGGTGGGCTCGGAAGGCGCGGCCGACGCCTTCGCCTCCGGCGTGGACGAGGTGGTCGACCTCGACGGCGCGCTCGTCACCCCGGCCTTCGTCGACGCCCATGTGCACACCACCGCGACCGGCCTCGCCCTGACCGGTCTCGACCTGTCCGCCGCCGCCTCGCTCGCCGACGCGGCGGAGCGGATCCGTGCCTACGCCACCGCCCGCCCGGCCGACCGGATCCTCATCGGCCACGGCTGGGACGCCGCCCGCTGGCCCGAGCGCCGCCCGCTGACCCGCGCCGAACTCGACGAGCTCACCGGCGGCCGGCCGCTCTACCTCACCCGGATCGACGTCCACTCGGCCGTCGTCACCACCGCCCTGCTCGACCTCGTCCCCGGCGTCCGCGCGCTGGCCGGCTTCGACGACGGGCAGCCGCTCACCGGCGACGCCCACCACGCCGTCCGCGCCGCCGCCTACGCCGCGCTCTCGCCCCGGCAGCGCACCGAGGCCCAGCGCGCCGCCCGCCGGCACGCCGCCTCGCTCGGCATCGGCACCCTCCACGAGTGCGGCGGCCCCGAGATCTCCTCCGAGGAGGACTTCACCGGCCTCCTCGACCTCGCCCGCAGCGAGCCCGGCCCGCGCGTCGTCGGCTACTGGGCGGACCTCGACGTCGAGCGGGCCCGGGCGCTCGGCGCGCTCGGCGCGGCCGGCGACCTCTTCGCCGACGGCTCCCTCGGCTCCCACACCGCGTGCCTGCACGAGGCCTACGCGGACCGGGACGCCACCGGCGTCGCCCACCTGGACGCGGCCGCCGTCGCCGCCCACGTCGTGGCCTGCACCGAGACCGGCCTCCAGGCCGGTTTCCACGCCATCGGCGACGCCGCCGTCGACGCGGTCCTCGAGGGCGTCCGGACCGCCTCCGAAAAGCTCGGCCTGGCCCGGATCAGGGCCGCCCGCCACCGCGTCGAGCACGCCGAGATGCTGAGCCCGGAGGCGATCGCCGGCTTCGCCGAGCTGGGCCTGACCGCCTCCGTGCAGCCGGCCTTCGACGCGTACTGGGGCGGCGAGGAGGGCATGTACGCCGACCGCCTCGGCGTCGAGCGGGCCCGCGCCCTCAACCCGTACGCCGCCATGCTGCGCGCGGGCGTGCCGCTCGCCTTCGGCTCGGACAGCCCGGTCACGCCGCTGGACCCGTGGGGCACCGTCCGGGCCGCCGCCTTCCACCGGACGCCGGAGCACCGCGTCTCGGTCCGCGCCGCCTTCACCGCGCACACCCGGGGCGGCTGGCGCGCGGTCGGCCGCGACGACGCGGGCACCCTGGTGCCCGGCGCCCCGGCCGACTACGCGGTCTGGCGCACCGGCGAGCTGGTGGTCCAGGCGCCCGACGACCGGGTGGCCCGCTGGTCCACCGACCCGCGCTCCGGGACGCCCGGTCTGCCCGATCTGACGCCCGGCCGCGAGCTGCCCGTGTGCCTCCGCACCGTCGTCTCCGGACAAACGGTGTTCGTGCGGCCGAACGTGTGACACCAGGACATTTCGCTCCACGGGTCGGACCTCGTCCCGCTCGCCCACGACCTGCGGATCTTCGTCGCTGTCCTGCAGTGACGGTTCATCGCCGCAGGTCAAACGGGTGTTGACAGCAGGCCGCCACCGGCGGGTAGGTTCGGCGGGTCCACCACGGACGTCCGACCGGTTTCAAACCTCCACGCAGGCACCGAACGCCGCCCGCGCCTCGGGGGCGAGGGAAGGTTTTTCCGGCGGAGGGTGCGACCCGGGTGGGGCCCGGGCGTTCAGTAGACAACGGCCTCGGCCGATCCGCAGCCAGCGGGTCCCCGGGTCGGCCCGAAGGACGCCGGGCCCCGATCCCGCACCACATGCGCGCGGCTCGCTATGGTGGGGGCTCGCGTATGTATCCGAAGGGGCAGTAGTGAACGACGGTGGCCAGAGGCGATACGGCCCGCTCGGCAAGGCCTTGGTGATCATCCCGACCTACAACGAGGCGGAGAACATCAAGCCGATCGTCGCCCGGGTGCGGGAAGCCGTGCCCGATGCGCACGTGCTCGTCGCCGACGACAACAGCCCCGACGGCACGGGCAAGTTCGCCGACGAGATCGCCGCCGACGACGATCACGTCCACGTGCTGCACCGCAAGGGCAAGGAAGGGCTCGGCGCCGCCTACCTGGCCGGTTTCCGCTGGGGCATGGACCACGGCTACGACGTCCTCGTCGAGATGGACGCCGACGGCTCCCACCAGCCGGAGGAGCTGCCCCGGCTGCTCACCGCGCTCAAGGGCGCCGACCTGGTGCTCGGCTCCCGCTGGGTGCCCGGCGGCCGGATCGTGAACTGGCCCAAGTCCCGCGAGTTCATCTCCCGCGGCGGCAGCCTCTACTCCCGGCTCATGCTCGACGTGCCGATCCGCGACGTCACCGGCGGCTACCGCGCCTTCCGCAAGGAGACCCTCCTCGGCCTCGGCCTCGACGAGGTCGCCTCGGCCGGCTACTGCTTCCAGGTCGACCTGGCCCGGCGCGCCGTCGCCGCCGGATTCCACGTCGTGGAGGTGCCCATCACCTTCGTCGAGCGGGAGGTCGGCGACTCCAAGATGAGCCGCGACATCCTCGTCGAGGCGCTGTGGCGGGTCACCGGCTGGGGCGTCAGCGCCCGGGCCCGGAAGGTCGGCAAGCTGCTCGGCCGCAAGCCGTGAGCTGATCTCTCCTTTACGACGTTCCTGCGGGCATCCAGGCACACTGGGGTGCATGACGACCGGCGCAACGCCTCCTCTCGCCCCCACCACCGCCCCGAAGCGCTCCCGCGCGCGTACGTTCCTTCCGCTGGGCCTCGTCCTCTGGACGGTCCTGGAGATCTGGCTGCTCACCGTCGTGGCGAACGCGGCGGGCGGGCTCACCGTCTTCCTGCTGCTCGTCGGCGGCGCCGTGCTGGGTGCGACCGTCATCAAGCGGGCGGGCCGGCGGGCCTTCGCCCATCTCACCGGGACCTTCCAGCGGGCCCAGGAGGCGGCGCGGCGCGGCGAGATGCCCGCGGCCGCCGACCGGACCGGCGCGGAGGACCGCAACGGCTTCCTGATGCTGGGCGGCCTGCTGCTGATGATCCCCGGTCTGATCTCCGACGCGGCCGGTCTGCTGCTGCTGATCCCGCCGGTCCGTGCGGCCGTCGGGCGGTACGCGGAGAAGGCCGCGGAGCGCCGGATGGCCGCCGCGACGCCGGGCAGCCTCCAGGACGCCTTCCAGCAGGCCCGCATGCGCCGGCCGGACGGGAAGGTCGTGCAGGGTGAGGTCATCCGCCAGGACACGCCTCAGGGCCCGCCGCCGACCCAGGACTCCCGCCCGCCACTGACGCCCTGACGCGCGTACGGCCCGCCCGGCCCGCCGCGGGGCTCGTCCGGCACGGCCGCCGGCCCGTCGCCGGGCCCGGGCCGTACGCCTCTCGTACGGCCGCCGCGCCGGCCGCGCACGGAGACCCGCGCACAAACGCCGCGGGGCCCGGTACACGTTGCGTGTACCGGGCCCCGCGGCGTTGTTCTGTCAGGCCGTGCGGCCGTCGTCCCGTCGGTCCGTCAGGCGGACTTCCGGCTGTCGCGCGGATGCACGGCGATGTTCATGGCACCGGAACGAAGGACCGCCAGCCGCTCGGCCAGCACTTCCTCCAGCTCCTCGCGGGTGCGCCGCTCCATGAGCATGTCCCAGTGCGTACGCGCCGGCTTGCCCTTCTTCTCCTCGGGGCCGTCCCCGTCCACCAGGAGCGCCTGGCTTCCGCAGACCTTGCACTCCCACTCCGGCGGAATCTCCGCCTCGACCGAGAAGGGCATCTCGAAACGATGCCCCTTCTCGCATGCGTACTCCACCGCCTGGCGCGGGGCCAGATCGATGCCGCGGTCGGTCTCGTAGCTGGTCACCACGAGGCGCGTGCCGCGAAGAGCTCGCTCACTCATGAATCGTGCCTCCCGGGCTTGTCGCCCACAGGACAGGTGTCGCTGTCGTCGTCATCCGGTCAACGTCCGGTCGGCGGTAAAGATTCCCGTTCCGGGTCATGCGTCGCCCGTCGTGCCGCCCCTTTTTGTACCCACCAGTGCCCGTTTTGTCACATCTGGCAGCAGATGTCACCTAGCGTCTTCACTAAGTCAGCACGCAGTAACGGTCCGCCTGGCAGGCCAAAGGCGTACACTACCGCCCTTTCACTTCCGCGTCTAAATTCGGCCTGGCACGGGGTTTCCGGCGGCGGCCACCGCGCGCCGCACCGGGACCCGGGCGAGCAGGACGAAGCCGACGCCGAAGAAGATCACCAGAGAGATGATGGCATCCCGATAGCTTCCGGTCAGCTGATACGCGAGACCGAACACCAACGGACCCAGCCAGCTCAGTCCCCGGTCGCTCATCTCGTACGCCGAGAAGTACTCCGCCTCCTTGCCGCGCGGCACCAGATGCGAGAACAGCGACCGCGACAGCGCCTGGCTGCCGCCGAGGACCAGGCCGATCGCCGCCGCCAGGCAGTAGAAGAAGACCGGTGCCCCGGCCGGCAGGAAGTATCCGGCCAGCAGGATCGCCGTCCAGACCGCGAGCGAGGCGAGGATCGTCCGCTTCGCCCCGTACGAGCGCGCCATCCGGCCCATGCCCAGGGCGCCCGCCACGGCGAGCACCTGCACCAGCAGCACCGCCGTGATCAGCGTCGTCTGGTCCAGCCCCAGCTCCTCGGAGCCGAACACCGAGGCCTGCGAGATCACCGTCTGCACGCCGTCGTTGTAGATCAGGTACGCCAGCAGGAACGACAGCGTCAGCGGATGGCGGCGCATGTCGCGCAGCGTGGCCGACAACTGCTTCCAGCCGCTGCCGACGGCGCCCTCGCCGTGCACCCGCTCCGTCCGCCGGTCGCGCAGCCGGCGCAGCGGCACGAGCGTGAAGGCGCCCCACCACAGACCGGCGGAGGCCAGACAGATCCGTACCGCCGCGCCCTCGGACAGGCCGAAGGAGTCGTGACCCGCGTACACGACCAGATTGAGCACCAGGACCAGCGCGCCCGAGGTGTAGCCGAACGCCCAGCCGCGCGAGGAGACCGTGTCCCGCTCGTCGGGCTCGGCGATCTGCGGCAGATAAGCGTTGTAGAGCACCATCGACACCGACAGCGACGCGTTCGCCACGATCAGCAGGAAGGCGCCGAGGAGATAGCGCTCGCCCTCCAGGAAGAACATCCCGGTCGTCGCCGCCGCGCCCACGTACGCCGCCGCCGCGAGCAGCGGCTTCTTCCGGCCCGTACGGTCCGCCACGGCACCCACCAGCGGCATCGCGAACACCGCCACGACGATCGAGACCGACACGGCGTACGCGAAGAGGGAACCGGCCCGTACGGGCACGCCCAGCGGGTGCACGAATCCGTCGGCGTCCGCCGCGGCCTTGGCGACCGACGTCAGATAGGGCCCCAGGAACACGGTGACGACGCTGGTCGAGTAGACCGAGCACGCGAAGTCGTAGAAGTACCAGCCGCGCTGCTCGCGTCTGCGCGCGGCGGCCGGATCGGCGGTCCGGCCGTCCGGATCGGTGGTGTCTGCGGTCACGCCCGCGCCCCCTCGTTCGTCCCCGTTGACGGGACGCGCGCCCGGGCCGCGGGCCCTCAGACCCACGCTCCTCGCTCGGTCAGCACCGTGCGCAGCGTCTCCAGATGATCGGTCATGATGCCATCGACGCCCAGGTCGAGGAGAGTGTTCATCCGCGTGGGATCGTTCACGGTCCACACATGGACCTGGAGGCCGCGGGCGTGCGCCTCGCGCACGAAGCGCCGGTCCACGACCGGGAGGCCGGCCTGCCGCTCCGGCACCTGGGCGGCCACCGCGCCGGCCCGCAGCGCGGCCGGGATGCCGAGCGAGCGCAGCCGGAGGCCGAGGACGCCGGTCACCCCGTACGAGGTGGCGAGCCGCGGCCCGGCGAGCTTCTGCGCCCGTGCCACCCGCGCCTCGGTGAAGGAGCCCACGCACACCCGGTCCCAGGCGCCGGTCCGGGAGATCAGCTCCACCAGCGGCTCCAGGGCCGACTCGGCCTTCAGGTCCACGTTCCAGCGGGCCTCGGGAAACTCCTCCAGGAGGTCCGCGAAGAGCGGCAGCGGCTCCTTGCCGGCCACCCGCGCCTCCCGGACCGCCGCCCAGGGCAGGTCCCGGATCCGGCCCGCGGTGTCGGTGACCCGGTCGAGCGTGGCGTCGTGGAAGGCGACGAGCACGCCGTCCGACGTCGTGTGCACATCGGTCTCGAAATAGCGGTATCCGGCGGCGGCGGCGCGCCGGAAGGCGGCCGCGGTGTTCTCCAGGCCGTCCGCCGTGCCGCCGCGGTGGGCGAAGGGGAGGGGCGCCGGGTGGTCGAGGTAGGGGTGGCGTACGCGAGTCACCGCCGCAGTATGGCCTGCTCCGGTGTCGGGGCGGCGACCGGATCGCATCCAGGATCCTGAACATCGGATCCAGGATCCTGAACATCGGATCCGATCTGCGGGATATCGGATCCGATCTGCGGGATATCGGATCCGATCTCCTGGATGTCGGATCCAGGATCCGACGCCGACTCCGACTCCGACTCCGAGTCCGAGTCCGAGTCCGAGTCCGACTCCGACTCCGGGACGGCGAACCAGCGCAGGAAGAACTGCGCGAGCGGCCCGATGGCGAGCGCGTACAGGACGGTGCCGACGCCGACCGAGCCGCCGAGCAGGAATCCCGTGGCGACGACCGCGACCTCGATCGCCGTACGGACCAGCCGGATCGACCGGCCCGTGAGCCGGTGCAGACCGGTCATCAGGCCGTCGCGCGGGCCGGGGCCGAAGCGGGCCGCGATGTAGAGGCCGGTCGCCGCACCGTTGAGGACGATGCCGAGCACCATCAGCGCGATCCCGGCCGGCAGGCCGTCCGTCTCGGGCACCAGCGCCAGGGTGCCGTCCATGGCGAGCCCGATGGCGAAGACGTTGGAGACCGTGCCCAGGCCGGGTCGCTGCCGGATCGGGATCCACAGCAGGAGCACGACCGCTCCGACGACGATCGACACGACGCCGATGCTCAGTCCGGTCAGCTCGGCGAGCCCCTGGTGCAGCACGCCCCAGGGCTCCAGACCGAGCCCGCCCCGCACGAGCAGGGCCGAGCTGATGCCGTACAGCGCGAGACCGGCGTAGAGCTGGACGAGCCTGCGGGTGAGGTGCCGGCCGCGGAGACCGGAGGCGATGGACAAGGAAGTGCCCCCTTGAGAGAAGACCTGGGTGGTGCGGGTGGACTGACTCATGACACTCTGTGGCGGGAGACGAAGAGCCAACCATGGCCAATTCGCGGAAGGTGGACTGATTTCCATGGCCCAGTGGACTTCGGCCGTGGGGCCGGCCCAGCTCGCCCGGCAGCTCAAGGCCCAGCAGCCGCGGCCCGCCGCGCCCGGAGCCCGCAAGCCGCCCGCGTACCGCGCCCTCGCCGACGGCATCCGCCTGCTGGTCCTGGAGGGCCGCGTCCCGGTCGCCGCCCGGCTGCCCGCCGAACGCGAACTGGCCGTCGCGCTCACCGTCAGCCGCACCACCGTCGCCGCCGCCTACGAGGCGCTGCGCGCCGAGGGCTTCCTGGAGTCCCGCCGCGGCGCCGGCAGCTGGACCGCCGTCCCGGCCGGCAACCCGCTGCCCGCCCGCGGCCTGGAGCCGCTGCCGCCCGAGTCCCTCGGCTCGATGATCGACCTCGGCTGCGCGGCCCTGCCCGCGCCCGAGCCCTGGCTCACCCGCGGCATCCAGGGCGCCCTGGAGGAGCTGCCGCCGTACGCCCACACGCACGGCGACTACCCGGCCGGCCTGCCTGCGCTGCGGCAGATGCTCGCCGACCGCTACACCGAGCGCGGCATCCCCACCATGCCCGAGCAGATCATGGTCACCACCGGTGCCATGGGCGCCATCGACGCGATCTGCCACCTCTTCGCCGGCCGCGGCGAGCGGATCGCCGTCGAGTCGCCCTCGTACGCCAACATCCTCCAGCTGATGCGCGAGGCGGGCGCCCGGCTCGTGCCCGTCGCCATGGCCGAGGGCCTCGCCGGCTGGGACCTGGGCCGCTGGCGCCAGGTGCTGCGCGACGCGGCGCCCCGCCTCGCGTACGTCGTCGCCGACTTCCACAACCCCACCGGTGCCCTCGCCGACGAGGACCAGCGGCGGCAGCTGGTGGAGGCGGCCCGCTCCGCCGGAACCGTCCTCGTGGTCGACGAGACGATGACCGAGCTGTTCCTGGACGACGACCTGGAGATGCCCCGGCGGGTCTGCGCCTTCGACCCGGCCGGCGCCACCGTGCTGACGGTCGGCTCGGCGAGCAAGGCGTTCTGGGCGGGCATGCGGATCGGCTGGGTGCGGGCCGCGCCCGACGTCATCCGCTCCCTGGTCGCCGCCCGCGCCTACGCCGACCTCGGCACGCCCGTCCTGGAGCAGCTGGGCGTCAACTGGCTGATGCGCACCGGCGGCTGGGAGGAGGCCGTCAGCCTGCGCCGCAGCCAGGCCCGCGAGAACCGCGACGCCCTGGTGACGGCGGTCCGCAAGGAGCTGCCCGACTGGGAGTTCGAGGTGCCGCGCGGCGGACTGACGCTCTGGGTGCGCACCGGCGGTCTGTCCGGGTCCCGGCTCGCCGAGGTCGGCGAGCGCGTCGGCGTCCGGGTCCCTTCGGGGCCGCGCTTCGGTGTCGACGGCGCCTTCGAGGGCTACGTCCGGCTCCCGTTCACCGTCAGCGGCCCCGTCGCCGAGGAGGCCGCCGTCCGGCTGGCCGCCGCGGCCCGCCTCGTCGAGTCGGGCGCCGGCGCGGGCGTGGAGGCGACGCGCTCCTTCGTGGCGTAGCGGACGGACCGAGCGACGAAGAGGGCGGCCGCACCCGTCGGGGTGCGGCCGCCCTCTTCCGTACGGCGTCGGGAGTTCAGCCCTCCGCCGCGACGGGAGAGGGCAACGAGGCCGTGCCCGGTTCCTTGCGCAGGGTCGGCGCCGTGTCGGGGTCCAGGTCCTCGTGGCCGGCCCGGCTCTCCGGGCCCTCGCGGTCCAGGACGGGCAGCGGGGCGGTGGCCGTGACCGCGGCCCGGTCCGGTTCCGCGGCCGCTCCGGGAGCCGCGTCGGCCGTCGCCGTCACCGCCGCCGCGGGCGGCACCGCCGGCACCGCCGGTGCCGCGACCGTCGCCGTGCGGCGCTCCGGCAGCAGCTCCAGGACCGCCCGGCGGTGCGCCTCGGTGGCCTCGTCGTCGTACGGATCGGGCGTCGCCGGCACCTGGAGGCGCAGCACCGGCGCGCTGCCGAGGCGGACGTAACCGCGCCCCGGCGGGACGTCCGGGACGGGCGTGGTGTGCGGGCCGGTGCCCAGGACCGCGGCGATCTGCTCGTGCGAGGCGGGCCCGAGCACCACGCGGGCCCGGGTGTGACCGCGCACCGTCTCGCCCAGCGCGTCCAGGCTGTCGAACTGCTCGGCCACGACCACCGTGACCTGCGCGGCCCGGCCGTGCCGCAGCGGCACCTGGAGCAGGTCCTGCGGGTCGGGCCGGCCATGGGCGGCGGCCAGGTGGCCGAGCACGCTGGGCCGGTCGAGCAGGATCCACAGCGGGCGGCGGGTGTCCTCGGGCGCCGGCTGGCCGGACTGCCGGGCCCGGTTCGCGGCGACGAGCCGCCGCTCGGTCTCGTTCGCGGCCCATTCCAGGCTGGCCAGCGCCCCGCCGAGCCCGCACTCGACGGCGAGCACACCGGCCCGGCCGACCAGGCACGCGTACTCGCCGGTGCCGCTGCCCTCGATCACCAGCACGTCGCCGTGCGGAAGGGCCTGGAGCGCGATCGAGCGGAGCAGGGAGGTGGTGCCGCTGCCGGGCTGGCCGACGGCGAGCAGATGCGGCTCGGTGGAGCGGAAGCCGGTGCGCCAGACGACGGCCGGGGCGTCCTCGGTGCCGTCGGAGGCCACGACGGGCACGGTCCGCTGCACGGCGTCGGCGTCGGTGAAGCCGAGCACGGTCTCGCCGGGCGCGGTGACGAAGCGCTGGGCGGCGATGGTGGTCGGCAGCGGGGGCAGTACCCGCAGGGTGAGCTGGTTGCCCTCCTCGTCCCAGTCGAAGAGGTATTCGCGGCCCCGGCCCGACTTGGCGTGCAGCAGCTGCTCGATGCGGGCCCGGGCGGCCGGCTCGCCGTCGGTGAAGTACGGGGGATAGGAGATCCGCAGCCGGGTGAGGCGGCCGTCGTCGTCGAAGGCGTAGTCGGCGAAGGCGGCGCCGAAGTCGCCGCCGTGGGCGAACAGCGGCTCCGGATCCTCGGGGAGAGACAGATACGGCACCAGGGCCTCGTAGAGGCCCTTGAGCCGGGCGACCTCGGCGTCGTCCGGCCCGGTCTTGACGACCGGGCGCTGACGTCCCTGCCAGGCGGCCGCGCCCATCAGCGCCACGAGCGCGAGCAGCGGACCGTACGGCACGAGGGCGACGGCGACGACGCAGGCCGCGACCAGGAACAGCGTGGGACCGCGCCGCTCCTTGGGGGTCGCGGCCCACTTGCCGCGCGCGGTCGCGGCCAGCTTCCGCAGACCACGTGTGACGGTGATCAGCGGATGGAGCACGTCGGTGGCACTGTCGGCGGCCGTGCGCGCGATCTCTCGGCTGCGAGCGATCTGTGCGCTGCCGCTGCTCAGAATGCGGGGGAGTGGTCGCCGGGCCACGTCGTACTCCTGGAGGGGTGGAAGGGGATGAGAGGCGTCAGAACTTGATCCCGCCCAAGAGGCTGGCGAGGCTCTGGCCGCCGGCGGTGATGCTCGGGGCGATCGCGGTGCCCGCGAGGTAGAAGCCGAACAGTGAGCTGACGAGGGCGTGCGAGGCCTTCATGCCGTCCTTCTTGAAGAACAGGAAGCAGATGATGCCGAGCAGGACGACGCCTGAGATGGACAGGATCATGAGGTGTTCTCCTGGTTGAGGGGACAGTCACCTTGAGTCCTTCCAGGTTCACAGCAAGTATCGATATGACTAAAGGTGCAAATGGGTGAACGGTGGGCGATTTCACTTGACCGGCGGATGCCGGGGCCTCTCCGGGTGGCGAAACGCGCGCCGTGCGCTAGGGCGCCGGGCCCCGGGGTGAGCCGCGATGATCCTTGCCGCGGACGCGCCCCCTCATGTCGCGCCACGGGCAGTACCCTGTCGATTCACTCGTACGGCCCCGCCCGCCGTGCGGGGGACCGGCAAGGACGCAAGGAGAGGTGGGCACCACGATGAGCGAGCACGAGACCCCGGACCCCGAGGTCGTCGAACTGGCCTCCAAGGTCTTCGACCTGGCCCGCACCGGGGACGCGGCGACCCTGGCCGCCTACCTCGACGCCGGCGTCCCGGCCGACCTCAGCAACGAGAAGGGCGACTCGCTCGTCATGCTCGCCGCCTACCACGGCCACCCCGCCGCCGTCACCGCCCTCCTCACCCGCGGCGCCGACGCCGACCGCGCCAACGACCGCGGCCAGACGCCGCTCGCCGGCGCCGTCTTCAAGGGCGAGGACGCCGTCGTCCGCGCCCTCCTCGCCGGCGGGGCGAATCCGGAAGCAGGGACTCCGTCCGCCGTGGATACCGCGCGGATGTTTGGGAAGGCAGAACTCCTGGAGCTCTTCGGAGCTCGGTGAACAACGGCTGAACCCCAGGTGAGACGGCGCCGTAAATGTGGTCGCGGTGGCGAAATGGGTGGGTCATCATGACGTCGGGCCCGCAGGGGGCCACCGACGAGAGGCAGAGGAAGATGGTCACTGGCAAGCGCAGGACGACGGGCGGCCCGACATGTTGCCGCACGGCCTAGGCGAACAGCCTGCCCCGGTTCATCCCGGGAATCCCCCCGGTCGTGTCGACAGCTTGATGTGAGGCGTCTTCCATGTTCGATCCAGTCATAGCGCCGAGCGGCACCCTGCTCGGTCTGCTGCAGCGGGGCCGCGGCGACGGCACGCTGCACGCGCTCGCCGCACCACGTGCCGAGGCCCTCGCGGCCCTCAACCACTGCGTGCTCGACGACCCCCGCCACGACTGGCGGGTCGAGAACCGCTCCCTCTACTACGCGCGGCTCTACCTCGACCTCCACGGAGGTCTGGACGAGATCGAGGCGCACCTCTTCGGAGCCGAGGACCACCTCGACACCGAGGAGTCCAGGACCGGCCTCGCGCTCGCCGTGCTCGGCCACCTCGCCTCGTACGGCCGCCGCGACGCCCTGCTGCTGCTCCGGCGCTACGCCGCCACCGGCACCAACTGGGCCTGGGCCCTCGACGAGCTCGCGCTGCGCGACGACGACGCGGGCCTGCGCGCCCTCGCCGTGCCCGTCCTCGCCCGCTTCCCGGCCGACGCCGAGGGCGAGGCCGAGCTGGCCGCCGCCGTCCGCGACGCCTTCGAACCGCGGCCCTGGCGGCTGTGGGCCGAGGACCCGCGGCCCACCGTCGGCGCCCGCCTCAAGGCCGCCCGCGAGCAGGGCTCCTTCGACCGCTGGCAGCGCCAGATGCGACCCGGCGGGCCCCGGCCCGGCTGGAGCGTGCGGGCCGTCCTCGACTGGGCCCAGGAAGGCCACGAGCGCGGCGCCGAACTGTACGGGCCCGCCGCCCGCTGCCTGGTCGCCGTGGCCGCGCCCGAGGACCGCGACACGATCCTCGCCGCCGCCCGCAGCGGCCCCGACGGAGCCCGCTGCGCCGCCCTGCACTACCTCGCCGAGGCCCAGGACCCCGCCGTCCTCGACCTCGTCGAGTCCGCCGTCGCCGACGGGTCACCCACCGTCGCCGACGCCGCCGTCACCGCCTACCAGCGGATGAGCGGCGAGGCCGCCGTCGACCGGGCGCGCGGCTGGATCCACCGGCCCGACGCGCTCGGCGCCGCCGCGGCCGCGACGCTCGCCCATCGCGGCGGCCCCGAGGACTCCCCCCTCGTCCTCGGTGCCCTCCGCGAGACGGTCCGCGCCCAGGGCCCCGACGCCCCGGCCCTCTACCCGCTCGTCGACGGCGCGGGACGCCTCGGCATCGTCTGCGCCGCGCCCGTGCTGCGCCACGTCTACCGCGAGACCGCCTCCTCCCAGCTGCGCGGCCGCACCGCCCGCGCCCTGGCCACGACCGACGCCGGCTTCGCCAGCGGCTTCGCCGTCGAGTGCCTCTGGGACTGCGAGGAGACCACCCGCGAGATCGCCGCGCTCCACGCCGAGACCGGCGACGCCCGCGTCGCCGACCGCCTGCGCCGCCTCGCCGCCGATCCGGCCGAGGAGGCCGAGGTCCAGGACGCCGTCCGGGGCCGCATAGGCCCGGATCTGGACCTGCAGGTTTGACGACCGGCGTTGCGGCGTCGGACGGACGGGGGCGGCCCGGGCAGGGCCGCCCCCGTCCGTCGTCCTCGTAGGGACCGGGTTTCCGAAGGGACCGGGTCTTCGACGGGGCCGGGCCGCGGGCGCCGGGGGAAACGCTCATGGGACGTTCCCCGGCCGTCCAGATCCACTTTGACGGGGACACGCCGAGTCGGACGACAACACGGGTATGCGTGTCGTCATCGTCACCGAGTCCTTCCCGCCCGACGTCAACGGCGTGGCCCACTGCGCCCTGCAGACCGCCCGTCACCTCGCCCGCCGCGGCCACGACCCGCTCGTCGTCGCGCCCGCGGTCCCGGCCTCCGCCGCGGGCACGGACGCCGACGCGCCCTGCCCCGTCGTCCGCGTCCCGTCCCTGCCGCTGCCCGGCTATCCGCAGGTACGGGTCGCCCTGCCCAGTCGGCGCGTCGCCGCCGCCCTCGCCGCGCACCGCGCCGACCTCGTGCACCTGGCGAGCCCGTTCGTCCTCGGCATGCGCGGGATGACCGCGGCCACCCGGCTCGGCCTGCCGGCCGTGGCCGTCTACCAGACCGACCTCGCCGGCTACGCCCGCACCTACATGGGCACCGGCGAGGCCGCCGCCTGGCGCCGGCTGCGCGCGGTGCACGGCGCCGCCGACCGCACCCTCGCGCCGTCCACCGCCAGCATGCGCGACCTCCAGGCGCACGGGATCGGCCGGATACGGCTGTGGGGCCGCGGAGTCGACACCGCGCGCTTCCGGCCCGAGCTGCGCGACGAGGACCTGCGCCGCCGGCTCGCACCCCACGGCGAGACGATCGTGGGTTACGTGGGCCGCCTCGCTCCCGAGAAGCGCGTCGAACTGCTCGCCGGCGCGTGCGCGCTGCCCGGCGTACGGGTCGTGGTCGTCGGCGACGGCCCCAGCGAGCCCGGCCTGCGCGCCGCCCTGCCCGGCGCCGTCTTCCTCGGCCGGCGCACCGGTGACGACCTCGCGCGGATCTTCGCCTCGCTCGACCTGTTCGCTCACACCGGTCCGTACGAGACCTTCTGCCAGACCGTGCAGGAGGCCATGGCCAGCGGCGTGCCCGTCGTCGCGCCCGCCGCCGGGGGCCCGCTGGACCTCGTCGCGCACCGCCGCACCGGGCTGCTGATCCCGCCCGAGGAACCGGACGAGCTGCGCGCCGCCGTCGCCGCGCTGGCCGCCGCGCCCGCCCTGCGTGCCGCCTACGGCAGAGCCGGCCGAGCCACGGTCGAACGGCGCACCTGGGAGGCGGTCGGCGACGAACTGATCGGCCACTACCGCGAGGTGCTGCGCGAGCGGACGGCGGTGGCGGCGTGAGGGGCCCGGTGGACGGCACGCGGACGAGCGGCGCGGGCGGCTCCGCCGTAGGCAGCCCGGACCTGAGGCGTACGGGCGCGGGCGGTGTGGACCTGAGGCGTACGGGCGCGGGCGCGGGCCGCGGCGACGGGTTGCGTACGGGCGCGGGCCGCGAGGACGGGCGGCGGCGGGACGAGGGGCCCGGCCCGGCGCCGTACGGCCTGCGGATCGTGCGGCTCGCCAACTTCGTCACCCCGACCTCCGGCGGTCTGCGCACCGCCCTCGACCGGCTGGGCCGCGGTTACCGGGCCGCCGGACACGAGCCCGTCCTCGTCGTCCCCGGCGACACGGCGAGCGACCGGGACACCCCGCAGGGACGGGTGATCACCCTGCCCGGCCCCGAACTGCCCGGCACCGGCGGCTACCGCGTCCTCGCCGACCGCCGTCGCCTGCGCCGGCTCCTGGAGGACCTCGCGCCCGACCGCCTGGAGGTCTCCGACCGGACCACCCTGCGCTGGACCGGCGAGTGGGCCCGCCGCGCCCGCGTCCCGTCCGTGATGGTCTCCCACGAGACCGCCGACGGCGTGCTGCGCACCTGGGGCGTGCCCGACGCCCTCGCCGCCCGCGCGGCCGACCGGCTCAACCGCCGCAGCGCCTGGGCGTACTCCCGGATCGTCTGCACCACGGAGTGGGCCGAGCGGGAGTTCGTACGGATCGGCGCGCGCAACGTCGTCCGCGCCCCGCTCGGCGTCGACCTCGACCGCTGCCGGCCCGGACGCCGCAGCACCGTCCTGCGGGCGCGGTACGCGGACGGCGAGCGGGTGCTGCTCGTGATGTGCTCCCGGCTCTCGGTCGAGAAACGCCCCGGCACCGCGCTCGACGCCCTCGCCGCCCTGCGCGCCGGCGGCGTCCGGGCCGCTCTCGTGGTGGCCGGCGACGGGCCGCTCCGGGGCGCGCTCGAACGCCGGGCGCGGGAGCTGCGGCTCCCGGTGCGGTTCCTCGGCCACGTCGCCGACCGTGAGGCCCTCGCCGACCTCCAGGCCGCCGCCGACGTGTGCCTGGCGCCGGGACCCGCCGAGACCTTCGGCCTCGCGGCCCTCGAAGCCCTCGCCTGCGGCACGCCCGTGGTCTGCAGCGCCTCCTCGGCCCTGCCCGAGGTCGTCGCCGACGCCGGTGCCTGCGCCGGTGACGACCCGGCCGCCTTCTCCCGTGCCGTCCAGGCGCTGCTCGCCCGGCCCGAGGCCGAGCGCCGCGCGGCCGCCCGTAGCCGGGCCGAACTCTTCTCCTGGTCCCGCGCCACCGCCGCCTTCCTCGCCGCCCACGACGCCCTGCTGCCCCAGGAGACCCGCCGGTGACCGCCCGTGGCGAGGAGACGGTCGCCATCCGGCCCGCGCCCCCACCCCCACCCGCGCCCCCACCCGCGCCTTCACTCCTGCCCGCGCCCCCGTCCGCGCCCGCGCCCGGTCCGGAGGCGGCCGTCACCCGGTTCGTGGTGCTCGGCGACTCCCTCAGCGAGGGCGTCGGCGACCGGGTCGGCACGCGGTGGCGGGGCTGGGCCGCGCTGCTCGCCGACGCGCTGCACGCGGACACCGACGGCGGCGTGATGTTCCGGAACCTGGCCGTCAGCGGTGCGCAGAGCCTGGACGTCGCCGAGCGGCAACTGCCCGAGGCCCTCGCGCTGCGGCCCCACCTCGCCTCGGTCGTCGTCGGCGTCAACGACACCCTGCGCCGCACCTTCGACATCGGGCTGCTGGCCCGCCGGCTCGACCGCGTCTGCGCCGAGCTCACCGCCGGCGGGGCCGTGCTGCTCACCGCCTGTCTGCCCGACCCCGGCCGGATGCTCGCCCTGCCCGCGCCGCTCGCCCGCCCGCTGGCCCGCCGGCAGCGGGCCGTCAACGCGGTCGTGCACGCGCTCTCCGCCCGCCACGGAGCCGTCCACCTGCACCTCGACGGGCCCGCCTGGACCGAGGACCGCGACCTGTGGAGCGCCGACCGGCTGCACCCGGGAGAGCGCGGCCACCGCGCCGTCGCCGCCGCGTTCCACCGGCTCCTGCGCGAACGGGGCCTCGCCCACGGCGCACCTCCCTCGCCCGAGCCCGAACAGCCGCCGCCGACCCGCACCGACGCCCTGCTCTGGCTCGCCACCGCCGGCACCGCCTGGGTCGTACGCCGCTGCGGCGACCTGCTGCCGCAGCTGCTCCTGCTCGCCGCCGCCGAGCTGCGCCACTCCGCCACCGGCACCCGCGTCCGCCTCGACGCGCGCGCCGACCTCGCCCTCTCCCGGGCCCTCGCGGCGACAATGAGGACATGACCGCAGAGCCGGGCGCCGGCCGCTGGGAGTTCTGGATCGACCGGGGCGGCACCTTCACCGATGTCGTCGGCCGTCGCCCCGACGGGCGCCTCGTCACCCGCAAACTCCTCTCCCACGACCCGCACCGCCCGCACGACGCCGCCGTCGCCGGCATCCGCCTCCTCCTCGGCCTCGGCCCGGACGAGCCCGTTCCCGCCGAGCGCGTCGCCGTCGTCAAGATGGGCACCACCGTCGCCACCAACGCCCTCCTGGAACGGCGCGGCGAACCCACCCTCCTGCTCGTCACCAGCGGCTTCCGCGACGCCCTGCGCATCGCCTACCAGAACCGGCCCCGCATCTTCGACCGCCGCATCGTGCTGCCCGAGGCGGTGTACGAGCGGGTCGCCGAGGTCCCCGAACGCCTCGACGCCCACGGCCGCGTCGTCACCCCGCTCGACGAGGACGCCGTCACCGCCGCCCTGGCCACCGCCCACCGCGACGGCCTGCGCTCCGCCGCCGTCGTCCTGCTCCACGGCTACCGCAACCCCGCCCACGAGACCCGCGTCGCCGCACTCGCCCGCGCCGCCGGCTTCACCCAGGTCAGCTGCTCCCACGAGGTCAGCCCGCTCATCAAGCTCGTCCCGCGCGGAGACACCACCGTCGTCGACGCCTACCTCTCGCCGATCCTGCGCCGCTACGTCGACGAGGTCGCCCGCGAACTCGCCGGGATCCGCCTGATGTTCATGCAGTCCAACGGAGGACTGCGCGAGGCCGCCCACTTCCGCGGCAAGGACGCCGTCCTGTCCGGCCCCGCCGGCGGCGTCGTCGGCATGGCCCGTACTTCGCGGCAGGCCGGCTTCGACCGGGTCGTCGGCTTCGACATGGGCGGCACCTCCACCGACGTGTCGCATCACGCGGGCGAGTTCGAGCGGGAACTCGGCACCCAGGTCGCCGGAGTGCGGATGCGCGCACCGATGATGAGCATCCACACCGTCGCCGCCGGCGGCGGCTCCGTCCTCCACTACGACGGGCAGCGCTACCGCGTCGGCCCCGACTCCGCCGGCGCCGTGCCCGGCCCCGCCTGCTACCGCCGCGGCGGCCCGCTCACCGTCACCGACGCCAACGTGATGCTGGGACGGATCCAGCCCGACCACTTCCCGGCCGTGTTCGGCGAACACGGCGACCAGCCGCTCGACGCCGACGTCGTCCGCGCCCGCTTCACGGCGCTCGCCGCCGAGATCGGCGGCGGCCGCACACCGGAGCAGGTCGCCGCCGGCTTCCTGGAGATCGCCGTCCTCAACATGGCCAACGCCGTCAAGAAGATCTCCGTCCAGCGCGGCCACGACGTCACCCGCTACGCCCTCACCTGCTTCGGCGGCGCGGGCGGCCAGCACGCCTGCGCGGTCGCCGACGCGCTGGGCGTCGACACCGTGCTCGTACCACCGCTCGCCGGTGTCCTGTCCGCGTACGGAATCGGTCTCGCCGACGCCACCGCCATGCGCGAGCGGTCCGTCGAGGCCGACCTCGACGCGCCCGGCACCCGCGAGCGCGTCGACCGCCTCTGCGCCGAACTCGCCGACCGCACCCGCGGCGAACTGCGCGCCGACGCCCTGCCCGACGAGGCGATCACCACCCACGCGCGCGTACTGCTGCGCTACGCCGGCACCGACGCGAGCCTGCCCGTGCCGCTCGCCGACCCGGAAGAGATGAAAGCCGCGTTCACAGCCCTCCACCGCGGACGCTACGGCTTCACCATGGACCAACCCCTCGTCGTCGAGGCCGTCTCCGTCGAGGCCGTCGGCACCACCGGCCCGCACGGCCCCGTCGTCGTGCCACGGTCCGCGCGGAAGGGCGCCCTGACACCGCGGGCCACCGTCACCGCGTACAGCGGCGGCCGGCCCGTCGAGACGCCGCTCCACCGCCGCGAGGACCTGCGCCCCGACGACACCGTCACCGGCCCCGCCGTCCTCGCCGAGGCCGACGCCACCACCGTCGTCGACCCGGGCTGGCGCGCCACCGCCACCGAGGACGGCCACCTGCTGCTGCGCCGCATCACGCCCCGGCCCGCCCGCACGGCCGCAGGCACCGACGTCGACCCGGTCCTCCTGGAGGTCTTCAACAACCTCTTCATGGCCGTCGCCGAGCAGATGGGCGTCCGCCTGGAGAACACCGCCCGGTCCGTCAACATCAAGGAACGCCTCGACTTCTCCTGCGCCCTCTTCGACCCGGACGGCAACCTCATCGCCAACGCGCCGCACATCCCGGTCCACCTCGGCTCCATGGGCGAGTCCATCAAGGAGGTGCTGCGCCGCAACGAGGGCGACCTGCGGCCCGGGGACGTGTACGCCGTCAACGACCCGTACCACGGCGGCACCCACCTGCCCGACGTCACCGTCGTCACGCCCGTCTTCGACGACACCGGCGGCGAGCTGCGCTTCCTGGTCGCCTCCCGCGGCCACCACGCCGAGATCGGCGGCATCACGCCCGGCTCCATGCCCGCCTTCAGCCGCACCGTCCACGAGGAGGGCGTCCTCTTCGACAACTGGCTCCTCGTCCGCGACGGAAGGCTGCGCGAGACCGAGACCCGGGCCTTGCTCACCGGCGCCCCGTATCCCTCGCGCGACCCCGACACCAACCTCGCCGACCTGCGGGCCCAGATCGCCGCCAACGAGAAGGGCATCGAGGAACTCCGCAAGACGGTCGACCAGTTCGGACTCGACGTCGTGCACGCCTACATGCGGCACGTCCGCGCCAACGCCGAGGAGTCCGTACGCCGCATCGTCGCCGGGCTGCGGGACGGCTCCTGCCGCTACGAGACCGACGACGGCGCCGAGATCCGCGTCGACGTCCGCGTCGACCGCGCCCACCGCTCCGCCGTCATCGACTTCACCGGCACCTCGCCGCAGCGCGAGACGAACGCCAACGCGCCCACCTCCGTCGTCATGGCCGCCGTCCTCTACGTCTTCCGCACCCTCGTCGACGACGACATCCCGCTCAACAGCGGCTGCCTGGAACCGCTCGACGTGCGCGTCCCGCCCGGCTCCATGCTCGCCCCGAGCTTTCCCGCCGCCACCGTCGCCGGAAACGTCGAGACCTCACAGGCCGTCACCGGAGCCCTCTACGCGGCCCTCGGCGTCCAGGCGGAGGGCTCCGGCACGATGAACAACGTCACCTTCGGCAACGACCGCGTGCAGTACTACGAGACCGTCGCCAGCGGCTCCGGCGCGGGCGAGGACTTCGACGGCGCCGACGCGGTCCAGACCCACATGACCAACTCGCGGCTCACCGACCCCGAGATCCTCGAATGGCGCCACCCGGTCCGGGTCGACGCCTTCACGGTCCGCGAGGAGAGCCGCGGACCGGGCCGCCGGCACGGCGGCGCCGGCGTCGAGCGCCGCATCCGCTTCCTGGAACCCATGACCGTGGCCCTGCTCACCGGCCACCGCCGCGTCCCGCCGTACGGCATGGCGGGCGGCCTGCCGGGCGGGCTCGGCGCCAACTCCGTGGAACGCGCCGACGGCACCGTCGAGCGGCTCGGCGGCGTCGACACCACCGACGTCGGCCCCGGCGACGTCCTCGTCGTCCGCACACCCGGCGGCGGAGGATACGGCCCGCCGCCCGGTGACCCGCCGCCGTGAACCCGCGCCGCCCGCCACACCCTCAGCGGTACGGCACGAAGCGCACCACCGTCCCCGGCACCGCCTGCGCCGCGGCCGCCAGGTCCGCCTCGCGCACCACGGCCACCACCGGATAGCCGCCCGTCGTCGGGTGGTCGGCGAGGAACACCACCGGACGGCCGTCCGGCGGCACCTGCACCGCGCCCAACGGCATGCCCTCGCTGGGCAGTTCGCCACCGACGGCCCGCTCCAGGGGCGGACCCTCCGTGCGCAGCCCGATGCGGTTGCTCGCCGGCGACACCCACCACGCGCGCGTGGCGAGGGACTCCAGGGCGGCCGGCGTGAACCAGCGCTCGCGCGGTCCGAGCCGGACCCGCAGCACCAGTTCGTCCCGCGGGCCCGGCCAGGGCGGGGCGTCGACCGGCGCCGGTACGGCCGCCGGCGCGCCCAGCGGCAGCACCGCACCGTCCGCGAGCGGCGCCGGGCCGAGCCCGGACAGCAGGTCGGTGGAACGGCTGCCGAGCACCGGTTCGACGGCGACGCCGCCGGCGAAGGCCACGTACGAGCGCAGTCCGCGCACCGCCGTGCCCACCTCCACCAGCCGCCCGGGCCCGACCCGTACGGGCGCGCCCCAGGCGGCGGGCCGGCCTTCCACCCGTACCGGGCACGGCGCCCCGCCCACCGCCAGCGTCACCGCGCACCGCGGCCGCACCGCGCACCCGGTGAGGGTGGTCTCCAGGACGGCGGCGCCCTCCTCGTTGCCGAGCAGCCGGTTCAGGAGCCGTACCGCGCCCGGATCGAGCGCACCCGAGCGCGGCACGCCGAGATGCGCGTGTCCGGCCCGCCCGAGGTCCTGCACGGTGGTCAGCGCCCCGGCCCGTACGACGGCGAAGGCACGGTCGGTCATCGGCCGGCCGCCGTGAACCGCACCCGGGTGCCGGGGGACAGCAGCGCGGCCGGTTCCCGGGCCGGGTCCCAGAGCGTCGCGTCCGTCGTGCCGATCAGCTGCCAGCCACCGGGCGAGGACCGCGGATACACGCCCGTGTACGGACCGGCGAGCGCGACCGACCCGGCCGGCACCGCGGTGCGCGGAGTGGCCCGGCGCGGCACCTCGTAGCGGCCGCCAAGACCCGTCAGATAGCCGAAGCCCGGCGCGAACCCGCAGAACGCGACCCGGAACTCGGTGCCCGTGTGGATCCGCACGGCCGCCTCCACCGACACGCCCCAGCCGGCGGCCACCTCGGCGAGGTCGGGCCCGTCGTAGCGCACGGACAGCTCCACGGCCGCCGCCACGCGCGCGGGCAGGTCGGGCACGTCCCAGGAGCGCAGCTCGGCCGCGAGCCGGCCGGGCGCCGCCACGCCGTCGAGGAGCACCGTGCGCGCGGCCGGCACGATCTCCCGTACGGCGGGCAGCGTGCCCGCCTCCCGGCGGCGCAGCAGCTCCGCGTGGAAGGCCTCGGCCGCCTCCCCGCTCACCAGCTCGACGAGCAGGCCGTGGTCGCCGACCCGGAACACCTCACGGGCCCTCATGCGAAGGCCTCCACCCGGACTCCGGCCGACTCCAGGGCGGTCCGCACCCGGCGGGCCAGGTCCACCGCGCCGGGCGTGTCGCCGTGCAGGCACAGCGACCGGGCCCGTACCGCGACCGACCGTCCGCAGTGCGCGGTGACGGCGCCGAACCGGGCCATGGACACCGAGCGTTCCACGACCTCGGCCGGGTCGTGCAGCACGGCGCCCTCCTGCCCCCGTGGCAGCAGGGTGCCGTCCGCCCGGTAGGCGCGGTCGCCGAACGCCTCGCCGACGACCGGCAGTCCGGCCTTCGCGGCCGCCTCGTGCAGCCGGGAGCCGGGCAGCCCGAGCACCGGCAGACCCGGCCCCGGCCCGCCGGCGGAGGCGAGGAGCACGCCGTCGACGACCGCCGCCGCCTGCTCCTCGTCGCGCGCCACCCGGTTGTAGAGCGCCCCGTGCGGCTTGACGTACGCCACCCGTGAACCGGCCGCGCGGGCGAACACCTCCAGGGCGCCGATCTGGTACGCGACCTCCGCGGCCAGCTCGGCCGCCGGCACGTCCATGGCGCGCCGCCCGAAGCCGGCCAGGTCGCGGTAGGAGACCTGGGCCCCGATCCGTACCCCGCGCTCCGCCGCCAGCTCGCAGACGCGCCGCATCGTCGCCGCGTCCCCGGCGTGGAAGCCGCAGGCCACGTTGGCGCTGGTGACGACCGACAGCAGCCGCTCGTCGTCGGTCAGCGTCCACCGGCCGAAGCCCTCGCCGAGATCGGCGTTGAGGTCGATCGAGACCCGGGTCATGAGAGGTTTCCTTTCCTGATCTTGCGCAGAAGAGCCCGATTCCGGTCAGGCGGCGACGCGGTACTCCGTGTCCCGCACGTCCGTCACGAACATCCGGCCCGGCGCGTGGGTGATCGCGAACGGTGGGCGCGAGGCCGTCACCGCCGCCTGCGGAGTGACCCCGCACGCCCAGAACACCGGCACGTCGCCCGGCTCGGCGACCACCGGGTCACCGAAGTCGGGCCGGTCCAGGTCGCGGATGCCGAGCGCCGCCGGGTCGCCGGCGTGCACCGGCGCCCCGTGCACCGCAGGCAAAAGCCCGCTGATCCGCCGCGCGACGGGCACCAGCCCGGCCGGCACCGGCCGCATCGACACCACCATCGGCCCGTGCAGCCGCCCGGCGGGCCGGCAGGCCCGGTCGGTGACGTACATCGACACGTTCCGGCCCTGCTCCACATGGCGCAGCGGCACGCCCGCGTCGGCCAGCGCGCCCTCGAAGGTGAAGCTGCACCCGATGAGGAAGGACACCAGGTCGCCGCGCCAGTACGGCGTCACCTCCGCGGGCTCGTCGACGAGCCGGCCGTGCTCCCACACCCGGTAGCGCGGGATGTCGGTGCGCAGGTCGGCGTCCGGCGCGAGGGAGGTCCGCCAGGAGCCGGGGTCGGTGACGTCCAGCACGGGGCAGGGCCGCGGATTGCGGGTGCAGAAGAGGAGCACGTCGTACGCCCAGTCCGCGGGCACCGAGATCAGGTTGGCCTGGGTGTGGCCCGGCGCCCAGCCGGCCGTGGGAACGGTCGCTCCGGCGCGGGCCCGCGCGCGTGCCGTACGGGGATCGGGCACGACGGCGCCATGGGTGAAGGAGGTCATACGAGTTCCCTCCCGCGGGTCTCGGGCAGGCCGAGCAGCGCCAGCACGGCGAGGCCGTAGCCGACGGCGCCGAAGACCAGCGCACCGCCCACGCCCCAGCTGTCGGCGAGATAGCCGACCAGGGTGGGGAAGAGCGCGCCGACCGCGCGCCCGGTGTTGTAGGTCAGGCCCTGTCCGGTGCCGCGCACGGCGGTCGGGTAGAGCTCGGCGAGGAAGGAGCCGAAGCCGCTGAAGATGGCCGACATGCAGAAGCCGAGCGGGAAGCCGAGGACGAGGAGCAGCGTGTTCGCCCCGTCGGGGATGCGGGTGTAGGCGAGGACGGCGACGGCCGAGAGCACGGCGAAGAGCGCGATGTTCTTCTTCCGGCCGAGCCGGTCGGTGAGGTGGCCGCCGGTGAGGTAGCCGATGAAGGCCCCGGAGATGAGGAAGGCGAGATAGCCGCCGGTGCCGACGACGGTGAGCCCGCGCTCGGTCTTCAGATAGGTCGGCACCCATGTGGCGAGCGTGTAGTAGCCGCCCTGGACGCCGGTCGACAGCAGCACCGCGAAGAGGGTGGTGGACAGCAGTGGCCGGCGCAGGACGGCGGTGAACGAGCCCCGGTCGGCGGCGGTGCGGCGGACCTCGGCGGCCTGCGGGGCGTCCTCGACGTTGCGGCGCACGTACACGACGAGCAGGGCGGGCAGCGCGCCGGTCCAGAACATGACGCGCCAGGCGGTGTCGGCGTCGACGAGGCGGAAGACCAGGGTGTAGACGACCACGGCGAGCGCCCAGCCGGCCGCCCAGGCGCTCTGGACGCCGCCGAGGGTGCGGCCGCGGTGCTTGGCTGAGGCGTACTCGGCGACCAGGATCGCGCCGACCGCCCACTCGCCGCCGAAGCCGAGGCCCTGCAGGGCGCGGAAGACCATCAGGGTCTCGTAGTTCGGTGCGAAGCCGCACAGGACGGTGAAAAGCGCGTAGGTGACGACCGTGATCATCAGCGCCCGGACCCGTCCGATGCGGTCGGCGAGGATGCCGGCGAGGGCGCCGCCGACGGCGGAGACCACCAGGGTGACGGTGGTGAGGAGGCCGGTCTGGCCCTTGTCCAGGCCGAAGTGGGCCGCGATGGCGACCATCGACAGCGGCAGCGTGAAGAAGTCGTAGGAGTCCAGGGCGTATCCGCCGAAGGCGCCGCCGAACGCGCGCCGGCCGCGCGGGCCGAGGGCGCGCAGCCAGGCGAACGCGCCGGTGTCGTCGGGGCGTTCGCCCTGGAGCCGCCGGGTGGTCTGGGTCGTGCTCATCTGCACCTCGCAGGAGGGAGGAGGGTGCGGGGAGAGACGTGCCGAAGAGCCGTGCTGAAGAGCCGTGCTGAAGAGCCGTGCGGTGTCGTTCAATGTAGGGATTGTTCAACGATCCGACAAGAGTCGTGTCGGCCCGTCCTTGTTTCCACGGCGGGACCTGCGATTGACTCGGCCCCGGACGACGGAGGGAACGCGGCACCATGGACGGACTGGGCGAACTGTCGGACGACCGCGCCCTGCTGGGACGCACGAGTACGGCGGAACGGGTCGCCGACATCCTGCGCACCCGGATCGCCGAAGGCTTCTTCCCGCCCGGCGCCCGCCTGTCGGAGGAGAGCATCGGCGGCGCCCTCGGTGTGTCCCGCAACACACTGCGCGAGGCGTTCCGGCTGCTCACGCACGAGCGGCTGCTCGTCCACCGCCTCAACCGCGGCGTCTTCGTCCGGGTCCTCGCCGTCGACGACGTCGTCGACATCTACCGCACCCGCCGCCTCGTCGAATGCGCCGTCGTGCAAGGGCTCGGCGCACCGCCCTACCCGGTCGCCGGCCTCGCCGCCGCCGTCGCGGAGGGCGAGCGGGCCGCCCGCGCCGCGGACTGGAAGGGCGTCTCCACCGCCAACATCCACTTCCACCGCGAACTCGTCGCGCTGGCGGGCAGCGCCCGCACCGACGAGCTGATGCGCGGCGTGCTCGCCGAACTCCGTCTCGCCTTCCACATCGTGGACGACCCGCGCGGACTCCATGAGCCTTATCTCCTACGAAACCGGGAGATTCTGGACGCCCTGCGAGCGGGCGAACGCGACCGGGCCCAACAGCTCCTGGACCGCTACCTCGACGACTCGCGCAGCCGGATCACCGAGGCGTACGCGAAGGCGGTCGACGACCCGGAGCCGTGACGGGCGCGGGAGGCAGGGCGCGGGCGTGGGCTTGGGCGACAGGGCTCGGGCGTGGGCTCGGGCGGCAGGGCTCGGGCGTGGACCGGCTCGGGTGCGGTGCGCGGTGGTCCCGGCCGGTCCCGGCCGGTCCCGCGCCCGTCACGGCTCCGGGTCGTATAAGCGCCGTTTCGACCGTTGTCAGTTCGAGGACCTAGTCTGTGCACCGTGACTTCGCCTGCCTCGACGGACCTCGCTCCGCCCCAGCTCAGCGCGGGGCCGCGCCCCGCGCAGGGCCCGGCCGCCGACGAAGGGCTCGCGCGGCGGCTCCGCGCGCTCGCGTGCACCGCTCCGCTGCACGACCTGGACGCGCGCAAGGCGAACCTGGCCGGCGAGTACTCGGTCTACGCGATGGCCGAGGTCGCCCTCGCCGCGATCGACCTGGTCACGCTCAACATGGACTTCGACACCGGCGCCGACGTCGAGCAGATAATCGCCCGCCTGCTGCCCCGCGTCGCCGCCCAGGCACCCACCCGGCCCGCCGCCGAGCACGAGCGCGTCGCCCGCTGGGTCCTGGAGAACCTGATCAACGTCGGCACCGTCGACCGCGGTTTCCGCGCGGTCTACGGCACGTTCGGCGCCGACGGCGTCTACACCCGCCGCGACTACGACTTCAAACTCATCGAAGAGGTCCCCGGCTACGGCGGCGGCGTCTATCTGCGCACCACCGACGAGGCCGTCAACGTCCTCGTCGGCGCCCTCGACACCGACGTCACCAGCGCCCAGATCGCCGCCGAGGTCAAGCTGGAGGTCCTCATCAGCAGGGGCCGCCTGGCCGACGCCCAGCTCGCCGCCGAGCAGGCCCGCTACCGGACCGTGCAGTACGCCGAGACGCTGCGCAAGACCCTGGAGGCCACCCGGCGCAACGTCCGCGCGGTCGACTGGCTCAACACCGTGCCCGACATGATCGCCGAGGCGCTCGACCACGTGGCCGACCGCTATCGCCACGAGAACGCGATCCTCACCAACATCCGCAAGGCGCGCGACGAGGCCGAGGCCGCGTCCGACGCGAAGACGGCGGAGCACAAGCGGCGCGCCGCCGAACTCGTCGACATCGTCAAGGACTGCATCCGCCGCCACACCCAGCTCCAGTCCCGGCTCCTGGAGGCCGGCCCGCTCTTCCGCGCCGAACAGGACCGGCAGGCCTTCGCCGCGCCCACCACCTACACCGGCCTCGACCTGTACGGGCAGCTCGTCGCGCCCGTCCTGCCGCTGCCCGTCGAACAGGCCACCAAGGTCACCGACGCCTTCTTCGCCCGCGGCACCGGACTGCGCGCTCCCGCCTCCGTCCGCCTCGGCGACCTCGTCGACCTGCTCCTCACGCCGCCCGTCGAGCGCCAGCACCTCGGCGCCGAGATGCCCGAGCCGGACCTGATCGCCACGCCCGACGACAGCCGCTTCAGCGAGGAGCAGCTCGCGAGCGCCATGGAGATCCTCGACCTGGAGCCCGAGGCCCCGCGCCGCCTCTCCGGCCTCCTCGCCGACGCCCGCCGCCGCGAGGGCACCGAGCTCGCCTACCTGGTCGCCCTCCTCGCCGTCCACGCCGCGAGCCCACCGGTCGGCACCGCCTACCGCCAGGGCGAGGAGCGCCTCCTCTTCGCCGTCGACGACGGCACACCTCTCGACGACCCCGACTTCGGCGGCGCCGACCTCATCGTCGGCACGGCCCTCCTCGACGCCGCGGGCATGGCCGCCGCCCGCACGGAGCCCACGTGACGACCCCGCCCACGGAGCCCCGGCCCTCCGCGACGCCCTGCCCCGCACCCGACGACACCCCGAGCCCACGCCTCGAGCTGCCCGCGTCCCCGGCCCTGCCCGGCCCGCGCCCGGCCGAGCCGCACGGCGACGGGCCCCGGGTGGCCGCCGTCGTCGTGGCGCGGCCGGTGGTGGCCGAGCGGGAGGCCGGAGCGGACGGGCCGCGGGTGGCGGCCGTGCCGGTGACCGACGGGGCGCCGGCTGAGCCGGAGCCGCGGCCGTTCGTCCGGCCGGTGCCGCTGCCGCGCGGCGAGCGCGCCGCGCAGGAGCCGCCGCCCGGTCCGCCGCCGGTCTCCGTCAGGCCCGTACGCCTGCCCGTCACCCCGCCCGAACCCGCGTCACAGAACCGCCGTACCGAGGAGCCCCAGCCGTGAGCGAACACCACGTCGAGCACACCGACGCGTGGAGCGAGCCGGAGGCCCCGCAGACACCGGCCGCGCCGGCCGCGCTCACGCCCGCCGACGCGGCCGACGCCGCGCGGCTGGTGTCCTTCGGGCTCCAGCCCAAGCTGCTGCCCGCCCGCGACGCCGAGTACGCCGACCTGCTCCGCCGCTACCGCGAGGACCCCGGCTTCGCCCGGCTCGCCGACGCCGTCGCCACCGGCCTCGGCCTCGTCGTCCTCGAGGTCTCGCCGCGCGCCGGCATGGCCGTCACCGCCGGCGAGGACTCCGTCTTCGCCGTCCGCATGGGCGACTACGCCCGCCGCGCCTCCACCGACTCCGCCGACCGGTTCCTGCACGGCCTCGCCCACCTCGCCGTCGCCGCCATGGCCTTCCCGCGCCCCGAGGACCTCGCCGACGACGGCTACATCGGCCGCCTCACCGTCAACGGCGTCGACGCCTTCGTCCGCCAGGCCTGCCGCCGCCTCGAAGAGCGCGCCGAGCAGCAGGGAGAGAACACCGACCCGGCCACCGACGCGCCCGGCCTGGAGGCCGCCTGGCGGATCTACGCCCGCCGCAGCGCCACCGGCGCCACCAAGGACGCCCGCCGGCTCGCCGGCTCCACCACCGGCATCGTCGGCAAGGCCGTCGCCTTCCTCACCGAGTCCGGCTTCCTGCAGCGCACCGGCGACGAGTCCGGCGGCTCCTACCGCACCACCGCCCGCTATCAGCTCCAGGTCCGCGACATGGCCGGCAACGCCGCCATGGCCGAACTCCTCGACCTCGGCATCGTCCCCGTCAGCGACGGCTCCGCGACCCTCCTGCCGCCGCCCGAGGGCGACGACCTGGAGATCGCCGCCGACGCCGGCCTGCCGTTCCACGCGTAACCGACCACCCCAGCCACGAGAGTCCGCCGCATGTACGAGCTGTCCCGGGTCCGCCTCTACTCCATCGGACCGGCCGGTGCCCGCTACGCCGACACCGTCCTGGACCTGCGCGGAGTCGGCGCGCCCGTGCCGCATCCCGCGCCCACCCAGGCGGAGTTCTTCGAGGAGGAACCGGTCGGCCCGCCGCGCCGCCCGGCGCCCGCCGGCGTGCTCTTCCTGGAGAACGGCGGCGGCAAGTCCGTCCTGCTCAAGCTGATCTTCTCGGTCATGCTCCCGGGCCACCGCAACACCCTCGGCGGCGCCAGCTCCGGCGTGCTGCGCAAGTTCCTGCTCGCCGACGACTGCGGCCACGTCGCCCTGGAGTGGCAGCACACCCTCACCGGCGAGCTCGTCGTCGTCGGCAAGGTCAGCGAGTGGCGCGGCCGCCAGGTCTCCAACGACCCGCGCAAGTTCGCCGAGGCCTGGTACTCCTTCCGCCCCGGTCCCGGACTCAGCCTCGACAACCTGCCCGTCGCCGAGGCCACCTCCGTCCGGCCGTCCGTCGAGGGCGCCTCCGGCGCCACCGGCCGCCGCCGCACGATGAAGGGCTTCCGCGACGCCCTCACCGAGGCCGGCAAGGCCTACCCGCACCTCGAGGTCGTCTGGGAGGAGATCCACGACCGCTGGAACGAGCACCTCGGCGAGCTCGGCCTCGACCCCGAACTCTTCCGCTACCAGCGGGAGATGAACGCCGACGAGGGCGAGGCCGCCGGCCTCTTCGCGGTCAAGAAGGACTCCGACTTCACCGACCTCCTGCTGCGCGCCGTCACCGACACCCGCGACACCGACGGCCTCGCCGACCTGGTGAGCGGCTTCGGCAACAAGCTGGGCCGCCGCGCCGAGCTCACCGCCGAGCGGGACTTCACGGCCGGCTCCGTCGACCTGCTCGGCCGGATCGTCGAGGCCGCCGAGACCCGCGCCCGCGCACGTGACGTGCACGCCGGCGCCGAGCGCCGCACCCGCACCCTCGCCCGCCGGCTCTCCGCCCGCGCCGCCGAGGAACGCGCCCGCACCGCCGAACTCGCCCAGCAGGTCACCTCCGCCGCCCACGCGGTCTCCGAGGCCGAGGAGGCCCGCGGCCGCAGCTCCCTCATCGCCGCCGAACTCGCCTTCCGGCACGCCTCGCTGGCCCTCACCGCCGCGGAGAAGGGCGCCGCCGCGCAGCGCCGCGAGCTGACCGAGGCCCGCACCCTGCACTCCGCCTGGCAGGCCGCCGAGTCCGTGCTGCGCCACCGCGCCGCGAGCGACCGCTCCGCGCGGGTCGCCGCCGCCATCCGTGAGGCCGAGCGGGACGCCGCCCCGGCGCTCGCCGCCCGCGCCAAGGCCGCCGCCGATCTCGTACGGGCGCTGGCCGGCGCCGCGGAGGAGGGCGAGCGGCACGCCGCCGAGGAGGAGGAGCGGTCCGCCGCGCTCCAGGAGGCCGGCGAGGCCGCCCACCGCGACGCCACCGCCGCCGCGACCGACGCCCAGCGGGCCCGCAGCGAGGCCGGACACCTGCGCCAGCGCCTCGCCGAGGTCGAGCAGGAGACGGCCGAGGCCGTCCGGGCCGGCTGGCTCGACGACCAGGCTCCCGACGCCGACCCGGCCCGCGCCGCCCTGGCCGCCAGCGACGCCGAGAAGACCACCGTCGCCGCCTGGGACGCCGCCCGCGAGGCCGCCCGCACCGCGACCGACCGCGCGCGGGAGGCCGCCGCCGCCGAGTCCCGCGCCGAACTCGCCGCCGCCCGCGCCTCCGACGCGGCCGAGGCCGCCGAGAACGCCTACGACGCCGAACGCCGCGCCGCCGAGTCCCTCGCCGCCACGCCGCGCCTGGCCGAACTCCTCTCCCTGCCGGGCGTGACACCGGCCGCCGGTTCGGCCCTGCCGGGCCAGCGAGCCGGTGACACCGACCCGAACGCCGGTGCGGCCGACGGGCCCGCCCGTCCCGGAGCCGTCCCGCCGGGCCGGCGCGCCGCTGACGCCGAGGCGGACCCCGCCGGCAGCTCCTCCAGCACCGACGGCCGCCACTCCCGGTCCGGCTCGAGCGACTCCGCCCCGGGCGCCGACCCGGCCGACGGCCCGTCCCACAGCCGCCCGCCCGCCGCCTCCGACGCCGACGGCCAGGCCGGTGGTGCCCGCTCCGGCGCGGCCTTCGGCCTGCGCCCCGGGCCCCACGGCCCGCTCACCGTCACCGAGTTCGACCGCTACGCCGACGAACTGCGCGCACTGCTCGAGCAGTCCATCGCCTCCGCCGAGCGCCAGCTCTTCGACCTGCGCACGGCCGCCGCCGACGACAACCGGATCCTCGGCGCCCTCGGCGACGGCGGTCTGCTGCCGCCCGGCCCTGACGTCCTGGCCACCGTCGAGTACCTCGGCGAGCACGGCATCCCGGCCCTGCCCGGCTGGCGCTATCTCGCCCAGGCCGTCGACCCCGCCGACCACGCCGCCGTCCTCGCCGCCCGCCCCGAGCTGGTCGACGGCGTCGTGATCACCGACCCCGTCTCGTACACCCGCGCCCGCGAGGTGCTGGGCGGCGCCGCGCTGCTGCCCCGCTCCACCGTGGCCGTCGGCACCGCCGCCGCGCTGCTCGCGCCCGTCCCGGCGCCCGAGTCGGGTCAGGACGCGGACGTGTTCCTCGTGCCGCCGAACCCGGCCATGCACGACGAGCACGCCGCCGACGAGGAGCGCCAGGCGCTGCGCGCCCGGGCCGCGGCCCGGGACGAGGAGATCCGTACCCTCGCCGCCCGCCTCACCGCCGACCGTTCGCTGGCCGCCCGGATCGGCGCCTGGCGCGCCGACTGCCCGCCCGGGATGCTCACCGAGCTCGCCGCCGCGGCGGCGACCGCCCGCACCGCCGCCGAGGCCGCCGTCGCCGCGCTCGCCGAGGCCCGTACCGTACGCGCGGAGGCCGACGAGGCCGCCGCCGACGCCACCCGGGTGCGCGACGAGCGCCAGGAGGCCGCCCAGCGCTCCCGCCGCGCCGCCGACGCCCTCGCCGGACTCGCCTTCCGGCTGCGCGAGCGCTCCGCCTGGCAGGCCAAGCTCCGTGAGCTCGCCGACGAGGCCGCCGAGTGCGAGGCCCGCGCCCAGACCTGCCTGGAGCGCGCCCGCGCCGCCGACGAGGACCGTCGCGCCGCCCAGCGCGCCGCCGACGACGCCCACCGCACCGCCCGCGCCCTGCGCGCCGAGCGCGCGGAGATCGCCGGCGCGCCCGAGACCCTCCCGGAGGAGGACGCCGACGCGCCGCGCGCCGCGCTCCCGACCCTCCGCGAGGCCTACCGGGCCGCCTCCCAGGTGTACGAGAAGGTCGGCGTCGGCGCGGACCTGCGCGCCGAGCAGGCCCGCGCCGAGAGCGACGAGTCCGCCGCGCTCGCCGAGCTCGACCGGCTCACCAACAAGGTCCGCACCCGCGCCGAGCAGCTCCTCGAGTCCACCGACGGCGCCGACGGCCCGTCCCGCCAGGCCGCCGCCGCGCGGGCCGAGGCCCTCGTCCAGAAGCTGGAGTCGCGCGCCTCGGAGGCCAGCGAGAAGCTCGGCCGGCTGCGCGGCGAGGCCGAGCGGCTGGCGCCCGAGGACGGCGAGGCGCACACCGAGCTGCCCGAGGAGCTCGTCCCGGCCGACGCCGAGCACGCCCAGAGCCTGCTGCGCACCGCCACCACCGAACTCGCCGCCCGCACCGACGCCCTGGAGGCCGCGCGCGCCGCCCACACCGGCCTGCTCCAGGCCCACCGGGCCGCCGAGGACGCCGCCGGCGGCTTCGACGAGACCGCGGCGCTCCTGCGCGACCTGCTGCGCGACCACGGCGAGGAGGAGCAGGAGGAGCCCGAGCCGTACCCGGGTCCGCTCGCCGAGGCACGTACCACCGCGGCGGAGGCCCGCCGCTCGCTGCGCTCCTGCGCCGCCGACCTGTCGGCCGCCGACGCCGCCGTCCGCGAGGCCGGCGACATCCTCGTACGCCACGCCAACTCCACCCGCTTCGAGCAGGTCCGCACCCCGGCCCGCCAGCAGATCCGCGAACTGCCCGCCGCCGCGCTGCCCGAGCACGCGGCCAAGTGGGCGGAGGCCTTCGCGCCGCGGCTGCGGGTGCTCACCGACGAGCTGGCGCAGCTGGAGCGCAACCGCGACTCGATCGTGGACCGGCTGCGCGGCCTGGTGGAGTCCGCGCTCGCCACCCTCCGGTCCGCCCAGCGCCTTTCCCGGCTGCCCGAGGGCCTGGGGGAGTGGTCGGGCCAGGAGTTCCTGCGCATCCGCTTCGAGGAGCCCGACCAGGCCACGCTCGCCGCGCGCCTGGGCGAGGTGATCGACGAGGCCACCCGCGCCGCCCTGCGGAAGAACTCCGACCTGCGCAGGGACGGCATGTCGCTGCTGCTGCGCGGTGTGCAGGCCGCCCTCGAACCGAAGGGCGTCGCCGTCGAGATCCTCAAGCCGGACGCGGTGCTGCGCGCCGAGCGCGTGCCCGTCGGACAGATGGGCGACGTCTTCTCCGGCGGCCAGCTGCTCACCGCCGCCATCGCCCTCTACTGCACGATGGCCGCGCTGCGCTCCAACGACCGGGGCCGCGACAAGCACCGGCACGCGGGCACGCTGTTCCTGGACAACCCGATCGGCCGCGCCAACGCCACGTATCTGCTGGAACTCCAGCGGGCGGTGTCGGACGCGCTCGGCGTGCAGCTGCTGTACACCACGGGCCTGTTCGACACCACGGCGCTCGCCGAGTTCCCGCTGGTCATCCGGCTGCGCAACGACGCCGACCTGCGGGCGGGCCTGAAGTACATCAGCGTGGAGGAGCATCTGCGCCCGGGTCTGCCGCAGCCGAGCGCGGAGGGCGAGACGATCCACGGCGAGATCACGGCGACCCGCATGTTCCGCCGTACGCCGGAGGCCGTCCAGGCCGCCGCGTCGGAGTAGCTGACGCCCACGCGGCCGGCGAGGCCGACAACGGCCCGCTACGACCTACGGCCCTGCTGCCTACGGCGACAGGAAGCGGCCCGGTCCCCCGAGCGGAGGGACCGGGCCGCTCGCCGTTCCGCGTCCGTACGCCGCCCGCGGGCGGCTCAGCCGGACCGTCAGATCAGCCAGGCCGGTCAGGCCGGGGTCAGGCCGTCACGTCGGTCAGGCCGTCACGTCGGCCGGGCCGTCAGGCCGCCTCGGACAGTGCGTGCCCCTCGGCCCGCTCCTCCCGGCGGCGTTCGCGCCGCAGCCGGCGCGCCGTGCTGCTCGGCTCGGACACCACGCCGTTGCGCTGGCGCCAGACCTGACGGGTGATCCACACGTCGAGCACGCTCCAGGTCGCCACCACGATGCTGCCCACGGCCGTGACGGTCAGCGGAAACGCCAGCCACGATCCGGTGACCGAGCAGAAGAAGGCGACCATCGCCTGGATCAGTGTGACCGAGGTGATCAGCACGGCCCGTACCGCCGCCGTCCGCACCGGATCGGGCATCCGGACGCGACCCTTCTCGTCCTCCACCCACAACTGCCCCACCGGTCGCGCCTCGTGTCCCATCGCGCTGTCACTCCCCACCAACGATGTTTCCCAGGGAAGCTGCTGCCCGTCTTGCGCCGCTTTACGCGGACACAACCCTCCCCGGTACAGAATGACGCACGAGTGAGGGAAAAGGTTTCGGCGGGGTCCCTTCCCGGGGCGCGGCGCCACCTGCACTCCAGGGACCGGAACAAACAGTTCCAGCCATCTGTCAGGAGACAGAAAGTGGTGAACTGTCAGGTGTCCTACGCCACACCGGCGGAAGCCAACTCCCCGAATACCGGGACATCTCATGATCAACACTCACTCGACCGGCTGAAAATCGACCGGACGCGCCTTCGAGTTGGCTGTGATGCAGTAGTAGGCTCGCGCCGCCGTTTGTTGAAGCCGAATGTTGACGCCGAATGTTGACGCCGCGTGTGGACGTCGGGCGTGACGATGTGAGGGACCTCCGTGGCCGCGGAGGCCGAGCTGGGGGAGGCCATGCGCTTTCGCGGGAAGTCCATCCGCAGGAAGATCGTGGCGTTGCTCCTCGTGCCGCTCGTCTCGCTCACCGGCCTGTGGGGCTTCGCGACGGTCCTCACCGGTCGCGAGGCACGCCAACTCCTCGACGTCGGCTACATCGTCGACAAGATCGGCTACCCGATCGAGGACACCGCGCGGGTGATCCAGAAGGAACGCCGCCAGTCCCTCGTCTACCTCGCCGACCCGCGCGCCGCCGACGCCCCCACCCGGCTGCGCGAACAACGCGAGGCCACCGACCGGCAGATCGCGCTCATCCGCCGCAACGCCGCCGACCCCGGCGTACGCGGCGACATGAACCCCGTCACCTCCCAGCGGCTCGACTCCGTGCTCGAAGCCCTCGACGGCCTCTCCTCGCTGCGCCGCTCCGTGGAGAACCGCAGCATCGGCCGCATGCAGGCCCTGGAGTTCTACAACCGGCTGGTCGACCCCTGCTACGGCTTCCTCATGACGCTCCACGCCCTGGAGAACGTCGAGATGGACAAGCAGGGCCGCGCGCTCGTCGGCGTCACCCGCGCCCGTGAACTCCTCTCCCGCGAGGACGCCCTCGTCTCTTCGGCCCTGATCGCCGAGCGCGTCACCGCCGAGGAGGTCCGCGCCGTCACCGACCTCGTCGCCGGCCGCAAGCTGCTCTACGAGGCCAACCTGGAGGTCCTGCCGGGCTCCGAACGCGACCGCTTCGAGAAGTACTGGGCCGGCGCCGCCACCGCACCTCTGCGCACGTCGGAGGAGGCGGTCATCTCCGCGGGCGCCACCGAGCACCCGCGCGCCGTCTCCGCCGAACACTGGCAGGAGCAGGCCACGCCCGTCCTCGACACCCTCGCCCACGAGAACACCGCGGCCGGCGACCGCTACAAGGACCGCGTCCAGCCCGCCGCCTACCGCGTGCTGCTCAAGGCCGGCGTCGCCGGCGTCCTCGGCTTCGTCGCCCTGCTGGTCTCCGTCATCGTCTCCGTACGCGTCGGCCGCGAGCTCGTCCGCGACCTGCGCCGGCTCCGCAAGGAGGCCCAGGAGGTCTCCGGCGTCCGGCTGCCCAGCGTCATGCGCCGCCTCGCCGCCGGCGAACACGTCGACGTCGAGACCGAGGTGCCCCACCTGCGGTACGAGGACGACGAGGTCGGCCAGGTCGGCCAGGCCCTCAACACCCTCCAGCGCGCCGCCGTCGAGGCCGCCGTCAAGCAGGCCGACATGCGCCGCGGCGTCGCCGAGGTCTTCGTCAACCTCGCCCGCCGCAACCAGGTCCTGCTGCACCGCCAGCTCACCCTCCTCGACACCATGGAGCGCCGCACCGAGGACACCGACGAGCTCGCCGACCTCTTCCGGCTCGACCACCTCACCACCCGCATGCGCCGCCACGCCGAGGGCCTGGTGATCCTGTCCGGCGCCGCGCCCTCCCGCCAGTGGCGCAAGCCCGTCCAGCTCATGGACGTCGTCCGCGCCGCCGTCGCCGAGGTCGAGGACTACGAGCGCATCGAGGTCCGCCGGCTGCCCCGGCTCGGCGTCGGCGGACCCGCCGTCGCCGACCTCACCCACCTCATCGCCGAACTCCTCGAGAACGCCACCGTCTTCTCGCCGCCGCACACCGCCGTCCAGGTGCTGGGCGAGCGCGTCGCCAACGGCTTCACCCTCGAGATCCACGACCGCGGCCTCGGCATGAGCCCGGACGCCCTCCTCGACGCCAACCTCCGCCTCGCCGAGACGCCCGAGTTCGAGCTCTCCGACACCGACCGCCTCGGCCTGTTCGTGGTCAGCCGCCTCGCCCAGCGCCAGAACGTGCGCGTCTCGCTCCAGCCCTCGCCGTACGGAGGGACCACCGCGGTCGTCTTCATCCCGGCCGCGCTGCTCACCGACGCGCCCGAGACCCAGGGCGCCGGCTTCCGCCTGGACCGCAAGACGCCGGACCGGGCCGGCCGCGAGCAGGGCGACACCTCGGGCCCGGAAGGCCTGCCGAGCCGCCGCCCCGCCCTGACCACCGTCTCCGACACGGCCCTCGACGGACCCGTCGAGCTGGAGGCCCCGCTCGACACCGACGGCTTCGACGCGCTGCTCGGCGGCGCGGCCGACCTCCTCGACAGCGAGAGCGAGCGCGGCGGCCTCTTCCGGGCCCGCGAGCACCGCCGCCGGGGCGAGCAGCACCAGCAGACGCCCGACCACGCCGGCGGCCGCGCGGACGAGGACGACGCTCCCGCCGCACCCGTCCGGCTGCCGCGCCGCCGCCGCCCGCCGACGCTCGTCGTCGACCGCGGCCGGCGCCTCGACGAGGACGGCCGCGCCCACCCGGCGGCCGGCCCGGCCGACGAGGACGAGCCCCGCGAGGGCCTGCGCGACGCGTCCCGGCCCGCCGGGCCGACCGCCGCCGCGTCCCGCGACGACGCCCGCGACGGGGCCCGCCCGGACGACACCATGGAGCTGGCCCGCGTCCGCCCGGCGCCCACCCTCGTACCCGTACCGCAGGAGGGACCGGCACCGTTCGGCGGACTGCCCCGGCGCGTGCGGCAGGCCAGCCTCGCGCCCCAGCTCCGTGACACCGCCGCGCGCCCCGACCACCGGTCGGCCACCCCGGCGGCCCCGGCCGGCACCGGCCAGGGCGCCGAGACCGACTCCTTCGAGCGCGACGCCGAGGAGGTGCGCAGCCGCATGGCCTCCATGCAGCGGGGCTGGCAGCGCGGCCGGCGGCAGAACGCCGAAACGACAGCACCTGGAACGACACCCGAGGGGGACGGTCGATGACCGCACCGAACGCCGCAGCAGCCCACAGCTCCACCCACGGCAACGGGGAGCTGAACTGGCTCCTCGACGAACTGGTCCAGCGCGTCGGCTCCATCCGCAAGGCCCTGGTGCTCTCCAGCGACGGCCTGCCCACCGGCGCCTCGCAGGACCTCTCCCGCGAGGACGGCGAGCACCTCGCCGCCGTCGCCTCCGGCTTCCACAGCCTCGCCAAGGGCGTCGGCCGCCACTTCGAGGCGGGCAGGGTCCGCCAGACCGTCGTCGAGCTGGAGGACGCCTTCCTCTTCGTCACGGCCGCGGGCGACGGCAGCTGCCTGGCCGTCCTGGCCGACGCCGACTCGGACGTCGGCCAGGTCGCGTACGAGATGACCCTCATGGTCAAGCGGGTCGGTGCCCATCTCGCCACGGCGCCCCGGTCCGGGCTGCCCACCGGAGGATGAACAAGGGGGACGGCATGACCGACGCAGCAGACCAGTCCCACGAGGACACGCTCGCCCGCTGGTTCGACGACGAGGCGGGCCCGGTGGTCCGCCCGTACGCGATGACCCGCGGCCGCACCAGCGCCGCGACCCGCCACCGGCTCGACCTGATCGCGGTCGTGGTGCCCGAACCGGCGGCCGACGACCCCGGCCGCGACCAGACGCTGTCCCCCGAGCACGTGGAGATCGTCGAACGCTGTTCCGAGCAGCCGCAGTCGATCGCCGAACTCGCCGCCGGACTCGACCTGCCCGTCGGGGTGGTACGGGTCCTGGTCGGCGACCTCGTGGACGACGAACTCGTGCACGTGACCCGCCCCGTTCCGCCGGCCGAGCTGCCGGACGTGAGCATCCTTCGCGAGGTGATCAATGGCCTTCGGGCGCTCTAGCTCCAGCCGCAGGCAGCCGCCGGTCGAACCGGTGACGCTGAAGATCCTGGTCGCGGGCGGCTTCGGGGTCGGCAAGACCACGCTGGTCGGCGCGGTCAGCGAGATCCGGCCGCTGCGGACCGAGGAGATCCTCAGCGAGGCGGGCCGGCCGGTCGACGACCTGCACGGCGTCGAGGCCAAGTCGACCACCACCGTCGCCATGGACTTCGGCCGGATCACGCTGCGCGAGGACCTGGTCCTGTACCTGTTCGGCACGCCCGGCCAGGACCGCTTCTGGTTCCTGTGGGACGAGCTCGCGCAGGGCGCGCTGGGCGCGGTCGTGCTGGCCGACACCCGCCGTCTGGAGGACAGCTTCGCCGCGATCGACTACTTCGAGCGGCGCGGGATTCCCTTCACCGTCGCCGTCAACTGCTTCGAGGGCGCGCGCCGTTACGCGGCCGAGTCCGTGCGCGGCGCGCTCGACCTCGATCCCGAGGTGGAGCTGCTGATGTGCGACGCCCGCGACCGCGAGTCCGTGAAGAACGTCCTGGTGGCCGTCGTCGAACACGCCCTGGCCCTCGCCGAACACCGGCCGGCGGCCGTCACCACCTGACGGGACGCCGCCGGGCCCCGGTGGACACGGCCGGAAGCGTCCGGCCCGTGACCGGCGCGCGCGGCGTCGCCCCGGGTCGCTAGCGGACCGCCACCACCGCCGAACCATGGCCGAACAGGCCCTGGTTGGCGGTGATCCCGGCGCGCGCACCCGGCACCTGCCGGTCGCCCGCCGTGCCCCGCAGCTGCCAGGTCAGCTCGCAGACCTGGGCGATGGCCTGCGCCGGCACCGCCTCCCCGAAGGAGGCGAGTCCACCGCTCGGGTTGACCGGCAGCCGCCCGCCCAGTCCGGTCGCGCCCTCCCGCAGCAGCTTCGCGCCCTCGCCCGGCGCGCACAGCCCGATGTCCTCGTACCACTCCAGCTCCAGGGCCGTGGACAGGTCGTACACCTCCGCCAGGGACAGGTCCTCCGGGCCGAGCCCCGCCTCCTCGTACGCGGCCCGCGCGATCGACGCCCGGAAGGTGTGCGGCGCGGGCGGCACCACCGCGGCCGAGTCGGTCGCGATGTCCGGCAGGTCGAGGACCGCCTTCGGGTAGGTCGGGGTGACCGTGGACACCGCGCGGATACGGACCGGGTCCGGGTGCCCGTGGCGCCGGGCGTAGTCCATGCTCGACAGGACGAGCGCCGCGCCGCCGTCGGAGGTCGCGCAGATGTCGAGCAGCCGCAGCGGATCGGCGACCACGGCCGACGCCGCCACCTCCGCCGCGCTCACCGGCTTGCGGTAGCGGGCCAGCGGATTGAGCGCGCCCGCCGCCGCGTTCTTCACCTTCACCCGGGCGAAGTCCTCGGGCGTGTCCCCGTACAGCGCCATCCGGCGGCGGGCGTAGAGCGCGAAGTAAGCGGGATTCGTCGCTCCGAGCACCCGGAAGCGCAGCCAGTCCGGGTCGTCCGGCCGGTCGCCGCCGGCCGGCGCGAAGAACCCCTTCGGCGCGGCGTCAGCGCCGACGACGAGGACCACGTCCGCCAGTCCGGCGAGGATCTGCGCCCGGGCGGTGCCGATCGCCTGCGCGCCGGACGCGCAGGCCGCGTAGACGCTGGTGACCCGCGCGCCCTGCCAGCCGAGCGCCTGGGCGAAGGTGGCCCCGGCCACGTAACCGGGATAGCCGGAGCGCACGGTGTCCGCGCCGACGACCGACGTGACGTCCGGCCAGCCGATCCCGGCGTCGGCGAGCGCGGCCCGGGCCGCGGCCGTGCCGTACGAGACGAAGCCGCGGCCCCACTTGCCCCACGGGTGCATCCCCGCGCCGAGGACGGCGACGTCGGTCACGCCCCGGCCTCCTTCACCACGGGCCGCCAGTGCCAGGTGGTCCAGATGTGCTCGTCGTCCTCGTCGAGCACGCCCGGCACGAGCTCCACCTCCGCGCCGACCGCGAGATCGGCCGTCCGCACGCCCGGCGCGGCCTGGCCGAGGACCACCATGGCCTCCTCGGCCAGTTCCACGGCGACGAGCGTGTACGGCTCCCAGGGCGCGTCCGGGTCGGAGACGTACGGCGCGGGCGGTCGGTAGCGGCCGTCGGTGTACGACCAGACGCGGCCGCGCCGGGACAGCGGCGTCTGCGTCAGCTCGCCGCCGCCCGGGCAGTGCGGATTGCGGCACCAGTCGTCCTCGCGCGGGAAGAAGACCGACGCGCAGGCGGTGCAGCGGGTCCCGAGGAGCCGGAACTCCTCCTCGGGAGCGGTCCCGTCCGGGTCGTGGGTGAACCAGCCGGCCACCACCGGCCTGCGCGTCCGAGCCATCCGTCGCCCCTCCCGCTGTCCGCCTGTCCGCCGGTCCGCACGCTGTCTGATGATGCGTCAGAAGTCTGGCACGGGCGGGACGGAGGGGGAAGACGTCAGTGCCCCGCCACCGACCTCCGAGCCACCGGGAAGTCGAAGAACGTGGCCGGGAACGGCTCCGGCTTGAAGGTGAAGTGCCACCACTCCTCGGGAAGATTGACGAAACCCTGCTCGGCGAGCGCGCTCCTCAGCAGATCCCGGTTGGCCCGCTGCACGCCGCCGATCCGCGGGTCGTCGGTGTGCGAGAGGGTGTCGAAGCAGTCGAAACCCGTTCCCATGTCCACCGAGTTGTCCGGGAAGCGCTCCGCGCGCGGCTTGAAGCACTCCACCTGCGGCTCGCCCGGCACGTACGGGCGGGTGGGCACGGCCGGCAGCCGCACGATCGTCAGATCCACGGTCGAACCCCGGCTGTGCCCCGACTTCTCCGCGATGTAACCGTCCGCGAACAGCCGCGGCTTGTCGACCAGCGGATAGAACTCCTTCTTCATCCGCTCGTCGGCCAGGTCCTTCGCCCAGCGCACGAAGTGGTCCACCGCGCGCTGCGGCCGGTAGCAGTCGTACACCTTCAGCGTGTAGCCACGGGCGAGCAGCCTCACCTGCGCCCGGTGCAGCGCCTCGGCGGCCGGGCGGGTGAGGATGCACACCGGCTGGCGGTAGCCGTCGACCGGCTCCCCGACGAAGTTGTGCCGCGTGGTGTAGCGCATCTCCTGAAGGATCGTCCGGTCCACCCGGTCGAGGGCCACGAACTCCGGCGGCGCCTTGGGCTCCGGCGCGGCACCGGCCGGGACGGCCGTACCGGTGGCGGCGCCGACGGCGAGCAGCCCGGCGAGGACCAGGCCGCCGAGGGCACGGAGAGCGGAGATACGTCCTGTCGTTCGATTCGGTCGGTTCGTTCGCTTCAGTCGCATCGGTCGCATCGGTCGTGTCATGGGGATCGTCTACCAGCTCCGGCAGCGGCGGGAAAGGGTGATCGCGTACGGTCGGGCCGTGACCGACTCCTCAGCGCACGCGCACTGTTCGTCCTGCGGCACCCGCTACCCGGCCGACGCCGGCTGGCCCCGCACCTGCCCCGGCTGCGGCACCACCGCCTACCGCAACCCGCTCCCGGTCGCCGTCGCCCTCCTGCCCGTCACCGACGCGCGCGGCACCGCCCTCGTCGTCATCACCCGCACCATCGCGCCCATGTCCGGCCGGGTCGCCCTGCCCGGCGGCTTCATCGACCACGGCGAGGACTGGCACGAGGCCGTGGTGCGCGAACTCCGCGAGGAGACCGGCATCGAGGCCGCCGCGGCGGACGTACGGCTCGCCGACGCCCTCAGCTCCCCGGCCGGGCACCTCCTGCTCTTCGGTCTCCTCCCGGCCCGCCCGGCCGCCGCCCTCCCGCCGTCGGCCGCGACGGACGAGACCAGCGGCCACCACCTGCTGTACGGCCCGGAGGAGCTGGCCTTCCCGCTGCACACGGAGGCGGTACGACGCTTCTTCGCGGGCGCGTACGCCTGACGGGACATCGGATCCAGGATCCAGGATCCGATATCCGGGATCCGATATCCAGGATCCCGGATCCGCTCACCCGCCGAGGCCCCGCACCCGCACCGGCAGTCCCGCCGCCTCCACTCCCGCCTCCGTCACCCGCTCCACCACCACCCGGCCGTCCACGAGCCGCGACTGGTAGCGCTCGATCTCCGCCGGCTCCCAGCCGTCACCGGTGTCGCGGACCACCAGGCCGCCGCCCGTACGGCCCGCCGCCGGCGCCCACACCTCCAGGGCCAGCTCCTCCTCGCCCTCGCCGCGCACCGGGATCACCGCGCCCGCGCGGGCGAGGACCGGCACCCGGGAGAGCGGGGCGTCCAGCAGCACCTGCCCGGGCCCTTCGTACGCCTGCCCCGTCGCCGTGTCGTACCAGCGCCCGCGCGGCAGCCGCACCGCACGCCGGTCCGCGCCCCGGGAGAGCACCGGCGCGACCAGCAGCGAGTCGCCGAGCAGGAAGGCGTCCTCGCAGTCCCGCAGCGCCCGGTCCTCCGGCGTTCCCCACCACACCGGCCGCACATAGGGCGCGCCCGTCATCCGGGCGAGCCGCGACAGGGTGACGAAGTACGGCCGCATCCGCTCGCGTTCGGCCAGTGCCGCGCGCGCGTGCGCCAGGACCTCGCTCCCGAACTCCCACGGCTCGCGCCGCCCGGCGTCGAACGCCGCATGGGTCCGGAACAGCGGCAGCCACGCGCCCAGCTGATACCAGCGCAGGAACAGCTCCGGCGACGGGTGCCCGTCGAAGCCGCCCACGTCCGGTCCCGAGTAGGGCACTCCGCACAGACCGAGCCCGAGGACCAGCGCCAGCGAGGCCCGCAGCCCCGGCCACCCGGACGACACGTCGCCCGACCAGGTCCCGCCGTACCGCTGCATCCCCGCCCAGCCGGACCGCGTGAAGAGGAACGGCCGCTCCTCCGGCCGCAGCATCCGCAGCCCCTCGTATCCCGCCTGCGCCATCGCGAGCCCGTACACGTTGTGCGCCTCCCGGTGGTCCCCGCCCCGCCCCTCCAGGCAGTGCCGGGCCGAGCGGGGCAGGGTCTGGTCGCCGAACGGGGCGAAGGACACCGGCTCGTTCATGTCGTGCCACACGCCGGAGAAGCCCTGCTTCAGCCGCTCCTCGTACAGCCGGCCCCACCACGTCCGCACCACCGGATCGGTGAAGTCCGGATAGGCGCACTCACCCGGCCACACCACTCCGCGCACCTCCTCGCCCCGGTCGTCCCGCACGAACGCCCCCGCCGCCCGGCCGCTGTCGTACACCGGATCGCCCGGCTCCGCCTTCACCGCCGGGTCCACGATCGACACCAGCCGCACCCCGCGCTCCCGCAGCTCCTCCGCGAGCCCCGGCAGGTCGGGAAACCGCTCCCGGTCCACGCTGAACACCCGGTGCCCGTCGTAGTGGTCGATGTCCAGGTGCAGGGCGGACAGCGGCAGTCCACGCTCCCGGTAGCCGTCCACCACCCGCCGCACCTCGCGCTCGCTGCCGAAGCCCCAGCGCGCGTGCTGCGGTCCCAGCGCCCACGACGGCGGCAACGCGGGCGCGCCGGTCAGCGCCGCCCAGCCGTGCAGCACGCGCGCGGGCGTGCCGACCACCACCCAGCAGCGCAGCGGACCGCCGTCCATCCGCACCTCGCTCGTGCCCGGCCGGTCGTGCCCGGACCCGGCGCCCTCCTCGCCCTCGGCCAGGGTCACCCGGCCGTCCCACGAGTCGTCGTAGAACGCCAGATGCGTCCCCGCGTCCGACACCACCAGCTGCACCGGCATGGTGATGTACAGCGGGTCGTCGCCGGGAGCGAAGCTCCCCTTGGGGTCGGTGTTCCACAGCCGGTAGGAGCCGTCCCGCAGCCGCGGACCCGAAGCCCGCCCGCCGAGCCCGAAGAAGCGGGCGTCCGCCGGCACCTCGCTGCGCTGCGCCCAGCGCGCCGTCCCGCCGCCCACCGGCTCCCACCAGCGCGGCGGCAGCTCACGGCGCAGCGCCACGCCGCCCGGCGTGCGCACCTCCACCGCGCCGTGCCGGGACACCGCGACCGTCACCCGCTCCGACACCACCCGCCAGCCGCCGTCCGTGTCCGGTTCCAGGACGGCCCGCGGATCCGGCTCGGGCGGGTCGCCGGCCAGCGCGTACGACGGCAGCGGCCCCGCGCCGTCCCAGCCCCAGAACACGGTCCCGCCCGCCGACACCGAGATCCGCAGCTCGGATCGGGCGAAGCGGACGATCCCGCCGCCCGGCAACGGCTCCGCGTCACCCACCGGGCCCGGCACCCGGGCCCGCTCCGCACCCCTCGGCGGCAGCGCCCGCGCGTCGGTACGGCGCTGCCGCCACGCCGACCGCACCGCCCGCAGCCCCTGCACCGAACCCAGCACCTTCACCGAACGCACCAGCTCACGACCGTCCATGCAGCTCAGACTGCCATCCGCGACAGGCCGCACGAGCGTCGTTCAACTGCCGTTCACCCGTGGTGGGAGCACATATTCAGCTACCGGACCATGGGCGGGGAACCCTGGTGCGAAAGAGGATCACATGGCATCGTCCCTGTCAGCCGCGTCACGCGCACACCCCAGCACGTGCGCGCGACACACGCAGACCCCGCGTACAGCCAGGGAGCCGACCCAATGACATCAGCGCAGACCGAGCCGCTTTGGCAGCCCGACGAGGACCGCGTCGCCGCGGCCGCCGTCACCCGCTTCCAGGCCTGGGCCGCCGAGCGCCACGGAGCGCCCGCCGAAGGCGGCTACGCGGCCCTGCACCGCTGGTCCGTCGACGAACTCGAAGCCTTCTGGGCGGCCGTCACCGAGTGGTTCGACCTCCGCTTCGCCACCCCGTACGAGCGCGTCCTCGGGGACCGCGCCATGCCGGGCGCCGACTGGTTCCCGGGCGCCACCCTCAACTACGCCGAGCACGCGCTGCGCGCCGCCGAGGAGCGCCCCGACGCCACCGCCCTGCTCCATGTGGACGAGACACACGAACCGACCCCGATCACATGGGCCGAGCTGCGCCGCCAGGTCGGCTCGCTCGCCGCCGAACTCCGCCGTCTCGGCGTACGGCCCGGCGACCGCGTCAGCGGCTATCTGCCCAACATCCCCGAGGCCGTCGTCGCGCTCCTCGCGACCGCCGCCGTCGGCGCCGTGTGGACCTCCTGCGCTCCCGACTTCGGCGCCCGCAGCGTGCTCGACCGCTTCCAGCAGGTCGAACCCGTCGTCCTGTTCACCGTCGACGGCTACCGCTACGGCGGCAAGGAGCACGACCGCCGCGACACCGTCGCCGAGCTGCGCGCCGAACTTCCCTCGCTGCGCGCCGTCGTGCACATTCCCGTCCTCGGCACTCCCGCTCCCGACGGCGCCCTGGAATGGGCCGCGCTCACCGCCGCCGACACCGAGCCGGTCTTCGAGCAGGTCCCCTTCGCCCACCCCCTGTGGGTGCTGTACTCCTCGGGCACCACCGGCCTGCCCAAGGCCATCGTGCAGTCCCAGGGCGGCATCCTCGTCGAGCACGTCAAGCAGCTGGGCCTGCACTGCGACCTCGGCCCGGACGACGTGTTCTTCTGGTACACCTCCACCGGCTGGATGATGTGGAACTTCCTCGTCTCCGGCCTGCTCACCGGCACCACCGTCGTCCTGTACGACGGCAGCCCGGGCTATCCCGACACCGGTGCCCAGTGGCGCGTCGCCGAACGCACCGGCGCCACCCTGTACGGCACCTCCGCCGCGTACGTCATGGCCTGCGCCAAGGCCGACGTGCATCCCGGCCGTGACTTCGACCTGTCCAGGGTGAAGTGCGTGGCCACCACCGGCTCCCCGCTGCCGCCGGACGGTTTCCGCTGGCTGCACGACGAGGTCCGCCCGGACCTGTGGATCGCCTCCGTCAGCGGCGGCACCGACGTCTGCTCCTGCTTCGCCGGCGCCGTGCCCACCCTGCCGGTCCACATCGGCGAGCTCCAGGCCGCCTGTCTGGGCACGGACCTGCAGTCCTGGGACCCGTCGGGCAAGCCGGTCGTCAGCGAGGTCGGCGAACTCGTCGTCACCAACCCGATGCCGTCCATGCCGATCCGTTTCTGGAACGACCCGGACGGCAGCCGCTACCGCGACAGCTACTTCGAGATGTTCCCCGGCGTGTGGCGGCACGGCGACTGGATCACGATCACCGACCACGGCTCGGTCGTCATCCACGGCCGTTCCGACTCGACCCTGAACCGTCAGGGCGTGCGCATGGGAAGCGCCGACATCTACGAGGCCGTCGAACGCCTCCCGGAGATCCGCGAGTCCCTCGTCATCGGCCTCGAGGAGCCGGACGGCGGCTACTGGATGCCGCTGTTCGTGCACCTCGCGGAGGGCGCGAGCCTGGACGAGGACCTGATCGGCCGGATCAAGAGGACGATCCGCTCCGAACTGTCCCCGCGCCACGTCCCCGACGACATCATCGAGGTCCCCGGCGTCCCGCACACCCTGACCGGCAAGCGCATCGAGGTGCCGGTCAAGCGCCTGCTCCAGGGCACGCCCATGGACAAGGCGGTCAACCCGGGCTCCGTCGACAACCTCGACCTGCTGCGCTTCTACGAGGAGCTGGCGCGCAGCCGCAAGGCCGAGTAACACCGGCCGGCGAACCGCCGGCCGGACCGGGGTGAGGGCCCCGCGCACGCGCGCGGGGCCCTCACCCGTCACCGTCCCCGGTCGCCTCTCACCTCGCCGCCCGTGGATCACCGTCCGTGCGTCATCCGCCGTACGTCGCCTGCGCGTCGCCGAGCACGGACGCGAAGTCGGCGGCGAGCCGCTCGGCGTCCGCCGGTTCGAGCGTCGCCGTCGTGATGCGGACGGCGGTGGGCGCGGCGATCCGGAAGCGGGCGCCCGCGGACACCCACCAGCCGTGCGTCCGCAGTCCGTTCACCACCGCCGACTCGTCACGCACGGGCACCCACACGTTGAGCCCGCCGCCGCCCGCGCGGATGCCGTACGAGCCGAGCGCGCCCAGCAGGGCCTCGCGCCGTTCCCGGTACGCGGCTTCGCCGGCCGCCACGAGCCGGACGACCTCCGGGTCGGAGAGCAGGCCGACGACCGTCTCCTGCAGGACGTGGCTGACCCAGCCCGACGTCATGACCATCCGGCCGTCGTGCCGGGCGAGGGTCACGGGATCGCCCGCGACGGCCGCCCAGCGCAGGTCGACGCCCAGCCGCTTGGAGACGGTCCGCACCTGCGCCCAGCGGTCCAGGCCCGCGGCGCTGAGCGTGGGCGCCGGCGGTCCCGCGAACTCCACGTTGTAGTCGTCCTCGACCACCAGGACCTCGGGGAACTCGCGGAGTAGTGCCACCAGTTCGTCGCGGCGGGCAGGGGAGAAGGACGCTCCGGTGGGGCACTGGGCGCGCGGGGTGCAGACCACCGCCCGGACGCCGGTCCGCAGCGCCGCGCGCAGGGCGTCCGGCGTCATTCCCTCGTCGTCCACGGGCACCGGCACCATGCGCAGGCCCAGGGCCGGGACGAGGTCCAGGAGGTGGTGGAAGCCGGGGTCCTCCACCGCCACCGCGTCGCCGGGCCGCAGCTCCACGGAGAGCAGCCGGGCGATGCAGTCGAGCGCGCCGTGCGCGAAGGTCACCGCCTGCGCGGGCACGCCGTCCCGGGCGAACCAGGCCCGGGCCTGCTCCTCCAGCGTCGCGAGCCGGGGCGCCGCGCGGTGCGAGCCGTGCACGGGCTGCACCTCGGCCGGAGGCCGCAGCACCGGCAGGAAGGCGGGATCGGGAAGGCCCGTGGCCAGGTCGACGAGGCCCGGCGGCACCCGCGGCGGCCGGCGTGAGGCGACCGAGGGGGCCTCGGCCACCACCGTGCCGCCCCGCCCGCGCGTCACCACCAGACCGCGCTGCCGCAGCTCCTTGTAGGCGGTCGCCACCGTGCCCGGGCTGACGCCCAGTTCGTCGGCGAGGCGTCGTACCGGAGGCAGCGCGTCGCCCGGCGCGAGCTCGCCCTCGGTGACGCCACGCTCGACGGACGCGGCGATTCCCTTGGCTGTCGTCCCCTGGATCGCATATTGTGTTGCCACGTACTGAACTATGTATCAATACATAACTCGCGTCAAGGGGGAACCGAGTGAGCCGCCCGACCTCGTGGCACCGCACCACGCTGGACCGCATACCCGGAGGCCGCGACGGCCGCCGCATGCTCCTCGTCAGCATCATCGACAAGACCGGCACCGGCCTCTGGGCCGGCTGCACCGCGCTCTACTTCACCTACGTCTCCGGACTCGGCCTCGGCCAGGTCGGCCTCCTCATGACCGTCTCCGGCGGCGTCGGCATCGCCGGCGCACCCCTCGCCGGCCGCCTCGCCGACCGCCTCCCCCTCGTCCGCGTCATCGCCGGCGCCCAGGTCATGCGCGGCGCCGCCCTCCTCGCCCTCCTCACCACCGACAACTTCCTCCTCCTCACCCTCTACTCCGCCCTCGGCGCCCTCCCCGACCGCGCCGGCAGCGTCCTCATCAAGCTCTACGCCGCCCGCCTCGCCGGACCCGACCGCGTCCGCTACCAGGCCATCCAGCGCACCACCGTCAACATCGGCTGGTCCATCGGCGGCCTCGGCGCCGCCGCGGCCCTCGCCACCGGCAGCACCCACGCCTACGCACTCCTCCTCGTCGGCAACGTCCTCACCTACCTCGTCATCGCCGTCCTCACCCTCCGCTGCGCCGAACCGCCCGCCCCCTCCCGCGTCGCCGCCACCGCCGCCGACGCCCCCAAGAGCCGCCCCGCCAACCCCTGGCGAGACCGCACCTTCCTCGCCTACACCGCCACCGAAGCCGTCCTCTTCCTCGACGACACGATCCTCCAGGTCGCCGTCCCGCTCTGGATCGTCCACGCCACCGCCGCACCCGTCGGCCTCGCCCCGCTGCTCCTCGTCCTCAACACCGTCCTCGTCGTCCTCTTCCAGGTGCCCCTCGCCCGTTTCGGCGCCACCACCCAGGCCGCCCGCCGCCTCCTCGTTCCCCTCGCCGGCCTCTTCGTCATCGGCACCCTCGCCCTCGCCGCCTCCGCCACGGGCGGACGCGCCCTCGCCATCACCGCCCTGTGCGCGGCCGTCGTCGCCCTCACCTTCGCCGAGATCATCCACGCCACCGCCTCCTGGGAACTCTCCGTCGCCCTCGCGCCCGGCGAAGCCCAGGGCGCCTACCTCGGCGTCCACGGACTCGCCCACTCCACCCAGCGCTTCGCCGGCCCGCTCCTCGTCACCGGCGTCATGGCCGCCGGGCCCCTCGCCTGGCCCGTCCTCGGCCTCGCGCTCGTCGGAGCCGGCGCCGCCCAGCACCGCCTGATCCGCGACCGCATCACCAAGGCCGCCCAGCCGTCACTGTCAGTCCCCGCGGTTACGGTGAGTGAGCACTGATCGACAGCGCTCAGGGGGAGACATGACCGAGCAGCACCACCGCACCACCCCGCCCGGCACGCCCGGCACGCCTGGCACCAGCGCCGCACTCCGCCGCGCCCTGCGCCGCGAAGTCGCCGGCACCGTCGCCGTCCTCGCCGACGAGGACGACTTCACCGCCATGCGGCAGTACGACACCTTCGCCTTCGACGACCACAGCCGGTACCTCGCCCACGTCGAAGAACTCCTGCGCACCCTCGCCGCCCACGGCGGCCACACCACCGTCGCCCTCTTCGACCCCGAGGACTTCGCCGACTACTGCGCCGACACCGGCCTCGACCCCGACCAGCCCACCAGCCGCAGCCGCTACACCGCCGAACGCGCCGCCACCGGCGCCCGCGTCCTCTACACCGGACAACCCCTCCAGACCCTCGTCCCCCTCCTCATCGACACCGCCGTGCGCCGCGCCACCTGGGAATACGCCACCATGCTCCTCACCGACGCCGGCACCTGCGCCGACTGCGGCCAGGACATCGGCCGCGCCTCCTTCGACCGCGCCTCCCAGCTCCTGCTGCGCCTCCTCGACGCCGCCGGACCCGGCACCCACCACCTCGTCTGCAGCGTCCCCGCCGAAGACGAACAGCTCGTCGCCGCCCTCCACACCACCCGGGACACCACCGGCCCCGCCCGCCTCGACAGCTCCCAGGCCGCCGAGTTCGTCACCGTCCTCGCCGCCGGCCTCGCCCGGAACACTCCCGGCGGCGTCGTCCTGCGCACCCTCACCCCGGGCGCACCCGACCGCCTCCACGGCTGGCGCCTGCACGCCGGCGGCCTCCAGCCCCTCACCGAGGCCGAGGTCTTCGACGCCTACTGCACCGACGCCCGCACCGGCGAACCCATCGCACCCGAACCCCACGTCGACTACCGCCCCGGCTTCCCCCTCCCGCCCGACGACGACCCGCACCTCCACTGACGCCGAAGGGGCTCCCCGCCACACCGTGGCGGGAAGCCCCTTCAACACCTGACGACGACGGCCCGGCGGCCCGGGATCACTCCCCGGACAGCACCGCCTGCGCCGCCACCCGCGCGTCGTGCGCCGTGTCCGCCGCACGCGCCGCGGCCGCCGCACGCTCGCACTGCGCCAGCGTGTACTTCGCCAGCGTCGCCCGCACATACGGAATCGACGCCGCACCCATCGACAGGGAGGTCACACCCAGACCCGTCAGCACACACGCGAGCAGCGGATCCGACGCCGCCTCACCGCACACACCACAGCTCTTGCCCTCGGCCTTCGCCGCCTCGGCGGACAGCGCCACCAGGTCGAGCAGAGCCGGCTGCCACGGGTCCTGCAGCCGCGACACCGCACCCACCTGACGGTCGGCCGCGAAGGTGTACTGCGCGAGGTCGTTCGTGCCCAGCGACAGGAACTCGACCTCCTGCAGGATCGAACGCGCCCGCAGCGCGGCGGACGGAATCTCCACCATCGCACCGAACTTCGCCCGCAGCCCCGCCTCACGGCACGCGTCGGCGAACGCCTTCGCATCCGTGCGGTCGGCCACCATCGGCGCCATGACCTCCAGATACACCGGCAGACCCTCGGCCGCCTTCGCCAGCGCCGTCAGCTGCGTCCGCAGCACCTCCGGGTGGTCAAGCAGCGTCCGCAGACCCCGCACGCCCAGCGCCGGATTCGGCTCGTCCGCCGGCGTCAGGAAGTCCAGCGGCTTGTCCGCGCCCGCGTCCAGCACCCGCACGACCACCCGGCCCTCGGGGAACGCCTCGAGCACCTTGCGGTACGCGTCGACCTGCTTCTCCTCCGACGGCGCCTTGGCACTGTCGTCCAGGAACAGGAACTCCGTACGGAACAGACCCACGCCCTCGGCACCGGCCTCGACCGCCGCCGGAACGTCCGCGGGCCCGCCCACGTTCGCCAGCAGCGGCACCTTGTGCCCGTCCGACGTCGCACCCGGACCGCTGGAAGCGGCCAGCGCCGCCTTCCGCTCCTCCGCGGCCCGCGCCAGCGCCGCCTTCTTCTCCTCGCTCGGATCCACGAAGATCTCGCCGGTGGAACCGTCCACCGCGATGACCGTGCCCTCCGCGAGCTCACCCGCACCCGGCAGCGCGACCACGGCCGGCACACCCAGCGCCCGCGCGAGGATCGCGCTGTGACTGGTCGGCCCGCCCTCCTCGGTCACGAAACCGAGCACCAGCGTCGGGTCCAGCAGCGCCGTGTCGGCGGGAGCCAGGTCCCGCGCGATCAGCACGTACGGCTCGTCGCTGTCCGGCACGCCCGGCATCGGCACACCCAGCAGGCGCGCCACGATCCGGTTGCGCACGTCGTCCAGGTCGGCCACCCGGCCGGCCATGTACTCACCGGCGCCCGCGAGCAGCTCCCGGTAGTGCGAGAAAGCGTCGTAGATACCGCGCTCGGCCGTGCTGCCGACCGCGATCCGGCGGTCGACGTCGGCGATCAGCTCCGGGTCCTGGGCGATCATCGCCTGGGCCTCCAGCACCGCCTGCGCCTCGCCACCGGCCAGATTGCCCCGCGCGATCAGGTCGGCCGCCACAGCCTCCACGGCCTGACGGGCGCGCCCCTGTTCGCGCTCCGCCTCATCGGCCGGAATCTGCTTCGCCGGCGGCTCGAGGACCGCCGTGCCCATGTGCCGGACCTCGCCGATCGCCACTCCGTGGCTGACGCCGACGCCTCGCAGCGTTGTCTCCATCTCACCCGTCTCCGATAGAGCGGCGGCCGGACCGCCGCGTTGAATGTCGTGTGCGCGCTCGTACGAGGACGAGCCGGCGGTCAGCTCCAGGAGAAGAGCTCGTCGCCGGCCTTGACGTCCCCGTCCTCGCGGACGGCGGAGAGGGAGTCGGCCGTGGCCTCCAGGGCGACGACCGGACAGATCGCGGACTTGCCCGCGGCCTCGACCTCGGCCGGGTTCCACCGCACGACCGCCTGTCCGCGCTGCACGGTGTCCCCCTTGTTCACGAGGAGCTCGAAGCCCTCCCCGTTGAGCTGGACCGTGTCGATCCCGAGGTGGGTGAGTACGCCGTGGCCCTCGCTGTCGACGACGACGAACGCGTGCGGATGGAGAGAGACGACGACGCCGTCGACGGGCGAGACGGCCTCGGACGGCTCGCGCACGGGGTCGATGGCGGTGCCGGGACCGACCATGGCGCCCGAGAAGACGGGGTCGGGTACAGCGGTGAGACCGATGGCGCGTCCAGCGAGTGGCGACGTCACGGTTGTCATGGGAAGCCTCCCAGGGGCGGAGATGGTGTGTCGCCGTCACTGCCTGTCCTGGACGGCGTACTGTTTCAGAAGCCTATGTCATAGGAAGTCCAGGTTCCGCACGAGACGTACCAGTTGGCGGACCTAGGGACTACCGGAAACGATTTGCCTCAGGTGACGTAGGGATGTACTGTCGTACTCCTGCCTGACCCCAACGCGACGTTGAGTCGTGGGTCGGCGGCACCTATCAAGCCAGATCCTAACCCCAGTGGTCTACACCTCTGCGTTGCCTCGCGGAGGGTGGTCAGGGGGAGTGAAAAAGCCTGGTAGTGTTTGACCCCGTCGGAAGGCCTCGGAAAAAGACGAAAGTCGAAATCGGGACCGGAAAGCACCGAGGAAATCGGATCGGAAAGATCTGATAGAGTCGGAAACGAAGGAAGCGCCCGGAGGAAAGCCCGCGAGGGTGAGTA
>NZ_JBITXS010000007.1:0-36456 GCF_044544825.1 Streptomyces sp. NPDC053493
TCGTCCCGCTGGGGCGGGACGGGTGGGCACACGGGACGGCGCCCTTGCGGGCGCGTTCCGCACCTGCGCCTGAACCCGCACCACCAGCACGGCGCACTCCGGGTGCGGGTCGAGGCGCGGCAGCCTAGGCCCGGCAAGGGGCGCCGTCCGTTGTGCCCACCCGTTCCGCCCCAGCGGAACGAATGCCCACAACGGGGGTGGCGGCGAGGGGCACCGCACCGGCGGAACGAAGGGCCACAACGAGGGCGGCAACGGGCGCCGGCCCGGGCGGGCGCCGGGCCGGCGGGGTGGCGTCCATACGGCGCCCGCCCGCGCGGGGCTAGGGGCGGTGGGGGAGGAGGGCGCGGGTGCGGGTGGTGAGGGTGGTGCGCAGCGCCGCCCACCGGGCCCGCGCCGCCCACACCACCCGCACCACCGACCGCGGCACCAGCACCGCCCGCACCCGCCCCCACCGCCCCGCCGACGCGTGCAGCCCGCGCCGGATCACGTCCGCCTGCTCCGTGAGGCCCGTCGCGGGCCGCGGGTTCGGGGCGTAGAGGGACTCCTCGACCGCCCGGGCCACCCGGTGCACCGCGTCCGCCGCGTCCTGCCCCAGCTCGCCCTCACGGACCAGCCGCGCCGCCGTCTTCCGTGGCGTGCGCGACTCGTCGGGAGCCACGCCGTAGTCCCACGCCGTGTCGTTGATCTCCTGCCAGACCGCCAGGACCCGGGTGACCGGATCGGCCGCCGGGCCGAGGCGCCGGGCCCGCACCCGCGTCCGCCACAGCAGCGGCAGCAGCGGAACGCACAGCACGAGCAGCACGCCCAGGCACAGCAGGACGACCTGGAGCGGCGGCATGTCGTCGTCCTCCGAGGCCGCGGCGCCCGCCGCCTGGTCCTGCCCGCAGCCGCCCAGCTTCTTCTCCTGCGGCGTGCAGCTCGCCGAGGCGCTCGGCACCGCCGAGGGCTGGGCGGAGGCGCCGGCCGACGGCTGCGCCGAAGGAGCCGCCGAACCGCCCGAGGACCGCTCGCGGGTCCACTCCGGCGCCGTGCCGCGCGACGGCGTCGGCTCGAAACGGGTCCAGCCGGTGCCCTCGAAGTACAGCTCCGGCCACGCGTGGGCGTCCCGGATGCCGACCGAGACGGCGCCGTCGGTCTGCGGGGTGCCCGGCATGAAGCCGACCGCGACCCGGGCCGGGATGCCCAGCGAGCGGGCCATCGCCGCCATCGAGAAGGAGAAGTGGACGCAGAAGCCCTCCCTGTCCTTCAGGAAGCGGGAGATCGCCTCGACGCCGGTGCCGGAGCGGACGTCGACGTCGTAGCGGAAGCCGCCGTCCTCCGCGAACCACTTCTGGAGCTTCACCGCGCGCTCGTAGTCGTTGCGCGCACCGCGGGTGACCTGCAGGGCCGTCGACTTCACGTCCGGCGGCAGGGAGGCCGGGACCCGGGTGTACTCGCGGCGCAGCGCGTCCGGGGCCGCCGGGGCCTCGGCCAGCTGCTCGCGGGTGGGCCGCACGTCCAGGCTGGTCACGGTGTACCGGACGCCCTGGGTGTTCTGCCCGTTGTCGCCGACGAGCATCCGGCCGGCCGGCTCGTAGCGCCAGTTGCCGGGAATGGTCACCTTGGCCGCCGGATACGGCATCGGCAGCCACTTCTGCTTGTACGCCGTGGAGGCGACGAGGTTCGTGGTGACCTCGGCGGACTGGACGTCCTGGGCGAGCCCGTCCGGCCAGGGCAGGTCCTCGGGCACGTCCTCGATCGGGCGCACAGAGGACTTCCAGGCGGTGCCGTCGAACTGGTCGAGCGCGACGAGCCGCAGGTAAAGCCCGCTGGTGTCCGTGGCGTTGGTGCGGTAGCGCAGCACCTCGCGGTCCTCGGGCTGGCGCAGGTTGTCCTGGAGCGAGACCAGCGGGTTCACGGCGGAGATCGTGCCGCCCTTGCCGCCGGCGCCCTCGCCCTCACCGCCGGAGCCGAGGAGGCCGCCGCTCAGTCCGGGCAGCGCGAACGGCACCACGAGCGCGATGCCCAGCGCGACGGCGCCGATCCGGCGCCCGGTGCGCGCCGGCGCGAACACCGGCCCGCCCTCGCCCGCGGCCGAGCCGGGCCGGCCGGAGCGCTGGGCGCCGCCGAAGACCCGGCCCCAGGCGGAGAGCCGGTCGCGGCCCTCGGCCAGGAGCAGCAGCAGATAGCCGGCCGCGGCGAGCAGGAAGAACAGCCCGCCCGCGCCGCCGCCGGACAGTCCCGCGGCCACCGAGTACAGCGCGAGCAGCGGCAGTCCGGCCGGCGCCGCGCTGCGGAAGGTGACCGCGAGCGCGTCCACCAGGAGTCCGACCACGGCGACGCCGCTCACCAGGAGCAGCCGGATGCCGGGCGTGTTGGGCGCCGGTATCGCGTACGTCCCGACGTCGTCCACGCCCGCCTGGAAGAGGGTCCCGAAGGAGGCGAGGACGTCGGGGCCCGGCAGCACGCCGAGGAGCGCCTGCTCGCGGGCGAAGACCACGGTCAGCACGAGCAGCGTGACGAGCGCCTGGGCAGCGATCGTCAGCGGCCGGGCCAGCGGCACCCGCCGGGTCACCGTGCCGACCGCGGACTGCAGGCCCAGCAGGATCGCCGCGGTGAGGATCCAGGTCGCCGGCTTCACCAGCGGCAGCAGCGCGGCCGACGCCGTGAGCGTCGCGCCGAAGGCCGCAAGCGTCAGCCGCCCGCGCCCGCTCATGACCAACCTCCGTACGTGTCGGCGGCGGGGGCGTGTCCCGCCGCACCGCCGGCCTGCTGCCACAGTTCGGCGAGCCGGACGCCCGGCGGCACGGCGAACGCCTGCCAGCCGGCCTCCCGCAGTCGCCGCAGCCGGTCCTCCACCGCCCCGGCGACGGCGCCGCCGGTCAGCCAGGTCCCGGAGTCGAGCAGGAAGGCGACCGCCGCGCCGCCGCGCTGCCGCATCCGGGCCGCGAGCGCCGCCTGCTCCTCGTCGAGGTCGCCGACGAAGGCGACCAGCAGGCCCTCGTGACCGCCGCGCAGCACGTCGTACGCGCGCGAGAGACCGGCCCCGTCGGAGTGGTCGACGACCGCGAGGGTGTCCATCAGCAGGCCCGCCGCCTCGGCCGTGTCGTGGCCGGCGCCGGCGAACCCCTCGGCGCCCTCGCCGGGCACGGTGCTGCCGGTGTCGGTCAGCAGCCGCACCGCGTAGCCCCGCTCCAGCATGTGGGTGAGGACGGACGCGGCGCCGGAGACGGCCCATTCGAAGGCCGAGTCGGGCCCGCCGCCCTCGTAGGCGATCCGCCGGGTGTCGAGCAGCACCGTGCAGCGGGCGCGCTGCGGCTGCTCCTCGCGGCGCACCATCAGCTCGCCGTAGCGTGCGGTGGAGCGCCAGTGGACCCGGCGCAGGTCGTCGCCGTGGCGGTAGGCGCGCGGAATGATGTCGTCGTCCCCGGCGAGCGCGAGGGCCCGCTGCTGTCCCTCGCCGTGTCCGGCGGACTCGCCGGCGAGCTTGACCGGCGGCAGCGGTTCGGTGCGCGGGATGACGGTCAGGGTGTCGTACGCGCTGAAGGAGCGGGTCAGCTCGCACATCCCGAACGGGTCGCTCAGGCGCAGCTGGAGCGGGCCGAGCGGGAAGCGTCCGCGCAGGTCGGAACGGACCCGGTAGGACACCTCGCGGCGGCCGCCGGCCTCGACCCGGTCGAGGACGAACCGGGGCCGGGGCCCCAGCATGTACGGCACGTGGTCCTGGAGCATCAGCAGGCCGGTGGGCAGCCGGGACACGTTGTCCATGCGCAGGTGGACCCGCGCCTCGGTGCCGGTCTCGACCCGCCGCGGGGCGAGGCGGCGGCTGCCCGCGACCCGGTAGCGGGTGCGGTGCAGCACGAAGACGCAGATCAGCGGCAGGACGGCGAGCAGCAGTCCGACGCGCAGCAGGTCGCCCTGGCCGAGCACGTAGGCGCAGGCGGCCGCGGCGACCCCTGCGGCGAGGAAGGACCGGCCGCGGGTGGTGAGCCCGCCCAGGGCGGCCCGCAGGCCGCCCCGGTCGCCGTCGTCCCCGGCCACCCGCGGCGCGGGCCCCTGCGGAGCGGCGGCGGTGGTCATCACAGCCGCCGGGCGTCGGGCTGGTGCTGGCCGTAGAGCGGGCCGACGGGCCGCGCGGGAGGCGCGGCGGCCGGGACGGGCGTGCGCTGGAGGATGTCCTGGACGACCTGCTCGGCCGTGCGGCGGCCCAGCTGGGCCTGCGCGGTGGGCAGCAGCCGGTGGGCCAGCACCGGCGCGGCGAGCGCCTGGAGGTCGTCCGGCAGCACGTACTCGCGGCCGCTGAGCGCGGCGGAGGCCTTGGCGGCGCGCAGCAGGTGCAGCGTGGCGCGCGGGGAGGCGCCGAGTCTCAGGTCCGGGTGCGTGCGGGTGGCGGCGACCAGCTCCACCGCGTACCGCCGCACGGCGTCGGCGACGTGCACCGCGCGCACGGCGTCGATCAGCTTGACGACGTCGTGGGCGTGGGCGACCGGCTGGAGGTCGTCCAGCGGGGAGACCGAGCCGTGCACGTCCAGCATCTTCAGCTCGGCCTCGGCGTTCGGATAACCGATGGAGACCCGGGCCATGAAGCGGTCGCGCTGCGCCTCGGGCAGCGGATAGGTGCCCTCCATCTCCACCGGATTCTGGGTGGCGACCACCATGAAGGGGCTGGGCAGCTCGTAGGTCTGGCCGTCGACCGTGACCTGACGCTCCTCCATGGACTCCAGGAGCGCGGACTGCGTCTTGGGCGAGGCCCGGTTGATCTCGTCGCCGATGACGATCTGGGCGAAGATCGCGCCCGGCTTGAACTCGAACTCGCGCCGCTGCTGGTCGAAGATCGACACGCCGGTGATGTCCGACGGCAGCAGGTCGGGCGTGAACTGGATGCGGCGGACCGAGCAGTCGATGGACCGGGCCAGAGTCTTGGCCAGCATCGTCTTTCCGACACCGGGGACGTCCTCGATCAGGAGGTGTCCCTCGGCGAGCAGTACGGTCAGCGCAATCCGTACGACCTCGGGCTTGCCCTCGATCACACCCTCCACCGACCTGCGGACCCGCTCCGCTGTGGTGGTCAGATCTGTGAGGCTCGCTCGATCGTCATAGGTCGTCACCCGGCCCTCCTCGGCCCTTTCCGCGGCACAGACACCTGCCCCCGGCACGACGGCCGGGGGGTGTCACCCGTGCATTGTTGTTGGCGCGACCGGGTCGTGTCACTCGCCTGCTGCTCGCCTGTGGATAACTGAGGGCGAATTGCCGGGGTTTGCGGGCTTGCGCGCGGCGATCAGGCCGGGTCGATCTCGCGCAGCAGACCCGTCGTCACATCGAAGACGAAGCCGCGGACGTCGTCGTTGTGCAGCAGGAACGGCGAGGTGCGCACCCGCTGCATCGACTGGCGGACGTCCTGGTCGACGTCCCGGAAGGCCTCCACGGCCCAGGCCGGCCGCTGGCCGACCTCGTCCTCCAGCTCGTGCCGGAAGTCCTCGGTGAGCGACTCGAGGCCGCAGCCCGTGTGGTGCACCAGCATCACGCTGCGGGTGCCCAGGGCGCGCTGGCTGATGGTGAGCGAGCGGATGACGTCGTCGGTGACCACCCCGCCCGCGTTGCGGATGGTGTGGCAGTCGCCGAGCTCGAGCCCGAGCGCGGCGTGCAGGTCGAGGCGGGCGTCCATGCAGGCGACGACGGCGACGTGCCGCACGGGGCGGGCGTCCATCCCGGGATCGGTGAAGTCGGCGGCGTAGCGCGCGTTGGCCTGGACGAGGCGGTCGATGACCGTGTTCTCGGTGCGTATGGCGTCGGCGGAGGGGTGCGCGGAGGTCGACATGTCTCAGACGTTAATGGTCACCGCGCGGGCGGGCCTGCTGTGAGAGCGGACAAAGAGCGTCAATGAACCTTGTTGTGAGCGACTCCACAGCGCATGATCCACACACTGGGACGGTGTCGGCCGACCGGGTGAACCAGGGACACCGTCCCGCCGCCCCGGCCGGGGCGCGCGACGCGCCAGCCGGTTGGTTGACCGGCGGGTCCGGTGGACTAAAGTGGCGCGAAGTTCACGGAGACATCGAGCGATTTCCGCCGTTTCTCCCCATATACGCGGCGGTACCCACGGCTCGGCCCCATCCGCTCGCCGGTGGTGCCCGTCTCCGCCGGATCTGAGAGGGCGCATTGAGCAACGACCGACACGTCCCGGTGATGCTCCAGCGGTGCCTGGACATGTTGGCTCCCGCCCTGGAGCGGCCCGGCGCCGTGGTCGTCGACTGCACCCTGGGCCTCGGCGGACACAGTGAGGCCCTCCTCGAGCGCTTCCCCGAGGCGCGGCTCGTCGCCCTCGACCGCGACAAGGAGGCGCTGCGGCTGTCGGGCGAGCGGCTCGCCCCGTACGGCGAGCGCGCCACCCTCGTGCACGCGGTGTACGACGAGCTGCCCGAGGTCCTCCAGCGGCTCGGCATCCCGCGCGTCGACGGCGTCCTGTTCGACCTGGGCGTCTCCTCCATGCAGCTGGACGAGGCCGACCGCGGCTTCGCCTACGCGCAGGACGCGCCGCTCGACATGCGCATGGACCAGACGACCGGCATGAGCGCGGCCGAGGTCCTCAACACCTACCCGGCCGGCGAACTGGTCCGCATCCTGCGCGCGTACGGCGAGGAGAAGCAGGCCAAGCGGATCGTCTCCGCGATCGTGCGCGAGCGCGAGAAGGAGCCGTTCACCAACAGCGCCCGGCTCGTCGAGCTGATCCGCGACGCCCTGCCGCAGGCGGCCAAGCGCACCGGCGGCAACCCGGCCAAGCGCACCTTCCAGGCCCTGCGCATCGAGGTCAACGGAGAACTGACGGTCCTGGAACGCGCCATCCCGGCGGCCGTGAAGACCCTCGCCGTCGGCGGCCGGATCGCGGTCCTGTCGTACCACTCCCTGGAGGACCGGCTGGTCAAGCAGGTGTTCGCGGCGGGCGCCGCCAACACCGCCCCGCCCGGCCTCCCGGTCGTCCCCGAGCGCTACCAGCCCCGCCTCAAGCTCCTCACCCGCGGCGCCGAACTCCCCACCGAGGAGGAGGTCGCCGAGAACCGCCGCGCGGCCCCGGCCCGGCTCAGGGGGGCGCAGCGGATCAGGGAGGACGAATCCGCGTGACGAAACAGGGGCCCCTCAAAGGGCGGGCGGCGCGGCTCGGCAGGCTCATGCCGTCCGGGCCCAGCACCGCCGCCCGTACCCCCTTCGTCCTGCTGGTCGTGCTGCTCCTCGGCGGCGGCCTGATCACCCTGCTGCTGCTCAACTCCGCCCTCAACCAGGGCTCCTTCAAGCTGCGCGAGCTCAAGGACCGCACCACCGAGCTCACCGACGAGGAGCAGGCCCTCCAGCGCGACGTGGACGACAACGCCGCTCCCGACGCCCTGGAGCGGCGGGCCCGCGAGCTCGGCATGGTGCCCGGCGGAGGCCCCGCCTTCCTCGACCCGGACGGGAAGATCCGCGGCGTGCCGACCGAGGCGGCCTCCCCGAAACCCTCGCCCCGGCCCACTCCGCCCGCCGCCCAGCCGCCCGCCCAGCCCCCGGCGTCCGGCGTGCCCGGCGCGCCTGGCACCCCGTCGAACGCCGCCGCGACGACCGCGTCTCCCGGGCCGGCGTCCTCCGGCGCCCCGGGCGCCGCCGCGGCGCCCCGTACGGCCGGCGCCGCCGAAGCCCCGTACACCAACGGCTTCCCGCCGGACCCTCAGGCTCCGTACGACGCACAGGCGCCCCAGGACCCTCAGGCACCTCCGGCCCCGCAGGCCCCGTACGCGACGACCGCCCCGACGACCGCCCCGACGACGACCTCCGGCAGGTGACCCGTGCCCTCCAAGGAGCCTCCGCGCCGCCGTGTCCCCGGCCCCGCGCGGCCCGCACGCCCCCGCCCCGCAGCCTCCGGCCGCCCCGCCCCGCGGTCCGCCGTGCGCCCCGCCGCGCCCCGGCGCCCCGCCGTCCGGCCCGCGGCCAGGGCCCGCACGATCCGGCTGGGCAAGCCCAAGCCCCGGCTGCGGCTCGTCTCGCTCGGCCTGACCCTCGTCATGCTGGTCTTCGTCGTCCGGCTGCTCCAGGTCCAGGCCGTGGACGCCGACGCGTACGCGGCCAAGGCCGAGAAGCACCGCTATCAGGAGTACACGCTCACCGCCGAGCGCGGTGAGATCACCGACCGGTCCGGTGTCGCGCTGGCCGCCAGCGTCGACGCGTACGACATCACCGCCGACCCCAAGCTCTTCACGCCCGCGGAGTCCAAGCGCGCGGACGCGCCCGAACAGGCCGCCGCGCTGCTCGCCCCGCTCCTCGGCAAGGACCCCGCCGAGCTCGTGAAGAAGCTGCGGACCCCGAAGTCCCGCTACACCGTCCTCGCCCGCAAGCAGACCCCGCAGGTCTGGAACCAGATCAAGGACCTGAAGAAGGTCTACGAGCAGAAGGCGAAGCCGGCGGCCGGCGGCAACGGGATCAACCTGCTCGGCGGCGTCCTCAGCGAGCCCAGCAGCAAGCGGGTGTACCCGAACGGCGAGCTGGCCGCCGGGATACTGGGCTACGTCAACGCCGAGGGCCGCGGCGCCGGCGGCGTGGAGTCCATGCTCGACAAGGAGCTGGCGGGCCAGGACGGGAAGATCCGGTTCGCCCAGTCCGGCGGCCGCCGGGTGCCCACCGCGGGCTCCCAGGGCACCCCGGCCGTGCCCGGCTCCGACATCGAGCTGACCATCGACCGGGACATCCAGTGGGCCGCCCAGCAGGCCATCACCGAGCAGGTGCGCAAGTCCAAGGCCGACCGCGGTTACGTCGTCGTGCAGGACACCCGCACCGGCGAGGTGCTCGCCATGGCCAACGCGCCCGGCTTCAACCCCAACGACCTGTCCCAGGCCAACGCCACCGCCATGGGCAACGCGGCCCTCCAGGACGCCTACGAGCCCGGCTCCACCAGCAAGGTCATGTCCATGGCCGCCGTTCTGGAGGAGGGCGTCGCCGCTCCCGACACCCGGGTCACCGTCCCCAACCGGCTGCACCGCGGCGACCGGCTCTTCGGCGACGACGTCGACCACGAGACCTGGTACCTGACGCTCAACGGCGTCCTCGCCAAGTCCAGCAACATCGGCACCATCCTCGCCACCGGCCAGCTCGGCAAGACCCAGGCGGAGGCCAACCGGGTGCTCTACGACTACCTGCGCAAGTTCGGCGTCGGCAGCCCGACCGGCCTGCACTACCCGGGCGAGACGCCCGGCATCCTGGCCAAGCCCGAGGACTGGTCGACCTCGCAGCAGTACACGATCCCGTTCGGCCAGGGCCTGTCGCTCAGCGCCATGCAGGCCGCCTCGGTCTACTCGACCATCGCCAACGGCGGTGTCCGGATCGAGCCGAGTCTGGTGCGCGGCACGCGGGGCCCCGACGGGCGCTTCAGCCCGGCGCCCGAGCCGAAGCAGAGCCGGGTGATCAGCGAGAAGACCGCCAGGACGCTGGCGCAGATGCTGGAGTCCGTCGTCGACGACGAGGAGGGCACCGGCAACAAGGCCGCCATCCCCGGCTACCGGGTGGCCGGCAAGACCGGCACGGCCAACCGGGTCGATCCCGAACTCGGCCGCTACAAGGGCTACACCGCCTCCTTCGCCGGCTTCGCGCCCGCCGACCAGCCGAGGATCACCGTCTACTGCGCCATCCAGAACCCCACCAAGGGAAGCTACTTCGGCGGCCAGATCTGCGGCCCGATCTACAAGAAGGTCATGGAGTTCGCCCTCAAGACCCTCCACGTCCCGCCGACCGGCAGCGGCCCGGCCCGCCTGCCCGTCACCTTCCAGCCGTGACACCACCACCGACACCACCGACATCGCACACACCACCGACATCGCACACACCAGCGACATCCACGACCACCCGTGACACCCCGTGACCATCCGGGAGCTCCAGTGACAACCATCACCCCCCGTTCCGGGAACCGGAAATCGAACTCCGGCGACGCCGTGGCCTCATTTAGCCCTGCGCAGGGTGCGCCCGGTACGCTCACCGCCGTGCCACACGCTGATCAGTACCGAACCACCCCGCCCCGCCCGGAGCGGGTCCGCCCGACACCCCTGGGCGAACTCGCCGCACGGCTGGGCGTCGAGACCGCCGGCCCCGCCGAGGCCGAGGTCTCGGGCATCACGCACGACTCGCGGGCGGTGCGGCCCGGCGACCTGTACGCCGCCCTGCCAGGGGCACGCGCGCACGGTGCCGACTTCGTCGCCCAGGCCGCCGGGCTCGGCGCCGCCGCGGTCCTGACCGACCCGTCGGGCCGGGAACGGGCCGCCGCGACCGGTCTGCCGGTCCTCGTGGTCGAGGACCCGCGCGGCCGGATGGGCGACCTCGCCGCCGAGATCTACGGACGCCCGGGCACGGACCTCCTCCAGATCGGCATCACCGGCACCTCCGGCAAGACCACCACCGCCTATCTGGTGGAAGGCGGCCTGCGCGGCGCCGGCCGGTCCACCGGCCTCGTCGGCACCGTGGAGATGCGCATCGGCGACGAGCGCATCAAGTCCGAGCGGACCACGCCCGAAGCCACCGACCTCCAGGCCCTGTTCGCGGTGATGCGCGAACGCGGTGTCGAGGCCGTCGCCATGGAGGTCTCCAGCCACGCCCTCGTGCTCGGCCGGGTCGACGGCTGCGTCTTCGACGTCGCCGTCTTCAACAACCTGAGCCCGGAGCACATGGAGTTCCACTCCGACATGGAGGACTACTTCCAGGCCAAGGCGCGGCTGTTCACTCCCGAGCGCAGCAGGCGCGCGGTGGTGAACCTCGACGACGAGTACGGCCGCCGGCTCGCCAAGGAGGCGACCGTCCCGGTCGTCACCTTCTCCGCCGCCGGCGACCCGAACGCCGACTGGCGGGCCGAGGACGTCGTCACCCGCGCCGCCGACTCCGTCCTCACCGTGATCGGTCCGGACGGCGTACGGATCTCCGCCACCGCGCCGCTGCCCGGCCCGTTCAACGTGGCCAACACGCTCGCCGCGATCGTCACCCTGGCCACCGCCGGGATCGACCCGCAGACCGCCGCCGACGGCATCGCGGCCGTCCCGGGCGTGCCCGGCCGGCTCGAGCGGGTCGACGCCGGCCAGCCGTACCTCGCGGTCGTCGACTACGCGCACAAGACGGACGCCGTCGAATCGGTGCTGCGCTCGCTGCGCGAGGTGACCCGGGGCAAGCTGCACGTCGTCATCGGCTGCGGCGGCGACCGCGACACCACCAAACGCGGCCCGATGGGCGCGGCGGCGGCCCGGCTCGCCGACACCGCCGTCCTGACCTCCGACAACCCGCGTTCCGAGGACCCGCTGGCGATCCTCACCGCGATGCTGGCCGGTGCCTCCGAGGTGCCGGCGTACCAGCGCGGCGAGGTCCTGGTCGACGCCGACCGGGCCGCCGCCATCGCCACCGCCGTGGCCCGCGCGGAGCCGGGCGACACCGTCCTGGTCGCGGGCAAGGGCCACGAGCAGGGCCAGGAGGCCGCCGGGGTGGTCCGCCCCTTCGACGACCGTCAGGTCCTGCGCGAGGCGATTCTCGGCCGGCAGCGCAGCGAGCAGAGCCGGCAGGACCCGCAGAGCCCGCAGAGCCACCAGGACCAGCAGGACCCGCAGAGCCAGCAGGACCAGCAGAGCCAGCAGGACGAACACCGTCACCAGAACAGTCAGGGATGAAGCAGTGATCGCCCTCTCCCTCGCCGAGATCGCCGAAATCGTCGGCGGGCAGCCGCACGACATACCGGATCCGGCCGTCCAGGTCACCGGTCCCGTCGTCATCGACTCCCGCGAGGTGAAGCCCGGCAGCCTCTTCGCCGCCTTCGCCGGCGACCGCGTCGACGGCCACGACTACGCGGAGCGCGCCGTCGAGGCGGGCGCGGCGGCCGTGCTGGCCACCCGCCCCGTCAAGGTGCCCGCGATCGTCGTCGAGGACGTCCAGGCGGCGCTCGGGGCCCTCGCCCGCGCGGTCGTCGAACGCCTCGGCACCGATGTCGTCGCCCTCACCGGCTCGGCCGGCAAGACCTCCACCAAGGACCTGATCGCCCAGGTCCTGGAGCGGCACGCGCCGACCGTGTGGACACCCGGCTCCCTCAACAACGAGATCGGCCTTCCGCTGACCGCGCTGAAGGCCACCGCCGAGACCCGGCACCTCGTCCTGGAGATGGGTGCGCGCGGAATCGGCCACATCCGCTACCTCACCGGCCTCACCCCGCCGCGCATCGGCCTCGTCCTCAACGTGGGCAGCGCGCACATCGGCGAGTTCGGCGGCCGCGAGCAGATCGCCCAGGCCAAGGGCGAGCTCGTGGAGTCCCTGCCGGCCGCCGAGGACGGCGGTGTCGCGGTCCTCAACGCCGACGACCCGCTGGTGCGCGCCATGGAGAGCCGTACCCGCGCGCGCGTCGTCCTGTTCGGAGAGGCGGACGAAGCGGCCGTACGTGCCGAGAATGTCCGGCTCACAGAGAACGGACAGCCCTCTTTCAGGCTTCACACACCCACCGGGTGCAGTGACGTGACCTTGCGCCTGTACGGTGAGCACCACGTGTCGAACGCGCTCGCCGCGGCCGCCGTCGCCCATGAGCTGGGCATGCCCGTCGAGGAGATCGCCACCGCGCTCTCCGAGGCGGGCTCCCTGTCGCGCTGGCGCATGGAGGTCACCGAGCGTCCGGACGGCGTGACGATCGTCAACGACGCCTACAACGCGAACCCCGAGTCCATGCGAGCCGCCCTGCGCGCGCTCGCGGCCATGGGCAGGTCTGCACAGGCCAGGGGTTCCCGCACGTGGGCGGTGCTCGGCAAGATGGCCGAGCTCGGCGACGAGTCGCTGGCCGAGCACGACGCGGTCGGACGGCTCGCCGTCCGGCTCAACGTCAGCAAGCTCGTCGCGGTCGGGGACAGGGAAGCGTCCTGGCTGCAACTGGGCGCCTATAACGAGGGTTCGTGGGGTGAGGAGTCGGTGCACGTGTCCGACGCGCAGGCGGCGGTCGACCTGTTGCGCAGTGAGCTGCGCCCGGGGGACATCGTCCTGGTGAAGGCTTCCAGGTCGGTCGGTCTCGAGCGGGTCGCCCTGGCACTGCTCGAGTCCGCGGGCTCCGAGGGCGAGGTCGCCGGCCGATGAGGCAGATCCTCTTCGCGGGGGCCATCGGGCTCTTCCTGACCCTGATCGGCACCCCGCTGCTCATCAAGCTGCTCGCCCGCAAGGGATACGGACAGTTCATCCGGGACGACGGCCCGCGCACCCACGGCTCGAAGAAGGGCACGCCCACCATGGGCGGCATCTCCTTCATCCTGGCCACCCTCATCGCGTACGCCCTGGCGAAGGTGATCACCGGCGAGGACCCGACGTACTCGGGCGTCCTGGTGCTGTTCCTGATGGCCGGCATGGGCCTGGTCGGCTTCCTCGACGACTACATCAAGATCGTCAAGCAGCGTTCGCTCGGTCTGCGGGCCAAGGCGAAGATGGCCGGCCAGCTGATCGTCGGCATCGCCTTCGCCGTGCTCTCGCTGCAGTTCGCCGACCTGCGCGGCAACACCCCGGCCTCCACCAAGCTGTCGTTCATCGCCGACTTCGGCTGGTCGATCGGCCCGGTCCTGTTCGTGGTCTGGGCGCTCTTCATGATCCTGGCCATGTCCAACGGCGTGAACCTGACGGACGGTCTGGACGGCCTGGCCACCGGCGCGTCGGTGATGGTCTTCGGCGCCTACACCTTCATCGGGCTCTGGCAGTTCCAGGAGTCGTGCGCCAACGCCATGACCCTGACCAACCCGAACGCCTGCTTCGAGGTGCGCGACCCGCTCGACCTCGCGGTCGTCGCGTCCGCCCTCATGGGCGCCTGCTTCGGCTTCCTGTGGTGGAACACCTCGCCCGCCAAGATCTTCATGGGCGACACCGGCTCGCTGGCCCTCGGCGGCGCGCTCGCCGGCCTCGCGATCTGCTCCCGCACCGAGCTGCTGCTCGCCCTGCTCGGCGGCCTCTTCGTGATGATCACGATGTCCGTGGTCATCCAGGTCGGTTCCTTCAAGATGACCGGCAAGCGGGTCTTCCGGATGGCGCCGCTCCAGCACCACTTCGAACTCAAGGGGTGGTCCGAGGTCCTGGTCGTCGTCCGTTTCTGGATCATCCAGGGCATCTACGTGATCGTCGGTCTGGGCATCTTCTACGCGGGATGGGCATCCGAAAAGTGAGCGAACAGCCGGCCTGGCAGGGCAAGCACGTCACCGTCGCCGGACTCGGCGTGAGCGGCATCCCGGCCGCCCGCGTCCTGCACGGCCTCGGCGCGGTCGTCACGGTCGTCAACGACGGCGACGACGAGCGCTCCCGGGCGCAGGCCGCGGAGCTGGAGGCGGAGGGCATCACCGTCCGCCTCGGCGACGGGGCGACCCTGCCGCCCGGCACCGAACTGGTCGTCACCGCGCCGGGCTGGAAGCCCGACAAGCCGCTCTTCCGGGCCGCGGAGGCGGCCGGCGTGGAGGTCTGGGGCGACGTCGAGCTCGCCTGGCGGCTGCGCGGCCCGGACGCGGCGCCCTGGCTCGCGGTCACCGGCACCAACGGCAAGACCACGACCGTGCGGATGCTCGCCTCGATCCTCGAGGCCGCGGGCCTGCGGACCGCCGCCGTCGGCAACATCGGCGTCTCGCTCCTCGACGCCGTCCTCGGCGAGGAGCCGTACGACGTGCTCGCCGTCGAGCTCTCCAGCTACCAGCTGCACTGGGCGCCCAGCCTGCGCGCCCACTCGGCCGCCGTGCTCAACCTGGCGCCCGACCACCTCGACTGGCACGGCTCCATGGAGGCGTACGCCGCCGACAAGGGCCGGATCTACGAGGGCAACCAGATCGCCTGCGTGTACAACGTGGCGGACAAGGTGACCGAGGACCTGGTCCGCGAGGCCGACGTCGAGGAGGGCTGCCGGGCCATCGGCTTCACCCTCGGCACGCCCGGCCCCTCGGAGCTCGGCGTGGTCGAGGGCATCCTGGTCGACCGCGCCTTCGTGGCGAACCGGCAGAAGAACGCGCAGGAGCTGGCCGAGGTCTCCGACGTCCAGCCGCCGGCCCCGCACAACATCGCCAACGCGCTCGCCGCGGCCGCCCTGGCCCGCGCCTTCGGTGTCGAGCCGCAGGCCGTACGGGACGGACTGCGGGCCTTCCGGCCCGACCCGCACCGCATCGAGCTGGTCGAGGAGATCGAGGGCGTCGTCTACGTCGACGACTCCAAGGCCACCAACACCCACGCCGCGGAAGCCTCGTTGGCGGCCTACGACCCGATCGTCTGGATCGCCGGCGGACTCGCCAAGGGCGCGACCTTCGACGAGCTGGTGCAGAAGTCCGCGCAGCGGCTGCGCGGTGTCGTCCTGATCGGCCAGGACCGGGCGCTGATCCGCGAAGCCCTGGCGCGACACGCGCCCGAGGTCCCGGTGGTGGACCTCGACCGGACCGACACTGGGGCGATGTCCGCGGCGGTCCAGGAGGCGGCCGCGCTCGCCCGGCCGGGGGACACGGTCCTCCTTGCCCCGGCCTGTGCGTCGATGGACATGTTCGCCAACTACAACAAGCGGGGCGAGGCCTTCGCGGACGCGGTCCGCTCGCTCGCCGCCACCGGGCGCGCCTGACCTGACCAGCGAACAGGTCCCGGCCGCGGGCCGGGCACGACTGGAGGGGACAGCGACCATGCCGAGCAGAACCGCCGGGCCGCGCAAGGCCGCCGCCGTACGCGGCGGCCCGGCTGCCGCGGCGCCGCGGACCCGGCGCGCGGGCGGTGTGCGGGGATTCCACGAGCGGGCCCGCCGGGCCTGGGACCGGCCGCTCACCGCGTACTACGTGATCGTCGGCGCCGGGCTGCTCATCACCGGGCTCGGCCTGGTGATGGTGTACTCCGCCTCGATGATCACGGCGCTGCGCTACGACCTCGTGCCCTCGTACTTCTTCCGCAAGCAGTTCTTCGCGGCGCTGCTCGGCGGCGGTCTGCTCCTGGTCGCGTCCCGGATGCCGGTGAAGCTGCACCGGGCGCTGGCCTACCCGATCCTGGTCGCGGCCATCTTCCTGATGGTGCTCGTCCAGATCCCCGGGATAGGAGTCGCGGTCGGCGGCAACCAGAACTGGATCTCGCTGGGCGGGCCGTTCATGCTGCAGCCCAGCGAGTTCGGCAAGCTGGCGCTGATCCTGTGGGGCGCCGACCTGCTGGCCCGCAAGCAGGACATGAAACTGCTCACCCAGTGGAAGCACATGCTGGTGCCGCTGGTGCCCGGAGCGTTCCTGCTGCTCGGCCTGATCATGCTGGGCGGTGACATGGGCACGGCGATCATTCTCACCGCGATCCTGTTCGGCCTGCTGTGGACCGCAGGCGCGCCCACCCGGCTCTTCGTCGGGGTGCTCGCCTTCGCCGGGACGATCGGCTTCCTGCTGATCAAGACCAGCGACAACCGGCTGAAGCGTTTCGCCTGTCTCGGCGCCACCGACCCCGGCGGAGAGGGCGCGCCCTGTCTCCAGGCCGCGCACGGGATCTATGCTCTGGCGTCGGGCGGATGGTTCGGTTCCGGACTGGGTGCAAGTGTGGAAAAATGGGGCCAACTCCCCGAAGCGCACACCGACTTCATCTTCGCCGTCACCGGGGAGGAACTGGGTCTGGCGGGGACGCTGTCGGTGCTGGCCCTGTTCGCGGCTCTAGGCTATGCGGGTATCCGCGTGGCCGGTTGTACGGAGGACCCCTTCGTCAGGTATGCCGCGGGAGGCGTGACCACCTGGATCACGGCGCAGGCCGTGATCAACATCGGTGCGGTGCTCGGTCTGCTGCCGATCGCCGGAGTCCCGCTCCCGCTGTTCTCCTACGGAGGATCGGCCCTGCTGCCGACCATGTTCGCCGTCGGGCTCCTGATCGCCTTCGCGCGACAGGAACCCGCCGCGAAAGCGGCCCTGGCCATGCGCCGCCCCGGATGGGGCAAGCGGGCCGGGGGGAGATGGAAGTCGATGCGACGGCGCGTCAAGAAGCGTCCGTCCGGAGAGCGGTGAATTTCGGTGCATGTCGTCCTCGCCGGCGGAGGTACCGCCGGCCACATCGAGCCCGCGCTCGCACTCGCGGACGCCCTGCGCAGGCGGGATCCCGGCGTGGGCATCACGGCGCTGGGCACGGAGCGCGGCCTGGAGACCCGGCTGGTGCCCGAGCGGGGCTACGAGCTGGCGCTCATCCCCGCCGTGCCGCTGCCCCGCAAGCCCACCCCCGAGCTGATCACCGTGCCCGGGCGGCTGCGCGGCACCATCAAGGCGGCCGAGCAGGTCCTGGAGCGCACCAAGGCGGACTGCGTGGTCGGCTTCGGCGGCTACGTGGCGCTGCCCGGCTATCTCGCCGCCAAGCGGCTCGGCGTGCCGATCGTGGTCCACGAGGCCAACGCCCGGCCCGGCCTGGCCAACAAGATCGGCTCGCGCTACGCGGCCGGGGTCGGCGTCGCCACCCCGGACTCCAAGCTCCGCAACGCCCGTTACATCGGCATCCCGCTGCGGCACTCCATCGCGACCCTCGACCGCGCCCGCGTGCGCCCCGAGGCGCGCGCCGCCTTCGGTCTCGACCCGAACCTGCCGACCCTGCTGGTCTCCGGCGGCTCGCAGGGCGCACGCCGGCTCAACGAGGTCGTCCAGCAGATCGCCCCGGTGCTCCAGCGCTCCGGCATCCAGATCCTGCACGCGGTCGGCCCGAAGAACGAACTGCCGCGTGTCGACAACATGCCCGGGATGCCGCCGTACGTGCCGGTACCGTACGTGGACCGGATGGACCTCGCGTACGCCGCGGCCGACATGATGCTGTGCCGCGCCGGCGCGATGACCGTCGCCGAGCTCTCCGCCGTCGGGCTGCCGGCCGCCTACGTCCCGCTGCCCATCGGCAACGGCGAACAGCGGCTCAACGCCCAGCCGGTGGTCAAGGCCGGCGGCGGGCTCCTCGTCGACGACGCGGAACTCTCGCCGCAGTGGGTGCAGACCAACGTCCTGCCCGTGCTGGCCGATCCGCACCGGCTGTACGAGATGTCCCGCGCCGCCTCCGAGTTCGGCCGCCGGGACGCCGACGAGCTGCTCGTCGGCATGGTGTACGAGGCGATCGCGGCCCGCTGACGGGCGGCCGGCGAGCCGCACAGGGAAGGGAGCGCGCGGTGGCAGCGAAGAGCGGGAGCGGCGGGTCCGAGGGCTCCGCGCGGCGGCCCTCCCGGCCGGGCACCCGGCGCCTTCGGGTGCCCGCCCCGCGCGCCCTCCTCGTCGGCTTCGCCGCGCTGGTGCTGGTGGCCGGCGGGGTCTGGGCGCTCTACGGCTCCGGCTGGTTCCGGGTCGAGAAGGTGAGCACCGCCGGCACGGAGGTGCTCACCCCGGACGAGGTCGAGCGTGTCGCGGCGGTCCCGCTCGGCGCGCCGCTCGTCTCCGTCGACACCGACGGCATCGAGGCCCGGCTGCGCGCGGAGCTTCCCCGGATCGACAGCGTGGACGTGGTGCGGTCCTGGCCGCACGGAATCGGTCTCAAAGTGACGGAACGCCGGCCCGTCCTCCTTCTCGAAAAGGGCGGAAAGTTCATCGAAGTGGACTCTTCCGCCGTACGGTTCGCCACCGTCTCGGCCCCACCCCGCGGCGTGCCCCGCCTCGTCCTCGACGTCGCCGCCTCCCCGAGCCTGCGCCGCTTCGACGCGGACCGGCTGCTGCGGGTGGCGGTAGGCGTGACGGGCGAACTCCCGGAGAAAATCGCCCAGGACGTCCGTGTCGTCCGGATCACGTCGTTCGACTCCATCACTCTGGAGCTCGGCGGAGGCCGCAGTGTCTTCTGGGGCAGCGGCGAGGACGGCCCCGTCAAGGCCCGGGTGCTGACCGCGCTGATGAAGGCGACTCCCAAAGCGGGGCACTTCGATGTAAGTGCGCCCACCGCACCCGCATCGTCACGGAGTTGACGCCCATCACCGCTGGCCAGCACCCTGGTTGGCCAGCGCTACGGGTGATCACATAGGGTGAAAAGAAAAACGGGAGGTTCGGCGTGTTCGTTGAACGTGCGCCACTTGTCGACTTAGTGTCCTGTTCGGAAGAGTCCAGCGAACAGAGACACTGGTAACCCTAAACTTCAACGTTAGGGTTTGGGTCGGCGTTTCGGACCGTCCCAATCGGCATCCGTCGTCGCGGCGCGCCAACCAACGCGAAGCGGCGACACGTAACTCGAGGCGAGAGGCCTTCGACGTGGCAGCACCGCAGAACTACCTCGCAGTCATCAAGGTCATCGGTGTCGGCGGCGGTGGTGTCAATGCCATCAACCGAATGATCGAGGTCGGTCTCAAGGGCGTCGAGTTCATCGCCATCAACACCGACGCACAGGCGCTGTTGATGAGCGACGCCGACGTCAAGCTCGACGTCGGCCGTGAACTCACCCGCGGTCTCGGGGCCGGGGCCAACCCGGCAGTCGGCCGCAAGGCGGCAGAGGACCACCGCGAGGAGATCGAGGAGGTCCTCAAGGGGGCCGACATGGTCTTCGTCACCGCCGGCGAGGGCGGCGGCACCGGCACCGGCGGCGCGCCCGTCGTCGCCAACATCGCGCGCTCGCTGGGCGCCCTCACGATCGGCGTGGTCACCCGCCCGTTCACCTTCGAGGGCCGCCGGCGCGCCAACCAGGCGGAGGACGGCATCGCCGAGCTCCGCGAAGAGGTCGACACCCTCATCGTCATCCCCAACGACCGGCTGCTGTCGATCTCGGACCGCCAGGTCTCCGTGCTCGACGCCTTCAAGTCGGCCGACCAGGTGCTCCTCAGCGGTGTCCAGGGCATCACCGACCTCATCACCACCCCGGGTCTGATCAACCTCGACTTCGCCGACGTCAAGTCGGTCATGTCCGAGGCCGGTTCGGCCCTCATGGGCATCGGCTCCGCCCGGGGCGACGACCGCGCCGTGGCCGCGGCCGAGATGGCGATCTCCTCGCCGCTCCTCGAGGCGTCCATCGACGGCGCCCGCGGCGTGCTGCTCTCCATCTCCGGCGGCAGCGACCTCGGCCTCTTCGAGATCAACGAGGCCGCCCAGCTGGTGAGCGAGGCCGCCCACCCCGAGGCGAACATCATCTTCGGCGCCGTCATCGACGACGCCCTCGGCGACGAGGTCCGGGTCACCGTCATCGCGGCCGGCTTCGACGGCGGCCAGCCGCCGGCCCGCCGCGACAACATCATCGGCTCGGTCTCCGCCAAGCGCGAGGAGCCCGCCCCGGCGCCGCGCGCCACCGAGACCGCCCGCCCGCTCGGCGGCCTCGGCACGGTGAGCCCGCGCGAGGAGCCCGCGCCGGCCCCCGCCGAGCCGGCCCCGGCCGTCAGCGAGTCCGCGCTGCCGTCCGCCACCCCGCCGGTGGTCCCGCCGGCCCGCCCGTACCCGGACACCCAGGCCGAAGAGCTGGACGTCCCGGACTTCTTGAAGTGATAGGGCAGCGTCACGACGCGAACGGCGCGCACTTCGCCTTCACCGACCGGTGGGGCGGAGTGAGCGCCGTTCCGTACGAGGAGCTCAACCTCGGCGGCGCGGTGGGCGACGACCCCGCGGCCGTACGGACCAACCGGGAACGCGCCGCCCGGGAGCTCGGCCTCGACCCGGCCCGGGTCGTCTGGATGAACCAGGTGCACGGCGCCGACGTCGCCGAGGTCGACGGACCCTGGACCTCCGACGACATCCCGTCCGTCGACGCGCTCGTCACCGCCCGCCGGGGCCTCGCCCTCGCGGTGCTCACCGCGGACTGCGTCCCCGTCCTCCTCGCCGACCCGGTCGCCGGAGTCGTCGCCGCCGCCCACGCCGGGCGGCCGGGCATGGTGGCGGGCGTCGTGCCCGCCGCCGTGAAGGCGATGACCGGCCTCGGCGCCGACCTGGCCCGTATCACCGCCCGCACCGGACCCTCGGTCTGCGGGCGCTGCTACGAGGTGCCGGAGGCCATGCGCGCCGAGGTGGCCGCGGCCGAACCGGCCGCCCACGCCGAGACCTCGTGGGGCACCCCCGCCGTCGACGTCGCCGCCGGAGTGCGCGCCCAGCTGGAGCGGCTCGGGATCCGGGACGTCGCGGACGCCGGGGTCTGCACCCTGGAGTCCCGCGACCACTACTCGTACCGCCGCGACCGCACCACGGGGCGACTCGCGGGATATGTCTGGTTGATCTGAGAAGAGATATGACGGACCGCAAGTCGGAACTCGCCGCGAACCTCGCCCGGGTGGAGGAGCGCATCGCGGCCGCGTGCGCCGCCGCCGGGCGCGAGCGCGAGGACGTGACCCTCGTCGTGGTCACCAAGACCTACCCCGCGAGCGATGTGCGCCTCCTGCACGAACTCGGCGTGCGCCACGTCGCCGAGAACCGCGACCAGGACGCCGCGCCCAAGGCCGCCGCATGCGCGGACCTCGACCTGACCTGGCACTTCGTGGGCCAGTTGCAGACCAACAAGGTCCGATCGGTGGTGGGTTATGCCGATGTGGTGCAGTCCGTCGACCGTTTGAAGCTCGTTTCCGCCCTGTCCGCGGCCGCCGAGAAGGCGGAGCGCGAACTGGGCTGTCTGATCCAGGTCGCGCTCGACGCCGAGTCCGGCGCGCGGGGCGACCGGGGCGGCGTGGCGCCCGACGGCGTCGAGGAGTTGGCGGCGGCGGTGGACGCCGCGCCCGGACTGCGGCTCGACGGACTGATGACCGTGGCGCCGCTCGCCGGTCCCTACGCGGGCCGGCAACAGGCCGCCTTCGAGCGGCTCATGGATTTGTCGACTGACCTGCGCGCGACCCGTCCGGCTGCGAACATGGTGTCAGCAGGGATGAGTGCGGACCTCGAGGAGGCCGTGGCGGCCGGAGCGACACACGTGCGCATCGGTACGGCGGTACTCGGAGTCCGCCCGAAGCTCGGGTAACGTCGCGAAGCAAGTCGGACCACAGCAGAAAATATGGTCATTCCGTCGAGAGGCGGACGGACCCGTGGATCGCGGGCACTTGGTGACACTGCGAAATCGGTAAGGGCGATCCACCACAGAGCGGAGGATGCAGAGAATGGCCGGCGCGATGCGCAAGATGGCGGTCTACCTCGGCCTCGTGGAGGACGATGGCTACGACGGCCGGGGATTCGATCCCGACGACGACTTCGAACCCGAGCTGGAGCCGGAGCCCGAGCGCGACCGGCGCCATCAGCCCCCTCGGCAGATCGAGCGCGAGGAGCCGGTCCGGGTGGTCCAGCCGCCCGCGCCGCGCGAGCCCGTCGCTCAGTCTGTACCGGTACACGCGGAAAGCGGACGTCCTGCCCGAATTGCCCCCGTGGCATCCATCACACCCGAACGTCCGAGCCTGGAGAAGAACGCACCGGTGATCATGCCCAAGGTCGTGTCCGAGCGGGAGCCCTACCGCATCACCACGCTGCACCCCCGGACCTACAACGAGGCCCGTACCATCGGGGAACACTTCCGTGAGGGCACCCCCGTGATCATGAATCTCACGGAGATGGACGACACCGACGCGAAGCGACTTGTCGACTTTGCGGCCGGACTCGTCTTCGGGCTCCATGGCAGCATTGAGCGCGTGACGCAGAAGGTGTTCCTGTTGTCGCCTGCTAACGTCGATGTCACGGCGGAGGACAAGGCCCGCATCGCAGAGGGCGGATTCTTCAACCAGAGCTGAGAACACGAGACCGAGCACGGCCGGCCACGAAAGCGGCCGGACGGGTGAGAGCACGAGAAACAGGGGAGAGGGAAGCGCGGGATGGGCGTCACACTGCAGGTGGTCTACATCGCGCTGATGTGCTTCCTGGTCCTCCTGATCTTCCGGCTGGTCATGGACTACGTCTTCCAGTTCGCCCGGTCATGGGCACCCGGTAAGGCGATGGTGGTCGTCCTCGAGGCCACCTACACTGTCACCGATCCACCGCTCAAGCTTCTGCGGCGGCTCATCCCGCCGCTGCGTCTCGGGGGCGTGGCACTCGACCTGTCCTTCTTCGTTCTGATGATCATCGTCTACATCCTGATCTCCGTCGTGAGCAGCTTCGCGAGGTGATGGCGGAGGTGGATGTGGACGATACGGTCTTGCCGACTGCCGACGACTACGTAGAGGTGAAGAAGAGATGCCGCTGACCCCCGAGGACGTGCGGAACAAGCAGTTCACGACCGTCCGCCTTCGAGAAGGCTATGACGAGGACGAGGTCGATGCCTTCCTCGACGAGGTCGAAGCCGAACTGACCCGACTGCTCCGCGAGAACGAGGACCTGCGCGCCAAGCTGGCCGCGGCCACCCGTGCCGCCGCGCAGAACCAGCAGCAGGGCATGCGCAAGCCCCCGGAGCAGCAGGATCGTCCCGTCGGTCCCGGCGCTCCCGTGCCCGCCGCCATATCCGGACCGCCGGCTCAGCAGCAGCCCCCGCAGATGGGCCCGCCGCAGCTGCCGTCCGGTGCCCCCGCGCTTCCCGCCGGCCCCATGCAGGGCGGCCCCATGGGCCCCGGCCCGATGCAGGGCGGTCCGATGGGTCCCGGCCCGATGCAGGGCGGCCCCATGGGTCACCCGCAGCAGCAGCAGATGCAGCCGATGCAGCCGGCCCAGGGCCCGGGTGGCGACAGCGCCGCGCGCGTCCTCTCGCTGGCGCAGCAGACCGCCGACCAGGCGATCGCGGAGGCCCGCTCCGAGGCCAACAAGATCGTCGGCGAGGCGCGCTCGCGCGCCGAGGGCCTGGAGCGGGACGCCCGCGCCAAGGCCGACGCGCTGGAGCGGGACGCGCAGGAGAAGCACCGCGTCGCGATGGGCTCCCTGGAGTCCGCCCGCGCCACCCTCGAGCGCAAGGTCGAGGACCTGCGGGGCTTCGAGCGTGAGTACCGCACCCGTCTGAAGTCCTACCTGGAGTCGCAGCTGCGTCAGCTGGAGACCCAGGCGGACGACTCGCTGGCCCCGCCGCGGACCCCGGCGACGGCCTCGCTGCCGCCGTCCCCGTCGATGGCCTCGGCCGGCGCCGGTGCGCCGTCCTACGGCGGCAACGGCACGATGGGCGGCGCCCCGTCGTACGGCGGCCAGCAGCAGATGTCCCCGGCGATGACCCAGCCGATGGCTCCGGTCCGCCCGCAGGCTCCCCAGCCGATGCAGCAGGCGCCGGCGCCGATGCGGGGCTTCCTGATCGACGAGGACGACAACTGACGGCGCCCGGCGTTCGCGCGCTGAGCGCGTAGCCGTCGGCGGCAGTCGTAGGGCCGGGCCCTGGGGTGATTCCCAGGGCCCGGCCCTTTTGCCGTGCCTGCGCCTTCGCCCGCGGCTGCGGCGCGCCCGCGCCTGGTGTGTGGCCCGCGCCTGGTGTGTGGCCCGGTACCTGCCGTGCGCCCGCGCGTGGAGTCGTCCGTGGAGGTACGACGAAGGGCCCGGCGCCCCTCTCGGGGTGCCGGGCCCTTCGCCGTACCGCTTACGCCTTGCGGAGGCGGAACGTCAGGGACAGGCCCTCGTCCTCGAAGGGGCTGCCGTAGGTGTCGTCGGCGGCGCCCTCGGCGTAGTCCGTGGCGAGGACCTCGTCCGCGATGAGGCCCGCGTGGGCCGTGAGGGCCTCGGCGGTCTCGGCCGACGCGGAGGTCCAGCGCAGGGCGATGCGGTCCGCGACGTCCAGGCCGCTGTTCTTGCGGGCCTCCTGGATCAGACGGATCGCGTCACGGGCCAGGCCCGCCTTGCGCAGCTCCGGGGTGATCTCCAGGTCCAGGGCGACCGTCGCGCCCGAGTCGGAGGCGACCGACCAGCCCTCGCGCGGGGTCTCGGTGATGATGACCTCCTCCGGGGTGAGGGTGATCGTCTCGCCGTTCACCTCCAGCGTCGCCTCGCCGCCGCGCAGCGCCAGGGACAGCGCCGCCGCGTCGGCGGCGGCCACCGCCTTCGCCACGTCCTGCACGCCCTTGCCGAAGCGCTTGCCGAGGGCCCGGAAGTTCGCCTTGGCGGTGGTGTCCACCAGCGAGCCGCCGACCTCCGACAGGGACGCCAGGCTCGAGACGTTCAGCTCCTCCGTGATCTGCGCCTGGAGCTCCTCGGACAGGTCCGCGAAGCCCGCCGCCGCCACCAGCGCGCGGGAGAGCGGCTGGCGGGTCTTCACGCCCGACTCGGCGCGCGTGGCACGGCCGAGCTCGACCAGGCGGCGCACCAGCAGCATCTGCTCGGACAGCGTCGGGACGATCAGGGCCGGGTCCGGCTCGGGCCAGGTCGACAGGTGCACCGACTCCGGGGCCTCCGGCGTCACCGGCACCACCAAGTCCTGCCAGACCCGCTCCGTGATGAACGGCGTCAGCGGGGCCATGAGGCGGGTGACCGTCTCGACGACGTCGTGGAGGGTGCGCAGCGCCGCCTTGTCGCCCTGCCAGAAGCGGCGGCGGGAGCGGCGCACGTACCAGTTGGAGAGGTCGTCGACGAAGGCGGAGATCAGCTTGCCGGTGCGCTGGGTGTCGTACGACTCCATCGCCTCGGTCGTCTCGGCCACCAGCGTGTTCAGCTCGGACAGCAGCCAGCGGTCGAGGACCGGCCGCTCGGCCGGCGCCGGGTCGGCGGCGGACGGCGCCCAGCCGGACGTACGGGCGTACAGCGCCTGGAAGGCGACCGTGTTCCAGTACGTCAGGAGGGTCTTGCGGACGACCTCCTGGATCGTGCCGTGACCCACCCGGCGCGCCGCCCACGGCGAGCCGCCGGCCGCCATGAACCAGCGGACCGCGTCGGCGCCGTGCTGGTCCATGAGCGGGATCGGCTGCAGGATGTTGCCCAGGTGCTTGGACATCTTGCGGCCGTCCTCGGCGAGGATGTGGCCCAGGCAGACCACGTTCTCGTACGAGGACTTGTCGAAGACCAGCGTGCCGACCGCCATCAGCGTGTAGAACCAGCCACGGGTCTGGTCGATGGCCTCGCTGATGAACTGCGCCGGGTAGCGTCCCTCGAACAGCTCCTTGTTCTGGTACGGGTAGCCGTACTGCGCGAACGGCATCGAGCCCGAGTCGTACCAGGCGTCGATGACCTCGGGCACGCGCACGGCCTCGTGCGAGCAGCCCTCCGCCGGGCAGGTGAAGGTGACGTCGTCGATGTACGGGCGGTGCGGGTCGAGGCCCGACTGGTCCGCGCCGGTCAGCTCCGACAGCTCCGCGCGCGAGCCCACGCACGTCAGGTGGTCGTCCTCGCAGCGCCAGATCGGCAGCGGCGTGCCCCAGTAGCGGTTGCGGGACAGCGCCCAGTCGATGTTGTTGTTCAGCCAGTCGCCGAAGCGGCCGTGCTTGACCGAGTCCGGGAACCAGTTGGTCTGCTCGTTCTCCTGGAGGAGCCGGTCCTTCACCGCGGTGGTCCGGATGTACCAGGACGGCTGCGCGTAGTAGAGCAGCGCCGTGTGGCAGCGCCAGCAGTGCGGGTAGCTGTGCTCGTACGCGATGTGCTTGAAGAGCAGGCCGCGCGCGTCCAGGTCGGCGGTGAGCGCCTCGTCGGCCTTCTTGAAGAAGACGCCGCCGACCAGCGGCACGTCCTCCTCGAAGGTGCCGTCGGGACGGACCGGGTTCACGACCGGCAGGCCGTAGGCGCGGCAGACCTTGAGGTCGTCCTCACCGAAGGCGGGCGACTGGTGGACCAGGCCCGTACCGTCCTCGGTCGTCACGTACTCCGCGTTGACGACGTAGTGGGCCGGCTCCGGGAAGTCGACGAGCTCGAAGGGACGCTGGTAGGTCCAGCGCTCCATCTCCTTGCCGGTGAAGGACTCGCCGGTGGTCACCCAGCCCTCGCCGAGCGCCTTGTCGAGCAGCGGCTCGGCGACGACCAGCCGCTCGTCGCCGTCGGTGGCGACCACGTAGGTCACCTCCGGGTGGGCGGCGACGGCGGTGTTGGACACCAGGGTCCAGGGCGTGGTCGTCCAGACGACGAGCGCGGCCCGGCCGGCGAGCGGGCCGGAGGTCAGCGGGAAGCGGACGTACACGGACGGGTCGACGACCGTCTCGTAGCCCTGGGCGAGCTCGTGGTCCGACAGGCCGGTGCCGCAGCGCGGGCACCAGGGCGCGACGCGGTGGTCCTGGACGAGCAGGCCCTTGTCGAAGATCTGCTTGAGCGACCACCAGACCGACTCGATGTACGAGGGGTCCATGGTCCGGTAGGCGTCGTCGAGGTCGACCCAGTAGCCCATCCGGGTCGTCAGCTCGGCGAAGGCGTCGGTGTGGCGGGTCACGGACTCGCGGCACTTGGCGTTGAACTCGGCGATGCCGTACGCCTCGATGTCCTTCTTGCCGGAGAAGCCGAGCTCCTTCTCGACGGCGAGCTCGACGGGCAGGCCGTGGCAGTCCCAGCCGGCCTTGCGGGCGACGTGGTAGCCGCGCATGGTGCGGAAGCGGGGGAAGACGTCCTTGAAGACGCGGGCCTCGATGTGGTGGGCGCCGGGCATGCCGTTGGCGGTCGGCGGGCCCTCGTAGAAGACCCACTCCGGGCGTCCCTCGGACTGCTCCAGGGTCTTGGCGAAGACCTTGTTCTCGCGCCAGAAATCGAGCACGGCGTGCTCGAGCGCGGGCAGGTCTACCTGGGCGGGCACCTGGCGGTACTGCGAAGACATCGATCTTCCTCCGGCGGATGTTCCTCGTTTCCGTCCGGAGGGACGAGAGCACGGCTCCCGCGGTACCACCCTCCTTGGCCCCGGGCGCGAACGCCCTGAGCCCCCTCATTGGGGTCGCGACGCCGGGTCTAGTCGCCGCGGACGACCGCGGCTTTCTTCCGGCAGCTCCGGGGTGATGCTTCACATCGGGCTCGCCCCCGGGCTCTCACCGTCCCCGGGTCGCTCATGGCTGCTTACGACGCTACTCGTCCCCATCCAAGCCTTTCGCTCCGCCCAGTGTAAGGGCCCGGGACGGCGTCGGCCGACCGATTTACCGCTGACCCGAATGGCCACACGGGCCCGCGCGGCTTCGGCTGCGGCCAAGTGGGGGAGCGGCGGGGCGGATAACCGGCCAGGGAGCTGGGCACAACCGAGGCAGGCTCGCTCCGAAGGGCGCCGGGGCGGGCGGAATGGGCGGCGTGCCCCGTTGCCGCGGGCCTTGGGCCGATTTATCGTCCCAGCACGATTCGCGAGCAAGATCACAAAATGTGAAGGGGCCGCGACATGGTGGCGAAGAAGACCGCCGCGAAGAAGACGACGGCCACGAAGAAGGCGGACGCGACGAGGACGGACGCGACGAAGGCGGACGGGACGAAGGCGGACGGGAAGGTACCGGCCGCGAAGAAGGTGGCGGCCGCCCGGGTCCCGGCGAAGAAGGCGCCCGCCAAGAAGACGGCGGCCCCCGCGAAGAAGGCCGTCAAGGCCACGAAGCCGGCCAAGACGGCCACGTCGGCCCCGACGGCCGACACGGCGAAGAGCAAGAGCATCAAGAACGCGAAGAACGCGAAGAACGTGACCGAGAAGAAGACAGGAGCCAGGACGGTGGCAGCGAAGAAGACCGCGGGTGGCGTCACGACGGCCGAGACCGACACCGCGGTGCCCCAGGCCCGCAGCGGTGAGCTCGCCGTACGTCCCGGCGAGGACCCGTGGACGGCCGCCGAGGTCGCCGAGGCCCGCAGCGAGCTCCAGTCGGAGGTGCTGCGGCTGCGCAGCGAGCTGGCCCACTCGCAGGAGGAGCTGACCGGCCTCATGCGCGACTCCGGCGACGGCGCGGGCGACGACCAGGCCGACACCGGCACCAAGAACATCACGCGCGAGCACGAGCTGGCCCTGGCCGCGAACGCCCGCGAGATGCTGGAGCAGACCGAGCACGCCCTGGAGCGCCTCGACGCGGGCACCTACGGTCTGTGCGAGGTCTGCGGCAAGCCCATCGGCAAGGCCAGGATGCAGGCCTTCCCGCGGGCCACCCTGTGCGTGGAGGACAAGCAGAAGCAGGAGCGCCGCGGCTGACGGCGCCGGAGGTGTGTGCCGTACCCTCGTGCACATGGCAGAGGCGGAGAGCGTCATCGGTACGCCGGATTCAGCAGGGGCCGACGAGACGGCCGTTCCGGAGGAGCGGCCGCGGGGGAAGCGGAAGGTCGTCGCGCTGTTCGTGGTGGCCGTGCTCGCCTACCTTCTCGATCTCGGCAGCAAGATGCTCGTGGTCGAGAAGCTGGAGGGCCACGAGCCGATCAAGGTCGTCGGTGACCTGCTGCGCCTCGAGGCGATCCGCAACCCCGGCGCCGCCTTCGGCATGGGCGAGGCCTTCACGATCATCTTCACCTGCATCGCGGTCGCGGTGATCGTGGTGATCATCCGCCTCGCGCGCAAGCTCTACAGCCTGCCCTGGGCCATCGCGCTCGGCCTGCTGCTCGGCGGCGCGCTCGGCAACCTGACCGACCGGATCTTCCGCTCGCCCGGCGTCTTCGAGGGCGCGGTCGTCGACTTCATCGCGCCCGCGCACTTCGCCGTCTTCAACCTCGCCGACTCGGCGATCGTGTGCGGCGGCATCCTGATCGTCTTCCTGTCCTTCCGGGGCCTGGACCCCGACGGCACCGTCCACAAGGACTGACGCCAGGACCGAGCACTCCCGGCACAAGGCATACTCGACGGGTGAGCACGAGTCCCGAGATCCGCACGCTTCCCGTTCCCGACGGCCTGGAGGGCGAGCGCGTCGACGCCGCCATCGCCCGCATGTTCGGGTTCTCCCGTACGAAGGCGGCCGAGCTGGCCGCCGCAGGCAAGGTCCAGGTCGACGGCTCCGTCGTCGGCAAGTCCGAGCGGGTCAGCGGCGGCGCGTGGCTCGAGGTCGAGATGCCCGGCGCGCCCGCGCCGGTGCAGGTGGTCGCCGAGCCCGTCGAGGGCATGGAGATCGTCCACGACGACGACGACATCGTCGTGATCATGAAGCCGATCGGCGTGGCCGCCCACCCCAGCCCCGGCTGGACCGGCACCACCGTGATCGGCGGCCTCGCCGCCGCCGGCTACCGGATCTCGACCTCCGGCGCCGCCGAGCGCCAGGGCATCGTGCACCGCCTCGACGTCGGCACCTCCGGTCTGATGGTGGTGGCGAAGTCGGAGTACGCGTACACGTCGCTGAAGCGCCAGTTCAAGGAGCGCACGGTCGACAAGCGCTACCACGCCCTGGTCCAGGGCCACCCGGACCCGCTGAGCGGCACCATCGACGCGCCGATCGGCCGGCACCCGAACCACGACTACAAGTGGGCCGTGACCGCCGAGGGCAAGCCGTCCGTGACGCACTACGACCTGATCGAGGCGTACCGCTCGGCCTCGCTGCTCGACATCAAGCTGGAGACGGGCCGCACCCACCAGATCCGGGTGCACATGTCGGCCCACCGCCACCCGTGCGTCGGCGACCTCACCTACGGCGCCGACCCGACGCTCGCCAAGCGCCTCGGCCTGACCCGGCAGTGGCTGCACGCGGTGCGGCTCGGCTTCGAGCACCCCGGCGACGGGCAGTGGGTCGAGTTCGCCAGCACCTACCCGGCGGACCTGCAGACCGCGCTCGACCGCATCGCGGCGGAGAGCCGATGAGCACCGTGGAGGGCGTGGAGGCCGCGGATGCCGCGGAATCCGTGAGCTCCGCCGCCTACACCGTCCGTGAGGCCGTACGGCCGGACGACCGGGACGCCTGCTTCGCCGTGCGCCGCGAGGTCTTCGTCGTGGAGCAGGGCGTGCCGCAGGAGATCGAGTACGACGCGTACGACCAGACGGCCGTGCACGTCCTCGCGATCCGCGAGGACGGTGTGCCGCTGGGCACCGGCCGGCTGCTGCACGGAGCCGACGCGGTCGGCAAGACCGGCGGCGACACCTCGGTGGGCTCGCTCGGGCGGCTCGCGGTGACCGGCGCCGCCCGCGGCCTCGGCGTCGGTGCGGCGCTGGTGCGGGCCATCGAGGACGCGGCCCGCGCGCGCGGGCTCGCCGCCGTCGACCTGCACGCGCAGACCCACGCCCTCGGCTTCTACGAGCGGCTGGGATACGAGGCCTACGGCCCGGAGTTCCCGGACGCGGGCATCCCGCACCGCGCGATGCGCCGCGTGCTCTGACCCCGGCACCGTCCTGGCCCGCCCGGGCACCACTCGTAGCCGAGGGCAATCGCGGTCAAAGCGGACGTACATGACAGGGTAGGGCCGTGGATCAATTGGCCCTGCTGTTCCTGTTGCTGCTCGGCGCCGTGCTCACCGTGCCTCTCGGGGAGCGGCTCGGGCTGCCGGCACCCGTCCTGATGACGCTCGTCGGGATCGTGCTGGCCTTCCTGCCCTTCGTACCGAACGTCGACATCCCGCCCGAGTACATCCTCCCGCTGGTGCTGCCGCCGCTGCTCTACGCCTCCGTGCAGCGCACCTCCTGGCGCCAGTTCGCGGCCAACCGGCGGCCCATCTTCCTGCTCGCGGTGGCCCTGGTCTTCGTCACCACGGCCGCCGTCGGCGCGGTCGCGGACACGCTGGTGCCCGGGATCCCGCTGGCCGCCGCGCTCGCGCTCGGCGCGCTGGTGGCGCCGCCCGACCCGGTCGCGGCGACGGCCGTGGCCGGCTCGCTGGGGCTGCCCCGGCGGCTGGTGTCGATCCTGGAGGGCGAGGGGCTCTTCAACGACGTCACCGCGATCGTGCTCTACCACGTGGCGATCAGCGCGGTGGTCAGCGGCGAGTTCTCCTGGCCGCGGGCGCTCGGGGAGCTGGTCCTGTCGGCCGTCGTCGCCGTCGCGGTGGGACTCGCGCTCGGCTGGGTCACCAACAAGCTGATGGGCTTCCTCGGCGACGCCACCCTCCAGACCGGGCTCACCCTCCTCGTCCCGTTCGTCTCCTACGTCGTCGCCGAGGAGCTGCACGGCTCCGGCGTGCTCGCCGTCCTGGTCACCGCGCTCTTCCTCGCCGAGCACGCGACCGACGCCGACGACGTGATGGGACGGCTCGCCGGGCAGACCTTCTGGGAGGTCGTCGACACCCTCGTCACCGGCATCGCCTTCGGCCTCATCGGCCTGGAGCTCGTCCATGTCCTCGGCGTCGCCGAGGGCCGCTTCGGGCAGATGCTCGGCTGGGGCGCGGCCGTGGTCGGCGTGGTGGTCGGGGTCCGGCTGCTGTGGCTGCTGCCGGCCACCTGGCTGGCGAAACGGCTGCACGACCGGCGCGACTACGCCGAGGAGATCCCGGTGAGCTGGCGGGAGACCGTCGTCATGTGGTGGTCCGGGATGCGCGGGGTGGCCTCGGTGGCGCTCGCGCTCGCCATCCCGCTCCGCAGGGACGACGGCTCGCCCTTCCCCGGCCGCGACGAGCTGATCTTCGTCGCCTTCTGCGTCATCCTCTCGACGCTCGTGGTGCAGGGCCTCACCCTGCCCTGGCTGGTGCGCCGGCTGGGCGTGGAGGCCGACACGGACGCCGAGCGGGCCTTCGAGCGGGAGCTGGCGCTGCGGGCGGCGAAGGCGGCCAAGCACCGCCTGAAGGAGATCGAGGAGCGGGAGGAGCTGCCGGAGGAGGTCGCCGAGCGGCTGCTGCGCGGCGCCTTCGACATCGGGGCGCGGATCAGCCCGGACATGGTGGACGAGGAACGGCGGGCGGCGTTCGTGCAGCGCGTGGACCGGGTGAAGAAGGTCCAGCGGATCCAGCGGGAGATGATGTCAGCCGCCCGGCACGCGGTGCTCTCGGCCCGCAGCGAGCCCGGCGCCGACCCGGAGGTGGTGGACCGCGTGCTGCGCCAGCTGGACGTCCGCAGCATGCGCTGACCGGCCCGCCCCGGACACCCGCCCGCCGCCGGGCCGCACGGATCCTCACCGGGGCCGAGGGCCGCACGGTTCCTGCTGGCCGGGGCCACGGGCCGCCGGTGGCAGGATGGGCGCATGGACATCATGCTCTTCCACTCGGCCTACGGGCTGACTCCTTCCGTCGAGGCGGCCGCCCGGCGGCTTCGTGACGCCGGGCACCAGGTCTGGACGCCGGACCTGTTCGACGGGCGGACGGCCGGGAGCGTCGAGGAGGGCGTGGCGCTGCGCGACGAGATCGGCAAGGACGCGCTGCTCAAGCGGGCGGTCCTGGCCGCCGCGCCCTATTCGGAGCGCGGTCTGGTCTACATGGGCCTCTCGCTCGGGGCCTCGGTGGCGCAGACGCTGGCGCTCGGCGACGAGAGGGCGCGGGGGCTGCTGCTGTTCCACGGCACCTCGGACATCGCCGAGTCGGCCTCGGTGGACGACCTGCCGGTCCAGCTGCACGTGGCCGAGCCCGACCCGTTCGAGACGGACGACTGGCTGTCGGCCTGGTACCTCCAGATGCGCAGGGCGGGCGCGGACGTGGAGATCTACCGCTATCGCGGTGCCGGGCACCTCTACACCGACCCGGAGCTGTCGGACTTCGACGCGGAGGCCGCCGAGCGGACCTGGGCGGTGGCCCTGTCCTTCCTCGACAGCCTCTAGAACGGCCTTCAGGACCTGTGCCAAGGGGTGTGGCCCCCGGGGGCCACACCGCTGTGTCCGGACGGAGCGTCAGGCGCGGTACGCGGTCCAGGAGTCGTTCATGCGGGTCACCTGGCCCGAGGTGAACTGGTACATGCAGGAGTCGTACGTGTAGTCCATGAAGTTGTGGATCGGGTCCACGCCCGGCTTGGAGGTGCAGGTGTCACGGCCGGTCGGGCACTCGAAGGCCGCGCTCTTCTCGGCCGGGGTGTCGCTGACGTAGTCGCCGTTGCCGGTGCAGCCGCCCTGGAAGGTGTGGTAGAGGCCCATCCAGTGGCCGACCTCGTGGGTGGCGGTGTCGCCCTCGTTGTAGTTGGCGGCCGAGCCGCCCGGCAGCGAGGCGTCGAGGATGACGACGCCGTCCATGTTCGGGCTGGACTTGTAGGAGGACGGGAAGGTCGCCCAGCCGAGCAGGCCGCCGCCGAGGTTGGCGGTGTAGATGTTCAGCGCGTTGGCGCCGCCCTTGCGCAGGGTGGTCTTCATGTCCTTCTCGGCCTGCGAGCCGGAGGAGAGGTTGTACCAGGAGGCGTTGTCCGTGTAGTCGGTCGCCGCCAGCGAGAACTGGAAGCCCGAGTTCACGTTGCCGGTGCCCTGGCCGGCGTACGCGGCGTTGAGGACGGCGATCTGGTTGCTGACGGCCGTGGCGCTGAGCTTGCCCGTCGTACCGCTGTGGATGACGTGGAAGTAGACCGGGATCGTGACCGCGGTGGCGCCGGCGGCGGCGGAGGGCGCGGCGGCGCGGCCGGACAGGCGGGCCTCGTTGACTCTCTTCTTCAGGTCCGCGTCCATGGCCTGGGCCTGGGCGGCGGTGACCTCGTTGGGCTCGGCCTTGGTGGCGCCGCCCTTGGCCTTGCGGGCGGAGGAGAGGGCGCCGGCGTCGTCCGCGCACTTCTCGGCCGAGGCCAGGGTGGTGGAGGACGGGGTGGCAGCCGGGGCGGAGAGCGGAGCCAGGGCCAGGGTTCCGGCCATGACGGCGGTGCCGAGAATACGACGTGACATACGCGGGGATATACGGACAAGAGCACGCACGGGTGACTCCTTGCGGGGGGGTTGTGGAGAGGCACTTCCTCGCCACCGCGGGGAGATTACGCGTCCATGTCAGCCGTGGTTGAGGGTTGATCAAGCCCAATCATTCGTCGGGCAAATCAGGGCATCGGGAAGAAAAAATTGCGCTGGTTCCGGAGTTTGAGACGTGGGCGTAACAGAAGGCGCGCCAAAGGCGGGTGGTGTGTCCGGATTCGATGCCCCGAACACGCCACCCGCCGTAGCCATGTGATCTGCCGTTAACACGGCCGATCATGGCTGAAAATCGCCGTTATGAAGAACGACGGTCCTCGTCAGCGCACCGGCTGGTACACCCGCTCGACACGCTGCGTTCCGTTCAGCGTCCGGTACGAGCGCGCCCAGGACGCCGTCGCGTCCCGGTCCGCCCGGTCGGAGAGCGTGTAGTAGTCCATCTGCGAGCGCTCGGCGGTGACGTCGAGCACGCCGTAGCCGTGGTGGTCCATGTCCACCCACTTCACGTGCCGGTTGGCGGCCTTGACGGCACCGGCCGCCACCACCGAGAGCGTGCCCGGCGCCACGTGCAGCAGGTCGTCCAGGTTGTCCGAGGTCACCGAGGTCACCACGAACTCCGTCGCGGCCGAGGCCGACAGCGGATAGGTCGCGGCCTTCACCGGCACGTCGTTGGCCCAGGCCATGTGGATGTCGCCGGTGAGGAAGACGGTGTTGCGGATGCCCCGCTGCGTCAGGTGCGCGAGCAGCTCCTTGCGGTCGTCCGTGTAGCCGTCCCACTGGTCCACGTTGACCGCGAGGCCCTCCTTGGGCAGCCCGAGCAACTCGGCGAGCGGGCCCAGGAGATCGGCCGGGAGCGCGCCGAAGGCCACCGGAGAGATCATCACCGAGGTGCCGACCAGCTGCCAGGTCGCGTCCGAGGCCGCGAGCCCCGACTTCAGCCAGTCCAGCTGGGCGCGGCCGGTGATGCTGCGCTCCGGGTCGTCCACCTGGCCGCTGCCCACGCCCGCCTGCTGCGAGCGGAAGGAGCGCAGGTCCAGCAGATGCAGATCGGCCAGGCGGCCGAAGCGCAGCCGGCGGTAGACCGTGCCCTCCGTCGAGGCGCGCACCGGCATCCACTCGAAGTACGCCTGCTTGGCGGCCGCCACCCGGTCCGCCCAGACGCCCTCGGCGCCCGGCGTGTGGTTCTCGGCGCCGCCCGTCCAGGCGTCGTTGGCGAACTCGTGGTCGTCCCAGATGGCGACCACCGGATGGGCCGCGTGCAGCGCCTGGAGATCGGCGTCCGTCTTGTACGTGGCGTGCCGCAGCCGGTAGTCGGCGAGCGAGACGATCTCGTGCGTCGGCTGGTGCTGCCGGACGGTGTACTTGGCCTCCGGGTAGCCGCCGGTCGCGTACTCGTAGATGTAGTCGCCGAGGTGGAGGATCGCGTCCAGGTCCGTGCGGGCGGCCAGGTGGCGGTACGCGGAGAAGTAGCCGGCCTCCCAGTTGGCGCAGGACACCACGCCGAACCGGACGCCCGGTGCGGCCGCGTCGACGGCGGGCGCGGTGCGGGTGCGGCCGGTGGCGGAGACGGTGCCGCCGGCGGTGAAGCGGAAGAAGTAGGAGGTGGCGGGGCGCAGTCCGCGCACGTCCGCCTTGACGGTGTGGTCCGAGGCCGCGGTGGCGACGGCGGTCCCGCTCGCCACCGTACGGGCGAAGGAGCGGTCCTCGGCCAGCTCCCAGCCGACCGTGACGTCGGGGCCCTTGCCGGAGCCGGGCACGGCGTCGGGCGTGGGAGTGACGCGCGTCCAGAGCAGGACGCCGTCTGGCAGCGGATCGCCGGAGGCGACGCCGTGCAGGAACGCGGGCTCCCCGGAGTCCGCGAGCGCGGGCGAGGCGGCGGTCACCAGCGCCGGCGCGGCGACGGCGGTCACGGCGGCGGCCTTCACCACGGAACGGCGGCTGGGGACGGATATGAGGTTACGACTGGTCACGGCCCGTCAGATTACCGACTGGTACGACGAATCGGCAGGGGCCGCGCAGATGTTCGCCGAAGCTTCGTGCGGTGTTCGGCCCGGCCGCCCCGGGGGGGGGGGGGGGGGGGGGGGGGGGGGGGGGGGGGGGGGGGGGGCGGGCGGCGGGGGGGGCGGGGGGGGGGGGGGGCGGCGCGC
>NZ_JBITXS010000007.1:36466-367146 GCF_044544825.1 Streptomyces sp. NPDC053493
GCCTTTCTTGCGGCGGGGCCCGCGTTTTGGGCGGGAGAAGGGGGGGGGGGTGGCCGCCCCGCCCGCCGGGCGGCGCGGACATCAGGAGCTCGGGTCAGCCCTTCATGACCTTCGCCAGCGCCGCGTTGAACGCGTCCACCGTCAGCGGCGGGTTGTCGCTGCCCTCGGCGGTCAGCGTCTTGCCGTCCATCTTCAGGGTCGGCGTGCCGCGCACACCGCTGTCGTCGAAGGCCTTCGACATCTTCATCGCCCAGGCGTCGAAGGTGCCGTTCTCGACGTTCTTGCGGAACTCCGCGTTGCCCTTCAGGGCCGGCACCGAGTCCGCCACCTCCAGGAGGTAGGAGTCCTTGGCGAACTTGTCGTCGCGCTCCTCCGGGTGGAACTTCGTGGAGTACAGCGCGGACTTGTACTTCAGGAAGGCCTCGGGGCTCACGTCGAGCGCCGCGCCCAGGGCCGAGAGGGCGTTCTTCGAGCCGGTGCCCTGGTCGGAGTTGTCGATGAAGGTGGCGCCCACGTACTTGATCTTGTACTTGCCGTCGGCCACGTCCTTCTCGACCGTGGCGCCCACGCTCTGCTCGAAGGTCGCGCACACCGGGCAGCGCGAGTCCTCGTACAGCTCCAGGGTCTTCTTCGCCTCCGGCTTGCCGACGACGACGGTGGTGCCGTTCTCGCCCTCGGTGTTCTTCGGGGCCGCGACGCTCTTCGCGTCCGCCGCGGCCTCCCACTCGGAGGGCTTGCTCGCCTGGACGACGGCGTAACCGACGCCGCCGGCGACCGCCAGGACGCCGACGACCGAGGCGGCGACGATCACCTGGCGGCGCGCCTTCTCCTTCTTGGCCTGCCGCTCCCGCTCGATCCGCAGCCGCTCGCGGGCGGCTGCCTTGTTGGCCTGGCTGTTGCGCTTGCTCATGGTCGTGATCTCCGTGACTGAAAAGACGAAAAACGGTGGGGACTGCGTTCGCTCAGGCGAGAGCGCACGGCGGTCCCCGCCGGCCCACGGAGTGCACGAGCAGCCGGGCGTGCGACCGGCGCGGCCCGGAAGCGCGCGGCCCGGAGCGCCGCGGAGCGCTCCCGGCGGCGCGGCGGAAGGCCGCCACGAGCAGCAGCGGCCGGAAGGCGACGGCGACGGCCGCCCGCAGCAGGCGGGCCAGCGCCCGCTCGCCACCGCGCAGCCAGGTGGCCGCCGACAGCCCGACCGCCACATGGGCGGCGAGCAGCAGCCAGGGCACGGCCGGGTCGGGCGAGCTCAGCAGGGCGGCGGCGGTGCCGCTCCCGGGAGCCGCGACGCCCGGCAGCGGGCCGCCGACGGCGCCGCCGCACAGCGCGTCCACGTCGAGCCCGACCGCCCGCAGCGAGCCGGCGACCGGGCCGCCGGCGGGGCCGTAACAGGCCGCCTGCCCGCTGGTGAACAGGGTGTCGGCGGCCAGCTCCAGCGGCACGAGCAGTCCGGCGATGGGGCCGAAGCCGCGCTCGCGGCCGGCCAGGGCGTACGCCACGGCGAAGACGGCCACCGCGACCGGGACGACCGTCCCGAGCGGCAGCGGAACGCCGGACAGCAGGACGTGCGAGGCCACCGACAGCGCCACGGCCACCGCCGTGAAGAACGCCGCCCGGAGGGCTCTCAGCTGGATTCCTGCCATGTTCATCGCCGTGGAAGTGTGCCATGCCCGGCTGTAAGGCGTCCCTAAGGCCCTCCTGTGAGCGGCCCCCGGCGCCCCGCCCGTCCCGCGGGCCCCGCTACAGACCCGGGATCCGGCCGTTGCGGAACAGGTCCACGAAGATCTGGTGGTCGGCACGCGCCCGTGCGCCGTACGCGTGGGCGAAGTCCACCAGGAGCTCGCCGAAGCCCTCCTCGTCGGCGGCGATCGCCGCGTCGATGGCCCGCTCCGTGGAGAACGGCACCAGCGAGTGGCCGCTGGAGTCGTCCGCCGCCGCGTGCATGGCCGCCGTCGCCCGCCCCAGGTCGGCGACCGTGGCCGCTATCTCCTCCGGGTCGTCGATGTCCGACCAGTCCAGGTCCACCGCGTACGGCGAGACCTCCGCCACCAGCTGGCCGGCGCCGTCCAGCTCGGTCCAGCCCAGCCACGGGTCGGCGTGCGCCTGCAGCGCCCGCTGCGAGATCACGGTGCGGTGGCCCTCGTGCCGGAAGTAGCCCCGTACCGCCGCGTCGGTCACATGGCGCGAGACCGCCGGGGTCTGCGCCTGCTTCATGTAGATCACGACGTCGTTCTCCAGGGCGTCGCTGTTGCCCTCCAGGAGGATGTTGTACGAGGGCAGGCCGGCCGAGCCGATGCCGATCCCGCGCCGGCCGACGACGTCCTTGACCCGGTACGAGTCGGGGCGCGCCAGGCTCGACTCCGGCAGCGTCTCCAGATAGCCGTCGAAGGCGGCGAGCACCTTGTAGCGGGTGGCCGCGTCCAGCTCGATCGAGCCGCCGCCCGCGGAGAAGCGGCGCTCGAACTCGCGGATCTCGGTCATCGAGTCGAGCAGCCCGAAGCGGGTCAGGGAGCGGGCCTCGCGCAGCGCGTCGAGCAGCGGGCCCTCGGCCGTGTCCAGCGTGAAGGGCGGGATCTCGTCGTTCTTGGCGCCGGTCGCGAGCGCGTGGATCCGCTCCCGGTAGGCGGCGGCGTAGATCCGCACCAGCTCGGTGATCTGCGCGTCGCTGAGCGCCTTCGCGTAGCCGATCAGGGCGAGCGAGGCGGCGAGCCGCTTCACGTCCCAGGTGAAGGGGCCCACATAGGCCTCGTCGAAGTCGTTGACGTTGAAGATCAGCCGGCCGTTGGCGTCCATGTAGGTGCCGAAGTTCTCGGCGTGCAGATCGCCGTGGATCCACACCCGGCCGGTCCGCTCGTCCAGGAACGGGCCGCCGTGCGCCTCCCGTTCCAGGTCCTTGTAGAACAGACACGCCGTGCCCCGGTAGAAGGCGAAGGCGGAGCCGGCCATCTTCCGGAACTTGACCTTGAAGGCGGCCGGATCGGCGGCGAGCAGCTCGCCGAAGGCGGTGTCGAAGACGGTGAGGATCTGCTCACCGCGCTCGGCGGCGGTGGGCTGCGGGACCGACATCGAAGGTGCCTCCTGGTGCGGGGTGCGCCGCGCGGGCGACGCTGGGTATGGCCGAGAATCGTGCATGACAAATGGGACGGGTGTTCCCTGTCACCCAACGCGCGACGGTACCGCCGAGTGCCCGTCGGGTGTCAGTGGAGCGACGTAGACTTCCACGCTGTCCCCCCAGGAATTCATTGGAGGCTCCCCACCGTGACCCGGCCGCCCTTCACGCACCTCCACGTCCACACCCAGTACTCCCTGCTGGACGGTGCCGCGCGGCTGAAGGACATGTTCAACGCGTGCAACGAGATGGGCATGACCCATATCGCCATGTCCGACCACGGCAACCTCCACGGGGCCTACGACTTCTTCCACTCGGCCAAGAAGGCCGGCGTCACGCCGATCATCGGCATCGAGGCCTACGTCGCTCCCGAGTCCCGCCGCAACAAGCGGAAGATCCTCTGGGGCCAGCCGCACCAGAAGCGGGACGACGTCTCCGGCTCCGGCGGCTACACCCACAAGACGATCTGGGCGGCGAACGCCACTGGACTGCACAACCTCTTCCGGCTGTCCTCCGACGCCTACGCCGAGGGCTGGCTGCAGAAGTGGCCCCGGATGGACAAGGAGACCATCTCCCAGTGGTCCGAGGGCCTGATCGCGTCCACCGGCTGCCCCTCCGGCGAGCTCCAGACCCGGCTGCGCCTCGGCCAGTTCGACGAGGCCCTGAAGTCCGCCTCCGAGTACCAGGACATCTTCGGCAAGGACCGCTACTTCCTGGAGCTGATGGACCACGGCATCGAGATCGAGCGCCGCGTCCGTGACGGGCTCCTGGAGATCGGCAAGAAGCTCGGCATCCCGCCGCTGGTCACCAACGACTCGCACTACACCTACGCGCACGAGGCCGCCGCCCACGACGCCCTGCTGTGCATCCAGACCGGCAAGAACCTCTCCGACCCGGACCGCTTCAAGTTCGACGGCACCGGCTACTACCTGAAGTCCACGGACGAGATGTACGCCATCGACTCCTCGGACGCCTGGCAGCAGGGCTGCGCCAACACGCTCCTGGTCGCCGAGCAGGTCGACACGGCCGGCATGTTCGAGGCCAAGAACCTCATGCCGAAGTTCGACATCCCGGAGGGCTACACCGAGGTCACCTGGTTCCGCGAGGAGACCATGCGGGGTATGCACCGCCGTTTCCCGAACGGCATCCCCGAGGACCGCATGAAGCAGGTCGAGTACGAGATGGACACCATCATCTCGATGGGGTTCCCGGGCTACTTCCTCGTCGTCGCCGACTTCATCATGTGGGCCAAGAAGCAGGGCATCGCGGTCGGCCCCGGCCGAGGCTCCGCGGCCGGCTCGATCGTCGCGTACGCCATGGGCATCACCGACCTCGACCCCATCCCGCACGGCCTGATCTTCGAGCGCTTCCTCAACCCCGAGCGCATCTCGATGCCCGATGTCGACATCGACTTCGACGAGCGCCGGCGCGTCGAGGTGATCCGGTACGTGACCGAGAAGTACGGCGCCGACAAGGTCGCCATGATCGGCACGTACGGCAAGATCAAGGCCAAGAACGCGATCAAGGACTCCGCCCGCGTCCTCGGCTACCCGTACGCGATGGGCGACCGGCTCACCAAGGCCATGCCCGCCGACGTCCTCGGCAAGGGCATCGACCTCGACGGCATCACCAACCCCTCCCACCCGCGCTACAGCGAGGCGGGCGAGATCCGGGCGATGTACGAGAACGAGCCGGACGTGAAGAAGGTGATCGACACCGCCAAGGGCGTCGAGGGCCTGGTCCGGCAGATGGGCGTGCACGCCGCCGGCGTCATCATGTCCAGCGAGCCCATCGTCGACCACGCCCCGATCTGGGTGCGGCACACCGACGGCGTGACCATCACGCAGTGGGACTATCCGCAGTGCGAGTCGCTCGGCCTGCTGAAGATGGACTTCCTGGGCCTGCGGAACCTGACCATCATGGACGACGCCGTCAAGATGGTGAAGGCCAACAAGGGCATCGACCTCGACCTCCTCGCCCTGCCGCTGGACGACCCGAAGACCTTCGAACTGCTCCAGCGCGGCGACACCCTCGGCGTCTTCCAGTTCGACGGCGGCCCCATGCGGTCCCTGCTGCGGCTGATGAAGCCCGACAACTTCGAAGACATCTCCGCCGTGTCCGCGCTCTACCGCCCGGGCCCGATGGGCATGAACTCGCACACGAACTACGCGCTCCGCAAGAACGGGCAGCAGGAGATCACCCCGATCCACCCGGAGCTCGAGGAGCCCCTCAAGGAGGTCCTCGACGTCACCTACGGCCTGATCGTCTACCAGGAGCAGGTGCAGAAGGCCGCCCAGATCATCGCCGGCTACTCGCTCGGCGAGGCCGACATCCTCCGCCGCGTCATGGGCAAGAAGAAGCCCGACGAGCTGGCGAAGAACTTCACCATCTTCCAGGCCGGCGCCAAGAAGAACGGCTACAGCGACGAAGCCATCCAGGCCCTGTGGGACGTCCTGGTCCCGTTCGCCGGCTACGCCTTCAACAAGGCCCACTCCGCCGCGTACGGCCTGGTGTCCTACTGGACCGCCTACCTCAAGGCGAACTACCCGGCCGAGTACATGGCGGGACTGCTCACCTCGGTCAAGGACGACAAGGACAAGTCGGCCGTCTATCTGAACGAGTGCCGCCGCATGGGCATCAAGGTGCTCCCGCCGAACGTCAACGAGTCGGAGTCGAACTTCGCCGCCCAGGGCGACGACGTGATCCTCTTCGGCCTCACCGCCGTCCGCAACGTCGGCTCCAACGTCGTCGAGTCGATCATCAAGACCCGCAAGAGCAAGGGGAAGTACAGCTCCTTCCCCGACTTCCTCGACAAGGTCGAGGCGGTCGTCTGCAACAAGCGGACCATCGAGTCGCTGATCAAGGCCGGCGCCTTCGACACCATGGGCCACACCCGCAAGGGTCTGGTCGCCCAGCACGAGCCCATGATCGACACCGTGGTGGCGGTCAAGCGCAAGGAGGCCGAGGGACAGTTCGACCTCTTCGGCGGCATGGGCGACGAGGACAGCAGCGAGCCGGGCTTCGGCCTCGACGTGGAGTTCTCCGACGTCGAGTGGGAGAAGTCCTACCTGCTCGCCCAGGAGCGCGAGATGCTCGGCCTCTACGTCTCCGACCACCCGCTCTTCGGCCTCGAGCACGTCCTGTCCGACAAGACCGACGCCGGCATCTCCCAGCTCACCGGCGGGGAGCACGCGGACGGCGCGGTCGTCACCATCGGCGGCATCATCTCCGGCCTCCAGCGGAAGATGACCAAGCAGGGCAACGCCTGGGCCATCGCCACCGTCGAGGACCTGGCCGGCTCCATCGAGTGCATGTTCTTCCCGGCCACCTACCAGCTGGTCTCCACCCAGCTCGTCGAGGACGCGGTCGTCTTCGTCAAGGGCCGGCTCGACAAGCGCGAGGACGTCCCGCGCCTGGTCGCCATGGAGCTGATGGTCCCCGACCTGTCCAACGCCGGCACCAACGCGCCCGTCGTCCTGACCATCCCCACGGTCAAGGTGACCCCGCCGATGATCAGCCGGCTCGGCGAGATCCTCCAGCACCACAAGGGCAACACCGAGGTCCGCATCAAGCTCCAGGGGCCCCGCTCGACGACCGTGCTGCGGCTCGACCGGCACCGGGTCCAGCCCGACCCGGCGCTCTTCGGCGACCTGAAGGTGCTGCTCGGCCCGTCCTGCCTGGCCGGCTGACGGTCGGCGGCCGGGCGGCGGCCGGGACCGGCCCGAGCCGGCCGGGACCGACCGAAGCTGGCCGGGACCGGCCCGAGCCGGCCGGGGCCCGGCGGGACCGGGCCGGAAGCCGGCCGCACACGCAAGGGGCGCGCCCGTCGTCACGGGCGCGCCCCTGAGCCGTCGCTCTGTCGCTCTGTCGCTTCGCTGGTCCTCGCGTCGGCGCGTCAGTTGTGGCCGAAACGCTTCTGCCGACCCTTGCGCGCCATGTCGCCCGGCGTGACCTGGGTGGCGCGCTGCTCGGCCTGGGACTCCATGGACGACTGGTGCGCCTGCTGCGCACCGCGCTCGGCCTGCGAGCCGCGCTGCTGACTACGGTCCTGCTTCCGGTTCTTGGCCATGGTGATGATGCCTCCTCAAGGGGGTCTGGGGGCCAGGGCCGCTGTCAGACTCACACACGCCAAGAAGCGTCGCATTTTGGATCATTACGGACAGTAAGCGCCGTCCTCGCGTGAGATCCGCCACGCCGATGATCCAGTTCCGGACGTCAACCCCAGCCGGGTCGGGCAGACTCGGAGCAACCCGGAGCACTTCCGATCCCGAGGTTCCCGAAGCGGTTCGGCGAAAGAGGGTGGAACACGTGGACCGATGCGTCGTCCTGGTGGACGCCGGCTACCTGCTGGGCGCCGCCGCCAGCCTCCTCGCCGGGGAACCGGCCCGGTCACGGATCACCGTCGACCATGCCGCGCTGATCCAGCAACTGCGCGAACGCGCCGAGGCCGACACCCAGCAGCCGCTGCTGCGGATCTACTGGTTCGACGGCGCTCCCGACCGGGTGCCCCAGCCCGAGCACCGCCGGCTGCGCGTGATGCCCCGGGTCACCGTGCGGCTCGGCGCCCTGACCCGTACCGACGGACGCTGGGCGCAGAAGGGCGTCGACGCGGCCATGCACGCCGAGCTCACCGAACTCGCCCGCAACCGCGCCTGCTCCGACATCGTCCTCGTCACCGGCGACGGCGACCTGCTGCCCGGCCTGATGTCCGCCAAGGAGCACGGCGTCGCCGTCCACCTGTGGGCCGTGCAGGCCGCCGACGGCGACTACAACCAGTCCGAGGACCTGGTCGCCGAGGCCGACGAGCGCCGCGTCCTCGACCGGGCCTGGATCACCCGGGCCGTCCGCGCCAAGGACCTCACCGGCCTGTGCGCGCCGCCGCCCGCGCCCCGCCCCGAGATCGCCGCCATCCTCTCCGCGCCGCTGCCCGAGTCCGCGCTCGCCGCCTCCGCCGAACGGGCCGCCGCGACGGCCGGCGCCCCGGCGCACAACGGCACGGCCGCTCCCGTACGCCCGGACGACGACGCGCCCGAGCGCCGGCGCCCCGACGGCGAGCCGGTGAACGGCGCCGGCGTCCCCGCACCCGCCACCGGCCGCAGCGTGCCCACGCCCAAGGACCTCGCCGGACTGCGCGGCCCCACGCCGGCCCCGGCCCACCACCACACCGGCGCCACCCTGCGCTGGTCCTCCGACAAGGGCTGGATCGACCGGCCCGCCGCCCCGCTCGGCGAACCCGCCGAGACCGCGTCCCTGCCCACCCTCGCCCAGCTGACCAGCGCCGAGCAGCGCTGGGCCGACCGCGAGGAGGACATCACCACCGTCGGCGGCGACCCCTACGAGGTCGGCCAGGTCTTCGCCCGCCGCTGGCTCGACCGGCTCCCCGAACCGGGCCACGTCACCAAGCTCGCCACCATGTACCCGCGCATCCCGCACCGCATCGACGGCGAACTCCTCCGCTACGCGGCCCGCTTCGGCCTGCTCGCCCACAAGGACGACCAGATCGACGAGCACGACCGCTATGCGATCCGGGCGGGATTCTGGCGCGAGATCGACGTCCACGCCGCCGCCCAACCCGCCCCCGCGCCCGAGGAGGGCCGACCGACCCCGTAGGCTCATCCCTCGTGAGTACGGTGTGCGTGGTGCGGGATCTGGTCAAGACGTACCCCGCCACACGCGGCAGACGCGGAGCGCCCGCGACGCCCGAGGTGCGGGCCACCGACGGCATCAGCCTCGATGTGCGCGGCGGCGAGATCTTCGGCCTGCTCGGCCCCAACGGCGCCGGCAAGTCCACCCTGGTCCGCCAGCTCACCGGCCTCATGCGCCCCGACTCCGGCTCCGTCCGGATGCTCGGCCACGACCTGGTGCGCCACCCCGAGCGCGCCGCCCGGCTCCTCGCTCACCTCGGCCAGGAGTCCACCGCCCTCGACGAGCTGACCGTCGCCCTCGCCGCCGAGACCACCGGCCGGCTGCGCGGGCTCGGCGCCCGCGAGGCCCGCGCCGCCCGCGACGCCGTCCTCGACGAGCTCGGCCTCGGCGAGATCGCCGGCCGGCCCCTGAAGAAGCTCTCCGGCGGCCAGCGCCGGCTCGCCTGCTTCGCCGCCGCCCTCGTCGGCGAGCGGCCCGTCCTCGTCCTCGACGAACCCACCACCGGCATGGACCCGGTCGCCCGCCGGGCCGTGTGGGCGGCCGTCGACCGGCGGCGCGCCGAACACGGCGCCACGGTGCTGCTCGTCACCCACAACGTCATCGAGGCCGAGACCGTCCTCGACCGGGTCGCCGTCCTCGACCGCGGCCGGGTCATCGCCTGCGACACTCCCGCCGGACTGAAGGAACGGGTCGCCGGAGAGGTCAGGGTCGAGCTGGTCTGGCGCGAGCGGGCCCCGCTGGAGGTGCCCGAGGTGGCCGCGCTGCGCGCCTCGGCCCAGGAGTCCGGCCGCCGCTGGGCGCTGCGGCTCGCCCCGGACGAGGCCCGGGCCGCGGTGGCCGCGGTCACCGGCGGGGCGGCCTTCGCCGCCCTGGACGACTTCACCCTGGCGACGCCGAGCCTGGAGGACGTCTATCTGGCGCTCGGCGGCGAGACCCGGGGACTGGTGAAGGCATGACGTACGGCGTGACCCACGGCATGGCGTACGAGTCGAACGTCTGGAGCTGGACGAGTTGAGCACCCTGCCCGCCGAGGCCCTGACGGCCGGCGCCCTCGGCGAACCGGTCGCCGGCGAGGAGCCGGACGCCGCGCCGCTGGCCCCGCGCGCCCGGCTGCTGCCCGCGCTCGGCGCGGTCTACAAGGCGCAGCTCAGCCGCGCCCGGGTCGCCCGGATCCCGCTGCTGTTCGTGGCGACCTTCCAGTCCGTCGGGATCATGGTCCTCATGCGGGGCGTCGTGGACGGCGGCTCGGAGGCCCGGGCCGTGGTGGCCGGCTCCACGGTGCTCGTCGTCGCGTTCGTCGCGCTCAACCTGCTCGCCCAGTACTTCGGGCAGCTGCGGGCGGGCGGCGGACTCGACCACTACGCGACGCTGCCGGTGCCGCCCGCGGCCGTGGTGCTCGGCGCGGCCGGCGCGTACGCCTCCTTCACCGCGCCCGGGACGGTGGTGACCGCGGTCGCCGGCTCCGTGCTCTTCGGACTGCCGCTCGGCCATCTGTGGATCCTGGCGGCGGTCGTACCGCTGTCGGGCGCGGCCCTCGCCGGGCTCGGCGCGGCGCTCGGCCTGCTGGCCCCGCGTCAGGAGCTCGCCACCCTCCTCGGCCAGCTCGGCATGTCGGCGGCGCTGCTGCTCGGCGTGCTGCCCGCCGACCGGCTGCCCGGCCCGATCGGCTGGGCGCGGGACCTGCTGCCGTCCACGTACGGAGTGGAGGCCCTGGCCCGTACCTTCGACCCGCGCCCCGACTGGGCGATGGTCTGCCTCGACCTCGCGGTGTGCGCGGCGGTGGGCGTGGTGTCGCTCGCGGTGGCGACGTGGGCCTACCGGAGGGCGGCGGTCCGCTGACCGGTCCGGCCGGGCCCGGTCCGCTGAGGCAGGCCACAGCCGCACCTGGCACGATGGCGTCGTGACCGCACCTCTGACTCCGCCGCACCAGCCGCCCCACGAGCCCGCCCGGCCCGCTCCCCGTCCCGAGCTGCCCGAGCCGGACGGCGTCCCCAGCACGGCCACCGAACTGCGGCAGGCCGCCGTGGTGACGGCCGTCTCCGGGGCGGCCGGAGCGCTGCTCGGGCTGCTGTGGCTGTGGCTGGCGCCGCGGGTCACCCTGGTGTCCGACGGCAAGGCGGTCTTCCTCAAGGACAGCGAGGGAGAGGCGGCGATCGGGATGGACGGAACGTTCGTCCTGCTCGCCCTCGGCTTCGGCGCCCTCGCCGCGGCCCTGGTCTTCCTCGTCCACCGGCACGGCGGCATCGCCCTGGTGCTCGGCCTCGCCCTCGGCGGAGTGCTCGGCTCGCTGCTCGCCTGGGGCGTGGGCGTCTGGCTCGGCCCGGAGCGCGACGTGGTCGCGCACGCCAAGCGGGTCGGCCCCGAGGTCTTCTTCGATGCACCACTCGAACTCGACATGGCCGCCGCGGCGATGCTGGCCTGGCCGATCGCCGCGATGATCGTGCACCTCGCCCTGACCGCCCTCTTCGGGCCCCGCGACCCGGAGCCGGAGGACGGCCCCTGGCCGCCGATGGCCGCGCCCCAGAAGCCCCACGAGCCTCAGGCACCTCAGACGCCCCAGACCCCGCAGACACCTCAGACGCCCCACACCCCCCAGGCCCCGCAGGGCTGACCGGCGCGCGGCGGCCGAGGCGACGCGAGGAGGACCGAGGCGGCGCCCGACGCGGCCTCGGCCCGCCGGCGGGCCGAGGCCGGCCCGCTCAGCCGCGCCCGATGGGCGCCAGGACCGCGTCCGTGAGGGCCGCCAGGTCCGCGGGAGCGAGCTCGACCTCCAGGCCGCGGCGGCCCGCCGAGATGCAGATGGTCTCGTGCGAGGCGGCCGAGGAGTCCAGGACCGTCCGCAGCCGCTTGCGCTGGCCCAGCGGCGAGATCCCGCCACGGACGTAGCCGGTGGTGCGCTCGGCCGCCGCCGGGTCGGCCATCGCCGCCCGCTTGCCGCCGACCGCCGAGGCCAGCGCCTTCAGGTCCAGCTGTCCGGCGACCGGGACCACCGCGACCGTCAGCTCGCCGTCCACGTCCGCGACCAGCGTCTTGAACACCCGGTCCGGCGTCACGCCGAGCGCCTCGGCCGCCTCCTCGCCGTACGACGGGGTGGCCGGGTCGTGCTCGTAGGCGTGCAGCGTGTACGCCGTGCCGGCCGCCGTCAGCGCCACCGTCGCCGGGGTGCCGCCGCCGCTGCCGCCGTTCTTCTTCTGCTTCTTCGCCACGCGGGGGCTCTCCTCGAAAGCGGGTCAGTTCGGGCTGGTGGGCGCGCGGGTCAGCTCCACCGCCGGCAGCGAGGGCAGATGACGGAGCACCGCCGTCTCCGAGCGCAGCAGCTTCAGCTCCTCCCGCAGCCGCGTCGCCGTGTCCGGCGCCTGCAGCAGCCGCTGCTTGGCCGGGATGTCCAGGACGGCCGCGGCGGCCACCAGATACGACACCACCGACGGGTCGTCCGGCAGCTCGCTCGTCGTCAGCGAGCGCTCCCGGGCGCCCGCGAGCCGCTTCTGGTACGAGCGGAAGGCCCGCAGCACGCCCTCGGCGAGGGTGTCCGCCTCGTCGCCCTGCTCCTCCGGGATCTCCTCGATCTCGGCGGTCAGGAACGGGCCGGAGGCGTCGACCGACAGCAGCTTCACCCGCACGGTGCCGGTCACCATCACCTCGAAGCCGCCGTCCGCCCGCTGCCGGATGGAGGCGGCGTCCGCCACGCAGCCCACCCGGTGGAAGGCCTGGATCGGGTCGGGGCCGAAACCGGCCGCCGGGCCCTTCTCCGGCAGGGCCGTCTGGTCCGGCAGGCCCGGAGCCGTCGGCGCGACCTCCCGGCCGTCGCGGATCGCCACGACGACGAAGCGCCGCGGCCCGGACTCGTCCGTCGCGAGCAACGCGCGCATCATGGCGCGATAACGCTCCTCGAAGACGTTCAGGGGCAGCACAAGGCCCGGGAACAGCACCGTGTTGAGCGGGAACAGAGGCAGACGGGCGGTGGTCACAGCGGCCAAGCCTAATGGCCGCCGCGCCCGCCTCTACCGGCCCGTCCCGCCACCGGCCCGCGCGCGCAGCGGAGTACGCCGCGCCGCCTCGCGTACGGCAAGGGCGCGTGCCTCCAGGAAGCCGCTCAGCGGATCCGCCGCGACCAGCGTCCACGGGAACGTGGTGGCCTGCCCGCCGATCCGCCCGAACTCCGCGAAGGCGTCGTGCCAGCGGCCCCGCTCCACCAGCAGGTGGACCAGGAGATTGCGCACATCGGCCGGCCACAGGTCGCCCACCGGATACTCCGCCGACAGCGCCAGCGCCCGGTCGGCCGCCGCGTCGATCCGGTCGCCGCGCACCGCGTGCCCGGGCGTCGCTCCGGCGAGCAGCTGCGCGAACGCCGCCCGGGCGGGCAGCGCCTGCACGAGCGAGCCGGGCGCCGCGTCCTCGGCGGCCTGCTCGGCGAAGTCGAAGCACTCGCGGTGCGAGCCGTACCACTGCGCCGACAGGTACTTGAGCGCGGCGACATGGCTGCCGTAGTGGTGCGGGGCCCGGCGCACCGCCTGCTCCCACAGCGCCTCGAAGGCGGTGTGCCCGGCATGCGTGCCGCGCGCGTGGTCCAGGGCGAGGCGCCACGGCACCGGGTCGCGCGGGGCGGCCTCGGCGGCGGCCTCGATCAGCGGCCCGAGCTCGCGCAGCCGCTCGGCCCGGGCCGGCGAACCCCACGCCCTGCGCACCGCCAGCTGCGCCTTGACGAGCAGGGCGTCCGGGTCGCGCGGCGCCACCGAGAGCCAGTGCTCCAGCCAGCCGTCCCGGCGGTAGGCGAAGGCGCTCAGCCGGGTGACATAGCGGTCCCGGTCCTCCCACTCGGCGGCGTCCCGGGTGGTGGCCAGCAGCTTGGCGGCCGGCTCCGGGTCGGTGAGGGCGGCGGCGACCAGGGCCGGCCCGAGCCGGTCGCCGGGCGCGTCGAGCAGCACGTCGTCGTCCGGCGGCAGCCCGGCGGCGAGCCGCGGGGCGTGCCGGACCAGGCGGACGGTGCCGGTCAGGGCACGGAGCAGTGACATCGTGCGAAACATTGAAAACCGCAGGTGAGGGCCGCGCCAGTGGGCGACTGTGAAGCTTTGGTGGCGGCAGGAAGGTTGTTCTGTCCGAGGTCAAGACAGCGTAAAGAAAGGGGCGGGCCGGTGCTCGTCCGGCCCTCCCGACACCTCCCTGCCCGCCCGTCACCCTCGTCTCAGGAGTCGCGAGGCACCGGCCGCGACCGAGGTCGCCAGCACCCACCCGAGCAGGATCAGCGCCGTCGAGGCCCACTGCCAGAAGCCCTCCAGGCGCCAGTACCCCACCTGGCCCAGATCGATCACCGGAAGCAGCAGGTCGAGCGCGTACAGCGTCGCGTTCCAGTGCGGCGCCTCGTCCGGCTTCAGCGGCACCGCGTCGTAGCGCGAGAACGCCACCGTGCCCGCCGCCCACAGCACCGCCATCCACAGCGCCGCCCGGCCCGGCCGGTAACCGTAGGCCACGGTCCAGTCCTGGACGTAGCCCCACAGCTTCCCGGCCAGCGGCAGCGTCTCCCGGCGCCGCCGCTGCTTGGCGAGCAGCACCTCCCGCGCGTCCGCGTCCTCGCCGCTGCTGCGCAGCACGGCCGCCAGGCGCTCGTACGGCTCCGGCGCGTACTCCGGCGTGGCCGCGGCGACCCACTCCAGGCGGCGGGCCAGCGGGAAGTGCCCGTACGGCACCAGCGTCTCGTAGACGAAACCGCCCATCGCCAGCCCGCCCGGGCCCGGCCAGCTGCTGGACAGGTCGATCAGCGTCACCACCTTCGCCCCGTTGAGCACCACCCGGCCCTCCTCCGGCCGCTCGCCGTTGAACCGCAGCTCCGGCGTCACGATCCGGCGCAGCGACACCTCCTCCCGGCGCGAGCCGTCGAGCAGGAACCGGGCGTAGTGCAGGTCCACCGAGTCGCCGAACCGGCCGTCGTCCAGGCGCACTCCGCCGTGACACTCGACCGGCTTGCGCCGGGCGCCCTGGGCCGGCGTCACCCCGTACGGCGGCGTGGCCGTCCCGCCGCCCGAACTCTCCGCGCTCTCGTACACCCAGGCAGCGTTGAGATAGAGCGTGCGCTCCACCGTCAGCTGCGGCGCGTTCAGCGCGCGGCGCTGCTGGGCGCCGCGCAGCACGCTGCCCCGCAGGCTGAGCGACACGCCGACCTTCGCCCCCCGCAGGCTCACCTCGCCGTACGTCTCGATCAGCTCGGCCTGCAGGTCCTGCGCCACCACCAGGCCGTCCGCGGTGATCGCCCGGCCGCGCCGGTCCGGCCACACCCGGATCTGGTTGATCAGCAGATCCGTGCCGATCTGCGCGTCCGTCAGCCGGATGCCCCGCTCCACCCGGCAGCGCGGCAGATGCAGATCGCCCTCCGTGTGCAGCCGCGCCGCCTCCAGGCGCGGTATCGCGCACTCCACCAGCCGCAGCGTCCCGAAATGCGCCTCCGGCAGCACCACCTCGCCGTCGAAACGGCAGCCGGTCAGCTCCACGTACGGCCCTATCGTGCCGCCCGCCAGATTGAGCACCCCCGAGATCCGCGCACCGCGCAGCTTGAGCGCCGCGACGCGCCCGGCCCGCGCCGGCGGCCCGTCGAGCAGCAGCAGCGCCACGACCTCCGCCCGCACACTGCGCTCGGCGCCCCACACCGTCCCCACCGCGAACGGATCGTCCCGCTCCGCGACCCCCTCCCGCAGATCACAGGCCCTGCCGATCCGAAAGGCCTTCCACATCTCCCGCTCGGGCCTGGTCAGGCCCTCCGGCATCCCGTCGTCCTCGCGCGGCTCGGTCAATGCCGCCCCCTCGCTTTCCACGATTCCGTTTCCCGGATTCGTACAGCCGTTCTTCCCGCTGTGTGACGGACTGAACGCTAACGGTCAGGAGTGGCGACAAGACGCCAGAGTGGCCCGTATCAGCCAGTGATACGGGCGTCCGACGCTCTGGGCCGTCTGAGAGAATTGACCCGTGATCTCTCGAATCGATCTGCGCGGCGAGGCCCTCCCCGAGGGTTCCGCCCTGCGTGACCTGCTGCCCCGTGCCGAGTTCGACGTGGAAGCCGCCCTGGAGAAGGTGCGGCCGATCTGCGAGGACGTACGGCATCATGGCGCCGCAGCGGTGATCGACTACGGGGAGAAATTCGACGGCGTCCGCGTCCCGGGCCTGCGCGTCCCCGCCGAGGCGATCAGCCGCGCCCTCGACGAGCTCGACCCGGCCGTCCGCGCCGCCCTCGAGGAGTCCATCCGGCGTGCCCGGCTCGTCCACCGCGAGCAGCGCCGCACCACCCACACCACCCAGGTCGTGCCCGGCGGCACGGTCACCGAGAAGTGGATCCCGGTCGAGCGCGTCGGCCTGTACGTGCCGGGCGGCCGCTCGGTCTACCCGTCCTCCGTCGTGATGAACGTCGTCCCGGCCCAGGAGGCCGGCGTCGAGGGCATCGCCGTGTCCTCCCCGCCGCAGCGGGAGTTCGGCGGCCTGCCGCACCCGACGATCCTGGCCGCCTGCGCCCTCCTCGGCGTCGACGAGGTCTACGCGGCCGGCGGCGCCCAGGCCGTCGCCATGTTCGCGTACGGCACCGAGGGCACCGCCGACGAGCCCGGCTGCGCCCCGGTCAACCTGGTCACCGGCCCCGGCAACATCTACGTGGCCGCCGCCAAGCGCCTCCTCAAGGGCCGCATCGGCATCGACGCCGAGGCCGGCCCCACCGAGATCGCGATCCTCGCGGACTCCACCGCCGACCCCGTGCACGTCGCCGCCGACCTCATCAGCCAGGCCGAGCACGACCCGATGGCCGCCTCCGTCCTCGTCACCGACTCCGAGGAGCTGGCCGAGGCCGTCGAGGCCGAGCTGAAGACCCAGGTCGCCGCCTCCAAGCACGTCGACGACCGGATCGTGCCCGCCCTGGCCGGCAAGCAGTCCGCGATCGTCCTCGTCAGCGGCCTGGACGACGGTCTGAAGGTCGTCGACGCCTACGGCGCCGAGCACCTGGAGATCCAGACCGCCGACGCCTCCGCCCTCGCCGACCGGGTCCGCAACGCGGGCGCGATCTTCGTCGGCCCCTGGGCGCCGGTCTCCCTCGGCGACTACTGCGCGGGCTCCAACCACGTGCTGCCCACCGGCGGCTGCGCCTGCCACTCCTCCGGCCTGTCCGTGCAGTCTTTCCTGCGCGGTGTCCACATCGTGGACTACACGCGCGACGCGCTCGCCGAGGTCGCCCACCACGTGGTGACGCTCGCCGAGGCGGAGGACCTGCCCGCGCACGGCGCTGCGATCAAGGCCCGGTTCGGGTGGAAGGTGCCCGAGAGCAAGTGACCGACACGAACGACCTCGGCAAGAACGACACGACCCGCCGGGACGGCCTCCGCGGTGACGGCATCCGCGGTGACGGCACCCGTCACGACGGGATCGGGATCGACGACCTGCCGATCCGCGACGAGCTGCGCGGCAAGTCCCCGTACGGCGCGCCGCAGCTCGACGTCCCCGTCCAGCTGAACACCAACGAGAACCCCTACCCGCTGCCCGAGCCGCTCGTGGCCCGGATCGCGGAGCGGGTCGCCGAAGCCGCCCGCGGCCTCAACCGCTATCCCGACCGGGACGCGGTCGAGCTGCGCACCGAGCTGGCCCGCTATCTGACCCGTACGGGCAAGCACCCGGTCGGCCGGGAGAACGTGTGGGCCGCCAACGGCTCCAACGAGGTCCTCCAGCAGCTGCTGCAGACCTTCGGCGGGCCCGGCCGCACCGCGATCGGCTTCGAGCCCTCGTACTCGATGCACGCCCTGATCGCCCGCGGCACCGGCACCGGCTGGATCTCCGGCCCGCGCCACGAGGACTTCACCATCGACCTCGCGGCGGCCGAGCAGGCCGTCGCCGAGAACGCGCCGGACGTCGTCTTCGTCACCTCGCCCAACAACCCCACCGGCACGGCCGTCGAGGCCGAGACCGTTCTGGCGCTCTACGAGGCCGCCCAGGCCGCCAAGCCCTCCCTGGTCGTCGTCGACGAGGCGTACGTGGAGTTCAGCCACCGCGACTCGCTGCTGCCGCTCATCGAGGGCCGCCCGAACCTGGTGGTCTCCCGGACCATGTCCAAGGCCTTCGGCGCCGCCGGACTGCGCCTGGGCTATCTCGCCGCGCACCCGGCCGTCGTCGACGCCGTCCAGCTCGTCCGCCTGCCGTACCACCTGTCCGCCGTCACCCAGGCCACCGCCCTGGCCGCCCTGGAGCACACCGACACCCTCCTCGGGTACGTCGAGCAGCTCAAGGCCGAGCGCGACCGCCTGGTCACCGAGCTGCGGGCGATCGGCTACGAGGTCACCGAGTCCGACGCCAACTTCGTCCAGTTCGGCCGCTTCGACGGAGCCGAGGGCTCCCACGCGGCCTGGCGGAAGATCCTCGACCGGGGCGTCCTGGTCCGGGACAACGGCGTACCGGGCTGGCTGCGGGTCACCGCCGGCACCCCTGAAGAGAACGACGCGTTCCTCGACGCGGTTCGTGAGCTGAAGAAGGAGCAGAACGCATGAGCCGCGTAGGCCGCGTTGAGCGCACCACCAAGGAGACGTCCGTCGTCGTCGAGATCGACCTCGACGGCACCGGAAAGGTCGACGTGTCGACCGGGGTCGGCTTCTACGACCACATGCTCGACCAGCTCGGTCGGCACGGTCTGTTCGACCTGACCGTGAAGACCGACGGCGACCTCCACATCGACTCGCACCACACCATCGAGGACACCGCCCTCGCCCTCGGCGCCGCCTTCAAGCAGGCCCTCGGCGACAAGGTCGGCATCTACCGCTTCGGCAACTGCACCGTCCCGCTGGACGAGTCGCTCGCCCAGGTGACCGTCGACCTCTCCGGCCGTCCCTACCTGGTGCACACCGAGCCCGAGAACATGGCGCCGATGATCGGCTCCTACGACACCACGATGACCCGGCACATCCTGGAGTCCTTCGTCGCCCAGGCGCAGATCGCGCTGCACGTCCACGTGCCGTACGGGCGCAACGCGCACCACATCGTCGAGTGCCAGTTCAAGGCCCTCGCCCGCGCCCTGCGCTACGCCTCCGAGCGCGACCCGCGCGCGGCCGGCATCCTCCCCTCGACGAAGGGCGCGCTGTAACCGTGAACGGCCTTTCCACCGTCCTGATCGTCGTCGGGCTCTTCCTCCTCGGCGGCATCTACTCCTTCGCCAAGCAGAAGATGCCCAAGAGCCTGATCGTGCTGCTCTCCATCGGTGCCGCGATGTGCCTGTCGGCCGGCGTCCTGCGACTGGACGTGTGGTCATGACGGCAGCCGCTCCCAAGAAGGTCGTCGTCTTCGACTACGGCTTCGGCAACGTCCGCTCCGCCGAGCGGGCCCTCGCCCGGGTCGGCGCGGACGTCGAGATCACCCGCGACTACGACCGGGCGATGAACGCCGACGGGCTCCTCGTCCCCGGCGTCGGCGCCTTCTCCGCCTGCATGGAGGGCCTCAAGGAGGCCCGCGGCGACTGGATCGTCGGACGCCGGCTGTCCGGCGGCCGGCCCGTCATGGGCATCTGCGTCGGCATGCAGGTCCTCTTCGCCCGCGGCATCGAGCACGGCGTGGAGAGCGAGGGCCTCGACGAGTGGCCCGGCACGGTCGAGCCGCTCCGGGCGCCCGTCGTGCCCCACATGGGCTGGAACACGGTCGACGCGCCCGCCGGCAGCGAGCTCTTCGCCGGCCTGGACGCCGACGCCCGCTTCTACTTCGTGCACTCCTACGCGGTGCGCGAGTGGGGCCTGGAGGTCGGCAACCCCAACATCCGCGCGCCGAAGGTCACCTGGGCCACCCACGGCGAGCCGTTCGTCGCCGCCGTCGAGAACGGCGCCCTGTGGGCGACCCAGTTCCACCCCGAGAAGTCCGGCGACGCCGGCGCCCAGCTCCTCACCAACTGGATCGGAACGCTGTGAGCACCCTCGAACTCCTCCCCGCCGTCGACGTCCGCGACGGCCAGGCGGTCCGCCTCGTGCACGGCGAGTCCGGCACCGAGACCTCCTACGGCTCGCCGCTGGAGGCCGCCCTCGCCTGGCAGCGGTCCGGCGCCGAGTGGCTGCACCTGGTCGACCTGGACGCCGCCTTCGGCACCGGCGACAACCGTGAGCTGGTCCGCCAGGTCACCGAGGCCATGGACATCAAGGTCGAGCTCTCCGGCGGCATCCGCGACGACGCCACGCTGGCCGCCGCGCTCGCCACCGGCTGCACCCGGGTCAACCTCGGCACCGCCGCCCTGGAGACCCCGGAGTGGGTCGCCAAGGTCATCGCCGAGCACGGCGACAAGATCGCCGTCGGCCTGGACGTGCGCGGCACGACGCTGCGCGGCCGCGGCTGGACCCGCGACGGCGGCGACCTGTACGAGACGCTGGCCCGCCTCGACTCCGAGGGCTGCGCCCGTTACGTCGTCACCGACATTGCCAAGGACGGCACGCTGCAGGGCCCCAACCTGGAGCTGCTGAAGAACGTGTGCGCGGCCACCGACAAGCCGGTCGTCGCCTCCGGCGGCGTCTCCTCCCTGGACGACCTGCGGGCCCTCGCCGGGCTCGTGCCGCTGGGCGTCGAGGGCGCGATCGTCGGCAAGGCGCTGTACGCGAAGGCGTTCACGCTGGAAGAGGCGCTGGCGGCGGTGGCTTCCGTATGACCGACTCGGTACGCAGGGTGGTGACGGGCGCTCCCTGGGAGGAGCAGTTCGGCTACTCCCGCGCGGTCGAGCTGCCGAACGGCACGGTCCTGGTGTCCGGCTGCACGTCGGTCATCGGCGGCGCGATCGCCGACGGCGGCCCCTACGAGCAGGCGATCAACTCCTTCAACGTCGCCTTCGACGCCCTGAAGCAGCTGGGCCTGGGGCCCGAGCACGTCGTGCGGACCCGGATGTACATCACCCACGCCCGTGACGTGGAGGAGGTCGGCCGGGCCCACAAGGAGCTGTTCGACGCCGTCCGCCCGGCCGCGTCCATGATCATCGTCTCCGGTTTCGTCGACCCGCGGCTGGTCGTCGAGGTCGAGGTGGAAGCTTTCCGAGGTGAGGGCGCATGAGTCTCGCCGTACGCGTGATCCCCTGCCTGGACGTGGACAACGGCCGGGTCGTCAAGGGCGTCAACTTCCAGAACCTGCGGGACGCGGGCGATCCCGTCGAGATGGCCAAGCTGTACGACGCCGAGGGCGCCGACGAGCTGACCTTCCTGGACATCACCGCCTCCTCGGGCAACCGCGAGACCACGTACGACGTGGTGCGCCGCACCGCCGAGCAGGTCTTCATCCCGCTGACCGTGGGCGGCGGCGTGCGTGCGGCGGACGACGTCGACCGGCTGCTGCGGGCCGGGGCCGACAAGGTGGGCGTGAACACGGCCGCCATCGCCCGCCCCGACCTCATCCGGGAGATCGCCGAGCGCTTCGGCCGCCAGGTCCTGGTGCTCTCGGTCGACGCCCGGCGGACGGCGACCGGTTCCTTCGAGGTGACGACGCACGGCGGCCGCAAGGGCACCGGCATCGACGCGGTCGAGTGGGCGCACCGGGCCGCCGAGCTGGGCGCGGGCGAGATCCTGCTCAACTCGATGGACGCGGACGGCACGAAGGACGGCTACGACACCGAGATGATCGCGGCCGTGCGCAAGCACGTCACCGTGCCGGTGATCGCGTCCGGCGGTGCCGGCAAGCTGGCCGACTTCCCGCCGGCCGTCGCGGCCGGCGCGGACGCGGTGCTCGCCGCCTCCGTCTTCCACTTCGGCGATCTGCGGATCGGCGAGGTCAAGCAGACGCTGCGGGAGGCGGGCCACGAGGTCCGCTGAGGCCGATTCCGCTTGATGAAGGGCCCCTTCGGGGGCCCTTCTTCTTTCCGCAGATGCGCAGGATTATTTGTGCAAAATCAATTGCGCAAGTTTTCTTTCGCATCTACGGTCATGCCCATGACCTCGCAGGAGAACCGTCGCATCGACGACCTCGGCACCCTGAAGGCCATCGCGCACCCGCTGCGCATGCGCCTCTACCGCGCCCTGTTCGTGGCCCGCACCGCCACCGCCTCCCAGCTCGCCGACCAGGTCGACGAGGCCGTCTCGCTCGTCAGCTACCACCTGCGCAAACTCGCCGAGCACGGCCTCATCGAGGAGGCCGAGACCCAGTCCACCGACGGCCGCGAGCGCTGGTGGCAGCCCAGCTCGTACGGGCTGAGCATCCGCGACGAGGACGTCCGCGGGAACCCGGAGACGGCCGCCGCGAGCGACGCCGTCGGCCGCACCCTCAACGAACAGCGCATCGAACTCCAGCGCCGCTTCATGGACGAGCGGCTCACCTGGTCCGACGAGTGGCGCTCGGCCGCCATCAGCTCCGAATGGCTGCCGCGCCTGACCGCCGCCGAACTCGCCGCGCTCGGCAAGGAGCTCGACGCGCTCCTGACGAAGTACGACCAGGCCGCCCGCGCCGCCGAGGCCGCCGGCGACACCGAGGGCCGCGAGAACGTCGCCGTCCACCTCAACGGCTTCCCCTACCGGAGCTGACGGCGATGACCACGACCACTGCCACCGCCACCGCCACCGCGCCTTCCGCAGTCGCGGCCGAAGCCCGCCGCCCCGCCCACCGCGATCCCCAGGTGCTGCGTTGGCTCGGCGCGTACACCGCCTCCACGCTCGGCGACAGCGTCTACTACCTCGCCCTCTCCTGGACCGCCGTCAGCAGCGGCACGCCCGCCCAGGCCGGCCTCGTCCTAGCCCTCGGCGCCGTGCCCCGCGCCCTGCTGATGCTCGGCGGGGGAGTGGTCGCCGACCGGCTGGGCCCGCGCCGGCTCGTCATCGGCTCCGACGCCGTCCGCTGCCTCGTCGTCCTCGGCCTCGCCGCGACCCTGTTCCTCGCCGCGCCCGGCCTGTGGGTGCTCGCCGCCGTCGCCCTCGCCTTCGGCGTCGTCGACGCCCTCTTCCTGCCCGCCGTCGGCGCCCTGCCGCCGCGCGTCGCCGACCGCGACCAGCTCAGCCGCGTCCAGGGCATGCGCGGCCTGTCCCACCGCCTCGGCTCCGTCCTCGGCGCCCCGCTCGGCGGCCTCGCCGTCGCCCTCGGCGGCCCGGCCACCGCCTTCGCGGTCGCCGGACTGCTCTTCGCCCTCTCGCTGCCCCTGCTCCGCGCCCTGCGCCTGCGACCGCTGCCCGCCGACGGCGAGAACCGCGACGGCACCGCCCTGCGCGACCTCGCGGACGGACTGCGCTATCTGCGCGGGCACCGCCTCCTCGGCCCGATGATGATCGTCGTGCTCCTCAGCGACCTCGGCTTCGCCGGCCCCTTCAACGTCGGCCTCACCGTCCTCGCCGAGCAGCGCGGCTGGGGCGCCTCCGGCATCGGCTGGATCCTCGCCGGCTTCGGTACGGGCGCGGGCGCCGCCTCCCTGCTCCTGACCGTGTGCCGACGCGTCCCGCACGCGGGAGCCGTCAGCGGCTGGACCATGACCGTCGGCGCCGCCTCCATCGGAGCCCTGGCCTTCACCGCGCACCTGCCGGTCGCGGCCGCGACCGCCCTGGCCGTCGGCCTGCTCGCCGGACTCTCCGGAGCGCTGTGCAACGCCCTCGTCCAGACCGAGTGCGACCCGGCCTACCTCGGCCGCGTCACCGCCGTCTCCAGCCTCTGCTCCCTCGGCCTCGCACCGCTCAGCTTCCCGCTCACCGGCGCGGCCATCGAGCTGTGGGGCGTGGGCCCGGTGTACGCCGTCAGCGCGTCCGTCTGCGCCCTCGCGGGCGTCTACAGCCTCGCCGTCCCCGCCATCAGGCGGGCCGAGCTGCCGCGATAGTCGGGGGGAAGGGGCGGCGCGGCCCGGGGCCCTTCACGCGGTGGCGGCGGCGCCTTCCGCGTACGGCGGCGGCGCCGTCCACGTACATCAGCGCCGTCCGCGTACATCGGCTCCGTCCGCCTACCGCGGCGGTGGTGCGAGCCGCGTCAGATCCCCAGCTGCTTCGTGGTGTGCAGCCGCTCCACCGCCTCCGGCTCGCCGTCCACCTCCACCTTCGCCGCGTCCTGCCGCCCGAAGAGGAACATCGTCAGCTCGCCCGGCTCGCCGGAGACCGTCACCACCGGAGTCCCGCGGCGTGCCACCGCCGTCTGCCCGTTCGGGCGGCGCAGCACCAGACCGACCGGCACCTTCCGGCCGAGCAGCCGCGCCGACTTCTCCAAGCGCGACCACAGTGCGTCGGCGAAGACCGGGTCGAGCTCGCGCGGCGACCAGTCCGACTGGGCCCGGCGCACGTCCTCGGCGTGGACGTAGAACTCCACGACGTTCGCGCCCTCGTCCACCTGCTTGATCGTGAACGGGGACAGCCGCGGCGGGCCCGTACGGATGAGCTGGATCAGCTCCGCGTACGGCTTGTCGGCGAACTCCGCCTGCACCCGCTCGAGCCGCGCCTTCAGCGCCGGCACGGGCACCACGGCGCCCGCCGCCGCGTCCGGACGGCGCTCCCGCACCACCACATGGGCCGCCAGGTCACGGGTGCTCCAGCCCTCGCAGAGCGTCGGCGCGTCCGGGCCGGCCGCCTCCAACAGATCGGCGAGCAGAAGCCGTTCACGCTTGGCATGGGTCGACATGCCCGCCAGCCTACGGCGGCCGCCACCGGTCCGCCCAGTGGACGCTCCGCCGGACAACACCGCCGGTCACGGCACAATGGCGCCATGAGCAGCACGCCCCGGACCCCCAGCGACCTCGACCCGGCCATCGCCGCCCGCCTCAAGCGCAGCCCCGACGGACTGGTCCCCGCCATCGCCCAGCAGTACGACACCGGTGAGGTGCTCATGCTCGGCTGGATGGACGACGAGGCGCTGCACCGCACGCTGACCACCGGCCGCTGCACCTACTGGTCCCGCAGCCGGAACGAGTACTGGGTCAAGGGCGACACCTCCGGCCACGTCCAGCACGTCAGGTCCGTCGCCCTCGACTGCGACGCCGACACCCTGCTCGTCAAGGTCGACCAGGTCGGCGCCGCCTGCCACACCGGGGCCCGCACCTGCTTCGACGCCGACGTGCTCCTCGCGGCCGAGTAGGGTCTGGCGCCATGGATCTCGAGACCTTCCGCAAGCTGGCGGCCGACCGCCGCGTCATCCCCGTCAGCCGCAGGCTCCTCGCGGACGGCGACACCCCGGTCGGGCTCTACCGCAAGCTCGCCGCCGAACGCCCCGGCACCTTCCTCCTCGAATCCGCGGAGAACGGCCGCAGCTGGTCGCGCTACTCCTTCATCGGCGTCCGCAGCGACGCCACCCTCACCGTCGAGGACGGGCAGGCGCACTGGCTCGGCACCCCGCCCGTCGGCGTCCCCGTCGACGGCGACCCGCTGGCCGCCCTGCGCGCCACCGTCGAGACCCTCCACACCCCGCGCGACCTGGCGGCCGGCATGCCGCCGTTCACCGGCGGCATGGTCGGCTACCTCGGCTACGACATCGTCCGCCGCCTGGAGCGCATCGGCGAGCACGGCCGCGACGACCTGCGGCTGCCCGAGCTCACCATGCTGCTCACCAGCGACCTCGCCGTCCTCGACCACTGGGACGGCTCGGTGCTGCTGATCGCCAACGCGATCAACCACAACGACCTGGAGACCGGCGTCGACGAGGCGTACGCGGACGCCGTCGCCCGCCTCGACGCGATGGCGGCCGACCTCGCCCGGCCGGTGGCGACCACGCCCGCCGCCCTGCCCGCCTCCGAGCTGCCCGAGTTCTCCGCGCTGTGGGGCGGCCCGGCCTACCAGGACGCCGTCGAGGACATCAAGGAGCGCATCCGGGCCGGCGAGGCCTTCCAGGTGGTGCCCTCGCAGCGGTTCGAGACGCCCTGCACCGCCTCCGCGCTCGACGTGTACCGGGTGCTGCGGGCCACCAACCCGTCCCCGTACATGTACCTCTTCCGCTTCGAGAACGGCTTCGACGTCGTCGGCTCCTCGCCCGAGGCCCTGGTCAAGGTCGAGGACGGCCACGCGATGCTGCACCCCATCGCCGGCACCCGGCACCGCGGTGCCACCCCGCAGGAGGACCACGACCTCGCCGAGGAGCTGCTCGCCGACCCCAAGGAGCGCGCCGAGCACCTCATGCTGGTCGACCTCGGCCGCAACGACCTCGGCCGGGTGTGCGAGCCGGGCTCGGTGGAGGTCGTCGACTTCATGTCGATCGAGCGCTACTCGCACGTCATGCACATCGTCTCCACCGTGACCGGCAAGGTCGCCGAGGGCAGGACCGCCTTCGACGTGCTCACCGCCTGCTTCCCGGCCGGCACCCTGTCCGGGGCGCCCAAGCCGCGCGCGATGCAGATCATCGAGGAGCTCGAACCCTCCCGGCGCGGTCTGTACGGCGGATGCGTCGGCTATCTCGACTTCGCCGGCGACTCCGACACCGCCATCGCCATCCGCACCGCCCTGCTGCGCGACGGCACCGCGTACGTGCAGGCCGGAGCCGGTGTCGTCGCCGATTCCGACCCGGTCGCCGAGGACAACGAGTGCCGCAACAAGGCCGCCGCCGTGCTCCGCGCCGTCCACACGGCCAACCGGATGCACACGACCGGATGAACGACGAAGGAGCCGGTAGGGGATAGTGGGGTACGTGAGTGCTGTACCCGTACCCCAGCCCCGAGCCGCCCGAACGGGCGGCGCCGCCTCCTCCGGAGCCCGCCGCAGCCTGGCCGCGGCCCTGCTGCTCGGCGCGCTCGGAGCCACCGTCGTACTGCTCTCCGCCGGCCAGATCTGGGCCGAGGGCACCGCGTCCGTCGGCGGCGGCACCGTCCCCGTCGAGGCCAACGGCGGCAGCGTCACCGGCGTGCCGACCGCGCTCGCGATCGTCGGTCTCGCCGCGCTCGTCGCCGTCTTCGCCGTCCGCCGCACCGGCCGCACCATGGTCTCCGTGCTGCTCGCCCTGAGCGGCGCCGGCGCCGCGCTCGCGGCCGTCCTCGGCGCCTCCGACAGCGCGGCCCTGGACGCCGAGGCCGCCAGGATCACCGGCAACACGGCCGCCGCCGTCGACGGCCTCAGCCACACCGCCTGGCCCTACGTGACCGCGGCCGGCGCCGTCCTCATCCTGGTCGCGGGCCTGTTCGCGCTCCGGTTCGGCAAGTCCTGGCCGGCGATGGGCGGGCGTTACGAGCGCACCGGCGCCCCGCGCGCCGCCCGCCGCCCCGCGGCCGTCGACCCCGACCGCCCCGAGGACCTGTGGAAGGCCCTCGACCGCGGCGAGGACCCGACGCACGGCGGCTGACCGAGCCCGCGACCCCGACGCGTGATCGTTCGGGCACCCCGATTCATCGCGGCGCGCCCATGTGCGGAAGAATGAGACGTCACCACCGAGCAACACCAACGAGGAGCAACTCATGGCGGGCAGCGCCCACGGACACACCCCGGCCGCCTGGACCGGTGTCATCATCTCCTTCATCGGCTTCTGCATCGCCGGAGTCTTCATGGTGGCCGCCAACGTGCCCGGTTTCTGGGCGGGTATCGGCGTCATCCTGCTCGGCGGTGTCGTCGGCGGAGCGATGAAGGTCGCGGGCATGGGCATGCCGAAGGAGTCGGCCGCCGTCGTGGCCGCCCGCGAGGCCGCCACCGCGAGCGCGGTCGAGAAGGCCCACGCCTGATCCACGCGCCCTCCGCGTCATCAGCGTCATCAGCGTCACCCCGAAGGCGCAGCCCGGTGAGACCGGGCTGCGCCTTCGCGCGTCACCGGCGACAATTCACGGCGTGGACGCGAAGCCGACGGCGGGAGCCGTGACCGAATCCGCAGCAGCGGGCAGCCAGCGGCCGTCGGACGAGCCGGGCGGCCCGGACAGGGCGGCCGGCCCGGGTGCGCCGGGCACGCCGGGCGGCCCGGGTGCGACGAGCACGGCGCCGGCGGCGGGATCGGCGCCGGGGCCGGGGCCGGGGTCCTGGGAGCCGGCGCCCTCCGCCCCGTACGCCAACGGCTGGGGTCCCGGAAGCCCGCAGCCCGGCACCTACGCCCCGTACGCCAACGGCTGGGGTCCCGGAAGCCCGCGGCCCGGCTCCTACGCCCCGTACGGCCCACCGGCCCCGCGGGCGCTCGCGCGGCGGCTCCTCGCGCCGCTGGGCACGCTCACCGCCGTCGCGGCCGCCTTCGCGTACGTCGGGACCGTCGACCCCAACGAACCCGGCCACTACCCGGTCTGCCCGCTCCTCCGCTTCACCGGTGTCTACTGCCCCGGATGCGGCGGCCTGCGCAGCGCCCACGCCTTCGTCCGCGGCGACCTCGGCGCCGCCCTCGGCTCCAACGCCCTCGCCGTCGTCGGCTACGGAGTCTTCGCCGTCGTCATGGTCCTCTGGCTGATCCGCGCCGTCCGGGGCCTGCCCATGCGCCTCGCGGTCTCCCCGGTCTGGTGGTGGGGAATCGGCGCCGTCCTGGCTCTTTTCACCCTCGTACGAAATCTTCCCTTCGGCGCCGCGCTGGCGCCCTGACCTGCCGAGAAGTCCCAGTACGTGGGACGCGGCTCCCACCGATGCGGGTCCGGGGCCCACCTGCGGATACCATCGACGTGGCTGAACCGTGTTCATCGAATCCCGGAAGGGGGCCTCTCGCGTGAGTGTGCTCGACGAGATCATCGAAGGCGTGCGCGCCGACCTCGCAGAGCGGCAGGCGCGGGTCTCCCTCGACGAGCTCAAGGAGCGCGCCGCCAAGGCTCCGCAGGCCAAGGACGGTGTCGCCGCACTGCGCGGGGACGGCGTCAAGGTGATCTGCGAGGTCAAGCGCTCCAGCCCGTCCAAGGGCGCGCTCGCCGCCATCGCCGACCCGGCCGGCCTCGCCGCCGACTACGAGGCGGGTGGCGCCGCAGTCATCTCCGTCCTCACCGAGCAGCGCCGCTTCGGCGGCTCGCTCGCCGACCTGGAGGCCGTCCGCGCCCGGGTCGACATCCCGGTCCTGCGCAAGGACTTCATCGTCACCGCCTACCAGCTCTGGGAGGCCCGGGCGTACGGCGCGGACCTCGCGCTGCTCATCGTCGCGGCCCTGGAGCAGGAGGCGCTGGTCTCCCTCATCGAGCGGGCCGAGTCCATCGGCCTCACCCCGCTGGTCGAGGTCCACGACGAGGACGAGGTCGAGCGGGCCGTCGACGCGGGCGCCCGCATCATCGGCGTCAACGCGCGCAATCTGAAGACCCTCAAGGTCGACCGTTCCACCTTCGAGCGCGTCGCCCCGGAGATCCCGGCCGGCATCGTCAAGGTCGCCGAGTCCGGCGTCCGCGGCCCGCACGACCTGATCGCCTACGCCAACGCCGGGGCCGACGCGGTCCTGGTCGGCGAGTCGCTGGTCACCGGCGGCAATCCGAAGGCCGCCGTCGCCGACCTGGTCGCCGCGGGCGCCCACCCGGCGCTCCGCCACGGCCGGAGCTGACCCGCGCATGAGTCTCCGCCACGCCACGCCGCCGCACGTCCCGGGCCTCGCCGCCCGGGGCGCGGCCGGTGTGCGCGCGGACGGAGGCGACCGCCGTCACGCGCCGCTCGCCCGCGGCTGCCGCCCGCGCGGCTGCCGGGCACCCGCCCGCCGTGTGCACGGCCGCCGGGTGCGGTACGTGATCGGTGACGAGCCGGGTCAGGTCAACGGCATGCGATGGCGCCCGCGCGACCCGCGCGACCTCACGTCCCCCTCCTGACCCCTGGCCCCTGGTGGGCCTGCGGCCCGGCCTTCGCCGCCACCGCGTTGTGGGCATTCGTTCCGCCGGGGCGGAACGGGTGGGCACAACGGACGGCGCCCCTTGCCGGGCCTAGGCTCCGGCGCCCTGCCCCGCACCACGACTGCGGCGCGCTCCGGATGCGGGTTCAGGCGCAGGTGCGGAACGCGCCCGCAAGGGCGCCGTCCCGTGTGCCCACCCGTCCCGCCCCAGCGGGACGAATGCCCACACGGCGGTGGCGAAGCGCGCCGCATGGGGCGGACGTGAGGAGGTCGCGCATACCGTGACCACCATCAGCACGCGTACCCGGGGCACCCGCCCCGCGAGGAGCAACCGCATGTCCAGCGAGTTCTTCATTCCGGACCCGGACGGCCGGACCCCCAGCCCCGAGGGCTACTTCGGCGCCTACGGCGGCAAGTTCATCCCCGAGGCCCTCGTCGCCGCCGTCGACGAGGTCGCCGTCGAGTACGAGAAGGCCAAGACCGACCCCGAGTTCGCCCGCGAACTGGGCGACCTGATGGTCCACTACACCGGCCGGCCCAGCGCCCTCACCGAGGTCCCGCGGTTCGCCGAGCACGCCGGCGGGGCGCGGGTCTTCCTCAAGCGGGAAGACCTCAACCACACCGGCTCGCACAAGATCAACAACGTGCTGGGCCAGGCGCTGCTCACCAAGCGCATGGGCAAGACCCGCGTCATCGCCGAGACCGGCGCCGGCCAGCACGGTGTCGCCACCGCCACCGCCTGCGCCCTCTTCGGCCTCGACTGCACCATCTACATGGGCGAGATCGACACCCAGCGGCAGGCCCTCAACGTCGCCCGCATGCGCATGCTCGGCGCCGAGGTCATCGCCGTGAAGTCCGGCAGCCGCACCCTCAAGGACGCCATCAACGAGGCGTTCCGCGACTGGGTCGCCAACGTCGACCGCACCCACTACCTCTTCGGCACCGTCGCGGGACCGCACCCCTTCCCCGCCATGGTCCGCGACTTCCACCGGGTCATCGGCGTCGAGGCGCGCCGCCAGATCCTGGAGCGCGCCGGCCGCCTCCCCGACGCGGCGATCGCCTGCGTCGGCGGCGGATCCAACGCCATCGGCCTCTTCCACGCCTTCATCCCGGACTCCTCCGTCCGGCTGATCGGCTGCGAACCGGCCGGCCACGGCGTCGAGACCGGCGAGCACGCCGCCACCCTCACCGCCGGCGAGCCCGGCATCCTGCACGGCTCCCGCTCCTACGTCCTGCAGGACGAGGAGGGCCAGATCACCGAGCCGTACTCGATCTCGGCCGGCCTGGACTACCCCGGCATCGGGCCCGAGCACGCCTTCCTCAAGGACAGCGGCCGCGGCGAGTACCGGGCCGTCACCGACGACGCCGCCATGCAGGCCCTGCGCCTGCTGTCCCGTACGGAGGGCATCATCCCGGCCATCGAGTCGGCGCACGCCCTCGCCGGGGCCCTGGAGGTCGGCAAGGAGCTCGGCAAGGACGGGCTGCTCGTCGTCAACCTCTCCGGGCGCGGCGACAAGGACATGGACACCGCCGCCCGCTACTTCGGCCTGTACGACACCGACGCAGCGGTGGCCGCCGACGCGGCCGACATCGCGGAGATCGAGGGGGACGCCAAGTGACCGGGAACATCCAGCTGCTCAGCGACACCCTCGCCGCGGCCAAGGCCGAGAACCGGGCCGCGCTCATCGCCTACCTCCCGGCCGGCTTCCCGACCGTGGACGGCGGCATCGCCGCGATCAAGGCCGTCTTCGACGGCGGCGCCGACGTCGTCGAGGTCGGCCTGCCGCACAGCGACCCGGTCCTCGACGGCCCGGTCATCCAGACCGCCGACGACATCGCCCTGCGCGGCGGCGTCAAGATCGCCGACGTGATGCGCACGGTGAAGGAGGCCCACGCGGCCACCGGCAAGCCGGTCCTGGTGATGACCTACTGGAACCCGATCGACCGCTACGGCGTCGAGCGCTTCACCGAGGAGCTCGCCGCGGCCGGCGGCGCGGGCTGCATCCTGCCCGACCTGCCCGTCCAGGAGTCCGCCGGCTGGCGCGAGCACGCCGACAAGCACGGTCTCGCCACCGTCTTCGTCGTCGCGCCCAGCAGCAAGGACGAGCGCCTCGCCACCATCACCGCGGCCGGCTCCGGCTTCGTCTACGCCGCCTCCCTGATGGGTGTCACCGGCACCCGCGAGTCGGTCGGCGAGCAGGCCGCCGACCTGGTCCGCCGCACCCGGGCCGCCGGCGAGCTGCCCGTCTGCGTCGGCCTCGGCGTCTCCAACGCCGCCCAGGCCGAGGAGGTCGCCGGCTTCGCCGACGGCGTCATCGTCGGATCCGCCTTCGTCAAGCGGATCCTCGACGCCGACGGCGACGAGCAGGCCGGGCTCGCCGCCGTAAGGGAACTGGCGGCCGAACTCGCCGAGGGCGTCCGCCGCACCCCGTAACCCATACGGGTGGATTCGTCACCGGGGAGGCACGCGCGTGCCTCCCCGGTTCGTTGCTGTGGGCGTGAGCGAGAACAACCGAGACGGTATGCAGAGCGCCCGGGAGCGCCTCAAGCAGCAGCGGGAGCGCGAGAAGGCCCGCGAGAAGCAGCGGCGCGTCCTCGTCGTGTCGGCCGCGGTCGTGGGCGTCCTGGCCCTGGCCGCGGTCGTCGGCGTGATCGCGGCCAACAGCGGGGGCAAGGACAGCTCCGACAAGGCCGGCCCCGTCGTCGAGCCCACCGGCTCCATCGGCGGCGACAAGCCCGCCATTCCCCAGGGCAGGCCGGACGCCCCGTCCACGCTCGCGATCTGGGAGGACTTCCGCTGCCCCGCGTGCGCCCAGTTCGAGGCCGGCTTCCGGGACACCATCCACCAGCTGGAGGCCGCCGGAGCCGTCAAGGCCGAGTATCACCTCGCCACCCTCATCGACGGCAATCTGGGCGGCAGCGGCTCGCTGCGCGCCGCCAACGCCGCGGCCTGCGCCCAGGACGCCGGGAAGTTCACGGCGTACCACGACGTGCTGTACGTCAACCAGCCGCAGGAGACCGACGACGCCTACGCGAAGAACGACAAGCTGATCGAGCTCGCCGCGAAGGTCCCCGGCCTCGACACGCCCGGCTTCCGCTCCTGCGTGGAGGACGGCACGCACGACGGCTGGGTGAAGAAGTCGCACGACGCCTTCCGGAGCAGCGACTTCAACGGCACGCCGTCCGTGCTGCTCAACGGAGAATCGATCTTCCCGCAGAAGGGCGGCGAGCAGATCTCGCCGGACAACCTGAAGAAGTGGGTCGCCGAGGCCAACAAGGGCAAGAAGGCCGGCACCGCCTCGCCGGCGGCGGGCTCCCCGGCCCGGTAGTTACGGAGAAGTTGCCGGGCTGGCTGCCGTCGGGCCCGCCCGGCAGGGTAGCGTCGGTCCTGCCATGGACCTTGCCTACATTCCCAGCCCGTCGACCGGCGTGATCCACCTCGGACCGATCCCGCTGCGCGGCTATGCCTTCTGCATCATCATCGGTGTCTTCGTCGCCGTCTGGCTCGGCAACAAGCGCTGGATCGCCCGGGGCGGCACCGCCGGCACCGTCGCCGACATCGCCGTCTGGGCGGTGCCCTTCGGCCTCGTCGGCGGCCGGCTCTACCACGTGATCACCGACTATCAGCTGTACTTCAGCGAGGGTGAGAACTGGGTCGACGCCTTCAAGATCTGGGAGGGCGGCCTCGGCATCTGGGGCGCCATCGCGCTCGGCGCCGTCGGCGCCTGGATCGGCTGCCGCCGCCGCGGCATCCCGCTCCCGGCGTACGCGGACGCCATCGCGCCCGGCATCGCCCTCGCCCAGGCCGTCGGCCGCTGGGGCAACTGGTTCAACCAGGAGCTGTACGGCAAGCCGACCGACCTGCCGTGGGCGCTGAAGATCTCCGCCGGAGCCAACCGCGAGGCCGGCCTCTACCACCCGACCTTCCTCTACGAGTCGCTGTGGTGCATCGGCGTCGCACTCCTGGTCATCTGGGCCGACCGCCGCTTCAAGCTCGGCCACGGCCGCGCCTTCGCGCTGTACGTCGCCGCCTACTGCGCCGGCCGCGGCTGGATCGAGTACATGCGCGTCGACGAGGCGCACCACATCCTCGGCCTGCGCCTGAACGTGTGGACCGCGATCGTCGTCTTCGCGCTCGCCGTCGTGTACATGGTGGTCTCGGCGAAGGTGCGTCCGGGCCGCGAGGAGATCGTGGAGCCGAAGAAGGACGCCGGTGAGCCCGCGGACACGGCCGGCACCGATGCCACCGACGCCGCCGATGCCTCCGGCGACAAGGCCGCCGAGGACGAGCCGGCGCGGGACGCCGCTCCGCAGGACGAGGTCCCGGCCGAGGACGCCGGGACCGAGGACAGGCACGGCGCCGGCAACGGAGCCGGTGCGGGCGGTCGCTGACCCCGCGCCCGTACGACACACGGCGGAGGGCCGCCGGGACCGACTGGTCCCGGCGGCCCTCCGCCGTTGTCGAGACCTCTAGGTCTCTAGGCCCTGCGTGCCGCGAGGGCGAGGACGCGGCGGGCGCCGTTGACGACCGCCGCGTCCACGAAGCGGCCGTTCGGCAGGGCGAAGGCGCCCTCCTGGGCCTCCGCCGCCTTGACGACCTCCTCGGCGGCGGCGATCTCCTCCGCGGTGGGCAGATAGGCCCGTTCGATCACCGGAAGCTGGCGCGGATGGATCGCGGTGCGGCCGAGGAAACCCATCGCCCGGCCCCGCGCGCAGCCCTCGGCCAGGGCGTCCAGGTCGCGCACGTCCGGGTGGACGGCCTGCACGGGCGGCGGCAGCCCGGCGGCCCGGGCGGCGACCACGACCCGGCTGCGCGCCCAGTCGAGGCCGCTGTCCTCGCGGACGCCCAGGTCGGCGCGGAGGTCGGCCTCGCCGAGTGCGATGCCGTGGACCGAGGGATGGGCGCCGGCGATGGCGTAGGCGTGCTCCACCGCCATGGCGTTCTCCAGGAGCGGGTAGAGCGGCAGGCCCCGGGAGAGCTCGACGATCCGGCCGATGTCAGTGGCGTGTGTCACCTTGGGAACACGGAGAGCGACGAGGCCGGGGAGGGAGGCCAGACGTGGGATGTCGCGGGGTGCGTGGATGCGGACGTGGACCGGCACGGGCTGGGGATCGGAGAGGAGCTCGGCGGTGGCCGCCAGGGCGTAGGCCCTGCGGTCCGGGGCCACCGCGTCCTCCAGATCCACGACGACGACGTCGGCTCCGGAGGCGAGGGCCTTCTGGACCACGGCGGGGCGGTCGCCCGGGGCGTAGAGCCAGGTGAGGGGGACGGGACGGGCGGTCGGCGCGGTCATACGGCTCCTTGGGCGCGCAGGGTGGCGATGTCGTCGGCGGTGAGACCGAGTTCGGTGAGGAGTTCGGCGGTGTCGGCGCCGTGCGGGCGGCCGGCCCAGCGGACGGCGCCGGGCGTCTCGGAGAGCCGGAAGAGCACGTTCTGCATCCGGATCGGGCCGAGTTCGGGGTCCGCGACCTCGGCGACCGTGCCGAGCGCGCGGAACTGCGGGTCCTCGAGGACGTCCCGGACGTCGTAGACGGGAGCGATCGCGGCCTCCGCCTTCTCGAACGCGGTCATGGCCTCGTCGCGGGTGCGGCGGGCGATCCAGGAGCCGACCGCCTCGTCGAGCACGTCCGCGTGCGCGGCCCGGCCGGTGCCGTCGGCGAACCAGGGCTCGTCGATCAGCTCCGGGCGGCCGACCAGCCGCAGCACGCGTTCGGCGATCGACTGGGCGGAGGTGGAGACGGCGACCCAGGAGCCGTCGGCGGTCCGGTAGGTGTTGCGCGGGGCGTTGTTGCGGGAGCGGTTGCCGGTGCGGGGCTGGACGTATCCGAGCTGGTCGTACCAGAGGAGGTGGGGTCCGATGACGGAGAGCATCGGTTCGATGATGGCCATGTCGACGACCTGGCCGCGGCCGGTGGTGTTCCTCGCGGTGAGCGCGGTCATCACGGCGTACGCGGTGGCGAGGGCCGCGACGGAGTCGGCGAGCCCGAAGGGCGGCAGGGTGGGCGGGCCGTTCGGTTCGCCGGTGATGGCGGCGAAACCGCTCATCGCCTCGGCGAGGGTGCCGAAGCCGGGGCGGTGGGCGTACGGGCCGGACTGGCCGAAGCCGGTGACGCGGGCCAGCACCAGGCGCGGGTTGACGCCCGAGAGCTCCGGCCAGCCGAGGCCCCAGCGTTCCAGCGTGCCGGGGCGGAAGTTCTCGACGATCACGTCGGCGTCGGCGGCGAGCCGGAGCAGGGTGTCGCGGCCGCCGGGCGTGGACAGATCGAGGGTCATCGTCCGCTTGTTGCGGCCGAGGACCTTCCACCACAGGCCGACGCCGTCCTTGGCGGGGCCGTGGCCGCGGGACGGGTCGGGCTTGCGGGGATGCTCGACCTTGACGACGTCGGCGCCGAAGTCGCCGAGCAGCGTGGCCGCGAGCGGCCCGGCGAAGAGCGTGGCGACGTCGAGGACACGCAGGCCGCGCAGGGGAGAGGAGGTCGGGGAGCCGGCGTGGGTGGTCATGCGCGGGCCGCCTCGATCTCGGTGCGGTACGGCATCGAGGTGGACGCGCCCTCGCGCTGGACGGACAGCGCGGCCGCGGCCGAGGCCCAGGCGAGGGCCTCCGGTACGGGCCGGCCCTCGGTGACCGCGACGGCCAGGGCGCCCACGAAGGTGTCGCCCGCGGCGGTGGTGTCGACGGCCCGGACCTGCGGGGCCGGCACCGTGACCGGCTCCCGGCCGCGCGCGACGTACAGGCAGCCGGCCGCGCCGAGGGTGACGACCACCTCGGGCACGGCGTCGAGCAGGGCGAGCGCGGCGGCGTGCGGGTCGGTGAGGCCGGTGAGGGCGGCGGCCTCGTGCTCGTTGGGCACCAACAGATCGGTGGTGGAGAGGAGTTCGGGCGGCAGCGGGCGCGCGGGAGCGGGAGTGAGGACGGTGCGGACGCCCCGCTCACGGGCGGCGCGGGAGCCCTCCACGACGACGGAGAGGGGCAGTTCGAGCTGGAGGAGCAGGGCGTCGGCGGTGGCGATCAGCGCCTCGTCGCCGTGGGTGAGGGAGGTGACGGTGCCGTTGGCGCCGGGGACGACGACGATCGCGTTGCCGCCCTGGTCGTCGACGACGATGTGCGCGGTGCCGGAGGGGCCCTCGACGGTGCGCAGCAGATCGGTGTCGACGCCGCTGTGCTCCAGCGCGGCGCGCAGCCGCAGGCCGAAGTCGTCGGCGCCGACCGCGCCGATCATCGACACCTCGGCGCCGGCCCGGGCGGCGGCCACGGCCTGGTTGGCGCCCTTGCCGCCGGGCACGGTGCGGAACTCGCGGCCGGTGACGGTCTCTCCGCGGGCGGGAGCCTCGGCCACATAGGCCACGAGGTCCATGTTCGTGCTGCCGAGCACGACGATGCTGGTCATGGGCGTAGTGCCTCCGAGTGGGTCAGTGCGGCCAGGGTGTCGAAGCCGATGCCGTCGAAGGACGGGACCGAGGTCGAGAGCCGGTTCTTGAGCGGAGAGGTCCAGCGTTCGGGGAGCCGGTCGGGGTGCCCGGCGAGCAGTCCGGCGACCGAGCCGGCGGTGGCGCCGTTGGAGTCGGTGTCCCAGCCGCCGGAGACGGCCGCGCAGATCGAGCGGGTGAAGTCGCCGTCGGCATGGGTGAGCGCGGCGGCGAGGAGGGCGGCGTTGGGGACGGCATGGACCCAGTGATACCCGCCGAGTTCGGCGTGGAGCCGGTCCACGACGGGTTCGAAGTCGTCGTCGCGGTGCGCGCGGGCGGCGGCGATGCCGGAGCGGACGGCCCGGGCGAGCCGGGAGCGGGGCGGTACGACGGACAGGCCCGCGGCCAGGGCCTGGTGGACGTCGGCGGTGCCGGTGGCGGCGGTGGCGAGGGTGGCGGCGACGAACATGGCGCCGTAGACGCCGTTGCCGGTGTGCGAGAGGACGGCGGCCCGGTGCGCCTGCCGGGCGGCGCCGGCCGGGTCTCCGGGCCGGGTCCAGCCGTGCACGTCGGCACGGATCTGGGCGCCGATCCACTCCCGGAACGGGTTGCGGCGGGTGGCGGTGTGCGGGGGTTCGACGCCGTCGAGGAGGTTGCGGTAGGCGACCCGCTCGGCGGTGAAGGTCCGCCCGGCGGGCAGTTCGTCGAGCCAGAGGCGGGCGACGTCGGCGGTGGTGAAGGCGCGGCCGTGGCGGCGCAGGAGGAGCAGGTCGAGGAGCGGGTAGTTGAGGTCGTCGTCCTCGGGCATCTCGTCGATGTTCTCGGCGAGCGAGGTGGCGGCGGAGCGCCGGTTCCACGGGTGTGCGGCGAGGATCTCGCGGGGCACGCCGCGGGCCGTGAACCAGTCGGCGAGCGGCCAGTTGCCGGCGGCGCGGGCGAGGGCGCGGATGCCGTGCAGGGGCAGCTTCTCGACGGGCTTGCCGAGCAGACACCCGGCGGCCCGCCCGACCCAGGCGGCGTGCAGCCGGTCGAGCAGGGCGGTGTCCTCCCTCGCGCCGTTCCTTCCCGAGGCCCTCGGGGCGGTCGGCCAGGCGGGGCAGAGGGCGACGACGGCGTCGAGGTCGGTGGGCTCGTGTGCGGCCAGAGGGGAGGGCAGGCCGGCCAGGGCGTCGAGGATCTCCTCGGCCAGAGGCCGCAGGTCGGGGCGAGGGCCGGGCGAGGCGCCCGCGGTGGGCGGGGCCGGGCGGCCGCCGGCGGCGTACCAGCGGGCGGCGAGCGCACGGGCGTCGCGGCCGTCCTCCGCCGCCTGCCGCAGTTCGTGACCCACCAGGTCCTCCGGCTGGACCCAGGTCAGGCGCAGGGCGCCGGCGAGCGTCATCGGGACGCGCCCGTCAGCGTCGCGTAGGCCGCCTCGTGGGCCCGGCGGCGGGCGGTGTCGCGGGCGAAGACCTCGTGGACGACCGCGGTCAGGGCCGCCGCCGGGGCGTGCAGGTCGAGGCGGCTGGCCTCGGCGACCTGTTTCGCCCAGGCGGGCGGGACGGCGGACTCGCCGTGGAGGGCGCCGACGAGCGCGCCGGCCATGGTGGCGATGGAGTCGCAGTCCCGGCCGTAGTTGACCGCGCCCAGGACCGTACGGCGGTAGTCGCCCTCGCCGACGAGCAGCATGCCGAGGGCGATCGGGAGTTCCTCGATCGCGTGCACCCGGGACGGGCGGCGGGCGTCGAGGGACGGCGCGCGGTAGTCGGGGCCCACCGAGTCGAACGGGGCGACGGCGCGGCGCAGCGGGGCCAGCGCCGACTCGAAGTCACGGTGCCGGGCGGCCACTTCGGCGACCGCCTCGATCGCCGCCCGCGTCCCGTCCTTGGCCAGTGACAGGGCGGTGTCCACGACCGAGCGGGGCGTCGCGTCCGGCGCGCAGGCCGCGGCCACCGCCGCCGCGAAGACGCCGGCGGCCTCGCGGCCGTACGAGGACTGGTGGGCGCCCGCGACGTCGAGGGCCTCGGCGTAGGCGCCGGCCGGGTGGGCCGCGTTGACCAGGCCGACCGGGGCCATGTACATCGCCGCGCCGCAGTTGACGATGTTTCCGGTGCCGGCCTCGCGCGGGTCCGCGTGGCCGTAGTGCAGCCGGGCCACGATCCACTTCTCGGCGAGGAAGACCCGCTGGAGCGGCAGGGCCTCCGCCTCCAGTTCCGGGATCCAGACCGTGCGGCCCATGAGTTCGGGGACCAGGTGGTCGGCCACCGCGTACGCGTCGAGGTGGTCGCGCACCTTCTCGTACACCCTGATCAGGGCGTGCGTCATCAAGGTGTCGTCGGTGACGTGCCCGTCGCCCTTGTGGTACGGCGCGACGGGCCGCGCGGTGCGCCAGGCGTCGCCGTTCCAGGGGCCGACGACGCCGGTGACCCGGCCGCCGTGGCGTTCCAGGATCTGCTCGGGTGTGTAGCCCTCCACGGGGCCGCCGAGGGCGTCGCCCACGGCGGCCCCGACGAGGCTGCCGGTGATCCGGTCATCCAGCGTGGGGAGACTCTGAGGGGTCATGTCGGAATTGTCCACCCGGGACGGCCGGTTCCGTGGCTGCCAGGCGACCGGCGAGTTCGACCAGGTCCGTGCCCGCGAGGCGGGGCAGCGCGCAGCCGGCGAGCGTGCGGCAGGCGTCGCGCCAGGTGGCGGGGATCGCACCGCCGCCGCCCAGCGCGCCGGTGAGCGCACCCACGAGCGCCGGCGCCGAGTCGGCCACCCGGGACAGGCAGGCCGCCGCCGGCACGGCCGCCGCCACCTCGCCGCCGGCGGCCAGCGCCAGGGCGAGGGCGACCGGGACGGTCTCGGCGGCGGCGATGCCGTAGCTGTAGACGTGGTCCACGATCTGGTGCTCGAGCAGCGGTACGAGCTCGAAGGCGGAGCCGGCGGAGCGGGCGAGCCGCACCGCGTACCGGCCGTTGCGGCCGATCTCCGTCGACGGCGGCAGCTGCTCGAGCGCCGCGTCGACGGCCTCGGCCGGCGAGGCGCCGCCGAGAGCTGCGGCGGTGGCCGCCGCGACGGCGCGGGCGCCGTGCACGCCGTCGCCGTCCTGCGTGTAGCGGGCGTCGAACTCGGCGAGTTCGGCCGCCGCGACGGGATCGCCCGGGTGGACGAGCGCGAGCACGGCGGCGCGCACACAGGCCGCGTCGTCGAAGTAGTGCGGGTTGTCGTGGCCGGTGGCGGGCGGGCGCAGGCCGGTGGCGAGGTTGCCGAGCCCGGCCCGTACCGAGATCCGGGCGCGCAGCGGCAGCACGGCCGACTCCACCTCGGGCGCGCGGTCGGCCGCGGCGGCGACCTGGCCGGCGAGGGAGTTCCAGGCGACGTCGACGGCAGCGCGCAGACGGCGCTCGGGCACGAGCGTACGGAAGAGGGGACCGGTGGCGGCGAGGACGGCCTCGGCGGTGAACACCGCCCACTCGGCGTCGTCGGAGGGGCCGAGGCGGAGCGGTTCGGGCGGCTGGTTGAGGGCGATGGGGACCGGGAGGGTGGTGGTGGCGTTGTCCTCGGCGAAGGTGTCGAGTTCGCGGGTGAGACGGCGGGTCCAGTCGGGCATCCGGGCGGCGCGGTGCCGGGCCGCGGGCCAGCCGGCGGCGTCACCCGCGGCGAGGCCGAGGAGGAGGCCCTCGATCCGGTCCCGCCTCGCCCTGCCCCGGCCCTCGGCCCCCCGGCCGGTCCCCGGCACCGCCGCCCGCCGCCCACGGGCCCCGTCCCCGGCACCCCGCACCGGATCCGGCCCCTCATGCGCGCCACCCAGCGACTCGCCACCGCCCGCCACGGGCCGCACCCAGGAGCCCGGCCGAGCGGGTGCGGTGCGGGCGCCGTCCACGGCGGGGGCGGCGGGGCCGCCGGTGGCTGTGGTCATGTCGGCGGGGGTGGCGAGGCCGCCCGTGGCAGTGGTCGGGCCGGCCGGGGCGGTGAGGCCGGCCGTGGCCGGCGTCGTGCCGGCTGTCGCAGGGGCGCCCGGGGTGGGGAGGGCGCCTGGGGTCGTCGTCGTCAGGTCCGCGCTCACGCGGTTTCCTCCTCCGGGGTCAGCAGGTCCGCGATGTCCAGGACGTGGTAGCCGCGCATCGAGGGGAGGCAGCTGCCGGCGACCGGTGGGACGGCGGCCGCCCATTCCTCCGGGATCGCCGGCACACCGCCGAGGGCGCCGGCGAGCGCGCCGGCCACCGCGGCGGTCGTGTCGGCGTCGCGGCCCATGTTGACGGCGGTCAGGACCGAGGTGCGGAAGTCGCCGCGGGCCGCGGCGAAGGCGCCGAAGGCGAGGGCGACGGCCTCGGGCGCGAGATCGGTCCAGGGATAGCCGCCGATGACGACGGCGGAGCGGACCGCCCGTTCGCGTTCCAGCGGGTCCGGCCGGAAGGGCCGGGCGGCGACGACCGCGCGGCGCATGGAGCGGGCGGTCCAGGAGTCCATCGGCACCACCGACAGGGCCGCCGCGATGACCGAGGTGACCGACGCGCCGCCCATCGCCGCCGCCACACCCGCCGCGACGGCCTGGCCGCCGTAGATGCCCTCGCCCTCGTGGCTGACGCTGCCGTCGATGGCGACCAGCCGGGCCGCCTCGGCGGGCCGGCCCGCCGCGAAGACGCCGAAGGGCGCCGCCCGCATGGCCAGGCCGTCGCTCCAGGCGTGCCGGTGCTGGGCCGAGATGGGCGCGGCCAGGCCCCGGCGCAGGTTCTCCAGGGTGCCGCGCTCGGAGAAGCCGGCTCCGCGGAACGGGCCCTCGTCGAGGTCGGCGATCCAGTGGTGCCAGGCCCGTTCGACCTGGGCGACGGTGAGGGCGGAGCCGTGCCGGGCGAGCAGCAGCCCGGAGAAGATGGCGTACTCGGTGTCGTCGGTGCCCGCCGGGCGGTCCGTCACGAAGCCCTCGATCCGGCCCCACCGGCGGCGGATCTCCGAAGGGCGCAGGTTCTCGGCGGGCGCGCCGAGCGCGTCGCCGACCGCGAGGCCGAGCAGCGCGCCCCTGGCGCGTTCCCGTGTCTCGCGTGCGGTGGCGCCCGTCCCGCCGGCCGTGGCGACGCTCGTCGCGCCGACTGCTCCGACGGCCGCACCGCCGAGCCCGTCGCCGGCTGTTCCGCCGGCCGCGGCGCCCGCCCTCTCGCCGGCTGCTCGGACGGCCGCGCGGTCCGTCATGCCATCGGCTGCTCGGACGGCCGCGCGGTCCGTCATGCCACCGACTGCTCCGACGGCCGCACCGCCGAGCCCGTCGCCGGCTGTTCCGCCGGCCGCTTCTCTCCCCATCTCTCCCCTTTCGCGCTCGCGAGATGCCTGCCACGCGAGGGCGCCGAACCCTCACGGAAACGTTTCTGTCACCCAGGTGACGCCACGTCAGACACAGGCCGGAACCACCTCAGGCAGGCCTGGCTTACCGAGGCGAGCCTTACTAAGTACGGCCTACCTTGCTGGCGCGCCCCTTACATCGGGCGTATTTTCGAGGGAGTCGAAGGGGGGCGGGCACGCCGAACCCGCAGGAGAGACAGGGGAGAAGCATGTCCATTATCGAAGCCGTCGCACCGCTCCACGAGGCGCACCGCGACAACCACACCCACCGCGACGTCAACGGCGGCTGGCTGCGCCCCGCGGTCTTCGGCGCGATGGACGGACTCGTCTCCAACCTCGCCCTCATGACCGGTGTCGCCGGTGGCGCGGTCTCCTCGCAGACGATCGTCATCACCGGGCTCGCCGGACTCGCGGCCGGCGCCTTCTCGATGGCCGCCGGCGAGTACACCTCGGTCGCCTCGCAGCGCGAGCTCGTCCAGGCGGAACTCGACGTCGAGCGGCGTCAGTTGTGCAAGCACCCGGTCGACGAGATGGAGGAGCTCGCCGCGCTCTACGTCTCCCGTGGCGTCGAGCCCGCGCTCGCCCGCGAGGTCGCGATGCAGCTGTCCCGCGACCCGGAGCAGGCCCTGGAGATCCACGCCCGCGAGGAGCTGGGCATCGACCCCGACGACCTGCCGTCGCCGACGGTCGCCGCGGTGTCCTCGTTCGCCTCGTTCGCGCTCGGCGCGCTGCTGCCGCTCCTGCCGTACCTGCTGGGTGCGACCGCGCTGTGGCCGGCCGTGCTCTTCGCGCTGGTCGGGCTCTTCGCCTGCGGCGCGCTGGTCGCCCGGGTGACCGCCCGCAGCTGGTGGTTCAGCGGTCTGCGCCAGCTCGTCCTCGGCGGTGCCGCCGCGGCCGTGACGTACGGGCTCGGCATGCTCTTCGGCGCCGCCTTGTAGCCCCGAGTCCAGAGCCCGCAGTCCAGAGCCCGCAGTCCAGAGCCCGCAGTCCGGAGCTCGGAGCCCGCAGTCCGTAGCCCGTACGGAGCAATCGGCCCGCCCCGCGCCGCCCGGCCCCCGCCCCGTCCTCCCCGCATCGAAAGCCCCTGGCCTCCCCAGGGGCTTTCGCACGTTCCGGCCGCCCCTCGGCCACCCTCCCGCCGCGCTGCCGCCCCGCCCCCGCTGTGACGTATATCCCTGGGCGGATCACCCGCCGCGGTGAGACACTATGCGCGTCGCCACATATCTAGCCGGTTACCCGGCGGTTTCGAAACATCGGCCACCGGGCATGAGGCACAAGCGCCGCGGGCAATGACGCCCGCTCTGCGACGGACCGCCACCGATCACCGATCGCCGATCGATCCCTCACCGATCGATCCACCGATCGACCCCCGATTCCTCCGGGCGTGCGCCGGTCCGTCCCCCACGGGAACGGCGTTGTTCCTGTGTCTCAGAGCTGAACCACCCACCACCGCCCGTACCGGCGGTGTCCGCATGCTGGAATGAGCTATCCGCTTCCCGAGAAGCCAGCCATCATGTAACCTGCACGAAATTTCGCGGAGGGCCAACGTCGTCCCTCGGCTGTTGCACATGCCACGACGACGACGGGAGAGCCGATGCGTTCCGACGCCTGGTCGCCCATGGACGGTCGCCCCGCTCCGCAGGGGATGTACGACCCCCGTAACGAACACGACGCCTGTGGTGTCGGGTTCGTGGCCACCCTCACCGGTGTTGCCAGCCACGCGCTGGTCGAGCAGGCGCTGACCGTACTGCGCAATCTCGAGCACCGCGGCGCCACCGGCTCCGAGCCCGACTCCGGTGACGGCGCCGGCATCCTGCTCCAGGTCCCGGACGCCTTCCTCCGCGAGGTCACCGACTTCGAGCTTCCCGCCGCCGGCTCCTACGCCGTGGGCATCGCCTTCCTCCCTGCCGACGGCTCCGCACAGGCCGTCTCGCAGATCGAGACGATCGCCCGCGAAGAGAGCCTGGACGTCCTCGGCTGGCGCGAGGTCCCCGTCGCCCCCGAGCTGCTCGGCGCCTCCGCCCGCGCCACGATGCCGGTCTTCCGCCAGCTCTTCGTCGCCGACGGCGAGAACAGCGGCATCGCGCTCGACCGCAAGGCCTTCGTCCTGCGCAAGCGCGCCGAGCGCGAGGCCGGGACCTACTTCCCGTCGCTCTCCGCCCGCACCATCGTCTACAAGGGCATGCTGACCACCGGCCAGCTCGAGCCCTTCTTCCCGGACCTGTCGGACCGCCGCTGCGCCACCGCCGTGGCCCTGGTCCACTCCCGGTTCTCCACGAACACCTTCCCGAGCTGGCCGCTCGCCCACCCGTACCGCTTCGTCGCCCACAACGGCGAGATCAACACGGTCAAGGGCAACCGCAACTGGATGACCGCCCGCGAGGCCCAGCTTGAGTCCACCGTCTTCGGCGAGGGCTCCCTGGAGCGGATCTTCCCGGTCTGTACGCCGGACGCCTCCGACTCCGCCTCCTTCGACGAGGTCCTGGAGCTGCTCCACCTCGGCGGCCGTTCGCTGCCGCACGCGGTCCTGATGATGGTCCCGGAGGCGTGGGAGAACCACGACTCCATGGACCCGGCCCGCCGCGCCTTCTACCAGTACCACTCCACGATGATGGAGCCCTGGGACGGCCCCGCCTGCGTCACCTTCACCGACGGCGTCCAGGTCGGCGCGGTGCTCGACCGCAACGGTCTGCGCCCCGGCCGCTACTGGGTCACCGACGAGGGCCTCGTCGTCCTCTCCTCCGAGGTCGGCGTCCTCGACATCGACCCCGCCAAGGTCGTCCGCAAGGGCCGCCTGCAGCCCGGCAAGATGTTCCTCGTCGACACCGCCGAGCACCGGATCATCGAGGACGACGAGATCAAGGCCGGCCTCGCCGCCGAGAAGCCGTACGCGGAGTGGCTGGAGACCGGCGAGATCGAGCTCTCCGACCTCCCCGAGCGCGAGCACATCGTGCACACCCACGCCTCGGTCACCCGCCGCCAGCAGACCTTCGGCTACACCGAGGAAGAGCTCCGCGTCATCCTCGCGCCGATGGCCCGCACCGGCGCCGAGCCGATCGGCTCCATGGGCACGGACTCGCCGATCGCGGCCCTCTCCGAGCGCCCGCGGCTGCTCTTCGACTACTTCACCCAGCTGTTCGCGCAGGTCACCAACCCGCCGCTGGACGCCATCCGCGAGGAGCTCGTCACCAGCCTGCGCTCCTCCCTCGGTCCCCAGGGCAACCTGCTCGACCCGACCTCCGCGTCGTGCCGCAGCGTCACCCTGCCCTTCCCGGTGATCGACAACGACGAGCTGGCCAAGCTCATCCACATCAACGCCGACGGCGACATGCCCGGCATGAAGGCCGTGACCCTGTCCGGTCTCTACCGGGTCTCCGGCGGCGGCGACGCGCTCGCCGCCCGGATCGAGGAGATCTGCGCCGAGGCCGACGCGGCGATCGAGGGCGGCGCCCGCCTGATCGTCCTGTCCGACCGGCACTCCGACGCCGAGCACGCTCCCATCCCGTCGCTGCTGCTCACCGCGGCCGTCCACCACCACCTCATCCGCACCAAGCAGCGCACCAAGGTGGGTCTGCTGGTCGAGGCCGGTGACGTCCGCGAGGTCCACCACGTGGCCCTGCTCATCGGCTACGGCGCCGCCGCGGTCAACCCGTACCTCGCCATGGAGACCGTCGAGGACCTGGTCCGCGCCGGCACCTTCACCGAGGGCCTGGAGCCCGAACAGGCCATCCGCAACCTGATCTACGCCCTCGGCAAGGGCGTCCTCAAGGTCATGTCCAAGATGGGCATCTCGACCGTCGCCTCCTACCGCGGCGCCCAGGTCTTCGAGGCCGTCGGCCTCGACACCGCCTTCGTCGAGAAGTACTTCAACGGCACCGCCACCAAGATCGGCGGCGCCGGCCTCGACGTCGTCGCCAAGGAGGTCGCCGCCCGCCACGCCAAGGCGTACCCGGCCACCGGCATCCCCTCGGCGCACCGCGCCCTGGACATCGGCGGCGAGTACCAGTGGCGCCGCGAGGGCGAGCCGCACCTGTTCGACCCGGAGACCGTCTTCCGCCTCCAGCACGCCACGCGCTCGAAGCGGTACGACATCTTCAAGAAGTACACCGAGCGGGTCAACGAGCAGTCCGAGCGCCTGATGACGCTGCGCGGCCTGTTCGGCTTCACCTCCGACCGCCCGTCGATCCCCGTCGACGAGGTCGAGCCGGTCTCCGAGATCGTCAAGCGCTTCTCCACCGGCGCCATGTCGTACGGCTCCATCTCCCGCGAGGCCCACGAGACCCTCGCCATCGCCATGAACCAGCTGGGCGGCAAGTCCAACACCGGTGAGGGCGGCGAGGACCCGGACCGTCTCTACGACCCGGCGCGCCGTTCCGCGATCAAGCAGGTCGCCTCCGGCCGCTTCGGCGTCACCTCCGAGTACCTGGTCAACGCGGACGACATCCAGATCAAGATGGCGCAGGGCGCCAAGCCCGGCGAGGGCGGCCAGCTGCCCGGCCACAAGGTCTACCCGTGGGTCGCCAAGACGCGTCACTCGACGCCGGGCGTGGGCCTGATCTCCCCGCCGCCGCACCACGACATCTACTCCATCGAGGACCTGGCGCAGCTGATCCACGACCTCAAGAACGCCAACCCGGCGGCCCGCATCCACGTGAAGCTGGTGTCCGAGGTCGGCGTCGGCACGGTCGCGGCCGGTGTGTCCAAGGCCCACGCGGACGTCGTGCTGATCTCCGGCCACGACGGCGGTACGGGCGCGAGCCCGCTCACCTCGCTGAAGCACGCGGGCGGCCCCTGGGAGCTCGGTCTCGCCGAGACCCAGCAGACGCTGCTGCTCAACGGCCTGCGCGACCGGATCGTCGTGCAGACCGACGGCCAGCTCAAGACCGGCCGTGACGTCGTCATCGCCGCGCTGCTCGGCGCCGAGGAGTTCGGTTTCGCGACCGCGCCGCTCGTCGTCTCCGGCTGCGTCATGATGCGCGTCTGCCACCTGGACACCTGCCCGGTCGGCATCGCCACCCAGAACCCGGTGCTGCGCGACCGCTTCTCCGGCAAGGCCGAGTACGTCGTCAACTTCTTCGAGTTCATCGCCCAGGAGGTCCGCGAGCTGCTCGCCGAGCTCGGCTTCCGCTCGATCGAGGAGGCCGTCGGCCACGCCGAGCTGCTCGACACCAGCCGCGCCGTCTCGCACTGGAAGGCGCAGGGCCTGGACCTGGAGCCGCTGTTCCACGTGCCGGCGCTGCCCGAGGGCGCGGTCCGCCACGCCCTGGTCGAGCAGGACCACGGCCTGGAGAAGGCCCTCGACAACGAGCTGATCGAGCTCGCCGCCGAGGCGCTGAACGCCGAGTCCGCCGAGGCCGCCCAGCCGGTCCGCGCCCAGGTCCCGATCCGCAACATCAACCGGACCGTCGGCACCATGCTCGGCCACCAGGTGACGAAGAGGTTCGGTGGCGCGGGCCTGCCCGCCGACACCATCGACATCACCTTCACCGGTTCGGCCGGCCAGTCCTTCGGCGCCTTCCTGCCGGCCGGTGTCACCCTCCGCCTGGAGGGCGACGCCAACGACTACGTCGGCAAGGGCCTGTCCGGCGGCCGTGTGATCGTCCGTCCCGACCGGGGCGCCGACCACCTGGCCGAGTACTCCACCATCGCGGGCAACACCATCGCGTACGGTGCGACCGGCGGCGAGCTGTTCCTGCGCGGCCGCACCGGCGAGCGCTTCTGCGTCCGCAACTCCGGCGCGCTGGTCGTCTCGGAGGGCGTGGGCGACCACGGCTGCGAGTACATGACCGGCGGCACGGCGGTCGTCCTCGGCGAGACGGGCCGCAACTTCGCGGCCGGCATGTCCGGCGGCGTCGCCTACGTGATCGACCTCGACCGGGACAACGTCAACTCCGGCAACCTGGAGGCGGTCGAGGCCCTGTCGGACGCCGACAAGGCGTGGCTGCACGACGTCGTGCGCCGCCACCAGGAGGAGACCGGCTCGACGGTCGCCGAGAAGCTGCTGGCCGACTGGGACGCCGCCGCGGCCCGGTTCAGCAAGATCATCCCCACCACGTACAAGGCAGTGCTCGCCGCCAAGGACGCCGCTGAGCTCGCCGGTCTCTCCGAGGCCGAGACCACCGAGAAGATGATGGAGGCGGCGACCCATGGCTGACCCCAAGGGCTTCCTGACCACCGGGCGCGAGGTCGCCAAGACCCGGCCGGTGAGCGAGCGCGTCAAGGACTGGAACGAGGTCTACGTCCCCGGCTCCCTGCTGCCGATCATCAGCAAGCAGGCCGGCCGCTGCATGGACTGCGGCATCCCGTTCTGCCACAACGGCTGTCCGCTGGGGAACCTCATCCCCGAGTGGAACGACTACGCCTACCGCGAGGACTGGTCGGCAGCGTCGGAGCGGCTGCACGCCACGAACAACTTCCCGGAGTTCACCGGCCGCCTGTGCCCGGCTCCGTGCGAGGCGGCGTGCGTGCTCGGCATCAACCAGCCGGCCGTCACCATCAAGAACGTCGAGGTCTCGATCATCGACAAGGCGTGGGACGCCAACGACGTCCGGCCGCAGGCGCCCGAGCGCCTGTCCGGCAAGACCGTCGCCGTGATCGGCTCGGGCCCGGCGGGTCTCGCCGCCGCCCAGCAGCTGACCCGGGCCGGCCACACCGTGGTCGTGTACGAGCGCGCCGACCGCATCGGCGGCCTGCTGCGCTACGGCATCCCCGAGTTCAAGATGGAGAAGCGGCACATCAACCGCCGCATCGAGCAGATGCGCGCGGAGGGCACCAAGTTCCGCACCGGCATCGAGATCGGCCGCGACCTCACCTCGACGGACCTGCGCAAGCGGTTCGACGCGGTGGTCGTCGCCGCCGGCGCCACCACCGCCCGCGACCTGCCCGTGCCGGGCCGCGAGCTCCAGGGCATCCACCAGGCGATGGAGTACCTGCCGCTCGCCAACAAGGTGGTCGAGGGCGACTTCGTGGCCTCGCCGATCTCCGCCGAGGGCAAGCACGTCGTCGTCATCGGCGGCGGCGACACCGGCGCCGACTGCGTCGGCACGGCGCACCGGCAGGGCGCGGCCTCGGTCACGCAGCTGGAGATCATGCCGCGGCCGGGCGAGGAGCGGAACCCGGGCCAGCCCTGGCCGACCTTCCCGATGCTGTACAAGGTCACCTCGGCGCACGAGGAGGGCGGCGAGCGGGTCTACTCCGTCTCCACCACCCACTTCGAGGGCGACGAGGACGGCAACGTCCAGTTCCTGCACCTGGTCGAGGTCGAGTTCGTCGACGGCAAGCTGACCCAGAAGCCGGGCACGGAGCGCAAGATCCCCGCCCAGCTGGTGACGCTCGCGATGGGCTTCACCGGTACGGACGTGGAGAACGGCCTGGTGGCCCAGTTTGGTCTGGACCTGGACGAGCGGGGTAACATCGCGCGTGACGCGGACTTCGCCACCAACGTCGATGGCGTCTTCGTCGCCGGTGACGCCGGCCGCGGTCAGTCGCTGATCGTCTGGGCCATCGCGGAGGGCCGCTCGGCCGCCCGCGGCGTGGACCGCTACCTCACGGGCGCCAGCTCCCTGCCGGCCCCGATCCGCCCGACGGACCGTGCCCTGACGGTCTGACCTCCGGCGGATCACCCCTCATCCGTCCCGTACAACGGCGTGCGGAACTGAGCGCGGCGCTCGCCCCACTGTCCCCGACCGGACGACTGGGCGAGCGCCGCGGCGCGTCCTGACGGCCCTCCTGGCTCACTGCATGCTCATCCGGTGCGGGTGCGCCGGGTCCGCCGGGCAGGCGAAGGCGCGGTACTCGCCGCTACGGCCGACCCTGACCCCGGTGGGCTGCTGCACAGGTTCCGGGTAGGGCCCCCAGCTGGCCTGCGTCTCGTACGAGTCGATCCTCAGCAGCACCCGCATCCCGGTCCCGCAGGCGGGGCAGTGCACCCGGTCCAGGTCCGTCTTGTGCCAGGAGTCCCAGCCGCCGATCTTCCAGCCGGGCGCCAGGGACAGGTCGTACTGGTACCACGGCGCCAAGTCCCCGATCCTCGCCTGGAGTTCGTCCTCCCACGCCTGGATGCGCAGATCGAGCTCCTCCGGCAGGTAGTCCCCGTACGGGTACTCGACCACCTGCTCGGGATGCAGCACGCAGGGCACCGGCACATAGCGTTCCTCGGCCACCGACGGCCGTCGCGGCCGCGCGAGCGGGCCCCGCACCCCGGCCGAGCGGCGCCAGACCAGTTCGGTCAGCGGGCCGTACTCGCTGCGCCGGGCGTCCCGGTGCGCGTACCGCGGGCACCACAGCACCTGCAGCAGATCCGTGCCCGGCGGCGCGAAGGGCGCCAGGTCCGGGACGTCGCGTACGTGGAACTGGGCCAGGGCCAGCAGCGGCTCCCCGTCGTGCTCCGGGCACACCGGCCACTCCTCGGCCGCCGGCCACAGCAGCGGCCCGCCCACCGAGCTGTCGGTGGGCGCCACGGCACCCGGCCGCGGGTGCAGCCGGGTCGCGGTGCGGGCCCAGGCGGTCAGCTCGGGGAAGGGCACGGTGATGTCGAGCGGACGACACGGCGTACGGATGGTCACCCGGGAAGCGTAGACAGCCAGGCCGCGGCCGCGTCCAGCGCTTTGTCGGCCTCCGGCAGCAGGCCCAGGCCTCCCAGGAAGCCGTGGAACACGCCCGTGTGCAGGTGGACCTGGGCCGGGACGCCGGCGGAGGAGAGGCGGCGGGCGTAGGCGAGGCCCTCGTCGCGCAGCGGGTCGCAGTCGGCGAGGACGAGGAGGGCCGGCGGGAGGCCGGAGACGTCGTCCGCGAGGCCGGGGGAGGCCGCGACCGGGTCGCCGTCCGGGCCCAGGTACTGCTCCCAGTACCAGCGCATATGGGCCGTGGTGTGGAAGAAGCCCTCCGCGTACGCCTGCGCCGACACGCCGTCGAGGCGGTGGTCGAGGACCGGGTAGACCAGGAGCTGTCCGGCGAGCGGCGGACCGCCGTGGTCGCGGGCCCCGAGGGCCGCCGCCGCGGCGAGGTTGCCGCCGCTGGAGTCGCCGGCCACGACGAGCGGCCGCCCGGGAAACGCCGCCGCCGCCCACTCCAGGGCCGCGTACACGTCGTCCTGGGCCGCCGGGAAACGGTGTTCGGGCGCCCGGCGGTAGTCCACCGAGACGACCGTGGCACCGGTGCGGCCGGCCAGCGCCCGGCACAGCCGGTCGTGGGTGTCCAGGTCGCACAGCACCCAGCCGCCGCCGTGCGCGAAGACCACGACCGGACCGGCCGCTCCTTCGTACACGCGGACCGGCACGCCGTGCGCCTCCGTGTCCACCGGACCCGGCGGGATCTCGCCCAGGTGCGCCCGCGCCGCCGCCCGCAGTGCCGCGGCGCCGTCCTCGGGGCGGGGGAAGCCGGCCGACATCGCGTCGCACAGGGCGCGCGCGGCCGGGGTCAGGGGATCGGCCGTCGTCATGCGGTGAGACCTCCGTCCACGGTGAACTCCGCGCCCGTCACGTACGAGGACGCGTCCGACAGCAGGAAGGCGACGACCTCGCCGACCTCGCGCGGCCGGCCCATCCGGCCCAGCGGCACGTGCGACCAGTCCCTGTCCGCGACCTCCGCCGTCATCGGCGTGTCGACGGCGCCCGGGTGGACGGTGTTGACGCGGACGCCGTACCGGGCGAGGTCGCGGGCCGCCGAGCGGCTGAGCCCGCGCAGCCCGAACTTGCCCGCACCGTAGGCGGCGTGGCCCGGGATGCCGACGAGGCCGGCGGTCGACGACACGTTCACGACCGATCCGCCGCCCGCCTCGCGCAGCGCCGGCAGCACCGCCCGCATCCCGAGGAAGGGACCCAGCAGATTGACCCTGAGCAGGAGTTCGAAGTTCTCGTACGTCTCCGACTCCACCGGCGCGGTCCGCCACAGCGCCGCGTTGTTGACCAGGCCGTCCAGCCTGCCGTACGCCTTCAGCGCCGTGTCCGCCACGGTGCTCCAGTCCTCGGCCGACGTCACGTCGTGGCGGACGAAGACCGCCGTGCCGGCGCCGAGTTCCGCCGCGACCGCCCGGCCCTCCTCCTCGCGCACGTCGGTGAGGACGACCCGCGCGCCGGCCGCCGCGAGGAGCCGGGCCTCGGCCGCGCCCTGACCGCGGGCCGCGCCCGTGACGACGACGGCCTTGCCCGCGAGGTCGGCGGCGCTCACGCGGCCGCCTCCAGGGCGCGGAAGTGCGGGATGACCTTCTCGCCCCACTGGCGGATGGTCTCCAGGCAGACCTCCTGCGGCACGGTGCCCATCTGGATCAGGCACATCACCTCGTCCACGCCGATCCGCCGCAGCCGCTCCACGTAGGCGACGGCCGTGTCCGCGTCGCCGTAGGCGTGGTCGGTGTTGTACGTGCCGGTGTCGACCGGCCGGGCCGGGATGTTCGCCTCGTGGAGGCGGGCGACCAGCTCGTCGCGCTCGCGGGCGAGGGCGGCGGTGTGGTCCTCGTCCTCGGCGTAGCCGGTGGGCGCGGGCGCGTTGCCGTACCAGTGGGCGATGGACTCGGCGAAGAAGCGCTGGCCGCGGGTGCCGAGCCTGAGGGCGCGGGCCGCGTCGTCCAGGACGATCGTCGGGCAGAGCGCCGAGAAGTGGTCGTTGACCTCGGTGGAGACGAGCCGGGAGCCGTCGCGTACGGCGATGGCCTCGTCGTACACCGTGCGCATGGCGCGCACGTCGTCGGCGCCGGCGAAGCCCATCACGAGGGCGCCGATGCCGAGTTCGGCGGCGAGCTTGAGGGTGTCGTGCTTGGAGCAGGCCATGAAGAGCGGCGGGTGCGGGTCCTGCACGGGGCGGGGCAGGACCGCGCCGGGGCCGATGTCGAGCGAGCCGTGCCACTCGAACTCCGGCTCGCGCCACGCGGAGGCGAAGATCCGCAGGGCCTCCTCCATCTGCGGATAGGTGTCGTCGGGCTGCACCCCGAACATCCGCATCTCCTGCTTGGTCGCTCCGCGTCCGGCGCCGACGTCGACCCGCCCGCCGGAAAGCACGTCGAGCATGGCGGCGCGTTCGGCGACCCGGACCGGGTGCTGGTAGCCGAAGGGCATGGTGACGACGCCGTGGCCGATGCGGATGGTCTTGGTCCGGGCGGCGACCCAGGTCAGGAAGATCTCGGAGGCGCTCATGTGGGCGTACTGGGTGAGGGAGTGGTGCTCGACCGCCCAGATCCGGTCGAAGCCCATCTCCTCGGCGAGGACGGCCTGTTCGACGCAGTCGTGGATGACCTGGCGTTCGCGGGCGGGGGTGGGGTCGACGAGTTGGGCCTCGAAGATCATCGAGAACTTCACGCTGAGCTCCTTCGCTCCGGGTTCTCTCGGTATTTCGAATAGGAATACTTCTAGCAGGCATACATGAGCCCGGGAAGAGGGTCGTAGACTGCGGTCCGTGGCGGACGACAAGCAGGGCAGGCGCGGCAAGGACGACCAGGACGGCACGGGCGGCGGGCACGGCAAGGGCGAGGAGACCCCGGAGCCGGCGGAGCTGCCCGGGCTGCCGGCGACCAGCTGGGCGGTGCTCGGACTGCTCTCCTTCGGACGGGAGTTGTCCGGGTACGACCTGAAGAAGTGGTCGGACTGGTCGCTGCGCTTCTTCTACTGGAGCCCGTCGTTCAGCCAGATCTACGGCGAGCTCAAGCGCCTGGAGAAGGCCGGGTTCGCCACCTCGCGGCTCGTCGCGCCCGAGGTCGGCACCCGCGACAAGCGGGTCTACCGCATCACCGACGAGGGCCTGGCCGCCGTGCGCGCCTGGGCCCGCACCGCCCCGCTGGACCCGCCCGTCCTCAAGCACGGGCCGATGCTGCGACTCTGGCTCGGCCATCTCCTCGAACCCGAGCAGATGCGCGAGATCCTGGCCGGACACCGCGCGTACGCCGAGACCATGCGGCAGCGCGCGGAGGAGGACGTCGAGGGCGCCAAGGCGGACGAGGCCTGGGCGTATCCCACGCTCACCCTCAAGTGGGCCGAGCGCTACTACGCCTCCGAGCGCGACCTCGCCGACGCCATGCTCGCCGACATCGAGGAGCTGGAGCGGCGGCGGGGCGGGCGCACGCGCCCGTAACCGCGCCGGAAGTAGAGCAGCGGGCCGGTCTCGGGCCGGTGCGCGGTCAGCGCGGTCACCCGGCCGAGGGTGATGGCGTGGTCGCCGCCGTCCAGGACGTCGGTCAGCGCGCACTCCACCGTCGCCAGCGCGCCCTCGATCAGCGGCGCGCCGTCGGCGCCGGGCCGCCAGGCCGTGCCCGCGAACTTGTCGCCGCCCGTCACCGCGAACCGGCGGCACAGCTCCTCCTGGTCGGCGGCGAGGACGTTGACCGCGAAGGCGCCGGCCGCGCGGATCCTCGGCCAGGTCGTCGAGGTGTGCGCGGGGCAGAAGCAGACCAGCGGCGGATCGAGCGAGACGGACGAGAAGGACTGCACCGCCATGCCCACGGGCCGGCCGTCCGCCGGGTCGAGCGCGGTGACGACGGCGACTCCCGTGCAGTAGCGGGCCAGGGCTTCCTTGATGCCGGCGGGGTCGACGGCGCCGGCGGCGGTGATGCCGGGGACGACGGTGCCGGGGCCGGTGGTGCCGGGGTCGGTGGTGCTGGGATCCATGGGACCTCCCGAGAATGTTCCTACTAGGTATATGCCTAACCGAAACACCTGTGATTGGATACCCGCCACGCTCGTACGTCAAGTAGGGAGGCTGCTTCCTTGCAAGGCCGTACATCCGATCAACCGCCCACGACCATCGCCGAGTTGGTGGACCGGGCCGCCGGCCTCCACGCCGCCCGCGAAGCCCTCGCCGACGGCGAGGTCCGCTGGACCTTCGCCCGGCTCCGCGACGAGATCCACACCGCCGCACGCGCCGCGATCGCCCACGGCGTCCGGCCCGGCGACCGCGTCGCCCTCTGGGCACCCAACAGCCGCAACTGGATCGCCGCCGCCCTCGGCGCGGTCGGCGTCGGCGCCGTCCTCGTGCCCGTCAACACCCGCTACAAGCCCGCCGAGACCGCCGACATCCTCCGCCGCAGCGGCGCCGGCGTCCTCTTCACCGAACACGACTTCCTCGGCACCGACTACGCCGCCGCCCTGCGCGCATCCGGCGAGGACCTCGGCGCGCTGCGCTCCGTCATCCCCCTGCACGGCCCCGGCTGGGACGCCCACCTCGCCGCCGGAGCCACCGTCCCCGACACCGAACGGGCCGCGCGCGCCGCCGCCGTACGCCCCGACGACCTCGCCGACATCCTCTACACCTCCGGCACCACCGGCCGCTCCAAGGGCGTCATGACCACCCACGCCCAGACCCTGCGCCTCTACGCCGAGTGGTCGGGCTCGTCGGCCTCCGCCCCGGCGACCGCTACCTCCTCGTCAACCCCTTCTTCCACACCTTCGGCTACAAGGCGGGCGTTCTCGCCTGCCTCCTCGGCGGCGTCACCATGCTCCCCGAGGCCGTCTACGACCCCGACCGCGTCCTCGCCCGCATGGCCGCCGAACACGTCACCTGCCTCATGGGCCCGCCCACCGTCTTCCACGGCCTGCTCCACCACCCGCGCCGCGCCGAGCACGACCTGTCCGCCCTCCGGCTCGCCGGGACCGGCGCCGCCGCCGTGCCCACCCGGCTCGTCGAGGAGATCCGCGAACAGCTCGGCGCCCCGCACGTCTTCACCGCCTACGGGCTCACCGAGTCCGGCGGCGTCGTCTCCGTCTGCCCGCCCGACGCCGACGCCGAGACCGTCGCCCACACCGTCGGACCCGCCCTGCCCGGGACGCGGATACGGATCGTCTCCCCGGACGGCCGGCTCCTCGGCCCCGGCGAGGCCGGCGAGATCCAGGTCCGCGGCCCGCACGTCATGCGCGGCTACCTCGACGATCCCGCCGCCACCGCCGAGGCCGTCGTCGACGGCGGCTGGCTGCGCACCGGCGACATCGGCAGCCTCGACGCCCGCGGCTACCTCACCGTCACCGACCGGCTCAAGGACATGTACGTGGTCGGCGGCTTCAACGCCTACCCGGCCGAGATCGAGAACGTGCTGCTGCGCCACGAGGACGTCCTCGACGCCGCCGTCGTCGGCGCGCCCGACGAGCGCCTCGGCGAGGTGGGCGTCGCCTTCCTCGTCACCCGCGGCCCGGTCGACCCGGCCGCGCTCACCGCCTGGACCCGGGAACGGCTGGCCAACTTCAAGGTGCCGCGCCGTTTCGTGACCGTGCCCGAGCTGCCGCGCAACGCCGGCGGGAAGCTCCTCAAGGGCGAACTGCGGCGCAGGGCGCGAGGAGCGGGCACATGACGCAGACCTGGAGCGAGACCGCGGAGCACGCCGAACTGCGCGACACCGTACGGGCGGTCCTCGGCCGCCACGAGGGCGCCGCGGCCTGGGCCCCGCTCACCGGCCGGATCGGCGCCGCCGCCCTCGCCGTACCCGAGGAGTACGGAGGGCTGGGGTGCGGACTGCCCGAAGTGGCCGTGGTGGCGGAGGAGCTGGGCCGCCACCTGAGCCCCGTGCCGTACCTCGGCTCCGCCGTCCTCGCCGTCACGGCCCTCGTCGCCTCCGGCGACACGGCGGCCCGCGCCCGGCTGCTGCCCGCCCTCGCCGACGGCACGGCCGTCGGCGCCCTCGCCTGGGCGGAGCAGCACGCCGGCCCCACCGACCCCTGGGACCCGACGGCGATCCGCACCCTGGCCGCGCCCACGGAAGCGGGGGTTGCCGGGCCCGCCGGGTCTCCCCGCCCCGCCGGCCTCGCCATGCTCAGCGGGTGCAAGGACTACGTCCTCGCCGGGGAGCGGCGGCCGGAGGTGCTGCTGGTGTTCGCTCGCCGGGCGGACGACGGCGGGCGGCTCGGGCTCTACGAAGTGCTCGGCGAAGGCGTCGAGCACACCGTGCTGCCCACGCTCGACCGCACCCGCCCGCTCGCCCGCGTCGTCCTGCGTCACGCGCCCGCCCGGCTGCTGTCGGCCGACGGTGAGGCCGTGCTCGCGCGGGTCCGGGACGCGGGTGCGGTGGCGCTCGCCGCCGAGCAGGCCGGCGGCGCGCGGCGGGCCCTCGCCGACACCGTCGCGTACACCCGTCAGCGCGTCCAGTTCGGCCGGCCCGTCGGCTCCTTCCAGGCGGTCAAGCACCGCCTCGCCGACCTGCACACGGCCGTCGCCTCCGCCCGCTCCCTCACGTTCGCCGCCGCCGAAGCCGACGCCTCCGAGCAGACGCTGCTCGCCGCCGCCGCGCGGTCCGCGGCCGCCGAGGCCTATCAGCAGGCCGCGGCCGAGACCGTCCAGCTCCACGGCGGTATCGGCATCACCTGGGAGCACCCGGCCCACGACCACCTCAAACGGGCCCACGCCACGGCCCGGCTGCTCGGCCCGCCCGCCGCCCACCGGGCCCGCATCGCCGCGGCCCTGTGGCCCGACTTCTAAACGGGTGGTCAGGAACCGCGGGTGGGGGCAATAGTGACGGCATGAGCTCTCTCGTACGCCATGTGACCATCGACTGCGCCGACGCCTACGCCCTCGCGTCCTTCTGGGCCGAAGTCCTCGACTCCAAGCTCTCCGACGACGACAACCCCGGCGACCCGGAGGCCCTGGTCGAGTCCCAGGGCGCGGGCCTGCTCTTCATCCAGGTGCCCGAGAAGAAGTCGGTGAAGAACCGGATCCACCTCGACCTCCAGCCGCAGGACCGCACCCGCGACGAGGAGGTCGAGCGGGTCGTCGGCCTCGGCGCCACGCTCGTCGACGACCGGCGCCGGCCCGACGGCACCGGCTGGGTGGTGCTCGCCGACCCGGAGGGCAACGAGTTCTGCGTCGAGCGCGGCAAGGCGGAGCGCGCCGGCGCGTAGCCGGAGTAATCCGGACAGAGGATGTCGGGTTTCCGGTGTCTCCTGGGACCATGGGAGACACCGGACACACCCCGACCGCCTGGGCCGCCTTCGAGGCCGCCGCACCCGAGCTCGCCGCCACCGTGCGGGAACGCTTCGGGAAGTACACCCACCACGCCCTCGCGACCCTGCGCGCGGACGGCTCGCCGCGACTGAGCGGCATCGAGGCCGACTTCCGGGGCGGCGAACTGTGGCTCGGCATGATGCCGAACTCGCGCAAGGCCCTCGACCTGCGGCGCGATCCCCGCTTCGCGCTGCTCGCCAACCCGGGCGAGGGCACCGGCATGGGCGGCGGTGACGTCCGCGTCTCCGGGCGGGCGGTCGAGGTCACCGACCCCGAGGCGCTGGACCGGTACGCGCAGGAGGCCGGCGCCCCGCAGCCCTTCCACCTCTTCCGGGCGGAGCTGACCGAGGTCGTGCGGACGACCGTCGAGGGCGAGGAGGTCGTCCTGCGCACCTGGCGGCCGGGCCGGCCGGTACGGACGCTCCGGCGCGGCAACGACGCGTCGCCGCCGCGCGAGGACGGCGTCCAGGCGATGTCCTAGGCCGCACCGGGCGTCGGGAGCCCGGCAAGGATCCGAGGGAGCCGGCCTAGCGGCGGTCCGCGAGCACCTGGGCCCGGCACCAGGACGGGGTGCCCCAGGCGTCGCGCAGGGGCCGGGCCTTGCGGAGCCAGAGGGAGAGGTCGAGCTCCTCGGTGTAGCCGACGGCGCCGTGGATCTGCAGGGCGGCGCCGGCCGCCGCGTACGCCGCCTCGCCGGCCGTCACCTTGGCCGCCGCGAGATCGGCGTCCTCGAACGTGAGCGCCGCTCCGAACAGCAGCGGCCGGGCGAACTCCAGGCCGGTCAGCACGTCCGCGAGCCGGTGCTTGACCGCCTGGAACGAGCCGATCGGCACACCGAACTGGCTGCGCTGCCCCGCGTACCGCACCGCCCGGTCGAGCAGCGCCAGGCCCACGCCCAGCGACTGCGCGGCCGTCGCGAGCAGCGCCCACCGCCGGGCCCGGCCGGCCGCGGCGCGCACGGCGGGACCGGCGGCGAGCAGCTCTCCGCCCGGCGCGGGCCGTGCCAGGCGGCGTGCGGGATCGGCGGAGACCCGCACCTCGCCGTGCCCGGGCGCGAGCCACAGCTCGTCCCCGGTGACGGCCAGGACCAGATCGGCGCCGTCGGCGTCGAGCGCGTAGGGCGAGACCGTGTCCATCGCCAGCGTCGCCGCCGTCCCGCCCGCGACCAGGCCCGGCAGGAGGCGCTTGGCCGGCTCCTCCTCGCCCCGCTCGGCCAGCTCCGCCAGCAGCGCCGTCGCCGCGACCGTCTCCACCAGCGGGCCGGGGACGGCGTGGCGCCCCGCCGCCAGGAAGGCGTGGGCGAGTTCGACGGGCAGCGGACCCACGCCCTCGTACGCCTCGGGCGCGGCGAGCGCGAACACGCCGGCCTCGCCGAGCCGGGCCCACACGGCCCGCCCGGGCGCCGGGTCGCCCGCCGCCCAGGCCCGTACCGCCGCGGGAGTGCCGGCGGCGGTCAGCATCGCGTCCAGGGAGCGCGCGAAGTCGCGCTGTTCGTCGGTGGCGAGGAAACGCATCAGCGGCGGCCCTTCGGGAGGCCGAGCAGCCGCTCGGCGATGATGTCGCGCTGGATCTCGTTGGTGCCCGCGTAGATCGGCCCGGCGAGCGAGAAGACATGGCCCTCCGCCCACTCCGTGCCGGCGAGTTCGCCGTCCGCGCCGAGCAGGTCGAGCGCGGTCTCGTGCAGCGCGATGTCGTACGTCGACCAGAACACCTTGTTGAGGCTCGACTCGGCGCCGATGGTCTCTCCCGCCGCGAACCGCGAGGCCCCGGCCGCGGTGAACAGCTGATAGGCCCGGGCCCCGATCACCGCGTCCGCGACCCGGTCGCGCAGCGCCGTGTCGCCCGGATTGCCGTGCTCCCGCCACAGCCGTACGAGACGGCCGGCGGCGGCCAGGAAGCGGCCGGGGGAGCGGAGGGTGAGCCCGCGCTCGTTGCCGGTGGTGGACATGGCGATCCGCCAGCCCTGTCCCGGCTCGCCGATGACGTCCGCGTCCGGCACGAACACCTCGTCAAGGAACAGTTCGGCGAAGGCCGGCTTGCCGTCGAGCCGCCCGACGGGCCGCACGGTCACGCCCGGCGCGCGCAGGTCGAACATCAGATAGGTCAGGCCCCGGTGCGGCCGGCCCTGCGCCGCCGGGCCCGGGTCGGTGCGGAAGATCCCGAAGGCCCGGTCGGCGAAGGCGGCCCGCGAGGACCAGGTCTTCTGCCCGGACAGCAGCCAGCCGCCCTCGGTGCGCACCGCGCGGGAGGTGAGCGAGGCGAGGTCGGAGCCGGCCTCCGGCTCGGACCAGGCCTGCGCCCAGATCGTCTCGCCGGTCGCCATCGGCGGCAGCACCCGGGCCCGCTGCTCCTCGGTGGCGTGGGCGAAGAGGGTGGGCGCGAGGAGGCTGATGCCGTTCTGGGAGACCCGGCCGGGCGCGCCCGCCGCCCAGTACTCCTCCTCGAAGGCCAGCCAGCGGAAGATGTCGGCGTCCCGGCCTCCGTACCGCTCGGGCCAGGAGACCGCCGACCAGCGGCCGGCGGCGAGTTCGGCCTCCCAGGCGCGGTGGGCGGCGAAGCCCTCCTCGGTCTCCAGCGACGGCAGCGGCTCGGCGGGAACGTGGGCGCGCAGCCATGCGCGGGCCTCGGCGCGGAACTCCTCCTCGGCGGCGGAGCGGGTCAGGTCCATCAGCGCACCGCCCGCTTCATCGAGGCGACGTCCATGCCGCCGAGCGAGTCGGCCGCCGTCTCCGCGTTGTGCGCGTGGGCCAGGTGGTGCAGGCCGAAGACCGAGTCGAGTCCGGAGTGCAGGCCCTGGAGGTCCTCGGCCTGGTTCACGGCCCGCTTGGCGAGCGCCAGGCCGAACTGCGGCATCTCGGCGATGCGCAGCGCCAGCTGCCCGGTCCGCGCGCCCAGTTCGTGCCGTGGCACGACCCGGTTGACCATGCCGAGCTCGTAGGCCCGGCGGGCCGTCATCCGGTCGCCGGTGAAGAGGAACTCCTTGGCGATCCGCGGCGGCATCGCCCACGGGTGCGCGAAGTACTCGACGCCCGGGATCCCCATCCGTACCACCGGGTCGGCGAAGAAGGCGTCGTCGCTCGCCACGATCAGGTCGCAGATCCAGGCGAGCATCAGCCCGCCCGCCACGCAGGCGCCCTGGACGGAGGCGACGACCGGCTTCGGCAGTTCGCGCCAGCGCCGGCACATGCCGAGGTAGACCTCGGACTCGCGGGCGAAGCGGGACTCGGCGCCGTGCCGCCGCGAGTGGTCCCACCACAGTCCGGCGCGCCGCTCGAAGGGCAGGTGGGCGTCGCGTCCGGGCGTGCCGATGTCGTGCCCGGCGGAGAAGTGGTCGCCCGCCCCGGCGAGCACCACGACCTTCACCTCCGGGTCCTCCGCGGCCCGGTAGAAGGCGGCGTCGAGGGCGTAGGTGAGGGCCGAGTTCTGGGCGTTGCGGTAGCGGGGCCGGTTCATCGTCACGTACGCGACCGGGCCGCGCCGCTCGTAGAGGACGGGGTCGTCGGACACAGTCTCATCCTTCCCTAACAAGTGTTTGGTAGGTTAACGTACGGCCCATGAGCAGCGCCATGAGCAGCGTCGAGGAGTTCCGCACCGAGATACGCGACTGGCTGAAGACCCGCCTCGACGGAGAGTTCGCCGCCCTCAAGGGCCTGGGCGGACCCGGCCGGGAACACGAGGCGTTCGCCGAACGGCTCGCCTGGGAACGGCACATGGCCGCCCACGGCTGGACCTGCGTCGGCTGGCCGAAGGAGTACGGCGGGCGCGGCGCGAGCGTCGAGGAGCAGATCGCCTTCCACGAGGAGTACGCCCTCGCCGACGCGCCCGCCCGCGTCAACCACATCGGCGAACAGCTCCTCGGCCCCACCCTTGTCGACCACGGCACCAAGGAGCAGAAGGACCGCTTCCTGCCCGCCATCCGCGAGGTCCGGGAACTGTGGTGCCAGGGCTACAGCGAACCCGACGCCGGATCCGACCTCGCCGCCGTCCGCACCCGCGCCGTCCGCGACGGCGACGAGTGGGTCGTGCACGGCCAGAAGATCTGGACCTCCCTCGCCCACGAGTCCCAGTGGTGCTTCGTGCTGGCCCGCACCGAGCCCCGCGCGCCCGGCGCCCGGCCGCACGCCGGCCTCTCCTACCTCCTCGTCCCGCTCGACCAGCCCGGCGTCGACATCCGGCCCATCACCCAGCTCACCGGCACCAGCGAGTTCAACGAGGTCTTCTTCGACGGCGCCCGCACACCCGCCACCCACGTCGTCGGCGCACCCGGCGACGGCTGGCGCATCGCCATGGCCACCCTCGGCTACGAACGCGGCGTCTCCACCCTCGGCCAGCAGGTCGGCTTCCGCCGCGAACTCGAAGCCCTCGTCGCCCTCGCCCGCGCCAACGGCGCCGCCGCCGACCCGCTGATCCGCGACCGGCTCGTCCGCGCCTGGATCGGCCTGCGCACCATGCGCGCCCACGCCCTGCGCGGCACCGACCCCTCCACGGCCAAGCTCTACTGGTCCCACTGGCACCGCGACCTCGGCGAACTCGCCATGGACGTGCGCGGCGCCGCCGCCACCCTCGCCGCCGCGCCGCCCTACGAACTCGACGACTGGCAGCGGCTGTTCCTCTTCTCCCGCGCCGACACCATCTACGCCGGATCCAGCGAGATCCAGCGGAACATCATCGCCGAGCGGGTGCTCGGCCTCCCGAAGGAGCCGCGCGCATGACCACCCGCACACCGCCGCCGTACGTCCCCGGACACGGGCTGCTCGCCGGCCGCACCGCCGTCGTCACCGCCGCCGCCGGCGCCGGCATCGGCGGCGCCACCGCCCGCCGCCTCCTGGAGGAAGGCGCCCGCGTCCTCGTCAGCGACACCCACGCCCGCCGCCTGAAGGAGACCGAGGCCGCCCTCGCCGCCGAGTTCGGCGCCGGCAACGTCGCCGCCCAGCTCTGCGACGTCACCGACGAGAGCCAGGTCCAGGCCCTGTACAAGGTGGCCGCTCACCTCCACGGCGGGCTCGACGTGGTCGTCAACAACGCCGGCCTCGGCGGCACCGCAGCCCTCGCCGACATGACCGACGAGCAGTGGCACCGCGTCATCGACGTCACCCTCACCGGCACCATGCGCTGCACCCGCGCCGCGCTGCGCCACTTCCGCGACACCGGCCGCGGCGGCGTGATCGTCAACAACGCCTCCGTCGTCGGCTGGCGTGCCCAGGCCGGCCAGGCCCACTACGCCGCCGCCAAGGCCGGCGTCATGGCCCTCACCCGCTGCGCCGCGACCGAGGGCGCCGCCGACGGCGTCCGCGTCAACGCCGTCGCGCCCTCCCTCGCCATGCATCCCCACCTCGTCAAGGTCACCTCCGCCGAGCTCCTGGACGAGCTGACCGCCCGCGAGGCCTTCGGCCGGTACGCCGAGCCCTGGGAGGTCGCCAACGTCATCGTCTTCCTGGCCAGCGGCTACTCCTCCTACATGACCGGCGAGACGGTCTCCGTCAGCAGCCAGCACGCGTAGGACCAGAATGGAAGCGTGCCAACGACCAAGAAGAAGACCCAGGTGACCGCCTCGCCCGAACGGCGCCGCGAGCTGCTCGACACCGCCGCCGAGGTGTTCGCCGCCCAGGGCTACAACGCCACCACCGTCCGCAAGATCGCGGACGAGGCGGGCATGCTCGCCGGCAGCCTCTACTACCACTTCGATTCCAAGGAATCGATGCTCGACGAGATCCTCTCCACCTTCCTCGACGAGCTGTGGGACGGCTACGACACCGTGCTCGCCGCCGGACTCGGACCGCGCGAGACCATCGAGGCCCTCGTCACCGAGTCCTTCCGGGAGATCGACCGGCACCGCGCCGCCGTCGCCATCTACCAGAAGGAAGCCCGCCACCTCGCCGACCAGCCCCGCTTCCACTACCTCGCCGACTCACAGGTCAAGTTCGAGAAGGCCTGGCTCGGCACCCTCGAGCGCGGCGTCGGCTCCGGCGCCTTCCGCGCCGACCTCGACATCCGCCTCACCTACCGCTTCGTCCGCGACACCGTCTGGGTCGCCGCGAGCTGGTACCGCCCGGGCGGACAGCACAGCCCGGAGGAGATCGCCCGCCAGTACCTGTCGATGGTGCTCGACGGGATCGCCGTACGAACAGACTGACCACACCAGGAGGAACAGCCATGGCCGAGGCCTACATCGTCGACGCGGTCCGCACCCCGGTGGGCCGCCGCAAGGGCGGGCTCGGCGCCGTCCACCCGGCGGACCTCGGCGCCCACGTCCTGAAGGCGCTCATGGCCCGCACCGGCGTCGACCCGGCCGCCGTCGAGGACGTCGTCTTCGGCTGCCTCGACACCGTCGGCCCGCAGGCCGGCGACATCGCCCGCACCTGCTGGCTCGCCGCCGGGCTGCCCGAGGAGGTCCCCGGCGTCACCGTCGACCGCCAGTGCGGTTCCTCCCAGCAGGCCGTCCACTTCGCCGCCCAGGGCGTGCTCTCCGGCACCCAGGACCTGGTCGTCGCCGGCGGCACCCAGAACATGACCATGATCCCGATCGCCTTCGCCTCCCGGCAGGCCGCCGAACCGCTGGGCCTCACCGAGGGCCCGTACGCCGGCTCCGAGGGCTGGCGCGCCCGGTACGGGAACGTGCCGGTCAACCAGTTCCACGGCGCCGAACTCATCGCCGCCAAGTGGGGCATCACCCGCCGCGACCAGGAGGAGTTCGCCCTCCGCTCGCACCGGCGGGCGATCCGCGCCATCGACGAGGGCCGCTTCGCGCGCGAGACCGTGCCCTACGGCGACGTCACCGTCGACGAGGGCCCGCGCCGCGACACCAGCCTGGAGAAGATGGCCGGCCTCCAGCCCGTCGTCGAGGGCGGCACCATCACCGCCGCCTGCTCCTCGCAGGTCTCCGACGGCGCCGCGGCCCTGCTGATCGCGAGCGAACGGGCCGTGCGCGAGCACGGACTCACGCCGCGGGCCCGCGTCCACCACCTGTCGGTGCGCGGCGAGGACCCGATCCGGATGCTGTCCGCGCCGATCCCCGCGACCGCCCACGCCCTGAAGAAGACCGGCCTGACCATCGACGACATCGACCTCGTCGAGATCAACGAGGCCTTCGCGCCGGTCGTCCTCGCCTGGCTCAAGGAGACCGGCGCCGACCCCGGGCGGGTCAACGTCAACGGCGGCGCCATCGCCCTCGGCCACCCGCTGGGCGCCACCGGCGTCAAGCTGATGACGACCCTCCTGCACGAACTGGAACGCACGGGCGGCCGCTACGGGCTGCAGACCATGTGCGAGGGCGGAGGTCAGGCGAACGTGACGATCATCGAGCGGCTGTAGCGGCTGTAGCGGCTGTCACGGCCGCAGGAGCTTCGTACGAGAAGGGGCGCGGCCCGCGCGGGCCGCGCCCCTCCTCGTACGCGCCGGTCAGCCGACCAGGCGGTCCCGCAGCCCGGCCAGCGTCCGCAGGTCCAGGCCCAGGCCCTCCGTCACATAGCGGTAGAGGCTGCCGTAGCCGGTGCGGACCTCGGCCAGGGCCGCGTCCAGATACTCCTGCCGGACCTCCTGGAGCGGGATGATCAGGTCCGGGTTCTGCATCAGACCGCCCTGCTTCAGGCCCTCGCGCACCCGGGCGTCGTAGGCGGCGCGGAAGGTGTTGGAGGCCAGGTAGTCCTCGGTCGCCGAGCGCTCCGGCACGCCGACGAGCGTCAGGAGCAGCCAGCTCGCCCAGCCCGTGCGGTCCTTGCCCGAGGTGCAGTGGCAGAGCACCCGGCCCGCGTCCGGCGCGGCGAGCTCGCGCAGGGTCGTGCCGAACCGCTCCCGGTTGGCGGCGCTGGTGACGAAGGTGCGGTAGACCTCGGTCATGAAGGCCGCGGCCCGCCCGCCGCCGAGCATCTGTTCCTGCCGGACCGGGTCGCGCGAGCCGATCGCCGCGAGGAGCTGCGCGTACAGGCCGTTGTCGGTGACCGGGCGGGAGACCGGGACGACGCCGGCCGGCAGCCGGTCCGCGCCGTCGGACTGGACCTCCAGCGGGATCCGGAAGTCGATCACCCGCGCGAGTCCGAGCCCGCCGAGCGTCGTCACGTCGGCGGCGGTCAGCTTGCCCAGGTGGTCGCCCCGGTAGACCAGACCGCCGCGGACCCGGCCGCCGTCGTAGGTGAGGTAGCCGCCCAGGTCGCGGACGTTGACCGCGCCCTGCAGCGGGATCTGCCGGACGGCGGTCGCCGTCCGGGTCCGTGGCCGGGCGAGGACGGGTGGAGCGGCGACCGCGAGAAGAGCGGTGGCGCCGACGGTGCTCAGCAGTGCGCGTCTCGGCAGAGACATGGCTGACTCCCTTACGAGGATGGAAGGGTACGGAGCACGTGCGCGGCCTCGGACATGATCCGGGTGACGAGTTCCTCGCAGCTGGGCAGGTCCTCGATCACCCCCGCGACCTGTCCGGAGGCCATGACGCCGAGGTCGGTGCGGCCCTCGACCATGGAAGCCTTGAGGAGCATCGGGGTGTTCGCGGCGAGCAGGACCTGGCTCCAGGACAGGTCCTTGCCGTGGCGCATCGCCAGGCCGTCCCGCACCATCGCCGGCCAGGACAGGCCGCTGAGCCGGCGGAAGCGGGCGGCGCGCCGCACCGCCTGGGCCAGCGCCCGCACCCGGCCGGCCCGTTCGAGCGCGGCGACCATCTCGGTGCGCAGCATCCGGTGCGGCAGCCCGTCGACGGCGGTCGTCACGGTGACGTCCTTGACCGTCGCCGCCAGGTACTTCGCCTTGACGGCGTCGGGGACGGTGGAGTCGGAGGTGAGCAGGAAGCGGGTGCCCATCGCGACGCCGGCGGCGCCGTAGGCGAGCGCGGCGACCAGGCCGCGCCCGTCGTGGAAGCCGCCGGCCGCGACGACCGGGATGCCGACGGCGTCGACGACCTGCGGCAGCAGCACGGTCGTGGCGACCTCGCCGGTGTGGCCGCCGCCCTCGCCGCCCTGGACGACGACCGCGTCCGCGCCCCAGGCGGCGACCTTCTCGGCGTGCCGGCGGGCGCCGACGGACGGGATGACGACGACGCCCGCGTCCTTCAGTTCGGCGATCAGCTCACGGGACGGCGCGAGCGCGAAGGAGGCGACCCGCACGCCCTCCTCGACGATGATCCTGACCCGTTCGCGGGCGTCGCCCGCGTCCGCCCGCAGGTTCACGCCGAAGGGCCGGCCGGTGCGGGACTTCACCTCGCGGACGGCGGAGCGCAGTTCGTCCAGGGTCATGGTGGCGGAGGCGAGGACGCCCAGCGCGCCGGCGTTCGCGGTGGCGGAGACGAGCCGGGGCCCGGCGACCCACCCCATGCCGGTCTGTACGAGTGGATGCTCGACGCCGACGAGCTCGGTGAACGCCGTCCTCATCGGGCCGGGACCTCCCGCTCGCGCAGGCCCTTCGGGTCGATCACCTCGCGGATCAGCCGCAGTTCCTCGGCGGTCGGCTCCCGGGTGAAGGGCACGTCGTCGCCGGTCACCAGCGTGAAGCCGGTGGCGGCCCGGACCTCGTCGACGGTGACGCCCGGGTGCACGGAGGCGAGCCGCATGGTGCGGTCGGGCGTCTCGAAGTCGAAGACGCCGAGGTCGCTCACCACCCGGGGAAGACGGTGGTAGGGCCCGACCGCGCGGTCGTGGCCGACGCCGCTCACCATGTCGACGCGCTCGACGAAGACCCGGGTGGAGTGGCGCGGGATCCAGTAACTGACCGGGTTGTTGAGGGTGTTGACGGGTGCGCCGCGGACGCCGAGGAGCTGGCGCGCCGGGCGTTCCCAGTCGCCGATGCAGGAGATGTTCTGGTTGCCGTACCGGTCGATCTGGCTGGCGCCCATCATCACGTGCCGCCGCCCGCCGGTGACCATCGTGAGGTGCCGTCGGTACGGCAGCCAGCCCTCGGGCTCGCCGTCGAGGCCGACGAGCAGGGCCTCGCCGTCGGTGAGCAGGAGGTCGGGCGAGAAGGTGCGCTTGGCGAGGCGGGCGCCGAAGGACGGGACGAGGCCCATGGGGCTGGCGAGGACCTCGCCGTTGTCGCGCCAGGCCTCGGCGCAGGCGATCACGCAGTACTCGGCTCGGGTGGTCACTTCCGCGCCTCCTCGGTCTCGGCCCGCTCCGCGTGCCAGGCGCGGACGGCCGCCTGGTAGTCGTCCTCGCTCTTGCCGGTCAGGAAGCGGGCGGCGAACTCGGGCCAGGGCGTGGTCGCGTACAGCTTCTGGAAGGGCTCGTCACGGTCGTGGTCCGGCACGCAGGACGTGAAGTGGGCGCCGTTCGGCGTCTCGACGACGCCGGTGACGCTGTGCCGGGAGACCAGCAGGGTCTGCGGCACGACGTCGGCGCCGAAGGACTCGACGATCTGCTCGCAGGAGACGTACGCGGTGTCGGCGGCCTCGCAGAACAGGTCGTCGAAGTACGGGTCGGGCCCGAGGTACTGGCCGTTGCCGAGCCGGTCGGCGCGGTTGAGGTGGACGAGGGCCGCGTCCATGCGCAGCGCGGGCACGGCGACGAACTCCTCGCCGTCCTCGTACGGGGAGGTGACGGTGCGCAGCTGCGGGTTGACCCGCATCACGTCGGAGCCGAGGCCGGCCCGTACGGGAAGGAACGGCAGCCGGTTGGCGGCGGCGTGCAGGCCCCACATGAACATGGCCTCGTCCAGCTCGGTGAGCGCGAAGGCGCCGCGCTCGCGGGCGGCCCGGAAGTGGGGTTCGAGCGGGATGGAGTCGAGGGTCGCGAAGGGTGCGACGAGGCGGCGGATGCGGCCGGCGGCGGCGAGCAGGCCGACGTCGGGGCCGCCGTACGAGATCACCGTGAGATCACTGATCTCGGACCGGAGCAGCGCTCTGACCAGGGCCATCGGCTTGCGCCGTGAGCCCCAGCCGCCGATCCCGACCGTCATGCCGGAGCGCAGCCGCCCCACCACGTCGTCCACGCTCATGGTCTTGTCGGTCACCGCTCGTCGCCGTCCCTTCCGAAGGAGGCGCGGACCCGGTCGGCGACGCCGCTGAGAGCGGCCTCGAAGGTGAAGCCCTGCTCGAAGCGGTAGCTGCGGCGCACGTCGACCGGGTCGATGCCGTTGATGGCCGCCTTGGCGAGCCGGATGAGGGTGCCGTCCTTGGCCGCGATCTCGCCCGCCAGCTCCAGCGCGGCCGCGCGCAGTCCGTCGCGCGGGACCACCTTCCAGACCGAGCCGTGCGCGTGCAGTTCGTGGGCGGTGGCGGTGCGCGAGGTGTAGTAGAGCGCGCGCATCAGGTGGGCGGGGACCAGTCGGGCGAGGTGGGTCGCGGCGCCGAGCGCGCCCCGGTCGAGCTCGGGCAGGCCGAAGACGGCGTCCTCGGCGGCGACGATCGCGTCCGCGTTGCCGACCAGCCCGATCCCGCCGCCCAGGCAGAAGCCGCCGACGGCGGCGACGACCGGCACCTCGCAGTCGTGGACGGCGGCGAAGGCCTCCGCGCAGCCGTGGTTGACGGCGAGGAGCGCGCCGTGGCCCGGGTCGCGCTGGAGCTCCTTGATGTCGACGCCGGCGTTGAAGCCGCGGCCCTCGGCGGCGAGCACGACGCAGCGGATCTCCGGGTCGCGCCCGGCGGCGCGGACGGCGTCGGCCAGCTCGTACCAGCCGCGTACGGGAAGGGCGTTGACGGGCGGGAAGTCGACGGTGACGAGGGCGACGCCCTTGTCGGGGCGTGCGGTGGAGACACCCATGAGCGGATCAGCTACCTTTCCACCAAACGTTTGTTAGGTGACGCTGGGAGGAAGGTAGCAGCCCATGGAGCTGGACGGGAGGGTCACCGTCGTCACCGGCGGAACCCGCGGAGTCGGCGCGGGCATCGCGCGCGCCTTCCTGCGGGCCGGATCCGAGGTCGTCGTCTGCGCCCGCAGACCTCCGGACCGACCGGTCGCCGAGGCCGGCCGCGAGGCCGTGTTCGAGGCGCTCGACCTGCGACGGACCGAGGAGGTGGCGGACTTCTTCACCCGGGTCGCCGAGCGGTACGGGCGGCTCGACACCCTCGTCAACAACGCCGGCGGCACGCCCTACCGGCTCCTCGGCGAAGGCGCCGCCGCCCAGCACGCGCGGGTCGTCGAACTGAACCTCACCGCCCCGCTGACCGCCTCCCTCGCCGCGTACGCACACCTGCGCGCCGCCCGCGGCTCGATCGTCATGATCGGCAGCGTCAGCGGCACCCGGCCCTCGCCCGGCACCGCCGCCTACGGCGCCGCCAAGGCCGGCCTGGAGAACCTGGCCCGCTCCATGGCCGTCGAATGGGCGCCCGAGGTCCGCGTCAACACCCTCGTCCTCGGCATGGTCAGGACCGAACTCTCCCACCTGCACTACGGCGACGCCGACGGCATCGCCGCCGTCGGCCGCACCGTGCCGCTCGGCCGGCTCGCCGAGCCCGCCGACATCGGCGAGGCCGCGGTCTTCCTCGCCTCGGCGCGCGCGGCCTACGTCTCCGGGGCCTCGCTGCTGGTGCACGGAGGCGGGGAACGCCCCGCCTTCCTCGATGCCGCAACCGTCAACAAGGAGGAAACCCATGGGTCTGTGTGACGAACGAGTGGCCGTCGTGACCGGCGCCGGCCGCGGCCTCGGCCGCGCGCACGCGCTGGCCTTCGCCGCCGAGGGCGCCAAGGTCGTCGTCAACGACCTCGGCGTGGGCCTCGACGGCAGCCAGGACGCCGACAGCCCGGCGGCCCGGGTCGTCGAGGAGATCCGCGCGGCCGGCGGCGAGGCCGTCGCCCACGGCGGCGACATCGCCACCGAGGACGGCGCCGCCTCCCTGATCCGCACCGCACTCGACACCTACGGGCGGCTCGACACCCTCGTCAACAACGCCGGCTTCCTGCGCGACCGGATGCTCGTCAACCTCGGCGAGGACGACTTCGACGCCGTGATGCGCGTCCACGTGAAAGGCCACTTCCTGCCGCTCCGGCACGCCGCCGCGCACTGGCGCGCCGAGGCCAAGGCGGGCCGGCCGGTGGCCGCGCGGGTCGTCAACACCACCTCGGGCGCCGGACTGCTGGGCAGCGTCGGACAGGGCAACTACGCCGCCGCCAAGGCCGCGATCGTCGGCCTCACCCTGGTCGCCGCGGCCGAGATGGGCCGCTACGGCGTGCAGGTCAACGCCATCGCCCCGGCCGCCAGGACCCGCATGACCGAGCAGACCTTCGCGGGCCTCGCCGCGCTGCCCGAGGACGTCTCACCGCTGGTCGTCTGGCTCGGCTCCGCCGCCTCGGCCGGCGTCACCGGCCGCGTCTTCGAGGCGGAGGGCGGCCGGCTCACCGTCATGGAGGGCTGGCGCCCCGGCCCCACCGCCGACAAGGGCACCCGCCGGACACCGGCCGAGGCGGGCGAGACGGCCCTGAAGCTCCTCGCCGAGGCGCAACCGCCCCAGCCGGTCTACGGGGCGTAGGCCCGGTCCCGAACACGACCCAGGCCCGGGTTCGGAAGGTCGCGCCGGGCCTGGTCCGTGAAGTCCCGCCGGGCCCGCGACGCCCGCCGGTCCGTGAAGTCCCGCCGGGCCCGCGACGCCCGCCGGTTCGGAAAGTCCCGCCGGGCCCGCGACGCCCGGCGCGCACGGGGGCATCCGGCGCGGGCACGCGGGCACGCGGGCGTCCGGCGTACGCACGCGGGCGTCCCGCGGATCAGGGTCGGAGCCGCCGGCGGCCCGGCGCGCCGGCGACCCGGGCGGTCACGAGGTTCCCGGACAGTTGAGGTTCCCGGACAGTGGGAAAACGGGCTCCGGCCGGGCCCGCGGGCGCGCCTAGCCTCGGCGCATGCTCACAGATGAGGACCTGCGCACCGTCGCCGCCCGGCTCGCGCGGGCCGAGCGGGAGCGGCTGCCCGTCGAGCCGTTGGGCGCCGCCTTCCCCGGGATCGACGCCGCCGACGCGTACCGCGTCCAGCTCGTCAACGTCCACGCCCGCCTCGCCGCCGGCGCCACCGTCGTCGGCCACAAGGTCGGCCTGTCGTCGCCCGTGATGCAGCGCATGATGGGCGTGGCCGAGCCCGACTACGGCCACCTGCTCGACGACATGCGCCTGGACCCGGCGACGCCCGTCGACACCACCGCCTACTGCGCGCCCCGGATCGAGGTCGAGATCGGCTTCGTCCTCGGCGCCGACCTGCCCGGCGCCGGTTGCACCACCGCCGACGTGCTCGCGGCCACCGACCACGTCGTCCCCGCCGTCGAGTTGATCGACAGCCGGATCGCCGACTGGCGCATCGGCATCGCCGACACCATCGCCGACAACGCCTCCTCCGCCGGCTTCGCCACCGGGCCCGGCGCCGATCCCCGCGGCCTCGACCTGACCGCGATCGACGCCCGCCTGCGTGAGGACGGCGCCGTCGTCGCCGAGGGCCGCGGCGACGCGGTGCTCGGCGACCCGGCCGCCGCCGTGGCCTGGCTGGCCAGGACCGTCGACCGGTTCGGCGTACGGCTGCGCCGCGGCCATCTGATCCTGCCGGGCTCCTGCACCCGCGCCGTGGACGTGGCGCCCGGCCGCACGTACACCGCCGAGTTCGACGGCCTCGGCTCCGTATCGCTCACATTCCGCTGACCCCGAGGTAACGATGCCCACGCTCACCGCCGCCATCGTCGGCTCCGGCAACATCGGCACCGACCTGCTCCACAAGCTCCTCCGCTCCCCGCACATCGAGCCCCGCTGGATGATCGGCGTCGACCCGGACAGCGAGGGGCTCGCCCGGGCCCGCCGCCTCGGCGTCGAGGCGAGCCACCACGGCGTCGACGCGCTGCTCGCCGGCCGCGAGCTGCCCGACCTCGTCTTCGAGGCCACCTCCGCGTACGTCCACCGCGCCCACGCGCCCCGCTACGCCGACTTCGGCATCCGCGCGATCGACCTCACGCCCGCCGCCGTCGGCCCCGCCGTCGTCCCGCCGGTCAACCTGACCGAGCACCGCGACGCGCCCAACGTCAACCTCATCACCTGCGGCGGCCAGGCCACCATCCCGATGGTGCACGCCGTCTCCCGCGTCACACCCGTCCCGTACGCCGAGATCGTCGCCTCCGTCGCCTCCCTGTCCGCCGGGCCCGGGACCCGCGCCAACATCGACGAGTTCACCCGCACCACCGCCCGCGGCATCGAGACCATCGGCGGCGCCGCCCGCGGCAAGGCGATCATCATCCTCAACCCGGCCGACCCGCCCGTCATCATGCGCGACACCGTGTTCTGCGCGATCCCCGAGGACGCCGACCGCGAGGCCGTCGCCGCCTCCGTGAAGCGGATGGCGGAGGAGGTCCGCGCCTACGTGCCCGGCTACCGGCTGCGCGCCGAGCCGCAGTTCGACGACCCGTCCGACGTCAACGGCGGCATGGCCCGCGTCGCGGTCTTCCTGGAGGTCGAGGGCGCCGGCGACCACCTCCCGCCCTACGCCGGAAACCTCGACATCATGACCGCCGCCGCCCTCAGGACCGGCGAGGAGTTCGCCAGGGAGCGTGCCCAGTGACGTACGACATCCGCATCACCGACTCGTCCCTGCGCGACGGCTCCCACGCCAGGCGCCACCAGTTCACGACCGAGGAGGTACGGGCCGTCGTCGCCGCCCTCGACGGCGCCGGCGTGCCGGTGATCGAGGTCGCCCACGGCGACGGTCTCGGCGGCTCCTCCTTCACCTACGGCTTCTCGCGGACGCCCGAACAGGAGCTGATCAAGGCCGCGGTCGAGACGGCCGAGCGGGCGAAGATCGCCTTCCTCATGCTGCCCGGCCTCGGCGTCAAGGACGACATCCGGGCCGCGCACGCGGGCGGCGCGACCGTCTGCCGCATCGCCACCCACTGCACCGAGGCCGACATCTCCGTCCAGCACTTCGGACTCGCCCGCGAGATGGGCCTGGAGACCGTCGGCTTCCTGATGATGGCCCACTCCACCACGCCCGAGAACCTGGCACGCCAGGGCCGGATCATGGCCGACGCCGGCTGCCAGTGCGTGTACGTCGTCGACTCCGCGGGCGCCCTCGTCATGGACGAGACCGCCGACCGGGTCGCCGCCCTCGTCGCCGAACTCGGCGACGACGCCCAGGTCGGCTTCCACGGCCACGAGAACCTCGCCCTCGGCACCGGAAACTCGATCGCGGCCGTCAAGGCCGGCGCCCGCCAGATCGACGGCTCGACGCGACGGCTCGGCGCGGGCGCCGGGAACACCCCCGTGGAGGCCCTGGTCGCCGTCTGCCACAAGATGGGCATCCGCACCGGCATCGACGTCCTGAAGATCATCGACGCGGCCGAGGACGTCGTCCGGCCGGTCATGGACGAGGAGTGCCGCCTCGACCGGCTCGCCCTGCTCATGGGGCACGCCGGCGTCTACTCCAGCTTCCTCAAGCACGCCTACCGGCAGGCCGGGCGGTACGGCGTGTCCGGCGCCGAGATCCTGCTGCGCGCCGGCCGCCGGCGCCTGGTCGGCGGCCAGGAGGACCAGCTCATCGACATCGCCGTGGAACTCTCCCAGGAGGCGTCATGACCACCACCCGCCCGACCGCCACCCCGTCCGGTCCTGCGGACGCCACCGCGTCCGCCGTGGCGTCCGGCACGACGTCGAGTGCGGCGTCCGGCGCCGCTCCCGCCGCGGCCCCCGACGCCGACCACGGGCCCCGCGTCATCGAGGCCGCCGCCCTTCCCACCCGCTTCGCCCGCGGCTGGCACTGCCTCGGCCTCGCCGACGAGTTCCGCGACGGCCGCCCGCACGAGATCTCCGCCTTCGGCACCAAACTCGTCGTCTTCCAGGGCGAGGACGACGGCCGGCTGCACGTCCTCAACGCCTACTGCCCGCACATGGGCGGCAATCTCGCCCACGGCACCGTCAAGGGCGACGCCGTCGCCTGCCCCTTCCACGACTGGCGCTGGTCCGGCGACGGCCGCTGCGCCGGCATTCCGTACGCCCGCCGCGTCCCGCCCCGGGCCCGCACCCGCGCCTGGCTCACCCTGGAGCGCAACCGCCAGCTCTTCGTCTGGCACGACCCGGAGGGCAACCCGCCGCCGCCCGGCGTCACCATCCCGGAGATCGAGGGCCTGGACAGCGGGGAATGGTCCGACTGGTCGTGGAAGTCCGCCCGCGTCGACGGCTCCCACTGCCGCGAGATCGTCGACAACATCGTGGACATGGCGCACTTCTACTACGTGCACTACGCCTTCCCCACCTCCTTCAAGAACGTCTTCGACGGGCACATCGCCACCCAGTACCTGGAATCGACCCCGCGCCAGGACATGGACCTCGGCAACCTCAGCGCCCCGCTCCGCTCCGACGCCTCCTACTACGGCCCGTCCTACATGATCGACCGCGTCTGGTCCGACATCGGCGGCGGCACGGAGATGGAGAGCGTCCTCATCAACTGCCACTACCCGGTCGACGCGAACAGCTTCGTCCTGCTCTACGGCACCACCGTGCGCAAGCTCCCCGGCATGACCGACCGGCAGGCCGACGAGGCGGCGCGGCTCTTCACCTCCGGCCTCGCCGTCGGCTTCGAGCAGGACATCGAGGTCTGGCGCAACAAGACCCGCATCGACAACCCGCTGCTGAGCGAGGAGGACGGGCCCGTCTACCAGCTGCGGCGCTGGTACCAGCAGTTCTACGTGGACGCGGGCGACGTCACCGACGAGATGACGCACCGCTTCGAGTTCGAGATCGACACCACCCGGGCCAACGAGGCCTGGCGCGCCGAGGTCGCCGGGAACATCGCCGCCCGGCAGGGCAGCGGGTCCTGATGCGGCCCGTGGAGTGCGCCGAGTGCGGCAACCGGGTGCTGTGCGAGAAGCTCAGCCCCGAGCACACCTCGGTCCAGTGGACGCGGGACGCCGCCGACGCCTGCCCGCGCATCGCCGCCCGCGTGGCGGCCGGTGTGCCCTCCGCCCGGGTCCGCTCGTGCGACGCGCTGCGCCGCACCATCGACGGCGAGGTGGAGGTGACCGGTGCCGGCACACCGTAAGGTGCGGGTCGCCGAGGTGGTGCGGGAGACCGCCGACGCCGTCTCCCTCGTCCTCGACGTGTCCTTCGACGTGTCCCTCGACGTACGGGGCGGGCCGGCGGGGCTCGCCTACCGGCCCGGCCAGTTCCTCACCGTCCGGATTCCCGGCGGCGGCGCCCGCTGCTACTCGCTGGCCAGCTCCCCGCACACGGGCGAGCCGCCGCGGATCACCGTGAAGCACGTGCCCGGCGGAGCCGGTTCGGGCTGGATCTGCGAGCGGGTGGCGGCCGGCGACGAACTGGAGGTCCTGCCGCCCGCCGGCACCTTCGGGCCCGCCGACCTCGACCGCGACCTGCTCCTCGTCGCCGGCGGCAGCGGCATCACCCCGGTCGTGTCCGTGGCCAAGTCCGCGCTCACGGCCGGCCGGGCCCGGGTCGCCCTGCTCTACGCGAACCGCGACCAGGACGCCGTCATCTTCCGCGACGAACTGCGCGAACTCGCCGAGGACTTCGCCGGCCGGTTCACCGTCACCCACTGGCTGGAGTCCCTCCAGGGCCTGCCCACGCCCGAGCTCCTGGCCCCGCTCCTGACGCCGCACGCCCACCGGGACACCTATCTGTGCGGGCCCGGGCCGCTGATGGACGCGGCGGAGGCGGCGGTACGGGTGGCGGGCGGCCGCGCGGTCCACCGCGAGCGCTACTTCTCGCTGGCCTCGGACGTCTTCGCGGAGCCGGAGCCGGAGCCGGAGCCGGCGTCGGCGCCCGTGCGGGGGCAGGCGCTGGAGTCCGGCCCGCCCGGCCGGGAGCCCGCGTGGACGGCCGAGATCCGTCTCGACGGCGCCTGCCACACCGTCACCGGCGGACCCGCCACACCGCTCCTCGACGCCCTCCTCGCGGCCGGCGTCGACGCCCCGTACTCCTGCCGCGAGGGCGCCTGCGCGGCCTGCGCCTGCCGGATCACCGCCGGCGAGGCGAAGATGGCCCGCAACGAGGTCCTGGACGCGACGGATCTGGCGGAGGGCTACGTCCTCGCCTGCCAGGCCGTGCCCCTCGGCGACCGCGTCGAGGCCACGTACGACTGAACGCCCCGGGCGGAGAGCCGCCCCGCGGGCTTCCGCCCCGGGCGGCCCGCGCCGGCCGGCCCGCGCCCGGTGACCTCGGGCGCCGCCGCGGGCGCTCCGTCCGGGCCGCGTCGGGCGCTCCGTCCGGCGCCGCGCCGGGCACGCCGTCGCCGGACTCCCCATCGCCGCGCACCCCGTCGTCGGATACGCCGTCGGCGGGCCCTACATCCAGTCGCTGAAGCGCAGCCAGCCCATCATCGACTCCATCTCCCGCTCCGAGACCCGTTCCCGGGCCGGCGCCGCCGTCCGCTCGTCCTTCGCCGCGGCGGCCCGCGCACGGGTCCTGGCCCGTCCCGGCCCGTACAGGTCCCGCCACACCGCCCGGGCGTGGGCGGCGACGGCCGGGGCGAGCCGGTCGAGTTCGCGGTGGAGGCCGCGCCCCGAGACGGAGAGCGCGGCGACCGCGCGGCCCGCGCCGCGCAGCGGGACGGCGACGCAGGACACGCCGCGGTAGGTCTCCTCGCGGTCGAAGGCGGCGCCGCGTTCGACGGCCGCGGCGAGTTCGGAGCGCAGCGCGACCGGGTGGACGAGGGTGCGCGGGGTCAGCGGGCGCAGCCGGCGGGCCAGCACCGGGCCGAGCGCGGCCGGCTCGCCGAAGGCGAGCAGGGCCTTGCCGGAGGCGGTCGAGTGGGCCGGCAGCCGGCCGCCGGCCCGGGAGGGCACGGTGGAGTCCTCGGAGCCGCCGATGCGTTCCAGGCAGAGGACGTCGGCGCCGTCGAGGACGGTCAGATGGACGAGGTGGCCGGTGGACTCGCGCAGGGCGTGCAGATGGGGGAGGGCGGCGCGGCGCAGCCGGTTGTGGTGGGCGGCCAGCGCGCCGAGTTCCAGCATGCGCACGCCCATGCGGTAGTCGCGGCCCTCACGGTCGAGCCAGCGCAGCCGGACCAGCTGGTCGAGGATGCGGTGGGCCGAGGAGCGGGGAATGCCGGAGCGGTGGACGACCTCGGTGAGGGAGAGCCGGGGCTCGGCGCCCTCGAAGGCGGCGAGCACCCGGGCCGCCTTGTCCAGGAGGGACGGCGCCGAAGCACCGACGAGCTCAGCGGTCATGGAGGCCTCCCCAGGTGGGACGGGTCCGTGTGGTTGGCGCCGACCCTGCCACGGGCCGGCGGCGCGGCGGAAGACGCCTGCGCCAACTATTTCGAATAGGTATAAGCGGAGGTCTCGCGGCGGCCGCCCGGCCTCCTTCCCGCTCAGCGGGAACCCCCGGTACCGGCCCACCGTCCGCGCCGCGTACGGTCCAGCCCACCCGAACCCACGGGAGTCCCAGGGAGGACACGTATGAGCGACGCCACCGCAGCCGTCGTCGAGGCGGTCCGCGCCCTCGCCCCGGCCCTGCGCGAGCGCGCGGCCGCCGCGGAGGCCGCGCGCCGGGTGCCCGACGAGACGATCGAGGAACTCGCCGCGACCGGCTTCTTCCGGCTCCTCCAGCCGCGCGCCCACGGCGGTTTCGCCGCCGATCCCGTCGTCTTCTACACCGCCGTCAAGGAGATCGCGAAGGCCTGCGGCTCCACCGGCTGGGTGGCCTCCGTCGTCGGCGTGCACCCCTGGCACGTCGCCCTCTACGACCCCAAGGCCCAGGACGAGGTGTGGGGCGCCGACCCCGACACCCGGATCTGCTCCTCGTACGCGCCCACCGGCAAGGTCACCCCGGCCGACGGCGGGTTCCGGATCAGCGGCCGCTGGCGCTTCTCCTCCGGCTGCGAGCACGCCGACTGGGCCCTGCTCGGCGGGCTCGTCACCGACGCCGACGGCCGCCCCGTCGACATGCGCACCTTCCTCGTCCCGCGCACCGCCTACACGATCGACCCCGTCTGGGACACCGTCGGACTGCGCGGCACCGGCTCCCACGACATCGTCTGCGACGACGTCTTCGTGCCCGAACACCGCGCCCTCGGCTTCGGACCCGTCACCGCCCTCGACACCCCGGGCCAGCGGGTCAATCCCGAGCCGCTCTACCGCCTCCCGTACGCCGCCGTCTTCACCACCACCATCTCCACCTCGATCGTCGGCATCGCCGAAGGCGCCTGGGAAGGCCACGTGGCCGCCACCCGCGAGCGCTTCCGGGTCAGTTACGGACAGCAGGTCGCCGAGGACCCGTTCGCGCAGGTGCGGATCGCCCGCGCCGCCTCCGACATCGACGCCGCCTGGCTCCAGCTCACCCGTAACATCGCCGAACTCTACGAACGCGCCCGCGCGGGCGCGGAGTTGACGACCGTGCTGCGCGCCCGGGCCCGCCGCGACCAGGTCGCCGCCACCGAACGGGCCGTCGCCGCCGTCGACCTGCTCGTGGAGAACGCCGGCGGCGGCGCCATGCGCACCGGCGACAACCCCGTCCAGCGGGCCTGGCGCGACGTCCACACCGGCCGCGGCCACGCCGCCAACGACCCCGAGCGCGCCCTCGTCCTCTTCGGCCAGGCCGCCCTCGGCCTCGACATCCAGGACACGATGCTGTGAGCACGCCCACCTACGACGCCACCTCCAGGACCGCCGAGGCCGGCGGCCTCACGCTCCACTACCACGAGGCCGGACCCGACCGCCCGGACGGAACCGTGATCATGCTGCACGGCGGCGGCCCCGGCGCCTCCGCCTGGTCCAACTTCGGCGGCAACCTGCCCTTCTTCGCCGCCCGCTTCCGCACCCTCCTCGTCGACCAGCCCTGCTTCGGCCGCTCCGACAAGACCGCCCCGGACCGCGACTACTTCTCCTACAGCGCGGCCGCCGTCGCCGCCCTCATGGACGAACTCGGCATCCCCGCCGCCCATTTCATCGGCAACTCGCTCGGCGGCGGCACCGCGGCCCGGCTCGCGATCGACCACCCGGACAAGGTCGACCGGCTGCTCCTCATGGGCCCAGGCGGCGTCTCCGTCAACCTCTTCTCGCCCGACCCCACCGAGGGCATCTCACGCCTCTTCGCCTTCAACGCCTCGCCCGAGCCGACCCGCGCCCAGATGCGCGACTTCCTCCTCACCATGGCCTACGACCCGGCGATCGTCACCGACGCCTTCGTCGAGGAGCGCTACGCCCAGGCCGTCGACCCCGAGGCCCGCCTCGGCGCCGCTCGGATGGGCGCCGCCTTCGCCCGCTGGCCCGAGGAGAGCCAGGTGTGGCGCGAGGCCCACCGCATCACCCGGCCCACCCTGCTCACCTGGGGCCGCGAGGACCGCACCAATCCGCTCGACGGCGCCCTGCTCGCGCTGCGCACCATCCCCGACGCCCGGCTGCACGTCTTCCCGCACTGCGGCCACTGGGCGCAGACCGAGGCCGCCGACGCGTTCCACCGCCTCGCCCTCGACTTCTTCCTGAACTGAGGACATCGTCATGGACATCCGCTCACTCGGCTACCTCCGCATCGGGACCACCGACCTCGCCGCCTGGCGCCGCTACACCCTCGACCTGCTCGGCATGGTCGAGGGCGTCGGCTCCACCGACACCACCCTCCACGTCCGCGTCGACGACCGGATCCGCCGCTTCTCCTTCGTCGCCACCGACGCCGACCGGCTCCTCGCGGCCGGCTTCGAGCTGCCGAACGCCCGCGCGCTCGCCGAGGCCGCCGAGGAACTCGAGGCCCACGGCTTCCCCGTCAAGCACGCCGACGACGCCACCCTCGCCGAACGCCGCGTCCAGGGCCTGATCCACGTCGACGACCCGGCCGGCAACCCGCTGGAGCTCTACTGGGGCCAGGCCCAGGACCACACCCCGCTCGGCACCCCGTACGGCAACCGCTTCGTCACCGGCGACCACCTGGGCCTCGGCCATGTGGTGCTGCCGGCCCCCGACATGGACTCCGCCGTCGCCTTCTACGAGCACCTGCTCGGCTTCCAGCTGCGCGACCGGATGAAGCTGCCGCCGGCCGCCGTGCCCACCGGCGAGCCCGGCCGCGACTTCTACTGGATGAACTTCCTCAGCCCCAACGCCCGCCACCACAGCCTCGGCCTCTATCCCGGCGCGCTGCCGCCCGGCATCGTCCACTTCATGGTCGAGACCGACTCGCTCGACGCCGTCGGCTACTGCCTGGACCGGATGAACGCCGCCGGCGTCCCGATCGCCTCCACGCTCGGCCGGCACTCCAACGACCACATGGTCTCCTTCTACGCCCAGGCGCCCGGCGGCTTCCAGGTCGAATACGGATGGGACGGCCTGCTCGTCGACCCGGCGTCCTGGACGACGAAGGAGATCACCGCCGACAGCCTGTGGGGCCACCAGTGGAACGGCTGACCGACGTCCTCGGGCACTTCGCCAGCGGCGTCGCGGTCGTCGCCGCGCGCGACCCCGGCGACGGGCGCGCGGCGGCGCTGGCCGTCCGGTCCTTCGCCTCGCTGTCCCTCGACCCGCCGCTCGTGCTGCTGTGCGTCGACCGCACCTCCGCCGCCTGGCCGGTGGCCGAGCGGGCGGGCCGCTTCGGCGTCTCGATCCTCGCCGAGGAACACCGGACCCTCGCCGACCGGGCCGACGGCGCCCACGGATCGGGCATGGCCCCCGGGTCCGACGCATCGGGCGGAGCAGACATGGCCGACCGGGCCGACGGCGCCCACGGCTCCCGCGGCTCGGACCCGGCCGACGGGACCGACTGGGCGGGCCTGCTCGCGGACGGCGCCGTCCACGTCGAGGGCGCCCTCGCCGTGCTCGACTGCGCCGTCCACACCGTCCACGAGGCCGGCGACCACCTCGTCGTCACCGCCCGGGTCCTCGCCCTCGACGCCCGCCCCGACGGCCGGCCCCTGCTCTCCTACCGCAGCGACTACACGACAGGAGTGTTCCCATGAACGACTACGACGTCGTGGTCGTCGGCTCCGGCGCGGCCGGCTTCGCCGCCGCCCTCACCGCGCGGCTGCGCGGACTGAGCGTGCTCGTCGTCGAGAAGACCGACCGTTACGGCGGCTCCACCGCCCTGTCCGGCGGGGCGATCTGGGTGCCCGGCAACCTCCACCTCGACGCCGCCGGCCTCGCCGACACCACCGAGAAGGCCCGCGCCTACCTCGACGCGACCGTCGGCGACCGCGTGCCGGCCGCCCGCAAGGAGGCGTATCTGCGCCACGGGCCGCGCATGGTGCGGGAGTTCCACGCACGCACCCGGGTCCGCTTCCGCTACACCCCGGGCTACTCCGACTACTTCCCCGAGGCGCTCGGCGGCATGGCACACGGCCGCTCCGTCGAGCCCGAGATCTTCGACCTGAAACGGCTCGGCCCGCTCGCCGCCGGCCTGCGCCGGGCCGGCCTCCCCACGTACGGGCTGACCATGACCTCGTACGACTTCCGCTTCCTCAACATGGCCGGCCGCACCTGGGCGGGCCGCCGCACCGCCGTACGGGTCGGGCTGCGCGCGGCCGGCGCGCGGCTGCGCGGGCGGGCCCTCGTCTCCCTCGGCGAGGCGCTGATCGCCCGCATGCGGCTCTCGCTGCACGAACTCGGCGGCGACCTGTGGCTCTCCGCGCCGCTCGCCGGACTGCTCACCGAGGACGACGGACGGGTCGCGGGCGTCCGGCTCGCCGACGGCCGCACCGTACGCGCCCGGCGCGGCGTCGTCCTCGCCTCCGGCGGCTTCTCGCACGACCAGGCCCTGCGCGAGAAGCACCTTCCGGCACCCACCTCGACCGCCTGGACGCACGCCGCCGAAGGCCAGACCGGTGACGCGCTGCGGCTCGGCGAGGAACTCGGCGCCGCGACCGACCTGCTGGACAAGGTGTGGGGCGCGCCGTCCGTCTGCCCGCCGGGCGAGAAACCGTTCTTCCTGGTCGCCGACCGCGGCATCCCCGGCATGATGATCGTGAACGCGGAGGGCGAGCGCTACGCCAACGAGGCGGCGCCCTACCACGCCTTCGTGGATCGGATGTACGCGTGCGACCGGCCCGGCGCGACGACCGTCCCGTCCTGGCTGGTCCTCGACGCCCGCTCCAAGGCCCGCTACATCTTCGCCGGGCTCTTCCCCGGACAGCCCTTCCCCAAGCGCTGGCACGGCTTCGTCCACTCCGCCCCGACCGTCGAGGAACTCGCCCGCACCATCGGCGCGCCCCGGCTGCCGGCCGCCGTCGCCCGCTTCAACGGCTTCGCCGAGCGGGGCGTCGACGAGGACTTCGGCCGCGGCGACTCCGTCTACGACCGATACTACGGCGATCCCACGCTGCGCAATCCCAACCTCGCACCGCTGACCAAGGGCCCCTTCCACGCCGTCCCCGTCCACCCGGGCGACATCGGCACCAAGGGCGGCCTGGTGACGGACGCCGACGCGCGGGTGCTGCGCGAGGACGGCACGGCGATCCGCGGCCTGTACGCGGCGGGCAACTGCTCCGCCGCCGTCATGGGCGACACGTACCCGGGCCCGGGCGCGACGATCGGTCCCGCGATGGCCTTCGCCTGGGCGGCGGTCGACGCGATGGCCGGTGAGGCGCGTTAGGGGAGTCTCGCCGGTGGTGAATCCTTTTCGGGTCCGCCCGCCTCTAGTCCGTGTACCGGCCGAAGGGGCCGGCGGAACAGGGAGGGAACACCCATGATGGTCACCGGGCTCGTCGTGATCGGAATCCTGCTCGTGGGCGCGTGCGTCTGGCATCTGACCCGGCGCTACCGGAGCCGAGGCTGACCGCGCTCCCGCACGGACGGATTTTCGGATACGAGTACCGCATGAAACGACGCTTCTCATGGCCGGACGAGCGGCTGATCAGGGCCGCGCAGGACGGCGACCTCACCTCGCTCACGACCGTGGTCATGGAATCGCAGCCGCATGTCCGCAGGTTCGCCCGCTCGCTGTGCGCCTCGCCGCAGGACGCGGAGGACGCGGCGCAGGAGGCGCTGATCATCCTCTACCGGAAGATCGGCACCTTGCGGGCCACCGGCGCGCTCGCCTCGTGGATGTTCCGGATCGTGCGCAACGAGTGCCTCCGGCACGTGCGGCTGCTCGTCGCGCGGAGCGAGGAGGCGGTGCCGGCGGACGCCGGAGCGCGGACGGCCACGGAACCCTCGGCAGAGGAGGAGGTGCTGCACCGCCTGGAGGCCCGCCGGATCGCGGCCGCGGTCGGCGCCCTGCCGCGCGACCAGCGGCAGGTCCTGGTCCTGCGCGACGTGCGGGGCCTGCCGGGCCGGACCGTCGCCCAGGCGCTCGGCCTGAGCGACGCCGCCATGAAGTCACGGCTGCACCGGGCGCGCGCGGCACTGCGGCACGCGCTCGCGTCGGCCGACCATCCGGAGGAGACCCATGAGCACGAACTACGCCAGTAAGTCCGTCCCGCGCCACCTGGCGCGCGGAGCCGTCGGCTTCGGGCTGATCATCGGCTCGATCGCACTGGTGCCCGTCGCGGGCCCGGCCACCCTCCTCGCGGCCCCGCTGGCCCTGATCGCCTTCCGCGGCTGCCCGACCTGCTGGATGGTCGGCCTGGCCCAGACCGTCTCGCGCGGCCGCCTGGAGCGCCGGTGCGAGGACGGCGTCTGCACCCTCACCAAGGCGTCTCCCGGCCGCGCGGAGCCGTCCGTCCCGGGCGGGCCCTGACGGCCGGCTCCGCCGGGCCTTGAGGGCGCCGGTCTCGTCGAGGCGTCTACCGGCCGCGCGGCGCCACCCGTCCCAGGCGGGGCCCTGACTGCCGGGTTCGCCAGGCCCGCAGGGTCTGCCAGGCGTTCCTGTCGGAGGGCGCCGGTCTCGTCGAGGCGTCTACCGGCCGCGGGGCGCCGTCCATTCCAGGCGGGTCCTGAGCCGCGGGTCCGCCAGGTGCTCCAGGGCGGCGAGGGCGGTCTCGCGGGCCGGCGAGTCCGGGGCGGCGGACGTCAGGACGCGGGTCAGGGCGTCGACGGCCCGCGGGTCCTGGCGGAGCGTCAGCCCGCGGGCCGCCTCGGCGGCCGTCTCCGGGTCCGGGTCCGCCAGCCGCGCCGCGAGGGCCTCGCGGACGACGGGCGTGTCGTCGGGAAGCTCGCCCAGCGCGAGCGTCGCCCAGTCGCGTACGCGCGGATCGTGGTCCCGGCTCAGCGCCACCAGCACACCGACGGCCTCCCCGTGGCCGGCCGGCACCAGGCCCGCGAGCGCCTCGGCCACCCGGCGCCGTACCTCGGCGTCCGGATGCCCGGCGAAGGCGAGCAGTTCGGGCACGGCGGATCCGTCCGCGCAGACGCCGAGCGCCGCGACGACGGACGCCGCCGGCTCAGCCGGGCCGCCGCCGGCGCCACTCGTCGTCTCCCGCTCGGCCGGCCCGCCGCCGGCGCCGCGCGTCGCTCCCCGCTCGGCCGTGCCTCCGTCCGCGCCGCTCCGTGCCTCCCGCTCGGCCGGCCCGCCGCCGGTGCCGCGCGTCGCTTCCCGACGTGCCAGCCGGCGCAGCACCGGCACCGCTCCGGTGCGGAAGCCGGGGGCGGCGGCCAGGAGTTGGGCGCCCAGGGCGCGGCGCAGCGGATCCGGGTGCTCGCACCAGGCGGTGGCCGCGGCGAGGACGGTCTCGTCGGCGCGGGCGGCGAGCGCGGCGACGGCCGTCGTCCAGTCGTCCTGTCCCGGGTCGCCGCAGCGCAGCGCCCGCCCGGCGAGTTCCTCGTGCGGCACGCGCAGCCCCAGGGCGCCCTCCAGGAGCGTGGCGACGGCGGCGTGCCCGGTCTGGCGTTCGTCGCCGCGGCCCGGCGCGCCGTCCTCGCGCAGCAGTTCGACGATCACCGTGGTGCCGCCGTCCTCGGGCACCCGCCGCACCACCGCCTCGTACGTCTCCCCGGCGCCGCCGCTCTCGACGAGCCCGCGCCGCAGCACCGCCGCCAGGTCGACGCCGATCCACCGCCGGGCCTCCGCGAGCGCCTGGCCGAGGATCACCTCGTCGCCGCCCGCGCCGTGGTCGAGCAAGCCCGTGACGCAGGAGGGCGAGCCGCGGCGGGCGGCGGCGACGAGCGGGGCGAGCCCGTCGGGGCCCGGCCGGTGCGGGTCCGCGCCCGCCTCGAGCAGCGCCCGCGCCGTGCTCGTGTGCCCGAGCCGCAGCGCCCAGGCGAGCGCGGTGAAACCGTATGCCTCCTCCTGGTCCGGGTCCGCGCCGGCCGCGAGCAGCGCCCTTACGACCTCGGTGTGGCCGCCGCAGGCGGCACCGCACAGCGGCAGGTCCCCGTCGTCCCCACCGCTCGCGCGGCCCGGGTCCGCGCCGGCGGCCAGCAGCAGGCGCACGGCGACCGGCTGGTTTCCGACGGCCGCCCGGTACAGCGCCGTCTCGCCGTCGTCCCTGCTCTCCGCGTCCGCTCCCTCGCGCAGGGCCCGGACCACCCCGTCGTCGTCCCCGGTCCACAGCGCTTCGAACAACGTGCTGGTGCTCATGCGCCGACCCTCGCCCGGGGCACCCGAACGGCGCAAATCCTTTGCCGGGTGGTTACGGTGCGCACTCCAGGACCGTGCGGCACACCCCGCACCGGGCGTCGACCCGGCCCCGCCGCTCCGGCGCGACCCGCAGCCGCTGCCCGCACACCGGGCACGGGAACACGCCGTCGCCGCCGGCCCGGGCCCGCCGCCGGGCCGCCCAGCCGGCGCCGGCGAGCGGCGGGCGCCGCCAGTCGCGGGCGGCCTCGGCCCGGCCCCGTACGAACGCCTCGTAGGCGACCGCGCTGGTGAACCAGGGTGACGGGTCCTCGGCGAACACCTCGGCCCGCTTGGCCAGCACGTAGCCGAACTCCTCCGGCGTCAGATAGCCCAGTTTCTGGCTGGACACGCCGTCCTGCCGGAAGGCGTCGAGGAGCAGCCAGCCCGCGCCGAGGTAGGTGGTGACGACATCGGTGAGGATCTCGTTCTCGGCAGTGGTGGGAAAGGCGAGGCCGAGGCGGTGGAGGAAGACGTGGGTGACCTCGTGGGCGAGGGCGGCGCCGATGTCGCGGCGGTGGGCCGGACGGGCGAAGCGCTCGTTGAGCTCGACGAAGTACTCCGGGCCCGCGGACAGTTCGACGCTCGCCGCGTGCTCCATCGCACGGAAGCTCACCACCAGGCGCGCGTCGGGCAGCCGCAGGTGGCGGACGAGGGCGCGGGCGGCGCGCTGGGCGCCGAGGTGGGGCTGCGCCGCCGGGTCCTCGACGGCGACGGCGACGGCGTGGGCCGGGACGCTGGGCTCGTAGCGCCGTACGCCGTCCGGGGAGAGGCGCTTGTAGAGCGCGGCGATCGAGGCGCGGACCGTGTCGAGGTGCGGGAAGCCGCGGACGACGGGGGAGACTTCATCGCTGTGCGGCACGTACGGCACGCCGGACCACCCCCCTGCCGTCCAGGGTACGGGCGCCGTCCCCGGTACGGGTGGGCGTCGGCATACCTCCGGGTGTCCTCCATCTGGCCGAAAAGGCCGCCTTGTGACGCCCGTTGCGCGCTGTTCATAATCCGGACCAGGTTTTGACGGGCTCATGCCATCAAGATCCGACCCCCCACGAGAGAAGGCAGTCACATGCAGAAGAACAGACTCGTCCGTGCCCTGCAGAAACTCGCCGCGGCCGGCGCCGTCGTCCTCGCCGCCGTCAGCCTCCAGCCCACCACCGCCTCGGCCGCGCCCGCCCCGGTCGTCGGCGGCACCCGCGCCGCCCAGGGCGAGTTCCCCTGGATGGTCAGGCTCTCCATGGGCTGCGGCGGCTCCCTGATCACACCTCAGGTCGTGCTCACCGCCGCCCACTGCGTCAGCGGCTCCGGCAACAACACCAGCATCACCGCCACCGCCGGCGTCGTCGACCTCCAGTCCAGCAGCGCCATCAAGGTCCGCTCCACCAAGGTCTACCAGGCCCCCGGCTACAACGGGCAGGGCAAGGACTGGGCCCTCATCAAGCTCGCCTCACCCATCAACAGCCTGCCGAACCTGAAGATCGCCGACACCACCGCCTACAACAGCGGCACCTTCACCGTCGCCGGCTGGGGCGCCACCACCGAAGGCGGCGGCCAGCAGCGCTACCTGCGCAAGGCGACCGTCCCCTTCGTCTCCGACGCCGCCTGCCAGGCCGCGTACGGCAGCTCCCTCGTCCCGAGCGAGGAGATCTGTGCCGGCTTCGACCAGGGCGGCGTCGACACCTGCCAGGGCGACTCCGGCGGCCCGATGTTCCGCAAGGACAACAACGGCGCCTGGATCCAGGTCGGCATCGTGAGCTGGGGCGAGGGCTGCGCCCGCGCCGGCTACCCCGGCGTCTACACCGAGGTCTCCACCTTCGCCTCCGCGATCAAGTCCGCGGCGGCGTCCCTGTAACACCGCCCCCCACCCGAGCCGTACGAGGTGCCCGGGGCCGGCCGGCCCCGGGCACCTCCGCGCTCAGGCGAGCTCCACCGCGCCGCCCGCCCCGCCCTCCAGCTCCAGGACCCACACCTCGTTCGCGCCCTCCCGCAGCACCGGCCCCGGCACGAACAAGGACTCCTGCGGGCCCGTGTTCCAGTAGCGCCCCAGGCAGAAGCCGTTCACCCACACGAAGCCCCGGGTCCAGCCCGGCAGCCGCAGCGCCGCGTCACCCGGAGCCGGAACCTCGACCGCGGCCCGGTAGAGCCCCGGCCCGGCACCGGCCGGCCCGGCACCGGCCGGCACCGGCCCGCACGGCACCTTCGCCACCGCCTCCGGCCCGAACGCGTCCAGCCGCAGCCCCCGCGCCCGCACCCCGTGCAGATACTGGCGCTCGTGCCGCATGCCGCCCGTCACACCCTTCGGCTCCGCCAGCCGCGGCCCGTAGTTGACCCGGCCCAGCGACTCCACCCACAGCTCCACCACCGCGGGACCCGCCACCGGCTCCGGCAGCTCCGCCTCCTCCGTGTCGAGCACACCCGCCAGAACGCCGTCCACGTACACCGTCGCCCGGTCCCGCAGCCCTGACACCGCCAGCGGATACGGCTGCCGCGGCCCCGGCACCTCCAGCCGGTAGCGCACCAGACCGCGGTCCACACCCAGCTCCTCGAAGGTCGGCGGGAGCGGCGTGTCCGACTCCTCGTCACCGAGGACCTCCAGGACCTCCGCCAGCGGCGCCCAGTCCGCCGGCACACCCGCCGCCGGCGCCCCGATCCGGACCGGCGGCGCCGGCACCTCGGGCAGCGGCCCCTCCGCGTACCGCGCGAGCACCTCCCGGAACCGCCAGAACTTCTCCGTCGGCAGCCCCGCCTCGTCGACCGGCGCGTCGTAGTCGTACGACGTCACCGTCGGCCGCAGCGCGCCCTCGTGCAGCCGCCCCGACCGGTTCGCGCCCGCCCACCCGGCGAAGCTCGTCCCGCCGTGCGCCATGTAGACGTTGACCGACGCCCCGGACTCCAGGATCTCCCGCAGCGTCTCCGCCGCGTCCGCCGCGTCCCGCCCCACATGGCCCGTGCCCCAGTGGTCGAACCAGCCGCACCAGAACTCCATGCACATCAGCGGACCATCGGGCCGGTGCCGCCGCAGCACCTCGAACGCCTCCCGCGCACCCGACCCGAAGTTCACCGTCGCCAGCACGCCCGGCACCGAACCGCCCGTCAGCATGTGGTCCTCCGGACCGTCCGACGTGAACAGCGGCACCTCCACCCCGCACGCCACCAGCAGGTCCGCCACGTGCCGCAGATAGCCCGCGTCCGTGCCGTAACTGCCGTACTCGTTCTCCACCTGCACCAGCACCACCGGCCCGCCCCGCCCGATCTGCCGCTCCACCACCTGCGGAAGCAGCCGCCGGAACCAGCGGTCCACATGCACCAGGAACTCCGCGTCGTCCGTCCGCACCCGCCGCCCGAGCCGGCCCGTCAGCCAGTGCGGAAGCCCGCCGTTCTCCCACTCGGCGCAGATGTACGGACCCGGGCGCACGATCGCCCACATCCCGGCCCGCGCCACCGCGTCCAGGAACCGGCCCAGCTCCGCCACGTCCCCGTACCGGCCCGGCTCCGGCTCGTACAGATTCCACGGCACATACGTCTCGACACAGTTGAGACCCATCGCCCGCAGCATCCCGAGCCGGTGGTCCCACTGCTCCTCGTGCACCCGGAAGTAGTGCAGCGCCCCCGACAGCAGCCGCACCGGCCGCCCGTCGAGAAGGAAGTCCTCGTCACCCACCACGAACTGGCTGAACTCGCTCATGCGCCTCACCTTCGCCCTCTGGCGGCGGACCGGTCCATGGACAAAGATCGTCGCAGTTTGGACGTTCAGCACGACGGCGGGAACGCCGGTGTCAGGGAGGCGGCGCCGCGATGTACCACACCTGGATGCGCTACTTCACGCCCAGCCCCGTCCACCACCGCCTCGGACTGGTCTGCCTCGGCGTCGGACTCCAGCACGGCGCCCTGCCCACCGTCGGCCCGCGCACCCTCGACCACCACGTCGCCGTCCTCGTCACCTCCGGCAGCGGCTGGTACCGCGGCCCCGACGGCCGCCGCACCACCGTCACCGCGCCCGCCCTCATCTGGCTCACACCCGGCACGCCCCACCACTACTCCGCCGACCCCGCCACCGGCTGGGACGAGTCCTTCGTCGACTTCACCGGACCCGCCACCGCCACCTACACCGAACTCGGCTACATCGAACCCGACCGCCCCGTCGTCCCGCTCTCCGACGCCGGCCCCGCCCGCGCCGCCATCGGCCGCATCGCCCGCGCCGCCCGCCCGGGCAACCCGCTCCTCGAGGTCGAGACCGGCGCCGCCGTCCACGAACTGCTCGTCGCCCTGCGCCGCGCCCGCGCCGACACCAACGCCGACGGCGACCCCGTCCTCGCCGCCCTCGCCCGCGACGCCTTCTCCCGGCTCTCCGTCGCCGAACACGCCGCCCGGCACGGCATGACACCCGCCGAGCTGCGCACCGCCGTCCGCCGCGCCGCCGGCTGCAGCCCCAAGGACTACCTGCTGACCGTGCGCCTCGGCCGCGCCAAGGAACTCCTCGCCGCCACCGACCTGCCCGTCGCCGCCGTCGCCCGCCGGGTCGGCTACGACGACCCCGCCTACTTCTCCCGGCTCTTCACCCGCCGCGTCGGCACCGCGCCCATCCGCTTCCGCGAGCAGCAGGGCAGGACCGTGCCCGGAGGCTGGAGCAACACCGTTCCGGATCCCGAACACCCGCCCACCATCCTCACCGGATCCGGATAGGCTCGCTGGTCATGAGCGAGATCGACGAGTCCGTACGGGCCGAGCTGACCCGGCTGCGCGAGAGCATCGACAACATCGACGCGGCGGTGGTCCACATGCTCGCCGAGCGCTTCAAGTGCACCCAGCAGGTCGGCGTCCTCAAGGCCCGGCACGACCTGCCGCCGGCCGACCCGGCCCGCGAGGCCCGCCAGATCGCCCGGCTGCGGGAACTCGCCGAGAGCGCGAAACTGGACCCGGCGTTCGCGGAGAAGCTCCTGAACTTCATCATCGCCGAGGTCATCCGCCACCACGAGACCATCGCGGACGGAACGACCAAGGACACGACGACGGACGCGACGAAGAGCGCGACGACGACGGACGCGACGAAGGACGTAACGGCGAAGGAAGCGACGACGACGGACGGAGCGGCAGGCTGATGGCGCGCGTCACCGTATTCACCCTGGGGGGCACGATCTCCGCGCGGGGCGGTGACGCGGCCCGCATGACCGGCACCGAGGTCCTCGCCGGCCTCGGCGTCACCCCCGCCGGACCGACCGGCGTCGACATCGAGCTCCGCGACTTCCGGCGGGTCCCCAGCTCCTCGCTCTCCCTCGAGGACCTGACCGCCCTCGCCGACGAGATCGGCACGACCGTCGCCGGCGGCTCCGGCGTCGTCGTCGTCCAGGGCACCGACACCCTGGAGGAGACCGCCTTCCTCCTCGACCTGCTGTGCACCACCGAGGAACCCGTCGTCGTCACCGGCGCCATGCGCCGCCCCGACCTGCCCGGCGCCGACGGCCCCGCCAACCTGGCCGCCGCCCTCGCCGTCGCCGCCGACCCCGGCTGCCGCGGGCTCGGCGTCCTCGTCGTCCTCGCCGACGAGATCCACGCCGCCCGCTTCGCCCACAAGACCCACACCACCTCGGTCGCCACCTTCGCCTCACCCGGCGCCGGGCCCCTCGGCGCCGTCGTCGAGGGCGAACCGCGCATCCTGCTCCGCCCGGCCGCACCCACCCGGCTCTGCCCGCTGCGCCTCGACCCCGCCCTCCGCGTCGCGCTGCTCACCCTCACCGTCGGCGACCGCGGCGAACTCCTCGACACCGTCGCCGAACGCTACGACGGCCTGGTCGTCGCCGCCTTCGGCGCCGGACACGTGCCCGCCTGGCTCGTCGAACCGCTCGCCGCGCTCACCGAGCGCATGCCCGTCGTCCTCGCCTCCCGCACCGGCGCCGGCGCCACCCTCTCCCGCACCTACCGCGGCCCCGGCTCCGAACACGACCTGCTCCACCGCGGCCTGATCCCGGCCGGCCCGCTCGCCCCCGAGAAGGCCCGCCTGCTGCTGCACGCCCTGCTCTCCAGCGGCACCAAGGGCCCCGCCGGCTACGACCGCCCGCGCATCTCCGCCGCCTTCGCCCACCTCGACGGCACCGGACTGGCCTGACACCCCGCCTGAGCTCTTGGTGAACCACCCTCCCCCGGAGGGTGGCCATCAGGCAGCATGGGGCCCATGTCCGTACTGACGCGCGACGAAGCGCAGACCCGTGCCCAGCTCCTCGACGTCCACCACTACACCGTGGACCTCGACCTCACCACCGGCGACGAGACCTTCGAGTCCACCAGTCTCATCCGGTTCACCGCCCGCGCCGCCGGCACCACCTTCGTCGAGCTCAAGCCGGAAACCCTCCACTCGGCCACCCTCGACGGCGAGCCGCTCGACACCGCCGCCCTCGACGGCAACCGGCTCCCGCTGCGCCTCACCGAGGGCGAGCACACCCTCGCCGTCACCGCCACCATGCGCTACTCGCGCACCGGCGAGGGCATGCACCGCTTCACCGACCCCACCGACGGCGAGGCGTACGTCTACACCCAGCTGTTCATGGAGGACGTCCAGCGCGTCTTCGCCGCCTTCGACCAGCCCGACCTCAAGGCCGTCTTCGAGCTCTCCGTCACCGCGCCCGAAGGCTGGACCGTCCTGTCCAACGGCATCACCGAGCAGCAGCCCGACGGCCGCTGGAAGGCCGCGCCCACCCCGCTGCTGTCCACCTACTTCGTCTGCGTCGCCGCCGGCCCCTGGCACTCCGTGCGCACCGAGCACGCCGGCCTGCCCTTCGGCATCCACTGCCGGCGCTCCCTCGCGCCCCACCTCGACGCCGACGCCGACGAGATCATCGACATCACCAAGGCCTGCTTCGACCGCTTCCACGAGAAGTTCGACGAGCCCTACCCGTTCGACTCCTACGACCAGGCCTTCGTCCCCGAGTTCAACGCCGGCGCCATGGAGAACCCCGGACTCGTCACCTTCCGCGACGAGTTCGTCTTCCGCTCCGCCGTCACCGACACCGAGCGGATGACCCGCGCCATGGTCATCGCCCACGAGATGGCCCACATGTGGTTCGGCGACCTCGTCACCCTGCGCTGGTGGGACGACATCTGGCTGAACGAGTCCTTCGCCGAGTACATGGGCTTCCAGACCGTCAACGAGGCCTGCGCCGACCGCTTCGCCGACACCTGGATCGACTTCGGCGTCACCCGCAAGGCCTGGGGCTACGAGGCCGACCAGCGGCCCTCCACCCACCCCGTCGCACCCGACCCGGACGCCGTCCCCGACACCGCCTCCGCCCTCCTCAACTTCGACGGCATCTCCTACGCCAAGGGCGCCTCCGCGCTGCGCCAGCTCGTCGCCTGGATGGGCGAGAAGGACTTCCTCGCCGGCATCAACATCCACTTCAAGCGGCACAAGTTCGGCAACGCCACCCTCGCCGACTTCATCGACAACCTCGCCGCCGCCACCGACCGCGACGTCCACGGCTGGGCCGAGCAGTGGCTGCGCACCACCGGCGTCGACGTCCTCACGCCGCGCCTGGAGGGCGAGGGCAAGCAGTGGCGGCTCACCGTGGACCGCGACGGCAGCCGCCCCCACCGCCTCTCGGTGGGCGTCTACGACCGCGACGCCGCCGGCGACCTCGTGCTCCGCGAACGCCGCTCGGCCGACGTCCCGCACGACGCCGCCCTCGACCTGGCCGGACCCCGCCCCGCGCTCGTCGTCCTCAACGACGGCGACCTCACCTACGCCAAGATGCGCTTCGACGAGGTCTCCGAGGAGACCGCCCTGCGCGGCCTCTCCCGCATCCCCGACGCCCTCACCCGCGCCGTCGTCTGGAACGCGCTGCGCGACATGGTCCGCGACGGACAGCTCGAGCCGGCCTCCTACCTTCAGGCCGCCGAGGCCCACCTCCCCGAGGAGACGGACCTCGCCGTCGTCCAGGGCGTCCTCGGCTTCGCCCGTACGCAGATCGCCGATCGCTACGTCTCCGAGGCCGACCGCCCCGCCGCCCTCGCCACGATCTGCGAGATCGCCCGCGCCCTGCTGCGCCGCACCGAGGACGGCGAGGCGCCGGGCCTGCGCCTGACCGCCGTGCGCACCTTCATCGACAGCGCCACCACGCCCGACAAGATCGCCTCCTGGCTCGCCGACGGCACCGTCCACGGCGGCCCCGAGCTCGACCCGGAGCTGCGCTGGCGCATCCTCGCCCGCCTCGCCGTCCTCGGCGCCACCGACGAGGACGCCATCGCCGCCGAACTCGCCCGCGACACCAGCGCCACCGGCCAGGAAGGCGCGGCCCGCTGCCGCGCCGCCCTGCCGACGCCGGAGGCGAAGGAGGCCGCCTGGTCGGCCATGTTCGCGTCGGACGACCTGTCGAACTACCTGTTCACGGCCACGGCGCAGGGCTTCTGGAAGCCCGAACAGGCCGATCTGGTAAGCGACTACGTCGGCCGCTTCTACCCCGACGCCGTCGCCATGGCCGGGCGCCGCAGCCCCGCGATGGCCGAGGCGGCCGGACGCTGGGCCTTCCCGTCGTACGCCGTCGACGCGGAGTCCCTGGCCCTCGGCGAGCGCCACCTGGCCGACGACGAGATGATCCCGGCCCTCCACCGCAAGCTGGTGGACCAGCTGGACGACCTGCGCCGGGCACTGCGGGTACGCGGCGAAAAGGCCTGACACGGGGGCCGGGCCTGGCCCGGCCTACACGGGGCCCGAGGCCCAGTCCCAGCCGGTGAGCGCCGCGTGCATCAGGCGCGCGGCGCCCGTCGGACGGCCGTCCGCGTACCGCAGCAGGGTGAGGGTGCGCCGGCAGTCCGCGCCGTCGACGGAGATCCAGGCGACCGGGGCACGCGTCGCGCTGCGCCGGGCCATGTCCGGAATCAGCCCGATGCCGAGCCCCGCCGCCACCAGGATCGCCGTGGCGCTGGGCTCGTCGCCCTCGCACACGATCCTCGGCGGCGCCAGGTCGTGCACGGCGAACAGCCGGTCGAGGAGCCGCCGCTGCCAGTGCCCCGTACGCGTGGTGACGAAGGGCTGGCCGGCGAGCTCGGGCACGCTCACCGAGCTGCGGCCGGCCAGCACGAGAGGATGGTCGAGCGGCGCGACCACCCACACCTCCTCGTCCAGCAGCCGCACCGCCTCCAGGCCCTCCGGCGGAACCGGCTGCGAGGCCACGCAGAGATCGACCTCCCGCGCCCGCAGCCGACGGCCCATCTCCTGGGCCTCCAGCTGATGGAGCTCGACCTCCACCGACGGATGCGCCCGCTTGAACGCCGCGAGCGGCCCGGTCAGCGTGAGGAAGGTCTCCGAGGCCAGCCGTACGGTCCCGAACTCCCCGCCCGCCAGCGCGGCCACCGCCCGGGTCCCCGCGTCCAGCTCCCCGAGCGCGCGCTCGGCATGCCGCAGGAACACCCGGCCGGCGTCGTTCAGCCGCAGCCGCCCGGCCCGGTCGAACAGCGGCGTGCCCAGTTCGCTCTCCAGACGGGCGACCGTGCGGCTCAACGACGGCTGGGCCACCCGGAGTTCCTCGGCCGCACGGCTCAGGTGCTCCAGCCGCGCCACCACGACGAACTGCCGGAGCGCGTGGAGATCCATCATGCCTCCCGAGGTATGCCCGCATAGCAGAATTGATCTTGGACACGATACTGCGCGGGCTCCTAGCGTCGGAGGCGTTCACGAACCGACAGCAGGGGAGTGCCTCATGGCCGTGAGACCCGTCGACGGCGCGCTACGCGCCGTCGTCACCGCGCACGTGGTGGCCGTCTTCGGACAGCCGGTGTTCGCCGGCGTCTATCTCAGCGGCGACTTCGACGGCCTGCGCTGGCACGGCGTGGGCGCCGACGTCGTCACCTCCCTGTGCCTCGTGCAACTGGTCGTCGCGATCGTCGTCTTCATACGGCTGCGCCGGGTCTGGCCGCTGCTCGTCACGCTGGCCCTGACGGTGGCCGAGACCGTGCAGTACTTCGCCGGCACCGCCGGCGCGCTGTGGCTGCACATACCGCTCGGCGTCTTCACCGTCGCCGCCGTCACCGTGCTGTTCGTCGGCGTGTGGCGCCGGCCGCTCGCCCGCCGCCCGCAGGCGCCGCGCTCGGAGGCCGTCGATGCCTGAGATGAGCCGACGACAGCTCCTCGCCCTCGGCGGGGCGCTCGGAGTGATGGCGGCCGGCGGGCTCGGCGTCGCGGCCGGCCTGGGCCGGCGCCCGGCGGTCACCGGCGCCGAACTGCGCAGCGCCGTACCGCTGCCGCCGCCGTTCCGCACACCGCTGCCGCTGCCCGCCGTCCTCGAGCCGGCCCGCCGGTCGGGCGGCGCCGACCACTACGAGATCGTCCAGCGCGAGGTGACCGCCGAGATCCTGCCCGGCGTCAGGACGCCGCTGTGGACCTACGGCGGCACCTTCCCCGGGCCCACGATCGAGTCCCGCCGCGGCCGGCCGGTCGTCGTGACCCACCGCAACGAGCTGCCCGTGCCGACCGTCGTCCACCTGCACGGCGGCCGGACACCGGCCGCGTCGGACGGCTACCCGACGGACCTCGTCCTGCCCCGCGGCTGGCCGGCGGCCGGCGGCGGCCACCCGGGCCACCACGGCACGTCCATGCACGACCCGCGGGCCGTGACGACGGAACTGACCCGCGACTACACCTTCCCGATGGACCAACGGCCCGCCCTGCTCTGGTACCACGACCACCGCATGGACTTCACCGCACCGGCGATCTGGCGGGGCCTGGCCGGACTGCACATCGTCCGCGACGACGCCGAGGACGCGCTCGGCCTGCCCGCCGGCCCGCGCGAACTGCCGCTCGTCATCACGGACCGTGCCTTCGCCGCCGACGGCAGCCTCGCCTACCCGTCCCTCGACCCCACCCTGCGCGGCCGCCCGGGCGTCGAGGAGCCCTACCTCGCCGGCGTCCTCGGCGACGTCGTCCTCGTCAACGGCGCCCCCTGGCCCGTCCACGAGGTCGACGCCGCCCGCCACCGGCTGCGCGTCCTGAACGCCTCCAACGCCCGGCACTACGACCTCGCCCTCACCGACGCCGACGGCCGCACCGCCGAACTCGTCCAGATCGGCTCCGACCAGGGCCTGCTCGCGGCCCCGGTGAAGCACCACCACCTGCCCGTCGCACCGGCCGAACGCTACGACGTCGTCGTCGACTTCTCCCGCTTCGCCGTCGGCAGCCTCGTGACCCTCGTCAACCGCCTGGGCTCCGGCCGTACGAAGGACGTGATGGCCTTCCGGATCGCCCGCACGGCCCGCGACGACAGCCGCGTCCCCGGCGTCCTGTCCACCGACCTGCCGGCCTGGAGCCGCGCCGACGCGGTCCGCGTCCGCGACTTCTCCTTCCGCGCCGGCCGCATGGGCGAGGACGACCGGCACGGCTGGCTCATCGGCGGCTGGCCCTTCGACCCGGCCCGCTCCGACGTCCGGGTCCGCCTCGGCGACGTCGAGGTCTGGCGCCTGGTCGCCGACGTCCACCACCCCGTCCACCTCCACCTCACCGGCTTCCGCATCCTCTCCCGCGGCGGCAAACCGCCCCTGCCCCACGACGCGGGCCTGAAGGACACGGTCTCCCTCCGCCCCGGCGAATCCGCCGAACTCCTCACCCGCTGGGACGGCTACCGCGGCCGCTACCTCTTCCACTGCCACAACGCGGAACACGAGGACATGGGCATGATGGCCAACCTGGAAGTGACCTGACCCCACCCCCCCCCGCGCCCCCGCCGCGTGGGCGCGTGCCGTCGGCCCGGGCACGACCAGTCGCCTGGTTGTGGGCAATCGTCCCGCAGGGCGGGACGGGTGGGCACAACCCGACCACCGGGCCGCACCCGAACGGCCACCCCGAGGCGCCGCACCTGCGCGGACGCGCACTCACCGCGCCGTTCGGGGCGCCCGACCGCGCCGCACCCGCGCGGCCGCGCAAGCCCGCCGGCCGAGGCAGCCCGGCCCACGGCCCGCGCGCCGCCCGCGCAAGGACGCCCCGCCCGCCGGCCCACGGCCGCGTCGCGCGCCGCCCGCGCGCCGGACCCGCCCCGTCCACCCCCATGTCCCCCGTTCGGGTCACAGTCCCGCCCTCTCCGGACACACCGCCAGAAACCCCGGCACCCTGTCGTCCATGCGTGCCGCACACCTCGCCGGAGGCGTCTCCGGGCCCGACGCTCTTCGTCCGCTGCTGGACACCGTCCTCGACGCCCTGCGCGACGGCGCCGTCGCACGGGGCGGGCCGTTGCCCGGCGGAGGGCCGAAGGGCGTGGCGGACCGCGTGCGGGAGTCGGTCGGCGCGGTGCTGCCGGAGCAGGGCGCCGGCGCCGACGAGGCGCTCCGCGTCGTCGTGCACGCGCTGGCCGCCGGCGCCGCCGACCCCGCCCACCCGCTCTGCGCCGCCCACCTGCACACCCCGCCGCTCGCCCTCGCCGCCGCCGCCGATCTCGCCGCGTCCGTCCTCAATCCGTCCCTCGACTCCTGGGACCAGGCCCCCGCCGCCTCCGCGCTCGAAGCGCTGGTCACGGCCGCCGTCGCCGCCGAGGTCCATCCCACCGCCCCCGCCCCCGACGCCCTCGTCACCACCGGCGGCACCGAGTCCAACCAGCTCGCCCTGCTCCTCGCCCGCGAGCGGCACCCCGCCGTCCGCACCGTCGTCGGCGCCAACGCCCACCACTCCTTCCACCGCGCCGCCTGGCTCCTCGGCCTGCCCGAACCCGTGGTCGTCCCGGCCCCGAGCGGCACCGTCGACCTCGTCGCCCTCGACGAGGCGCTCACCGACCTCACCGGCCCCACCCTCGTCGTCGCGACCGCCGGCACCACCGACGCCGGCCTGATCGACCCGCTCCCCGAGATCGCCGACCTGTGCGCCGCGCACGGCCACGCCGACCTGCACGTCGACGCGGCCTACGGCGGCCCGGTCCTCTTCAGCGACACCCACCGCCGCCTCCTCACCGGCCTCGAACGGGCCCGCACCGTCACCGTCGACCTGCACAAACTGGGCTGGCAGCCGGCCGCCGCCGGACTCCTCGCCGTACGCGACGCCGCCGACCTCGCCGTACTCGGGCACACCGCCGACTATCTGAACGCCGACGACGACACCGACGCCGGCCTGCCCGACCTCCTCGGCCGCTCCCTGCGCACCACCCGCCGCCCCGACGTCCTCAAGACCGCCGTCACCCTGCGCGCCCTCGGCCGCACCGGCCTCGGCGCGCTCGTCGACGCCTGCATGGCGCGCGCCCAGCACCTCGCCGACCTCGTGGAGAAGGCCCCCGGCCTGGAGCTGTACGCCCGCCCCGCCCTCACCACCGTCCTCTTCCGGCCCTACGACGCCACCGACACCACCGTCGCCGAGATCCGCCGCACCCTCCTCACCGAAGGCCGCGCCGTCCTCGGCCGGGCCGTCGCCGACGGCCGGCTGTGGCTCAAGGCCACCCTGCTCCACCCCCACGCCACCCCCGGCGACCTCGCAGAGATCCTCACCCTCGTGGAAGGCGGCACCCACCGATGACCGGCAGCACCGGCCCCACCGGCCCCACCGGCAGCACACCCCCGCACGACCACTCCCGCCCGTACGACCTGGTGGGCGTCGGCATCGGCCCGTTCAACCTCTCGCTCGCCGCGCTCGCCCACGGCGTCCCCGGCGGCCTCGCCACCGCCTTCTACGAGCAGCGCCCCGCCTTCCACTGGCATCCCGGCCTGCTCATCGACGGCTCCACCCTCCAGGTCCCGTTCCTGGCCGACCTCGTCACCCTCGCCGACCCGGCCAGCCCCTGGACCTTCCTCAACTACCTGCGCTCCCGCGACCGCCTCTTCCCGTTCTACTTCGCCGAGAAATTCCACATCCAGCGCGCCGAATACGACGCCTACTGCCGCTGGGCCAGCGAGAAGATCCCCGGCCTCCACTTCGGCCACCAGGTCGACTCCGTACGCTGGAACCCCGAACGGCGCCTGTTCGAAGTCGACTTCACCCAACTCGACGCCGACGGCGAGGCCGAGGCGCTGGGCCGCTCCTACACCCGCAACGTCGTCCTGGGCGTCGGCACCGAGCCCTACGTCCCCGAGCCGCTGCGCCCGCTCGCCGAGGCCCCCGGCGTGCCCGTGATCCACTCCGCCGACTACCTCACCCACCGCGAGACACTCCTCGCCGCCGGGCACGTCACCGTCATCGGCTCCGGCCAGTCCGGCGCCGAGATCTTCCTCGACCTGCTGCGGGCCCGCCCCGCCGGCGCGGAACGCCTGCACTGGCTGGCCCGCACCGAGGCCTTCGCCCCGATGGAGTACTCCAAGCTCGGCCTGGAACACTTCACACCCGACTACACCCGCTACTTCCACGCCCTGCCCGAACACATCCGCGGCGAACTCGTGCCCCGCCAATGGCAGTTGCACAAGGGCATCGACGCCGACACCATCGCCGCCATCCACGACGAGCTCTACCGCCGCACCCTGCACGGCGGCTGGCCGGACGCCGTCCTCACCCCCGGCGTCCGGGTCCGCACCGCCGGCCGGGTGGCCACCACCCAGGTCGAGCTCCACCTGGAACACGTCCAGCAGACCGCCCGCAGCCGCCTCACCACCGACGCCGTCGTCCTGGCTACCGGCTACCGCGAACGCCCCGTCGACCGCATGCTCGCCGGCCTCGACCCGTACCTGCGCCACGACTCCGCCGGCCGCGCCCGCATCGACGCCGCCTACCGCCTCGTCCTCGACGAATCCGTCGGCGGCTCGGTCTACGTCCAGAACGCCGAACGCCACACCCACGGCGTCGGCGCCCCCGACCTGGGCCTGGCCGCCTGGCGCAGCGCGGTCATCCTCAACTCGCTCACCGGCAAGGAGCCCTACCCGCTGCCACGCCGCACCGCCTTCACCACCTTCGGCCTGGACACGCGAGAGGCGCCGAGCATCCCGGCCCAGGACCGGAAGCTGACGCCTCTCGTACAGCAGTGACGAACGGACCTAGAAGACCGGCACGCCGTCCCGCGTCAGCTTCCAGTCCACCGACGCGAACGCGGCCGGGTCGACCGTGCCCTTCGCCTTCACCCACTGGATGATGGTGTTGCGGATCTCGTCGGAGTTGGCCCACAGCTGCTGCGCCTTGGCGACGTGCGGGAACGCGCCGCCGCCGCTCGCCCGGTAGTTGTTGACCGCGAGCACGAACCGCGCGGCCGGGTCCAGCGGCTTGCCCTCGAAGGAGAGCTTGCCGATCCGCTGCCCGGCCGGCTTGGCGATGTCGATCTCGTACGTCAGGCCGGACACGGCGTCGTAGTTGTAGTCCGGCGTGTTGTCCGCGTTGGTGAGCTTCGCGGTGTCGACGGGCGCGCCGGCCGGCGTCTGGACGTAATACCGCGCCGAGTACTCCAGGTAGTCCTTCAGCTGGGCGCCCGTCATCAGCCGGGCCTCCAGCGTGTTCTCGAACGGATAGAGCCCGGCGGCGTCCTTGATGGAGATCGCGCCGGCCGGGATGCGGGCCGTGCGCGAGAAGCACGACGCCTGCGACAGGACCGGCAGACCGGCGTACTCACCGCCCGCCAGAGCCGCCTTCACCGTCTCCGCCTGGACGACGTTGATCAGGTCGATGATCGGCTCGTCCTTCCACGGCGCCTCGGCCGTGGTCATCGCGGCGGTGGAGGTGCCGATGACCTGGTTGACGTACTCCACGACCTTCTTGTGCTCGTCCGCCAGCAGCCCCGTGATCTCCGGGTCCTCCGCCACCGTGTTGGAGTTCAGGACCTGGGCGCCGGCCTTCTCCACCACCCAGCGGCCCTTCTCCCACACCAGGTCGAAGGAGAAGAGCGTGAGCCGCTGGCCCCACTTCAGCGGCTCGGACAGGACGACGTCCTTGCCGGTCGCCTTGTTCCGCACCCGGTACTCCGGGATCTCGGTGTGGGCGTGACCGACCAGGATCGCGTCGATGCCCGGAACCTGCTCGGCCACGAGCGCCGCCGCGTTCTCGACGTACGGCAGCTGGTCACCGTACGAGGAGGTGCCGCTGGAACCGGAGTGCGCCGACACGATCACCACGTCCGCGCCCATGGAACGCAGCTTCGGCACCCACTTCGCCGCCTGCTCCTCCAGACCGGGGAAGACCATCTTCCCGGTGACGTTGGCCTTGTCCCAGATGGCGATGCCCGGGTTCGTCAAACCGAGCACGGCCACCTTGACGTCACGGCCGTGCGGCGTGCGCAGACAGTGGAAGCTGTACGGCGGGAAGGCCGGGCGCAGCGTCTTCGCGTCGAGCGCGTTGGCGCCCAGCAGCGGGAAGTCGCACTGCTCCTGGAACCTGCGCAGCACCGGGATGCCGTAGTTGAACTCGTGGTTGCCGAGCGCCGCGGCGTCGTAGCCGATGGCGTTCATGGCCTGGGCCATGGGGTGGACCGGGCCGCCGGCCTGGGTGATCGGATCGACCTTGGCGTAGTAGTAGGACAGCTGGGTGCCCTGAATGGTGTCGCCGGCGTCGATGAGCAGCGTGTTGCCCTCGCCCTTCTCGGCGCGCACCTGGTTGACCAGCGTGGAGATCTTGGCGAGGCCGACGTCGTTGTGGGCCTTGTCGTCGAACTCCTTGTCGGTGAAGTAGTCCCAGTTGAAGACGTTCCCGTGCAGGTCGGTCGTCCCCATCACGGTGAAGGAGTACCGCTTGGCCGGCCGGGGGCGGGCTTCGTGGGCCTCGGCCGGGGCGACGGCCCCGGCGGCGAGAGCGGCTCCCGCTCCGACGGCGGCGGAGCTCTCCAAGAAGGTCCGGCGGTTCAGCGGCATGTGTGTACTCCCCTTGATTCGGCGCCGGCCATGGCGCACAACGCGCGTAGATTCTGGCTCAGACCGCACTGTCGCAACAGACCTTTCGGGTTACGGAGTGGGAAAGTGTTCGGTATGACACAGCAGCAGCCCACCCCCGAGGCCCCCCAGGTGACGGTCCGTGGCGAAGGCCGCCTGGACGTCGAACCCGAGCTCGCCCGGATCTCGGTGGCGGTACGCGCCAGGGGCACCGACCGCGCCGCCGTCCTCGCCACCCTCACGAGCCGGAACGCCGACGCGATCGCCCTGGTCACGTCGTACGGAGAAGCCGTCACCGCCCTGGAGACCGGCGCCCTGTCCGTCACCCCCGAACCGGCCCGGCACGGCCGCGGCGAGCGCGTCCGCGGCTACCAGGGCTGGGTCCACCTCACGGCCGAACTCACCGACTTCACCGCCCTCGGCGAACTCACCACCCGACTGGCCGACCTGGAATGGACCCGCGTCGACGGACCCTGGTGGTCACTGCGCCCCGACTCGCCCGCACACGCCGAAGCACGCCGCCAGGCCGTCAAGGAGGCGGTGCGGCGCGCCCGCGAGTACGCCGAGGCGCTCGGCTCCACCCTCGTCGCCCTGCTCGAACTCTCCGACACCGGACTCGGCCCCGGAATGCCCGCCCCGGCCGGCGGCATGCGCATGGCCTTCGCCGCCGAGACGGCCGACGCGCCCGCCCCGCTCGACCTGGAACCGCAACGGCAGACCGTCACCGCCGAGGTCGCGGCGCGCTTCACGATGGCCCCGCCCGCACTCTGAGACAACCCGGCCCAGGACCCGCGAACCGCTCATCGGAGCAGTCGCCCGCACAGATTCAAGTCTTGTCAACAACCTTTCACGCAAAGGTTGTTGAGTCGTCATGCCGCACCACTTCGCTACCCGCCGGTAAGCCCTAGGCTCGCCTCATGCGCCGAGCAAAAATCGTTTGTACCCTTGGGCCCGCCACCGAAACATACGACCAGATCAAGGCGTTGATCGAAGCCGGAATGGACGTGGCCCGCCTCAACCTCAGCCACGGCGGCTACGCGGAGCACGAGGAGCGCTACCGGCACGTCCGCAAGGCCGCGGAAGAGACCGGCCGCAGCATCGGAGTCCTCGCCGACCTTCAAGGCCCGAAGATCCGCCTCGGCCGCTTCCGCGAAGGACCCGTACTCCTTGAACGCGGCGACGACTTCACCATCACCGTCGAACCCACCCAAGGCGACCGCCACCACTGCGGCACCACCTACGCCGGCCTCGCCGACGACGTCACCACCGGCGAACGCATCCTCGTCGACGACGGCCGCGTCACCCTCCAGGTCACCTCCGTCGACGGCCCCCGCGTCCACACCCAGGTCGTCGAAGGCGGCATCGTCTCCGACAACAAGGGCCTCAACCTCCCCGGCGTCGCCGTCTCCGTCCCCGCCCTCTCCGAGAAGGACGTCGAAGACCTCCGCTGGGCCCTGCGCACCGGCGCCGACGTCATCGCCCTCTCCTTCGTCCGCAGCGCCCGCGACGTCGAGGACGTCCACCGGATCATGGACGAGGAAGGCCGCCGGGTCCCCGTCATCGCCAAGATCGAGAAGCCGCAGGCCGTCGACAACATCGACGAGATCGTCGCCGCCTTCGACGGCATCATGGTCGCCCGCGGCGACCTCGGCGTGGAAATGCCCCTCGAACAGGTCCCGATCGTCCAGAAGCGCGCCGTCAAACTCGCCAAGCGCAACGCCAAGCCGGTCATCGTCGCCACCCAGATGCTCGACTCGATGATCGACAACTCCCGGCCCACCCGCGCCGAAGCCTCCGACGTCGCCAACGCCGTCATCGACGGCACCGACGCCGTCATGCTCTCCGGCGAGACCAGCGTCGGCAAACACCCCATCGAGACCGTGCGCACCATGAGCCGCATCGTCGAAGCCGCCGAGGAGGACATCCTCGCCAAGGGCCTCCCGCCCCTCACCGACCGCAACAAGCCCCGCACCCAAGGCGGCGCCGTCGCCCGAGCCGCCGCCGAGATCGGCGACTTCCTCGGCGCCAAATTCCTCGTCGCCTTCACCCAGTCCGGCGACACCGTCAAACGGCTCTCCCGCTACCGCTCACCCATCCCCCTCCTCGCCTTCACCCCCGACCCGGCCACCCGCTCCCAGCTCAACCTCACCTGGGGCGTCGAAACCTTCCTCGGCCCGCACGTCGACTCCACCGACGCGATGGTCGCCCAGGTCGACGAGGAACTGCTGCGGATCGGCCGCTGCCGGAAGGGCGACGTCGTGGTCATCACCGCCGGCTCCCCGCCCGGCGTCGCGGGCTCGACGAACCTGGTGCGGGTCCACCACATCGGCGACCCGGTCACGAACTGAGGCTCAGTATTTGGGCCCGACGTGGGCTTCCATGAGAGCGACGGAGGCCTTGCGGGCGACGGAAATGTTGTACGGCCTGCCCGCACGCGTGCAGTGCGTCCACTCGACGCCCAGCGTGTCGAGCGTGTCGGTGTAGAGACGCCGGATGTCGTCGGAGACGTTGGTGAAGAAGTATCGGACGTACTCGTACCTCTTCTTCTCGCCCCGCACGAGGCGCGTGGCCCAGTTGATCATCCGGCATCCGTCGGAATGGATCAGCCCGCGCACGAACTCCCACGGGTGGGCGTCGACGATCTCCTGCTGCCAGGGCTCGAGGACGATGCGCCGCTCGTGCTTCTTGCCGGGCCCGTGCTGCGGAAAGAGGCACGTGAGGTGCTTGGAGGACAGCTTGAGGTCGTGACATCCGACCTTCTGGACCCAGCCGACCGCGTTGTGCGGGAACACCACGCGTAAGGCCGCCGCGGCCTCCTGCTGCACGCCGGGCCAGGCGTCGTCGAGAGTGAGCCGGAGACTCGGGGTCCGGTGGCGCGGGGGCTGACTGATGCTGCCGTCGCCGAGGTAGAGCCCCAGCAGGTAGGCGTACGCCGCGGTGTCCTCCGGTGGCCCCGGCACCGGGCGGCATCGTGAGCAGGGCCGGAACCGCTCGCCGACGTGGGGAAGCGGTTCCAGCCGGGTTCGCCATCCTCGTATCGCAGCTCGGGAGATACCGGTCTGCTTGCTCACCGAGTTGAGACTGTGCCCTTGGGCGACGAGGGCGAGCGCCTGCTCGCGTGTGGGGACGTCGTACATGCAGGCGATCGTCGCGGTGATGTGCGCCCCACGGGGGCCGGATTGAGGAGGCTTCACGCGTGTGAGTGACCAGAGCCCAACGGTGCTCAACCATGAGATCGAAGGTAAAGTGCCCCGGGTGGGATTCGAACCCACGCTGAATGGTGTTTGAGACCATCGCCTCTTCCGCTGGGCTACCGGGGCCCCTTCGAAACGAAGGTCATTGGCAACCTGCTGTGTCTCAAACATACAGGACCTAGGTAGGCTCAGGTAGCAGTAGCTGCCCTGGAACGAGGAGCCCCCGTGACCGCCCCCGAGTCGCCCCAGCCCGCCGCCGACGACGACGCCGCGACCGCGTCGCACGTCCCGCCGCTGACGACCCGCGTCGTCATCGCCGAGGACGAGGCCCTCATCCGGCTCGACCTCAAAGAGATGCTGGAAGAGGAGGGCTACACCGTCGTCGGCGAGGCCGGCGACGGGCAGCGGGCCGTCGAGCTGGCCCGCGAGCACCGGCCCGACCTGGTGATCCTCGACGTGAAGATGCCCGTCCTGGACGGCATCTCGGCGGCCGAGAAGATCGCCGGCGAGTCCATCGCCCCGGTCCTCATGCTCACCGCCTTCTCCCAGCGCGAGCTCGTCGAGCGCGCCCGGGACGCCGGCGCGATGGCGTACCTCGTCAAGCCCTTCAGCAAGAGCGACGTGGTGCCGGCCATCGAGATGGCCGTCTCCCGCTTCGCCGAGCTGCGCGCCCTGGAGAAGGAGGTCGCCGACCTCTCGCAGCGACTGGAGACCCGCAAGCTCGTCGACCGGGCCAAGTCGATCCTGCAGACGCAGTACGGGCTGACCGAGCCCGCCGCGTTCCGCTGGATCCAGAAGACCTCCATGGACCGGCGCATGTCGATGCAGCAGGTCGCCGAGGCGGTCATCGAGGACGCCGAGGAGAAGAAGGCCGCGAAGGGCCAGTAGCCGGCGGCGTACGGAGAAAGGCCCGCCCCACGTCGTCGTGGGGCGGGCCTTTCGGTTCGTGCGGAGCGGTTCCTACTCCTCGCCGAGGTACGTCTTGCGCACCTCGTCGTCGTGGAGCAGGTCCTGGCCGGTGCCGGAGAGTTTGATCTTGCCGACCTCGAGCACGTAGCCCTGGTCCGCCAGGGAGAGGGCGGCCTGCGCGTTCTGCTCGATGAGCAGGATCGTCATGCCCTCCGCCTTCAGCGTGGCGATGGTCTCCATGATCTTCTGCATCATGATCGGGGAGAGGCCCATGGAGGGCTCGTCCAGCATGAGCAGCTTGGGCTGGGACATCAGGGCCCTGCCCATCGCCAGCATCTGCTGCTCACCGCCGGAGAGGGTGCCGGCGGCCTGCTTGCGGCGCTCGCCCAGGATCGGGAAGAGGTCGTAGGCGCGCTGGATGTCCCGCTCGATGCCGTCCTTGTCGCTGCGCAGGAAGGCGCCCAGCTGGAGGTTCTCGGCGATGGTGAGCCGCGGGAAGATGTGCCGGCCTTCGGGGGAGTGGGCCAGGCCCAGCGAGACCACCTTGTGGGCCGGGACGTCGTTGATCACCTGGCCGTCGAAGGTGATCTTGCCCGCGGTGGGCTTGATGAGTCCGGACAGGGTCCGCAGGGTGGTGGTCTTGCCGGCGCCGTTGGTGCCGATCAGGGCGACGACCTGGCCGGCCTCGACGGAGAAGGAGATGCCCTTGACGGCCTCGATCTTGCCGTAGGCGACCCTGAGGTCCTCGACCTCCAGGAGTGCGGTCACTTGGAGTCTCCTTCGGTGGTGCTGTCCGCGCTGTCGGCGCTGTCGGCGCTGTCCGCGTCGGCGGCCGGGGCCGCCTCGTCGGCGTCGTCGGCGGTGGCCGTGTCGTCGGCGGTGGCCGTGTCGTCGGCGTCGGTGTCCTCGTCGGCCTCGTCGGCGGACTCGGCCTCCTCGGCCGAAGCCTCCGCCGCCGCCTCCTCCGCCGCGTGCTCGGCGGCCGCGTGGGCCTCCGCCGCCTCGACCTCCGCCACCTCGGCCGCGCCGGGCGCGTCCTCGTACGGCGTACCGAGGTACGCGGCCACGACCCGCTCGTCGCCCTGGACGACCTCGGCCGTGCCCTCGACGAGCTTCTCGCCCTGGACGAGGACGGCGACGCGGTCGCACAGCTTGAAGATGAACTTCATGTCGTGCTCGATGACGAGGACCGCGATGCCGCGGTCGCGGATGGCGAAGACCAGCTCCTCGGTGGTGCGGGTCTCGGCCTGGTTCATGCCGGCGGTCGGCTCGTCGAGGAGCAGCAGGCCTGGGTCGCTGGCGAGGGCGCGGGCGATCTCGAGCTTGCGCTGCTCGCCGTAGGGGAGGTTGCGCGCGAGGTGCTCCGCCTTGTTCGCGAGGCCGACGAACTCCAGGAGTTCCATGGCGCGTTCGCGGGAGGCGGCCTCCGCCTTCTTGAAGCCGGGGCCGCGCAGCAGTGCGGACCACAGGCCTTCCTTGGTCCGGGTGTGGCGTCCGACGAGGACGTTCTCCAGGACCGTCATGTTGGAGAAGAGGCGGATGTTCTGGAAGGTGCGGGCGATGCCGGCCTGGGTGACCAGGTGCGGCTTCGGCGGCAGGACCGTGCCCTTGTAGCTGACCTGGCCCTCGGTGGGTACGTACAGGCCGGTCAGGCAGTTGAAGAAGGTGGTCTTGCCGGCGCCGTTGGGGCCGATCAGGCCGACGATCTCGCCCTCGCGGACGGTCAGGTCGACGTCGCGGACGGCGGTCAGGCCGCCGAAGCGCATGGTGACACCGCTCGCCTGGAGGACGGTGGCGCCCGTGGCGGTCGTGCCGCTCTCGGTCTCGGTGGTGGTGGTCGTCATGGCGTTCACGCCCCTGCCTTGGCCGTGCCGGCCGCCGACGCGTCCGTGCGGGTGTCCGCTTCCGCGGACTGCCGCTGCTCCGGTACGTCGGGCTGGTCGTCGTTCTCGTGGAATTCCAGCTGCGCCCGCTTGTTGGCGATGAGGCCTTCGGGGCGGAAGCGCATCAGCAGGATCAGCGCGATGCCGAAGCCGAGCAGCTGGTAGTCCTGGAGGAAGGACAGCTTGGCCGGGATCAGGAAGAGCAGTGCGGAGCCGACGATCGGGCCGCTGATCGTGCCCATGCCGCCGAGGATGACCGCCGCGAGGAGGAAGGCCGAGTTCGGCGGGACGGGGCCGGCGAAGACGTAGTTCTCCGGCACGACGGTGGTGTTGACGTGGGCCTGCACGGTGCCGGCGAGGCCGGCCAGGGCGGCGCCGAGGGCGAAGGCGACGAGCTTGACGCGGAAGCCGTTGATGCCCATGGCGGTGGCGGCGGTCTCGTCCTCGCGGATGGCGACCCAGGCGCGGCCGATGCGGCTGTTGCCGGCGCGGGAGAAGACGACCACGACCAGCGCCATGATGAGGATCATGAGCAGGTAGTAGTTGGCGTAGGCGCCGAGTTCGATGCCGAGGACGGTGTGCGACTCGCCGAAGTTGTAGCCGAAGAACTCCAGCTGCGGGATGTTCGGGATGCCGTTGGGGCCGTTGGTGATCTGCGGGCCGGAGGTGCCGTCGAGGTTGCCCATGGCGATGCGGAAGATCTCTCCGAAGCCGAGGGTGACGATGGCGAGGTAGTCGCCGCGCAGTCGGAGGGTCGGCGCGCCGATGACGACGCCGAAGACCAGCGAGGCGGCCATGCCGGTGAGGGCGGCGGCCCAGAACGGGAACTGGACGCCGAAGGCGGAGGAGGTGGCGCCGGAGACCAGGGCCGCCGTGTAGGCGCCGACGCCGAGGAAGGCGACGTAACCGAGGTCGAGCAGGCCGGCGAGGCCGACGACGATGTTCAGGCCGAGGGCGACGGTCGCGAAGATCAGGATGTTGACCGCGATGAGGGTGTACGTGTCGCCGCTCTGCTGGATGAACGGGAAGGCGATCGCGGCGAGCAGGCTCGCGGTGATGGTCACCTGGCGGTTGCGCGCGGTGATCTGCGCGAGCCGGGTGGTGAGGCCGGACTTGACCAGGGCCGTGGCGGTGAAGCCGACGAGGATCAGGTACGCGATGAAGAGCTGCGGCTCGGAGTCGTCGGTGTCGATGCCGAAGGTGACGGCGTAGAGGCCGACGGCGAAGGCCGCGACGATGATCAGGATCTCGGCCCAGGAGGGCAGGGTCTTGGCGGGGGCCGCCTTGCGGGTGTCGTCGGGCAGCTTGTACGCGGCGATCGCCGGTACGGCCGCGGCGAGGACGGCGACGCCGGCTCCGGGCTCGAGGTCCACCAGGAGGCCGAGCTCCACGACGATCGAGATCGCGGTGAAGAGGGTGGTGGCGAAGGTGCCGAGGCCGAGGATCCACAGGGCCTTGCGCGCGCCGGTCGGGGTGAGCCAGCCGAGGCCCTTGACGCCGAGTGCGGAGAGCGCGAAGAGGCCGGTGAGCAGGGCTCCGACGAGGGTGAGCAGCTGGAGCGGGGCGGGGTTGCCGTAGATCGTGAGGTTGCCGGGGAAGGCGGTGGTCCACGTCCAGGCGAGGAAGGTGGAGGCGATCGTGGCGACGGAGCCGCCGGTGATGGTCCACAGGAGCCCGGTGGGCTGGGCGGCCGTGGTGGCGGCCGTCTCGGTGGTGTCGGTGGTGGTGGTCGTCATGGTGATCACGCCCTGTCCGCGACGCGCTCGCCGAGCAGGCCCTGGGGCCGGACGAGGAGGACGACGATGAGGAGGACGAAGGCCCACACGTTGGACCAGGCGCCGCCGCCGAGCTGCTGCATGCCGGGGATGTCCTCGATGTAGGCGATCGAGAGGGATTCGGCGATGCCGAGGACCACGCCGCCGACCATGGCGCCGTAGATGTTGCCGATGCCGCCGAGGACGGCCGCGGTGAAGGCCTTGAGGCCGAGGATGAAGCCCATTTCGAAGTTGATCTGGCCCTTGTCGAGGCCGTAGGCGACGGCGGCGACGGCGGCGAACGCGGCACCGATGGCGAAGGCCATGACGATGATGCGGTCGGTGTTGATGCCCATCAGCTTCGCGGTGTCCGGGTCCTGTGCGGTGGCCTGCATGGCGCGGCCGCTGCGGCTCTTGGAGACGAAGAGGCCGAGGGCGAGCATGCACAGGGGGGCCAGGACGAGGACGAAGGCGTCGGCGCGCTGGATGGAGAGGCTTCCGGTGATCTGGAAGGCGTCGCCCTTGAACTCGGGGAAGCTGACGGCCTTCTTGGCGTCGGGGTAGAACTGCCACACCAGCTGCTGCAGCGCGATGGAGAGGCCGATCGCGGTGATCAGCGGGGCGAGCCGGGGCGCGTTGCGCAGCGGCCGGTAGGCGAACCGCTCGGCGGCGGTGGCGACGGCCACGGAGGCGATCGCGCCACCGACGATCATGAGCGGTATCGCCACCAGCAGGGACGTTCCGCTCGGCAGAGCGGTGTAGGTGGTGAGGGCGCCGAAGCCCCCGATCATGAAGATCTCGCCGTGGGCGAAGTTGATGAGCTGGACGATGCCGTAGACCATGGTGTACCCGATGGCGATGAGGCCATAGAGGGCACCGAGGGCCAGGCCGTTGGCCAGCTGTTGCGGCAGTTCGTTCACCGCAGGCCTCCGATGAGCTTGTCGGATAAGACTCCGCGCGAGGGCGCTGTTTGCGCCCTCGCGCGGCTGTGGTTCAGGTCTTGCGGGGCTCCCGGCGCGGGGCCGGGACGGTGCTTACTGGTTGAAGGTGTCGCTCTTGACGTCGATCCACTTGCCGCCCTCGACCTTGTAGACCGTGAGCTGCTTGTTGGTGGTGTCGCCGTACTCGTCGAAGGAGACCTTGCCGGTCACACCGTCGAAGGAGACCTTGCCCAGGGCCTCGGTGACCTTGGCGCGGGCGTCGGTCGGGACCTTGCCGCCGTTGGCGGCGACGACGGCCTTGACGGCCTGGATGATGGCCCAGCCGGCGTCGTAGGAGTAGCCGCCGTAGGCCGCGTACGGGTCCTTGTAGCCGGCCGCGTTGTAGTCCGCGATGAACTTCTTGGCGGTCGGGAGCTTCTCGACCGGGTAGCCGATCGAGGTGGCGAGGTCGCCGTCGTTGGCCTCGGCGGAGGCGCTGATGAAGGCGGGGTCGTAGATGCCGTCGCCGCCCATGACGGGGATCTTGGCGCCGGCCTTCTTGACCTGGTCGGAGAGCAGGCCGCCCTCGGGGTACTGGCCGCCGAAGTAGACGGAGTCGGCGCCGGAGGACTTGACCTTGTCGGCGGTGGAGGAGAAGTCGGTCTCCTTCACGGTGACGTGGTCGGTGGCGACGACGGTGCCGCCGAGGCGCTTGAACTCGTCGGAGAAGATCGTGGCGAGGCCGGCGCCGTAGGTCTGCTTGTCGTCGACGACGAAGACCTTCTTCTTGCCGGCGTCCTTGAAGAGGTACTGGGCGGCGAACTTGCCCTGGACCACGTCGGTGGCGGCGGTGCGGAAGTAGGTCTTGAAGGGGCGCTTCTTGTCGCCCTTGCCCCAGTTGTCGCCCTGGGAGAGCGACGGGTTGGTGTTGGCCGGGGAGACCTGCGCCAGGTTGGCGGCGGCGAAGACGCCCTGCATCTGCTGGGAGACGCCGGAGTTCAGCGGGCCGACGACGCCGACGACGTCCTTGTTGCCGACCAGCTTGGTGGCGTTGGCCTGGCCGGAGGCCGGGACGGCCTGGTCGTCGAGGGCCTCGATCTTGAAGGTGACGCCGGGGACTTCCTTGGTCTTGTTGGCGGTCTGGACCGCCAGGTCCACGGAGTTCTTGATGCCCTGGCCCAGGGCGGAGAGCGAGCCGGTGAGCGGGGCGTCCACACCGATGACGACGGTCGTGGTGCCGCCGGCGTTGTCGCCGCCGCCGCCCTTGCCCTCGTCGCGCGAACCGCAGGCGGTGAGAGTGAGCGCTCCCGTGGTGAGCACGCTGGTCAGGATGAGCAAAGAACGGTGTCGCACGAAAAATCCTTTCCCTGGCGCGGCCCCCTCGAGCTGAGGCGGTGCCGTGAAGCTGTGAAGCTGAGAGGTGCCGTTTTCGATGCCGGGCCGTACGGGGTGATGCGGGCCGTGCTGGAGGGGGCGCCCGGCGGCGCGGTGACTGGCCGTGACTCTAAGCGCAGCCGGACAGGGTCCGGGAGCGCCGAGGTAAGGATGTGACTGTCTTGTTATGCCGACGGGGGGAACCGGTGAGCGTGCCGGGGGCAAACCGGGGCACTTCGGTCCGTAGTGCGGTGTTCACATACTGAGAACGCGCAGTTCCGCTAAGGGGCTTGAGCGGATCTTGCTCCTGACGGCGGCCTCGCGGGCCTCTCCGGATATCGGACACGCCCCTCGGTGCCAGCGGACGGAGGAGTCGGCCCGCGCACCCGGCCCCGGAGGTGGTCCCACATCGTGCGAAGGTCACGGAGAGTCACGACGGGGATGGCCGGGAACGGTCGGTGGGACCGGGTGTCGCGGCCGGTGCGGGCCGCCCGCTCGGGACCTTCTGCTCGGCCGGCGGACGCCAGTTCTCCGAGCTGCCGGTCGCGCCCTTCGCCACCTCGCAGCGCCGCCGCGTCTCCCGGTCGGTCAGTGCGAACGCCGCCTCGCGGCCGGCCCGACGCTCCTCGGTCCGCGCCGCCGTCAGGACCTCGTCGTGGATCGCGTACTGCTCGTTGGACATGCCCTTCTGCTCCCAGTCGAGCCCCGCCCACTTGCTGCCCTTCAGGGCCTCTTTCACCCAGTAGGACACGAGACTTGTGCACACGTCCGCCGGAGAACTCGCACGGGGCGCGGGCTCCTTCGGTGCCTCGTCGCACCCGGCCGACAGGGCGAGGACGCAGCCGGTCACGGCCGCGACGAGCGCGGACCGGTAGCGGTCAACCGGCGGGCGGGCCAAGGGAGTTCCCCTCGATGGACGGCTGGGCGGCCTGGACCGACAGTGAAGCCGCTGCCGTACGCGGAAAGCAAGGGGCCGCGCGGAAAAGGGAGTTCGCGGATGGCGCGAACGCGACGGCCCCGGGACGGAGAGTCTCCGTCCCGGGGCCGTCAGGTCGTCGCCGGGTCGTCGCCGGGCCGTGGTGAAGCCGTCGTCAGGCGCGGCCGGGCGCCGTGCGCGGGCGCCGCTCGCCGGGGCTCAGGCGCCGGAGCCGTCGACGCGGCCGGCGTCGGGCAGGTTGCCCGCGTCCTTCGCGCCGACCTCCCTGAGCATGCAGGTCAGCCGCGCCGAGCAGACCCGCTTGTCCTGCTCGTCCGTGATGACGATCTCGTACGTGGCGGTCGACCGCCCTCGGTGCACGGGCGTCGCCACGCCGGTCACCAGGCCGCTGCGCACGCCGCGGTGGTGGGTGCAGTTCAGGTCCACGCCCACCGCGATGCGGGAGACCCCGCCGTGCAGCATCGAGCCGATCGAACCCAGCGTCTCGGCGAGCACCGCGGAGGCGCCGCCGTGCAGCAGGCCGTACGGCTGGGTGTTGCCCTCCACCGGCATGGTGCCGACCACCCGCTCCGCCGAGGCCTCCAGGATCTGCACGCCCATCCGGTTCCCGAGGTGTCCGGCCGAGAAGAGCGCCGGCAGGTCCACACCGAGCGAGGCGTACTCGTCGATGACCTCCTGCGGGAACTTCACGTGCTGCTGCTCACCCATGGCCCGGCTCCGTTCGTCTTCGTACGGCTGAACTTCGGTCTTCGCCGCTCCTGAGCAAACGCTTAGGAGCAGCGTGATTGTTCCAGACGAAGGCGGCAGCGGCGGGTCAGGGGGTGCGTCCGAGGAAGACGCGGCACAGGCGGTCGGCGGCGTAGCGCGGTTCGTGGCAGGGCGTGAGCTGAATCGGCTGAGGGCGCACCAGGAAGTACTGGTCGGGCGCGACCGGCTCGGCCTCCGCCCGGAACGGCCGGGCGCCGTCGCGGATCACCAGCTCGCCGCGGGTGCCGGCCGAGTCCCGGTAGGCGGCCGCGATCTCCCAGTCGCAGCTCTTCTCACCGACGGTGGCCGCCACCCGCAGCCCGCCGGGCGTGCTGCCGCCGCCGAGGTCGATCCTGTGCCGGTCGAAGTAGTGCTGCCCCTGCTCGGCGCCCTCGTCGGTGATGACCGGGGTCGGGCCCGGGCGGCGCAGGTCGAGGAAGACGCCCGGATAGGGCGCGGCGCCCTGGGCGGGGTGGCGCAGCACGAAGCGGGCGGTCGAGGGCGCGCAGCGGACGTTGACCGCGCGCATGTCGGTGATCGAGAGCTGGGAGGTGCGGTCGCTGAAGAGGTTCAGCTTGAACGCGGTCGTCGGGCCGGCCGGGGGACCGCCGCCCGACATGCCCGGGGTCGTGCCGATCACCCGCGCCCCGAGCGGGCCCAGGATCCGCCAGACGTCCCGCCCGTAGTCGGTGGGCCCGATCGGCACGGCCTCCAGGGAACGCTGCTCGGCCGGCGTGAGCGGGCGGTCGAGGACGATGGTCCAGTCGTCGCGGTCCAGGGTGGACAGGTCCGGGTCCGCCGACGCGGTGAAGGGGGTCTCCTCCTGGTCCAGTTCCTTCTGGGCGTCGTCGTCGGCCCGTGCCCGGGAGCTCGCGGACAGCGTGTCGTAGACATAGGTGACGGCCTGCCCGAGGACGGCGGTGGCGAGCAGCCCGGCGGCGATCACCAGGAGTCCCCGCACCAGGACCCGGCCGCGACGGGCCGGCGGCACCCGCGCGCCGGGCGCGACGCGCTCGAGCGCGAAGTCCCAGAAGGAGGGGTCGTGCTGCTCGGGATCGGGCGCGGCGGGAGCGGGGCGCGGTCCTTCGACGGGAGCGGAGGGCGGCGGGGGAGTGGAGGCCGGCGGTGGCGTGGTCGGAGGCGGCGGGGCCTGCGGTGGTGGTGCCTGCGACGGCGACGGGTCCGAGGACGGGTTCCGGTCCGGCGGTGATCCGTCGGCGGGTGGCGTGGACAACGGATCCCCCGTGGCGTCCTCGGCCGCCGGCCGGCTGCCGCGGCGCGGGATGGGGAGGATACCCACGTCACGGCGCACCGCGGCAGTGCGGAACCGGCCACGGTGCGCACTGCCGCGCGCCACCGGAGCGCACCACCGGAGGCCGGAGTGCCGCCTCGCGCCGGCTCAGGCGCCCGGCCCCGCTCCGGCCGGCTCAGGCGCCCGCCGCGGCCCCCGGCTCGAGCCGTACGACCACGGACTTGCTGGCGGGCGTGTTGCTGATGTCGGCCGTCGACTCCAGCGGCACCAGCACGTTCGTCTCCGGGTAGTACGCCGCCGCGCAGCCGCGCGCCGTCGGGTAGTGCACCACGCGGAAGCCGGGCGCCCGCCGTTCGACGCCGTCGCTCCACTCGCTCACCAGATCCGCGTACGCGCCGTCGGCGAAGCCCAGCGCCGCCGCGTCCTCGGGGTGCACCAGGACCACCCGGCGGCCGCCGGTGATGCCGCGGTAGCGGTCGTCCAGGCCGTAGATCGTGGTGTTGTACTGGTCGTGCGAGCGCAGCGTCTGCAGCAGCAGGCGGCCCGCCGGCACCGTCGGGAACTCGACCGGCGCCGCCGTGAAGTTCGCCTTGCCGGTGGCCGTCGGGAAGCGCCGCTCGTCGCGCGGCGCGTGCGGCAGCGCGAAACCGCCCGGGTTCGCGGCGAGGCGCGCGTTGAAGTCCTCGAAGCCGGGGATCACGCGTGCGATGCGGTCGCGGATCGTCGCGTAGTCCGCCTCGAAGTCCTCCCACGGCGTCGCCGAGCCCGCGCCGAGCACCGCCCGCGCCATCCGCGCCACGATCGCCGGCTCGGACAGCAGGTGCGGGCTCGCCGGCGGCAGGTTGCCGCGCGAGGCGTGCACGAGGCCCATCGAGTCCTCGACGGTGACGAACTGCCTGCCGCCGCGCTGCACGTCCTTGTCCGTGCGGCCGAGCGTCGGCAGGATCAGCGCACGCGTGCCGGTGACCGCGTGCGAGCGGTTCAGCTTCGTCGACACGTGCACCGTCAGGCGCGCCTTGCGCATCGCGGCCTCGGTGACCTCCGTGTCCGGGGTCGCGCCGACGAAGTTGCCGCCCATCGCGAAGAACACCTTCGCCTCGCCGTCGCGCAGCGCCTGGATCGAGCGGACCACGTCGAAGCCGTGGTGGCGCGGCGAGACGATCCCGAACTCCTTGTCCAGGGCGTCCAGGAACGCCGCCGCGGGCCGCTCGAAGATCCCCATCGTGCGGTCGCCCTGCACGTTGGAGTGCCCGCGCACCGGGCACACGCCGGCGCCCGGCCGGCCGATCGCGCCGCGCAGCAGCAGCAGGTTGACCACCTCGCGGATGGTCGGCACCGCGTGCTTGTGCTGGGTGAGCCCCATCGCCCAGCAGACGATGGTCCGCTCCGAGGCGAGGACCATCTCCAGGGCCCGCTCGATCTCCGCCCGGGACAGCCCGGTCGCGGCCAGCGTCTCGTCCCAGTCGGCCTTCCGCGCGGCCGCCGCGAACTCCTCGTAGCCGTGGGTGTGGGCGGCGACGAACTCCTCGTCCACGGCGCCCGGCGACTCGAGGACCAGCTTGTTCAGCAGCCGGAACAGCGCCTGGTCGCCGCCGATGCGGATCTGCAGGAAGAGGTCGGTGAGCGCGGCGCCCTTGAGCATGCCCCGCGCCGTCTGCGGGTTCTTGAAGCGCTCCAGGCCCGCCTCCGGCAGCGGGTTCACCGAGATGATCTTCGCTCCGGCGGCCTTGGCCTTCTCCAGGGCCGACAGCATCCGCGGATGGTTGGTGCCCGGGTTCTGTCCGGCGACCACGATCAGGTCCGCCTGGTGCAGGTCCTCCAGCGAGACGCTGCCCTTGCCGACGCCGAGGGTCTCGTTGAGGGCCGAGCCCGAGGACTCGTGGCACATGTTGGAGCAGTCCGGCAGGTTGTTGGTGCCGAACTCGCGGGCGAACAGCTGGAGCAGGAACGCCGCCTCGTTGCTCGTGCGGCCCGAGGTGTAGAACAGCGCCTCGTCCGGCGAGGACAGCGCCTTCAGCTCCTCCGCGATGATCGCGAACGCCCGCTCCCAGCTCACCGGCTCGTACGACGTGGCGCCCGGCGGCAGATACATCGGCTGCGTGATCCGGCCCTGCTGGCCCAGCCAGTACCCGCTGCGCGTGGCCAGGTCCGCCACCGGGTGGGCGGCGAAGAAGTCCGGTGTCACCCGGCGCAGCGTCGCCTCCTCGGCGACCGCCTTCGCGCCGTTCTCGCAGAACTCCGCGACGTGCCGCTTGTCGCCCTCCGGCCAGGCGCAGCCCGGACAGTCGAAGCCGTCCTTCTGATTGACCTTGAGCAGGGTCCGCGCGGTGCGCCGCACGCCCATCTGCGCCTGGGCGATCCGCAGCGTGTGCCCGATCGCGGGCAGCCCGGCCGCCGCGTGCTGCGGCGCCGTGACCTGCGGCGCGTCCTGGACCGGGTCGCCGGCCGGCGGCTTGCTGACCATCGCGCTCTCCCTTGAGCGGTAACGGACGTCGTACGTCTCCGATCCTGTCACGCCGCACCGACAGCGGACCACGCACGGGCCGGCCACCCCGGCCGTGGACGGGAATGTCGGTGGCGCGTGGCAGGATCGTCCCGTGGCCGAGACAGCAGCGAAGAAGACCGATATGACCGAAGAGAACCGCCCGCGCCTGCTCCTCATGGACGGGCACTCCCTGGCGTACCGGGCGTTCTTCGCACTGCCCGCGGAGAACTTCACGACCGCCACGGGGCAGCCGACGAACGCGATCTACGGATTCGCCTCGATGCTGGCGAACACGCTGCGCGACGAGGCGCCCACGCACTTCGCGGTCGCGTTCGACGTGTCCCGCAAGACCTGGCGCTCCGAGGAGTTCCCGGAGTACAAGGCGACCCGTTCGAAGACGCCGGACGAGTTCAAGGGCCAGGTCGAGCTGATCGGCGAGCTGCTCGACGCCATGCACGCGCCGCGCTTCGCCGTCGACGGCTTCGAGGCGGACGACGTCATCGCGACCCTCGCCACCCAGGCCGAGGCCGAGGGCTTCGAGGTCCTCATCGTCACCGGCGACCGGGACTCCTTCCAGCTGGTCAGCGAGCACACCACCGTGCTCTATCCCACCAAGGGCGTCTCCGAGCTGACCCGCTTCACGCCGGAGAAGGTCCAGGAGAAGTACGGGCTCACGCCCTCGCAGTACCCGGACTTCGCCGCCCTGCGCGGCGACCCGTCGGACAACCTGCCCGGCATCCCCGGCGTCGGCGAGAAGACCGCCGCGAAGTGGATCAATCAGTTCGGCTCCTTCGCCGGCCTGGTGGAGCGCGTCGAGGAGGTCAAGGGCAAGGCGGGCCAGAACCTCCGTGACCACCTGGAGTCGGTGAAGCTCAACCGCCGCCTGACCGAGATGGTCCGCGACGTCGAGCTGCCCAGGGCCGTCGCGGACCTGGCCCGCGTCGCGTACGACCGCAAGGCCGTCACGCTCTTCCTCGACACCCTGGAGATCCGCAACCCCTCGCTGCGCGAGCGGCTCCTCGCCGTCGACCCCGGCGCCGCCGAGGAGGCCGCCCCGGCCCCGGCGCCCGGCGTCGCCCTCGACTTCACGCTCCTCGGCTCCGGCGAGCTCGCCGGCTGGCTCGCCGAGCACGGCGGGCAGCCGCTCGGCGTCGCCACCGTCGACAGCTGGGCGCTCGGCACCGGGAACGTGGCCGAGGTCGCCCTCGCCGCGGCCGACGGCGCCGCCGCCTGGTTCGACCCGAGCGAGCTCGACGAGGCCGACGAGCGGGCCTGGGCCGCGTGGATCGCCGACCCGGAGCAGCCCAAGGTCCTGCACAACGCCAAGGGCGCCATGCGGGTCTTCCCCGAGCACGGCTGGAGCGTCGCCGGCGTCACCATGGACACCGCGCTCGCCGCGTATCTGGTCAAGCCCGGCCGCCGCTCCTTCGCGCTCGACGCGCTCTCGCTCGAGTACCTGGGCCGTGAGCTCGCGCCCGCCGCGGCCGCCGACGGCCAGCTCGCCTTCGGCGCCGAGGACACCGCCGAGGCCGAGGCCCTGGCGACCCAGGCCCGGGCCGTCCTCGACCTCGGCGCCGCCTTCGAGGAGAAGCTCGCCGAGGTCGGCGCGAAGGAGCTGCTGCACGACGTCGAGCTGCCCACCTCCGCGCTCCTGGCCCGCCTGGAGCGGCACGGCATCGCCGCCGACCGGGACCACCTGGAGGCCCTGGAGCAGCAGTTCGCGGGCGCCGTGCAGCAGGCCGTGAAGGAGGCCCACGCCTCCGTCGGCCACGAGTTCAACCTCGGCTCGCCCAAGCAGCTCCAGGAGGTCTTCTTCGGCGAGCTCAACCTGCCCAAGACGAAGAAGACCAAGACCGGGTACACGACGGACGCCGACGCCCTGGCGTGGCTGGCCGCCCAGACCGAGCACGAGCTCCCGGTGATCATGCTCCGGCACCGTGAGCAGGCCCGGCTGCGCTCCACCGTCGAGGGCCTGATCAAGACCGTCGCCGCCGACGGCCGCATCCACACCACCTTCAGCCAGACGGTCGCCGCGACCGGCCGGCTCTCCTCCACCGATCCCAACCTGCAGAACGTGCCGGTGCGGACGGACGAGGGCCGCGCCATCCGGCACGGCTTCGTCGTCGGCGAGGGCTTCGAGGCCCTCATGACCGCCGACTACAGCCAGATCGAGCTGCGCGTCATGGCACACCTGTCCGAGGACGAGGGCCTGATCGAGGCCTTCACCTCCGGCGAGGACCTGCACACCACGGTCGCCTCGCAGGTCTTCGGCGTCGAGCGGTCCGCCGTCGACGCCGAGATGCGCCGCAAGATCAAGGCCATGTCGTACGGCCTGGCGTACGGTCTGTCCGCGTTCGGTCTCTCGCAGCAGCTGGGCATCGACCCCGCCGAGGCGCGCGGTCTGATGGACACCTACTTCGAGCGGTTCGGCGGCGTGCGCGACTATCTGCGCCGGGTCGTCGACGAGGCCCGCGCCACCGGCTACACCGAGACCATGCTCGGCCGCCGCCGCTATCTCCCGGACCTCAACAGCGACAACCGCCAGCGCCGCGAGGCAGCCGAGCGGATGGCGCTCAACGCCCCGATCCAGGGCACCGCCGCCGACATCGTCAAGGTCGCCATGCTGAACGTCGACCGTGCCCTGACGGAGGCCGGACTCACCTCCCGGATGCTGCTCCAGGTCCACGACGAAATCGTCCTGGAGCTCGCCCCGGGCGAGCGCGAGCGGGTCGAGACGCTGGTCCGTGAGCAGATGGCCCACGCGGTCGAGCTGCGCGCCCCGCTGGACGTCTCGGTGGGCGTCGGCCCCGACTGGGACTCGGCGGCCCACTGATCCGGCGGCGAAGGCCCCGGCGGCGCGGTCACACCCGCGGGTCCGCCGGGGCCTTCGCCTTCGCCGCGCGCGTGGGGGACGGGACGGTGTCCTGGCGGGCGTCGCCTCGGCCGCGGGCGCCGGCCCGCACCACGAGGGCGTAGAGCACCACTCCCGCGAACAGCCCCGCGCCCGCCCCGAAGCAGAGCGTGGGCACGATGTCCAGCGGCGTGCCGACCCGGTAGCCGTAGGCGTGGAAGCGCAGCACGCGGTGCACCGCGCCGGCCACCGCGCATCCCCCGATCACCGCCGTCGCGAGCAGCAGCCCGCGCCGGTCCGGGACCGGGACGTGCGCGGGCAGCGGCGTGCCGGCGGGCACCGCGCGCAGGGCCCGTACGGTGAACCGGCCGAGCAGGACCATGGCGAGCGCCGAACCGCCGTACTGCGCGTACAGATAGACGGGGAATCCGCCCACCACCTCGCCCAGGACCGGGATGACGCGCGTGCCCCAGCGGTCGAGATGGGTGAACGCGTCCCACACCACGTGCGTCGTCGCCCCGATGACCGCGGACACCGCGAACCAGGCGGCGAGCGCCGCCGGCCGGCGCTCCCGCCACGGCCGCCCGGCCACGAACCCGTACACGCGTCCGCGCACGCGGCGCGGCAGCAGCGCCACCAGCGGCTCACGCACCGTCAGCCAGAGCGCCACCAGGACCGCCGTGACGAGCACGTCGACGGTGACGACTCCGGCGAAGGAGTGGGTCACGTTCCCGAAGAGCATCGCCTCGGGCACGGCGCTGGCCGCGAAGTAGGTCATGTCGGGCGAGAAGGATCCGGCGACCAGCGCGGACGCGACCAGCGGGCCCCGCGCGGTCCCGTTCCGGCGGATGCCGGGCAGCACGGCGGCGGCATGACTGAGCGTGAACGGCACGGATGGTCCCCCTTGGACGACGCGTCTCCGCTGACCGGGACGCCCTTCGCAGTATTCAGGACGCTCCCGTCGCGAACGCTCCGGCGGCCAAGTGGTGACGAAACCGTGAAACTCGGTCAGGGCGCGGTGTTGACGCGACCGGAGGTGGCATAGGGTCTGCTGGTCGGACCCGCGCGGGGAGCGCGGACGCGGACTCGGGGAGGGACCACACGTATGGCAGCGCACTTGGGCCGCCGGCTGCGCAGGGGAGCCACCAGCGGTGCGGTGGTGGCCGCGGCCGTCGCGGCGCTCGCCGCCTCGCAGGCGCCGGGCACGACCCCGCCGCCGACCGACAGCGCGAGCGGCGACCTGCCGATCGGCGCGGGTGACGCGAGCACGCCTCCGGGCGGCTCGGCCTCCGGCGACTCGCCGTACTACACCGAGCTGCCCACGCTGAACACTCCTAACAAGCCGGGCGCTCCGGGCAATTCGCCCATCATCACCGGCCCTGCCGAGGCCGGCATACCCGCGACCGTCCTCGCCGCCTACAAGCGCGCCGAGCAGTCGATACGCTCCACCGACCCCGGCTGCAACCTCCCCTGGCAGCTGCTCGCCGGTATCGGCAAGGTCGAGTCCGGTCAGGCGAACGGCGGCGCGGTCGACGCCAACGGCACCACCACGACGGCCATCCTCGGCCCGGTGCTCAACGGCCGCGGCTTCGCGAACATCTCGGACACCGACCAGGGCGCCTACGACGGCGACAGGGTGCACGACCGCGCGATAGGCCCGATGCAGTTCATCCCGTCCACCTGGGCCACCTGGGGCCAGGACGCCAACGGCGACGGGAAGAAGGACCCGAGCAACATCTACGACGCGGCCCAGGCCGCCGGCCTCTACCTCTGCGCCAACGACCGCAACCTCGCCGTCAAGGCCGACCTCGACCGGGCGATCCTCAGCTACAACCGCTCGACGGAGTACCTGAACACGGTCCTGTCCTGGTTCGAGTACTACAAGCGCGGCAGCCACCAGGTGCCCGACGGCACCGGAGTCCTGCCCGGCAACCGCAGCGACGACCGCGTCACCACGCCCGGCGGCGGCACGCCCTCCCCGACGGCCCCGGTCCGGCCGACGCCGACCACGCCGGCCAAGCCGAAGCCCACCACTCCGGCCAAGCCGACGCCCAAGCCCACCCCGACGCCGACCACCCCGCCCACCACCGACCCGGTGGCCCGGGTGGCGCGGATCAAGGACGCGTCCTCCGGGTCCCTCACCGCGACCACCGGCAACGGCTTCGCCGCCCGCCCGGCGGTCCAGGCGCTCGACGCGGCCGGCCGGCCGGTCGCCGGCGTCCAGGTGCGCTTCCGGATCGTCGGCGACACCGACGCCCGCTTCGCCGTCGGCGCGCGGGAGGTCACCACCGTGACCGCCTCCGACGGCAAGGCCGTCGCCCCGGCCCTCAAGGCCGGCGAGCGGACCGGCGACTTCACCGTGAGCGCCACCGTGGTGGGCCGGAGCCTGAACACCGTCTCGCTCGGCGCGACCGTCACCGACCGCACCGCCGACACGCTCACCCGCCTCGACGCCAAGGAACTCGCGGCCACCACCGGCGGCGAGTTCGCCGACCCGGTGAAGGCCAAGGCCACCGAGGACGGGGCCGTCGCCGCCGGTGTCGGCGTCACCGCCACCTTCGTCACCTCGGCGACGGACCCGACGCCGCTCACCGACGGCCCGTTCTTCAAGGCCGCCGACGGCACCGCGGTGCGCACCCTCACGGTCAGGACGGACGCCGACGGTCTGCTCACGCTGCCGAAGATCTACGCGGGCGACAAGGCCGGCACGTTCGTGCTGCGCCTGACCGCGCCCGGCGGCGGCACGCTGACCGTCGAGCTCACGGTGAACGCTCCGGCGCCCGACCCGGCGCCGACCCAGACGCCGACTCCCGCCCCGACGTCCTCGCCGTCGCCGACGAGCTGACGGACACCGCCGGACGCCGCCGGACGCCGTTGGACGTCCGCGCCGCTCCCGCCCGCCGCCCCCGAGTCCGCTCCGGACCCGGGGGCGGCGCGCGTTCTGAGGGAAACGTGTTCTCATCTCACGGCCGCGTTGCTACGGTGCCCCCGCCCTGACGCCGTATCAGATCGAGCACCGGGAGGCCGACCTTGCGCGCCCTTGCCGCCGCCGCCATCGGACTCGTTCCCGTCCTCCTGTTCATCCTGCTCGTCTCCCTCGTCGATCTGCCGCCCGACGGGCCCACCTCGCCCAAGCCCCTGCTCACCGCCGATCCCGGCCCCAAGAAGTAAGGGGCCGACCCATGCGCCGCCGCGCCAGCCTCGTCCTGCTCGCCCTCTGCGTCTTCCTCGCCGCCATGGCGCCCACCCTCCGCTGGTACGCCTTTCCCCGCCTCGCCAAGATCCCGCCGAACCAGTACCAGGAGACCGTCCTGGAGGCGAAGCCCGCCGTCCTGCTCAACTACTCCACCCTCAAGTCCGAGAAGGTCGACAAGATCACCATCGTGCAGACCCTCAAGGGCAATGTGGAGGAATCGAAGAGGATCGAGCGCGACGCCGGCCGGGACGTCGTCGTCTGGGACTCCCTCTCCTACGTCATGGGCCCCGACGGCAAGATGGTCTCCAAGATCCCCGAGCGCTACGTCTTCGACGCCCACACCCAGGACCCGGTCCACGCCACCGGCGAATCGGTCGACGGCGACCCGGTCCGGCGCGAGGGCATCGAGTTCAAGTGGCCCTTCCTCACCGAGAAGCGCGACTACCAGTACTTCGACGCCCAGACCCGCACCTCCGCGCCCATCCACTACCAGGGCACCCGCACCTTCCGCGGCCTCGAGGTCTACTACTTCGAGCAGACCGTCCCCTGGACCCGGGTCCCCATGCCCAAGACCATGCCCGTCCAGGGCATCACTCCCGACGTCCTCGCCAAGACCGGCCTCACCCGCTGGTACACCACCAAGCGCATGTTCTGGGTCGATCCCGTCACCGGCGCACCCGTCAACGGCGAGGAGATCCACAAGGAGGAGCTCCGCAACGCCCGCGCCCTCATGGGCCAGGACACCCTCACCGTCTTCGAGGGCCATGTGAAGATGCGCGAGGACTACGTCACCAGCGTCGTCGAACTGGTCAGGTCCAACCGGCTCATGGTCCTGCTGCTCGTCTCCTATCTCCCGTGGGGCTTCACCGCCCTCGCCCTCCTGCTGCTCGCCCTCTCCCTCTGGCTCGAGGCCCGCTCCCGCCGGCCCGGGCCCGACACCGGCGCCGGTGCCGAACCGGCACCCGTCACCGCTCCCGTCTGAGCCGGGCACTGGTGTGCCGGGTGGGCTCCGCCGTCGACGGATCCTCCGGCCACGGGTGCTTCGGATAGCGGCCCCGCAGCTCCGCCCGCACCGCGCGGTAGCCGTCCCGCCAGAAGGACGCCAGGTCGGACGTCACCGCCGCCGGCCGCCCGGCGGGCGAGAGCAGATGCACCAGGACCGGCACTCCCGCCACCCGGGGCGTCTCGGCGAGCCCGAACATCTCCTGGAGCTTCACCGCGAGCACCGGCCGCTCCCCGCCGTACTCCACCCGTATCCGCGAACCGCTCGGCACCTCGATCCGCTCCGGCGCCAGCTCGTCCAGCCGACCCGCCTCGCCCGTCGCCCACGGCAGCAGCCGCCGCAGCCCCTCACCGGCGTCGATCCGGCCCAGATCCGCCCGCCGCCGCGCCCGCGACAGCTCCGGCTCCAGCCACTCGCCGGCCCGGGCGAGCAGCGCCTCCTCCGCCACGTCCGGCCACGGCTCGCCCACCTCACGGTGCACGAACGCCAGCCGGCTCCGCAGCTCCACCGCGTCCCTGCCCCACCGCAACAGCGCCGTGCCCTCCCGTCGCAAGCCCTCGAGCAGCGCCTCCCGCACCAGCGAGGGATCGGCGTCGTCGCGCAGCGGGCGGACCGTCAGCTCCACCGCCCCGAGCCGCTCCACCGACCGGGCCACCACGTCCCCGTCCTCCCAGTGGACCTCCTCGCCCGCGGCGAGCAGATGCGCCGCCGCCCGCCGCGCGATCCGCTCGTCCACCACCGCCGCGAGCCTCACCCGGGCCGTCGCGCTCTGCGCCGTCCGGTCCGCCACCGCGACGGCCAGCCATCCGCCGGCCCCGAGCCGTGACCCCTCCGCCAGCCGGGCGCCCGTGCCCGACACCATCAGATAGCCGCCCTGCTCCCGGCGCCGCGCCACCCGCTCCGGAAACGCCAGCGCCGTCACCAGCCCGGCGACCACGTCCTCGCCCTCGCCCGCCGGACCACCCGGTCCGCCCGCCGGGCCGCCGCCCCCGAAGCCCGCCGCGCCGCCCGCCCCAGCAGCCGGTCCGGCCGCCGGGCCGCCGTCGCCGAAGCCCGCCGCGCCGCCCGCCCCAGCAGCCGGCCGGGGCGCCTCGCCGCCGGGCCCGGCGGTCCGGGCTCCCGCGGCGCCGCGGGTCTCTCCGGCCACCGCCCGCTCCAGGCGCCGTACCTCCGCCTTCCAGCGCGCCGCGTATCCGTCGCCGCCCCGGCGGGCCTCGCGCCAGGCCGCCGCCAGGTCGTCCCCGTACTCCCGCGGCGGCTCCTCGCTCAGCAGCGCCACCACCTCCGCCGCCCGCCGGACGCCCACCTCGGCCGCGCCGTCCAGGAGCGCCCGGGCGAGCCGCGGATGCAGGCCCAGCCGGGCCATCCGGGCGCCCCGGTCCGTCGGCCGGCCCTCCGCGTCCACGGCGCCGACCGCCGTGAGCACGGCGCGGGCCGCCGCCATCGCCCCGGCCGGCGGCGCGTCCAGGAGCGCCAGGCCTGCCGCCGTCGGATCGCCCCAGCACGCCGCCCGCAGCGCGAAGTCCGCGAGGTCCGCGATCCTGATCTCGGGGGAGGGGAAGCGGGCCCGGTTGCCGTCCTCCGCCTCCGCCCAGCAGCGGTAGACGATGCCGAAGGCCTCACGGCCCGAGCGGCCGGCCCGCTGGGTCGCCGCCGCCAGGGACACCGGGACCGTCGCGAGCGAGCCGAGGCCCCGCGCGTGGTCCGTGCGCGGCTCGCGCGCGAGCCCCGAGTCCACCACGATGCGCACGCCCGGGACCGTCAGGCTGGACTCCGCCACCGAGGTCGACAGGATCACCCGGCGCCGCCCGCCGGGCTCCGTGCCGCGCAGCACCGCGTCCTGCACCGCCGCCGGAGCCCGCCCGTGCAGCTGCAGCACCTCGGCGTCCAGGTCCGCGAGCAGACCGGCCGTGCGCGCGATCTCGCCCGTGCCCGGCAGGAAGCACAGCACGTCGCCCTCGTCCAGCTCCGTCGCGCGCCGGACCGTCGCCGCCACATGGCGCAGCATCGCCGGATCCACCCAGGTGCCGTGCGCCGGGCGGATCCCGGCCGGAGGAGCGGCGAAGCGCACCACGTAACCGTGGCCCTCGCCCTTCGCCCACACGATCGGCGCCGGCCCGCTTCCGTCCAGGACGGTCAGCAGCTGCGACCACGCCTCCGCGTCGCTCGTCGCCGAGGCGGCGACCAGCTTCAGCTCCGGCCGCAGCGTGGCCCGCACGTCCACCAGGAACGCCATCGCCGTGTCCGCGTCCAGGTGCCGCTCGTGACACTCGTCGAGCAGCACCGCGTCCACGCCCGCGAGCTCCGGATCGCGCTGGAGCCGCTGGAGCAGGATGCCCGTGGTCACCACCTCGACCCGGGTCGCCGGCCCGGTGCGCCGCTCCCCGCGCACGGAGAAGCCGACGGAGCCGCCGACCTCCTCGCCGAGCAGCCACGCCATCCGCCGGGCCGCCGCCCGCACCGCCATCCGGCGCGGCTCGGCCACCAGCACCCGCCGCTTCGGCCCGTCCCCCGTCAGGCCCGCGAGGGCCAGCGGGACCAGCGTGGTCTTGCCGGTCCCGGGCGGGGCGTGCAGCACGGCGGTGCCGCGCTCCTCGAGCGCGGTCAGCAGCTCGGGGACGGCATGGCGGACGGGAAGTCGGTCGAGTGCGTCGTTTCGGATCACACGGCAAGTCTCGTACGCCGGACCGACCCGCCGCGCCCGGCTGTCCACAGCCCCACCGATTCATATGATCAATCGGCTCATCCGAAAACTCATCCGAAGATGAGCGAGGGTGGTGCCGGTTCCGGGCGGCTAGTCGTCCGTCCGCTCGCAGACGAAGATCGCCGTGCCCGGGATCAGATGGCCCCGCAGCGGCGACCAGCCGCCCCACTCCTGGCTGTTCCAGGCCGGCCACTCCGGCTCCACCAGGTCGAGCAGCCGGAAGCCGCCGGCGACCACGTCCCGCACGCGGTCACCGATCGTGCGGTGGTGCTCGACGTAGACCGCGCGGCCCTGCTCGTCCTGCTCCACGTACGGCGTCCGGTCGAAATAGGAGGCCGCGACCGAGAGCCCCTCGGGCCCCGGCTCGTCCGGGAACGCCCAGCGGATCGGATGCGTCACCGAGAACACCCACCGGCCGCCCGGCCGCAGCACCCGGCGCACCTCGCGGAAGACCCGCACCGGATCGGCGACGAACGGCACCGCGCCGTACGCCGAGCACGCCAGGTCGAAGGCGCCGTCGCGGAACGGCAGCGCTCCCGCGTCCGCCTCCACCAGCGGCACCCCGCCGCCGATCCGCAGCGCGTGCTGGAGCTGCCGGTGCGAGAGGTCGAGGGCGACCGGCCGGGCGCCCTGGGCGGCCAGCCAGCGCGAGCACTGCGCCGCGCCCGCCCCGATCTCCAGCACGTCGAGTCCCTTCAGCGAACCCGCCGGCCCGAGCAGTCCCGCCTCCGCCTCGTCGAGCCCCTCGGGACCCCAGACGAAGCGGTCGTCGCCCAGGAAGGCCCCGTGCTCGCTCTGGTACTCGTCGGCGTTGCGGTCCCACCAGCCCCGGCTCGCCCGGCTGCTCTCCGCGTCCCCGGCGTCACGCCGGGTCGCCTCCGCCTCGTCCTCGAAGCCTTCGGGCCCGTCTTCCTGTCCGTACTCTTGGTTCATCTCGCCCGTCGATGTAGTTTGCGCTCAGAGCCGCGCGCGGGGTCGCGACACGGCTTCCCGTGGCCAGGACGGCCTGGGCTGACATGAGTTGTGCCGGGTATGCGGCGATCCGCCCCGGGTGTGCGCTTCGCGCATTGACCCTGTCCGGCCGCCCCCGTATGCTAAAGGTTGCGCTGCGGGCCTGCGCGCCTCAGACGGAGCAGGCCGCGCTCGCATCTGTTGTATGTCCCCTCGGTTTTCGAGGCGCCACCCGTTCACGGGGAGGGTGCCTCCTTGGCTGTCCGGCTTCTTCAGCTGCGATACGGGCTCTCGGCGTAGCAGTACCTACGACTTCAATGTCCGTACCGGAGCCCTTTCCCACATGACGAGCAGCACCGAGACCACCGCCACCACCCCGCAGGTTGCGGTCAACGACATCGGTAACGAGGAAGCCTTCCTCGCCGCGATCGACGAGACGATCAAGTACTTCAACGACGGCGACATCGTCGACGGCGTCATCGTGAAGGTCGACCGGGACGAGGTCCTGCTCGACATCGGTTACAAGACCGAAGGTGTCATCCCGAGCCGCGAGCTCTCGATCAAGCACGACGTCGACCCGAACGAGGTCGTCAAGGTCGGCGACGAGATCGAGGCCCTGGTTCTCCAGAAGGAGGACAAGGAAGGCCGCCTGATCCTCTCGAAGAAGCGCGCCCAGTACGAGCGTGCCTGGGGCACCATCGAGAAGATCAAGGAAGAGGACGGCATCGTCACCGGTACCGTCATCGAGGTCGTCAAGGGTGGTCTCATCCTCGACATCGGCCTCCGCGGCTTCCTCCCGGCCTCCCTGGTCGAGATGCGTCGCGTCCGCGACCTCCAGCCCTACGTGGGCAAGGAGCTCGAGGCGAAGATCATCGAGCTGGACAAGAACCGCAACAACGTGGTCCTGTCCCGCCGCGCCTGGCTGGAGCAGACCCAGTCCGAGGTTCGCCAGACCTTCCTCACGACCCTCCAGAAGGGTCAGGTCCGCTCCGGCGTCGTGTCCTCGATCGTCAACTTCGGTGCCTTCGTGGACCTGGGTGGCGTCGACGGTCTCGTGCACGTCTCCGAGCTGTCCTGGAAGCACATCGACCACCCGTCCGAGGTTGTCGAGGTCGGCCAGGAGGTCACCGTCGAGGTTCTCGACGTGGACATGGACCGCGAGCGTGTCTCCCTGTCGCTGAAGGCGACCCAGGAGGACCCGTGGCAGCAGTTCGCCCGTACCCACCAGATCGGCCAGGTCGTTCCGGGTAAGGTCACCAAGCTGGTTCCGTTCGGTGCGTTCGTCCGCGTGGACGAGGGCATCGAGGGTCTGGTCCACATCTCCGAGCTGGCCGAGCGCCACGTGGAGATCCCGGAGCAGGTCGTCCAGGTCAACGACGAGATCTTCGTCAAGGTCATCGACATCGACCTCGAGCGTCGTCGCATCAGCCTCTCGCTGAAGCAGGCCAACGAGTCCTTCGGTGCCGACCCGGCCTCGGTCGAGTTCGACCCGACCCTGTACGGCATGGCCGCGTCCTACGACGACCAGGGCAACTACATCTACCCCGAGGGCTTCGACCCCGAGACCAACGACTGGCTGCCGGGCTACGAGGCCCAGCGCGAGGCGTGGGAGACCCAGTACGCCGAGGCGCAGCAGCGCTTCGAGCAGCACCAGGCTCAGGTCATCAAGTCCCGCGAGGCCGACGAGGCCGCCGCTGCCGAGGGTGGCGCCGCCGCTCCGGCCGGTGCCCCGGCGGGTGTCTCCGGCGGTTCCTACTCCTCGGAGTCGGACGACAACTCCGGCGCCCTGGCGTCGGACGAGGCGCTCGCCGCCCTGCGCGAGAAGCTGGCCGGCGGCCAGAGCTGAACAGGCTCACCGCTGAGCTCCAGTAGCTAGCGTCGAGGCCCGCCTCCCTTCGGGGAGGCGGGCCTCGGTCTTTTCCCCGAATTCCAGGGCAGGGGAATGGCACCGCACCAAGCGGCGTTGTCCAGGGAGAACGCGAGGAGGAGCGGAAATCGTGCTTGATCCCCAGGATTTGTACGAATGGGACCAGAAGGGCCTGGCCGTGGTCGACATGGCCCTGGCACAGGAGTCGGCCGGACTGGTCATGCTCTATCACTTCGACGGCTACATCGACGCGGGCGAGACCGGCGAGCAGATCGTCGACCGGCTGCTCGACACGCTGCCCCACCAGGTGGTGGCCCGCTTCGACCACGACCGGCTCGTGGACTACCGCGCCCGCCGCCCGCTGCTCACCTTCCGCCGCGACCGCTGGACCTCCTACGAGACCCCGTCGATCGAGGTGCACCTCGTCCAGGACGCCACCGGCGCGCCCTTCCTGCTGCTCGCCGGCCCCGAGCCGGACGTCGAGTGGGAGCGCTTCGCGCTCGCCGTGCGTCAGATCGTCGAGCGCCTCGGCGTCCGCCTCGCGGTCAACTTCCACGGCATCCCCATGGGCGTGCCGCACACCCGGCCCGTCGGCCTCACCCCGCACGGCAGCCGCGTCGACCTCATCCCCGGCCATCGCAGCCCCTTCGACGAGGCCCAGGTGCCCGGCAGCGCCGAGTCCCTCATCGAGTTCCGCCTCACCGAGGCCGGATACGACACGCTCGGCGTCGCGGCCCACGTCCCGCACTACGTCTCCCGCTCCCCGTACCCGGACGCGGCCCTCACCGCCCTGGAGGCCATCACGGCCGCCACCGGCCTCGTCCTGCCCGGCGTCGCGCACTCCCTGCGCACCGAGGCGCGCCGCACCCAGACCGAGATCGAGCGGCAGATCGGCGAGGGCGACGACGAGCTGACCGCCCTCGTCCAGGGCCTTGAGCACCAGTACGACGCCATGGCCGGCGCCGAGACCCGCGGCAGCCTCGTCGCCGAGCCCGTCGACCTGCCCTCCGCCGACGAACTCGGCCGCGAGTTCGAGCGCTTCCTGGCCGAACGGGAGGGCGACGCATAACCGCCGGGCCGCGGGATCTAAGCTGCCGCTCATGCTGAAGGTGGGCCTGACCGGCGGAATCGGCGCCGGCAAGAGCGAAGTGTCCCGGCTCCTCGTCTCGTACGGAGCCGTGCTGATCGACGCGGACCGCATCGCCCGCGAGGTGGTGGAGCCCGGCACGCCCGGGCTCGCCGCCGTCGTCGCGGAGTTCGGCCCGGAGATCCTCACTCCCGAGGGCACGCTCGACCGGCCGAAGCTCGGCTCCGTCGTGTTCGCCGATCCCGACCGCCTCGCCGCGCTCAACGCGATCGTCCACCCGCTCGTCGGCGCCCGCTCCGCCGAGCTCGAGGCCCTCGCCGGTCCCGACGACGTCGTCGTCCACGACGTGCCGCTGCTCACCGAGAACGGCCTCGCGCCCCTCTACGACCTGGTCGTCGTCGTGGACGCCGCTCCGGAGACCCAGCTCGACCGGCTGGTGCGGCTGCGCGGCATGACCGAGCCCGAGGCCCGCGCCCGTATGGCGGCGCAGGCCACCCGAGCCCAGCGGCGCGCCGTCGCCGACCTGCTCGTCGACAACGACGGACCGCTGGAGGCGCTCGAGTCGCAGGTCCGCAAGGTCTGGGAGGAGCTGCGGCAGCGGGCCGCCGCCCATCCGTAAGCCGGCCGTGAACGGGGTAGGGAAACCTTCGGGAGGCCCCGCCCGGGCGCCTCCCGGAACACGGCCACGTGCCCGCTGTTGAAACACCGGAGCGAGGGGAAGGAAACCACTGTGGCCGAGGAGACTCCGGAAACCCACGTCATCGACTTCCGCGCCGCCGAGCACCTGCTCGCCGCCAGGGATCCGCGCGGTGCGATCAAGCTGCTCGACTCGGTCATCGCCGCCCATCCGGAGAGCCGCGCGGCCCGCCTGCTGAGGGCCCGCGCCTACTTCGCCGCCGCGCAACTGGGCGCCGCGGAGCGCGAGTTCCAGCACATCGTGGACCACGAGCCGGACAACGCCTTCGCGCACTTCGCGCTCGCCCGCACCTTCGAGCGCTCCGGCCGCCCCGACCAGGCCACCCGCCACTTCCGCCTCGCCGCCGCCCTCGACCCGAAGCCGGAGTACGTGGAGGCGGCCAGATTCGAGGCGGCGGACTAGCCCCGCCGCCCACGGCCTGTTCGGCCCCCACGGCCTGATCGGCTCCCACGGCCTCCGTGGCGCCCAGAGGCCCGTCCGGCTCCTACGGCCTGTTCGGCGGATCACGGTCGGGCAGCCCAGAGGGCCTGCCCACCGGTCCCCGCCGGCGCCGGTTGCCGTGATCCGGCTCGTACGGAGGGATGTCCCGGCCCGGCTGCCAGTGCGGGCCCTGCCTGATGTGGTGCGAGACCATGATCAGGTCGACGGCCGCCACCACGAACAGCACTCCGCACGCCGCCGCCCAGCCCGGCCGCCCGACCAGCGAGAACACCGTCGTCCCGAAGGCGGCCCACGCCGTTCCCCACAGGCTCAGCCAGAACCGCAGCCGCAGCGCGCTGCGCGCGGTCGCCGGTTCACTCCCCGTACGCATGACGCAGCATCTCCCGGGTGAGAGGACCCCCACGGGCACTTCCAGCATCCACCCACCGCGCACGATCCGGAAGTTCTGCCGCAGGCCGACGAGAGGACGCGAGAGGGCATGAGCGAGGCGAAGGGCGGCGCGGGCCGCTCACGACCCGGACACCAGGGCACCGGTCCCGGACCCGTCACCCCGGACGGCTGCGCCGTCGAGCTCTACCGGCGCCTGGCCGTCGGCAGCGAGCCCGAGGTGATCGCCGCCGCGGTGCCGGCCGGGGCGGCCCTCCTCGAGCTGGGCAGCGGCGCGGGCCGGGTCACCGGCCCGCTGGCCGACCGCGGCTTCGTCGTGACGGCGGTGGACGAGTCGGCGGAGATGCTGGCCGCCCTCGCCGAGCGGGTGCCGGGCGTCGAGACCGTGCACAGCCCCATCGAGACCCTGCGGCTGCCGCGCCGCTTCGACGCGGTGGTCCTCGGCTCCTTCCTGGTGCACACCGCCGACCACCGCACCCGGCAGGCGCTCCTGGAGACCTGCCGGCACCACGTCCGCGACGACGGCCGCGTCCTCGTCCAGCGCGAGGGAGCCGACTACCACGACGACCTGCCGCGCGAACGGCACGACCCGGCCGGCTACACGGTACGGATCGTGTCGGCGGAGCCGGCCGGCGACGGCGTGGACCGGGTCTTCGCCGAATACCTCTTCCCGGACGCGCGCTGGACCCAGACGTTCCTGTCCCGAAGGCTCGGCCCCGAGGTGTTCGAAGCCCACCTCGCCGAGGCCGGACTCGCCGTCGAACGCTGTCTGACCGACGACGGGACCTGGGTGCTCGCCCGGCCCGTCGCGGTCAGTGGATGACGTTGTAGCTGCGCCAGGGCAGCGTGCCCGGCACGATCTCGTTGCCCGTCTTGCTGGGCAGGTAGATGTGCTGCTTGCCGCCGCAGTTCGGCGTCCGGTACAGCCGGATGTCCACCAGCGTGTTGTTCTCGACCCTCGTCGCGCCCGACGGCGCCAGCCGGTGGCAGCCCTTCACCGAAGGGCTCGTCACCGTCACCACCAGCTCGCGCCCGGTCTCGTACGAGAGCGTGCCCACCGCGCTGCGGCCGAGGCCCGAGCAGCCCGCGACGGCGAAGGCGAGCAGGGCGGCCCCGGTGGCGGTGGCGAGACGCCGGTGAAGGGACATGGGCGAGATCCTCGTCTGTCGGGCGTGGGGCCGCGGCCGGTGCGCTGCCGGGCCTGTCTGCCCGCCACCCTGCCGTCTTCGCGGCCGGGTGTCATGTTCTGTTGGGCCGCCCGGGGGACAGGCGGCCGAGGACGCGCCGCGGGCCGTTGTCAGACCCCACCCGTATGGTCGGAAGTCCAGCAGGAATCCGTCGCGGACCGGGAGGTGAGCAGCGCCGTGACCCCACGTCTCTGGACCGGCGGTGCCGCCGTGTTCCTGCCCGCCGCCCTGCCCCGCGAGGGCCGGGTCGCCTTCTGGGCCCCCGACGGCGGGCCGCTGCCCGGCGACCGCCCGGCCGAGGACGGCGGGACGGACCTGCCCCGCTCCGCCGAGCGGGGCGAGCTGACCGTGGTGCGGCGGCACGGCGCCGGCGCGCGCACGAGGACCGTGCCCGCCGTCTTCCTGCCCGTCACCGAGGCCCTGCCCCCTCTGGTCGCCGCCCGCCACCACCCGGCTGCCCACCCCGCCACCGCCTGCTGGGGCGCCGCCGCCCTGCACGCGCTGCACCTGGTCGCCCGCGGACGGCTGCTGCCCGGCCTGACCGCCGACGACCACGACGCCTGGCGGGCCGGACCGCTCGACGCCGACGACATCGCCTACCTGCGGGCGATCGCCGCCGCCATGCCGTACGAGGCCCACGCCACACCCGTGCCGGGCCACGGACCGCTGATGCTGCCCGAGCCGGAGGCGCTGGTGCGAGCCTTCCTCGACGCCGTCGCCGACACCCTGCCCCGCACACCCGCCGCGCCGCACGCGGTCGGCGCGCCGTTCGCCGCCCGTGAGCCGCGGCACCTGCCCCGCGCGCGTGCCTGGGCCGCCGAGGCCGCCGCCGGCATGGACGCCGGCGTCCGCGTCTCGCTCCGCCTCGACCTGTCGGGATACGAGCTGTTCGACGTCTCGGGCGACGCGGACGCCGTCAGCGGCGAGGAGCGGCAGGCCGCCGCCGCGCTCCTCCAGGTCCACAGCCTCGCCGACCCCACCCTCGTCATCGACGCCGCCGCCCTGTGGGCCGGCGACGGCGACGAGCACTTCGGGCCCCGCGCCCGGATCGACGCCGTCCTCGCGCTGCGCCGCGCCGCCCGCGTCTGGCCGCCCCTCGGCCGCCTCCTCGAGCGCGACGTGCCCGACGTGCTGTCGGTGTCCGAGGACGAGCTGTACGAGCTGCTCGGCCCCGCCGCCGCCCGGCTCGCCGACGCCGGGGTGGCCGTCCACTGGCCGCGGGACCTCGCCCGGTCCCTCAGCGCCTCCGCCGTCGTCCGGCCCGTCCGTTCCGCGCCCGGCTCCGCCACCGACGGCACCTCCTTCTTCGACAGCGAGGAGCTGCTCCGCTTCAACTGGCAGCTCGCGCTCGACGGCGACCCGCTCACCGAACGGGAGATGGACGCCCTCGCCGAGGCCCACCGCCCCGTCGTCCGCCTGCGCGACCAGTGGGTGGTCGTCGACCCCGACCTCGTCCGCAAGGCCCGCAAGCGCGAACTCGGCCTGCTGGAGCCGGTCGACGCCCTCGCCGTGGCGCTGACCGGCACCGCCGACGTCGACGGCGAGACCGTGCCCGCCGTGCCCGTCGGCGCCCTCGCCGCCCTGCGCGACCGGCTCCTCGCCGGCCCCGAGGACATCGACCCGCCGCCCGGCCTGAACGCCACCCTGCGCGACTACCAACTGCGCGGCCTGGCCTGGCTCGACCTCATGACCTCCCTCGGACTCGGCGGCTGCCTCGCCGACGACATGGGCCTCGGCAAGACCGTCACCCTCATCGCCCTCCACCTGCGCCGCGCCCGCCGCGCCCCGACCCTCGTGGTCTGCCCGGCCTCCCTCCTCGGCAACTGGCAGCGGGAGATCCGCCGTTTCGCGCCCGACGTGCCCGTCCGCCGCTTCCACGGCACCGGCCGCACCCTCGAAGGACTCGACGGCGGATTCGTCCTCACCACCTACGGCACCCTGCGCACCAGCGCGCCCCGACTCGCCGAGCAGCAGTGGGGCATGGTCGTCGCCGACGAGGCCCAGCACGTCAAGAACCCCTTCTCGGCGACCGCCAAGGCGCTGCGCACCCTCCCGGCGCCCGCCCGGGTCGCCCTCACCGGCACGCCCGTGGAGAACAACCTCTCCGAGCTGTGGGCGCTGCTCGACTGGACCACACCCGGCCTCCTCGGCCCGCTCAAGGCCTTCCGCTCCCGGCACGCCCGCGCCGTGGAGAACAGCGAGGAGATCGAGAACGAGGAGGCGGTCGAGCGCCTGGCCCGCCTCGTCCGGCCGTTCCTGCTGCGCCGCCGCAAGTCCGACCCCGGCATCGTGCCCGAGCTGCCGCCCAAGACCGAGTCCGACCACCCCGTCTCCCTCACCCGCGAACAGGCCTCGCTCTACGAGGCGGTGGTGCGCGAGACCATGGCCCAGATCGAGGAAGCCCAGGGCATGGCCCGGCGCGGCCTGATCATGAAGCTGCTGACCTCGCTCAAGCAGATCTGCAACCACCCCGCCCAGTACCTCAAGGAGCAGCCGCCGCCCGGCGCCCGCGCCACGTCCGCCGGTACGCGGCTCGCGGGCCGCTCCGGGAAGCTCGCCCTCCTCGACGAACTCCTCGACACGATCCTCGCCGAGGACGGCTCCGTCCTCGTCTTCACCCAATACGTGTCCATGGCCCGGCTCCTCGCCGACCATCTGGCCGGCCGCGGCATCCCGGCCCAGCTGCTGCACGGCGGCACGCCCGTCGCCGAACGCGAGCGCATGGTCGACCGCTTCCAGGCCGGTGAGGTCCCCGTCTTCCTGCTCTCCCTCAAGGCGGCGGGCACCGGACTCAACCTGACCCGGGCCGGCCACGTCATCCACTACGACCGCTGGTGGAACCCGGCCGTGGAGGAGCAGGCCACCGACCGCGCCTACCGCATCGGACAGACCCAGCCCGTGCAGGTCCACCGGCTCATCGCCGAGGGAACCGTCGAGGACAGCATCGCCGAGATGCTGCGCGCCAAGCGGGCCCTCGCCGACGCCGTCCTCGGCTCCGGCGAGGCCGCCCTCACCGAACTCACCGACCGCGAACTGGCCGACCTGGTGTCCCTGAGGAGGCCCGCATGAGCTCCGAAGGCCCCCGCACGCCAGGCACCCCCGGCCGCCGTCGGCCCGCCCGCCCCGGCCTGCGCGCGGGCGCGGCCCGCGCCGCCCTGCCCCGCCACGACGACCGGCGCCGGACCTTTCCCGCACTCGCCCCGCACACCGCGCCCGACGGCCGGTTCGCCGCCACCTGGTGGGGCAACGCCTGGGTGGACGCCCTGGAGGACACCGCCCTCGACGCCGCCCGGCTCGCCCGCGGCAAGGCGTACGCCCAGCGCGGTCACGTCGACGCGATCACCGTCACGCCCGGCCGGGTCGTCGCCTACGTCCACGGCAGCCGGCCCCGCCCGTACCGCACCGAGATCCGGCTGCGGACCCTCGGCGACGACGACTGGGAGCGGTTCCTCGACGAGGCCGCCGCCCGGCCCGACCACATCGCCGCCCTCCTCGACAAGGACGTCCCGCACGCCCTGGAGGCCGTCACCGGACTCCTGCCCGCTCCCGGCGACCTCGTCCCCGACTGCTCCTGCCCCGACGACGGCTATCCGTGCAAGCACGCCGCCGCCCTCTGCTACCAGTCCGCCCGCCTCCTCGACGAGGACCCCTTCGTCCTCTTCCTGATGCGCGGCCGCGGCGAGCAGGAACTCCTCGCCGACCTCACCCGGCGCAACGCCGCCCGCTCCGCCGCGGAGAGCGCCACCGCCGCGCCCGCCATGCCCACCGTCCCGGCCCGCACCGTGCTCGCCCCGCTCACCGGGCACACCCTCCCGCCCCTGCCGCCGCCGCTGCCGGCACCCGCGCATCCCGGCCGCCCCGCCGTCTTCCCGGCCGACCCCGAGGCGCCCGACCCGCTGGCCCTCGACCTCCTCGCCACCGAGGCCGCCGCCCGCGCCCACACCTTCCTCACCACCGGTGACGATCCCGTCGCCGCCCTCACGCCCTGGCAGGACGCGGTGCGCCTGGCCGCCGCGCACCCCGGCTCCGGCCTTACCGCCTCCAGCCGCGCCCTCTACCGGGACCTCGCCTACGCCCTGGACCGCACGCCCACCGACCTCGCCCGCGCCGTCGCCGCCTGGCGCCAGGGCGGCCCTGCCGGACTGGCCGTCCTGGAAGAGCCCTGGGATCCGCCCGCCGGCCCCTTCGACCGGGCCAGACCCGCCCTGCTCGCCGCCGACCTGCCCGCCTTCCGGCCCTGGCGCAACCGGCTCTCCACCCGCTCCCTCCAGCTCCGCTTCGGCCGGGACGGGCTCTGGTACGGGTACGAGTCGGACACCGACCGCGAGGACTGGTGGCCGCGCGGCACCCCGGACGCCGACCCGGTCGGCGTCATCACGGATCTGCTGGGAGCGTGACCGCGGGGCCGCACTCGCATGCGCCGCGGCGGCCGGGCGCCCGGGTGTTCGACGACGTCGGCCCCTTGGCTCCCGCACCGCGTGAGAAGATGGTCAACTTCCCTTGGAGCGGCCGCAGTTCACGACCGTCGCACCTGGTGATCGCGGGACCGGCGCGCCCGCACGCCGCCGGTGCCGTCACCCGCCCGCACCGTCACCCTCCGCGTACGGCCGACGTCGGGACATGATCCGACCGGCTCACACTCCCTCGTTGGAGTGAAACACGCCGAGGGTCGGATCCGGCCACCTCACGAACGGCGTTGTTTCGGGTACGGGCGAGTGCCCGTGATGACATCCGGAAGGCAGGAAGCCATGAGGCAGATTCGCCGAAGTGGTCTGGCCACACTGTTGGCCACCGGTGGCGCGCTGGCGCTCTCGGCGGGCGCCGCCCACGCCGACTCCGCGGCCCAGGGAGCCGCCGTCGGTTCGCCGGGGGTCGGCTCCGGCAACACGGTTCAGCTGCCGGTGCACGTTCCCGTGAACGCCTGTGGCAACACCGTCAGCGTCGTCGGACTGCTCAATCCCGCGTACGGCAACAGCTGCGTCAACCGCTCCGGCGGCGGGGGTTACGGCTCCGAGGTCCGCGGCGGCCCGACCCACAAGGACCTGCCGGGAACCCCGCGCGCCGGCTCCTCCGACAGCGGCAACAGGGTCGGCGGCGGTCAGAGCGGCCACCCGGGCGGGCCCTACGGCGGACCTCACGGCGGGTCGTCGAACGGCGGCGGCGCGACCGCCGAGGGCCACACCGCCGGCTCGCCCGGCGTGCTCTCCGGCAACGGCCTGCAGCTGCCGGTCGACCTCCCGGTCAACGTCAGCGGCAACTCGGTGAACGTCGTCGGCATCGGCAACCCGGCCTTCGGCAACACCTCGGTCAACGAGTCCCGGCCCGAGGAGGAGTGCGAGCACCCGGAGACCCCGACTCCGCGCCCGCACACCCCGAACCCGCACACCCCGGTCCGCAACCTGCCGCCGGCCCCGAGCCACCAGCAGGCCGGGCCCACCCCGCAGTCCAGCTCGGTGCAGCTCGCCAGCACCGGCTCCGGCACCGTCGGTTACGTCGCCCCGATGAGCGCCGCGCTCCTCCTCGGCGGCGCGATCATGTACCGCCGGGCCCGCCGCGCGGGCGGCCAGGCCTGACGTTCCTCACTCGGTACGCCAGGCCCGGAGCACCGCCTCGACGGCGGGCGCGATCGTCGTCCGGGCCTGGTGGCGGGGCACCCCTGCCATGAGCAACGCGTCGTAATCGGTATCCACATGGCGTACGGCGGCCCGGACCGCCGCGGTGACCGCGCCCCGGTCCAGGGCCCGGCCGGCGGCCGTGCGCCCCACCCGGCCGCTGCCCTTCGTGGCGGCGTGCGCGGCGATCTCCGCCGCCCGCTCGCCCGGGCAGCCCGGAAAGAGCCGCAGGATCTCCCGCTCCAGGGTCGCCGTGATCTCGGCGTCCCGCCGGGCCCGGCGGGACGCGTCCCGGGCCCGGCGCCGCGCCCGCGCCTCGGCGTCCGCGAGGCAGGCCGCCTCCGCCGCGGCCAGCGCCTCCTCCTCGACGAGCAGGCCCTGGCGCTCGTACCGCGTACGGCGCCGGTTGTGCCGTACGACCACCGCCCACAGCGAACTGCCCTCACGCGCACGGCGAGTGAGGGCGGTGTGGCCGCGGCGCAGGAAGACGAGGTGGCCGAGATCGGCGCAGTCCAGGCAGACCGTCGCGTTGAACTCGACGATCATCCGCTCCAGTGGCCCCTGGTGGCACTCCGAGCAGCGCCGCCGCCTGAGCGGCTCCACCACGACCGGGGCGACGAGATCCACGGTCCGGTTCTACCCGTGCGCGCCGCGGCGCACGCCCGGCGCGGGCGGCCTCGGCGAGCCGACGCGTGTGTGTGAAGGACCGTCGGCCGGCGGCGCGGTCAACCGGCAGAAAAAACAGTTCGATTCGCGGGACGCCGGCCCCTAGGGTCGAGCGCGTGGCAACGAAACTCAATCAGATCATCGCAGTAGAGAAAGGCGTCAAGTCCCGGGCGCATCAGGACCTGACCACCGCCCATCACGGGCTGCAGAAGCCCGCCCTGCTGGCCGGCATCTCCCGTACGTACCAGCCGAAGGACGAGGAGGGCGAGCAGCTGCCGCCCGAGTCCACGCTGGTGCAGGTCAAGGCCGAGGACGTGCTGCGCGACACCGCGCGGACGCTGACCCGCCTCTTCGACGTCACCGCCACCAAGGACTGGGCGAACTGCGAGGCCCGCGCCGACGTCACCGTCGACGGACGGGTCCTGGTGAGCGACGTGCCGGTCGCCTATCTGCTGTTCCTGGAGAAGCAGCTGACGGACATCCTCACCTTCGTCCGCAAGCTGCCGGTGCTCGACGCCGCCGAGTCGTGGTCGCAGGACCCGTCCACGGACGCCTGGAAGACCGAGCCCGTCCGTACGGTCCGCACGAAGAAGGTGCCGCGCAACCACGTCAAGGCGGAGGCGACCGACAAGCACCCGGCCCAGGTCGAGGTGTACTACGAGGACGTTCCGGTCGGGTACTGGACCACCGTGAAGTTCTCCGGCGCGCTGCCCGCCCGGCGGGTGAACGAGCTGGTCGAGCGGGTCGAGAAGCTCCAGCAGTCGGTGAAGTTCGCCCGCGAGGAGGCGAACGGCACCGAGGTCACCGACCGCCGCGTCGCCGACGCCGTCTTCGGCTACCTCTTCGGGTAGTCCGGAACACCATGAACTCCCCGGCCGCGAGCGCGGCCGGGGTGCGCGAGGAGCGCAAAGCTGAAGCTGAGCCTTGTCGTCACGACGTGGTCCGGTCACCACGGCACTTCTGACCCGGATCGCGTTCAAACTCAGACTATTGCTCCAGATTCAGCATGCGCCGCTCATCGCCGGATCGACCGGGCCCGGGCCCTGTGCGTCGAAATGCCAGTTCGAATCTGGTCCGCCGAGCTCTCGATCGGCGGTGGTCCAACGGCAGGACGCGACGCAATGACGACTGACCCGGGTCCTCAAGCGCGCCGGCGTGTGAAGAGGAGCGGCATCGAATGGGTCCGGGGGCAGGCTACGCCCTCGGACCCGCTGCCGTTCACTGCCGTTCACGCCGTTCACTGCCGGTAGCCGCCGAGGAAGCGGCCGATGCGGCTGATCGCGGCGTCCAGGTCGTCCGCGTACGGCAGGGTCAGGATGCGGAAGTGGTCCGGCCGCGGCCAGTTGAAGCCGGTGCCCTGCACCACCTGGATCTTCTCCCGTAGCAGCAGGTCGAGCACGAACTTCTCGTCGTCGTGGATCTTGTGCACGGCCGGGTCGAGGCGCGGGAAGGCGTAGAGCGCGCCCTTCGGTTTGACGCAGGAGACGCCCGGGATCTCGTTGAGCTTCTCCCAGGCGCGGTCGCGCTGCTCGCGCAGCCGGCCGCCGGGCGCGGTGAGTTCGTGGATCGACTGCCGGCCGCCGAGCGCGGCCTGGATGGCGTACTGCGCGGGCGCGTTCGGGCACAGCCGCATGGAGGCCAGCATGCCCAGGCCCTCCAGATAGCTCTTGGCGTGCTCACGCGGTCCGGTGACGACCAGCCAGCCGGAGCGGAAACCGGCCACGCGGTAGGTCTTGGACAGCCCGCCGAAGGTGAGGACGACCAGGTCGGGGGCCAGGGAGGCGGTCGGGTGGTGGACGGCCTCGTCGTAGACGATCTGGTCGTAGATCTCGTCGGAGAGGACCATCAGCTGGTGGCGGCGGGCGAGGTCGAGGATGCCCTCGACGATCTCCTTCGGATACACCGCGCCCGTCGGGTTGTTGGGGTTGATGATCACGACGGCCCGGGTCCGGTCGGTGATCTTCGACGCCATGTCGTCGAGGTCGGGATACCAGTCGGCGGACTCGTCGCAGAGGTAGTGCACGGGCTTGCCGCCGGCGAGCGTGGTGACGGCCGTCCACAGCGGGTAGTCGGGCGCCGGGATCAGGACCTCGTCGCCGTCCTCCAGGAGGGCCTGGGTGGCCATCGCGATGAGTTCGGAGACGCCGTTGCCGAGGTAGATGTCGTCGACGTCCACGTCCGGCAGGCCCATCGACTGGTAGCGCTGGGCGACGGCGCGGCGGGCGGACAGGATGCCGCGGGAGTCGGTGTAGCCGTGCGCCTTGGGGAGCATCCGGATCATGTCCTGGACGATCTCCTCGGGCGCCTCGAAGCCGAAGAGCGCGGGATTGCCGGTGTTGAGGCGCAGCACGCTGTGGCCCGCCTCCTCCAGGGCGTTGGCGTGCTCGATGACCGGGCCGCGGATCTCGTAGCAGACCTCGCTCAGCTTGCTCGACTGCCGGAACTCCATGCGCCGACCTCCCCAGAAGTGGTGTTGCTTGGTTTTACCAAGTTCGAGCTTGGAAAGTCCAACAACATGTCTAGACTGCGTCGCATGCCACCACGTCAGTCGCGTCAGGCACGCCGCCGAAGCTATGACCAGTACTGCGCCACCGCCCGCGCCCTCGACGACGTCGGCGACCGCTGGACGCTGCTGATCGTCCGTGAACTCCTGGCCGGCCCGCGGCGCTACACCGATCTGCACGCCGATCTGCCCGGCGTCAGCACCGACATGCTCGCCGGCCGGCTCAAGGACATGGAGAGCAGCGCACTTGTGACCCGGCGCCGGCTGCCGCCGCCCGTGTCCGCGTCCGTGTACGAGCTCACCGACCGCGGCCGCGCGCTGCTGCCCGTCCTGCGCGCCCTCGCGGCGTGGGGCGCGCCCGCCCTCGAAGAGCCCCGGCCCACCGACGCGGTGCGCGCGCACTGGTTCGCCGTCCCGCTCCTGACCGCCCTGGAGGGGCTCGGCGCGAAGGTGGTCCAGGTGAGCCTGGACGAGGGCGAGTTCCACGTACGGACCGGGGCCGACGGACAGCCGGAGTACGGGGACGGGCCGGCGCCCGACGCCGACGTACGGCTGCGCACCGACGCGGCCACCTGCCGGGCCCTGGCCGCCGGCGAACTGACCCTCGCCGAGGCGGTCGAGGCCGGCCGTGCGGCCCTGGAGGAGACGGCCCGGCCGCTCTGAGGAGACCCCGCCCGGCGCGCACCGCGAGCAGCAGAGCGTGGCGGACGGCGGCGACGCGCGCGGCGGACGGCCTCGACGCGCGCGGCGGGTGGCCTCGACGCGCGCGTCGCTCCTAGGCGAGCCGGCCGGCGCCCGAGGACGCGCCGCCGCCCGTCCGCGGATCGGCCCCGTCCGTCCGTCGACCGGCCTCGTCCGGCCGCGGATCGGCCCCCTCCGCCCGCCGACCGGCCCCGTCCGCCCGTCGACCGGCCTCGTCCGGCCGTCGACCGGCCCCGCCCGCCCCTCGACCGGACTCGTCAGGCCGCTGGCCGGACTTGTCGAAGGAGGCCAGAGCGGCGGCAAGCCGGTCCCTGGCCTCCGTCTGGGCGGCGATCCTCGCCTCGAGCACCGCGAGCCGCTCCCGGGCGATCGCGAGCCCGCCCGGGGACGGCGCGGTCGCCGGCACGTCCCCGTCCAGGCAGGCCGCGAACGCGCCGACGTCGTCGAGGGTCAGGCCCGCGCCCAGCAGATGCCGGATGTTGGACACCCGCACCACGGCCCGCTCGTCGTACACCCGGTAGCCGTTGTCCGCGCGTACCGAGGAGATCAGACCCGCCGCCTCGTAGTGACGCAACGCGCGTGCCGTCGTCCCCGTCCTCCGGGCCAGTTCACCGATGCGCAAGCACCCCACCTCCGCGCGCAGTCGTATCACGACACCAGCGCGCCTCCGTCGACGGGCAGCACGGTGCCCGTCAGATACCCGGCCTCCGGCGCGGCCAGCGCCGCGATCGCCCAGGCGACCTCCTCCGGGCGGCCGATCCGGCCCAGCGGGATGTGCGCGAGCTGCCACTCCCGCAAGGAGGCGCGCTGTTCCGCGGTCAGCCCCATGTGGTCGGCGATCGGCGTCTCGATCGCACCCGGCGCGACCGCCACCACCCGGATCCCGCGCGGAGCGAGCTCCACGGCCCAGCAGCGGGTCAGCGTCTCCAGGGCGCTCTTCGTCGCCGGATAGAAGGAGTTGCCGGGCCAGCCGCGCTGTCCGACCGTCGTCGTGACGTTGACGACGACACCGCGGGACGCCTGGAGCGCGGGCACGGCCGCCTGCGTGAGCAGGACCGGAGCGACGAGATTGGTCTCCAGGAGCGGGCCGATGACCTCGCGGCCGAGCGAGCCGAGCCGTCCGCCGCCGGCGATTCCGGCGTTGTTGACGAGGACGTCGAGCCGGCCGTGCCCCTCGGTGGCCGCGCGCACGATCTCCTCCGGCGCGCCCGGCACCGTGATGTCCGCGACCAGGGGCCGGATGCCCGGGAAGCCCTCCGCCGTCCCGGCGAGCGGCTGCGGCCTGCGGCCCACGGCGAGGACCGTCGCGCGCTGGCGTGCGAAGGCGCGGGCCGTCGCCCGGCCGATCCCGGTCCCGGCCCCGGTGACCACGACGACCCTGCCGCTGCCGTCGGCGTGCCCGGTGTCGCCGGTGTCGCCGGTGTTCCCGCTGTGCTGTCCTGCCTCGTCGGTACGCTGCCGCGTGCTGTCGCTCATGCGCTGATCCTCGAACCCTGCCGCCAGTGGCAAGGTCAAGTCCTCGCGCCAGACCCGTGCGGCAGGATGGACGGATGCGATTCGAAGCGATCAGCTGGGAGCGGCTGGCCGACGCCGTCGCCGACCGTGTCGACGCGACCGGGCCCGGCGACGGCAGCGCCTGGCTCAAGGTCGGCGTCGACGGCGCTCCCGCCGCGCCGGGCGGGGAGTTCGCCGAGCGGATCGCCGACGCGCTGCGGCTGCGCGGCCGCTCCGTGCTCGCCGTCGCGACCGGCGGCTTCCTGCGGCCGGCCTCGCTGCGCTTCGAGCACGGCAAGCAGGACCCCGACGCGTACTACAGCGGCTGGTACGACACCGGCGCGCTATGGCGGGAGGTGTTCGGGCCGCTGGAGCCCGGCGGGAGCGGCCGGGTGCTGCCCGACCTGTGGGACCCGGCCACCGACCGGGCCACCCGCAGCCCCGCCGTACCGCTGCCGCTCGGCGGAGTCCTGGTCGTCCACGGGCCGTTCCTGCTCGGCCACTGGTTCCCGTTCGACCTGAAGGTCCATCTCCGCCTGTCGCCCGGCGCCCTCGCCCGCCGCACCGACCAGCCCTGGACCCTGCCCGCCTTCGCCCGTTACGAGAACGAGGTCGGCCCCGCGGACACCGCCGACGTCGTCGTCCGCGTCGACGATCCGCGCCGCCCGGCCTGGACGGGCTTCCGCGACTAGGACCCGCCCGGACCGCGCCCGGGACCCTGCCCGGGGGCCCGTCCGGTGGACGCTCCGTGGACTCACGGACACTTCCTAGACGGCCTCGGACGGAGGGCCCTGCGGCCGGCCGCCCACCGTCGTCACCGCCCGCGCGCCCGCGGCGCAGCCCGACGCGGCCGCGCGGGCCGGGTCCGAGCCGGTCAGCAGGCCGGCCAGGAAGGCGCCGGTGAAGGCGTCGCCGGCGCCGGTGGAGTCGACCGGTGCGGCCGCGGGCGCCGCCACGCGGGCGGACACGCGTCCGCCGGCCGCGAGGACGGCGCCCTGGCCGCCCAGGGTGACCGCGACCAGCGGGAAGCGGCGGCTGAGGGCCGCCGCGGCCTCGCACGCGTCGTCGTGCCCGGTGAGGAGGCGGGCCTCGTCCGCGTTCGGCAGCAGGCACTGCGCGCCGTCGACGGCGGCGAGGAAACGCTCGGCGCCCAGCTCCGCGAGGAAGCCCGCCGAGGCCGGGTCCACGCTCACCGGCACGCCCGCCGCGCGGGCGTCACGCAGCACCCGCCCGGCCGTCTCGCGGCTCGGCGCGGCGAAGAACAGATAGCCCGACAGGTGCACCCGGGCGACCCCGTCGAGCAGTCCCGGCGCCCAGTCGTCCGGCGAGAGCCGCAGCGCCGCCCCGCTGTCCGTCAGGAACGTGCGCTCCGCGTCCGCGCCGACCAGTGCGATCACCGTCGCCGTCGGCGCGTCCGGATCCGGGACGAGCAGCGGCCGTACGCCGGCCCGGCGCAGCGCGAGGTCGTGCCAGGAGGCGGAGTCGGTGCCGACCCGGGCCAGGAGCCGTACCTCCGGGCAGCCCGAACGCGCCGCCCAGCAGGCCACGTTGGCACCCGCGCCGCCGGGCAGGGTGCGGATCTCCGCCGCCGTGTCGGTGGCCGGCGCGAGCGGCGTACGGTGCCGGGCGACGACGTCCGTGACGACGTCGCCGACGACGAGGAGCGCGCCGGGTCCGGTCACGGCCGGTCGCGGTCCGCCGCCGCGACCCGTGCCGCGAGCCGTACGTTGCCCCGCACCGCGGCCAGATTCGCCTCCAGGGACGCGCCGTCCGTGTGCACCATCAGATACTCCAGCAGGAACGGCGTCACGGCCTGCCCGGTGACGCTCTTGTCCCGCGCCGCCGCGAGGCCCCGCGCGAGCACCCGGTCGTGCAGCGCGGGATCGAGCTGCTCCTCACGGGGCACCGGATTTCCGACGATCAGCGCCGAGCGCGGCCCGCCGAGCTCGTCCCGGGCGCGCATCACCCGCGCCACCTCCTCGGGCGTCCGTACGGTCCAGTCGACGCGCTCGCCGGAGGAGGACAGGTAGAAGCCGGGGAACCGGTCCGTGCCGTAGCCGACGACGGTCACGCCCAGCGTCTCCAGACGCTGGAGGGTGGCCGGGACGTCGAGGATCGACTTGACGCCCGCGCACACCACCGTGACGCCGACCCGGGCGAGCAGCCGCAGGTCCGCGGACTCGTCCTGGGTCTCGGCCCACTCCCGGTGGACGCCGCCGAGGCCGCCCGTCGCGAACACCCGTATGCCCGCGGAGTCGGCGAGCCAGGCGGTCGCCGACACCGTCGTCGCCCCGGTCGCCCCGGCCGCGAGCGCCGGCGCGAGATCGCGGTGGCCGAGCTTGCGCACCGCCGGGTCCTCCGCGATGCGGACGAGACCGGCCTCGTCCAGACCGATCCGTGCCGTGCCGTCGACCACCGCGACGGTGGCCGGCACGGCGCCGCCGTCCCGCACCAGGGCCTCCAGCTCCCGGGCCACCGCCAGATTGCGCGGGCGCGGCAGACCGTGGGAGATGATCGTCGACTCGAGCGCGACGACGGGGCGCCCCTCGTGGAGCGCCTCCCGTACCTCTTCGGACACCTGTGTGGACATGGTGGATCTCTCGGCCGCCCACGGGCCCCGCAAACCTCGGTGGCGCACATCAGCCACAGCCCGGCAGCCCGGGCAGCCGCGCCGCGTCCACCACCTGGATCACGGAGCGCGCGCCGGCGGCCTTGGCGTTCCCGAGGCTGTACGCGACGGCCAGCGCGTTCCCGGAGGCGACGGCGTACCCGTACGGCGGCGTGATCCTCGTGTACGTGCCCGAGGTGTGCGTCTCCGGGCCGTGCGTGCCCGAGGCGGACGAGGCGGTGTCGCCGAGGTCCAGCGCGTAGGAGGTCTCCGGCGTGCGCCAGGTGACGAGCCGTCCCGCGACCCGCAGTTGGTCCATGCCGTCGACGGCCGGAGAGGTGGTCACCGCGGCCGAGGGCTCGGCGTCGCCGGTGCGCCAGACCATCAGCCGGGGCGTCGCCTCGCCCGCCACCCACGCCCATGTGGTGCCGTCGGAGGCGAGGGAGCGGAAGTCGCGCAGCGCGGCGATCCTCGGCGGCAGCGTGGCCGGACGCCCGTCGCGCAGGGAGACCGCCGCGGGCCGGGTCCGGTCGCCCGCGGCCTCGCGCCACACCAGCAGACCGCCCGCCGCGAACGGCGTGTCGAGGACGCCCGTGTGCCACGCGCGCGGGGGCCCGCCGGTGGCCGGGGCGGCGAAGACGGTGGCCTTGCCTGCGCCCGTGCCCTGTGCCCAGACCACCGTGCCGTCGTGGACGACCGGGCGGGGAAGCGGGCCGGGCCGGTCGGCGCGGGCGAGGCGGCGGGCCCGGCCGTTCGCCGCGTCCCACACGTACAGGCTCCACGGGCTGTCGAGGGTCCGGCCCTCCAGGACGGCGAACGCGGCCCACCGGCGGCCGTCGAAGTCGGCGGCGAGCAGCTGGTGTTCGACCGGGTCCGCGAACCGCAGCAGGGTGCGCGGCGCGGTCCCGCCGGGCCGGACGAGCACGGCCCCGCGCCCGTCCGTGCCGGTGAGCTGGAGCGCGGTCCAGCCCGGGCCCGCGTCGGTGAGGACGGCACGCCGGCCGTCCGGCGGCCGGTACTCGCCCGCGGTGAACGCGGCGCGCCAGGCCGCCGGCAGCGCCACCTCGCAGGCCGCGGCCCGTACGGCCGGCCGCGTGGCGGCACCCGCGGCCGTCGAGGCCGTCGCCGCCGTCGGACCCGTGGGTCCCGTCGGCGCGGGCCCGCCGCCTCCCGGCGAGCACCCCATGAGGAGGGCGCCCGCCAGGAGAAGGGACCGGACGTGCCTACCAGACGTAGCCACGGCCGCCCATGATGGTGGTGAGGGTGTCGGAGGAGATGTGCGCGGACTTCGGCACCGAGCCCGCCCAGGAGATGACGCTCGTGCTCACCCCGCCCACCGGGTCGAGGTAGTTGACCTGCGCGGCGGCGGTGTCGGTGTTGTAGCCGTCGATGGCGACCCAGTGGAAGATCTCGATGTTGGGGTGACCCACGAGGTGCGGGCCGCCCGGCACCTCCCACGCGTTGCCCGCGATGGCGTAGTCGTAGTCCGTGTTGTGGGTGATGTGCTGCCTGAAGGCGGTCTTGTCGCTGGCGGTCGGGGTGTAGGGCAGCGCGTTGGGCACGTACCCGGCGCCCGGGAGGCGGTAGTTGAGCGCGTCCGCCATCGGGTATCCGGTGGGGTTCGGCACGTTGATGTCGATGCCGTACCAGGCGGTGCCGCTGGTGGTCGTCCGCAGCAGGTTCGCCGCCTCCTGCTGGGACCGGCCGCCGACCTCGTCGTGGGCGGACTGGGTGATCACCAGGGAGGCGGGGCCGCACCAGTAGGAGGTCTGCTGCGACTGGTGGAGGGCGCCGGAGAGCTTGTAGCCGGCGAGGACGCCCGGGGAGCCGAGGACGCCCGGGGAGCCGAGGGCGCCCGAGGTGCCGAGGAGGCCCGGGCTGCCGAGGGCGCCCGAGGCGCCGAGGGCGCGCACGCCCTCGTACGCTCTGGCGGCCTCGGCGTGCTTCGCGGCGGCCAGCGCGCGCTGGGCGGGCGTCAGCCGCTGGGCTCCGAGGGTGTCGTGGGCCGCCTTGTAGGCGGCGCCGGGGGCGGGTTCGGCCGTCGCGCCGGCCGCCGTCCCGGTCGCGGAGGCGACCGGCGCGGTGGTGGCGGCGGTCAGCAGGGCCGCGGCGCCGACGACGGCGGTGCGGAGGGCGGTGCGGAGGAAGGTGGGGGTCATCGCACTCTCCTGTCCAGGGTGGGGGAGGAGTTCGGGGGGAGTGTGACGCCTCGCGCGCCGCCTGTCAGCGGACATGCCGGGATCCTCCGTACCAACATTGGGCCCACCAAAGGCGCCGCCTCCCACCAGCGCGGACGGCCCTCTCCGGCGCCGGCGTCCGAAGCGGTTTTCACCCGTCCGCCGCCTACGGATCCGGTGTTCCGCAGGCTCCTCCCGCCCGCTTCGGCGGCCTCTTTCGCCACGCCTTCGCCGTAAACCACCGCTGCGGATTCCGTTGCCCGCGAGCGCCGTCGAACTCCCTGGTGGGAGCGGGAAACGGAGCCGATCGTTCCATCGGATCCCGGTCCTGTGCGGAGCTGCGGGACCCGGCTACAGTCACCGCCCATGACCACTCACGCGCAGCCCTCGTTCGCCGTCCACATCCCCGACGCCGACCTCGAACCCGAGCCGCTCGACCCCGGCCAGATCGTCTCCGGCACGCCCGAGGTGACCGGCAAGGTCCTGTGGGAGTCCGCCGACGGCAAGCAGCTCCGGGGCATCTGGCAGATCACTCCCGGCGTGGTCACCGACACCGAGGCGAACGAGCTCTTCGTCGTCGTCAGCGGCCGGGCCACGGTCGAGGTCGAGGGCGGCGAGACCCTGGAGATCGGCCCGGGCGACGCCTGCGTGCTGCGCGAGGGTGACCGCACCACCTGGACCGTCCACGAGACCCTGCGCAAGGCGTACCACATCAGCCTCTGAGCCGGCGCCGCCGGAAACCCTGAGCCGGTGCCTCGGCACCGCCTCCCGTAACTCCTGTCGCCGAGAAGCATGTTCAGGGTCTGGTAGGAAACTTTCCTGTCGGCTAGCATCCCGGCGGCGGCTTGGCGCGGCGCCCGACCCCGCGGTCCCCCCGGCGGGGCCGGGCGTGACGCGCTCAGCGAGAGCTCTGACCCGGCCGCCGTGCACCGCAGCACGCCCTGGTGGCGTCCGTCGCCACCCGGGCCGTGCCGCGGTCTCTCCGCACCGGAGTCCAGCTCTCGCCGTCCCCAGGCAAGGGAGTCCCAGGTATGCGCCTGTACGCCTCCGCCCCACCCCGCCACACCGCCCTGTCCGTCCTCCTCGCGGCCGTCCTGCTCCTCGCCGGCGGCCTGCTCCTCACCGGCACCGGCCGCGCCGACGCCGCCGATCCCCTCCTCTCCCGCGGCAAGCCCGCCACCTCGTCCTCGGTCGAGGACGACGGCCTCGGACCCGAGAACGCCTTCGACGGTGACCCGGCCACCCGCTGGGCCAGCGCCGAGGGCTCCGACCCGCAGTGGCTCCGGGTCGACCTCGGCGCCACCGCCTCCGTCTCCCGGGTCCGGCTCAGCTGGGAGGCCGCCTACGCCAAGGCGTACCGCGTCGAGATCTCCGCCGACGGCGCCACCTGGACCCGGCTCGCCACCGAGACGGCCGGCAACGGCGGCACCGACGACTGGACCGGACTCACCGGCAAGGGCCGCTACGTCCGCGTCTACGGCACCGCCCGCGGCACCTCGTACGGCTACTCGCTCTACGAGGCCGAGGTCTACGGCACGGCCGACGGCACCACTCCGCCCACGACCCCGCCGCCGACCACTCCACCGCCCACCACCGGCGCCTTCACCGTCGTCGCGGCCGGTGACATCGCGGCCCAGTGCACCGCCTCCAGCAGCTCCTGCGCCCACCCGAAGACCGCCGCCCAGGCCCAGCGGATCAACCCCACGTTCTATCTGACGATGGGTGACAACCAGTACGACGACGCCCGCCTGTCCGACTACCGGAACTACTACGACAAGACCTGGGGCGCCTTCAAGGCCAAGACCCGGCCCGTGCCCGGCAACCACGAGACCTACGACCCGGCAGGCGCGCTCGCCGGCTACAAGTCGTACTTCGGAGCCGTCGCCTATCCCCAGGGCAAGCCCTACTACAGCTACGACGAGGGCAACTGGCACTTCGTCGCCCTCGACTCCAACTCCTTCGACGACCCCGCCCAGATCCAGTGGCTCAAGGACGACCTGGCCCGCAACGCCAAGGGCTGCGTCGCCGCCTACTTCCACCACCCGCTGTACTCCTCCGGCGGCCACGGCAACGACCCCGTCTCCAAGCCCGTCTGGCAGATCCTCTACGCCGCCAAGGCCGACCTCGTCCTCAACGGACACGACCACCACTACGAGCGCTTCGCGCCCCAGGACCCGAACGGCAAGGCGACCGCCGACGGCATCGTCGAGATCGTCGGCGGCATGGGCGGCGCCGAGCCCTATCCCATCGAGACCGTCCAGCCCAACAGCCAGAAGCGGATCAGCGGCCCGTACGGCGTGCTGAAGCTGGACTTCACCGACACCACCTACAGCTGGCAGTACGTCGGCACCGACGGCCAGGTCAAGGACACCGGCCCGACCTACACCTGCCACTGATGTACCTCGCGACCACCGGTCGCCGGGACGCGCCGCCCGCCCCCTCCGGGGCGCGGCGGCGGGTCTCCGCCACCGTCCTCGCCCTCGGCACGGTCAGCCTCGTCACCGACGTCTCCTCCGAGATGGTCACCGCCGTCCTGCCGCTCTACCTCGTCCTCGGACTCGGCCTCAGCCCGCTCCAGTTCGGCTTCCTGGACGGACTCTTCACCGGCGCCACCGCACTCGTCCGGCTGCTCGGCGGGCACGCCGCCGACCGCGGCGGCCGGCACAAGGCCTTCGCCGGCCTCGGCTACGCCCTCTCCGCCTGCTCCCGGCTCGGGCTGCTGCTCGCGGGCGGCGCGACCGGCCTGATCGCCGGCGCGCTGGCCGTGGACCGGCTCGGCAAGGGCATCCGCACCGCCCCGCGCGACGCCCTGATCACCCTCGACAGCCCGCCCGACGGCCTCGGCCGCGCCTTCGGCGTGCACCGCGCCATGGACACCACCGGCGCCCTCCTCGGCCCGCTGGCCGCCTTCGCGCTGCTGTGGGCGACCGCCGACGCCTACGACGCCGTCTTCGTCGTCAGCTTCTGCGCCGGACTGCTCGGAGTGCTGCTCCTCGTGGTCCTCGTGCCCGGCGGACGGCGCGCGCCCGTCGGCGTCCCCCGCGGCTCGCGGGACCTGGCCGCGCCGCTCAAGGTGCCCGCCGTGCGGCGGGTCGCGCTGGGCGCGGCCGTCCTCGGCGCGGCCACCGTCGGCGACGCGTTCCTCTATCTGCTGCTCCAGCGGCGGACCGGGCTCGACGCCACCTGGTTCCCGTTCCTGCCGCTCGGCGCCGCGGCCGCCTATCTGCTGCTCGCCGTCCCGGCCGGCCGGCTCGCCGACCGCGTCGGGCGCCGGCGTCCCTTCCTGTACGGGCACGGGGCCCTCCTCGGCGCCCTCGGCCTGCTCCTGGCCCCGCTGCCGGGACCCGTCCTCCTGGTGGCCGTCCCGGCGCTCCTCGGGCTCTTCTACGCCACCACCGACGGCGTCCTGATGGCGCTGACCGGACCACTGCTCCCGGCCGCGCGGCGGGCGAGCGGTCTCGCGCTCGTCCAGACCGCGCAGGCCCTCGCCAAGGTGGCCGCCGCGGCCGGCTTCGGAGCCGCCTGGACCCTGTGGGGACCGCGGACCGCGCTCCTGCTCGCCCTCACCGGGCTCGCCGCGGCCCTGTGCTGCGCGGGCCGCCTGCTGCCCGCCGATCCCGCACCCGAGAAGGAGACCATGACCGCGAAGGAGACGTCATGACCGCCGCGCCCGCCGTGAACGTCCTGACCCGGCGTCGCCTGTGGGCGCTCGTCCTCGGCGTGCTGCTCCTCGCCGGCGGCGCCACCGCCTACACCCTGCGGGCCGCCGCCGGCCGCGGCGACACCGCCGCCACGGCCGCCGACGCCGGCTTCACGCTCGACGACGGTGCGCCGGGTGCGCTCTGGTTCCGCGACACCGCCACCGGGCGGGTCGCCCGGCAGGAGCCCGCCGCACCCGGCGGGCGGACGGCGCTCGGGCCGCGCTGCGACCGCTTCCACGCGGCCGGGCCCACCGCGCTCTGCCTCCAGCGGCGACCCGGGATGCCGGCCCGCTCCTCCGTCCTCGTCCTCGACCGCCGGCTGCGCGAACAGCGGCGGATGAGCCTGCCCGGCATCCCCAACCGCGCCCGGGTCTCCGCCTCGGGGCAGGTGCTCGCCTGGACCACGTTCGCGACCGGAGACTCCTACGCCACCTCGGCGTTCTCCACCCGGACCTCGATCCTCGACCTGCGCACCGGCTACCTGATCAAGAGCATCGAGCAGATCCCGCTCACCCTGAACGGGCGCCGCCACCACGCGCCGGACGTCAACTTCTGGGGCGTCAGCTTCGCGGCCGACGACAACCGCTTCTACGCCACCGTCGCCACCCAGGGCCGCACCTACCTGGTCGAGGGCGACCTGCGGAACTGGTCGGCGCGGGCCCTCAAGGAGAACGTGGAATGCCCCTCGCTCTCCCCGGACGGCACCCGCCTCGCCTACAAGAAGAAGGTCTCCGCCGATCCGCGCGCCCCGTGGCGGCTGTACGTCCTCGACCTCGCCACCCTGCGCGAGCACCCGACGGCCGAGACCCGCTCCGTCGACGACCAGGCGGCCTGGACCGGACCCGGCACGCTCGCCTACGGCTACGACGGAGCCGTCTGGAGCGTCCCGGCCGACGGCACGGGCGCACCGCGCCGGGTGGTGGCGCGGGCGTCCTCGCCGGTGGTGCCCCGCTGACGGGCCGGCCTCAGACCGCGTCCGTCACGTCCCGCCGCAGCGCGCCCCGGACCGCAAGCAGCGTCATCGGCAGCAGCAGACAGGCCCCGACCACGTTCAGCCAGCCGTAGCCGGCCTGGGAGACGATCAGGCCGGCGGCGAGACCGCCCAGGCCGGCCGAGGTGTTCATGATGAAGTCCGACAGGCCCTGGACGGCCGCCCGGGCCGCCTGCGGCACGGAGTCGGTCAGCAGCGCCGAGCCCGACACGAGGCCGGCCGACCAGCCGAGGCCCAGGACGAAGAGGCCGAGCGCGGTCTGCCCGTGACTGGCGCCCGCGGTGCCGGCGAGCAGCGCCGCCACCGCGATCAGCGCGACGGCGAGGCCGATCACCGTCAGCCGTCCGAGCCGGTCCGACAGCCAGCCCATCGCCGGCGAGAACGCGTACATGCCGGCGATGTGGCCGCTGATGACCAGGCCGATCAGCCGGATGTCCGCGCCGTGGTGGCCGAGCGCGACCGGTGTCATCGACATGATCGACACCATCGCGGTGTGCGAGCCGGCCACCGTCACCAGGGCGAGCCGGGCCCGGGAGGACTCCCGCACCGCCCGCATCCCGGCCTTCAGGGAGCGGCCGTCGGCCGCCGCGGCCTCCTCCGGGCCGGCGAGGGCGCGGGCGGTCAGCAGCGGGTCGGGCCGCAGCAGCAGCGCCACCATGACGGCGGAGACCAGGAACACGCCGGACGCCCAGACGAAGGGGCCGGCCGCCGCCGGGACGCCGAGCCCGGAGACGCTCTCGCCCGCGGGCGCGGCGACGTTGGGGCCGAGGACGGCGCCGATGGTGGTGGCCCACACCACGGTGGAGATGGACCGGGCCCGCCGGTCGGGCTCGGCGAGGTCGGCGGCGGCGAACCGGGCGGCGAGGTTGGCCGAGGAACCGGCGCCGAAGCAGACCAGACCGGCCAGGAGCAGCGGGAAGCTGCCGACGACCGCGCCGAACACCACGATCCCGGCGCCGAGCGCGCCGACGAGATAGGCGAGGACCAGCCCGGAGCGCCGCCCGCGGCGGCCCATCAGCGAGGCGAGCGGCATCGCGAGCAGCGCGGGCCCGGCCACCGTGGCGGTCGACGCGAGCCCGGAGAGCGCCTCCGTGCCGCTGACGTCCTTGGCGAGGACCGCGGCGAGCGCGACCCCGATGGCGATGCCGAGGCCGCCGAGGATCTGGGTGGCGATCAGCACCGCCTGTATCCGGCGGCGCAGGGCGGGAAGCCCGGCGGGGGAGACGGGAACGGATATCGCGGTCGGCACGAGCGCGTCAGGGGCGCCGGGGCTAGTGGTCACTTACGCATAGTGCCAGCCTTCCCACACCGTGGGAACGTCCCTCGTCCACCGGCCGGCCGCCATGCCCCCGCGCCTGCTCGCCCGGCCGCTCCTCCGCCCGCTCGCCAGGCCGCCCGTTCGCCCGGCCGCCCGCCTCAGAACAGCGGCTCGGGCAGCACGCCCTCCAGCGCGAGCAGTCTCCGCTTCGTCTCCAGGTTGCCGCCGAAGCCGCCGATCCCGCCGTCGCTCTCGATGACCCGGTGGCACGGCACCACCACGGGCAGCGGATTGGCACCCATCGCCGAGCCCACCGCCTGCGCCGCCGTCGGCTGCCCGACCCGCCGGGCCAGCTCCCCGTACCCGACCACCGTCCCGTACGGGACGCCGTCGGCCAGCTCGCGCAGCACCTGGCGGTTGAATCCGGTCACCAGCGACCAGTCCAGCTTGACGTCGAAGCTCCGCAGGCTCTCGCCGAAATAGGCCCCGAGCTGCCGTATCGGCTCGGCCAGCCGGCCCGTCGCGCTCTCCACCAGCTCCGCGCCGAGCACCCCGGCCAGCCGCTCCAGGGCCCGCTCGCGCACCCGCCCGTCGGCGTGGAAGACCACGCTCACCAGACCCCGCTCCGTCGCGGCCAGCAGCAACGGACCGACGGGACTGGGCACCACGGCCCACTCCACGCGCACCGCCGTGCGCCCCGCCTCCGGCTTCTCGTGTCCCATGCCGATCACCGTACGCCCCGGCACCGACAACGCGGCGGCCCAATTCCCGGACCTCATGGCCCGAGGGCCCCGCCGGGCGCCATAATCCGGTAGCACTACTCAGCGGTACCGACTGTTTTCGGACGACGTTGCTGCACCAGGGGTGGAGGACAGACGCTCATGCAGGGCACGGTCGACGGATTCAGTTACGGCCTCGTCACGCCCGTGGCGGCCTTTCTCATGGCCTGCCTCGGCGGCGCGCTCGGGCTGCGCTGCACCACCAGATCCCTGCGCCACCGCGACAGCTTCAAGGCGGGCTGGCTCGCGCTCGGGGCCACCTCCATCGGCACCGGCATCTGGACCATGCACTTCATCGCCATGATGGGCTTCTCCGTCCGGCAGGCCCCGATCAGCTACGACCGCCCCATCACCTTCGCCAGCCTCGGCGTCGCCGTCGTGATGGTCGGCATCGGCATCTTCATCGTCGGTTACCGCGGCGCCACCGCGCTGACCCTGGTCACCGGCGGCACGATCACCGGACTCGGCGTCGCCACCATGCACTACCTGGGCATGGCCGGCATGCGGTTCCACGGCCGGATCGAGTACGACACCCTCACCGTCGCGCTCTCCGTCGTCATCGCCGTCGTGGCCGCCACCGCCGCCCTGTGGGCCGCCGTCTCCGTGCACGGCTTCCTGGCCAGCCTCGGCGCGAGCCTCGTCATGGGACTCGCCGTCAGCGGCATGCACTACACCGCCATGGCGGCCGTCGACGTCCGGCTGCACGGCACGCCCGCCCACGGCACCGGGGACAGCGCCACCTCGCTCCTGCTGCCCATGCTGGTCGGACCGGGCGTCTTCCTGCTGCTCGCCGCCGTCGTGGTCATGTTCGACCCGCTGCTCGTCATGGGCGAGCCCGACTGGCAGAAGCCCGACCTGCGCGGCGGCTACCGCCACGGCGCGCCCGGCGTGCCCGCGCCCCGCCGCGCCGCCGCCTACGGGGAGCCCGCGAACTGGTCCTCCGTCCGGCCCGCCGCCCGCTCCGGCCGCCGCGCCGCCCACCGCGAGGCGTACCGCTCCCAGGACTGGTGACGGCGGAGCCGTACGACCGGCTCACGCCCCCCCGCTCACCACCCCGCTCACGACCTGCTCGGCGGCGGGCCCGCGACCGGCCCCGGAGCCCGCCGCCGGACCGGTCCGCTCCCGACTGTCGGTGCCGGGTCGTACGGTGGATCCATGCGGCCCGTTTCCAAGATCGAACGTACGGTGGCGCCCTTCGAGGTCGTCAGCCCCTACCAGCCCAGCGGCGACCAGCCGGCGGCCATCGCCGACCTCGACCGGCGCATCCGCGCCGGCGAGAAGGACGTCGTGCTGCTCGGCGCCACCGGCACCGGCAAGTCGGCGACCACCGCCTGGATGATCGAGAAGCTCCAGCGGCCCACCCTGGTGATGGCGCCGAACAAGACCCTGGCCGCCCAGCTGGCGAACGAGTTCCGCGAGCTCCTGCCCAACAACGCGGTCGAGTACTTCGTCTCGTACTACGACTACTACCAGCCCGAGGCGTACGTCCCGCAGTCGGACACCTACATCGAGAAGGACTCCTCCATCAACGAGGAGGTCGAGCGGCTGCGCCACAGCGCCACCAACTCGCTGCTCACCCGCCGCGACGTCGTCGTGGTCGCCTCCGTCTCCTGCATCTACGGCCTCGGCACCCCGCAGGAGTACGTGGACCGGATGGTCTCCCTCCGGGTGGGCGACGAGATCGACCGCGACCAGCTGCTGCGCCGCTTCGTCGACATCCAGTACACGCGCAACGACCTGGCGTTCAGCCGCGGCACGTTCCGGGTCCGCGGCGACACGATCGAGATCTTCCCGGTCTACGAGGAGCTCGCCGTCCGCATCGAGATGTTCGGCGACGAGATCGAGGCGCTGTCCACGCTCCACCCGCTCACCGGCGAGGTCATCAGCGACGACCGGCAGCTGTACGTCTTCCCCGCCAGCCACTACGTCGCCGGCCCCGAGCGAATGGAGCGGGCCGTCAACGACATCGAGCGCGAGCTGGAGCAGCGCCTCGCCGAGCTGGAGAAGCAGGGCAAGCTCCTGGAGGCCCAGCGGCTGCGCATGCGCACCACCTACGACATCGAGATGATGCGCCAGATCGGCTCCTGCTCCGGCATCGAGAACTACTCGATGCACTTCGACGGCCGGCAGCCCGGCTCCCCGCCCAACACCCTCCTCGACTACTTCCCCGAGGACTTCCTACTCGTCATCGACGAGTCGCACGTCACCGTCCCGCAGATCGGCGCCATGTACGAGGGCGACGCCTCCCGCAAGCGGACCCTCGTCGACCACGGCTTCCGGCTGCCCTCGGCGCTCGACAACCGCCCGCTGAAGTGGGAGGAGTTCCAGGAGCGGATCGGCCAGACCGTCTACCTCTCCGCCACCCCCGGCACGTACGAGCTGTCCCGCTCGGACGGCTTCGTCGAGCAGATCATCCGTCCCACCGGCCTCGTCGACCCCGAGGTCGTCGTCAAGCCCACCGAGGGCCAGATCGACGACCTGGTGCACGAGATCCGGCTGCGCACCGAGCGCGACGAGCGGGTCCTCGTCACCACCCTCACCAAGAAGATGGCCGAGGACCTCACCGACTACTTCCTGGAACTCGGCATCCAGGTCCGCTATCTGCACAGCGACGTCGACACCCTGCGCCGGATCGAGCTGCTGCGCGAGCTGCGCTCCGGCGAGTACGACGTCCTGGTCGGCATCAACCTGCTCCGTGAGGGCCTCGACCTGCCCGAGGTGTCGCTCGTCGCCATCCTCGACGCCGACAAGCAGGGCTTCCTGCGCTCCGGCACCTCGCTCATCCAGACCATCGGCCGCGCCGCGCGCAACGTCTCCGGCCAGGTCCACATGTACGCCGACACGGTCACGCCCGCCATGGCGCAGGCCATCGACGAGACCAACCGGCGCCGCGAGAAGCAGGTCGCCTACAACAAGGCCCACGGCATCGACCCGCAGCCGCTGCGCAAGAAGATCAACGACATCGTCGCGACCATCGCGCGCGAGGAGATCGACACCGAGGAGCTGCTCGGCACCGGGTACCGCCAGGGCAAGGACGGCAAGGGCGCCAAGTCCCCGGTCCCCTCGCTGGCCGCCCACGCCCCGAAGGGCAAGGCCGCGAAGGCGGGCGCGACCCTCGAGCTCGGCGAGCGTCCGGCCACCGAACTGGCCGGTGTCATCGAGGAGATGACCGACCGCATGAAGGCCGCCGCCGCCGAGCTGCAGTTCGAGGTGGCCGCCCGGCTGCGCGACGAGGTGGCCGAACTGAAGAAGGAGCTCCGCCAGATGAAGGAGGCGGGCCTGGCCTGACGGCGGCCGCGCGGTGACGGCCCGGTGTGTTGCAAGACCGACACAAAACCGGGCCTCTCCGCGCCCGTTGTCGGTGCCCCTGCGTAGGGTGCTGCTCACACCGATGAGAGGGGCAGCGCGTGACGGTCAACATGACCAAGGGGCAGGCCATCAGCCTGGAGAAGAAGGACGGAGGCAGCCTCACCTCCGTGCGGATGGGTCTCGGCTGGCAGGCGGCGCCCCGCCGCGGCCTGTTCGGCTCGCGCACGCGTGAGATCGACCTGGACGCCTCCGCCGTCCTCTTCGCCGACAAGCAGCCGGTCGACGTGGTCTTCTTCCGTCACCTGGTCAGCGACGACGGCTCCGTCCGCCACACCGGTGACAACCTGGTCGGCGGCGTCGGCCAGGGCGGCGACGACGAGGCGATCCTGGTGGACCTCCAGCGGGTCCCGGTCCACATCGACCAGATCGTCTTCACCGTGAACTCCTTCACCGGCCAGACCTTCCAGGAGGTGCAGAACGCGTTCTGCCGCCTCGTGGACGAGACCAACGGCCAGGAGCTCGCCCGCTACACGCTCAACGGCGGCGGCGCGTACACCGCCCAGATCATGGCGAAGGTGCACCGGGCCGGCTCCGGCTGGCAGATGACGGCCCTGGGCAACCCGGCCGACGGCCGCACCTTCCAGGACCTGATGCCGTCCATCTTCCCGGTCCTTTAAGACACGACGTTCGCACGTACGGAGAGACGGAGCAGATGACCGCCGAGCTGGTCCGGGGGCAGAACCACCCCCTGCCCCACACCCGCCTGGAGATCCGGGTCTCGGCCGGTCATCCGGTCCTCGCCGCGGCCACCCTCGGTGACGCGGAGGGACGGATCGCGGGCGCCGAGGCCCTCGCCCACCCGGGCGCCGCCGCGCTGCCCGGTGTCGAGGTGCCCCGGCAGGCCGCCGCCCGGCACCGGCTCGCCGTCGACCTGGAGGCGGTGCGGGATTCCGTCCACCGCCTCTCCGTGCTGCTCGCCCTGCCCGTCGGCACGGACGGCCCCACCCGCTTCGGCGCCTCGGCCGCACCCGTCGTCACCGTCACCGCACCCGACGGCACCGCGGTCGCCGACTACACGATCACCGGCCTCGACCGCGAGTCGGCGCTCGTCGCCCTGGAGCTGTACCGCCGCCAGGGCACCTGGAAGGTCCGGGCCGTCGGCCAGGGATACGAGGGCGGGCTCGCCGCGCTCCTCGCCGACCAGGGCCTCGACGGTGCCGCCGAGCTCGCCGGCTCGGTCCTGGAAGCCGTCTCCCGCAGCCTGGCCCGCTCGGTCGCGGCCCCGCCGCCGCGCCTTCCCGAGACCGACCACGTCCGCCGGACGGCCCCGGCGCCCGCCCCGGCGCCCGCATCGCCTCCACCCGCGTCCGCGGCCCCGGCCGCCGCGGCCGGCGGTCCCATCGACTACACCCACCCGGGCCGGCGCCCGGCCTCCGCGGCCGCCCAGGACCCCGCGCCGGCCGCACCGCCCGCACCGCAGGACGCCGCCCCGGACGCGTACCCGACGCCCGTCGCCGGTGACGCCACCGGCTGGTCGATGGACGAGCGGCTCTACAACCAGGTGTGGGGCATGTTCGAGGACCTGGCCCGGACCGTCGCCGCCTACCGCAGCGCCTGCCAGTTCGCGGAGTCCCGGCTCGACCAGGAGATCGACCGGGCCCTGTCCGACCCGCGCACCCGGATCGGCGGCGCCGGCGACGCCGCCCGCGCCGCGGCCAAGGCCCGGCACGACGAGCTCACCGCCCGCGCCCAGGAGGCCCTGGACCGCGATCTCGCCCAGCTCACCGCCGAGGCCGAGGTGGTCGAGCCCGCGCTGCCGCCCGCCTACGCCCGCTGGGACAACCCCGTCTGGCACGCCCACCAGGTCCCCACCGAGGCACCGCCGGCCGTCCGCCTGGGCGACCTGCACCTGCCCGAGCGGACCGGGCTGCGCATCCCGTTCCTGGCCCACCTTCCGCTCAGCCGCGGCCTGTGGGTGGACAGCGGCCGCGGCCACTCGGAGGCGGCCGCCCTGCTCGACGAGGCCGAGCTGCGCCACCTCGCCCTGGACAGCGCCGTCGCGCACGCGGTGCGGCTGCTGGCCGTGCACCCGCCCCACACCTTCCGGGTGCGGGTGATCGACGCGGCGGGCGCCGGCGCGGGCGCCTTCGCCCCGCTCGTGGAGGCGGGCGTCCTCACCGGCCCGCCGGCCGCCGGAGCGGCCGGTGTCTCGGCCGTCCTGGCGCAGCTCACCGAGCGGGTCGACCTGCTCCAGATGGCCCAGCGGGCCGGGGCATCCGAGGACCTGCCGCCCGGCCTGGACACCGCCCAGGAACTCCTGATCGTGCACGACTTCCCGCACGGCTTCGACGACCGCGCCGTCAACCGGCTGCGCTACCTGGCCGACGAGGGACCGGCGGTCGGCACCCATCTCCTGATGGTCGCGGACCGGGCCGACGCGGCGGCGTACGGGCCGGTGCTCGACCCGCTGTGGCGCTCGCTCCTGCGTCTCACGCCGGTGCCCGACGACCACCTGGCGGACCCGTGGGTCGGCCACGCCTGGACGTACGAGCCGCCGGTCTTCCCGGCGGGCAGCGACGTCCTCCGGCAGGTGCTCGCCCGGATCGCAGAGGCGCGGAGGTCCTCACCCTCGCACCCTTGATGACCTGCGGTTTTGGAGTCGCTTTACCCTTCTCTTTACCTTTCCTTGGTTCTTCGGGTAATCTTCTTGGTGCGGAGGGGAGTACTCCCCATGGCGCGGCGTACCCGTCAATACGGACAGGTCGGACACCTGATCCCGGGGCGCCGGCCCGGACCATTCCCGGGTGGAAGAGACCTCCGGCAGCGACGACGCTGATGTGAGCCGTACGACGCCGGAGGCGCAATGGACGTTTCGACGACCTTGTGGGTGCTGACCGTTCTCGGTCTGGGCGCCCTGATCGCGATCGACTTCTTCATCGGGCGCAAGCCCCATGACGTGTCGGTCAAGGAAGCAGGCATCTGGACGGTCGTCTGGATCGTCCTCGCCGCTCTGTTCGGCCTCGGCCTGCTGTTCTTCGGCAACAGCCAGGCGTCCGGCGAGTTCTTCGCCGGCTTCATCACCGAGAAGTCGCTGAGCGTCGACAACCTCTTCGTCTTCGTCCTGATCATGGCGAAGTTCGCGGTGCCGTCCCAGCTCCAGCAGCGCGTGCTGCTCGTGGGCGTGCTGATCGCCCTGGTGCTCCGCGCGATCTTCATCGCCGCCGGAGCGGCGATCATCACCAGCTTCTCCTGGGTCTTCTACCTCTTCGGCGCCTTCCTGATCTACACCGCCTGGAAGCTCATCCAGGAGGCCCGCTCCGACGAGGAGGAGGAAGAGTTCGAGGAGAACCGTCTCCTCAAGTCGGTCGAGAGGAAGTTCGGCGTCGCCGACCGCTATCACGGCACCAAGCTCTTCATCCGCACCAACGGCAAGCGGGTGCTGACGCCGCTGATGGTCGTCATGCTCGCGATCGGCACCACCGACGTGCTGTTCGCCCTCGACTCCATCCCGGCGATCTTCGGCCTCACCCAGGACCCTTACATCGTCTTCACCGCCAACGCCTTCGCCCTGATGGGTCTGCGCCAGCTGTACTTCCTGATCGGCGGCCTGCTCAAGAAGCTGGTCCACCTCAGCTACGGCCTGTCGGTGATCCTCGGCTTCATCGGCGTGAAGCTGGTGCTGCACGCCCTGCACGAGTCCGGGGTGCACGTCCCGGAGATCTCCGTCCCGTTCTCGCTCTCCGTCATCTGCGGCGTCCTGGTCGTCACCACGATCACCAGCCTCGTCGCCTCCAGGAAGCAGGCGCAGCGCGAGGCCGCCGAGGCCGAAAAGGCCGCCCCGGCCGCCCAGAGCGGCGAACCGGAGAAGGACGCCGTCCAGGCCTGACGCCAGGCCCGCGGGGCCGCACGCGGAGCCATGGGGCCGGTGCGGGTGGCACAGCCGCCCGCACCGGCCCCTCGCGCGTCCCGAGCCCGTCCCGAGCCCGCCGCCCTACGCCGGTTCCGGGGCGGGCTCGGACTCCAAGGCCGGTGCCGCCGGGCGGCCCGGCAGGGTCTCCGGCAGGAGCGCGAAGCAGCCCAGACTCACCAGCGCCACCACCGTGAGATAGGCGGCCACGCCCCACGGCGGCCCCGAGCCGCCGTCCGAGACGGCCGTCGCCACCACGGGCGTCAGCGCCCCGCCGAGCACACCCGCCAGGTTGTAGCCGACGGCCGCGCCCGTGCAGCGCACCCGCGGCTCGTACAGCTCCGGCAGATACGCGGCCACCACCGCGAACATCGTGATGAACGCCAGCATCGAGCCGAGGAAACCCAGGAACATCAGCCACGGCCGCGCGGTGTGCAGCAGCGCCACCATCGGGAACATCCACAGGGCCGAGGCCGCGCAGCCCGCCAGGCACAGCGTCCGCCGCCCGTAGCGGTCGCCCAGCATCGCCACGAACGGCGTCACCGCTCCCTTGACCGCCACCGCCGCCATCACGCACGTCAGCATCACCGTGCTGGGCACGCGGAGCCGCTCGGTGCCGTAGGCCAGGGCCCAGGTGGAGACCGTGTAGAAGACGGCGTAGCCGACGGCCAGCGCGCCCGCCGTGAGCAGCACCAGCCGCCAGTGCTCGCGCGCCACCTCCGCCAGCGGCGCCCGGGCCCGCCGCCCCTCGGCGGCCAGCTCCTCGAAGCGCGGGCTCTCCGCCAGCGAGGAGCGCAGGCCGAGACCGGCGGCGGCCAGCAGCCCCGCCGCCCAGAACGGCACCCGCCAGCCCCAGGACCGGAACTCCGCGTCGCCGAGGCCGGCCGTCAGCGCCAGCATCACGCCGTTGGCCAGCAGGAAGCCGACCGCCGGGCCGATCTGCGGGAAACTCGCCCACAGCGCGCGCCGCCCCTCGGGCGCGTGCTCGGCGGTCAGCAGCACCGCGCCGCCCCACTCGCCGCCCAGGCCGAGGCCCTGCAGGAAGCGCAGCACGAGCAGCAGCACCGGCGCGGCGACGCCGAGCGTCTCGTACGTGGGCACGCAGCCCACCGCCACCGTGGCGCAGCCGGTCAGCAGCAGCGAGGCGAAGAGGACCGGCCGCCGCCCGTAGCGGTCGCCGACGTGGCCGAAGACGACCGAGCCGACCGGCCGGGACAGGAAGCCGACGGCGAAGGTGCCGAAGGCCGCCAGGGTCCCGGCGACGGGGGAGAAGGTCGGGAAGAAGAGCGGTCCGAGGACGAGCGCGGCCGCCGTCCCGTAGACGAAGAAGTCGAAGAACTCGATGGCCGTGCCGACGAGCGAGGCGGCGGCGAGCCGCCCCATCGACGGCGACGGAGAGTGACTGGAGTGCATGTCGCGCCAACTACCCGTCCGCCGTCCGGGTTACGGGGGCGTGCGGAGGCGCGGGGTCTCACCGGCGGCGCTCGCGGGTCACCTGCGGCCGCCGCAGGTCACCAGCCGCGCTCGCGCCACTCCGCGAGGTGCGGGCGCTCGTCACCGAGGGTGGTGTCCCGGCCGTGGCCCGGATAGATCCACGTCTCGTCCGGCAGCACGTCGAACAGCTTGGTCTCCACGTCGTGGAGCAGGCTCGCGAAGGCCTCCGGGTCCTTCCGCGTGTTGCCGACGCCGCCCGGGAAGAGGCAGTCGCCGGTGAAGACGTGCGGGTGGCCGTGCGGGTCGTCGTAGATCAGCGCGATCGAGCCGGGCGTGTGACCGACGAGCCGGCGGGCGGTGAGCGCGACCCGGCCCACGGTGATCGTGTCGCCGTCCTCCACCAGCTCGTCCGTGCCGACCGGAATGCCCTCGGCGTCGTACGCACCCGCGTAGGTGCGGGCGCCGGTGGCCGCGACCACCTCGGCCAGGGCCTGCCAGTGGTCGCCGTGCCGGTGGGTGGTGACGACGGACGCGATGCCGTCGTCACCGATCAGCGTGAGCAGGGTGCCGGCCTCGTCGGCCGCGTCGATCAGCAGCTGCTCGCCGGTCGCCCGGCAGCGCAGCAGATAGGCGTTGTTGTCCATCGGGCCGACCGCGACCTTCGAGATCATCAGCTCGCTCAGCTCGTGCACGTCCGCAGGTCCGCCGACCTTCACCGCTCCGCTGTACGTCATGGCCTCAGCCTAGCTCCGCCCACCGGCCACGGCGGCCGCAGCGACGGCTAGAGCGGGGGAAGTTGGGGCAGCGGGCCGCCCTCGGTGGACAGGCCCGCGCCGTCGCGGCGGCCGGCGAGCCAGCCCAGCAGCTCCGGGGCGGGGCCCGTGACGGTGACGCCGCCGGCGTCGCCGCCGGTGCGCCAGCTCCGGCCGTCGTCCGACCTCAGGACCGTCGCGGGTACGCTCTCCAGTCCGGACCAGCGGTCGGCGAGGAACACGATCTCCCGCTCGGTGAACTCGTCCGGGAGGTCCTCCAGCTCGTAGCCGACGCCGAGGTCGACGTGGTGCAGGGCCACCTCGACCCAGCGGCGGAAGGGCACCCGCGCGGCCCGGTCGGTGACGCCGTTGCGCAGCTCCACGGTGCGCTCCCAGTCGGCGGGCTCGCGGCACACCTCCTCGAAGCGGTCGGCGGTGGCGCGCAGGTCGGCGAGCTGGGCGTCGAGCGGGCGGCCGGCGCCGTGCTCGATGTCGGCGTCGCGGCTCTCGGCGTCCTTGTACATCGGCAGGCCCTGGAGAACGTTCACGAGGGCGTCGGCGTTACGGGAGAGGTGGGTCAGGACGTGGCCGCGGGTCCAGCCCGGAAGCCGTGACGGTCCGGTCACGGTGGCGTTGTCCCAGGAGGCGGCCGCGGTGAGCAGCCGGTCGGTCGCCTCGCGCACGGAGGCGATGTCACGCAGATGGTCGATCATGCCGCCGACCCTAGGGGGTGTCGGCCGCGTCGGGCCAGGCCTCCGGGGCTCCGACCTGGGCGGACGTCCCGGCGCCGCCACTCGTTCGGGTGAAGCGGGTGGCGAGAGTCCGGAAATCGAATGTGCGTGCTATAAGCTCGATGGAAGCATCCGGCATCCTTGGTTGTTGGGTGTTCAGGCACATCCGCTCTCTCAAGAAAGGTGCGGACCGGCGTGGCCGACCGTCTCATCGTCCGTGGCGCTCGCGAGCACAACCTCAAGAACGTCTCGCTCGACCTCCCGCGTGACTCCCTCATCGTCTTCACCGGGCTCTCCGGGTCGGGCAAGTCCTCCCTCGCGTTCGACACGATCTTCGCCGAGGGGCAGCGCCGGTACGTCGAGTCGCTCTCCTCCTACGCCCGTCAGTTCCTCGGCCAGATGGACAAGCCGGACGTCGACTTCATCGAAGGTCTGTCGCCCGCGGTCTCCATCGACCAGAAGTCGACCTCGCGCAACCCGCGCTCGACGGTCGGCACCATCACCGAGGTCTACGACTACCTCCGTCTGCTCTTCGCCCGCATCGGCAAGCCGCACTGTCCCGAGTGCCGCCGGCCGATCTCCCGCCAGTCGCCGCAGGCCATCGTCGACAAGGTCCTGGAGCTGCCCGAGGGCAGCCGCTTCCAGGTCCTGTCGCCGCTGGTGCGCGAGCGCAAGGGCGAGTTCGTCGACCTCTTCGCCGACCTCCAGACCAAGGGCTACAGCCGCGCCCGGGTCGACGGGAAGACGATCCAGCTCAGCGAGCCGCCGACCCTGAAGAAGCAGGAGAAGCACACCATCGAGGTGGTCGTCGACCGCCTCACCGTCAAGGACAGCGCCAAGCGCCGGCTCACCGACTCGGTGGAGACCGCGCTCGGCCTCTCCGGCGGCATGGTCGTGCTCGACTTCGTCGACCTGCCCGAGGACGACCCCGAGCGCGAGCGGATGTACTCGGAGCACCTCTACTGCCCGTACGACGACCTGTCCTTCGAGGAGCTGGAGCCGCGCTCCTTCTCCTTCAACTCGCCCTTCGGCGCCTGCCCGGACTGCACCGGCATCGGCACCCGCATGGAGGTCGACCCCGAGCTGGTCGTCCCCGACGAGGAGAAGTCCCTCGACGAGGGCGCCATCCACCCGTGGTCGCACGGCCACACCAGGGAGTACTTCGGCCGGCTCATCGGCGGCCTCTCCCAGGCCCTCGGCTTCCGCACCGACATCCCGTACGCCGGGCTGCCGCAGCGCGCCAAGAAGGCCCTGATGTACGGCCACAAGACCCAGGTCGAGGTCCGCTACCGCAACCGGTACGGGCGCGAGCGCGCCTACACCACGCCCGCCTTCGAGGGCGCCGTCTCCTTCGTCAAGCGGCGGCACAGCGAGGCCGAGAGCGACTCCAGCCGCGAGCGCTTCGAGGGCTACATGCGCGAGGTGCCCTGCCCGACCTGTGAGGGCACCCGCCTGAAGCCGATCGTGCTCGCGGTCACCGTGATGGACAAGTCCATCGCCGAGGTCTCCGCGATGTCGATCAGCGACTGCGCCGAGTTCCTCGGCCGGCTGACCCTGAGCGCCCGCGACAAGAAGATCGCCGAGCGGGTCCTCAAGGAGGTCAACGAGCGACTGCGCTTCCTGGTCGACGTCGGCCTGGACTACCTCTCGCTCAACCGGGCCGCCGGCACCCTCTCCGGCGGCGAGGCCCAGCGCATCCGGCTCGCCACCCAGATCGGCTCCGGCCTGGTCGGCGTGCTCTACGTCCTGGACGAGCCGTCCATCGGCCTGCACCAGCGCGACAACCACCGGCTCATCGAGACCCTGGTGCGACTGCGCGACATGGGCAACACGCTGATCGTGGTCGAGCACGACGAAGACACCATCAAGGTCGCCGACTGGGTCGTCGACATCGGCCCCGGCGCCGGCGAGCACGGCGGCAAGGTCGTCCACTCCGGGCCCTTGAAGGAGCTCCTCGCCAACAAGGAGTCGATGACCGGGCAGTACCTGTCCGGCCGCCGGGCCATCGAGACGCCGGACATTCGCCGCCCCGCGGATCCCGGCCGCCGCCTCACCGTGCACGGCGCCCGCGAGAACAACCTGCAGGACATCGACGTGTCCTTCCCGCTGGGCGTCCTCACCGCGGTCACCGGCGTCTCCGGCTCCGGCAAGTCGACCCTGGTCAACGACATCCTCTACACCCACCTCGCGCGCGAGCTGAACGGCGCCAGGTCGGTGCCCGGGCGGCACACGCGCGTGGACGGCGACGACCTCGTCGACAAGGTCGTGCACGTCGACCAGTCGCCCATCGGCCGCACCCCGCGGTCGAACCCGGCGACCTACACCGGCGTCTTCGACCACGTCCGCAAGCTCTTCGCGGAGACGATGGAGGCCAAGGTCCGCGGCTATCTGCCCGGCCGCTTCTCCTTCAACGTCAAGGGCGGCCGCTGCGAGAACTGCTCCGGCGACGGCACGATCAAGATCGAGATGAACTTCCTCCCGGACGTCTACGTCCCGTGCGAGGTCTGCCACGGCGCCCGGTACAACCGGGAGACCCTGGAGGTCCACTACAAGGGCAAGTCCATCGCCGAGGTGCTGGACATGCCGATCGAGGAGGCGCTCGACTTCTTCGAGGCCGTCCCGACCATCGCCCGCCACCTGCGGACGCTGACCGAGGTCGGCCTGGGCTACGTCCGGCTCGGCCAGTCCGCGCCGACCCTCTCCGGCGGCGAGGCCCAGCGCGTCAAGCTCGCCTCCGAGCTGCAGAAGCGCTCCACGGGCCGCACGGTCTACGTCCTGGACGAGCCGACCACGGGCCTCCACTTCGAGGACATCTCGAAGCTGATCAAGGTCCTGTCCGGCCTGGTCGACAAGGGCAACTCGGTGATCGTCATCGAGCACAACCTGGACGTCATCAAGACCGCGGACTGGGTCATCGACATGGGTCCCGAGGGCGGCAGCGGCGGCGGCCTGGTCGTCGCCGAGGGCACGCCCGAGGAGGTCGCCTCGGTGCCGGCCAGCCACACCGGCAAGTTCCTCCGCGAGATCCTGGGCGCCGAGCGGGTCAGCGACGCGTCGATCCCGGCCGCGCGCAGCCCGAGGAACGGCGGCGCGGCCAAGAAGGCGGCGGCCAAGAAGGCGCCGGCCAAGAAGGCGGCGCCGGCCAGGAAGACGGCGGCCAAGACCGCCGCCAAGAAGGCCGCACCCGCCAAGAAGACGGCCACCAGGGCCCGCAAGGCCTGACCGCCGCCGCGACCGGCCCGCAAGGCCTGACCGCCGCCGCGACCGGCTCGACCGGCCTGACCGGCTAGGCCAGGCCCGGCCGGCCCGCTCCAGGGGCGCCCCGATGCGGGGCGCCCCTCAGCCGTCGCCCAGCTCGTGCGCGTACGGAGGCTCCGCGCCCGCCCGCGTGCAGGTGGCCGCCGCCGCCCGGGCCGCGAACGACAGCAGCCGCTGCCAGTCCTCCCGGCCCAGGCCGCCCACCGGCCGTCCGGCCGGCCCGTACCGGCCGTGCAGACCGTGCAGCAGGGCCGCGTTCACCGTGTCGCCCGCACCGATCGTGTCCACCACCGGCACCCGCACGGCCGGGACGGACACCTCGTACGAGCGCGTGAAGACGCTCAGTCCCTCCGCGCCCCGGGTCAGGACCACCGCCGCCGGCCCGGCCGCCAGCCACTCCTCCGGGCCGCCGCCCAGCCAGGCCGCGTCCTCCTCCGAGAGCTTCAGCAGCGAGACGTACGGCAGCCAGCCCGCGAACCGCTCGCGATAGGCCGCGGCGTCCGGGATCAGGCCCGGCCGGACGTTCGGGTCGAGCAGGGTGAAGACGCCCTCCGCGTGCGAGCGCCGCAACAGCGCCTCGTACGCGCTCGCGCCCGGCTCCAGGACCAGCGAGCAGGTCCCGAAGGCCACCGCCCGGACACCGTCCGGCAGCCGCTCCGGCAGCGCGAAGAGCCGGTCCGCCGTGCCCTCCACGTAGAAGCCGTAGCGCGCGGAGCCGTCCGGGCCCACCGAGGCCACCGCCAGCGTCGTCGGCTCGGGACCCCGCTGGACCGCGCCGGTCGCCACTCCCGCCGCCCGCAGGCCCTCCACCAGGGCCTCGCCGAAGGCGTCCGTCGACACCCGCGAACAGAAGGCCACGTCCGCGCCGAGCCGCCCCAGGGCCACCGCCGTGTTGTACGGGCCGCCGCCCGGGCGCGGCAGCAGCGGGGACAAGGGGCCCGGCGCCCCGTCGGGGACCAGGTCGATCAGGGACTCACCGGCGACGACGATCACGTACCGGAACGTAACCCATGGCCGCCCGGGACGACAGGCCCCGCCGCTGCCGCCCGCGGCAGCGCCGGTATCGTCGGTTCGGTCCCCTCTGGGGACGCCTTGTCCCCGACCCGACCGTGGAGCGCTCATGTCCGGCCAGTCCACCCGCCGCACCGTACTGAAAGGCGCCGCCCTCGCCGGCGCCGCCGGGCTGGGTGTCGCCGCCTGCTCCACCGACTCCAAGCTCGGCCACGCCCAGGACCCCACGCCGACCGCCCCGGTCACCCTCGGCGCGCCCGAGGAGATCCCCGTCGGCGGCGCCAAGCTCTACCGCGAGCAGCGGCTCCTGGTGCACTGCCCGGCCAAGGGCCAGTACAAGGCCTTCAGCGCCCAGTGCACCCACGCCGGCTGCGTCCTGGACAAGATCGAGGACAACCACGGCAACTGCCCCTGCCACGGCAGCCGCTTCGACGTGGCCACCGGCAAGGCCGTCCAGGGCCCGGCGACCGTGCCGCTCCCCGAGGTCCCGGTCCGCGTCGAGAACGGCAGGCTGATCGCCGGCCCGAACGCCTAGAGGGCGGAGCGGACCGCGGCCCGGGCGGCCGTCAGGCCCAGTCCCACTCAATGCCCAGGATCCCCGGGCGCACTCCCTGCTCCACGAGGTGCACCGCGCGGTGCCGGCCGCTCAGCGTCAGCTCGGCCCGGCCGCCGCGCGGCGCACCCGTCGACGCCTGCGCGAACCGCCGGCAGCGCACCGGCAGCGCCGCCTCGTCGAAGCGGACCTGCAGCACGTACTGCCCGCCCGCGAAGCTGAACCCGCGCACGTACTCCCGGCTCGGACCGCCCGTGCCGTCCTCGAAGCCGTACGAGAAGACGTAGGTGTCCCCGGCCCGCAGCCGGGTGTCGAACAGCAGCTCCGCGACCAGCACGCCGGTCGCCGCGTGCCGCCGCACCCGCCCCGTACGGCAGTTCTCGGTCGCCAGCACCTCCACCCGGGACGGGTCGCACTCCGGATCGCCCCGGTGGATCGCCAGATAGCGGTCGATCCCGTCCCGGTGCGCCCGCACCACGTGCTGCGACTCCCGCCCGAGCAGCTCGCGGCCCGGCCCGATCCGCACCCGCTCCTGGTGCCCCACCGTGTGCAGCCCGCCGTCCGTCGGGCACTCCAGTTCGGCCAGCAGCTCCTCCACCACGCCGGAGGCCTCGACGAGCGAGCGGTACGAGCGGGTCGCCGGCCGCTCCACCTCGGCGCGGGCGGCGGAGTCCTCCGTCAGCAGCCGGATCAGCGAGTTGCCCGGCAGCTGCAGCACCTCCTCCAGGGCCCGGACCGCCTTCAGCGACTCGGGCCGCTGCGGCCGGCGGGCGCCCTGCTGCCAGTAGCTGAGCGACGTCACGCCCACCTTCACGCCCCGGTGCGCCAGATGGTGCTGGACCCGCTGGAGCGGCAGCCCGCGCACCGCCAGCGCCGTGCGCAGCGCCAGGTGGAACGGGCCCGTGTGCAGCAGTTGCGCCAGATCGGCCTCGGTGTGGCCCACGAGGACTCCTCAGTGAACGTTCACGGCAGGGGAGGCGGAGCACGCGGCCGCCCCGGAGGGCGGGCAGGTGGACCGGGGACGGCCGTTCACACCCGGGTCACACCGTTCACAGCTCGCCGTCACCCCGCATTGAAGCGTGTTGACCCGATCCGGACAACGCCCGATGCTCCTGACCAGCGTCCGGACGCGCTCCTCTCCTCCAACTCCCCACATCCCCACACCGGGAGGAACGCGATGCGCACCAGAAAGGGCCTCGCGGCACTCGTCGCGGCCGCCGCCCTCTTGCTCGTCCCCGCCGTGCCCTCGGCGTCCGCCGCGCCGGCCGGCGAGCACGTCTCCACCGGCTCGACGGGCTCCACCGGCTCCACCGGCTCGACGGGCTCCACCGGCTCCACCGGCTCGACGTACGCCGCCAAGCGGCTGAACATCACCATGCAGGCGCAGCAGAAGACCAACTGGTGCTGGGCCGGCGCCGGCAACACCATCGCCACCTGGTTCGGCCGCGGCTACAGCCAGAACCAGTTCTGCAACGCCGCCTTCGGCCGCCAGCAGGGCTACGACTGCCCCAACTGGCAGGCCACCCTCGGCAACGTCCAGAACGGCCTGAGCTGGGCGGGCATCAACCCCGGTTCGTACGTGGACGGCTGGCTGCGCTACTCCACCGTGCAGACCGAGATCAACGCCAACCGCCCGATCGAGACACGGATCCAGTGGGCGAGCGGCGGCGGCCACATGCACGTGGTGTACGGCTACGACGACGCCAACAGCTGGGTCTACTGGGGCGATCCCTGGCCGTCGAGCGACCGCTACAACTGGGCTTCGCACGCCTGGTACGTGAACAACAGCTCCTTCTCCTGGACCCACTCGCTCTACCGGATCGGGGCGTGACGGCGATGAACCGACGCGACGGACGCAACCGACGTATACGTGCCACGGGTGCGGGTCTGCTGGGCGCCGCCGCGCTCGTGGCCCTCGGCGCCGTCCCGGCCCGGGCGGCCGAGCCGCTGCCGACCGCGCCGAGCCCCGAGCAGGCGGTGGCCGCGCCGCAGACCCTCGACACCCTCGCCCGCTTCTTCGCCCGCGACGGCGCGCTCGCCCGCACGGCGGCGAAGCCCCGCATCGAGGGCACCTCCGTCCCGGTGCGGATCCTGTCCCCGGACTTCGTGGCCGGCAAGCCGGGCGCGCCGGTGGCCCGCGTGGAGTTCCACGCCAGCAAGGCGGTCGCGGCCGACGGGCAGACCGCCTCGCTGTGGACGGTCCGGCAGGCCGGCGGCTGGCAGGTGGTGAACATCGCCACCGGCGACGACGAGCTCCGCTACACCGAGCAGGGCCGGCGGACGCTGCCCGACGGGACCGTGTTCCGGGAGCCGCAGATCGACGCGTGGTACGTCCAGAAGGGCGCGAAGGTGCTGCCGCTGGACGAGGACGCGGTGCGGGCGGTGGGCAAGAACGGCGTGAGCCTGGCGGCGTACCGCGAACGGGTCGGCAGGGCGTACGGGGACAAGCTGCCGGGGTCGGCGTATGCGAGGACGGGGGCGGCGGGGGGATACGCGGCGGGGGCGGCGCGTGAGGAGTCGGGGAGCGGGGTGGGGGTGGCGGCGGGTGCGGGTGCGGCCCTCCTCCTGGCCGTGACCCTCCCCGCCCTCCACCACCGCCGCCGCCGCACCTGACCCCCACCCGCGGGCCCGCCCCCCGCGCGGGGGCTGCGCCCGCTGACGCCCCGTGGGCCTCGCGCCCCGTGCGGGCCCGGCCCTCGCGCGGGCTGCGCCCGCGTGGGGATTGGTCCCGCCGGGGCGGTGCCCACCCTCCGGGCCCGCCCCGCGGCCCCGGGGCCTTCGCCCCGCCCCGCGTGGCCTGCGCCCGCAGGCGCGGCGCCCTCGCCCCGCGCCCGTGTGGGCATTCGTCCCGCCGGGGCGGTGCCCACCCTCCGGGGCCGCCCCGCGCCCCGTGCGGGCTGCGCTTGCTTGCGCGGCGCGCCGGGTCCGCCTCCGTGTGGGCATTCGTCCCGCTGGGGCGGGACGGGTGGGCACACGGGACGGCGCCCTTGCGGGCGCGTTCCGCACCTGCGCCTGAACCCGCACCCGGAGCGCGCCGCACCTGTGGTGCGGGTCAGGGCGCGGAAGCCTAGGCCCGGCAAGGGGCGCCGTCCGTTGTGCCCACCCGTTCCGCCCCAGCGGAACGAATGCCCACAACGGGGGTGGCGGTGGGCACCGTCCCGGCGGAACGCAGGCCCGCAACGGGCGGACGGCGAAGGGCGCCGGCCCGGCGGGGCGAAGGGCCGCAACGGGGGTGGCGGGGGGCGCCGCCCCGGCGGAATGCAGGGGCCCGGCGCCGGCGGCGGGCGGGACAGGGGGCGGGGGTCACTGCGCCAGGTAGCCGCCGTCGACGGGGAGGATCGCGCCGGTGATGAAGGACGCCTCCTCCGACGCCAGGAACAGGATCGCCGCCGCCACCTCCTCCGGCCGCCCGAAACGCGCCATCGGGTGCGCGCCCGCGACCGTGTCGAGATACGCCGCGCCGCCCGGCTCGTCGCGTACCGCGGCCACCCGCTCGGTCTCGATCGTGCCCGGCGCGACCGCGTTGACCCGGATCCCGTGCGCCGCCCACTCCACCGCCAGGTGCTTGGTCAGACCCGTCGCCACGAACTTGGCCGGCCCGTAGACCGCCTGCCGGGCCTGGCCCGCCACTCCCGAGACCGACGAGGTGCACACGATCGCGCCGCCGCCCGTGCCGCGCATGGCCTCGATCGCGTACTTGCAGGTCAGGAACATGCCGCGGCCGTCCACGGCCATCACGTGGTCGAAGTCGGCGGCGCTCGCCTCCGTCACGTCGAGGAGCGGGATCACGCCCGCGTTGGCCACCAGGACGTCCAGGCGGCCGAAGCGTTCCACCGCCGTGTCGATCATGCGGCGGGCGTCGGCGTCGTCCGAGACGTCCCCGGTCACCGTCACCGTCGTCACGCCGTCGCCGAGCGTGCCGAGCCGCTCCGCGTCCACGTCGGCCGCCACCACCCGCGCGCCCTCCGCCGCGAAACGCAGCGCTGTCGCCCGCCCGATCCCGCTCGCCGCGCCCGTGATCACGCACACCCGGTCCGTGAGCCGTCCTGAGGTCTCCGTCGCCATGTCCGGCCAACGAGCGGACGCGGCCGGAGTGTCGGTCCCCGCCAGTAGGGTGGGGACCATGGCCGACCCCTCCAGCTACCGCCCCAGGCCGGGACAGATCCCCGACTCGCCGGGCGTCTACAAGTTCCGCGACGAGCACCGCCGGGTGATCTACGTCGGGAAGGCGAAGTCCCTGCGTCAGCGGCTGGCGAACTACTTCCAGCCGCTCGCGAGCCTGCACCCGCGCACCGCGACGATGGTGACCACGGCCGCCTCGGTGGAGTGGACGGTCGTGTCGACCGAGGTCGAGGCGCTGCAGCTGGAGTATTCCTGGATCAAGGAGTTCGACCCCCGGTTCAACGTCAAGTACCGGGACGACAAGAGCTACCCGTATCTGGCGGTGACGCTGAACGAGGAGTTCCCGCGGGTCCAGGTGATGCGCGGCCACAAGAAGAAGGGCGTGCGCTACTTCGGACCGTACGCGCACGCGTGGGCCATCCGCGAGACGGTCGACCTGCTGCTGCGGGTCTTCCCGGTGCGCACCTGCTCCGCGGGCGTGTTCCGCAACGCCGCCTCCGCCGGCCGGCCCTGTCTGCTCGGCTACATCGGCAAGTGCTCGGCGCCCTGCGTCGGCCGGGTCACGCCGGAGGAGCACGCCGAACTGGCGGAGGAGTTCTGCGACTTCATGACCGGACGCACCGGCACGTATCTGCGCCGTCTGGAGAAGCAGATGATGATCGCGGCCGAGGACATGGAGTACGAGAAGGCCGCCCGGCTGCGTGACGACATAGAGGCGCTGCGCAAGGCCATGGAGAAGAACGCGGTGGTGCTCGCCGACGCCACCGACGCCGACCTGATCGCGCTGGCCGAGGACGAGCTGGAGGCCGCCGTCCAGATCTTCCACGTGCGCGGCGGGCGGGTGCGCGGCCAGCGCGGCTGGGTGACCGACAAGGTGGAGGCCGTCGACACCGCCGGGCTCGTCGAGCACGCGCTCCAGCAGCTGTACGGCGAGGAGAGCGGCGACGCGGTCCCCAAGGAGGTCCTGGTCCCGGCGCTGCCCGAGGACGCGGCCGCCGTCTCGCAGTGGCTCACCGGCCGCCGCGGCTCGAACGTCTCGCTGCGCATCCCGCAGCGCGGCGACAAGAAGGACCTCATGGCGACCGTCGCGCGCAACGCGCAGCAGGCGCTCGTGCTGCACAAGACCAAGCGGGCCAGCGACCTGACCACGCGGTCCCGGGCCCTGGAGGAGATCGCCGAGGCCCTGGACCTCGACTCGGCGCCGCTGCGCATCGAGTGCTTCGACGTCTCCCACCTCCAGGGCGAGGACGTCGTGGCCTCCATGGTCGTCTTCGAGGACGGCCTGCCCCGCAAGAGCGAGTACCGCCGCTTCCAGATCAAGGGCTTCGAGGGCCAGGACGACGTCCGGTCCATGCACGAGGTGATCAGCCGCCGCTTCCGGCGCTATCTCGCCGAGAAGGAGAAGACCGGCGAATGGGTGGACGGCGAGGTCCCGGCGGACACCGGCGCCGAGGGCCGGGACGAGGAGGGGCGGCCCAAGCGCTTCGCGTACCCGCCGCAGCTCGTCGTGGTCGACGGCGGCCGGCCGCAGGTGGCGGCGGCCCGGCGCGCCCTGGAGGAGCTCGGCATCGACGACGTGGCCGTCTGCGGGCTCGCCAAGCGTCTGGAGGAGGTCTGGCTGCCCGGCGACGACGACCCGGTCGTGCTGCCCCGCTCCAGCGAGGGCCTGTACCTCCTCCAGCGGGTACGTGACACGGCTCACGACTTCGCCATCCGCTACCAGCGGACCAAGCGGAGCAAGCGGGTCCGCACCAGCCCCCTGGACGCGGTCCCCGGCCTCGGCGCCACCCGGAAACAAGCGCTCATCAAGCATTTCGGCTCGGTCAAACGGCTCCGGCAGGCGACAATCGAGCAGATCTGCGAGGTCCCCGGCATGGGCCGCAAGACGGCGGAGGCCGTGGCGGTGGCCCTCGCGCAGGCGGCCCCGGCCGCGCCCGCCGTGAACACGGCAACAGGAGAGATCATGGAAGACGACGGGGGCACGACGGCATGACCACGCACGACGAGCACGACCGGCACGACCGGCAAGACGAGCACCACGCGTACGAAGACGGAGCACCAGACATGGACACGGGCACGGCGGAGCCCGCCGGCGAGACCGGCGGCGACAACAACAACGCCGACGCGGCCATCCCCGAGCTGGTGATCATCTCCGGCATGTCCGGAGCCGGCCGCTCCACCGCGGCGAAGTGCCTGGAGGACCTCGGCTGGTTCGTCGTCGACAACCTGCCGCCCGCGCTGATCCCCACCATGGTGGAGCTCGGTGCCCGCTCCCAGGGCAACGTGGCGCGGATCGCGGTCGTCGTCGACGTCCGCGGCCGGCAGTTCTTCGACAACCTCAAGGACTCCCTCGCCGACCTCGACGCCAAGCAGGTCACCCGCCGGATCGTCTTCCTGGAGTCCTCCGACGAGGCCCTGGTCCGGCGCTTCGAGTCGGTCCGCCGCCCGCACCCGCTGCAGGGCGACGGCCGCATCGTCGACGGCATCGCCGCCGAGCGCGACCTGCTGCGCGAGCTGCGCGGCGACGCCGACCTGGTGATCGACACCTCCAGCCTCAACGTCCACGAGCTGCGCGCCAAGATGGACGCCCAGTTCGCCGGGGACGAGGAGCCGGAGCTGCGGGCCACGGTGATGTCCTTCGGCTTCAAGTACGGCCTGCCGGTCGACGCCGACCTCGTCGTCGACATGCGCTTCCTGCCGAACCCGCACTGGGTCCCCGAGCTGCGCCCCTTCACCGGGCTCAACGAGGAGGTCTCCAACTACGTCTACAACCAGCCCGGTGCCAAGGAGTTCCTGGACCGCTACACCGAGCTGCTCCAGCTGATCGCCGCCGGCTACCGCCGCGAGGGGAAGCGGTACGTGACGATCGCCGTCGGCTGCACGGGCGGCAAGCACCGCTCCGTGGCCACCGCCGAGAAGCTGGCCGCCCGGCTCGCCTCGGAGGGCGTCGAGACCGTCGTCGTGCACCGGGACATGGGGCGCGAGTGAAGCCGTACCGCCGGCGCACGTCCACCCTCTCGGTGCGGCGTACGCTCCGCAGGCGCGGCGCCCAGCCCAAGGTCGTCGCGCTCGGCGGCGGCATGGGCCTGTCGGCCTCCCTCGCCGCCCTGCGCCGCATCACCGGCGACCTGACCGCCGTGGTCACGGTCGCCGACGACGGGGGCTCCAGCGGCCGGCTCCGCGAGGAGCTGGGCGTGCTGCCCCCGGGAGACCTCCGCAAGGCGCTCGCCGCGCTGTGCGGTGACGACGACTGGGGCCAGACCTGGGCCCGGGTCATCCAGCACCGCTTCCAGTCCCAGGGCGAGATGCACGGCCACGCCGTCGGCAACCTGCTGATCGTGGCCCTCTGGGAGCAGCTCGGCGACCCGGTGCAGGCGCTCGACCTGGTCGGCCGGCTGCTCGGCGCGCACGGCCGGGTGCTGCCCATGTCCGCCGTGCCGCTGGAGCTCCAGGCCCTGGTCAAGGGGCACGACCCGGCCCGCCCGCACGACGTGGACACCGTGCGCGGCCAGGCCACCGTGGCGCTCACGCCGGGCGAGGTGCAGTCCGTGCACCTGGTGCCGGCCGACCCGCCGGCGGTGCCGGAGGCGGTGGCCGCGGTCCTGGACGCCGACTGGGTGGTCCTCGGTCCCGGCTCCTGGTTCTCCTCCGTGATCCCGCACCTGCTCGTGCCCGAACTGCTCGACGCGCTGATGGAGACCAAGGCGCGCCGGGTGCTCTCGCTGAACCTCGCGCCGCAGCCCGGAGAAACCGAGGGCTTCTCCCCGCAGCGTCATTTGGAGGTTTTGGCACGACACGCCCCTAAACTCGCCCTGGACGTGGTGCTGGCCGACGAGGCCGCCGTGCCCGACGCGTCGGCAAGAGAGCCCCTCGCCGAAGCCGCCAAGCGGCTCGGCGCCGCGGTCGAGCTGGCGCCGGTGGCCAGGCCCGACGGCGCTCCGAAGCACGACCCGGAGCTGTTGGCCGCCGCGTACGACCGTATTTTTCGGATGCATGGAAGGATCGGCCCATGGCGATGACGGCAGCGGTGAAGGACGAGATCTCCCGGCTCCCCGTCACCCGGACCTGCTGCAGGAAGGCCGAGGTCTCGTCGATCCTGCGGTTCGCGGGCGGGCTGCACCTGGTGAGCGGCCGGATCGTGATCGAGGCGGAGCTGGACACGGCGATGGCGGCGCGCCGGCTCAAGCGCGACATCCTGGAGATCTTCGGGCACAGCTCGGAGCTGATCGTGATGGCGCCCGGCGGGCTGCGCCGCGGCTCGCGCTTCGTGGTCCGGGTGGTCGCGGGCGGTGACCAGCTGGCCCGCCAGACGGGCCTGGTGGACGGCCGCGGCCGTCCCATCCGGGGCCTGCCGCCGCAGGTCGTCTCCGGGGCCACGTGCGACGCCGAGGCGGCGTGGCGCGGCGCGTTCCTGGCGCACGGCTCGCTGACCGAGCCGGGCCGCTCCTCCTCCCTGGAGGTCACCTGCCCCGGCCCCGAGGCCGCCCTCGCCCTGGTCGGCGCGGCCCGGCGGCTCTCCATCGCCGCCAAGGCCCGTGAGGTCCGCGGTGTGGACCGGGTCGTGGTCCGCGACGGCGACGCCATCGGCGCCCTGCTCACCCGGCTCGGCGCGCACGAGTCGGTGCTCGCCTGGGAGGAGCGGCGGATGCGGCGCGAGGTCCGCGCCACCGCCAACCGGCTCGCCAACTTCGACGACGCCAACCTGCGCCGCTCGGCCCGGGCCGCGGTCGCCGCGGGCGCCCGGGTGCAGCGCGCCCTGGAGATCCTCGGCGAGGAGGTGCCCGAGCACCTCGCCGCCGCCGGCCGGCTGCGCATGGAGCACAAGCAGGCCTCCCTGGAGGAGCTGGGCGCGCTCGCCGACCCGCCGCTCACCAAGGACGCGGTGGCCGGCCGGATCCGCCGGCTGCTCGCCATGGCCGACAAGCGGGCCCAGGACCTGGGCATCCCCGGGACCGAGTCCAACCTGACGGAGGAGCTCGACGACAGCCTCGTCGGCTGACGCCCCGCCAGAAGCCCCGCTTCCGCTCAACTCGTCGCTGCCGGTGCCTTTCTGAGGCATCGGCAGTGTCTTTTCCGGCGCGCCGCAGGCACCCTTGACAGCCCCATGAGCCACCACGAGCCTGGCGTCTGTTCACTTTCGTGACAGACAAGGCAAGGGGGGCTGATGAGACGCAGAGCGGGATCGATCCTCGCCGCGGCTTCACTGCTGATCGCGGGCCTGGCGGCGGCACCCGCCGCCGGCGCGCGGCCGAACGACGGGAACGACGGGGACGCCCTGCACGTGTGGCGGGCGACCGTCACCAGGGAACAGCTGCCGCTCCTCCTCGACGCCGGCGCCGACGCCCAGGAGCTGAGCGAGCAGGTGCCCGCGCGGGGCGCCGCCACCGTCGAGCTCTACCTCACCGGCGCGCAGGCCGGGCAGCTGCGCGGGCAGGGCGTCGCGCTCAGCGAGCACACCCTGACCGCCCAGGCCGAGAAGCGGGTCGAGAAGGCCGGCGACGGCGTCTTCCGCCCGTACGGCGGCAAGGGCGGCCTCAAGCAGGAGATCCTGGACACCGCGCGGGCCCACCCGGCGCTCACCAAGGTCGTCTCCATCGGCAAGACCCTCAAGGGCCAGGACATCCTCGCCCTGAAGCTGACCAAGGGCGCTGCGAGGACCAAGGACGGCAGCAGGCCCGCCACGCTGTACATGTCCAACCAGCACGCCCGCGAGTGGATCACCCCGGAGATGACCCGGAGGCTGCTCCACCACTACCTGGACAACTACGGCAAGGATCCGCGGATCACGCGGATCGTCGACACCACCGAGCTGTGGTTCGTGCTGTCCGCCAACCCCGACGGCTACGACTTCACCCACGCCGACCCGGCCAACCGCCAGTGGCGCAAGAACCTGCGCGACAACGACGGCGACGGCCGGATCGCCCCCGGTGACGGCGTCGACCTCAACCGCAACTTCGCCTACAAGTGGGGCTACGACGACGAGGGCTCCTCGCCCGACCCGGCCGACGAGACCTTCCGCGGCGCCCGGGCCATGTCCGAGCCCGAGACCCGGGCCCTGGACGCCTTCGAGAAGCGCATCGGCTTCCGCTACGGCATCAACTACCACTCCGCCGCGCAGCTGCTGCTCTACGGCGTGGGCTGGCAGGTCGCCACCGACACGCCCGACGACGTGGCCCTCAGGGCGCTCGCCGGCACCCCGCAGAAGCCCGCCGTCCCGGGCTACCGCTCCCAGGTCTCCTCCGAGCTCTACATCACCAACGGCGAGGCCGACGGGCACGCGGCCAACGTCAACAAGATGCAGATGTTCACCCCGGAGATGTCGACCTGCGCCACCGCGTCCCGCGTCGACCCGAACGACGCCTGGGACCCGGCCGACTGCGCCTCGGTCTTCACCTTCCCCGACGACGAGAAGCTGATCCAGGCCGAGTTCGCCAAGAACGTCCCGTTCGCGCTCGCCGTCGCCGAGAGCGCCGCCCACCCCGACCGCCCGGTCTCCCCGGTCGGCATCGAGGCCCCCGACTTCACCCCGGACGCCTTCACCACCTCCTACGCCCGCGGCGCAGGCCAGGAGGTCTCCGTCACCGCCCGCAAGTCGCTGCGCGGCAAGACCCTCAACTACCGGATCAACGGCGGACGCACCCACCGCGAGGCCCTCGAGCCCTGGAAGGGCGGCGAGACCTTCGGCGGCGAGGACAACCTCTACTTCGACGAGTACCGCGCGACGGTCCAGCGCGCCAGGACCGGCGACACGGTCGAGGTCTGGTACACCGCCCGCACCCGCAAGGGCCGGCCGGCCACCTCCGCCCCGTTCACGTACACCGTGGCCGAGCGGCCCCGCGCCGACGTCCTCGTCCTCGCCGACGAGGGCGGCACTACCGCCGCCCGGCACACCGACGCCTATGTGAAGGCGCTCGCCGCGAACGGCCGCCGGGCCGCCGTCTGGGACGTCGCCACCCAGGGCGCCCCGCACGCCCTCGGCGTGCTCAGCCACTTCCGTACCGTCGTCTGGTACACCGGCGCCGAGCAGCCCTCCGGCCCCGCCCTGCTCGCCGTCCGGGCCTATCTCAACGAGGGCGGCAAGCTGATCAACGCGGGCGAGAAGTCCGGCGGCCTGGTCCAGGTCGGCCGGGCCCAGTCCAACGACTTCGCCCAGTACTACCTCGGCGCCTACCAGCGGTCCGGCCTGAACGGCCCGCCCTCCTTCGCCGGATCCGGCCGTCTCGGCGGCGCCGGCACGGGCCTCGGGGCCGCGGCGGACAACCCGCTCGACAACGCGGGCGCCTACACCGTCACCTCCGACACGCTGAAGCCCGACCGCTTCCCGCAGTTCGCGAGCAGCGCCTCGGCCGGCGAGTACCCGGGCGTCCGCACGCCCTTCGAGCCGTACGAGGGCAGCCGCTTCGCCGCCCTGCGCCACTCCGACGGCACCTGGGGCCGGCTCGCGCGGACCGTGGACCTGACGGGCGTCGCCGCCGCCTCGAAGCCGAACCTGTCCTTCCAGGTCAGCTACGACACCGAGCCCGGCTACGACAACCTGATCGTGGAGGCCCGCACCGCCGGCCAGGACGACTGGACCACGCTGCCCGACGCCAACGGCGGCACCTCCACCGAGCCGCCCGCCGACTGCGGCGAGGGCTACTACGTCCGCGAGCACCCCTTCCTCGGCCACTACCTCACCGTCGGCCAGGACGGCTGCGCGCCCACCGGCACCACCGGCGCCTGGAACGCCTTCACCGGCCCCTCCAACGGCTGGCGGCAGGCGAGCATCGACCTGAGCGCCTACGCCGGCAAGAAGGTCGAGCTGGCGATCTCCTACGTCTCCGACCCGGGCACCGGGGAGATGGGCGCCTTCGTGGACGACGTCCGGCTCACGGCGGGCACCACGGTCGAGACCGAGGGCTTCGAGACCGGGACCGGAAGCTGGTCCGTACCGGGTCCGCCGGCCGGAAGTCCCGGAAACGGCAGCGACTGGACCCGTTCCGGAGCCCTCTTCCACTCCCAGGCGGCGGTCACCACCCGTGACACCGTGCTCCTCGGCTTCGGCCTGGAGCACATCCCGAATGCGACGGAACGGGCAACTCTGCTCGGAACGGCACTCAGTTCGCTCCGACGCTGAATCGAGTGCTCAGGCGAGCACCGGAAATCGTCACTCTGTGTGACTGAAATCGAAGTCCGCCGACAGCCCTTACCGCTTGGTAGGCAAGGGCTGTCGGCCTTTTTCCAGCGGTTTCCGGGCGAGTCAGGCCCCACTCGATGTCACGCGGAGCCATCCGGAGAGGTAGGGTCGTAAGCGGTCGGGGACATCCCAAAAAAGAAGCTCGCCGGGCGTCGAAACCCGGCGTACCTAACGAGGAGATCGGTTCGTGACGATCCGCGTAGGCATCAACGGCTTTGGCCGTATCGGTCGCAACTACTTCCGCGCGCTCCTTGAGCAGGGTGCCGACATCGAGGTCGTGGCCGTAAACGACCTGGGTGACACCGCGACCACGGCCCACCTGCTGAAGTACGACACCATCCTGGGCCGCCTCAAGGCCGAGGTGAGCCACACCGCCGACACCATCACCGTCGACGGCCACACCATCAAGGTGCTCTCCGAGCGCAACCCGGCCGATCTCCCCTGGGGCGAGCTGGGCGTCGACATCGTCATCGAGTCCACCGGCATCTTCACCAAGCGCGAGGACGCCGCCAAGCACCTCGCAGGTGGCGCCAAGAAGGTCCTCATCTCGGCTCCGGCCAAGGACGAGGACATCACCATCGTCATGGGCGTCAACCAGGACAAGTACGACCCGGCGCAGCACGACGTCATCTCCAACGCCTCCTGCACGACCAACTGTGTCGCGCCGATGGCCAAGGTCCTCGACGAGAACTTCGGCATCGTCCGCGGTCTGATGACCACGGTCCACGCGTACACCAACGACCAGCGCATCCTGGACTTCCCGCACAAGGACCTGCGCCGCGCCCGCGCCGCCGCGGAGAACATCATCCCGACCACGACGGGTGCCGCCAAGGCCACCGCCCTGGTCCTCCCGCAGCTCAAGGGCAAGCTCGACGGCATGGCCATGCGCGTCCCGGTCCCGACCGGCTCGGTCACCGACCTGGTCGTGGAGCTCTCCCGCGAGGTCACCAAGGACGAGGTCAACGCCGCGTTCAAGAAGGCCGCGGACGGCGAGCTCAAGGGCTACCTGTTCTACACCGAGGACCAGATCGTGTCCTCCGACATCGTCGGCGACCCGGCCTCCTGCACCTTCGACTCGTCGCTGACGATGGTCCAGGAGGGCAACTCGGTCAAGGTCCTCGGCTGGTACGACAACGAGTGGGGTTACTCCAACCGTCTCGTCGACCTCACCGTCTTCGTCGGCGGCCAGCTCTAAGCTTCTGAGCGGGCTTTCGATGTGAAGCAGGGCTCGGGCAGCGCGATGGCGCGCTGCGCGAGCCCTGTGTCGTGTGCTCCACCGCGTGTACCAAGGAGTCAGAGAAACAGATGAAGACGATCGACGAGCTGCTCGCCGAGGGCGTCTCCGGCAAGCGGGTGTTCGTCCGCGCCGACCTCAACGTGCCCCTCGACGGCACCACCATCACCGATGACGGCCGCATCCGCGCCGTCCTCCCGACCGTGAAGGCGCTCGCCGACGCCGGCGCCCGCGTCGTGGTCGCCTCGCACCTCGGCCGCCCCAAGGGCGCGCCGGACCCGGCCTTCTCGCTCGCCCCGGCCGCCACCCGGCTCGGCGAACTGCTCGGGTCCGACGTGGCCTTCGCCACCGACACCGTCGGCGACTCGGCCAAGGCGACCGTCGCGGGCCTCGCCGACGGCCAGGTGGCCGTCATCGAGAACCTCCGCTTCAACGCCGGCGAGACCTCCAAGGACGACGCCGAGCGCGGCGCCTTCGCGGCCGCGCTGGCCGAGCTCGCCGACGTCTACGTCGGCGACGGCTTCGGCGCGGTGCACCGCAAGCACGCCTCGGTCTTCGACCTCCCGGGCAAGCTGCCGCACTACGCCGGCCACCTCATCGCCACCGAGGTCGGCGTCCTCAAGAAGCTCACCGACGACGTCAAGCGTCCGTACGTCGTCGTGCTCGGCGGCGCCAAGGTCTCCGACAAGCTCGGCGTGATCGACCACCTCCTGGAGAAGGCCGACCGCATCCTCGTCGGCGGCGGCATGGCCTACACCTTCCTCGCGGCCCAGGGCCACGAGGTCGGCATCTCGCTGCTCCAGAAGGACCAGATCCCGGCCTGCCAGGAGTACCTGAAGCGCGCCGAGGAGCGCGGCGTGGAGTTCCTGCTCCCCGTCGACGTGCTGGTCTCCGCCGACTTCCCGGACCTGAAGACCAAGGCCCCGGCCAACCCCACCACGGTCGCCTCGACCGCCATCCCGGCGGACCAGGAGGGCCTGGACATCGGCCCGGAGACCCGCACGCTGTACGCCTCGAAGCTCGCCGACGCGGCCACCGTCTTCTGGAACGGCCCCATGGGCGTCTTCGAGCACCCCGACTACGCCGAGGGCACCAAGGCCGTCGCCCAGGCGCTCGTCGACTCCCCGGCCTTCACCGTGGTCGGCGGCGGCGACTCCGCCGCGGCCGTCCGGCTGCTGGGCTTCGACGAGAATGCCTTCGGCCACATCTCGACCGGCGGCGGCGCCTCCCTCGAATACCTTGAGGGCAAGACGCTTCCCGGCCTCGCCGCACTGGAGGACTGACCCCTTTATGAGCACCCGTACCCCGCTGATGGCGGGCAACTGGAAGATGAACCTCAACCACCTCGAGGCCATCGCCCACGTCCAGAAGCTCGCCTTCGCGCTGACCGACAAGGACTACGACGCCGTGGAGGTCGCGGTCCTCGTGCCCTTCACCGACCTGCGCTCCGTGCAGACCCTGGTCGACGGCGACAAGCTGAAGATCAAGTACGGCGCCCAGGACATCTCGGCGCACGACTCCGGCGCGTACACCGGCGAGATCTCCGGCCCGATGCTGGCCAAGCTGAAGTGCGCCTACGTGGCCGTCGGCCACTCCGAGCGCCGCCAGTACCACGCCGAGACCGACGAGGTCTGCAACGCCAAGGTGAAGGCCGCCTACAAGCACGGCCTGACCCCGATCCTGTGCGTCGGCGAGGAGCTGGACGTCCGCGAGGCCGGCAACGCCGTCGCGCACACCCTGGCCCAGGTCGAGGGCGGTCTGAAGGACGTCCCGGCCGAGCAGGCCGAGTCGATCGTGATCGCCTACGAGCCCGTCTGGGCGATCGGCACCGGCAAGGTCTGCGGCGCCGAGGACGCCCAGGAGGTCTGCGCGGCCGTCCGCGGCAAGCTCGCCGAGCTGTACTCCCAGGAGCTGGCCGACAAGGTCCGCATCCAGTACGGCGGCTCCGTCAAGGGCGGCAACGTCGCCGAGATCATGGCGCAGGCCGACATCGACGGCGCGCTGGTCGGCGGCGCCTCGCTGGACGCCGACGAGTTCGTCAAGATCGTCCGCTTCCGCGACCAGTGACGATGTAGAGCTGCGGCGACGATCCGTCGTACCCTTGCGGGGGTCGGGCAGGTACCCTGTCCGGCCCCCGTCCGTATAAGTCCGAGGAAGTTGGTCCAGCCGTGGTTATGGGGTTTTCGATCGCCCTGATCGTCTTCAGTGCGCTGCTGATGCTGCTCGTGCTGATGCACAAGGGGAAGGGCGGCGGCCTCTCCGACATGTTCGGTGGCGGCATGCAGTCGTCCGTCGGTGGCTCCTCGGTCGCCGAGCGCAACCTGGACCGCATCACCGTCGTGGTGGGTCTGCTGTGGTTCGCGTGCATTGTCGTACTTGGTCTGCTGATGAAGTTGGACGGGTAACTCCAATCACTGGACGCGCGTTGGGCCTTACGTAGACTGGGGCATCTTCGAGCACCATCACGCAGGGAGTTACGACCGTGGCAAGTGGCAACGCGATCCGGGGGAGCCGGGTCGGAGCGGGGCCGATGGGGGAGGCCGAGCGGGGCGAGTCGGCACCGCGTCTCCGCATCTCCTTCTGGTGCTCGAACGGGCACGAGACCCAGCCGAGCTTCGCCAGCGACGCGCAGGTGCCGGACACCTGGGACTGCCCGCGCTGCGGCTTCCCGGCCGGCCAGGACCGGGACAACCCGCCGGACCCGCCGCGCACCGAGCCGTACAAGACGCACCTCGCGTACGTGCGGGAGCGGCGCAGCGACGCGGACGGCGAGGCCATCCTCGCCGAGGCGCTCGCCAAGCTCCGCGGCGAGATCTGAGCGGTCATGACCATCCGATGAACGGGCTTCGCAGGCGTGCGGGGCCCGTTCGTCATTTCCGGTGGCCGTCGGCGATGTGCGCGGTGAGCGCGAGCGAGGCCGTGGCGCGCGCGTAGGTCAGCTGCGCCACGCGCGCGTAGAGGCAGTCGAGGATCAGCAGCACCGAATGCCGGGTGCCGAAGCCGCCGTGCCGGAAGCCGGTGGGCGCGGCGGTCGAGGTGAGGTGCGTGCCGGCCGCGCGGGCCACCGCGGAGCGCGGGTCGCCGGTGACCGCCACGGTCGCGGCGCCCCGCTCGGACGCGAGCCGCAGCGGCCCGAGGACCTCGCGGGTGGCGCCGGAGTGGGAGAGCGCGACGACCGCGTCCGCGGGCGTCAGCAGGGCGGCCGAGGTCTCCGCCGCGTGCACCTCGGTCCAGGCCCGGGCCTCGCAGCCGATGCCGAAGAGCCGGGCCTGCGTCTCCAGGGCGAGCACACCGGACGCGCCCACGCCGTAGACGTCGATCCGGCGCGCCCGGGCGAGCGCGCGGGCGGCCCGCTCCAGGGCGTCGAGGTCGAGCTGCTCGGTGGTGGCGCGCAGGGCCTGCAGGTCGGCGCGGGCGACGGCGGCGACGACCAGGTCCAGCGGGTCGTCCGGCCCGATCTCCGGCCCGAGCGGCCCGGGTGCCTCCTCCTGGCCGACCGCCGTGTCGTGCCCCTGTTCCCGGGCGAGTTCGAGCAGCAGCCGCTGGTACGAGTCGAGGCCGAGCGCCCGGCAGAAGCGGGTCACGGTGGCCTGCGAGGTGCCGGTGAGGCGGCCGACCTCGGCGGCGGACAGGCCGGCGATCCGGGCGGGATCCGCCAGGACCCAGTCGCCGACCTTCCGCAAGGAGCCGGACATCCGCGGGAGTTCGGAGCGGATCAGTGCGGTGATCATGCGGGTCGCCTTCCGGGGCTGGAGGTCCGTGGTCCGAGGTCCGGGCTGCGCGGCCCGGGGCCTTGTGGGTGGGTGAATCTATCAACCACCATGCGGGCTGATGAACGAATCCAGGATTCAACGGGTCGTCGGCATCGACGCGGGCGGTACGCGGACCAGGGCACGGCTCGCCGACGCGGCGACCGGCCGGACGCTGGGCGAGGGCACGGGAGGCCCGGGCAACGCGCTGAGCGTGCCCGCCGCCGCTCTCGTACGCCATCTGACCGAGGCCCTGCGCGGCGCGCTGGGGCCCGGGGCCGGGCCGCCCGCGGCCGTGGTGGCCGGCTTCGCGGGCGGCGGGCCGGGCGGCGGGCGCGAGAAGGCCCTGGCGGCGGTGGAGGCCGCGCTGGCCGGGCTGGGCGCCGGTCGTGCCGTACGGGTGGACGTGCGCGGCGACGCCGAGGTGGCCTTCGCGGCCGGGCCCGGGACACCGGCGGACGGGCTGGTCCTGATCGCCGGCACGGGCGCGGTGGGCGCGCGGGTGCGAGGCCGCCGCATGGTGAGCGCCGCCGACGGCGACGGCTGGCTGCTCGGGGACGCGGGCAGCGGCTTCTGGCTGGGCCGGGAGGCGCTGCGGGCGGTGCTGCGGGCGCTCGACGGGCGGGGCCCCGCGACGGCCCTGACGGAGCCGGTCGCGGCGCTCTGCGGCGGCCTGAGCAAGGAGCACGTGGTGCGTTTCGCGTACGCGGACCGTCCGGTGCGGCTGGCCGAGCTGAGCCCGCTGGTGGTGGGCGTGGCGGCCGGGGGTGACACGGTCGCCGAGGAGCTGCTGGACCGGGCCGCCGCCGAACTGACGTCGACCGTAGGGGCGTTGGAGCCGCGGCCGGGCGAGCCGCTGGTGGTGACCGGCGGCCTCCTCGGCCCCGGCGGCCCCTTGCTGTCCCGTCTCACGGACCGCGTACGGCCCCTGGGCCTGACCCCGGCCCCGGTCCCCGACGGCCTCCCGGGCGCGGTCGCCCTGGCCCGGCTGCTGGCCTGACGGGGCCGCTCGGCGCGGCGGCTCGGGTCCGCTGCCTGGCCCACCTGCCGCGCCGGCCCGGCGCCCTCTTGACGCGCACTCGGCCGACTGGTTCATTGAACCGGCCGACTTGCCACAGCTTGGTTCAGTCAACCAGAGGAGCGTCCGTCATGGCCCAACACCCCCTCGGAGCCGACCGGTTCGCCGATCTCGCCCGCGCGTCCGTCGACCAGGTCGCCGCCGCCAACAAGGACGCCGTCGCCGCCGCCGCGCGCCTGTTCGCCGACTGCGTGGCCGCCGACGGAGTGATCCACGCCTTCGGCACCGGCCACTCCCAGGCCGCCGCGCTCGAAGTCGCCGGGCGGGCCGGAGGGCTGGTGCCGACGAGCCGGATCGCGCTCGCCGACCTCGTCCTGCGCGGCGGCGAGGACCCGGCGATCCTCCGCGACCCGCTCCTCGAACGGTCGCCCGGGCTCGCCGACCGGCTCTACGCCCTCGCCACGCCCCGCCCGCAGGACCTCTTCGTCATCATCTCCAACTCCGGCGTCAACAACGCGATCGTCGAGCTGGCCCTGAAGGTCACCGGCGCCGGACACCCTCTCGTCGCCCTCACCTCCCTCGCCCACACCCACGCCGTGCCCGCCCTCCACGCGAGCGGCAAGCGCCTCGCCGACCTCGCCGACGCCGTCCTCGACAACGGCGCACCGGCCGGCGACGCCGTGCTGCCGCTGCCCGACGGCGGCGCGCTGTGCGGCATCTCCACCCTCACCTCCTCGCTCCTCGTCCAGATGGTCGTCGCCGAGGCCGTCGCCCTCCTCCTCGCCGAGGGACACGAGCCGCCCGTCTACGTCTCCGCCAACCTCCCCGGCGGTCACGAACGCAACGCGCTCCTCGAGGCCCGTTACGCGGGACGGCTGCACCGCGGCGGGCACTGAGCGGGCGGCTGAACGCTTATCCACACGTCATCAATTAGGTTGGAGGTGCAGCGGGGTACACACGCCGGACATGGAGCAAGACGAAGAAATGGGCGATGTCGAGATGACGAACGCAGGCCGCACCAGGCTCAACCAGCTGCCCGAGTGGGCGGCCCTCGGCAAGCACCGCGAGCAGCTGGGCGACACCCACCTGCGCGAGCTGTTCGCCGCCGATCCCGAGCGCGGCACCGGATACACACTGCGCGTCGGCGACCTGTATCTGGACTACTCCAAGCACCTGGTGACCGACGAGACCCTCGCGCTGCTGCGCGACCTGGCCGCCGCCACCGGCGTCGCCGAGCTGCGCGACGCCATGTTCCGCGGCGAGAAGATCAACAACACCGAGCACCGGGCCGTCCTGCACACCGCGCTGCGCGCCCCGCGCGACGCCGTGATCGAGGTCGACGGCGTGAACGTCGTCCCCGAGGTGCACGCCGTCCTCGACAAGATGGCCGCCTTCGCCGACCGGGTCCGCGCGGGCGAGTGGACCGGCCACACCGGCAAGCCGATCAAAAACGTCGTCAACATCGGCATCGGCGGCTCCGACCTCGGCCCCGCCATGGCCTACGAGGTCCTGCGCGCCTACACCCGGCGCGACCTGACGTTCCGTTTCGTCTCCAACGTCGACGGCGCCGACCTGCACGAGGCCGTCCGCGACCTCGACCCCGCCGAGACCCTCTTCGTCGTCGCCTCGAAGACCTTCACCACCATCGAGACGATCACCAACGCCACCTCCGCCCGCAACTGGCTGCTCACCGAGCTGCGGGCCGGTCAGGAAGCCGTCGCCAAGCACTTCGTGGCCCTGTCGACCAATGCCGAGAAGGTCGAGGAGTTCGGCATCGACACCGCCAACATGTTCGAGTTCTGGGACTGGGTCGGCGGACGCTACTCGTACGACTCCGCCATCGGCCTCTCCCTGATGATCGCCATCGGGCCGGAGCACTTCCGGGCGATGCTCGACGGCTTCCACCTCGTCGACGAGCACTTCCGCACCGCCCCGCCCGCCGAGAACGCCCCGCTCCTGCTCGGCCTCCTCGGCGTCTGGTACGGCGCCTTCTTCGACGCCCAGTCGCACGCCGTGCTGCCGTACTCGCACTACCTGTCGAAGTTCACCGCGTACCTCCAGCAGCTCGACATGGAGTCCAACGGCAAGTCCGTCACCCGCGACGGGCAGCCGGTCGACTGGCAGACCGGGCCCGTGGTCTGGGGCACGCCCGGCACCAACGGCCAGCACGCCTACTACCAGTTGATCCACCAGGGCACCAAGGTCATCCCGGCCGACTTCATCGGCTTCGCCGAGCCCGTCGCCGACCTGCTGCCCGGCCTGGTCGCCCAGCACGACCTGCTGATGGCCAACTTCTTCGCCCAGACCCAGGCGCTCGCCTTCGGCAAGACGCCGGAGGAGGTACGGGCCGAGGGCGTGCCGGAGGAACTCGTCCCGCACAAGACCTTCAAGGGCAACCACCCCACCACCACGATCCTGGCCGACGGCCTCACCCCGTCCGTCCTCGGCCAGCTCGTCGCGCTCTACGAGCACAAGGTCTTCGTCCAGGGCGCGGTCTGGAACATCGACTCCTTCGACCAGTGGGGCGTCGAGCTCGGCAAGGTCCTCGCCAAGAAGATCGAGCCGGTCCTGACCCAGGGCACGGGAGCCGAGCAGCTCGACTCCTCCACCGCCGGACTCGTCGCGGCCTACCGCTCGCTGCGCGGCCGGTAACGGGATGACGGGGGAGGACGCGGTGCGGCTGCGGCCGCCCAGGAACGCCGTGGACGGGCGGGCCGTCGGCTGGTGGCGGGCGCGGCTGCTGGTCGCCACCCTGCTGCCGGTCGCGGTCCTGGTCCTGCTCGGCGCGCTGATCGGATCCGCCCGGTTCTGGCTGCTCGCGGCGGCCGCGGCCGTGGCGGCGGCGGGCCTCGCCTGCACCGCGTTCCTCCCCGCCTGGTGGTTCCGGGTGCACCGCTGGGAGATCACCGAGGACGCCGTGTACGTGCGGACCGGCGCCCTGTGGCAGGAGTGGCGGATCGCGCCCATGACCCGGATCCAGACCGTCGACACCGTGCGAGGCCCGCTGGAACAGGCCTTCCGGCTGGCCACCGTCACGGTGACGACGGCCTCCTCCAAGGGCGCGCTCCGGATCGAGGGCCTCGACCACGCGCTGGCCGCCGGGCTCGCCGAGCGCCTCACCCGGCTCACCCGGGCCACTCCCGGGGACGCGACATGAGCGGCGGTGGGCAGGACGAGGACTGGCGCCGGCTGGAACCGCGCACCATGCTCGCCGCCGCCCTCGTCCTGTGCGGCGTCGCCGGCGGCGCCGCGCTGCCCGCCTTCCTCAGCCTCACCTCCGGCTCCCGCCCTGTCTGGCAGGCCGTCGCCTGGGTCCTCGCCGGCGCCGTCCTGCTCGTCGGCGGCGGCACCGCCGCCGACTGGATCCGGCTGCGCCGCACCCGCTACCGAGTCGGCCCCGAACGCGTCGACCTCCACACCGGGCTCCTCGTCGTCACCCGCCGCTCGCTGGCCCGCGAACGCGTCCGCAGCGTCGACCTCACCGCCAACCCGCTCGAGCGCCTTCTCGGCCTGGTCAAGGTCAGGATCGGCACCGGCGAGCACACCGACGGCGAGTCCACCCTGGAACTCGACCTGGTCGCCCGGGCCGAGGGCGAACACCTGCGCCGCGTCCTGCTCTCCCGGCCCGTGGGCGCCGGCGAGGACACCGCCCACGACGGCGTCCTCGCCTCCCTCGACCCGCGCTGGATCCGCTACGCCCCGGTCTCCTTCGTCGCCCCGCTGCTCGGCGGCGCGGCGGCCGGAGCCGTCCTCCAGGTCAGCGACTGGTTCGGCGCCCAAGCCGAGGTCCTGCACTGGATAGGGGACCGCTTCGAGGACGTCTCGCTGCTCTGGACGATCGTCGACCTGGCCCTGCTCGCCACCGCCGCCGGCATGATCGGCGCCCTCGGCCTGTGGACCGAGATGTGGGCCGGCTACCGCCTGGAACGCGAACCGGGCGGCACGCTGCGGGTCCGCCGCGGCCTGCTCACCGCGCGCTCGGTCTCGCTGGAGGAACGGCGCCTTCGCGGTGTCGAACTCGTCGAGCCGCTCGGCGTGCGCCTCTTCCGCGCCGCCCGCGTCGACGCCGTCGCCACCGGCCTCGCCCAGGACGACGACGACAGGCACGGCGACCTCAAGAACCTGATGCCGGCCGCGCCGCGCGCCGTCGCCGACCGGGTGGCCGCGCGCGTGCTGCGCGAGCCCGAGCCGCCCACCGCGGCCCCGCTCACCGCGCATCCCCGCGCCGCCCGCACCCGGCGGCTGCGGTGGGCGCTCGCGGCCGGACTCGGCCCGGCCGCCGTCCTCGCCGCGCTCGGCGCCTGGCTGACGCCCGTGCTCCTGTACGTGGCGGGCGGGCTCGCCGTCCTCGTCACACCGCTCGCCCTGTGCCTCGCCCTCGACGCCTACCGCGGTCTCGGACACGGCGTCAGCGGCCCGTATCTCATCACCCGTTCGGGCACCGTCCGCCGCTCCACCGTCGCGCTCCAGCGCGCCGGAGTCATCGGCTGGACCGTCAAGCAGTCCTGGTTCCAGCGGCGCGCCGGAGTGCTCACGCTCAGCGCGACGACGGCCGCCGGGGACGGCGCCTACACCGTGTACGACGCGGGTGAGCGCGAGGGCCTGGCCTTCGCCGCCGAGGCCGTACCCGGCCTGCTCACGCCCTTCCTGGAACCTGCCGGGCCTGCCGAGCCGGTCGAGGCGGCCGGGCCGGTCGAGGGGGCCCAGCCGGTCGAGGCGACCGGGCCGGCCGGGCCCGTGGAGCCCGTACGGCCTCCGGAAACGCCGGAGGCCCGGTCCACCAGCGGGTGAACCGGGCCTCCACCGGCCGTCGGGCCGTCAGACCGCCACGGCCTACGGAGCTTTCGGGGCCTTCGGAGCCTTCAGGGCTGTCGGGCCGTCAGGCCGAAGCCGGCGGATACAGGCTCCGCGGCAGCTCCGAGGCGGCCGCCGCGTCGAGCAGCCACAGCGTCCGCGCGCGGCCGTAGGCACCGGCCGCCGGGGCCTGCACCTCACCCGCGCCGGACAGCGCGATGGCCGCGGCCTTCGCCTTGTCCTCGCCCGCCGCGAGCAGCCAGACCTCCTTCGCGGCCCGGATCGCCGGAAGGGTCAGCGAGACCCGGGTCGGCGGCGGCTTGGGCGCGCCGTGCACGCCGACCACCGTCCGCTCGGTCTCGCGGACCGCCGGCAGCTCCGGGAAGAGCGAGGCCACGTGCGTGTCCGGGCCGACGCCCAGCATCAGCACGTCGAAGGTCGGCACTCCGCCGTGGTCGCCGGGGCCGGCCGCCGCCGCGAGCTCGGCCGCGTAGGCCGCGGCCGCGGCCTCCACGTCGGAGCCGTACGGGCCGTCCGAAGCCGGCATCGCGTGCACCCGCGCCGGGTCCAGCGGAACGCTGTCGAGCAGCGCCTCGCGGGCCTGGGTGACATTGCGCTCCGGGTCGCCGTCCGGCAGGAAACGCTCGTCGCCCCACCACAGGTCGAGCCGCGACCAGTCGATCGCGTCCCGGGCGGGCGCCGAACGCAGCGCCGCGAGCAGCCCGTTGCCGTTGCGGCCGCCGGTGAGCACGACCGAGGCGGAGCCGCGGGCGGCCTGCGCGTCCACGACCTTGGTGATCAGCCGGGCCGCGGCGGCCTCGGCCATCAGTTCCTTGTCGCGGTGCACGACCAGCTGGGGAGTGCTCACGAGCCCGCCGCCTTCTTGGCCGGGGCCTTCTTCGAGGGCTTCCTGGCCGCCGGGGCCTCGGCCTCGACGGTCTCGGCGACCTCCTCGGCCACCGCGACCTCCTCGGCCGCCGCCTCGGCGGCGGCGCCGGCCGCCTCCTCGTCCAGCCGCTCCAGGCCGAACTTCAGCGCCGCCGCGTAGGTGTCGTCCGGGTCGAGCCGGCGCAGCTCCTCCGCGATCAGCTCGGCCGTCTCCCGGCGCTTGAGCGCCACGGCACGGTCCGGCTGGCCCTGGATGGAGAGCGTCGCGAGCGAGGCGTCCGGCCGGTGGAGCACGATCGGACCCGTGTTGGTCTCCATCCGTACGGAGGTGAGACCGGGTCCGGCCGACTTCGAGCGCCGCACCGGCACCTTCAGCCGCTCGGCCAGCCACATGGCGAGCAGTTCGACGCTCGGGTTGAACTCCTCGCCCGCCACCTCGGCCGAGGTGACCTCGCAGACCACCTGGTCGAGCGCGGCGGCCAGCATCGAGCGCCACGGGGTGATCCGGGTCCACGACAGGTCGGTGTCGCCCGGGGTGTACGCGTCCGCGCGCGCGGCCAGCTCCTGGATGGGCTGCTCGGCGGCGTACGTGTCGGTCACACGGCGCTGGGCGAGGGCGCCCAGCGGGTCGTTCGCCGGGTCGGTCGGCGAGTTCACCGGCCACCAGACGACGACGGGCGCGTCCGGCAGCAGCAGCGGCAGCACCACCGACTGGGCGTGGTCGACGACCTCGCCGTACAGCCGGAGCACGACCGTCTCGCCGGTGCTGGCGTCGGCGCCGAGGCGGACCTCGGCGTCGAGCCGCGCCTTGGCGCGGTCCCGCGGGGAGCGCGAGACCCGCTTGATGACGACGAGGGTCCGCGAGGGGTGCTCGCGGGACGCCTCGTTGGCCGCCTTCAGCGCGTCGTAGGCGTTCTCCTCGTCGGTGACGATGACGAGGGTGAGCACCATGCCGACGGCCGGGGTGCCGATGGCCCGCCGCCCGAGCACCAGCGCCTTGTTGATCTTGGAGGACGTGGTGTCCGTCAGGTCGGTCTTCATGGCCGGCGCCAGCTCCTGCCGTCTCGTGCGAGCATCTCGTCCGCCTCGACCGGACCCCAGGTCCCGGACTGGTACTGCGCGGGCTTGCCGTGCTTGTCCCAGAACTGCTCGATCGGGTCGAGGATCTTCCAGGACAGCTCGACCTCCTCGACCCGCGGGAAGAGGTTGGAGTCGCCGAGCAGGACGTCGAGGATGAGACGCTCGTAGGCCTCGGGGCTGGACTCGGTGAAGGACTCGCCGTAGGCGAAGTCCATCGACACGTCCCGGACCTCCATCTGCGTGCCCGGCACCTTGGAGCCGAAGCGCACGGTGACGCCCTCGTCCGGCTGGACGCGGATGACCAGCGCGTTCTGGCCGAGCTCCTCGGTCGCCGTCTGGTCGAACGGCGAGTGCGGGGCGCGCTGGAAGACGACCGCGATCTCGGTGACCCGGCGGCCCAGCCGCTTACCGGTGCGCAGGTAGAAGGGCACGCCCGCCCAGCGGCGGTTGTCGATCTCCAGCTTGATCGCCGCGTAGGTGTCGGTCTTCGACTGCGGGTCGATGCCGTCTTCCTGGAGATAGCCGACGGCCTGCTCGCCGCCCTGCCACCCGGCCGCGTACTGGCCCCGGACCGTGGACTTGGCCAGGTCCTTCGGCAGCTTCACCGCGCCGAGCACCTTGGTCTTCTCGGCCGCGAGCGCGTCGGCGTCGAAGGAGGCGGGCTCCTCCATCGCGGTCAGCGCGAGCAGCTGCAGCAGGTGGTTCTGGATGACGTCACGGGCGGCGCCGATGCCGTCGTAGTAGCCGGCGCGGCCGCCGATGCCGATGTCCTCGGCCATGGTGATCTGCACGTGGTCGACGTAGGACCGGTTCCAGATCGGCTCGAAGAGGGTGTTGGCGAAGCGCAGCGCCAGGATGTTCTGGACGGTCTCCTTGCCCAGGTAGTGGTCGATGCGGAAGACCGCGTCGGGCTTGAAGACCTCGTGCACGACCTCGTTGAGCTCCTTGGCGGAGGCCAGGTCGTGGCCGAACGGCTTCTCGATGACGGCGCGTCGCCAGGAGCCGTTCTTCGGGTCGGCCAGGCCGTGCTTCTTGAGCTGCTGGACGACCAGCGGGAAGAACTTCGGCGGCACGGAGAGGTAGAAGGCGAAGTTGCCGCCCGTGCCCTGCGCCTTGTCCAGCTCCTCGATGGTGGTCTTGAGCTGGTCGAAGGCGTCGTCGTCGTCGAAGTCGCCCTGGACGAACCGCATGCCCTGGATCAGCTGCTGCCACACCTCCTCGCGGAACGGGGTGCGGGCGTGCTGCTTGACGGCCTCGTAGACCTCCTGCGCGAAGTCCTCGTCCTGCCACTCACGGCGGGCGAAGCCGACGAGCGAGAAGCCCGGCGGCAGCAGACCCCGGTTGGCGAGGTCGTAGACGGCAGGCATCAGCTTCTTACGGGACAAATCGCCCGTGACACCGAAGATCACCAGACCCGACGGCCCCGCGATGCGCGGGAGCCGTCGGTCTGCGGCGTCACGGAGCGGGTTGGCTCCGGTGACTGCGCTCAAGGTGGTTACGCCTCCGAAGGTGCGAGGCGCTGCAGCTCCGCCTCGGTCGACTTGAGCAGGTCGTTCCAGGACGCCTCGAACTTGTCGACGCCCTCGTCCTCGAGCACCTGGACGACGTCGTCGTACGAGATGCCGAGCTTCGCCACCGCGTCGAGCACCGCGCGGGACTCGTCGTACGTGCCGCGGATGGTGTCGCCGGTGACCTCGCCGTGGTCGGCGGTGGCCTCCAGGGTGGCCTCCGGCATGGTGTTGACCGTGCCCGGGGCGACCAGGTCCACCACGTACAGCGTGTCCTTGTAGGCCGGGTCCTTCACACCGGTCGAGGCCCACAGCGGACGCTGCTTGTTGGCCTGCGCCCGGTCCAGGGCCGCCCAGCGCTCGGAGCCGAAGACCTCCTCGTACGCCTCGTAGGCGAGACGCGCGTTGGCCAGGGCGGACTTGCCCTTGAGGCCCTTGGCCTCGTCGGTGCCGATCACCTCGAGGCGCTTGTCGATCTCGGTGTCCACGCGGGACACGAAGAAGGACGCCACGGAGTGGATCTTCGACAGGTCCAGGCCGCGCTCGCGGGCCTTCTCCAGACCGGCGAGGTAGGCGTCCATGACCGCGCGGTAGCGCTCCAGCGAGAAGATCAGCGTCACGTTCACGCTGATGCCGAGGCCGATGACCTCGGTGATCGCCGGCAGACCCGCCTTGGTGGCCGGGATCTTGATGAGGGTGTTGGGACGGTCCACCAGCCAGGCCAGCTGCTTGGCCTCGGCGATCGTGGCCGCCGTGTCGTGGGCCAGACGGGGGTCGACCTCGATGGAGACCCGGCCGTCCTGGCCGTCGGTCGCGTCGAAGACGGGACGCAGGATGTCGGCGGCGTCCCTCACGTCAGCCGTCGTGATCATGCGGATGGCCTCGTCCACGGTCACCTTGCGGGCGGCGAGGTCGGCGACCTGCTGGTCGTAGCCGTGGCCCTCGGAGATCGCCTTCTGGAAGATGGACGGGTTGGTGGTCACACCCACCACATGGCTCTGGTCGATGAGCTCGGCCAGATTGCCGGACGTGATCCGCTGACGCGAAAGGTCGTCCAGCCAGATCGCGACGCCTTCGTCGGAGAGGCGCTTGAGAGCGTCTGTCATGAGAGTTGCATCTCCATTGAGTCGTACGTATTCGCGTCAGCGCGCGACGGCGTCAAGAGATTCCCGCGCGGCGGCGACGATCGCCTCCGGCGTGAACCCGAACTCGCGGAACAGGACCTTCGCGTCCGCCGAGGCACCGAAGTGCTCCAGCGACACGATCCGGCCGGCGTCGCCGACGTACTTGTGCCAGGTCAGGCCGACACCGGCCTCGACCGCCACGCGCGCCTTGACCGACGGCGGCAGCACGGCGTCCTTGTACCCCTGCTCCTGCTCCTCGAACCACTCCACCGACGGCATCGAGACCACGCGGGTCGGGACGCCGGCGGCCTGCAGCTGCTCCCGGGCCTCCACGGCCAGGTGCACCTCGGAACCGGTCGCGATCAGCACGACCTGCGCGTCCGCGTCCTGCCCGGAGGGCCCTTCGGCGTCGAACAGCACGTAGCCGCCCTTGGCCGCGTCCTCGTTCGGCGCGTACGTCGGCACGCCCTGGCGGGTGAGGGCCAGACCGTGCGGGGCGCCCTTGCCGAACACCTTGGTGTGCCGCTTCATGATCTCGCGCCAGGCGATCGCCGTCTCGTTGGCGTCGGCCGGGCGGACCACGTTCAGACCCGGGATCGCGCGCAGCGAGGCCAGGTGCTCCACCGGCTGGTGGGTCGGGCCGTCCTCGCCGAGACCGATCGAGTCGTGCGTCCACACGTACGTCACCGGCAGGTGCATCAGCGCGGACAGGCGCACGGCGTTGCGCATGTAGTCGGAGAACACCAGGAAGGTGCCGCCGTAGATGCGGGTGTTGCCGTGCAGGGCGATGCCGTTCATCTCCGCGGCCATGGCGTGCTCGCGGATGCCGAAGTGGATCGTCCGGCCGTACGGGTCGGCCTCGGGCAGCGGGTTGCCCTCCGGGAGGAAGGAGGACGTCTTGTCGATCGTGGTGTTGTTCGAGCCGGCGAGGTCGGCCGAGCCGCCCCACAGCTCCGGGATCACCGCGCCGAGCGCCTGCAGCACCTTGCCGGACGCGGCACGCGTCGCGACGCCCTTGCCCGCCTCGAAGACCGGGAGCTTGTCCTCCCAGCCGGCCGGCAGCTCGTTGGCCTGGACGCGGTCGAACGTGGCCGCGCGCTCCGGGTTGGCGGTGCGCCACTCGGCCAGCGACTTCTCCCACGCGGCGCGGGCCTCGCGGCCCCGGTCGCCGAGCCCGCGGGTGTGGCGGATGACCTCGTCGGAGACCTCGAAGGTCTGCTCCGGGTCGAAGCCGAGCACGCGCTTGGTGGCCGCGACCTCCTCGTCGCCCAGCGCCGAGCCGTGCGCGGCCTCGGTGTTCTGGGCGTTCGGGGCCGGCCAGGCGATGATCGAGCGCATCGCGATGAAGGAGGGACGCTCGGTCTCGGCCTCGGCGGCCTTGATCGCGGCGTACAGGCCGGCCGGGTCCAGGTCGCCGTTGGCCTGCGGCTCCACGCGCTGCACGTGCCAGCCGTAGGCCTCGTACCGCTTCATGGTGTCCTCGGACACGGCGGTCTCGGTGTCGCCCTCGATCGAGATGTGGTTGTCGTCCCACAGCAGGATCAGGTTGCCGAGCTTCTGGTGGCCCGCGAGCGAGGACGCCTCGGCGGAGATGCCCTCCTGGAGGCAGCCGTCGCCGGCGATCACGTAGACGCGGTGGTCGAAGGGAGAGGTGCCGGCGGCGGCCTCCGGGTCGAACAGACCGCGCTCGTAGCGGGCGGCCATCGCCATGCCCACCGCGTTCGCCACGCCCTGGCCGAGCGGACCGGTCGTCGTCTCGACGCCCGCCGTGTGGCCGTACTCGGGGTGGCCCGGGGTCTTCGAGCCCCAGGTGCGGAAGGACTTCAGGTCGTCGAGCTCCAGACCGAAGCCGCCCAGGTAGAGCTGGGTGTACAGGGTCAGGGACGAGTGCCCGGCGGAGAGCACGAAGCGGTCGCGGCCCACCCACTCCGGGTCGGCCGGGTCGTGGCGCATCACCTTCTGGAAGAGGGTGTACGCGGCGGGCGCCAGGCTCATCGCCGTACCGGGATGGCCGTTGCCGACCTTCTGTACGGCGTCGGCGGCCAGGATGCGGGCGGTGTCCACGGCCCGCTGGTCCAGTTCGGTCCACTCGAGGTCTGTGGTCGTCGGCTTAGTGCTCACCCTGAGTCAGGGCTCCTCTCCGCATGTCTTGAGCCGGTGACTGAGGGTGTCCCGGCGGTGTCGAGCCTACCCCCGGAATTCGCCCCTCTTTTCGTGCCTGGGCCCCTCAAATGAGCGCTCTCCTGCAAGACTGCCGCCGGGCGTGCGAGTTCGCCTCCCGAGGGGCCGCGGCCGGTGTCCGCCCATTGGGACGCGCCTCGGGCGCGCCCGGCGCGAAGGGCCGCCAACACGACCCCACCCCCGCGAAGATCGGCGTATGGGCAACGTCTACAGTGGCGTGGTACGCGCAAGTCTTCACCCCGTCTTCATCCGGGGAGCTTGCTGGGAAATTCTCTGTCAGGGGTGTGCGTGACGGCCGTCGAGTCCCGACCCGCAGGGGTCGTCTTGACTCCCAGCCCGGGGGGCCATCGGCCGTTCGGGGCCCGCGTCAAGGCATTCGTGGCGCTGACCAAGCCGCGGATCATCGAGCTGCTGCTCATCACCACCGTGCCGGTGATGTTCCTCGCCGAGCAGGGTGTGCCCGACCTGTGGCTGGTCCTCGCCACCTGCGTCGGCGGTTACCTGTCCGCGGGCGGCGCCAACGCGCTGAACATGTACATCGACCGCGACATCGACGCGCTCATGGACCGCACGTCGCAGCGTCCGCTGGTCACCGGCATGGTCTCGCCGCGCGAGGGCCTGGTCTTCGGACTGACCCTCGCGGTGGTCTCCACCGTCTGGTTCGGCGTCCTCGTCAACTGGCTGTCCGCCTGGCTCTCGCTCGGCGCGCTGTTCTTCTACGTGGTCGTCTACACGATGATCCTCAAGCGGCGCACCGCGCAGAACATCGTCTGGGGCGGCATCGCCGGCTGCATGCCGGTGCTCATCGGCTGGTCCGCGGTCACGAACTCGATGTCCTGGGCCGCCGTCATCCTCTTCCTCGTCATCTTCTTCTGGACGCCGCCGCACTACTGGCCGCTGTCGATGAAGGTGAAGGAGGACTACGCGCGCGTGGGCGTGCCCATGCTCCCGGTGCTCGCCTCCAACAAGGTCGTCGCCAAGCAGATCGTGATCTACAGCTGGGTCATGGTGGCGGTCTCGCTGCTGCTCACCCCGCTGGGCTACACCGGCTGGTTCTACACGGCCGTGGCGCTGCTCACCGGCGGCTGGTGGCTGTGGGAGGCGCACGCGCTGCTGAACCGCGCCAAGTCCGAGGTGACGGGTGCGAAGCTCAAGGAGATGCGCCTGTTCCACTGGTCCATCACCTACGTCTCGCTGCTCTTCGTGGCGGTCGCGGTGGACCCCTTCCTGCGCTGACTCTCCCGCGCCGACTCCGCCGGAACTCCGGACGACGGCCGGGGTGCGTGGCCCACGCCACGTGCCCCGGCCGTCGCCAGTCGATCTACCCACGAGTAGCATCCTTGTCATGGCAGACACGAAGCAGGCGGAGCGCAGGGCGGCCAGGCTGGCCCGGCAGATCCAGGCGTTCTCCGGGAAGCACGGCGGGGCCGAGGGCCAGCTCGCCCACATCGGCCAGGCGGGCACCCGCATCGTCCTCGTCGGCGAGGACGGCGGCTGGGGCGACCTGGTGGCCCCGAGCTACGAGATCGCGCAGGCGGCCGCCGAGAAGGCCGGTCTGACGCTGCACGAGGAGTTCGACGGCGAGTTCGCCGCGAAGGTCGTCACCGGCCGGTACGAGTGGACCCGGATGGCCGGCATCCAGCTCGGCGGACCGGCCAACGCCTGAGCCGCCGCCCGGGGCCCTCGGGGCCCCGGAGGCAACAACTTCGCGCGGGGCTCACCCGTTAGGAGGGGTGGAAGCCCGTCCACACGTGGGAGCCCCCCGAATGATCGACACGCCGAGCCTGGTGGACCAGTACTGCCACGGGGTGCTCCGTACCGAGCTCGGCCTCGGCACGTTCGAGGCCCATCTCGCCCCGGCCTCCGCGCCGCCCGCCGCCGGCACCACCTTCTTCGACACCCAGACCGGCTTCGCCGTGCGCCGCTGGTGTCCGCCGCTGCTCGGCCTCGAACCGCACTGCCCGCCCGCCCGCTACCTCGCCCGGCGCCGTGAGCTCGGCGCCCTCGAATCGGGCCGGCGCCTGCTGCGCGCCACCGGCATCGGCACCTATCTCGTCGACACCGGATCGGGCACCGGAGCCGGCGCCCCGGCCGGCGCCGCCGGCCCGCCCGGCGACCTGACCGGACCCGCCGAGCTCGCCGCCACCGGCGCCGCCGCCGCGCACGAGATCGTCCGGCTCGAGCTTCTCGCCCAGCAGGTCGCCGACACCTCGGGCACCGTCGACGCCTTCCTGGCCCGTCTCGCCGAGGCCGTCCACGCGGCCGCCGCGGGCGCCGTCGCCTTCACCTCCGTGGCCGGTGTACGGGGCGGGCTCGCGGCCGTGCCCGAGCCGCCGGGACCCGGTGAGGTGCGCGGCGCGGCGGGCCGCTGGCTGGCCCGGCGCCCGGCCGGCGGCGCCGTGGACGACCCGGTGCTCCTGCGGCACCTGCTGTGGGCCGCGATCGCAGCGGGCCGGCCGGTCCAGCTGCACGTCGGGGAGCGCGATCCCGGCACGCTGGCCGGATTCGCCGCCGCGACCGCCGGTCTGGGCGCCGACCTGGTGCTGCTGCACGAGTACCCGTACCACCGCCAGGCCGCCCGGCTCGCCGCCCACTTCCCGCACGTCCACGCGGACCTCGGGCCGGTCGTCGCGCGCACCGGCGCCCGCGCCGCGGCCGTCCTCGCCGAGTTCCTGGAGCTGGCCCCGTTCGGCAAGCTGCTGTTCTCCAGCGGCGCGCGCGGCCTGCCCGAACTGCACGTGGTCGCCGCCGGCGTCTTCCGCGGCGCGCTCGCCCGGGTGCTCGGCGAATGGGTCGGCGACGGCGCCTGGTCCCGTACGGACGCCCAGCGCGTCGCCGGACTGCTCGCCGCGGGCAACGCCCGCCGCGTCTACCGCCTCGGCTGACCCGGCGCCTCCGGGCCGCGCGCGAGGCGGGATCCGGCCGATGCCGTGCGCACGGTTGTCCGGCGGCCGCCCCGGCGGTAGACACAGAAGTGGATGGCCGAACCGATCCGCGGGAGAACGGGGAAGCACATGTCCTTCGACGACGAGTGGGCCTCCGCCCGCGCCGCCGCCGCGCAGAACGCCACGACACGTCTCGACCAGGCCGCGCCCGGCGGCCCGGGCGGACCCGGCGGCCCGGGCGGTGACAAGGACCTCGCCGTGGACGACGACCACATCGGCCGCATCGGCAGCGAGGCGTTCAAGCTGCACAACATGCTCCGCGCCGACGGGACGCACGCCAGGCGCGCCACGGACGAGGCCGCCGCCGAACTGACCGGCGGGAAGCTGGAGAGCGGGCCCGCCCTGCGCACCGTGCAGGACAGGTGGAGCAAACAGGTGGACCTGCTCGTGGCGGCCTGCGCCACCATCTCCAACCACTGCGACTACACCGTGGCGGCCTGGGTCCACCAGGAGGAGAAGCTGATCGCCACCCTGCGGGCCTCGGAGATCGACCGGTACCTCACCTAGCCGCCGCCGCCGCCGCCGACGACGACGGCGGACGGACGCGCCGCGCGCGCCACGCGAACACGGGGGAGTGGGATGCTGACGTTCAAGGACGTCCTGGACGCACGACTGGGGAAGTTACAGGCCGCGGCCCAGGACTGGGGCGCGATGGTCACCAAGCTGGAGCAGCTCGCCGAGACCGCGCGCACCGGGATGAAGGCCAGGGCGGCGCGGGCCGACTGGCGCGGCGTCGACGCGGAGGTGACCCGGGCGTTCGTCGACAAGACGGCCAAGGAGTTCGACGACGCCGCCAAGGAGGCCAAGGGCATCCACCAGGCCCTCGCCGACGGCCACGACAGCCTCAAGCAGACCTGGACCGCACTGCACACGACCGTGGAGGAGGCACCGGCCGCCGGATTCCTCGTCGGCGCCGACGGAAAGGTCAGACCGAAACCGATCGAGGACGCCCGGGCCCGCGCCGCCGCCCGCAACGACCCCGATTACCAGCGGACGCTGCACGAACACCAGGGACAGTGGCAGCGCCGGATCGACGAACTCGTCGACAGCTTCAACGACACCGACCAGTCGTTGGCGCGGACGCTGCGAGCGAACGTCGGCGAAGGACGCGACTTCCGCGCGCCCGCGTACGGCTCACTGAAGGCCGAGCAGGCCGATCACGCCGCGGCGCTCGCCCGCAAGGGCCGCAAGCTGACCCACGACGAACTGACCGAGCTCAACGACCTGCTCGCGGACCACGCGAAGGACCCGGTCTTCACCACCGCGTTCTACGACAAGCTCGGCGCCAAGGGCTCGCTCGAGTTCTTCGGCACCATGGCCACCGACACGGAGGACTGGGGCAGGACCGACCCGCAGCGCCTGCGCGACGTCCAGGACCTCCAGCGCAACCTCGGCCTCAGCCTGGCCACCGCCACGGACCCCGACCACGCACGGCACCTGCCGCCCTCGTTCGCCCAGGACCTGCGCCGCCTGGGCACCGAGCGGATCCCGCTGTACCCCGGCGACACCCACGCGCCCTTCGGCTACCAGCTGCTCGCGGGGATCATGCGCAACGGCTCCTACGACAAGCGCTTCCTCGTGCCCGTCGCGGAGCACGCCGCGCAGATCCAGGCGAAGGACCCGGCCTTCTTCCAGCAGTCGAAGCTCGGCAACGGCCCGCGCAACCCCTTCAACCCCTCCGGCCTGAACGGATCGGGCTACGACCCCACCGTCGGTTTCCTGGAAGCGCTCGGCCACAGCCCCGATGCGGCGAAGGAGTTCTTCGACCCGGACCGCACGCCCCAGGCCTACCACCGCGACGGCACCGCGAAGAGCGGCCCGGCCGACCTCGGGAAGGGCGCCGACGGCAAGCCCCTCAGCAGCTACCTCGACCTCTTCACCAGCGGGAAGTTCGAGGTCCTCCCCGACACCACCAGCACCGACCCGGCCGTCCTCGACACCACGAAGACATACCTGCCGGACGCGCTCGGCCACGCCCTCGAGGCGGCCACCCTCGGCCACGCCTGGGACGACCCGTCACCGAAGCTGCACCGCGACGACACCTCCGCCGACATCATGGAGAAGGTGGTCTCGGCGTACAGCGACCCCGCCCTCCTCAAGCAGCAGCAGAGCCTCTCCGACAGCGTGGGCCGGATGACCGCCGGCTACATCGACGACATCGACCGCGCGCTCGGCCCGCGCGACGGAAACCCCTTCGTCCCCAAGGACGGCACCGGCCACGCGACGTTCGACGAGCTGGGCGCCCGGCAGCTGCTCAGCGCGCTCGGCCGGCATCCCGACGCCTACGCCACGGTCTCGGTCGCCCAAGGCGTCTACACCACCTCGGTGCTCGAGGCCCAGGTCGGCCCGGACGGCAGGATCGACACCCCGGCGGCGCGGACGGCGGCCAGGATCGGCGCGGAGGTGCAGGGCACGCTCGACCAGTCCCGGGCCGACCAGATCGCGAGCGACGGCAGCGCCCGCAAGGAGGAGTACGAGAAGGCCGTGGACGCCCGCTGGGGCGCGATCGGGACCGGCGCCGACGCCGTCATCACCGCCGGATCCGCCCTCATACCGGGCTCGGGCGTCGTCGTTCCCACCGCCGTGGACGTGGGGAGCGAGGTCCTCGGCTCGCTGGCCGGCTCGGTCATGAGCGACGTGGCCGACGCGGAGAAGAAGGAGAACGCCGACGCCGTGGACAAGCAGACCCACGCCGACACCACCAGCACCTACTGGAAGGGCAGGAGCATGGCGCGCGGTCCCGTGGAGGACTTCCTGGCGCGCCACCAGGTGGGCGCGCACGACCCGGGCTTCGCCGAAGATCTGCGGACGACGGTGGAGAGCGGCTACAACAACGGCTCCGTGATGGAGGACCAGGTGGGACTGCCGCCCCGGTCGGACGACTGACGGGCGAGCGCGGCCGGACCCGCGAGCGGGACGGCCGCGCACCGCCGCTACGCCGTGGCCAGCTCCGCCTCCGGCTGGGCCGGGATCTCCGGGGCGGCCGCCGGGCGCTCGCGCAGGCTCAGGGCCAGGCGCAGGACCGCGATCCACATCAGGGAGGAGCCGAGCATGTGGGCGGCGACCAGCAGCTCGGGCACGCCGGTGAAGTACTGGAGGTAGCCGATGCCGCCCTGCGCGGCCAGCACGAGCAGCAGGTCGCGGGCGCGGGCCCGGGTGTCGTCCGGGGCGTCGACCACGCGCAGGACCAGCCACATGGCGAGGGCCAGGGCGCAGACCGCCCAGGCGGCGATCGCGTGCACATGGGCGGCGTTCGTCCAGTCCCACGGCATGCGCGGCACCTCGCTGCTGTCACCCGCGTGCTTGCCGGCGCCCGTGACGGTCGTACCGAGCGCGATGAGCAGCGCGGAGACGGCGACGATCGCCCAGGACAGCTTGCGCACCGGGCGCGGGACCCGCGGCTTCGCGGGCGCGTCGCCCTCCCCGACCCGGTGCCAGGTGATCACCGTCACCGTGAGCAGCGAGTTCGCGGCGAGGAAGTGGCCGGCCACGGTCCACGGGTTGAGGCCCATCCAGACGGTGACGCCGCCGATGACGGCGTTGCTCAGCACGATCCAGAACTGGGCCCAGCCGAGCCGGGTGAGCCCGCGCCGGTACGGCTTGGCGCAGCGCGCGGCCAGGATCGTCCAGCCGACGGCCGCCGACAGCACGTAGGTCAGCATGCGGTTGCCGAACTCGACGAAGCCGTGGAAGCCCTGCTCGGCCGTGACGATCAGACTGTCGTCCGTGCACTTGGGCCAGGTGTCGCAGCCGAGACCGGAGCCGGTCAGCCGGACCGCGCCGCCGGTGACGATGATGATCACGCTCATCACGACGGCGGAGAGCGCGGCGCGCCGGAGCGTCCGGGGGGACGGGGTCCAGCGCCGGGCGAGGAAGGCGAGGGGGGTCTGCACGGGCCCCATCGTAGGCGGGGGCTTGTGCACGCTTTCACGAGGGGGTGCTTACGGGGCGAGTCGCCCGGAAACGTCACCGCCCGGCTACGCGGAGCCTCACTCCCAGCGGAAGAACCGGGCCGCCGCGCCCAGGCCCAGGACCGCCCAGACGGCCAGGATCAGGGCGTCGCCCCACGGCATCCCGGCGCCGTCCTGCAGGACGTCGCGCAGACCGTCGGAGAGCGCGGAGATCGGCAGCAGCGCCAGCACGTCGCCCGCGGCGCCGAACTTCTCCAGCGGCACCATCACGCCGCCGCCCACCAGGAGCAGCAGGAACACCAGGTTCGCGGCGGCCAGCGTCGCCTCCGCCCTGAGGGTGCCGGCCATGAGCAGCCCGAGCCCGGAGAACGCGGCGGTGCCGAGGACCAGGAGCGCGAGCACGGAGAACGGGTTCCCGTGCGGCGACCAGCCGAGCGCCAGCGCGATCACCGTCAGGAGCACCACCTGGAGCACCTCGGTGACCAGCACCGCCAGCGTCTTCGCGGTCATCAGCGCCCAGCGCGGCAGCGGCGAGGCGCCGAGCCGCTTGAGCACGCCGTAGCGGCGCTCGAAGCCGGTCGCGATGGCCTGGCCGGTGAAGGCGGTGGACATCACGGCCAGCGCGAGGACGCCGGGCGCGAGGAAGTCGACGGCCTCGTCCGTGCCCGTGTCGACGATGTCGACCGTCGAGAAGAGCACCAGCAGCAGGGAGGGGATGATCACCGTGAGCAGGAGCTGCTCGCCGTTGCGCAGCAGCATCCGGGTCTCGAAGGCGGCCTGCGCGGCGATCATCCGCCCGACCGGCGCGGCGCCGGGCTTCGGCGCGTACGTACCCGTGCTCATCCGCGCAGCTCCTTGCCGGTCAGTTCGAGGAAGACGTCTTCGAGGGTGTGGCGTTCGACCGAGAGCCGGTCGGGCAGCACGCCGTGCTGGGCGCACCAGCTGGTGACGGTGGCCAGCAGCTGCGGGTCGACCGTGCCGGTGAGCCGGTAGGTGCCCGGCGGGCCCTCCACGGCCGCGGTGCCGTCCGGCAGGGCCTTGAGGAGCGAGCCGAGGTCGAGGCCGGGGCGGCCGGTGAAGCGCAGGGTGTTCTCCGCGCCGCCGCGGCACAGCTCCTCGGGGCTGCCCTGGGCGACGACCCGCCCGGCGTCGACGATGGCGACGTCGTCGGCGAGCTCCTCGGCCTCGTTCATGAAGTGGGTGGTCAGGACGACCGTGACGCCGTCGGAGCGCAGCTCGCGGACCAGGTCCCAGGTGGCGCGGCGGGCCTGCGGGTCGAGGCCGGCGGTCGGCTCGTCGAGGAAGACGAGTTCGGGGCGGCCGACGACGGCCATGGCGAGCGACAGGCGCTGCTGCTGGCCGCCGGACAGGCGCCGGTAGGTCGTACGGCCGCAGGAGCCGAGGCCGAGGCGCTCGATCAGGAAGTCGACGTCGAGCGGGTGGGCGTGCAGCTTCGCCATGTGGCGCAGCATCTCCTCGGCGCGGGCGCCGGAGTAGACGCCGCCGGACTGGAGCATCACGCCGACCCGGGGCCGCAGCGCGGCCGCGTCGGCCACCGGGTCGAGGCCGAGGACGGTGACGGTGCCGGCGTCCGGCCTCCGGTAGCCCTCGCAGGTCTCGATCGTGGTGGTCTTGCCGGCCCCGTTGGGTCCGAGGACGGCGGTGACGGTGCCGGCCCGCACGTCGAGGTCGAGGCCGTCGACGGCGGTCTTGGTCCCGTACCGCTTGACCAGGCCCCGGACCCGGACCACGGACTCGACGGAGTCGTTTCGCATGCCGGGAAGTCTAAGGAACCACCCGTACGGGCCGGTCCGCGGCCCCGGATCCGGTCGCGGCGGCCCCGGCTCCGGCCGGATGGGGACGGGCCGGGCGGGGCAGGAGCCCGGTATGGCGACCGTCGTCGGCACCTCCGGGTGGCAGTACCGGGACTGGCGGGGCGTGCTCTATCCCGAGGGCGTGCCGCAGCGGCTCTGGCTGGAGGAGTACGCGCGCCGCTTCGCGGCCGTGGAGAACAACAACGCCTTCTACCGGCTGCCCGAGCGGGCGACCTTCGCCGAGTGGCGGAAGCGCACGCCCGACGGCTTCGTGATGGCGGTCAAGGCCAGCCGCTACCTCACGCACATCAAGCGCCTGAAGGAGCCCGAGGAGCCGGTGGCGCGGCTGATGGGCCGCGCGGAGGCGCTGGGCGCCCGGCTCGGTCCCGTACTGCTCCAGCTGCCGCCCACGCTCCGGGCGGACACCGGCCTGCTCGACGCGGCCCTCGCGTGCTTCCCGGCGGGCACGCGGGTGGCGGTCGAGCCGCGGCACGACTCGTGGTGGACCGAGGAGACCGCCGCCGTCCTGAAGGACCGGGGCGCGGCGCTGTGCTGGGCGGACCGGGGCGGGCGGCCGGTGGCCCCGCTGTGGCGGACGGCGGACTGGGGCTATCTGCGGCTGCACGAGGGCCGGGCCGTGCCTCGTCCGTCGTACGGCCGGCAGGCGCTGGTGACCTGGGCGGACCGGCTGGCGGACACCTGGCCCGACCGGGCGGACGTGTTCGTTTTCTTCAACAACGACCCGGGCGCCGCGGCGGTCCGCAACGCGGAAATGTTTCTCCGTCTGGTGGAGTCCCGAGGGCGCGGCGTGCGGGTGCCCTAGGGCGCCGCCCGGGTAGGGAAACCGCTGGTCAGGGTGGCCGTGATTCGTCCTACGAATGATCGTTTCCGCAGGTCAGGTAAGCCTTACCTGCGTGACGTACGGCACCGTCACCCGGCCTGACCTCGCTTGTCAGTCCCTGATTAATTACGCAACAATGGCGTTGTGAAAAACGTCGGTGAGGCTTCCACGGAGGAACTCGCGACCGGTGAGCGATCCACGCGCAACCGGGTCGCGCGCTCCATCCTGGACCACGGTCCCTCGACCGTCGCCGATCTGGCCCAGCGGCTCGGCCTCACGCAGGCCGCCGTCCGCCGCCACCTCGACTCGCTGGTGGGCGACAACGTCGTGGAGGCGCGCGAGAAGCGCGTCTACGGCGCCCGTACGCGCGGCAGGCCCGCGAAGGTCTTCGCGCTCACCGACTGCGGCCGGGACGCCTTCGACCAGTCCTACGACACGCTCGCCGTCGAGGCCCTGCGCTGGATCGAGCGGAACGCCGGAGGAGAGGCGGCCGTCGCCGCCTTCGCCCGCGACCGCGTCGAGGCCCAGGCCGAGGCGTACCGCGCGGCCGTCGAGTCCGCCGACCCGGAGCAGCGCACCGAGGCGCTGGCCAAGGCGCTGACCGCCGACGGGTACGCTGCCACTGCGCGCCACGCGCCGGTCGGCGAGCAGCTCTGCCAGCACCACTGCCCGGTCGCCCACGTCGCCGAGCAGTACCCGCAGCTGTGCGAGGCGGAGACGGAGATCTTCTCCCGCCTCCTCGGGACCCACGTCCAGCGCCTGGCCACCATCGCGCATGGTGACGGCGTCTGCACGACGTTCATCCCGCACGGCGCCCCCCAGACCACTCCATCCACAGCATCTGCAAGCACGGCCGGGAGGAACCCCGCATGACCACCGAGATCAGCCACCCCGAGCTCGAGGGCCTGGGTCGGTACGAGTACGGCTGGGCCGACTCGGACGCGGCCGGTGCCGCCGCCAAGCGCGGTCTCTCCGAGGACGTCGTCCGCGACATCTCCGAGAAGAAGAACGAGCCCGAGTGGATGCTGAAGCTGCGGCTCAAGGGTCTGCGGCTGTTCGACAAGAAGCCCATGCCGACCTGGGGCTCCGACCTGTCGGGCATCGACTTCGACAACATCAAGTACTTCGTGCGGTCCACCGAGAAGCAGGCCGAGTCCTGGGAGGACCTGCCGGAGGACATCAAGAACACGTACGACAAGCTCGGCATCCCGGAGGCGGAGAAGCAGCGCCTCGTCGCCGGTGTCGCCGCCCAGTACGAGTCCGAGGTCGTCTACCACCAGATCCGCGAGGACCTGGAGGAGCAGGGCGTCATCTTCGTCGACACCGACACCGCGCTGAAGGAGCACGAGGAGCTCTTCAAGGAGTACTTCGGCACCGTCATCCCGGTCGGCGACAACAAGTTCGCCTCCCTGAACACCGCCGTGTGGTCCGGCGGCTCGTTCATCTACGTGCCGAAGGGCGTGCACGTCGAGATCCCGCTCCAGGCCTACTTCCGCATCAACACGGAGAACATGGGCCAGTTCGAGCGGACGTTGATCATCGTCGACGAGGACGCCTACGTCCACTACGTCGAGGGCTGCACCGCCCCGATCTACTCCTCCGACTCGCTGCACTCCGCGGTCGTCGAGATCATCGTCAAGAAGGGCGGCCGCTGCCGCTACACGACCATCCAGAACTGGTCGAACAACGTCTACAACCTGGTGACCAAGCGCGCCGTCGCCTACGAGGGCGCCACCATGGAGTGGGTCGACGGCAACATCGGCTCCAAGGTCACCATGAAGTACCCGGCCGTCTACCTGATGGGCGAGCACGCCAAGGGCGAGACCCTCTCCATCGCCTTCGCCGGCGAGGGCCAGCACCAGGACGCCGGCGCCAAGATGGTCCACATGGCCCCGAACACCTCCTCCAACATCGTCTCCAAGTCGGTGGCGCGAGGCGGCGGCCGCACCTCCTACCGCGGTCTCATCGAGATCGGCGAGGGTGCCCCGGGCGCCAAGTCGAACGTGCTGTGCGACGCGCTGCTCGTCGACACGATCTCCCGCTCGGACACGTACCCCTACGTGGACGTCCGCGAGGACGACGTCTCCATGGGCCACGAGGCCACCGTCTCCAAGGTCTCCGAGGACCAGCTCTTCTACCTGATGAGCCGCGGCCTCACCGAGTTCGAGGCGATGGCCATGATCGTCCGCGGCTTCGTCGAGCCCATCGCGAAGGAGCTGCCCATGGAGTACGCGCTGGAGCTCAACCGGCTGATCGAGCTGCAGATGGAAGGCGCGGTCGGCTAGGCACCGCCGCCCCACCACCGGCTAGCGGCCCGCCCACGCGGCGGGCCGAGGATCGAAACGTAGGAAGAGAGCAAGACGACAGCCATGGCTGAGGCTCAGAACATCCCGGCGGGTTCCACCACCGCCGGCTCGATCGCGGTGGCCGCCGAGTCCACCGTCGCCACGCGCATGAGCGCCCCGCCGTCCTTCGACGTGGCGGACTTCCCCGTCCCGCACGGCCGCGAGGAGGAGTGGCGCTTCACTCCGCTCGAGCGGCTGCGCGGCCTGCACGACGGCACCGCCGTCGCGTCCGGCGAGGGCGTCCGCGTCGAGGTCGAGGCCCCCGAGGGCGTCACCGTGGAGACCGTGGGCCGCGACGACGCGCGCCTCGGCAAGGCCGGCACGCCGGTCGACCGCGTCGCCGCCCAGGCGTACTCCTCCTTCGAGAAGGCCTCGGTCGTCACCGTCGCCAAGGAGGCCGTGCTCACCGAGCCGATCCGCATCGCCGTGCACGGCGAGGGCGGCGTCGCCTTCGGCCACCAGGTCATCGAGCTCGGCGCCTTCGCCGAGGCCGTCGTCGTCATCGACCACACCGGTGACGCGGTGCTCGCCGCCAACGTCGACTACGTGCTCGGCGACGGCGCCAAGCTGACCGTCGTCTCCGTCCAGGACTGGGACGAGAAGGCCGTCCACGTCGCCCAGCACAACGCGCTGGTCGGCCGCGACGCCTCCTTCAAGTCGGTCGTCGTCACCTTCGGCGGCGACGTCGTGCGCATCCACCCGCGCGTGACCTACACCGCCCCCGGCGGCGAGGCCGAGCTCTTCGGCCTGTACTTCACCGACGCCGGCCAGCACCAGGAGCACCGCCTCCTGGTCACCCACAACGTCCCGCACTGCAAGTCCAACGTGGCCTACAAGGGCGCGCTGCAGGGCGAGGCCGCGCACGCGGTGTGGATCGGCGACGTCCTCATCGAGGCCAAGGCCGAGGGCACCGACACCTACGAGCTCAACCGGAACCTCGTCCTCACCGACGGCGCCCGGGTCGACTCGGTGCCGAACCTGGAGATCGAGACCGGCGAGATCGCCGGCGCCGGCCACGCCTCCGCCACCGGCCGCTTCGACGACGAGCAGCTCTTCTACCTGATGTCCCGCGGCATCCCGGCCGCCGAGGCCCGCCGCCTCGTCGTGCGCGGCTTCTTCGCCGAGCTGGTCCAGCAGATCGGCATCGCGGACGTCGAGGAGCGCCTCATCGCCAAGATCGAGGCCGAGCTGGAGGCCTCCGTCTGATGGCCTTCGTCCGCGTCTGTGCGCTGAGCGAGCTGGAGGAGGACACCCCGAAGCGGGTGGAACTCGACGGCACGCCGGTGTCCGTCGTCCGCACCGAGGGCGAGGTGTTCGCGATCCACGACATCTGCTCGCACGCGAACGTCTCCCTCTCCGAGGGCGAGGTGGAGGACTGCCAGATCGAGTGCTGGCTGCACGGCTCCGCGTTCGACCTCCGCACCGGCAAGCCGTCCGGCCTTCCCGCGACGCGCCCCGTCCCCGTCTACCCCGTAAAGATCGAAGGGGACGATGTGCTCGTCTCCGTCACCCAGGAGTCCTGAGTCACCCATGGCAACGCTTGAAATCCACGACCTGCACGTCTCCGTCGAGGCCGAGAACGGTCCGCGTGAGATCCTCAAGGGTGTCGACCTGACCATCAAGCAGGGCGAGACCCACGCCGTCATGGGCCCGAACGGCTCCGGCAAGTCGACCCTGGCGTACTCGCTGGCCGGCCACCCGAAGTACACGATCACCGGCGGCACCGTCACCCTCGACGGCGAGGACGTCCTGGAGATGTCGGTCGACGAGCGCGCCCGCGCCGGCGTCTTCCTCGCCATGCAGTACCCGGTCGAGGTCCCCGGCGTCTCGGTCTCCAACTTCCTGCGCACCTCCGCCACCGCCGTCCGCGGCGAGGCGCCCAAGCTGCGTACCTGGGTGAAGGAGGTCAAGGAGGCCATGGAGAAGCTCCAGATGGACCCGGCCTTCGCCGAGCGCAACGTCAACGAGGGCTTCTCCGGCGGTGAGAAGAAGCGCCACGAGATCCTCCAGCTCGAGCTGCTCAAGCCGAAGATCGCGATCCTCGACGAGACCGACTCCGGCCTCGACGTCGACGCCCTTCGCATCGTCTCCGAGGGCGTCAACCGCGTCCGCGAGACCGGCGAGGTCGGCACCCTGCTGATCACGCACTACACGCGGATCCTCCGCTACATCAAGCCCGACTTCGTGCACGTCTTCGCGAACGGCCGCATCGTCGAGTCCGGCGGTGCCGAGCTCGCCGACCAGCTGGAGAACGAGGGCTACGACAAGTACGTGAAGGGTGGCGCATCCGCGTGACTTCCGCCCATCAGGGGCTGACCGGCCTCCTCGACACCGAGGCGATCCGCAAGGACTTCCCGCTGCTGGATCGTCTGGTCCACGACGGCAAGAAGATCGTGTACCTGGACTCCGCGGCCACCTCGCAGAAGCCGCGCCAGGTCCTCGACGCGCTCAACGCGTACTACGAGCGGCACAACGCCAATGTCCACCGCGGTGTCTACACGGTCGCCGAGGAGGCCACCGCGCTGTACGAGGGCGCCCGCGACAAGGTCGCCGCCTTCATCAACGCGCCGAGCCGCGACGAGGTGATCTTCACCAAGAACGCCTCCGAGTCGCTCAACCTCGTGGCCAACATGCTCGGCTGGGCCGAGGAGCCCTACCGCGTCGACCACGAGACCGAGATCGTCATCACGGAGATGGAGCACCACTCCAACATCGTGCCGTGGCAGCTGCTCGCGCAGCGCACCGGCGCGAAGCTGAAGTGGTTCGGGCTCACCGACGAGGGCAGGCTCGACCTGTCCGACATCGAGCAGCTCATCACCGAGAAGACGAAGATCGTCTCCTTCACCCTGGTGTCGAACCTGCTCGGCACGTTCAACCCGGTGGAGACGATCATCCGGCGCGCCCAGGAGGTCGGTGCGCTGGTCTGCATCGACGCCTCCCAGGCCGCCCCGCACATGGTCCTCGACGTGCAGGCGCTGCAGGCCGACTTCGTGGCCTTCACCGGCCACAAGATGTGCGGCCCGACCGGCATCGGCGTGCTGTGGGGACGGCAGGAGCTCCTGGAGGACCTGCCGCCCTTCCTCGGCGGCGGCGAGATGATCGAGACCGTCTCGATGCACTCCTCCACCTACGCGCCGGCCCCGCACAAGTTCGAGGCGGGTACGCCCCCGATCGCCCAGGCCGTCGGCCTCGGCGCGGCCGTGGACTACCTCTCGGCGATCGGCATGGAGAACATCGCGCGCCACGAGCACGCGATCACCGAGTACGCCGTCCAGCGCCTCCTGGAGGTGCCGGACCTGCGGATCATCGGCCCCACCACGGCCGAGGACCGCGGCGCGGCGATCTCCTTCACGCTCGGCGACATCCACCCGCACGACGTGGGCCAGGTCCTCGACGAGCAGGGCATCGCGGTCCGGGTCGGCCACCACTGCGCGCGGCCGGTGTGCCTGCGGTACGGAATTCCCGCGACCACGCGAGCGTCGTTCTATCTGTACTCCACTCCGGCCGAGGTCGACGCCCTGGTCGAGGGGCTGGAGCACGTCCGCAATTTCTTCGGTTAGGAGCGACGTGAAGCTGGATTCGATGTACCAGGACGTCATCCTGGACCACTACAAGCACCCGCACGGCCGGGGCTTGCGGGACGGCGACGCCGAGGTGCACCACGTCAACCCGACGTGCGGCGACGAGATCACGCTCCGGGTGAAGTACGACGGCTCGCGCATCGAGGACGTCTCGTACGAAGGCCAGGGCTGCTCCATCAGCCAGGCCTCGGCCTCCGTCCTCAACGAGCTGCTCGTCGGCAAGGAGCTGGCCGAGGCGCAGAAGATCCAGGGCACCTTCCTGGAGCTGATGCAGTCCAAGGGCCAGATCGAGCCGGACGACGCGATGGAGGAGATCCTGGAGGACGCGGTCGCGTTCGCCGGCGTCTCCAAGTACCCGGCCCGGGTGAAGTGCGCGCTGCTCAGCTGGATGGCGTGGAAGGACGCGACCGCCCAGGCCCTGGGCGGGGACGACCAGAAGTCTGTGAGGAAGTCGGCATGACCGAGAACGCCGAGGCCACCATGAAGCCGGCCTCCGAGGAAGAGATCCGCGAGGCGCTGTACGACGTCGTCGACCCCGAGCTGGGCATCGACGTGGTCAACCTGGGCCTGATCTACGGCATCCACATCGACGACTCGAACGTCGCGACGCTGGACATGACCCTGACGTCGGCGGCCTGTCCGCTGACCGACGTGATCGAGGACCAGGCGAAGGCCGCCACCGACGGCATCGTCAACGAGCTCAAGATCAACTGGGTCTGGATGCCGCCGTGGGGCCCGGACAAGATCACGGACGACGGTCGCGAGCAGCTCCGCGCGCTCGGCTTCAACGTCTGAGGTCCGCCTTCGACGTCTGAGCTCCGGCTCTCACCGTCCGAGGTCCGCCCTCCCGAGGCAGACCTTCCGGGCCGAGACCTCCCGGGTGCGACGCGCCTCGCGGTCTCCCGCCCGAAATACCGGGAACGGCCATGGCCGCCAGTCACACTGGCGGCCATGGCCGTTTCCCTTTACCAGCTCGTCGTCGACTCCCACGACCCGCCGGCGCAGGCCCGCTTCTGGGCCCGCGTCCTGGACTGGCGGATCCTCTACGAGGCGGAGGACGAGATCGTCGTCGGCCGCGACGAGCACGCCCTGCCGGGCCTGTGCTTCGTGCCGGTGCCCGAGGCGAAGACGGTGAAGAACCGGCTGCACATCGACCTCGCGCCGGACGACCGGGACGCGGAGGTCGAGCGGATCGTCGGCCTCGGAGCGCGCCGGGTGGACATCGGGCAGGGCGAGGACGCCACGTGGACGGTCCTCGCCGATCCCGAGGGCAACGAGTTCTGCGTACTGAGCCCGAAGAAGTCCCTCACCGGCTGAAGGCCCCTCACCGGCCGAAGGTCTCTCACCGACTGGTCGGCGCCTCCGCCGCGGCCGTTTGTGCGAGCAGCGGGCCCAGGTTCTCCTTGCGGATGCGCTGGTCGACGTAGAGCAGGGCCGAGGTCAGCGGCTGCAGCGGCGCGAGCACGGCCTGTGCGGCGATCGAGACGACCATGAGGAAGGCGATCAGGCCCGCGAAGGTGCCGATGAACTCGGCCGGGCCCCGGCCGGGCTCCAGGTTCATCGCCGACATCGGGAAGAAGCTCAGCAGCGAGCAGATCTGCTGGACGACGTAGTTGGCCACGGCCACGATCATGCCGGTGATCATGGTGCAGCTGAAGATCCGCCACCACGAGCCGCGGACCAGCTCCGAGGAGCGGCGCAGGGCGGCCAGGGCGCCGAGGCCCTCGACGACGGCGGCCGCCGGGGCCAGGCTGTACTTCACCCAGAGCCACACGCCGAGCGGGAAGGTGCCCAGCGCGGCGAGGAAGAGCAGCAGGCCGGCGATCAGCGGGCCGGCGCCGCCGTCGCCGCCGCCCTCGGACGCGGCGATGCCCATGATCATGCCGATCATCAGCAGGAAGAAGCCGGCCAGGAAGAGCACCATCGGCAGGAACGCGGCGAGCATGGTCAGCAGGACCGAGCCGAGCACCGAGCCGAGCCGCGACCAGGCCCGGCTCCAGACGGCCCCGAAGCGGACCGGACGCCCGAGCACCGCTTCCTGGGTGACGGCCGGCGTGGCCGCGTGGACGAGTCCGCCGGCGACGATCAGGGCCGCCACGCCGGTCAGCCACACCGCGCCGAAGGCGACCAGCAGCGGCTGGACGTCCGCGAACGCCGGCTCCTTGCCCTCCGGAAGGCGCGAGAGCCGGTCGACGTCGTCCGCGACCGCGTTCCAGGCGAGCAGCAGCGCCCCGCCGACCAGCGCCGTGGCCGCCGCGTAGGCGGCCGCGGCGACGCCGACGAGCGGCTTCCAGTAGCGGCCGAAGGTGCTGAAGACCCCGGTGAGGAGCTGGCCGAGTCCCAGCGGCGCCAGGGGTATGACGCCGGGCTTCGGCGGCGGTGGCGGGGGAGCGTAGCCGTATCCGTACGGCCCCGAGGCGTATGTCATGCGCACACCGTAGCCGCAGCCTTTGTGTACGGGCGTACGCAAGGTGTGTACGCTCGTACGCATGGGATACGGAATGCTCGCCGGGGCCATAGCGGCCGAGATCGTCGCCACCACCTCCATGAAGTACAGCGACGGCTTCTCCAGGCTCTGGCCCTCGCTCCTCACCGGCGCCGGCTATCTCATCGCCTTCGCCCTCCTCGCCCAGGCCCTCAAGACCCTCCAGGTCGGCACCGCCTACGCCATCTGGTCCGGCGTCGGCACCGCGGCCGTCGCCGCCATAGGAGCCCTCTTCCTCGGCGAGTCCCTCACCCTCGCCAAGATCGCCGGAATCGTGCTGATCATCGCCGGCGTCGCCGTCCTCAACCTCGGCGGAGCCCACTGATGGCCCGGCCCCGCCGCCACGATCCCGAGCGGCGCGAACGCATCGTCGACGCCGCCCTGCGGGTGGCCGCCCGGCGCGGCATCGCCGGCCTCAGCCACCGCACCGTCGCCGCCGAGGCCGACGTCCCGCTCGGCTCCACCACGTACCACTTCGCCTCCCTCGACGAACTCCTCGTCGCCGCGCTCAGGAAGGCCAACGAGGGCTTCGGCCGGCTGCTGCGGGAGAGCCCCGCGCTCGCCGACCCGGACACCGACCTCGCCGGCGCGCTCGCCCGCCTCATGGGCGAGTGGCTCGGCGGCGAACGCACCGGGGTGGAGCTGGAGTACGAGCTCTACCTCGCCGCCCTGCGCCGCCCTGCCCTGCGCCCGGTCGCCGCCGAATGGGCCGAGGAGGTCGGCGCCGTCCTCGCCGCCCGCACCGACCCGGCGACCGCCCGCGCCGTCGTCGCCCTCATGGACGGCATCTGCCTCCAGGTCCTCCTCACCGACGGCAGCTACGACGAGACCCACGCGCGCGAGATGCTCACCCGGATCCTCCGGCCGGTGTCCGAAGGCCCGAACGGCGGCCCCGCCCGCTCGTCGAAAGCCACGGAACGCCCGACCGACACCTGAGACCGGTTGGCCCGTGCGGGGGCCCGCCGGTTAGGTTTTCCGTCATGACCACTGCTCCTCGCTCCACCGGCGCCGTCGCCGCCGGCCTCGCCACCATCGCCGGTGACGGCACCGTTCTCGACACCTGGTTCCCCGCCCCCGAGCTGACCGACGCGCCCGGCCCGGCCGGCACCGAGCGGCTCGGCCCCGACGCGGCCGTCAACGCCCTCGGCGAGGGCGCCGCCAAGGCCATCGGCGTGGACGCCCGCCGCGGTGTCGAGGTGGTCGCCGTCCGCACCGTCATCGCCTCCCTGGACGACAAGCCGCTCGACGCGCACGACGCCTACCTGCGCCTGCACCTGCTGAGCCACCGCCTCGTCAAGCCGCACGGCCAGAGCCTGGACGGCCTCTTCGGCCTCCTCGCCAACGTCGCCTGGACCTCGCTCGGCCCCGTCGCCGTCGACGACGTCGAGAAGGTGCGGCTCAACGCCCGCGCCGAGGGCCTGCACCTCCAGGTCACCTCGATCGACAAGTTCCCGCGCATGACCGACTACGTCGCGCCCGCCGGCGTCCGCATCGCCGACGCCGACCGCGTCCGCCTCGGCGCCCACCTCGCCGCCGGCACCACCGTCATGCACGAGGGCTTCGTCAACTTCAACGCCGGCACCCTCGGCACCTCGATGGTCGAAGGCCGCATCTCCGCCGGCGTCGTCGTCGGCGACGGCTCCGACATCGGCGGCGGCGCCTCCACCATGGGCACCCTCTCCGGCGGCGGCAACGTCGTCATCTCCATCGGCGAGCGCTGCCTCATCGGCGCCGAGGCGGGCGTCGGCATCGCGCTCGGCGACGAGTGCGTCGTCGAGGCCGGCCTGTACGTCACCGCCGGCACCCGGGTCACCATGCCCGACGGCGAGATCGTCAAGGCCCGCGACCTCTCCGGCGCCTCGAACATCCTCTTCCGCCGCAACTCGGTCACCGGCGCCGTCGAGGCCCGCCCGAACAACGCGGTCTGGGGCGGTCTCAACGAGATCCTGCACAGCCACAACTGATCCGCGCGCACCGCGAACGGCCCGCCGCCCCCGTAAGGGACGGCGGGCCGTCCGGCGTCTCTGGCATGATCGCCCTGCGCGACAGGAGGCCGTCCAGAAGGAATCAGCACATGAGTGAACAGCGTGTCGCCCTCGTCACGGGCTCGTCCTCCGGCATCGGCGCCGCCGTCGCCCGCCGCCTCGCCGCGGCCGGCTACCGGGTCGCCGTCAACTCCGCCCGCTCCGTCGAGGCCGGCGAGAAGCTCGCCGCCGAACTCCCCGGCGCCCGCTACTTCCGGGCCGACGTCTCCGACGAGACCCAGGCCGCCCGGCTCGTCGCCGACACCGTGGCGCACTTCGGCCGGCTCGACCTGCTCGTCAACAGCGCCGGCACCACCCGCTTCATCCCGCACGACGACTTCGCCGCCGCCACGCCCGACGTGTGGCGCCGGCTCTACGACGTCAACGTCATCGGCGTCTGGCAGACCGTCACCGCCGCCGTGCCGCACCTGCGCGAGGCCCGCGGCGCGATCGTCAACATCTCGTCCCAGGCGGGCGTCCGGCCGGGCGGCAGCTCCATCCCGTACGCCGTGACCAAGGCGGCCGTGAACCACATGACCAAGCTGCTCGCCAAGACCCTCGGTCCCGACGTGCGGGTCAACGCGGTCGCGCCCGGGCTCGTCGACACGCCCTGGTTCGACGGCGTCGAGGGCGCCGACGCCGCCAAGGAGCACGTGGCCTCCGTCGTGCCGCTGCGCCGGGTGGGCCGCCCCGAGGACATCGCCGACGCCGTCCACGACCTGGCGGCCGCCTCGTACATCACGGGCGAGGTGCTGCTCGTGGACGGCGGCGGACACCTGCTCGGCTGAGCCGCTCAGAGCGCCAGCTTGAACCCGTCGTGGCTGCGGGCGAAGCCCAGCGACGCGTAGAAACGGTGGGCGTCGGTCCGGGACTTGGCGCTGGTCAGCTGGACGAGGCCGCAGCCGCGGGCCCGGGCCCGCTCGACCGCCTGGGTCATCAGCTCGCGGCCGAGACCGCCGCCCCGCCGGTCGGCCCTGATCCGTACCGCCTCGATCAGGGCCCGCTCGGCGCCGCCCTTGCCCAGGCCCGGGATGTACGTGGCCTGGAGGCAGCCGACGACCGGGCCCGCCTCGTCGACCAGGACCAGCATCTCGTTGCGCGCGTCGGCCTCGATGTCCGCGAAGGCCCGCTCGTAGGCGGGAGTCACGGTCACCGAGGCCGGGTCGACCACGCGCTCCTCGTCGGCGAGGAGCGCGAGGACGGCGGGCAGCTCGGCACGGGTGGCGGGACGCAGGATCACGGCCCGAGTCTCGCACACCCGTGCCCGCCCGTGATCACGGACGGAAGCGCAGCACCTGCGGGTCGTGGTCGCTGTTCTGGTCCGCGAACTCGGCGTTGATGTGCACGCTGTCGTACTCGAAGTGGTGCACGCCGGGGCTGGTCAGGATCTGGTCGAGGACCTGGCTGTTGCCCTGGTAGACGTACGAGTAGCGCTCGCTGAGCGGCAGCGACTTCACCGCCGGGAACAGCGCGCCGCCGTCGGTCAGCGCCTGCGTGGTGCCGGAGAACTCGAAGTCGTTGATGTCGCCGAGCACGAGCACGTCCGCCTGCTTGTCCACCGCCAGGACGCTCTTGACGAAGGCGTTCACGGCCTGGCCCTGGAGCAGCCGCTTGACCTCGGAGGAACGGTTCGGCGGCTGGTGGTGCGAGACGATCGACTCGTCGCCGCCCTTGGAGCCGAAGTGGTTGGCGACCACGAAGACCGTGCGGCCGCGGAAGACGAACTCGCCCGCGAGCGGCTTGCGGCTGTTCTCCCAGGCGGTGTTCGACGGGTCGATGCGGCCGGGGGAGAGGGTCAGGTGGGCGTCGCCCTTCGAGCCGGTCACGGCGGTCGCGGTGGTCGCGTCGCCGCCCGCGCGGTCCACGAAGGAGACCCGCGCCGGGTTGAAGAGGAAGACCTGACGGATGTTGCCGCCGGGCTCGCCGCCGTCCTTGTTGTTCTGCGGGTCGATCGAGCGCCACTCGTACGCCGGGCCGCCGGCCGCCGCGATCGCCGCCGTGAACTTCTTCAGCGTCTCGCCGGCCGTGACCGTGCCGTCGTTCTTGGCGCCGTTGTCGTCCTGGATCTCCTCCAGGGCCACGACGTCGGGCGAGGCGAGGTTCTCGACGACCGCCTTGGCCAGCGCGTCGAACTTCTCCTGCGGGTCGCCCGGGTCGAGGTTCTCCACGTTGTACGTGGCGACGGCCAGCTCGTTCTTGTGCTGCTTCTGCGTCACCTCGCGCTCCAGGCCGAGGTCCACGTGCTCGCCCAGGGTGTTCGCGACCAGGGTGTAGCCGCCGAACTGGTTGAAGTCCAGCGGGCCCTCGGTGGGACCGGCCAGCCAGTCGCCGACGTTCGCCTTGGGGAAGGGCTGCTGGGCGATCGGGGCGAGCTGCTGGATCTGGAGCCGGCCGGTGTTCTGCGCGTCGTACGAGCCGTAGACCGTGCCGCCGCGGCGGTTGTCGTTCTCGAACGGCTTCACCGTCACCCACAGCTCGGAGTACGGGTCGGTCGCGCCGACCACCCGCGAGGAGCCGATCCGGACGTTCGTGCCCTCCAGGGACTCGTAGTAGTCCAGGGCGTACGTCTCGGGGTCCAGGGTGAGGCCGTTGATCGAGCCGCCGGCCGCCGGGTCACCCGCGGGCGCGTACGCGTCCGGGACGGAGCCGGCCCAGACGGTCACGGGCGCCGGGACCTGGTTGCCCTTGGACACCACGGTGATCACCGGCTTGGAGATCTGCGTCAGCGACTGGTTGCCCGAGCCCAGGCCGCCCGGGACGTACTCGGTCACCGTGCCGTTGACGCTCACCGCGTCGCCGACCGCGACGGTCGGGACGGAGCTGGTGAAGACGAAGACGCCCTCGCTGGTCGCCGGGTCGTCGTCGGCCTGCGGGTCCTGGATCCAGAAGCCGCGCGAACCGTACGTGCGCACGCCGGTCACGATGCCGGTGACACCGGTGACCTGCTTGCCGACGAGCGGCGAGACCCGGGTGGTGCCCTGGATGTCGTGGATCCGGACGGGCGCCGCGCCGGCGGCCGCGTCGTCGGTGGCGGCCGAGGCGGAGGCGCCGCCGAGCAGACCGGCGGCGAGGGCGGCGGAGACGACGGCGGCGACGGCCGCCGATCTCGGTATGGAGGAAGCCATCAAGGTGCTCCGAGAGGGTTTGGAGAAACGATCGAAAGATCTACGCGCGTCAATTTCGTTGCAGAGCAACCCCCTTGTCAAGGGTCGACGGGTGTACGAAGGCTGACGGCTCCATGAACCGGCGGACCACCCGCCGAATGCGTCTACGCTGAAGGCCGCCCGCGGCAGCGCGCACCCGCTGCCCCGTCCGACCCTTGCGAGGAGAACACCCCTGATGGCACAGGACCGTCCGATCCTTCCCCCCGTTCGGCTGCGCTCGGACGCGGAGCTGGCGCGGGACGCCCTGGCCGCGCCCCTCCTCACCCGAGCCGTGCGGCTGGCCCGCTGGGCCGGCCCGGAGACGCGGGTGGGCGTGGGCGGCGAACTCGTCGACGAGCAGCTGCCGGCCGCCGCGGAACTCCTCGGCCTCGCCGACGACGAGGACGGCGAGGCGTACGCGAGCGAGGCGTGGCGGCTCGCCGTGGACACGGGCCTGGTGGACGTGACGGAGCCGACGGAGGAGGCGGAGGAGGCTCAGGGTGCGGAGGATTCGGCCGAGGGCTCGGGTGGCGGTTCGGGCGAGGTCTCGGGCGCTGGTTCGGGCGAGGGCTTGGGCGGTGGCGAGGACGGCACGGCGAGTCCCGGCGAGAACCTGGCGCTGATGACCGGCGGTTCGCCCCAGGACGTCCTCGCGATCTGGCTCGAGGGCCTCGACTCGGTCCTCGCCGACGCCGCCGCGCCCTACTTCGACGACCTCGACGCCGTCGTCGGCGAGGACGGCCGGATCGACTTCGAGGCCCTCGACTGGGACCCGGAGGCCGAGGAGGAGTTCCTCGAGAGCGTGCTCGGCAACCTCTACCTGCTCACCGTCAGCGAGGGCGGGGCCGGAGAAGGACCGGTGCCGCTGCCCGCGCTCGCCGCGTCCGTGGTCGTCCCCGACGACATGGGCGAGCCCACCGACGACGTCCTGGAGCGGGTCTCCGACGCGATGATGCGGCTCGACGAGCAGTTCCGGATCCTCGAACCCATCGGGCTCGTCGAGTACCAGCCGGTCGACGAGGCGCTGATGGTCGAGGAGGGCGAGGAGTCCTCCGCGTCCGCCGGCGACTTCGACGAGGAGGACGTCAGCCGTTACGGCATGGTCCGGCTCACGCCGCTCGGTCTGTACGGCGTCCGGGCCCGGATGCTGGAGGCGGGCCTGACGGTGCCGGCGGTCGGTGAACTCGCCGGCCAGGGCGCGGACGTGCTGCTCGACGCCGTCGCGGGCTATCCGCAGGACGCGGCCCGGGCCGAGACCGTCGGCTGGCTTGCCGGCCGGGAGTCCGTCGCCGCCGCCCGCGAACTCCTCGCCGCCGCCCGCGGCGCCGACCCGGGCGCCCCGCTGCGCCGCCTCCACGCCCAGCAGGCCCTGTCCCTCGTCGGCGCGGAGGCGGAACCGGCCGTACGGGAGGTCCTGGACGACCCGGAACTCGGCGGCCTCGCCCGGGTCTGGCTCGCCGAGCGCGGCGCCGCGGACATCCCGGCGCCGCCGGAGTCGATGATCTTCTGGCTGGCCGTCGACACGATCGCGGCGCACCTCGACGCCGACGGCGACCTGGAGGAACTCCAGGACCTCATCGAGGGGCTGACGGGCCGTCACAGCGGGTTCTTCGAGGCGGCGTGGCGGGTGGAGCATCCGGCGACGGCGGACGTGCTGGAGGCGATGGGGCGGTTGCACCGGGACAAGCCGTCGGCGAAGGAGGCTCGCAAAGCCGCCTTCAAGGCCCGCTCCCGCCCCTGACCCGCGCCCCCCGCCCGCCTGCGCGGCGGGCCTGGGCCTCGCCGCGCGCGAGCGGCTCGCGCCCCCTGCCACCTCCGTTGCGACCCTCCGCCCCGCCCGGTCCGCGCCCACCGACGCGGCGTCCACCCCTCCCACGGGCCGGCGCCCTCGCCGTCCGCCCGCTGGGGCGGTGCCCTCCGCCACCTCCGTTGTGGGCATTCGTTCCGCTGGGGCGGAACGGGTGGGCACAACGGACGGCGCCCCTTGCCGGGCCTAGGCTTCCGGGCCTGGACCTGCACCACCGGTGCGGCGCGGTCGGGGTGCGGGTCAAGGCGCAGGTGCGGAACGCGCCCGCAAGGGCGCCGTCCCGTGTGCCCACCCGTCCCGCCCCAGCGGGACGAATGCCCACACGAAGGTGAGCGAAGGGCGCCGCGCAAGCAGGCGCCGCGGCCCCGGGCGCGGGGCGGGCGAGGGGTGCCGGTGCGCGGGGTGGGGGTGCTAGGTCCGGAGGTGGGACGCGCCGTTGAGGTCGAGGACGGTGCCTGAGGCCCATTCCGCCGTCGGGGAGGCCAGCCACAGCACCGCCGCCGCGATCTCCTCCGCCGTGCCCACCCGGCCGAAGGGACTCTGCGCCCGGATCGCGTCGCCCTCCGGCCCGGCCAGGCGTGGCGCGACGCGCTCGGTCGCGAAGAAGCCGGGCGCGACCGACGCGACGGCGATGCCGTGCGGCGCGAGGGCGAGGGCGAGGGACTGGCCCAGGGCGTGGACGGCCGCCTTGGTGGCGCCGTACGCGGGATGGTCCGGCTCGCCGCGGAACGCGCCGCGCGACCCGATGTTGACGATCCGCCCGCCACGGCCGCTCTCGATCATCCGCCGCGCCGCCAGATGGCTCAGGTACGCCGTGCCCAGCAGGTTCACCGAGACGTGCCGCTGCCACAGCGCCACCCACTCCTCGTAGGGCGTGGTGGCCGGCGGGTGCGGCAGGTTCACCGCCGCGTTGTTCACCAGCACGTCGAGGCCGCCGAGCGCCTCGGCCGCCGTGTCCGCGACCCGCGCCGCCTGCGCCGGGTCGGCGAGGTCGCCGGAGACGAGGGCGTGGCCGGTGCCGTCCAGTGAGTCGAGGGTCTCGCGGGCCTCGTCGGCGCGGGAGCCGTAGTGCACGGCCACCCGGTCGCCGTTGGCGGCGAAGGCCCGGGCCACCGCGCGGCCCAGACCGCGTGACGCGCCGCTGACGAGGACGCGCCGACCGTGCGCGGGCAGGTTCATGAGGCATCGCCTTTCTGTTCAACCCCCGTTTATACGGGGGCGCGACCGTGTGCCGCGACACCGGGTGACGACAGGAAGAAGACCGTCATGTCCCTCAACCGCAGAGAGTTCGCCAAGCAGTCCGCCGCCGCCGGCGCCGGACTCGCGCTCACCGGCGCCGTCGGCGCGCTCGCCACGGCGCCCGAGGCGCTGGCCGCCGACGAGCCGCAGGAGATCCAGGGCCAGGGGCCCGGCCACGGTCACCGCCTCGGCTACGGCGAGCTGGTCGCCGACCCGAACGGCGTCCTCGCCCTCCCCGAGGGCTTCACCTACCGCGTCATCACCCACAGCGGCGTCACCCGTCTCGAGTCCGGCGAGTTCACCCCGTCCAACCACGACGGCACGGCCACCTTCGCCGGCCCGCGCGGCACCACGTACCTGGTGAACAACCACGAGCTGAAGGGCCCGCGCAAGAACTGGGCCCACCCGGTCCCGCTGACCGAGGGCCTGGTCTACGACCCGGCGGCCTCCGGCGGCTGCACGGTCGTCGAGGTGCACCGCGACGGCACCGTCGCCGAGTGGGTCGGCATCGCCGGCACCTCCACCAACTGCGCCGGCGGCCGCACTCCGTGGGGCACCTGGCTCACCTGCGAGGAGACCGAGGACCTCGCCGGCAAGAACGGCATGACCAAGGACCACGGCTACGTCTTCGAGGTCGACCCGTACGACCGCCGCGTGGGCCGCGCCCCGAAGCCGGTCAAGGCCTTCGGCCGCTACGCGCACGAGGCCGTCGTCATCGACCCCGGGCGCGGCCACGCCTACCTCACCGAGGACGCCTCGGGCCCCAACGGCCTGTTCTTCCGCTGGGTCCCGCCGAAGGGCTTCGAGCACGGCCGCGGGCAGCTCGCGACCCTCGCCGACGACGCCGGCGTGCTCCAGGCGCCCAAGTGCTTCGACGCCGCCGGCCAGTTCGTCGACGACCTCTCCCGCGCCACGAAGATCGGCACCGTGTACGGCGTGGACTGGGTCGACGTGCCCGACCGCGACGCCCGTACGACCCCGGTCCGCAAGCAGTTCGCGGCCGGCGAGGTGACCCGCGCCCGCAAGCTGGAGGGCATGTGGTGGGCCGACGGCGGGGCCTACGTCGTCTCCTCGTTCGCCCGGGAGGAGAGCCCGGTGCAGCACGACGGCCAGGTCTGGTTCTACGACCCCAAGCGCCGCACCCTCACCCTCCAGGTCCTGCTCGGCGTCAACCCCGACCCGGCCGTGGACGGCGCCTTCGACGGCCCGGACAACATCACCGTCTCCCCGTACGGCGGGCTCGTCATCGCCGAGGACGGCGAGGGCGTGCAGCACCTCTTCGGCGCGACGGAGAGCGGCCGCACGTACCCGATCGCCCGCAACGACCTCAACGACAGCGAGTTCACCGGAGTGGTCTTCTCGCCCGACGGCGACACCCTGTTCGCCAACATCCAGGACCCGGGCATCATGCTCGCCATCACCGGTCCCTGGCGCCGCCAGCCCCGCCGCTGACGCTGTCGCCCCTGCGGACTGACATCTAACATGTCAGCCCATGGACGTCTTGAGGCCCGTGAGCCGGACCCTGCTGCGCGACCGGGCGTACGAGACGCTGCGCGACGCCATCGTGCGCGGCGACCTCCCGCCCGGTTCCGTGGTCAAGGACACCGAACTCGCCACCCGCCTCGGCCTCTCGCGCGCGCCCGTGCGCGAGGCCCTGGCCCGGCTCGGCGACGAGGGCCTCGTCGAGACCAAACCGCAGAGCTACACCCGGGTCACCCGCCTGGTCAGCCGGGTGGTCCGGGACGCGGCCTCCGTGGTGCGGGTGATGCACGAACTCGCCGCCCGCGGCGCCGTTCCGCTGCTCGGCCCGGAGGGCGTCCGCGCGATGCGCGAGGCGAACGAGCGGTTCGCCGCGGCCGTGCACGCCGCGGACGTCGAGGCCGCGCTGCGCGCCGACGACGAACTCCACCAGGTCCTCGTCGACGCGAGCGGCAACCACGCGCTCGCCGCGACCGTCGAGCGCTACACCCCGCTGCTGCGCCGGGTCGAGCGCCGGCTCTTCGGCGACGCCGGGACCTGCGGCTCCGCCGCCCTGCACGCCCGCCTCATCGACGCCTGCGAGGCCGGCGACACGGAGGCCGCGGTGGCGGTGACGACCGAGATATGGCGGGCGCTGGAAGAACTCGCGGACGAGGCCACCGACTTCTGAGGGCTCCTGCCGGCCGGGACGGGCGGACCCGCCCCGGCCGGCAGGACCCTTCGGAAGTCATCTCTCACCACCGGGAGCGCGCATGCCGACGATCGCCGACTTCGACCGATACCCGCTGCTCTTCGGGCCCTCGCCCGTGCATCCGCTGCGGCGGCTGACCGCGCACCTCGGCGGCGCGTCGCTGTGGGCCAAGCGGGAGGACTGCAACTCCGGGATCGCGTACGGCGGGAACAAGACGCGCAAGCTGGAGTACCTGGTCGCGGACGCGCTCGCGCGCGGCTGCGACACCCTGGTGTCGATCGGCGGGGTGCAGTCGAACCACACCCGCCAGGTCGCGGCCGTCGCCGCCCACGCGGGGCTGCGCTGCGTGCTCGTGCAGGAGAGCTGGGTGGACTGGCCCGACGCGGTCTACGACAAGGTGGGCAACATCCTGGTCAGCCGGCTCGCGGGGGCCGATGTGCGGCTGGTGCGGGCCGGCTTCGGGATCGGTTTCAAGGAGAGCTGGGAGGCGGCGCTGCGCGAGGTCGAGGAGAGCGGCGGCACGCCGTACGCGATCCCGGCGGGCGCCTCCGACCACCGGCTCGGCGGCCTCGGCTTCGCGAACTGGGCGTACGAGGTGGCCGAGCAGGAGCGGGAGCTCGGCGTCTTCTTCGACACGGTCGTGGTCTGCTCGGTCACCGGCTCGACGCAGGCCGGCATGGTCGCGGGCTTCGCCGCGCTCGCCGAGGACGGCGGCAGGCCCCGGCGGGTCATCGGGGTCGACGCCTCGGCGAAGCCGGCCGAGACCCGTGAGCAGATCACCCGGATCGCCCGGAACACCGCCGCCCTCATCGGCGTGGAGCGCCCGCTCTCCGACGCCGACGTGGAGCTGGACGACCGCTATCACGCGGGCGTGTACGGCATCCCGGACGAGGCCACGCTGGACGCGATGCGGCTGGCCGCCCGGACCGAGGGCATGGTCACCGATCCGGTCTACGAGGGGAAGTCGATGGCCGGCCTGGTCGACCTGGTGGACCGGGGCGAGATCGGCGCCGACGCGACCGTGCTCTACGTCCACCTCGGCGGCCAGCCGGCCCTCAACGCCTACAGCGCGCTGTTCTGACGGCTCCCGGGACCCGCCGGACCCGGGGCCTGCCCGACCCGACCCGAGACCGGCCGGGCCCGGGACCCGCCGGGCCCGGCACCTGCCCGACCCGGACCTGTCGGAGAGGCGTTCAGAGGGCCTGGGCGGCGGGCTTCACCATGCCCCGCACCGTCCGGGACTTCACGAACTCGCCCAGCGCCGTCATCTCCCACTCGCCGGAGAACTGCTTGATGAGCTTGGCCATCATCACGCCCGTCTGCGGCTCGGCCGTGGTCAGGTCGAAGCGGACCAGCTCCTCGCCGCTGGCGGCGTCGATGAGCCGGCAGTAGGCCTTGGCGACCTCGGTGAACTTCTGGCCGGAGAATGAGTTGACGGTGAAGACCAGGCCGGTGGTGTCGGCGGGCAGCCGGCCCAGGTCGACCACGATGACCTCGTCGTCGCCCGCGCCCTCGCCGGTCAGGTTGTCGCCGGAGTGCTTGATCGCGCCGTTGAGGATGGACAGCTTGCCGAAGTAGCAGCTGTCGATGTGGTTGCGCTGGGGGCCGTAGGCGATGACCGAGGCGTCGAGGTCGATGTCCTTGCCGCGGTAGGCGGGCTCCCAGCCGAGGCCCATCTTGACCTGGGAGAGCAGCGGCCGGCCGCCCTTGACCAGGGAGACGGTCTGGTTCTTCTGGAGGCTGACCCGGCCCTTGTCCAGATTGATCTTCCCGCCGCCGGCGGGCGGCGCCGGAGGCGCGGCCGGTGCCGGGGGAGCGGCGGGCGGCGCGGGAGCCGCCACCGGGGCCGCGGCGGGCGCGGGCGTCGGCTCCTCGTCCACGCTGACGCCGAAGTCGGTCGCGATCCCGGCCAGGCCGTTCGCGTATCCCTGGCCCACCGCGCGGGCCTTCCAGGCACCGTTGCGCAGATAGATCTCCATGACCACGAGGGCCGTCTCGCCGGCCAGCCGCGGCGGCGTGAAGGTGGCGAGGACGCTGCCGTCGTCCGCGTCGCGCAGCGTCGCGGTGGGCTCGATGCCCTGGAAGGTCTGGCCGGCGGCGTCCGGGCTCGCCGTCACCACGATCTTCTCGATGCCGGCCGGCACGGCGGTGGTGTCGACGAGGATGGCGTCCGGCGTGGTGCCGCCGCCGGAGTGGTAGGTGACGCCGGGGCCGGCCGGCTGGTTGTAGAAGATGAAGTCGTCGTCGGAGCGCACCTTGCCGTTGGCGCCGAGCAGCAGGCCCGAGACGTCGAGCCGCACGGGAGCGGCCACGTCCACCGCCACGCGCGCGGCGGTGAGAGGGATGTTCGAGCCGGGGGTCATAGCGGTCATGACCGGGCTAACGAACGAGACACCTTTGCCGTTCCCTTACCTTCGTCCGGTTCGGCCGGTCCGGTTACGCGGGTGGTCGCGGGCGGTCCGCTCGTTGCCGAACCGGTACGCCCCGGTCCAGCGGGCCATGACCAGCTGCGGGTCCCCCGCGGCGAGCTCCGCGAGGAACTTCTCCGCGCGGCCGCCGCGCAGGGTGGCGGCGGTGCGGCCGTGGTGGGTGACGACGACGGTGCCGTCGCGGCGCTGCTCGTGGACGAATCCCCGGGGTGGTGGCATGACGGGCATCCTGCCGTTCCCGGTCACGTCCGTCATATGAATATTCTTTCGCTCGTGGGTGGGAGTGGGAGTTCTTTCCGTACGGGGGACGTGGACGCGGCGCGCGAGGAGATCGACGCGCGGTACTACGCCAACTTCCTGGACGTCATCGACGCGCGGGAGCGTCCCTTCGCGGCGCGCTTCGACACCGTCGGCCTCGGACCGCTGATGATCGGCGACCTGAGCTGCGGCACGGACGTGCGGATGAGGTTCGGCGAGCTGGGCGCGTTCCACGTCAACGCGCCGATGAGCGGCACCATGGAGCTGCGGCAGGGCGGCGGCACGGGCCGGCTGCGCGCCACCGCCGACGAGGCCGTGCTGCTCGACCCGGCCGGAGACACCTTCCTCGACCGGTGGAGCGGGGACTGCCGCACACTTTCGGTCAAGATCGACGCGGCCGCGCTGCAGGACCGGCTCGAACAGCTCCTGGGCCGCCCGCCGGGCCGCCGGCTGGCCTTCGGCGGGGCCTTCGACATCACCCGCGGACCGGGCCTGAGCTGGGTGACCTTCGCCCGGCAGGTGGCGTACGGCGCGCTCACCGGCGACGGTCTCGCCACGCACGAGCTCGTCGCGCGCCCGCTCCAGGAGGCGCTGCTCAACGGGCTGCTGCTCGCCGCCCACCACCCGTGGCGGGAGGAGCTGGCGCACCCGGGCGGACCGGCCAGGCCCGCGCCGGTCAAGCGCGCGATGGACGCCGTGCGGGCCCGCCCCGAGCATCCCTTCACCAGCACCGAGCTGGCCGCCCTCGCCCGGGTGAGCGTGCGCCGCCTGCAGGAGTCCTTCCGGCAGTACGTGGGGATGTCACCGATGGCGTACGTGCGCGAGGTGCGCCTGGAGCGGGTCCACGAGGAGCTGCGGGCGGGCGACCCGGACGGGCTGAGCGTCGGGGACGTGGCGTGGCGCTGGGGCTTCACCCACCCGGGCCGGTTCGCGGCGCAGTACCGGGCCCGGTTCGGCGAGTCGCCGTCCCGCACGCTGCGGGGCTGAGCCGGGCCGGGCGGCCGCGCGGCGCCGTAAACGGGCGCGCTTTGCGGACAGTTGCCGCGTTCCCCGGCTCGCGACGATCTTGACCGGAACATATCGTCGTTCCGTCCGCGTGCCTCATGCGTCGCATGCGTCGACCCGGGCCCCGGCCGGCTCCCCCGCATTGTCCGGCCGGGCCCTGTGCTTCCTCCCGCCGCCCGCCCGCCGTCCTGCCGCGGGTCCGCCCGCGGAGGTCCCTCCCGCGGTCCGCCCGCGGAGGTCCTCCCGCCGTCCGTCCGCTCAGTGCGGCCAGCGCGGCGGGTCCACGCAGAAGTGGCCGCCCAGATAGACGTCGTCCGCGCTGCCCGGGGCCGGCAGGCCCTTCTCCGCGATCAGCCGCTCGGCGAACACCTCGGAGTCGTCCTTCGGCTCGTAGCCGAGCGCCCGCGCCGACGAGAGGTCCCACCACTCCCGGGTGTTGGCGGAGGAGCCGTACACCACCGTGTGCCCGACCTCGGGTGCGGTGAGCGCCGCGTGCAGCAGCCGGGCGCAGTCGGCGGGGCTCAGCCAGATCGAGAGCATCCGCACCGAGGTGGGCTCGGGGAAGCAGGAGCCGATCCGCACCGAGACGGTCTCGACGCCGTGCCGGTCCCAGTAGAACTGCGCCAGGTCCTCGCCGAAGGCCTTGGACAGCCCGTAGTAGGTGTCGGGCCGGTGCGGCGTGCCGACCGGCAGAAGCGGCTCGCCGGGGCGCGGCCGGGCGGTGAAGCCGACGGCGTGGTTGCTGGAGGCGAAGACGACCCGGGGCACGCCCTCCTCGCGCACCGCCTCGTAGAGGTGCTGGAGTCCGACGATGTTGGCGGCCAGGATCTGGTCGAACTCTGCCTCCATGGAGATGCCGGCGAGGTGGACGACCGCGTCCACGCCCCGTACGGCCTCGCGCAGCGCCGCTCGGTCGGCGAGGTCGGCGACGATCGCGCCGGGCGCCCCGGGGACCGGGAGCCGGTCGAGCGGGCGGAGGGCGTAGCCGTAGGCGGGCAGCCGCTCCCGCATCAGGGTGCCGATGCCGCCGGCGGCGCCGGTGAGCAGGACGGTTCGGGGTGCGGGATTCAAGGAGGCGTCTCCGTCCGTAGACCGTATTCACACACATGGATGCGCGCTTCACGCTAAGCATCGGTCTCTCGCAGCGTCAAGAACGCGCGCCGCAAAGGGATTTCGCTTCTTGACCGGTCCTTCGGAGCTGCCCTAGCGTGAGATCGTTCAAGAATATGGACAGTAGTCAGAATCTTGTACGACAGGGAGTGCCCGTGACCACACCCCCGCTCGCCGACCGGCTCGACGGCCTGCTCTTCTTCCCCGTCACCGCCTTCGCGCCGGACGGCGGCGTCGATCCCGACACCTTCCGGGCCCACGTGCGCGCCGGGATCGACGCGGGCGCGGGCGCGGTCTTCGCCTGCTGCGGCACCGGCGAGTTCCACGCGCTCACGCCCGAGGAGTTCCGCGACTGCGTCGCCGCCGCCGTCACCGAGGCCGCCGGCCGCGTCCCCGTCCTCGCCGGCGCCGGCTACGGCACCGCCCTCGCCGTCCGCTACGCCCGGCTCGCCGAGGAGGCCGGCGCCGACGGCCTGCTCGCCATGCCGCCCTACCTCGTCGTCGCCGACCAGGCCGGCCTGCTGCGCCACTACACCGAACTCGCCGCCGCCACCTCGCTCGACGTCATCGTCTACCAGCGCGACAACGCGATCCTCACGCCCGAGACCGCCGTCGCCCTCGCCCGCACGCCCGGCGTCATCGGCCTCAAGGACGGCCACGGCGACCTCGACCTCATGCAGCGGATCGTCAGCGCCGTCCGCACAGCGGGACTCGACCTGCGCTACTTCAACGGCCTGCCCACGGCCGAACTCACCGGCCTCGCCTACCGCGGCATCGGCGTCACGCTCTACTCCTCCGCCGTCTTCTGCTTCGCGCCCGACCTCGCCCTCGCCTTCCACCGCGCGCTGGCCACCGGCGACGACGCGACCGCGCACCGGCTCATCGACGCCTTCTACCGCCCGCTGGTCGAGCTGCGCTCCCAGGGCCTCGGCTACGCGGTCTCCCTCGTCAAGGCGGCGGTGCGGATGACCGGCCTCGACGTCGGTGAGGTCCGCCCGCCGCTCAGCGAGCCGCGCCCGGAGCACGTCGAGGAACTCGCGCGCATCATCGAGCGCGGCCGGGCGGCGCTCGCGGAGGGCACCCGATGAGCGGAGGGCACCCGATGAGGGCCGGCGCCTTCCTCTACCCGTGGGACGTCAACGGCGACCCGGACGCACCCGCCCGCCTCGCGGACCTCGGCCTCGACCGGATCACCCTCGCCTCCGCCTACCACTCCACCCGGGCCCTCACGCCCCGCCATCCCCGCCACCGGATCGTCACCGCCACCCACGCGGCGACCCTCTACCCGCCGGACCCGCACCGCTGGCGCGGCCGGCCGCTGCGCCCGTACCCGGCGGGCGACTGGGCGCCGGGCGACGCGTACGGCCAGGCGGCCGACGCTCTGGCCGGCGCCGGCCTCGACGTGCACAGCTGGGTGGTCCTCGCGCACAACTCACGGCTCGGCGCCGAGCATCCGGCGACCTCCGTCGTCAACGCGCACGGCGACCGCTACCCGTGGGCGCCGTGCGTCGGACAGGACGCCGTCCGCGCCCTCCTGGTCGACCTGGCGGCCGAGGCGGCGGTGCGGCCGGGCGCTGCCGGCACCGAGCTGGAGTCCTGCGGCTGGTACGGCCTCGCGCATCTGCACGCCCACGACAAGACCGCCGGCGTCCGGCTCGACGACACCGGCCAGTACCTGATGTCGCTCTGCTTCTGCCCGTCCTGCCGCGCGGGCTACGGCCGGCACGGCGCCGACCCGGACGAGCTCGCGGCCGCGGTCCGGGTCGCCCTGGAGCCGGTCTGGCGCGGCGAGACGGCCGGCGCCCTGCGGCCCGGGCTCGCCGGCGCGGCCCTCGCCTGGCGCCTGGCGGCCGCCCGCGCCCTGCAGGAGGCCGCCGTCGCCGCGGTACGGGACGCCGCCCCGCCCGGCTTCCGGATCCTGCTGCACGCCGACCCGGTGCCGTACCGCTGCGGGGCCGACGCCGGCACCGACCCGGCGCACGTCCTCGCCGTCGCCGACGGCGTGGTGACCCCGGCCGCCGGCCTGGCCGCCTTCGCGGCCCACGCCCGCCCCGAGACCGTCCTCGCCGTCAACCTCCCCGTCGTCACCGGCCTGGGCGGCTCCCCGCACACCCTGGCCGCGGACGCGAGGCGGGCGGCGGACGAGGGAGCCACCGAACTCCGGCTCTATCACGCGGGGCTGGCCTCGGACGCCGATCTGGCCGCCGTACGGGAGGGCCTCAGGTCGCTTCGCTGAGCCGGGGACGCGCGGCGGCGAGAGCGGCCGCGCCGGCCGCCCCCGCGACGCCGAGCACCGGCAGCAGCACCCGGACGTCCACCACGGCCATCAGCCCCGCGCCCAGCGCGAGCGCCACCGCGTTCGGCACGAAGACCAGCGTGTGGGCGGTGCCGGCCGCCCGCCCCACCGCCGCCGCGGGGACCTGCCGCTGCACGGCCGTCATCGTGGCGATCAGCACCCACGGCAGGCCCGCCCCGACGAGCGCGCTCGCCCCCAGGGCCACCGCGTCGTACGGCAGCGCCCTGGCCGCGGCCCCGAGGGCGAACAGGCCGAGCCCCACAGCCGCGAGCCCCCGCTCCGGCATCCGGCGCAGCAGCGGGCCCGCCGACAGCCCGGCCGCCACGGACCCCGCGCCCTGCGCCGCGTACAGCACACCGGCGTACGCGGGGGAGTGCCCGAGGCCCCGGTCCACCACCGCGTAGACCGCGGCCCCGTTGAGCCCCGCGAGCAGCATCGTGAAGCCGCCCGCGACGACCAGCGGCCGCAGCACCGGCGACTCCCACAGCAGCCGGGCGCCGTCGGCGACCAGGGGACGCGCACCCGGCACGGGCCGTTCCTCCCGCACCCGGAGCAGCGCGAACATCCCCGCCGCCACCACGAAGGTGCCCGCGTCGAGCAGCGCCACCGTGCCGCCGCCGTACCGGGCGAAGAGCCCCGCCGCCACGAGCGGGGCGACCAGCTTCACGGCCTCGCCGGCGGTCATCCGCAGCCCGTTGAGGTCGCCCAGCCGCTCCTGGTCGAGCGAGCCGGCGGCGAGCGCCGACTCCGCGGCGTCGTGCACCGCGCCCTGTGCCCCGTAGACGACGAGGACGGCGAACAGCAGCCACACCCGGTCCGCCCGGTCCACCAGGAGCAGCAGCGGAAGCAGCGCCGCCAGGGCCAGGTTCGCCGCCACGAGCAGCGGGCGCCGGCGCACCCGGTCGACGAGGGCGCCGAGCACCGGCCCGAGCAGGGCGGGCGCCCACAGGGCGAAGGCGGTGAGGGCGGCCAGACTGTCGGAGCCGGTGAGGGACTTGACCCAGATCCCGGAGACGAGCCACATCGCCGTCGTGCCGAAGCCGGACACGAGGACGGCGGTCAGATAGAGAGACAGGCGCATGACAGCAGGCTGGCGTCTGAGGTGGCCCGTCCGGATCGGGCGGATGCCCTAGAGCACGTCTCGTCGATCATGCAGGGCTCGGTCCGATCGACAAGACGCTCCCCAGACGGTGGCCGTGGCGTTCCGTTCGCCGGCCGGTGGGGTCGAGAACGCGAGACGGCGGTGGGCCCGGCGCAGCATCCGGCGGACCACGAACGGGTGCAGGTGGCGCACCACCGCGAAGTAGAGGCGGCCGCGCGCGTTGTGGAGCCGTACCGTCGTCGCCAGCGTCACGCCGTTGTCGTCGGTCACCAGCGAGGCCCGGAAGTCCAGGTGGGACGCGTCCTTGCCGAGCATCACCTCGGCGCCGTCGGCGCCGAGCTCGGCGAAGGGCAGGACGTGCCGCCAGGCCCGCGGGTCGCGCGGCATGCCGGGTGTGAGCGGCATGCGCCAGGCGTCGGTGAAGTCGGGCCGTGCGAAGGCGCCGTGCAGCAGTGCGGCGCCGTCCGGGACCGGCACCGCGGCCGGCCGGGGCCAGCGCAGCCGGTTGAGCAGCAGCGCGCGCCGGGACCGCCGGGCCGGCGGGTGCGGCAGCGCGCCGAGGGCGGCCCGCTCGGCGTTGTCGAAGGCCTCCTCGAGCATCGTGTCGTGCACGGGCTCGATCGCCAGCTTGAACAGGGCGAACGCGCGCATGCCCAGGGTGACTTCGAGGACGTGCGAGAGGCGGCAGCGGTCCGGGCCGAGGGGTTCGACGTCGAAGCGGTGGTAGCCCGTGCCGGGCCGGTCGGCGGTCGTGTCGAAGCGGACCGACCGGCCGGGCTCGTGGGCGGTGACCCGGTAGCGCACCGGGCCGTGGCCGCCGTCGGCGCCGACGCCGAGCGGGCGGTCGAGCACCATCGCGGGCCAGACCGGGGTGGGGAACAGCGGGTCGTCCGGCGCGGCGAGCCGGTCGACGAGGGCGCCGACCGTCTCCGCGGGTGCCTGGACGATTCTCTGGTGGACGTTGCGAACCGTGCGCGTGCGACGCATAACCGCACCTCCATACGGGAGCGTATGTTCCGACCGTACGGTACCGTACGGAAACATGCGCGAGACCCCCGCCCCCAAGGAACGGCGCACCCGCGGGCGCCTCACCGCCGACGACTGGGCGGACGCCGCCCTCGCCGCCCTCGGCGAACGCGGACTCCCAGGCGTCGCCGTGGAGCCCCTCGCCGCCCGCCTGGGCACCACCAAGGGCAGCTTCTACTGGCACTTCGCCAACCGGGACGCGCTCGTCGCGGCGGCCCTGGCGCGCTGGGAGGAACTGTCCACCGAGCGGATCATCACCGCCATGGAGGCCGCCGAGCCCGATCCCGAGGCACGCCTCGTCGCGTTGCTGCGCGCCGCGACCGCCTCCGCCGCCGAGGATCCTCTGGAGGTGCGGCTGCTCGCCGCGGGCGACCGTCCCGAGGTCGCGGCGGCGCTCGCCCGCGTCACCGAGCGCCGGGTCGGCTATCTCGCCCACCTCTTCGAACTGCTCGGCCACCCGCCGGCCGAGGCCCGCCGCCGCGGCGTCCTCGCCTACACCAGCTACGTCGGCCACGCCCAGCTGGCGCACGCCGTCCCGGGTTTCCTGCCGACCGACGGCGCCTATCTGGCCACGGTGACGGCAGCGCTGCTCACGCGCTGACCCGGGCCGCCCGTCGCGCTTCGACGCGCAGCGCCGCGCCCGTCACCAGGGCGCCCACGCCCTCCCAGAGGCCCACGCCGAGGAAGCCGGACGGCGCGCGGCCACTGACGACGGCGAGCGTGAAGACGGTGCAGGTCAGCAGCCGGAAGGGCACCGTCCAGCGGAAGAAGGGCTTCCAGTCGGCCAGGGCCGCGAAGACGTAGTAGACGCCCATGTTGAGGGCCGCCATGGAGGAGGCCGTCAGGAACAGCAGCGTGTGGTCACCGTCCGCGCGGCCCGCCTCCGGCGCCGGCGCCAGACCCATCAGCCGGATCATCGCGTCCGGCGACACCAGTCCCACCACGCCGAGGACCGCGGCGAGCACGCCGAAGACGGCCATGGTCCAGCCGGAAAGGGAACGGGGCAGGCGCACGGTCGAAAACATGTGCCATGCATACCGTGCGGAGGGGGCCGGGGACCAACCGGCCCCCTCCGCACGTCACTTCAGCGCGGCCTTCATCATCTTCTGCGCCACCGGCGCCGCGAGCCCGTTGCCGCTCACCTCGGAGCGCGCCGCGCCCGAGTCCTCGATCATCACCGCCACGGCCACCTCCTTGCCGGTCGCCGGGTCCTTCGCGTAGGAGGTGAACCAGGCGTACGGCGTCTTGCTGTTGTTCTCGCCGTGCTGGGCGGTTCCCGTCTTGCCGCCGACCTCCTTGCCGCCGATCGCCGCGTTCGTGCCGGTGCCCTCCTCGACCACCGTCCGCATGGCGCTGCGCAGCTGCTCCGCCGTCCGGGAGGAGACGATCCGCCGGGTGTCGCCGTCCTCGTACGTCTGCAGCGCGTCGCCGTCGGAGTCGACGACCTGGGACACCATGTGCGGGCTCGCCAGCAGGCCGTCGTTGGCGATGGCCGCCGACACCATGGCCATCTGCAGCGGCGTGGCCGTCACGTCGAACTGGCCGATGCCGGTCAGCGCCGTCTGCGCCTTGTCCATGCCGGACGGGTACACGCTCGCGTACGCCCGGACCGGCACGTCCAGCTCCTTGTCGTCGAAACCGAACCGGTCGGCCATCGCCTTCACCTTGTCCTGGCCGAGGTCGACGGCCAGCTTCGCGAAGACGTTGTTGCAGGAGTAGCGCAGCGCGGTGCGGAGGGTGGCGTTCTCGCAGGGAGCGGAGGCGTTCTCGTTCCTGAGCACGGTCCGGGTGCCGGGCAGCGTGTACGGGTCGGGGCTCCGGGTCGCGGTGTCCACGGAGTCGTACAGGCCGTCCTCCAGGGCCGCCGCCGCGACAACCAGCTTGAACGTCGAGCCGGGCGGCAGCGGCTGCCGCAGCGCCCGGTTGACCAGCGGCTTGTCCTCGTCCTCGGTGAGCTGCTTCCAGACGTCGCCGTCGCTCACGCCGGCGATCTTCGACGGGTCGTACGAGGGCGTCGACACCATGCCGAGGACGCGGCCGGTCTTCGGGTCGATCGCGACGGCGGCACCCTTCTTGTTCCCGAGGGCCCGGTAGCCGGCCTTCTGGACGGCCGGGTCGATCGTCGTCACGACGGCGCCCGGCTTCGCCTGCTTGCCGGTGACCGCGTCGACCGGGTTCTTCAGCCGGGTGTCGGTGCCGTCCAGGACCCCGGAGTAGATGCCCTCCAGCTGCGTCGCGCCGTAGGCCTGCGAGCTGTAGCCGGTGACGGCCGCGTACAGCGCGCCGTCGGTGTAGTCGCGTTTGTACGCGAGGTCGCCGCCCTTCGTCTCCTTCGAGCCGGTGACCGGCGAGCCGGCCACGACGATGTTCCCGAGCGGCTGCGCGTACTGCGCGATGATCTTCCGCCGGTTGGTCTTGTCGTTCGCGAGGGCCTTGCCTTCGTACGCCTGCACCCAGGTGGCCCGGCCCAGCAGGGCCAGGACCAGGAGCAGCGTGAAGACCGAGGCGCGCCTGATCGTCTTGTTCATCCCATATGCGGGACGAACGAACCGGCGACCGTCGTTCCGGAAAGGTCCGGTTTCTCAGCGAACCTTCATGTGGCGCCGGGCCGGCCGGGTCACGCCGGCCGGATGAAGCCCGTCTCGTACGCCGCGATCACCGCCTGCGTACGGTCCCGGGCGCCGGTCTTCGCCAGCACCGCGGCCACATGGGTCTTCACCGTCGCGGGGCCGACTCCCAGGCCGGCCGCGATCTCCGCGTTCGTCAGGCCCTTCGCCATCCGGCGCAGCACCTCCGCCTCCCGCTCGGTCAGGCGGGCCGCCCACACCGGGGCCGCCGCCGGGCTCAGGCGGGCGTGCTCGGCGGCGAGGCCGCGGACGGCGGCCGGATACAGGAGCGAGTCGCTGCGGGCCACCAGCCGGACCGCGCCCACCAGCTCCTCCGGCGATGCCCGCTTGAGCAGGAAGCCGGCCGCGCCCGCCCGCAGCGCGTCGTACACATAGGCGTCGTTCTCGAAGGTGGTGACCACCACGACCCGGGGCCCGTCGGGGCCGGCCAGGATCCGCCGGGTGGCCTGGATGCCGTCGATCTCCGGCATCCGGACGTCCATCAGGACCACGTCGGGCCGCAGCTCGCGCACCACCGACACCGCCTCGGCGCCGGTCGACGCCTCGCCGACCACCTCCAGGTCCGGCTCCGCGTCCAGGATCACCCGCAGCGCCGTCCGCACCATCCGCTCGTCGTCCGCGAGCACCACCCGGATCGTCATCGGCCTCCTCCGGCCGGCAGCCGGGCGGCGAGCAGCCAGCGGCCGTCCACCGGCCCCGCCTGGGCGCTGCCGCCGAGCAGACGGGCCCGTTCGGCGACGCCGCGCAGGCCGCGCCCGCCGTCCGGGCGGGCCACCGGCGGCGTGCCGGGCAGCGGATTCTCCATGGTGATCTCCACTCCGTCCTCCGACAGCGCGATCCGCGCCGTCACCGTCTCGCCGCGCGCGTACCGGGCGGCGTTGGTGAGCCCTTCCTGCACGATCCGGTACGCCTCGCGCGACACCGCCTCCGGCAGCGCCGCGGTGTCGCCCTCGACCGTCAGCGCCACCCGCGGCCCGGCGCCGCGCACCAGCGCGTCGAGCGCGTCCAGACCGGGCGCCGCGAGCTCGCCGTCGTCCTCGCCGCGCCGCAACAGGCCGAGCACCGCGTCGAGTTCGCCGACCGTGCGCCGCGTGGTGTCCTCGATCGCGGCGAGTGCGTCCCGTACGAAGCCGAGGTCGGCCGCGCCGGAGTCGAGGACCCGGCGGGCGGCGCCCGCCTGCAGCGTCACCGCGCTGAGCGCGTGTCCCACCGAGTCGTGCAGTTCGCGGGCCAGCCGGTTGCGCACGGCCAGCTCCGCGGCCCGCCGTTCCGCCGCCGCCAGCCGGTCGGCCGGGCTCGGGCCGAGCAGCCGGGGTGCCTGGCGGGCGAGCAGTGCGCCGGCGGCGGCCGCCGCGCCCGCGAGGGCGAGCAGCAGGGCGAGGCCGACGGGCAGCCCGGCCCAGGCGAGCCACGGCCGGTCCAGGTGCCAGAAGCGGCCGATCTCCGAGGACCGCAGCCCCGCCGAGAACGGCAGCGCCGCCACGGCCAGCGCGAACGGCGGCAGTGCCAGCGTCGCGCCGCTGACCAGCGCGCCCACTCCGAGATGCAGGGTGAACCAGCCGGCCGTTCGCGCCCTCGCGTCCCCGCCCCGGGCGGGCCCGTCCGCGAACCGCTCCGGCGCCACCCCGCACAGGGCCCGCGCCGCCGCCACCGACATCGGCCGGGTCAGCGGGAAGAGCGCCGTGACCGCGGCGAGCGGCAGCCCGACCCCGTACGCCCCGAGCTGGAAGCCGAGGCCGCCGGTGAAGATGTTCCCGGACCCGGCGAAGGGGCCGAGGGCCACGGTGCCGACCAGCCAGTACGGCATGAACAGGGCGCCGCCGACGATCAGATGGATCCAGCGCCGCCTGGCCCGCTGCCCGAACAGGGCCGTGCCGAGGAGTCTCATGCGGTGCGGCTCCGCCGGTTCAGGATGACGGCCAGGCAGCCGGCCAGCAGGAATCCGATGATCATTTCGACAGCGTAGGTGCCGGCCATCACCAAGGTGGGCTCTTTCCCGCCGTCGGTCTGCGGCATCAGCGCGACCAGCGTCATGTACGCGCCCCAGCAGCCGGCCGCCCCCGAGGCCACCCAGGCCGTGGCCGTCGCGGTGCGCACCCGCAGGCCGGCCGGGCGCCGCAGGGCGAGCGCGAGACCGGCGAGGCCGGCGACGACCAGGAAGAAGGCGCGGACGACGTCGACGACCGCCTGGTCGGAGTCGTAACCGTCGGCGTAGTCGGGGGCGAGACCGCCGGTCATCCCGCAGGCCCACAGGACGTGCAGGCCGGCGGGCGCGAGGGCGAGCGCGGCGGCCGCGACCGTGCAGGCGCGCACGCCGGCGCCGCTCACGGCGGCGGGCAGTTCGCCGAGCCGGCCGGCCCGGACGCGGCCCCAGCGGTCCCGGGAGTAGAGGACGAAGAGCGTTCCCAGGCTCAGGCCCTGGACGATGAAGCCGCCGTAGACGACGGGGAAGACCCAGGGGTCGAGGAAGTCCGGCACGGGCGCGACGGCCGGGCCGGTGCGGGACGGGACGAGGAGGGCCACCACGAGCTGGGCCGGATAGCCGGCCATGATCGGGGCGATCAGCCCGGTCGCCGCCCACACCGGGACGAGCAGCAGCCAGGCCCGGACCCGCAGGCCCCACGGCCGGGTGAGGAGCAGGGCGAGCAGGACGACGATCGCGTCGGCGATCACCGAGATCCCGTTGGCGACGGCCGTCGCCGTCGGGTGGTCGAGCAGCACGCTGCCCTCGGGGATGCCGGCCGTGCTGCCGGCCACCCAGGCGATCTTGAGGACGATGTAGGGGAGGCAGGCGAGCATGGCCAGCGCCCGCAGCGTCCGGCGGAGCGGGCTGACGGGAGCGGCGGGCGCCGTGGCCGGGGCGGGAAGGGTCGGTGTCGTCATGCGTCCACCGTCCCGTCCGGGCCCGGTCCCGCGCGTCCTGCCGTACGGCGAACCGCCTCCGCCGCGCGGCGGAGACGGCCTGCCCGGAAGGAGCAGCGGGAACGGCGCCGCGCGCCCCGGAGGCGGCGGGGCCGGTGGGGACGGCGGCGGCTCGGATCCGGCTCGGCCCCGGGCCGTGGATCCGAGGCCGCGTCGTAGGCCGCGGTCGGTGGCCGCAGGTCAGAGGCCGCGGATCAGAGGCCGCGGATCAGAGGCCGCGGTCAGAGGCGGCGGGTCGCCAGGGCGAGGCGGTCGCGGGCGTCGAACAGCGCGTCCTTGATGAGCTGTTCGTGCGCCGGGGTCAGCCGGGCCACCGGCACCGAGCAGCTGATCGCGTCGCGCGCCGGCGTCCGGTAGGGAATGGCGATGCCGAAGCAGCGCAGGCCGAGGGTGTTCTCCTCGCGGTCCACGGCGTAGCCCTGCTCGCGGATGACGCGCAGCTCCTCGATCAGCCGCTCGCGGTCGGTGACGGTGTGCTCGGTGAGCGCGGGCAGCGTCTCCGGGAGCAGCTTGCGGACCTGCTCGTCGCTGTGGGTGGCGAGCAGCGCCTTGCCGAGGGAGGTGGAGTGCGCGGGCAGCCGGCGGCCGACGCGGGTGAACGGCCGCAGGTAGTGCTGGGACTGGCGGGTCGCCAGATAGACCACGTTGGTGCCGTCGAGCCGGGCCAGGTGGATGGTCTCGGTGGTGTCGTCGGAGAGCCGGTCCAAGGTGGGCCGGGCGGCGGCCACGACCTCGTCGCCGTCGATGTAGGAGGTGCCGACGAGCAGCGCGCGCACGCCGATCCCGTACCGGGTGCCGGTCGCGTCGGTCTCCACCCAGCCGAGCTCGACGAGGGTGCGCAGCAGCATGTAGAGGCTGGACTTGGGATAGCCGACGGCCTCCTGGACGGCGGCCAGCGAGTGCATGCCGGGCCGTCCGGCGAAGTACTCCAGCAGTTCCACGGTCCGCACGGCGGACTTGACCTGCGCCCCACCCGCGTCGTTGGCCGGCATGCGCCCTCGCCCCCTCTGTTCCCGAAGCCCCTTGTGGAGACGGCTCGGCCGTCCCTAGAGTCCCGATGTCGGATTCACCTACAGGGACCGCGTTCAGAATAGCGAACGACGTGGGCGAGGGGCGTGCCGTGGCAGCAGAACCAGTGTGGAGTGTGGACCCCCGGACGGGGAAGCCGCGCGAGCAGGTCGCGGTGGAGGCCTCGGCCGAGGAGATCGACCGCGCGGTACGGGCCGCGCACGCCGCCCGCGCCGCGCTCGCCGACCGCACCGCCCGCGCCCTGCTGCTGCGCACCGCGGCCGAGGCGATCGACCGGGCCCGCGACCACGTGGTCGAGGCCGCCGACGCCGAGACCGCGCTCGGCCCGGTCCGGCTCACCGGCGAACTCGCCCGCACCACCGCCCAGTTGCGCTTCTTCGCGGACATCGCCGACGAGGGCGCCTTCCTGGACGTACGGATCTCCCGCGCCGATCCGACCACCACACCGCCCACGCCCGACCTGCGGCGCATGAAGATCCCGCTCGGCGTCGTCGCCGTCTACGCCGCCTCCAACTTCCCGCTCGCCTTCTCCGTCCCCGGCGGCGACACCGCGAGCGCGCTCGCCGCCGGCTGCCCCGTCGTGATCAAGGCGCATCCCGACCACCCGGCCACCTCCGAACTCTGCGTCGCCCTGCTGCGCCGCGCCGCCCGCGAGGCCGGCCTTCCCGAGGACGTCGTCACGCTCGTGCACGGCTTCGACGCGGGCCTGGAACTGATCCGCCACCCGCTGGTCGCCGCCGCCGGCTTCACCGGTTCCGTACGCGGCGGCCGGGCGCTCTTCGACGCCGCCGCCGGCCGGCCCGTACCGATCCCCTTCCACGGCGAACTCGGCTCGCTCAACCCGGTGGTGGTCACCGAGGCCGCCGCCGAGGAACGGGCCGCGGAGATCGGCGCCGGACTCGCCGCCTCCATGACGCTCGGACAGGGCCAGTTCTGCACCAAGCCCGGCTTCGTGCTCGCGCCGGCCGGAGCGGCGGGCGACCGCTTCGTGGCCGCCCTGACGGACGCCGTCAGCGACACCGAGCCCGGAGTGATGCTCGACCACCGCATGGCCGGCGCCTTCCTCGACGGCGTACGCGAACGGGCCGCGCTGCCCGGCGTGACCACGCCCGTCACGCCGGGCGCCGGCGGCGAGCACACGGTCGGCGCCGGCGTCCTCGCCGTCGACGCCGCCCTGCTGGCCGGCGACGGCCACGCCGCCCTGCTTGAGGAGTGCTTCGGCCCGGTCACCGTCGTCGCCCGCTACAGCTCGCGCGAGCAGGTCAGCGCCGTCCTCGGCCTGCTCCCCGGCAACCTCACCGCCACCCTCCAGATGGCCGACGAGGACCCCGACGCCGCGTCCCTGCTCGCCGAACTCACCCCACTCGCCGGGCGCGTGCTCGTCAACGGCTGGCCCACCGGCGTCGCCGTCGCCGAAGCCCAGCACCACGGCGGCCCCTACCCGGCCACCACCTCGCCCTTCACCTCGGTGGGCGCCACCGCGATCGAACGCTGGCTGCGCCCGGTCGCCTACCAGTCGACGCCACCGCACCTGCTGCCGCCGGAGCTGCGGGACGAGGACGAAGGCGCCTGACCGGTCCCGGGCGTCACACCCGTACGACGATCTTGCCCGTATGGGTGCCGGACTCCATCAGCCGATGGGCGTCGGGCAGCGACTCCAGACCCTCGAAGGTCTCGGCGATCACCGGCGCGAGCGAGCCGTCGCGCAGTCCGGAGCCGATGAAGCCGGCCATCCGGGCGCGCCCCTCGGCCGTGCGCACCACCGCGCCGTTGGCGTAACCGCGCACGGTCAGCGGCCACTGCATCGGCATCTCGGCCGGCCGGTGGTCGAGCCAGCCGTACAGCACCGCCGTGCCCTCCGGGCGCAGCGCCCCGCCGAGCCGGGCGAAGCCGGGGCCGCCGACCGGGTCGAAGACGACGTCGGCGCCCCGGCCGCCGGTGATCCGCCGCACCTCGCCGACCAGGTCCTCCTCGTCGGTCGCGATCACGTACGGCGCGCCGAGGCCGAGCAGCCGCTCGCGCTTCGCGCTCCCGCGGGTGGCGGCGATCGGCACCGCGCCGATCCGCAGCGCGGTCTGGATCGCGGCCGTGCCGACCCCGCTGGACGCGGCGGTGATCACCACATGGCCGCCGGGGCGCAGCCCGCCCGCCTCCACCATGCCGCCGTACGCCGTCGCGTACGTGAGCCAGGCCGCCGCCCCGGCCGCCGCGTCCACCTCCGCGGGCCGCGGCACCAGATACTCCTGCGGCAGCACCACCCGCTCCGCGTGGACGCCGTGCACGCCGAAGTCGAAGTTGGCCGCCGCGAGGACCGCGTCGCCCGGCGCGTACGCCGTGACGCCCTCGCCGACTTCCTCGACCACACCCGCCGCCTCGTAACCGAGCCGCGAGCCGGGCAGCGTGGCCTGGTAGTAGTACGTGCCCGCACGGAACAGCGCCTCGGCCCGGTTGAGGCCGAGCGCCTCGACCCGCACCCGCACCTCGCCCGCCGCGGGCGCCGGCAGCGCGATCTCCTCGACGGTCAGCACCTCGGGACCGCCGAGCTCGTGGAACAGAACCGCCCTTGTCGTCATGTCGTTTCCCATGCCCTCGACCGTAGGAGCCGGACGGCGAGACGATCCATGTCCACCCGGCTCCCGGACATGTCCGTTCGTCTCGCGCGGTACGGTGCCGGGCATGGACGTACTGAGCGATGCCATCGCCGCCATGCGCACCGGCCGCCCGCACTCCTCCCGCACGGTCAGGTTCGCGCCCTGGGGCCTCCGCTTCCCGCCCAGCAAGGGCGCCGGCTTCCACGTCGTCCTCCAGGGCACCGCCTGGCTGCTGCCTCCCGGTGACGCGGCCCCGGTACGGCTCGGGCCCGGCGACGTCGTCCTGCTCGCCCACGGCACCGGACACGGCCTCGCCGACCGCCCCGGCACCCCGCTCGTCGACGCCGTCCCCGCGCCCGACGGCTCCTGGCCCACCGCGCCCGACCGCGGGCCCGTCGGCGCCGAGGAGACCCTGCTGCTGTGCGGCGCCTACCAGTTGAGCCGGGCCCGCGCCCACCCGCTGCTCACCGAGCTGCCCCCGTACGTCCACATCCCCGCCCGCGTCGGCGCCCATCCCCGGCTGCGGGCCGCCGTCGACCTGCTCGGTGCCGAACTCGCCGAGCCCCAGCCCGGATCCGACGCGATCGTGCCCGCGCTCCTCGACACCCTGCTGCTGTACCTGCTGCGCACCTGGTGGCTGACCGAACGCGCCGACCGCTCCACCGGCTGGTCCGCCGCCCTCGCCGACCCGGCCGTCGCCGCCGCGCTGCGCGCCCTGCACGGCGAGCCCGCCAGGGCCTGGACGGTGGAGGAACTCGGCGCGCTCGGCGGCCTGTCCCGCGCCGCCTTCGCCCGCCGCTTCACCGCCCTGGTGGGCCGGCCGCCTCTCGCCTACCTCACCTGGTGGCGGATGACCACCGCCGGCAGGCTGCTGCGCACCGACGACCTGCCGCTGCGGACCGTGGCCCGACGCTCGGGATACTCCTCGGAGTTCGCCTTCGCCAAGGCCTTCAAGCGGGAGTACGGAGTGGCCCCGGGGCAGTACCGCAGGGCGTCCTAGGCGGTGTCTTGCCGATCATGCCGGGCTCGACCGTGCCCTGGCGGCGGCGCGGCAGCCGCGGCGAGGCCGGCGGGCCCGGAACCGTGTCCGGCGCCTCCGCGTCGTGAGGAAGCATGATCGACACCACTGTTCACATCCGCCGGGCGACCTCCGACGACCTCGACGCCGTCGCCGTCCTGCACGCCGAGGCCCGCGCCACCTACTACCGCGGCCACATCCCGGACGCCGCCTTCGAGGGCCCGGAGGAGCTGGCCCGCACCCGGGCGGGCTGGACCAGGGCGATCGACGAGGGCCGGGTGCTCGTGGCCCGGGAGGGCGGCCCGGACGGCGAGCTCGCCGGCGTCGCCGCGTACGGCGTCACGGACGGCGTCATGAACCTCAGCCAGCTCCACGTCAGCCCCGCCCGCTGGCGCGGCGGCGTCGGCACCGCCCTCCACGGCGCGTGCGTCGAGGCCTGGCGCGTGGCCGGCGTGGACTGCGCCCGCCTGGAGGTGTTCGAGAAGAACGAGCGCGCCCGCGCCTTCTACGCCGCCCGCGGCTGGAGCGCCGATCCCGACACCCCGCACGTCGGGAACCACTTCGTGCTCCGCCTCACACTGGCGCCCGAGGCGGAATGAACCGGGCGGCCCGGGGCGTTCGGCTGCACGGATACCCCGCCCCCCAGTCCAGGAGAGAAGCCACCCCATGCGCGTCGAGATCTGGAGCGACATCGCCTGTCCGTGGTGCTACATCGGCAAGGCCCGCTTCGAGAAGGGGCTCGCGGCCTTCGCCCACCGCGACGAGGTCGAGGTCGTGCACCGCTCCTTCGAGCTCGACCCGAACCGGCCCAAGGGCGACACCGGCCCGGTCCTGGAGATGCTGGCCCGGAAGTACGGCCGGACGCTCGACGAGGCCCGCGCCATGGAGGCCCACGTCGCCTCCAACGCCCACTCCGAGGGCCTCGGCTACCGCACCGAGGGCCGGGACCACGGCAACACCTTCGACATCCACCGCCTGCTGCACCTGGCGAAGGACCGCGGCCGGCAGAACGAGCTCCTGGACCTCGCCTACCGGGCCAACTTCGCCGAGGAGCGCTCGGTCTTCGACGACGAGACCCTGGTGACGCTCGCCGTGGAGGCCGGTCTCGACGAGACCGAGGTCCGCGCGGTGCTCGCCGACGCGGGCGCGTACGCGGAGGCGGTACGGGCCGACGAGCGCGAGGCCGCCGAGCTCGGCGCGAACGGTGTGCCGTTCTTCGTGCTCGACCGCAGGTACGGCGTCTCCGGCGGCCAGCCCGCCGAGGTGTTCACCCAGGCCCTGGAGCAGGCCTGGCAGGGCCGCGTACCGCAGCCGGCCGGCGCCCCGGCCGGTGAGGAAGCCGCCGCCTGCGACGTCGACGGCGGCGCCTGCTGAGCGCCGACGAGCAGCGGATATAAGCCGGACTTGGAGATTCCCAGGAAAATTGCCCAATTGACTTGGGTTTCCCGGGGATCCAGGCTGGGGCCATGGAACCTCTGGCATCCCTGGACCCCACGTCGGCCGCGTCCCCGGCCCCGTCCCCGGACCTCCTGGAACCGCTGGGCGGCGACGAGTTCGCGCCGCGGCGGACCTATCTCAACACCTCCGCCTGCGCCCTGCTGCCCCGCCGCACCATCGAGGCCGTCACCCTCCTCGCCGAGGAGACGGCGGCCGGCCGGCCCGACGGCGCGGGCAGCTTCGACGTCGTCGACGAGGCCCGGGCCACCTTTGCCCGGCTCGCCCACGTCACGCCCGACCGGGTCGCGGTCGGCAGCTCGGTCTCCGTCCACGTCGGCATGGTGGCGCAGTCCATGCCGGCCGGGTCGGAGATCCTCTTCGCCGAGGGCGACTTCTCCTCCGTCATCACCCCGTTCACGGTCCGCGGCGACCTGAAGATCCGTTTCGTGCCGCTGGAACGGCTCGCCGAGTCCGTCCGGCCGGAGACCGCGCTGGTCGCCTTCTCCGCCGTGCAGTCCGCGGACGGCCGCACCGCCGACCTTTCGGCGGTCCGGGCCGCGGCGGCGGCGCACGGCGCCCGGACGCTGCTCGACGCCACCCAGTCGGCGGGCTGGCTGCCGCTGTACGCGGGGGACTGGGACTACACCGTCTCCGGCGGCTACAAGTACCTGCTCTGCCCGCGCGGGGCGTCCTTCCTGACCGTCACCGAGGAGGCGCAGGACGGCCTGCTGCCGATCCACGCGGGCTGGGTCAACGGCGAGGAGCGGTGGGCCAACAGCTACGGCCCGGTGCGCGAACTCGCGCGCTCGGCACGGCGGTTCGACGAGCCGGCGGCCTTCCTCTCGTACCACGGCGCCGCCCGCTCGCTGGCCCTCCTGGAGGAGATCGGCATCGAGCGCATCGAGGCGCACAACAAGGCCCTCGCCGCCCGCTTCCGCGCCGGTGTCGCCGCGCTCGGCCACCCGGCGGTCGCCGACGACTCCACCGTCGTCGGCGTCCCCGGCCTCGGCGGCCGCAGCGACGCCCTGCGCGAGGCCGGCGTGCTGCTGTCGGCCCGCGCGGGCAACCTGCGGGCCTCCTTCCACCTCTACAACTCGTCCGCGGACGTGGACCGGGCCCTGGAGGTCCTCGCGGGCTGAGCGGTCCGCGCGCTCACCGTGGCGTGGCGGAGGCGCCGGGCGGCGGTGCTCACGAGGCGGGCGTGACGCACGTGACCGTGCCGTCGCCCGCCTCCTGGCACAGGTTCTCCTCCAGGCGGGTGAGGAGCCGGGCGAGGTCCCCGCGCTCTGCCGAGGTGAGACCGGTCAGGGAGTGCTCCTCCAGGTCGCTCCACACGCCCTCGACGCGCACCCGCAGCGCCTCGCCCTCCTCCGTCGCCTCGACGAGCACCGCGCGCCGGTCGGCCGGGTCGGGGCGGCGGCGGACGTGGCCGGAGTGCTCCAGGCGCTGGAGCATCTTGGTGACCGTGGACGGATCGAGGCCGAGCTCCTGGATCAGTACGGACTGGCGCACCGGGCCGCAGTCCCACAGGGCCATCATCAGGAACTCCTGGCCCGGGTAGAGGTCCAGTTCCTTCAGGCGGCGCCCGGCCGCGATCCGGTGCAGCCGGGCGACCCGGGCGAGGGCGTGGCTGACGGGGCCACCGCGGGCGGCCGAGGGCAGTGCCTCGGCCAGGGCGGTACAGAAGGGGTCGTTTCCGGGCATCGCGGGCTCCTCGCTGCGGTCTTTCCCCCAAGATTAGCTTGGTCGGCCAATCAATGAGTTACAGTGGTGGACGTAAGGAAATGGTTGGCCGACCACATAAATACTTGGCCGACCACATTCGCTGCTCCGGGAGGACCGCCATGACCACCGCCTTCGACCCGATCGACCTCGCCGGCACGCGCCTCGCCAACCGCATCGCCATGGCGCCCATGACCCGCAGCCGCGCCGACGCCGAGCGCCGCGTCCCCACCCAGCTCACCGCCGAGTACTACGCCCAGCGCGCCTCCGCCGGCCTGATCATCACCGAAGGCATCCAGCCCACCGCCGTCGGCCAGGGCTACCCGAACACTCCCGGACTGCACAGCGCCGAGCAGATCACCGCCTGGCGCCAGGTCACCGACGCCGTCCACGAGCGCGGCGGCCGGATCTTCGCCCAGCTCATGCACGCCGGCCGGATCAGCCACCCCGAGGTCCTCGGCGACGGCCTCCACCCCGTCGGCCCCTCCGCCGTCGCCCCGGGCGGACAGCTCTTCGCCGGCCCCGGCATGAAGGACTTCGTCGCACCGCGCGAACTGTCCGCCGAGGAGATCCGGGAGACCATCGAGGGCTTCGCCACCGCCGCCCGCAACGCCGTCGAAGCCGGCTTCGACGGCGTCGAGATCCACGGCGCCAACGGCTACCTGGTCCACCAGTTCCTCGCCACCGGCTCCAACCGGCGCACCGACGAGTGGGGCGGCTCCGTCGAGAACCGCATCCGCTTCGCCGTCGAGGTCGCCAAGGCCGTCGCCGACGCCATCGGCCCCGAGCGCACCGGCCTGCGGATCTCCCCGGCCAACACCTACAACGACATCGCCGAGACCGACACCGACGAGATCTACCCCGCCCTCGTCGCCGCGATCGAGCCGCTCGGCCTGGCGTACCTGCACGTCACCGAGCCCGTGGCCGAGGTCCGCGAGCTGACCCTCGCCCTGCGCAAGCAGTTCTCCGGCACCTTCGTCCTCAACCCGGCCACCGAGGGCCCGACCGGACCCGAGGCCCTCACCCTCGTCGAGGACGGCACCGCCGACATCCTCGCCTACGGCGCCCTCTTCCTCGCCAACCCGGACCTGCCGGCCCGCCTCCGGGCCGAGGGCCCGTACAACACGCCCGACCCGGCCTCCTTCTTCGGCGGGGACCACCGCGGCTACACCGACTACCCGGCGCTGTAACCCGCCGGGCCGCGGACGCGGCAGCCGTCGACGGCCGGGCCGGGGGAGCCGTCGGCGGGCGGTCGCGGGGCGGTCGCGGAGCCGTACGGGCTACGCCCAAGCCTCCGCGACCGCCCGGCGCGCACCCTCCAGGTCCACCGCGCGGCCCGTCTCCGCGAGCGCCGCGCCGAGCGCCGCCAGCGAGGAGCGCACCGCGCCCTCGGTCGCGTCCACCCCGTAGTGGTTCACCCGGATCATCTCCTTCGCCAGCGCCCCGCCGCCCGCGATCAGCGGCAGCGAGGGATCGGCGGCCAGCGCCTTCGCCACCAGCTCCGAGGCGTCCACGCCCTCCGGCGTGCGCAGCGTCGTCGCCACCGGCGCCGCGTCCTTCGCCTCGTACACGTACGGCTCGAGCCCGCCGCCCAGCGCCACCGCGCCCGCCCGGGTCGCCGTCGCGGCCGCGGCGTGCCGGGCCATGAGCGCGTCCAGACCCTCCGCCTCGATCCGCTCCAGGCACGCCTCCAGGGCCAGCATCTCCAGCTGCGCCGGGGCGTGCAGCAGCGCCTTGCGGCCGCCGTCGATCCACCGCTCCTTCCAGTCCAGGAGCGAGAGGTAGGAGCGGCGCGGCGCCCGCGGGTTCGCGGCGAACCGCTCCCACGCCCGCGCGCTCACCGACACCGCCGACACGCCCGCCGGGCCGCCCATCGCCTTCTGCGCGCCGATGATGCACATGTCGACGCCCCACTCGTCCGGCAGCACCGGCTCCGCGCCGATCGAGGCCACCGCGTCCAGGTAGAACAGCGCGCCGTGCGCCCGCACCACCTCGCCGATCTCCGCGACCGGGTTGGTGTTGCCGGTCGCGGCCTCGGCGTGCACCAGCGACACGAAGTCGATCTCCGGGTGCCGCTCGAACACCCGCGCCACCTGCTCGGCCGTGACCGCCGCGTGGAACGGCACCTCCAGGTCCACGACCGTCGCCCCGCAGTCGCGCAGCCAGTTGCCGAAGGTCTGCCCGTACGGCCCGGTGACCACGTTCAGCGCCGTCGAGCCCTCCCGGGCCCCGCTCCGGATGCAGCCCTCCAGCGGCAGCAGCGCCTCGCCCTGGGTGATCACCACGTCCTGCTCCGTGCGGAGCAGCGAGGCCACCCGCCGCTCGATCGACGCGAAGTGCGCGGCGGTCATCGGGGCCAGGTCGAGAAGCGGACGGGTCACGGTCACGGCGGTGCCTTCTTCGGATCGAGGACGAACTCGCGCCAGCGTACCGACCGGCCCCGCGCGCCACCCGCGGGCGGCCTGCCCACCGTTCGCGCCCCACCCGCGGGCGGCCTGCCCACCGGTCGCGCGCCCCACCGCGGCCGGCGGGCTCAGCGCGCGCCGTCGCCGGGCTTCCAGCCCCAGGCGGTGAGCATGCCGGCCGACAGCGCGGCGCACTCGTCGGAGTCCAGCCAGGCCACCGCCGCGTCGACGGCCGCGTCGTCGACCAGACCGGTCGCGAGCATCGCCGCCCGGCCGCGTTCCCAGGTGTCCGCCCAGAAGCGGCTGATGGGGCTGCCCGGCAGCAGCGGCGGCACGTGCAGTTCGGCGGCCACGGGCCTCAGGCCCGCCCGGCGAAGGAGCCGCGGGTAGGACGGCACCCACGACACGTCGGTGCCGATGGTCGCCCGCAGCCCCTGCCACATCGCCCGCATCGCCGTCGCGTACGGCGTGCCGGGCGCCCCGCCACCCTCGTCGGGCCGGTCGCTCGTCAGGTCGGCCGCGTCGCTGAGCACCAGCACACCGCCGGGCTCGACGAGTCCGGCGAGCGTGGCGATCAGGCGCTCGTGCTCGGGCAGGTGCATCAGGACGAAGCGGGCGTGGACGAGCCGGAAGCGGCCCGGGGCGAAGTCCGGTGCGGTGACGTCGGCCTCGAGCAGCTCGAGACCGGGCACGGGCCGTTCGGCGAGGAACCGTACGTCGCGGTCCACGGCCAGCACGCCCGCCACCCCGGCCTCCTCCAGGAGCCGGCGCGCCACCGTGCCCGTGCCGGCGCCCACGTCGAGGCAGCGCCAGCCCGGGCCGGCGCCGAGGGCCCGCAGCCGCGCCAGGGTGACGTCGTCGTAGGCGAGCGCGCCGAAGTCGATGCGCTCGCCCTCGCCCGCCTGCTCGGGGCGGAAGACGGCCTCGCCGTAGCGGCCGCCGCGCGGGATGTCGTTCATGACCGGACCTCCTGCTCACCGGGAGTGCGCCTCCGCACGGGAAGGGCGCCTCGATCCTCCACCGCGGGCCGCCCAGGCCGCCGAGGCGCGCCGGGCGCGTCCCGCGTCAGGGTGTTCCGTCCGTCTCCGGCGGCCGGTTCCGGCGGCCGCGCCCCGGCTCGTAGAGTGCGGGTATGAGCGATCACGTGGTGCTGCATGTGAAGGGGCGGGTGCTCGTCGGCCCGGAGGACGTCCGGGACGAACTGTGGTGCGTCGACGGCCGGATCACGTTCGAGCGGCCCTCGCCGGCCGCCGGCGAGCCCGTCACCGTCCAGGGCTGGGTGCTGCCCGGTCTGGTCGACGCGCACTGCCATGTCGGGCTCGACAAGCACGGGCCGGTCGACGAGGTCACCGCCGAGAAGCAGGCCGTCACCGACCGGGACGCCGGCACGCTGCTCATCCGCGACGCGGGCTCGCCCTCCGACACGCGCTGGATCGACGAGCACGAGGACCTCCCGAAGATCATCCGCGCCGGCCGGCACATCGCCCGCACCCGCCGCTACATCCGCAACTACGCCCACGAGATCGAGCCCGACGAGCTCGTCGCCTACGTCGGCCGCGAGGCCCGGCGCGGCGACGGCTGGGTCAAGCTGGTCGGCGACTGGATCGACCGCGGCGTCGGCGACCTGGCGCCGTCCTGGCCGCGCGCCGAGGTCGAGGCGGCCATCGCCGAGGCGCACCGGCTCGGCGCCCGCGTCACCGCGCACTGCTTCGCCGAGGACTCGCTGCGCGACCTCGTCGAGGCCGGCATCGACTGCATCGAGCACGCCACCGGCCTCACCGAGGACACCATCCCGCTGTTCGCCGAGCGCGGCGTCGCGATCGTCCCGACGCTGGTGAACATCGCGACCTTCCCGCACCTCGCGGACGGCGGCGAGGCGAAGTTCCCGCGCTGGTCGGCGCACATGCGCCGGCTCCACGAGCGGCGCTACGACACGGTGCGCGCCGCCTGGGACGCGGGCATCCCGGTCTTCGTCGGCACCGACGCCGGCGGCTCCCTCCCGCACGGCCTGGTCGCCGCCGAGGTCGAGGAGCTGACGAAGGCGGGCATCCCCGCCCTCGACGCCCTGTCGGCCACCACCTGGTCGGCCCGCTCCTGGCTGGGCCGCCCCGCCCTGGAGGAGGGCGCGCCGGCCGACCTCGTCGTCTACGGCGAGGACCCGCGCGCGGACGTCCGCGTCCTCGCGGCGCCCCGGCGGGTGGTGGTGGGCGGCCGGGTGATCGGCTAGCCGGTCGTCCTCGTGGCGTCCCGGGCCGCCCGCGTCAGGAACGCGAGCCGGGCCTTCTTCTCCGGGATGAACACCTCCGGCAGGTCCACCTCCGGCAGCACCACCTCCGGCCCCAGCTCGAAGCCGGCCCGCGCGAGCAGGCCGACCGCCTTGGCGTTGGCGGCGTCCGGCTCGCCCACGATCCGGTCGCGGCCCTTCAGCGCGAAGTCGATCAGCGCGGTGAGCAGGCCGGTCGTGAAGCCGTGCTCCGGCCCGGCGGCCGGGGGCGCGGGCGCCACGAGCAGGTGCACGCCGATGTCGCCGGGCCGCGCCTCGTAGCACTCGGAGACGCGGTCGGCCTCGGGGTCGTACGTCTGGAAGACCGCCACCGGCACGTCGTCGCGGTGCACGAGGAAACCGTGGTGGGTGGCGAGCGAGTCCAGGTGCGCGTAGATCTCCCGCACCTGCTCGACACTGGTGCCGTTCATGCCCCAGAAGCGGGCGCGGTCCTCGTTCACCCAGGCGTGGACGAGCGGGGCGTCGCGGTCGGGGTCGATGCGGTCGATCCGGACGGTGCCGAAGCCCTCGACGGTCTGGACGTGCTCAGTTCTGCTCATGCTCTTCCTTCACGAGGTCGTTCCAGTCGGTGACGACGGGGGCCAGTTCGCCCCGCAGCCAGAGGGGGAGCTGGTCGCGGTGGTGCGGGTCGCCGGGCACTCCGGACGCGCCGAAGGGCACGATCCACAGGCTCCGGTCGCGGTCGGCCAGGTCCCACACGTAGCGGGCGGCGGACGCGCGGGCGGCGCGGTCGGTGAAGCCGGGCACGCTGGACGTCGACAGCACGCAGTCGTGGTCGCCGTCGAGCGACGGCCACCGGGCGTCGGCGTCCTCGTCGACCGGGAGCGCCTGCCAGGGCGCGAGCCGGTGCGTCACGCCCCACGCGGGCGGTGCGTCGGCGGCTCCGACCTCCTCGAGCGCCTCCCGGACGATCCGGCGCACGTCGCCGGCCGGTACGGGCCCGGTCACCAGCAGCGTCTCCAGCGCGAAGGCCACCCGCGGGCCGAGCGCCAGCCAGGGCGCGAACAGCTCCGGACACGGCTCCGGTTCGCGCAGCGCGGCGAACGCCTCGTGCGCCGCGAGCCGCCGTACGACCGCCCCGCGCACCGCCGCGTAGAGCCCGGCGTCCGTGCTGTCGGCCGTCATCCGGCGGTCCCAGCCGAGCAGCGTGGCGCGCACGGCGCGGGCGGCGGGGGAGAGGGCTTCGTCGGCGGTCTCCTCGATCGCCGTCAGGAGGCGGCGGGCGGACGGGTTGTCGGTGTCGGTGTGCACGGCGGCCATGGCGGCCGGCGTCCAGGCGGCGCAGGCGTCGAGCAGGGCGGAGATCCGCTCGGCCCGGTGCGGCGGCGCGAACTCGACGCCCAGCGGCGCGGCGAGACCGCGCTCGTTGGCCATCACGGCGTACGCCCCGACCTCGGCCCGCGGCGTCGGCGCGGGCCGAGGCGCCCATCGGTGCCCCGCCTCCCAGGCGGGCACGACCCGCAGCGCGTCGGTCCGGTCGCGTACGGGCACCCAGCCGGCGACCCGGTGCAGCAGCCCTCCGTCGACGTCCGCCGCCTGCACGACGTTCACCGGCTCGACCCACCGCTCCAGCGCCCGGTCCACGTCCGCCGTGCTCCGGGCGGCGAGCAGCGCGGGCAGGGCGGCGAATCCCAGCTCACCGGTGACTCGGGGCGGGTGACGGAGACTGATCGCCTCCCACGTCCCGTCGCCGGTGGCCGGGCCGCCGCCGTCCGCCGGGGCGCCGCCGTCCGCGCCGATGATCACCGGTCCTCGCGCCGTCTCGACGACCTCGATCCCGACGGGCGCGTCGGCGTCCTTCACGCGCACCGACTCCGTGTGCGCGGTGGCCGGTTCCCAGCCCTCCGGGCCGAGGGCCTCGACGCGGCCGTCGGGCAGGCGGCGCAGACGTTCGCGGTAGAGGTCCTGGTAGTCGGCCATGGCGTTGGTGATCGCCCAGGCGACGCGGCCGGTGTGGCCGAAGTGGGCGAGGCCGGGGACGCCGGGCACGGCGAGGCCGAGCACGTCGTAGTCGGGGCAGGACAGACGTATCTGCTGGTAGACGCCGGGCGCCTCGATGAAGCGGTGGGGGTCGCCCGCCACGATCGCCGCGCCGCTCGCCGTCCGCTCGCCGGAGACGATCCAGCCGTTGGAGCCGGCCGTGCCGGGCCCGTCGGTGGCGAACAGCTCGGTCCACTCCTCGCCGAGCCGCCGCGCGACCTGCTCCCGCCACAGCTTGGTGGGGAACCCGGCGAAGAGGATGTGGGTGGAGAGCCACACCGCGAGCGGCGTCCACGGCTCCCAGCGGCCCGGCTGCAGACCCGTCGCGGCGAACTCCGGCGCCCGCCGGGCCCCTGCCGCCAGCCCCTCGTTGACCCCGTCCACGTACGCCCGCACCCACGCCGCCGTCTCCGGGTCCAGCCGGTCGTGGCAGCGGCGCGCGGTGTCGGCCAGCCTGGCCTGCCGTACGAAGGTGTCCCAGCCGGTCTCCGCGGCGCCCAGGAACTCCGCCGTGGTGCCCTGCGCCCGGTGCCGCTCGACCTCCAGCTGCCAGGCCCGGTCCAGGGCGGTCACCCGGCCCTGGGCGCGGGCGAGTTCGCGCGGGTCGGCGGCGCGCAGATGCGGGACGCCCCAGGCGTCCCGGTAGACCTCGATGCTCACTGCGTACGGCCCCGATCCGTTCGTCATGCTTAGGTTAGGCTGGCCTAAATTAATCTACAGGAGCGAGGGTCCGGGAAGCCGGGCCGGGTCGGGGACCCGTGTTGACGAACCGTTACCCCCGTCCGTCGCGCCTCGTTGGACCTTGCCGCCCCTGCTCCTTCCTCCTTCCTTCTCCTCCTTTCTCGCCCCATGGCGCGGTGACGTGTGAGGCGTGCGGGAACTCCTGTGTCCACCCGTGTCGAAAGATTCGAATACGGGCACGAAAACCACCCTTTGGAGTGAACTCACGCCAGGTGTCTGCCCGTTCACCCACAGTGCGTAAAGATTCCGGTGTCTCAAGTCGCCGGAGCCGCAGTGACCCACAGTCCCCGTGGCGAGCGGCCGGCGACGCCATGTCTCCTGTGGGGGTTCCACCGCCGTGAACAGCAACACCTTCCGTCTGCCCGCACGCCTGCCCGGTCGCCTGCCCGCCCGCCGCACCGCCGCCGCTGCCGCCGTCACCGCCCTCGCCGCCGGCCCCCTCACCCTCGGCGCGCCCGCCGCCCACGCCACCGGCGGCGAAGGCCACGCCACCGCCGTCGTACTGCGCACCGGCCTCGACGTCGACCTGCTCAACAAGACGGTGAACGTGCCGCTGCGCGCCTCCCTCAACGAGGTCGAGGCCCCGGCCAGCGCCCAGAAGACCGCGCTCAGCGTGCGGGTGCAGGGAGCCGAGAGCGGCCGGCCCGTCGACATCCTGAAGGCGGACGTCGCCACCGCCGAGGCGACCGTGGAGGGGAACACGGCCCAGGGGCACGTCAACCTCGCCAAGGCCCGGATCCACGTCCCCGGCCTTCCCGCGCTCTCCCTGATCGAGCTGGAGAAGGTCACCTCCAAGGCCGTCTGCGAGGCCGGCAAGCGCCCGGTCGCCGAGTCCAACCTGCTCGGCCACGTCACCGTCCTCGGCAAGAAGACCACCCTGTCGACCGGTGGCCGGACCAAGGTGGCCGTGCCCGGCGTCGGCGAGGTCGTCCTCGACCTCTCCCGTACCTCCACCACCTCGCGCACCGCCGCCGCCACCGCCCTCGAACTGACGGTGGAGGTCAACCCGCTCAAGCTCAACGTCGCCGAGGTCAAGGGCAGGATCACCCTCGCCGAGGCCACCTGTGCCACGCCGCGCGGCACCAGGCCCACCCAGCCCTCCGAGTCGCCGGAGCCGAGCGAGCAGCCCTCGCACCAGCCCTCGCAGCAGCCGTCCACCCGCCCGAGCCACGGCACCGGCGTGTCGACGCAGAACGGCGGCAGCACTCCCACCGACAACCTCGCCGAGACCGGCGGCAGCTCCATGACGCCGTACCTCGCCGGCGGCGCCGTCGTCCTGCTCGGCGCGGGCGGCGGCGCGCTCGCCCTGGCCCGCGGCCGCGCCCGCGCCCGCGGCTGAGCCCGGGACCGGCCGGCCCGAGGGGGACGACAGGGGGAACGGGCGGGTGCGGTGCCGTCGCGGCGCCGCACCCGCCCCGTCGTCGCCACCGCGCGCCCGTCGTCGCCACCGCGCGCCCGGCGCCGGCGCCGGTCAGCCCAGCAGCAACAACGCCTGGTCCAGGGCCTGCAGGAAGCGGTTCGTCGTCACCCGGTCCCGCACCGCCAGGCGCAGCCAGTTCCGGTCGAGCCCCGGGAAGGTGTCGCCGCGCCGGGCCGCGAAGCCCAGCGCCCGCAGCCGCTCCCGTACCGCGTCCGCGCCCTCGATCCGGACCAGCACGAACGGGCCCTCGGCCGCCGCGACCGCCCGCACCTCGTCGAACTCCGCGAGGCCCGCCAGCAGATGCGCCCGCTCCACGCCGATCCGGTGCGCCGCCTCCTCCGCCTCCATCAGCGCCATCGGCGCCATGCAGGCCTCCGCCGCCACCAGCGCCGGCGTCGACACCGGCCACAGCGGCTGTACGCGTTCGAGCGCGGCGATCGTCTCCGGCTCCGCCAGTACGTAGCCGATCCGCAGCCCCGCCAGGCCCCAGGTCTTCGTCAGGCTGCGCAGCACCACCAGACCCGGCACGTCCGTCCGTGAGGCCAGCGACTCCCGCTCGCCCGGCACCGCGTCCATGAAGGCCTCGTCGACCACCAGCGTCCGCCCGGGACGGGCGAGGGAGGCGATCGTGGCCGCCGGGTGCAGCACGGACGTGGGATTGGTCGGATTGCCGACGACCACCAGGTCCGCGTCCTTCGGCACCGCCGCCGGATCGAGCCGGAAGCCGTCCTCCTCGCGCAGCAGCACCCGCTCCACCGTGTGCCCGGCGTCCCGCAGCGCGGCCTCCGGCTCGGTGAACTGCGGGTGCACCACGACCGGCCGCCGCGCCGGCAGCGCCCGCGCGAGCAGCACGAACGCCTCCGCCGCACCCGCCGTGAGCAGCACCCGCCGGGCCGGCAGGTCGTGCCGCTCGGCCACCGCCGCCCGCGCCGCCCGGCCGTCCGGGTAGAGCGCCAACCTTGTGAGCGAGTCGGCGATCCGCTCCCGCAGCCAGCGCGGCGGGGTGTTCGTCCGTACGTTGACCGCGAGGTCGATCAGCTTCTCGTCCCGCACCTCGGCGTCGCCGTGGTGTCTGAGGTCGTGCGCGTCAGCAGAAGTGTCGGTGTCCATGGCCGCCGTCGTGTGGGGGGTGGGGGTGGGGAGCGTGCTGCGTGTGGGGGATGAGTGAGGCTCGCCTGCGATGTACCCGTGGGTCAAGGGCAACAACCGTGCGACAGAAGTCACTTCGTTCGGACAAAGCGGTACGGAACGGGCAACGGCGCACGTGACGTGCCGCGTCTTCCGCTTCGGCACCAGCAGCACCGACCCGGCGCCCGCCCCGCACAAGGCCGCCGCCTCCGCCACCGAGCCGGTGCCCGTCGCCGCCAGCGGCACCGCCGACGGATGCGGCACCGCCACCGCCGCCAGCTCCTCGCTCCCGAACACCCGCACCGGCACCCCGAGCCGCGCCGCCGCTCCCGCGATCCCCGGCTCACCCGCCCGGGCGTCCAAAGTCGCCAGCGCCGCCACGTCCGCGCCGGTCAGCCCGGCCTCCCGCAGCGCCGTCCCGACCAGACCCAGCACCTCGTCCACCGCGGCCCCCGACCGCACCCCGACACCGACCACGACCACCGCCGCGGGCGCCGCCGACCCGAGCTCCGCCGACCCGAGGTGCGCACAGGAGCCGCCATCGGATAGCAAGGGCCCATGGCTGTAGTCGTCGCGCTCGGCGCGTTCCTCATGACGCTCTTCGGCGGCTGGACGGCCCAGCGCGTCACCGACCGCCGCCACCTCGTCCTCGGCCTCGCCGGCGGCCTCATGCTCGGCGTCGTCGGACTCGACCTGCTCCCCGAGGCCATGGAGGCCGCCGGCACCGACGTCTTCGGCGTCCCGCAGGCCCTGCTGCTCTTCGTCGGCGGCTTCCTCTTCGCCCATGTCGTCGAACGCCTCCTCGCCGTCCGCAGCGCCGCGCACGGCGCCGAGGCCGGCGAGCGGGTCCCTCAGGTCGGCCTCACCGCGGCCGCCGCCATGGTGCTGCACAGCCTCATGGACGGCGTCGCGCTCGGCGCCGCCTTCCAGGTCGGCGGCGGCATGGGCGCCACCGTCGCCCTCGCCGTCATCACCCACGACTTCGCCGACGGCTTCAACACGTACACGATCACCAGCCTGTACGGGAACGCCCGCCGCCGCGCCGTCGCCATGCTCGTCGCCGACGCCGTCGCGCCGCTCGTCGGCGCCGCCTCCACCGTGCTGTTCACCCTTCCGGAGGAACTGCTCGGCAGCTATCTCGGCTTCTTCGGCGGAGCCCTGCTCTACCTCGCCGCCGCCGAGATCCTGCCCGAGGCCCATCACGAACACCCCGCCCGCACCACCCTGCTGTGCACGGTGGCGGGCGTGGCCTTCATCTGGCTCGTGGTGGGCCTGTCCGGCGGCTGACCTCACGCGAGCGGACCACCGGCCGCGCAATGCCGCACGAAACGCAGCGCCGCCTCCGGTGCTCCCGCCCAGTGGGTGTGCACATAGCTGGCGTGCACACCGCCCTGGACGAAGCCCTCGACCCGCCGCTCCGGCTGCCGCAGGCCCCACGCCGCCGACTCGCCGGCGCCCGGCTCGATCACCGTGCGGTGGAACTCGTGGCCCCGCATCCGCGTCCCGGCCGCCGCGAGCACGCTGTCGCTCACCGCCACCGCGTCCCGGTAGCCGAGCGTCAGCCGCGGCGACATCCGCGCCTCGGCGTCCAGCACCCCGCACATCGGCCGCCCGTCCAGCGACCGCGCCAGATACAACAGCCCGGCACACTCGGCCGCGACGGGCGCCCCGGACGCCGCGAGCCCGGCGACGGCCTTGCGCAGCGCCTCGTTGGCGGACAGCTCCTCGCCGTACACCTCGGGAAAGCCGCCGCCGACGACCAGGCCGCGGGTGCCCTCCGGCAGCACCTCGTCCCGGAGCGGGTCGAAGGTGACGACCTCGGCTCCGGCGGCGGTCAGCAGCTCCGTGTGCTCGGCGTACGAGAAGGTGAAGGCGGCGCCGCTGGCGACCGCCACCCGAGGCGCGGACGCGGCCCGGGGCCCGGCGGGCGCACCCGAGACACCGGCGGGCGGGACGCCCACGGCCTCGGCCGACCACGGCTCCCCGTGCAGCTCCGGCGCCGACCGCGCCAGCGCCAGCAGCGCCTCCAGGTCACAGCCGGCCCGCACCTGCTCCGCCTGCGCCGCCACCGCCTCCACGGCCTGCGCCTGCCGCTCGGCCACCGGCACCAGACCGAGATGCCGCGACGGCGTGGCGACGGCGGGCGCCCGCCGCAGGACGCCGAGGACCGGCACGCCCGACTCCTCCAGCGCCTCCCGCAGCAGCGCCTCGTGCCGGTCGGTCGCGACCTTGTTGAGGATCACCCCGCCGAGCCGCACCTGAGGGTCCCAGGACGCGAAGCCGTGCACGAGCGCCGCCACCGACCGCGACTGCGAGGAGGCGTCCACGACGAGCACCACCGGCGCCCGCAGCAGCTTCGCCACCTGCGCGGTGGAGGCCAGTTCGCCCTGCCCCGCGGCCCCGTCGTACAGGCCCATCACGCCCTCGACGACCGCCAGGTCGCAGCCCCGCGCGCCGTGCGCGAAGAGCGGCGCGATCAGCTCCGTACCGCACATGTACGCGTCGAGGTTGCGGCCCGGACGGCCGGTGGCGAGCGCGTGATAGCCCGGGTCGATGTAGTCCGGGCCGACCTTGTGCGGCGAGACCGCCAGACCACGGCCGGCGAACGCGGCCATCAGGCCGGTCGCCACCGTGGTCTTGCCCGCGCCCGAGGACGGCGCGGCGATGACGAGACGTGCTACCACTCGATGCCCCGCTGGCCCTTCTGACCCGCGTCCATCGGGTGCTTCACCTTCGACATGTCGGTCACCAGGTCGGCGAAGTCCAGCAGCTCCTGCGGCGCGTTCCGGCCGGTGATGACGACGTGCTGCTGCCCGGGACGGTCCCGCAGCACCTCGACCACCTCCGCGGTGTCGATCCAGCCCCAGTGCAGCAGGTACGCGAACTCGTCGAGGACGTAGAACTTGTACCTCTCCTCGGCCAGGTCCCGCTTGACCTGCTCCCAGCCCTCGCGCGCCTTGTCCTCGTGCGACTGCTCGCCCTCGGCGACCTCGCGCTGGATCCAGGACCAGCCCTCGCCCATCTTGTTCCAGACGACCGTGCCGCCCTTGCCGGTCTCGCCGAGCGCCTTGAGCGCGTTCTCCTCGCCCACCCGCCACTTGGCGGACTTGACGAACTGGAACACACCGATCGGCCAGCCCTGGTTCCAGGCGCGCAGCGCCATGCCGAAGGCGGCGGTCGACTTCCCCTTGCCGACACCGGTGTGCACCATCACCAGCGCCCGGTTGCGGCGCTGACGGGTGGTCAGACCGTCGTCCGGAACGACGGTCGGCTGTCCCTTGGGCATTACGCGGCCCTCCTCGTGGCTTGTACGTCCCGGACGAGCCCGGCGATCGAGTCGGCGCGCAGCTCGTCCAAGGTGACGGCGACGCCGTCCAGTTCACGGGCGAGATTCCCGGCGAGGCCGAGCCGCACCGGTCCCGTCTCGCAGTCCACGACCACCGACGTCGTGCCGTCGGCGGCGTGCAGGCGGGCCGCGCGGGCCGCGAGCGCGACCGGGTCGGCGCCGCCGCCGGTCGCCCGGCCGTCGGTCACGACCACGAGCAGCGGGCGGCGCGACGGATCGCGCAGCCGCTCCACCCGCAGCACGTCGTGCGCCTTGAGCAGACCGGCGGAGAGCGGCGTACGCCCGCCGGTCGGCAGCTGTTCCAGCCGGGCCGCGGCCGCGTCGACCGACGAGGTCGGCGGCAGCGCGACCTCCGCGGCCCGGCCGCGGAAAGTGACCAGACCGACCTTGTCGCGCCGCTGATAGGCGTCGAGCAGCAGCGACAGGACGGCGCCCTTGACGGCACTCATCCGCTGCCGGGCCGCCATCGAACCGGACGCGTCGACGACGAACAGCACCAGGTTGCCCTCGCGGCCCTCCCGGGTGGCCTGCCGCAGATCGTCCCGGCGCACCACCAGACCCGGGCCGCTGCGGCCGCGCGCCCGCTGGTGCGGGGCGGCGGCCTGCACGGTCGCGGCCAGGTGCAGCTTGGTCAGGGTGCCGCGCGGGCGGGTCGCGCCGGTGGTCCTGCCGTGCTGGGTGCGGGCCCGGGAACGGCGCCCGGCCGCACCCTCGCCGAGGCCGGGCACGCTGAGCACCTTCGTACGGAAGGGCTCGGCCGCCTTGACCGCGGCGCGCTCACCGGCACCGGGGCCGCCGCTCCGGGGCGCGGGGGCCGGGGCCTCCTCGGGCGCGGCCGCGTCGCTCTCGGGCGCCGGGCCCTCGCCCTGCGGCGGAATCCCGCCTCCGCCGGGACCGCCGTCGGGACCGCCGTCGCCCGGGCCGTCCGGCTCCGGGTCGTCGTCCGGCTCGTCCTCGCCCTTGAACCGCTCCAGCGTCTCGTCCAGCTTGTCCTCGTCCAGACCGGGCGCGTCGAAGGGATTGCGCCGCCGCCGGTGCGGGAGCGCCAGCAGCGCCGCCTGCCGGACGTCCTCGGAGGTGACCTCCGTCCGCCCCGCCCACGCGGCCAGCGCGGTCGCCGTCCGAGCCATCACGATGTCGGCGCGCATGCCGTCCACCTCGAACGCGGCGCAGGTCGCGGCGATCTGCAGCAGCGCCGCGTCGCCGAGCACCACCTGCGGCAGCAGCGCCCGCGCGGCCACGATCCGCGCGCGCAGCGCGGCCTCCTCGTCCGCCCAGCGCGCCGCGAAGGCGGCCGGGTCGTCCTCGAACGCCAGCCGCCGCCGGACCACTTCGACGCGCGGCTCGGGCTCGCGCGAGGCCATGACCTCGACGGTCAGCCCGAACCGGTCGAGCAGCTGCGGCCGCAGCTCGCCCTCCTCCGGGTTCATCGTGCCGACCAGCAGGAACCGGGCCGCGTGCCGCACGGAGACGCCTTCGCGCTCCACGTACGAGGAGCCCATGGCGGCGGCGTCGAGCAGCAGGTCCACGAGGTGGTCGTGGAGGAGATTGACCTCGTCGACGTACAGGATCCCGCGGTGCGCGGCCGCGAGCAGCCCGGGCTCGAAGGCCTTCACGCCCTCCGCCAGCGCCTTCTCGATGTCGAGCGCCCCGACCAGCCGGTCCTCGGAGGCGCCGACGGGCAGTTCGACCATCCGCGCGGGACGGGCGTGCGCCGCGGCGCCGCTCTCGTGCGGCCCGTCCGGGCAGCCCGGATCGGGCGAGGCCGGGTCGCAGCTGAAGCGGCAGCCGGCGACGACCGCCACCTCGGGCAGCAGCTCGGCGAGCGCCCGGACGGCGGTCGACTTGGCGGTCCCCTTCTCACCGCGCACGAGGACACCGCCCACCGCCGGACTGACGGCGTTCAGCAGCAGCGCGAGCCGCAGGTCGTCCATGCCGACGACGGCGGTGAACGGAAAGCGGATGCTCATCGGACGGTCGCTCCTTCGATTCGCGATGCCAGAAACGTCATGACCCGGTCCGGCCGGCGTGCGGGCGCGGTCGCCGGGCGGCCGCGGCCCGCCCTCACGGCGCACCCGGCGGCACGAACGGCAGATCCGCCGGCGGGCCCGACTCGATCAGCTTCCACAGCGCGTCCGTGTCCGCGTGTTCCTCGATCAGGTCGCCGAGGCGGTCCAGCTGTTCCTCCCGCAGGGCGCCGAAGGACGTGTCCGGGGCCGGGACGAAGCGCCGGCCGGCCGCCGCCGCGACCTCGCGGAGGAACGCGCGGCGAAAGCCGTCGCTCTCCAGCGAGCCGTGCCAGTGCGTGCCCCAGACCGCGCCGACGCGGCAGCCGTCCAGGAACGGCTCGCCGCCCAGCACCTCGGCGACGCCGTGGTGGATCTCGTATCCCTCGACCCGCTCGCCGAGCGCCTCGCCGGCCGGCCGGGCCAGGGTCTTCTCGGGCGCGAACCGCACCCGTACGGGCAGCAGGCCGAGCCCGTCGACCGTGCCCGCCTTGGACTCGACCTCGTCGTCGATGCGTTCGCCGAGCGCCTGGAAGCCGCCGCAGACGCCGAGCACCGGCCGGCCCTCGGCGGCGCGCCGCACCAGGGCGTCCGCGAGGCCGCGCTCGCGCAGCCAGGCGAGCGCCTTCACGGTGCCCCGCGTGCCCGGCACGACGGCCAGGTCCGCGTCGGCCAGCTCCTCCGGCCGGTCCACGAAGCGCACGATGACGCCCGGTTCGGCGGCCAGCGCGTCCACGTCGGTGAAGTTGGACATGAGCGGTACGGCGCACACCGCCACCCGCAGCACGTCCTCGCCGACCGGCGGCGCCACCACCGACTCGCGCACCGCGCCCCGCAGCGAGACCCGCAGGCCGTCCTCCTCGTCGATGCCGAGGCCGTGCGCGTACGGCAGCACGCCGAAGGTCCGGCGTCCGGTCAGCCCGTACAGCATGTCCAGGCCCGGTTCGAGCAGCGTCACGTCGCCGCGGAACTTGTTCACCAGATAGCCGGCGACCAGCGCCTGGTCCTCGGGCGAGAGCAGCGCCGTCGTGCCGAAGAACTGGGCGAAGACCCCGCCGCGGTCGATGTCGCCGACCACCACGACGGGCAGCCGCGCGGCCCGCGCGATGCCCATGTTGACGATGTCCGTGCGTCGCAGATTGATCTCGGCCGGGCTCCCGGCGCCTTCGCAGATCACCGCGTCGTACGTGCTCCGCAGCTCCTCCAGGCACGCGAGCACCGGCTCGAACAGCTCCCGCTGCCGTCCGCCGTGATAGCCGCGGGCGCTCAGCTCGCCGACCGGCCTGCCCATGAGCACGACCTGGCTGGAGCGGTCGCTGCCGGGCTTGAGCAGCACCGGGTTCATCAGGGCCGACGGCTCGACGCGCGCGGCCTGCGCCTGCATGGCCTGGGCCCGGCCGATCTCCGCGCCTTCCCTCGTCACGAAGGAGTTCAGGGACATGTTCTGTCCCTTGAACGGCGCGACCTTGACGCCCTGCCGGACCAGCCACCGGCAGATGCCGGCCGTGACGACGCTCTTGCCCGCGTCGGACGTGGTCCCGGCGACGAGCAGCCCCCCGCCCCTCATGCGTTCCTCCGCTTCCTCGCGCTCACCGCGTCCGCGACCAGCCGGCCGCCCGCACAGGCGGCCAGGGCCAGCCAGGTCACCCGGCGGGACAGCCGTACCGCCCGGTCGATGTCGGCCACTTCCACGGCCCGCCCGGCACCGCCGAGCACCGGGCGGTGTTCGACCCGGCCGCCGTACGACAGGGTGCCGCCGAGCCGCACGCCGAGCGCGCCCGCGACGGCGGCCTCGACGGGGCCCGCGTTGGGGCTCGGGTGCTTCGCCGCGTCCTCGCGCCAGGCCTTCGCGGCGCCCCGCGGGTTTCCGCCCGCGAGCGTGGCGAGCACGGCGGTCAGCCGGGCGCCGGGCCAGCCCACGACGTCGTCGAGGCGGGCCGAGGCCCAGCCGAAGCGCCGGTGGCGGGGCGACTTGTGGCCGACCATGGCGTCCAGGGTGTTGACGGCCCGGAAGCCGAGCAGGCCGGGCACGCCCGCGACCGCGCCCCAGAACAGGGCGCCGACGACGGCGTCGGAGGTGTTCTCGGCGACCGACTCGACCACGGCGCGGGCCATCGCGGGCCCGTCGAGCGCCTGCGGGTCGCGGCCGACGAGGTGCGGCATGCGCTCCCGGGCCGTTTCGAGGTCGCCGGCCGCGAGCGCCCCGCCGATCGCGCGGGCCTCGCGGCCCAGGGACGTGCCGCCGACGACGGCCCACACCGAGGCGGCGGTCAGCGCGGCGGAGGCCGTCCGGCCGCCCCGTACCGTACGGGCGGCGAGCGCACCCAGCGCCACGGCGGATCCGGCGCAGACGGCGGTGTGCAGCGCGCCCCAGCCGCGGTGGTCGCGGTGCAGGCGCCTCTCGACGGCGGCCGCCGCCCGGCCGAACGCGGCGACGGGGTGCCCGCGGCGCGGGTCGGCGACGATCACGTCGACGGCGAGGCCGGCGGCCGCTCCGTACACGAAGTCAGCGGTGCTACGGGCAGGTCTGGGCCGGCGGCCGGGCATGTGGGTGTGTCCTCACTCGGGGTCCGCGCCCCGGGTCGACGTGACCGGCGGCGAGAGTTCCTGACTTCCGGACCTCTCGGATCCGGTCACAGTGGCGGGACCGCGCCGGAATCGCACCGGGCTTCCTCTCCTTGCCGCCGTCATGGCTGATGGCCCCGGCAGTCCACCACGGCCCGCGAACACCCGTCAACTCACCCTTGACCTGCGCCGGGTCACTGTGCGAAGCACCACAAACACGGCGGCCGGGGGGGGGGGGCCCCCCCGGGGGGGGGGGGGGCGGGGCGGCGCGGGGGCGGGGGGGGGGGGGCGGCGGGGGGGGGGCCCCCCCCGGGGGGGGCCCCCCCCCCGGCCGGAAGGACGCCGTGCGTCAGCCGTGCGTCGTCAGACGACGATCAGATAGATGCCGTACGCCACGGCCGCCGCGCACAGCGCGAAGCAGGCCCAGGCGCCGGTGCGGGCCAGCGGCGCGGAGCCGCCGGCGGCCGCGGCCTGCTCCTGCTTGCCGAGGCCGACGACACCGAGGGTGAAGAGGCCCACGAGGGCGACGGTCGCCACGAGGCTGACTCCGAAGACGGAGCCGAGAGCTGCCCAGTCGATCTTCATGTGCTTGGTTTCCAGTTCCTCAGACCGCGGCGGCGGGGGCCGGGGGAGCGGCGGGGTCCGCGGGGTTCGGGGCGGGGATGGTGGCCTTCAGGTCCTCGTCCGTGACGGCGGCGACGGAGCCGGCCGGCGGCGGCGGGGTGACGGCGGCGATGGCGGTGGTGACGACGCCCGCGGGCTCGGCGTCGGCCTCGACGTCGTTGACGTTGGTGTGGTCGACCACCTGGCGGCGGGAGATCAGCCAGATGCCGAGGCAGGAGGCGACCAGGAAGGCCGCGACGACGTAGACGCCCCAGGCGCCCTGGCGGGCGACGTACTCGGCGCCCGCGCCGACCAGGCCGGCGGCCGGCAGGGTCAGGCCCCACGCGACGAACATGCGGGTGGCGGTCGACCAGCGGACCACGCCGCCCTTGCGGCCGAGACCGGCGCCCATCACACCGCCCGAGACGACGTGCGTGGTGGAGAGCGAGAAGCCGAGGTGGGAGGAGGCCAGGATGGTGGTGGCCGCGCTGGTCTGGGCGGCGAAGCCCTGCTGCGGCTGGAGGTCCGTGAGGCCCTTGCCCATGGTGCGGATGATGCGCCAGCCGCCGAGGTAGGTGCCGAGCGCGATCGCCAGGCCGGCGGAGACGATGACCCAGACCGGCGGGTTGGAGCCGGGGGCGAGGACGCCGCCGGCGACCAGGGCGAGGGTGATGATGCCCATGGTCTTCTGGGCGTCGTTGGTGCCGTGGGCGAGTGAGACGAGGCCGGCGGAGGCGATCTGGCCGGCCCGGTAGCCCTTCTCCGTGGTCTTCTCGTGCGCGTTCCGGCCGAGGCGGTACGTCAGGCGCGCGGCGAGCAGCGAGGCCAGGCCGGCGACGATCGGGGCGGCGACGGCCGGCAGGAGCACCTTGCTGACGACGACCTCGCCGTTGACGCCGCTGACGCCGATCGCGGCGACGGTGGCACCGATGAGGCCGCCCATGAGGGCGTGGGAGGAGCTGGACGGCAGGCCGACCAGCCAGGTCACCAGGTTCCAGAGGATCGCGCCCACGAGGGCGGCGAGGATGACTTCGGGCTGGATGCCCTCCTCGTTGACGAGTCCCTTGGAGATCGTGTTGGCAACCTCCACCGACAGGAACGCACCGACCAGGTTCAGCACGGCGGACATGGCCACCGCCGTCTTGGGCTTGAGGGCACCGGTCGAGATGGTGGTGGCCATCGCGTTGGCGGTGTCGTGGAAACCGTTCGTGAAATCGAACACGAGAGCTGTCACGACCACAATGGCGAGCAGCAGCGTGATGTGTTCCATTTACCCAGGCAATCGTTTGACGTCAGTGGCTCGTCGAACGTAGGCAACCTGAGTGAACGGAAGGTGAACTGGGCCGGGCGTCATGGTGACTCTCATCGGCGCCGCGGATTCCGCTTACGGCCCGGGCGGCGCCGGCGTCCACGATGCGGTCATGGTGCGACCCCGGGTAATCCGTACGTTTCCCGGGCGGATGCGACTCGCCTCCCTTCCGCCGCGCTCGTCCCGTATCGCCCCGTGGACCACATCAGTCGCACGGAGGACCCGCCGAGATGGCGTGAAGGAGACCCACGTCACTCGAAGGAGGGCCCGCCCGGTGGCACGGAGAGGGCGTCCTGCGGACACTGGGAGCGTGCGCCCGGCTACAGCGACGGCAGCGGCCGTCACCACAGTGATCGGTCTCGGCGTGGCCGCGGTGGCGGCCGGCCGCTACGCCAGCGACGCCGCCCTCGGGGTGCCGTCGGGGCGGCCCTTCCCCGGCGACCCCAGACTCACCGTGCACGCCACGGGACCCGGCCGCATCACCCTCACCCGCAGTCTCGCGGCCCTGCGCCCCGGCACGTACGGGATCGAGGCCGACGGCCTGCACGCCGTCGTCGGTCCCGTCCTCGACCGGGTCCCGCACACCGCCGACACCGTGGTGCGCCGGCTCGAACGGGTCGAGCTCGGCGCCCTCGCGCCCGGCACCCGGGTCCGCCTCACGCCCCAGCTGCACCGCGGCACGCCCGAGACCGCCCTCGGCCTGGGCCACGAGGACGTCGAGATCCCCGGCGAGCTCGGCGTCCTGCCGGCCTGGATCGTCCCCGGTGCCCACCCCACCTGGGTGATCGCCCTGCACGGCCTCGGCACCACCCGGGAACAGCCGCTCAACCTGGTGCCCTTCCTCCAGCGCCGGCAGATCCCCGTCCTCGTCCCCACCTACCGCGGCGACACGGGCGCGCCCGCCGCGCCCGACGGCCTCGCCCACCTCGGCGACTCCGAGTGGCGCGACGTCGACGCCGCCATCCGCTACGCCGTCCGCCGCGGCGCGGCCGACGTCGTCCTGCACGGCTGGGGCACCGGCGCCGCCATGGCCCTGCACGCCGCCGCGAACTCCGGGGTGCGCGACCGGATCCGCGGCCTCGTCCTCGACTCACCGGTCCTCGACTGGGAGGCCACCCTGCGCAACCTCGCCGCCGCCCGCCGGGTGCCCGGGCCGCTCCTGCCGCTCACCGTGCGCGCCGCCCAGGGCCGCACCGGGCTCCACGGCGACCGGCTCCAGGAGGCCGCCGACCCCGACGCCCTGCGCGTCCCGACGCTCCTCTTCCACGGCCCCGACGACACCCTCGCGCCCTGGGACCGCTCCCGCCGCCTGGCCGAGCTCCGTCCGGACCTGGTCACCCTCACCACGGTCCGCGACGCCCCGCACGCGGCCATGTGGAACGCCGACCCGGTCCGCTACGAGGAGGCCCTCCGCCGCTTCCTCACCCCGCTCGTCTAGCGCCGGGCGCCTGCCCTTCCGGCGCCGGGCCCCTGCTCGTCTAGCGCCGGGTGCGGCTCCCGGGTGCGGCTCCCGGGCGCCGCGCAGGTGCCTCCCGGGCGCCTCCCAGGCGCCGGAGCCCGCGGCCCGAGACCGCTCCCGGGCGCCGAAGCCCGGGGCCGGGCGGCGGCGTTGCGGATTCCGATTGGGCTTTCGGGCCGTCAGCGGGAAGACTGCCCCCGTGACGTCTCGAAAGCCCGATGAACCATTGGCGCGCAACTCCAGACTCCGACTCGTCCGTCCGCGGCCGCTCGCCACCGCGCGCAAGGCCGTGGCGACCCGGCGCACCCGCCCGGCACCCCGGCCGCCCGAGGGGACACCGCCCCGCGCGGAACTGGCCCGCCAGGCGCGCGCCGTCCTCGCGGACGCGGTGCGCATCGCCCGCTGGGCCGCCGAGGGACGGCACGCCGAGACGGCACTCCCGGACGGGGAACAGGCCGCCGCCGCACTGGATCTGACACCCGGGCAGGCCCGGGCCGGCTGGGACCGGGCCCGGCTCGCCGGCCTCGTCGAGCTGCACGGCGGCACCGCCCGCCCCGGCTGGCGGCTGACCGCCTGGGACCGCGACGACTCCGCCGTGCTGCGCGGCTGGGTCGCGCTGTTCGACGCCTGGTCGCTGGCGCACCCGGCTCCCGAGGACGTGGCGCCCGGCGCCGTCGCCGAGGTCGTCGAGGCCGTTCCCCAGGTCCTCTCGCTGCTCCAGCTCTCCGCCGGGCCCGTCGCCGTGCCCAGCCTGCTCGACCTGCTGCGGCAGCGCGTCGACGAACTCCGCGAGGAGCGCTGCGAGGTCCCGGGACCCGGCGACACCGCCCCGCCGGTGGTCGCCGCCGAGGGCCTGCCGGCCCTGCTCGACTGGGCCCTGGCCGGCCTCGAGGCCGTCGGCGCCCTCACGCTCGGCGAGGACCACGCCACCCTCACCCCGCTCGGCAACTGGGCGGTCTGGGTCAAGCTGGAGCAGATCTGCGTCGCCGCCCAGAGCCCGGCCGGCAACATCGAGCACTCCGCCGAGGAGATGCTCCGCGGCTGCGCCCGGCTCACACCGGGCCCGGCCCGTGACGAGTACCGCGCCTGGCTGGCCGCCCGCACCCTCTCCAGCGCGGTCGCCGAACTCCTCGCCGTCGCCCGCGGCGAGGACGCCCTGCTGCGCGGCCTCGCCTTCGAGGCCCTGCGGGTCGTCGGCGCCCCGGCCGAGCCCGAGGTCAGGGCCGCCCTCGAGGAGCCCTCGCTCCGCCCGTACGCGCTGCTGTGGCTCGCGGAGTACGAGGGCGCCGACCCGGACGCGGCCCCGGAGGTCCTCACCCGCGAGGAGGCCACCTGGCTCTGGGTGGACACCGCGGCGGCCGTCGCCGACCACGGCGAGAGCGCCCTGCTCGTACGGCACCTCGACTCGGCCGTCCAGGGCACCGTCCCGGCCCTCCTCGACGAGGTCCGCGCGGTCGGCCATCCCCGCACCGTCCAGGTCCTCGTCGCCCTCGCCGCCGCCCACCCCGACCCGGCCCTGGCGAAGGCGGTCCGCCGGGCTGCCTTCCAGGTCCACACGGGCGGGGCCTGAACGGCCCCGGGCCCGGCAGGCGGTCTAGCCCGAGGCGCCGGGGGCGTACGTCCCGAAGCTCCAGACGTTGCCCTCGGCGTCCCGGGCCATGTAGTCCCGGGAGCCGTAGTCCTGGTCGGTGGGCGGCATGACGATCTCGACGCCGTGGGCGACGGCGCGGGCGTGGTGCTCGTCGACGTCGTCCACGCGGACGTACACCCCGGCCGGGCCGGCACCCGTCATGACCTTGTCGAACACGCTGTCCGTGCCCGTGCTGCCGACCATCACCATCCCGTTGCCGTGCGAGAGCTCGGCGTGCGCGACGCGGCCGTCCTCCGTCTCGTACACGGCGGTGGCCGTGAAGCCGAAGGCCTCCGTGAGCACGCGGATCGCGGCCTTCGCGTCCTCGTACTTCAGGGTCGGACAGATGTCGGGTGCCTCAGCCATCCCGATCACTCCCTTTCGATGTGATCTGGATCTTCGATGTGACCTGGATCTCAGTCTGGCAGCCGCCACCGACAACGCGCCCCGGTCGCCGCGCGGTCAGCGGAAGGTGTCGCAGCGCGCCATGTCGCCGGTCCTGTAGCCGGTGGCGAACCACTGCTGCCGCTGCGCCGCCGAGCCGTGCGTCCAGTTCTCCGGGGTCACCCGGCCCTGGAAGCGCTCCTGGATCCGGTCGTCGCCGACGGCCGCCGCCGCGTCCAGACCGTCGCGGATGTCGTCCTCGGTGAGCCGGGTGAGCAGCGGCCGGCCGGTCCTGTCGTCCGGGGTGGTCGTGGCGTGCCGGGCCCAGACGCCCGCGTAACAGTCGGCCTGGAGCTCGACCCTCACCGCGTTGGAGTGCGCGCCGGTCCGGCCGTCCTGGGCGCGCGCGAGGGTGCCGGTCAGGTTCTGCACGTGGTGGCCGTACTCGTGCGCCACCACGTACGCCTGCGCGAAGGGCCCGCCGGACGAGCCGAAGGTGGTGCGCAGCTCGTCGAAGAAGCCGAGGTCGAGATAGACCTGCCGGTCGCCGGGGCAGTAGAACGGGCCGACCGCCGAGGTGGCCTGGCCGCAGGCGGTGGGCACCTGCCGGCTGAACATGACCGTCGAGGCCTGCGCATAGCGCCCGCCGCGCCGCGCGTACTCGGCCCGCCAGTAGTCCTGGACGCTGTTGACGACCGCCACGATCCGGCAGTCGTCGCGGGTGTTCGCGTCCGAGCCCTTCCGGCAGGTCCGGCCGACCTGGCTCGCCGACGAGGCGGTCGCGGCCGGGGGCTCGCCGCCCGAGGACAGGCCCAGCTGGTCGGGCCCCACGCCGAAGAGGAGGCCGAGGACCAGGGCGATCAGGCCGATGATCCCGCCGCCGACGGTGGCCCTGCCGCCCGGGAGGCGACTGCCCCGGACGTCCTTGACCTCCGAGGTGTCCAGGTTGGCGTCGTCGTCGAACTGCATGGCCACCGCCCTCCGCGCGTCTCTGCCGAGTATCAGGGAGGGCCGTGACGTACACCCTTTTTGCGTGGCATGCGGGGTGTGTGGGGAATGTCGCGAAATGCCCTGCCTGTGATCTGTGGCCTAAAAGCAGTTGCAGAGGCCCGTTAGACTGGCCGTATGGCCATTCTCCCCGTGCATTAGCGGCGTCGAAGCCCGACCCAGCCGTCCTTCCGCCGTTTCCCACCGCCCTGGAGTCTGTCCGTGATCACCGCTTCCGGCATCGAGCTGCGCGCCGGCGCCCGCGTCCTCATCGAGTCCGCTTCCTTCCGCGTCGCCAAGGGCGACCGCATCGGCCTGGTCGGCCGCAACGGAGCGGGCAAGACGACCCTCACCAAGTGCCTGGCGGGCGAGGGCCAGCCGGCCGGCGGCACCATCTCCCGCTCCGGCGAGGTCGGCTACCTCCCGCAGGACCCGCGCACCGGCGACCTCGACGTCCTCGCCCGCGACCGGATCCTCTCCGCCCGCGGCCTCGACGTCCTGCTGCGCAAGATGCGGCAGAACGAGGAGCGCATCGCCACCGGCTCCGGCGCCACCCGCGAGAAGGCCCTCAAGCAGTACGAGCGCCAGGAGACCGAGTTCCTCACCAAGGGCGGTTACGCCGCCGAGGCCGAGGCCTCCACCATCGCCGCCGCGCTCGGCCTGCCCGACCGCGTCCTCGGCCAGCCGCTGCACACCCTCTCCGGCGGTCAGCGCCGCCGCATCGAGCTCGCCCGCATCCTCTTCTCCGACGCGGACACCCTGCTGCTCGACGAGCCGACCAACCACCTCGACGCCGACTCGATCGTCTGGCTGCGCGACTACCTGAAGACCTACCGCGGCGGCTTCATCGTCATCTCCCACGACGTCGACCTCGTCGAGACCGTCGTCAACAAGGTCTTCTACCTGGACGCCAACCGCTCCACCATCGACGTCTACAACATGGGCTGGAAGCTCTACCAGCAGCAGCGCGAGGCCGACGAGAAGCGCCGCAGGCGCGAGCGCCAGAACGCCGAGAAGAAGGCCGCCGCGCTCAACTCGCAGGCCGACAAGATGCGCGCCAAGGCCACCAAGACGGTCGCCGCGCAGAACATGGCCAAGCGCGCCGAGCGCCTGCTCTCCGGCCTGGAGGCGGTCCGGGTCTCCGACAAGGTCGCCAAGCTCCGCTTCCCGGAGCCCGCGCCCTGCGGCAAGACCCCGCTCACCGCGGAGGGCCTGTCCAAGTCGTACGGGTCACTGGAAATCTTCACCGATGTGAACCTCGCCATCGACAAGGGCTCCCGCGTCGTCATCCTCGGCCTCAACGGCGCCGGCAAGACGACCCTGCTCCGCCTCCTCGGCGGCGTCGAGCAGCCCGACACCGGCCAGGTCACTCCCGGCCACGGCCTCAAGCTCGGCTACTACGCGCAGGAGCACGAGACCCTCGACCCGGAGCGCACGGTCCTGGAGAACATGCGCTCGGCCGCGCCCGACCTCGACCTGGTCGAGGTGCGCAAGGTGCTCGGTTCCTTCCTCTTCTCCGGCGACGACGTCGACAAGCCGGCCGGGGTGCTCTCCGGCGGCGAGAAGACCCGGCTCGCGCTCGCGACCCTGGTCGTCTCCTCGGCGAACGTGCTGCTCCTCGACGAGCCGACCAACAACCTGGACCCGGCCAGCCGCGAGGAGATCCTCGGCGCGCTGCGCACGTACAAGGGCGCGGTCGTGCTCGTCACCCACGACGAGGGCGCCGTCGAGGCGCTCGACCCTGAGCGGATCATCCTGCTCCCGGACGGTGTCGAGGACCTGTGGGGCGCCGACTACGCGGACCTGGTCGCCCTGGCCTGACCGCGCACGCCCGGACCGATCATGCCGGGCTGGATCATTCGGCTCATGGGTGATCCTTCATCTGAGTGAGAGCGTCTCGTACCTCCGGCGCGGGCCCTGCGGAATCCTTCCGCCAGGTCCCGCGCCGCACTCGTTCCTCCGCAGGCGCGCTGACCTGCCACTTCGCGGCGGGACAGGCACGGGAGCGGCTCCCGGAGCGAGCGGAATGATCAATTCCGATCGTGGCGGTCCGTAGCGCTCGGCCCAAGCGAATGGCACGGACCTTGTCGAATGGGTGGCCAGGACGCACGGGAGGGGTGATCATGAGAAGTCCAGAGCGCACTTCCCATGAGGAGGCACGGGTGGCCGAGACTCTGAAGAAGGGCAGCCGGGTGACCGGCGCCGCGCGCGACAAGCTCGCGGCAGACCTGAAGAAGAAGTACGACTCCGGTGCGAGCATCCGGGCGCTGGCCGAGGAAACCGGCCGCTCCTACGGGTTCGTCCACCGGATGCTCAGCGAGTCCGGAGTGACGCTGCGTGGACGCGGCGGAGCGACACGGGGCAAGAAGGCGGCCTCGGCCTGACATCGGGGCGGCTCGACCGGTCCACCGGGTCTCTCGGTGGCCACCCGGTCGACCGTGCGGTCGGCCGGGTGGTTACTGTGCAGTCACTTAGCATCGTTTTCAGTGCTGCACCGGAACCGGAGGCGCCCCATGACCACGCTCGACGACTCCGAGCACGTAGAGCTCGTTTTCGACAAGGACGGTGTACGGCTCACCATCGAGGACGCCGTCGCCACGGTGACCCTGACCAATCCGGCGAAGCGCAACGCCCAGTCTCCCGCTCTGTGGCGGGCGTTGACGGAGGCCGGCCGGTCGCTGCCGGGCGACGTCCGGATCGTCGTCCTGCGCGGTGAGGGCAAGTCCTTCTCCGCCGGACTCGACCGTCAGGCCTTCACGCCCGAGGGCTTCGACGGCGAGCCGTCCTTCCTCGACCTCGCACGCGGTTCCGACGAGGACCTCGACGCGGTCATCGCCGAGTACCAGGACGCGTTCACCTGGTGGCGGCGCGGCGACATCGTGTCGATCGCGGCCGTCCAGGGCCACGCGATCGGCGCGGGCTTCCAGCTCGCGCTCGCCTGCGACCTGCGGGTCGTCGCCGACGACGTGCAGTTCGCCATGCGCGAGACCAGCCTGGGCCTGGTCCCCGACCTCACCGGCACGCACCCGCTGGTCTCCCTCGTGGGCTACGCCCGCGCCCTGGAGATCTGCGCCACCGGCCGGTTCGTCCACGCCGAGGAGGCCGAGCGCATCGGCCTGGCCAACATCGCCGTGCCCGGCACCGAACTCGACGCCGCCGTACGGGACTTGAGCGCCGCACTGCTGGCCGCGCCGCGCTCTGCGGTCATCGAGACCAAGGCCCTGCTCCAGGGCGTCTCCGGCCGTTCGTACGAGGAGCAGCGCGTCGCCGAGCGCGCCGCCCAGGCCCGACGCCTGCGCGACCTCGCGGGCCTCGGCGACTGAGACCGCCGACGGGCGCCGCGCCGTGCTCGCGGGTCCGGCCGCCTGCGGCGCGGCGGGACCACGCCAGCCCGACCTGCGGCGCGGGTGGACCACCCCGGCCTCGGCGACCGAGGCGGCCGGGCGGGCGCCGCGCCGTGCGGAACCTCGCGGGTCCGCCCTGCGGTGCGGCGGGACCACGCCGGCCTCGGCGACCGTGCAGTCCGAACGGGCGCCGTGCCGTGCGGGACCTCGCGGGTCCGACCGGCGGTGCGGCGCCGCATCCGGTGGAGGCTCAGCGCAGCTCCGACACCAGCAGCGTGACCCTCGCCGTCTCCGGGGCGGCGGCGGTCACGCCGGTCCGGACCGCCCGGACGACGTCGAGCGGCCGATGGCCCTCGGTCACCGCCACCTCGACGCGCAGCTGACCGGGGCCGGTCCGCCGCAGCGGCGGGCCGAAGGCGTCGGTCAGCGCCGCGACGCCCGGGACCGCGAGAGCCGCGAACGCGGCGGGATCCTCCGGCGTGGGCGGCGTCGTTCGCCCGAGTGGCGGAGCGGGGGCCGGGAAATCCGCGGGCTCTTCGACCAGGTCCGTGATCCGCAGGTCCACCTCGGCGACCTTGAGGCCGAGGATCCCCTCCGCCGCGGCGAGGAGCGCGACCCGCAGCCGCCCCGAGAGGTCCGGCAAGGGATGCCCCACCACCGCCGCGAAGTCCAGCACGACCCGCAGCTCCCCATGGGGCAGCCCGCCCGGCGGCACCGCGAATCCACCCGCGGGCGGGGCGGGCGCGTCGGGCGCGGCGGCGCCTCCCGCCTCGGCCGCCGCTCCGGCCGGCCCGGCCGCCCCGCCCGCCTCCGGCGGCCCCGCCGCCCCGATCGGCCCTGTCCGTCCCGCCGGTTCGTCGGCGAGGTGGAAGCGGGGCCGGCCCGGCAGCACTCCGCGTACGTTCCGGGCGGCCGTCACGAGCAGAGCCCGTACCGCGCTTTCAGCGATCCACGCGCCGTCGGACGCTCCGCCGAGCGGCAGCAGCCGGTCCGTCGTGCGCCACACCTCAGCTGTCGTCATTCCTCCAGCCTGCCGCATCCCCGGCGCGAGATCGGGTAAGCGGCCTTAATGTGAGCGAATGAGGTGAAGTCGGACAGAAGGGATGGGTTGCGATGGCCGACAGTGTGCGTTCCGAGCAGCAGGGCCAGACCTCCGTGACCAAGCGCGGTGGCGGCGACCCCGCATCGCGGGGCCGGACCACGATCGCCGACGGGGTCGTCGAGAAGATCGCCGGCATGGCCGCGCGCGACGTCGTCGGCGTCCACGCCATGGGCAGCGGACTCTCCCGCACCCTCGGCGCGGTCCGCGACCGCGTGCCCGGCGGTGGCGGCACCAAGGCGGGCGTCACCCGCGGAGTCAAGGCCGAGGTCGGCGAGGTGCAGACCGCGCTCGACCTGGAGATCGTCATCGAGTACGGCGTCTCCATCGCCGAGGTCGCCGGCGCCGTCCGCGAGAACGTCATCGCCGCTGTCGAGCGCATGACGGGCCTCGAGGTCGTGGAGGTCAACATCGCCGTCAGCGACGTCAAGCTGCCCGAGGACGAGGAAGAAGAGCCGGAGACACGGCTCCAGTAGCGGACGGCCGTACGGCGGAAAGGGCTCAGCATGAGCATGGCGGTGGTCGGTCTGGTGGCCGGCATGGCGCTTGGTTTCGCCGGATATTTCGGCGGCTTCGGCGCGTTCGTCCTCGTCGCCGCCCTGGGAGCGATCGGCTTCGTCGCCGGCCGCTTCCTCGACGGGGACCTGGAAGCGGGCGACTTCTTCCGGGGCCGTGAGCGCGGCGACCGGCGGCGGTGACGGGGGTGGCGGACCTGGTGGAACAGCGGGCGGACCGGGTGGGAGCGGCGGCCCGGGGAGCGACCACGATCGCCGACCGGGTCGTCGCGAAGATCGCCGCGCAGGCGGCCCGCGAGGCCCTGACCGCCCTGCCCAAGGGCGGCTCGGCTCCGCACGCCTCGGTGGTCGTCCACCGTGACGTCGCGCGGGTCTCGGTCAGCGTCGAACTCGACTATCCCTCCGACATCGGCCGCCAGTGCGGTGCCGTCCGCGGCAGGGTCCGGCACCGGGTGGAGGAACTCGCGGGCATCGAGGTCCACGAGGTGTCCGTCCACGTCGAGCGGCTGCACTCCCCGCACACGGCCCACGACCGGACCCACGAAAGGTTGCGATGAACACCCCGCGGCCCGCACCCGGGCCCCCACCCTCCGGCTCCGGCTCCGGTTCCGGCGCCGAGGCCCCGTCGGGCCCCGAGGCCGGGCCCGCCGTCAAGGCCGCGCCGGGTCCCGGATCCGTACGTCGCGACGACGCCGACCGGCGGCGGGAGGACTCGCCGCCGGGCCCGCGCGTACGCCGCTTCTGGGCCGTACGGCGCATCCCGGCCGCGATCCTCGCCGCCGTCGTCCTCGGCGGCGCCGGACTGCTCCTCTACGACATCGCGGCCGTCCGCGCCGAACGCAGCGCCATGGCCTGGCGCCGCTCGCTCGCCGATGAGCTCGCCACCCGGCACCTCGACGACACCTGGGTGATCGTCGGCGCGGCCGTCGCCATGGCCCTCGGCCTCTGGCTCCTCGTCCTCGCCGCCACTCCCGGCCTGCGCGCCGTGCTGCCCATGCGCCGCGAGCACCAGGACGTGCGCGCCGGCCTCGACCGCGAGGCCGCCGGGCTCGCCCTGCGCGACCGCGCCATGGAGGTCTCCGGCGTGCGGTCGGTACGGGTCAAGACCGGCCGCAGGAAAGTGGCCGTCCGCGCCGTCTCGCACTTCCGCGAACTCGACGAGGTGCGCGGCGACCTGGAGACCGTCCTCGCGGCCGGCATCGACGAACTGGGCCTGGCCCGTCCGCCGGCCCTGACCGTGCGGGTGGCCAGGCCGCCCAGGAAGGGGTGAGCGGCATGTCCGTCGTGCTGCGGCGCGTCAACCGGATCGTGCTGGCGCTGGCCGGGCTGGTGCTCGTCGTTCTCGGCGGGGCCGTGCTCGCGGCCGCCCTCGACCTGTCCGTCCCGTCCTGGTGGCCCTGGTCGGGCCCCGACGACGTGCTGCTCACCCGCTCCCAGCGGCAGCACTGGCGCGGCGAGAGCTGGTGGTGGCCGACCGTCATCGCCGTGCTCGGGCTCGTCGTGCTGCTCGCCCTGTGGTGGCTGGTGGTCCAGTTCCGGCGGGCCCGGCTCCGCGAGGTCCTCGTGGACAGCGGCGACGGCGAGGAGGCCGTGCTGCGCGGCCGGGCCCTGGAGGACGTCCTGGAGGCGGACGCGACGGCGCAGGAGGGCGTGGCCCGGGCCAAGGTGATGCTCACCGGCCGCCGCACCGCGCCGCGCGGCCGCGTCGCGCTCCTCCTGGAGCCCTACGCCGCCCCGGCCGAGGCCCTGACCACGCTCGCCTCCGACGCCCTCGGCCACGCCCGCACCTCCACCGGCCTCGCCGCCCTCCCCACCGAGGCCCGCCTCCGCGCCGCCAAACACCGCGCCCGCCGCGTCACCTGACCCGCCCCCCGACAGGCCCCCCACCCGTCCCGCGACCGCCCGACGGCCCGGCTCGCCCACCAGGCACCCGCGCCTCGCGGGCACTCGACCGAAGCCGGCCGGTACCCGGCAAGCGGCCGACGGCCCGGCTCGCCCACCAGGCACCCGCGCGGCCGGCGCTCGCCGACCCGCGCGGCCCGCGCCCCCGCAGGCGCCCCCGCCCGGCAGGCGCCGGCCGACGGCAGGTCAGAAGCCGCTGCGGGCGCCGCCGTCCACCGGGAGCATGACGCCCGTCAGGTAGGAGGCGGCGGGCGAGAGCAGGAACGCGGCCGTGCGGCCGAACTCGTCGGGGGTGCCGTAGCGGCGCAGCGGGATCGTGGCCTCGTTCGCCGCGCGGGTCGCCTCCGCGTCCCCGGACATCGCGTCCAGCGAGCGCACCCGGTCGGTGTCGATCCGGCTCGGGAGCAGGCCGACCACCCGGATCCCGCGCGGGCCGAGGTCGTTGGCGAGGGACTTGGCGAAGCCGGCCAGGCCGGGCCGCAGGCCGTTGGAGATGGCCAGGCCCGGGATCGGCTCGTGCACCGAGGCGGACAGCACGAAGCCGATCACGCCGCCCTCCGGCAGCGCCTCCGCCGCCGCCCGCGCCAGCCGCACCGCGCCCAGGAAGACGGTGTCGAACGCGCTCGCCCACTGCTCGTCGGAGTTGTCCGCCGCGAAGCCCGGCGCCGGGCCGCCCACGCTGATGAGGATGCCGTCGAAGCCGCCGAACCGGGACCGCGCCTCCGCGATCAGCCGCGCCGGGGCCTCCGGGTCGGCGTTGTCCGCGGCGACGCCCGCCGCGTCCGGGCCGAGCGCGGCCGCCGCCTCGGCGACCGTCTTCTCCTCCCGCCCGGTCAGCAGCACCTTCGCGCCCTCCGCGAGCAGCGCCTCCGCCGAGGCCCGGCCGAGCCCTCGGGTCGCGCCGGTCACCACGTACACACGGTCCTTCAGTCCAAGATCCATGCGCCTATCCTGCCGCCTCGTCCTCCACGGCGGCCAGCGCGAGCGCGGTGTTCACCAGGCCGATGTGGCTGAAGGCCTGCGGATAGTTCCCCAGCTGCCGCCCCGTCGCCGGGTCGTACTCCTCCGCGAGCAGCCCGACGTCGCTGCACAGCACGACGAGCCGCTCGAACAGCTCCCGCGCCTCCTTCACCCGGCCGGTCAGCCGCAGCGCGTCCGCCATCCAGAACGAGCACACCAGGAAGGTGCCCTCCTGCCCGGGCAGGCCGTCGATCGCGGCGCCGGTCGCCGAGTAGCGGCGCACGAAGCCGCCCTGCGTCAGCTCCGCCCGTACCGCGTCGACCGTCCCGATCACCCGCGGATCGTCCGGCGGCAGGAAGCCCACCTGCGGGATCAGCAGCGTCGCCGCGTCCAGCTCGCGCGAGCCGTACGCCTGGGTGAAGGTGTTGCGCTCCGGGTCGTAGCCCTTCGCGCAGACCTCCGCGTGGATCTCGTCCCGCATCGCCCGCCAGCGCGCCGCGTCGCCCGGCAGCGAGGGATCGCGGTCCAGCGTGCGCACCGCGCGGTCGGCCGCCACCCAGGCCATCACCTTGGAGTGCACGAAGTGCCGGCGCGGCCCGCGCACCTCCCACAGCCCCTCGTCCGGCTCGCGCCAGGTCGACTCCAGGAAGCCGAGCAGGCTCAGCTGGAGGTTCCACGCGTGCCGCTGCGCCGGGATCCCGGCCTCCCGGGCCCGGTGCAGCGAGTCCATCACCTCGCCGTACACGTCGAGCTGGAACTGCTCCACGGCCGCGTTGCCGATCCGCACCGGCGCCGAGTCCGCGTAACCGCGCAGCCACGGCAGCACCATCTCGGGCAGCCGGCGCTCGCCCGCCGGCCCGTACATGATCTGCAGGTCGGCCGGATCGCCGGCCACCGCGCGCAGCAGCCAGTCGCGCCAGGCCGCCGCCTCCTCGACGTAGCCCGCGGACAGCAGCGCGCCGAGCGTGAGCGAGGAGTCGCGCAGCCAGCAGGCCCGGTAGTCCCAGTTGCGCACGCCGCCCAGTTCCTCCGGCAGGGAGGTGGTGGGCGCGGCGACGATGCCGCCGGTCGGGGCGTAGGTGAGCGCCTTCAGGGTGATCAGGGAACGCAGCACGGTCTCCCGGTAGGGACCGGTGTACGTGCACCGGGCCGCCCACTCCCGCCAGTCGGCGAGCGACTGCTCCAGGGCCTCGAAGGGGTCGACGAGGTCGGGGCGCGGCTCGTGGGAGGGATGCCAGGTGAGGACGAAGGCCACCTTCTCGCCGGCCGAGACCTTGAACGACGAGCAGGTCGCGAACTGCTGGCCCCAGGTCTTCACCGGCGGCTCGCTGCGCAGCCATACGGAGTCGGGTCCGGCGACCGCGACCCGGTGGCCGTCGGCGCGCCGCACCCACGGCACGATCGAGCCGTAGTCGAAGCGCAGCCGCAGCGTCGCGTTCATCTCCACTGTGCCCTCGACGCCCTCCACGATGCGCATCACGTCGGGCGCCTGGTCGCGCTGGGGCATGAAGTCGACGACCTTGACCGTGCCCGTACGGGTCTCCCAATACGTCTCCAGGACCAGGGAGTCCTCGGCGTAGCGGCGGCTCGTGCAGGTCGTGGCGCCCTTGGGCGCGATCGTCCAGTGGCCGTTCTCCTCGTCGCCGATGAGGGCGGCGAAGCAGGCCGCCGAGTCGAAACGGGGCAGACACAGCCAGTCGATCGACCCGTCGCGGCCGACGAGCGCGGCGGTCTGGAGATCCCCGATGAGGGCGTAGTCGTCGATACGTTGCGTCACGCTTTGGGCTGTTCCCGGAAGCGGCGACGGTCAATCAGGCCGACGGGCGGAGTGGCGCAGGCCTCACGCCGAGGCGGTGGCCGGCTCGGCCGTCCCACCCGGTCCGTCCGCTCCGTCCGTCCCGTCCGCTCCGTTCGTCCCGCCCGGCCCGGCGGTGTCGTCCGGTCCGGCGGTGTCGTCACCCGTGGCGCCGTCCGCTGCCTCCGCCTCGCGGGCCTCCGCCTCGCGGGCCTCCGCCTCGCGCGCCGCGGCCTGGCGGTCGCGCTTCTCGCGCCGGACCAGGATCACCCAGCCCACCGGCACGCCGGCCGAGAACAGCCACCACTGCACGGCGTACGCCATGTGCGAGCCGATCGAGTCGTGATCGGGATCGGGGATCAGCTCGGGCGTGTCGCCGGCCGGCTTCGGGGCGGTCTGCTCGATGTAGCCGCCGAGGACGCTGCGGCCGAGCAGCGCGGCCTGCTGCGCGCTGTTGATCAGCATGACCTGACGGTCCGGCAGGCCCTTGAGGTCCTTGATGCCGCTGGCGCCGGTCGTCTCGTCGGGCATCAGCCGGCCGGTGACCGTCACCTCGCCCTTGGGCGCGGGCGGCACGTCCGGATAGGCGCGCTGGTCGCCGGCGGCCTCGATCCAGCCGCGGTTGACCATGACGACCTTGCCGTCCTTCAGGACCAGCGGGGTCAGGACGTGCACGCCGACCCGCTCGTCGGACGAGACGCGCCGGCGCACGACGACCTCGTGCGCGGTGTCGAAGGTGCCGGTGGCGGTGACGTGGCGCCAGTAGTCCGGGCGCGGGACGGTGTGTCCGGGCGAGGTGAGCCGCTCGACGGGGACGGGCTTCGCGTCGAGGTTGTCCGCGATCAGGGTGTTCTGGGCGACCCGGTGCTCGTGCCGGTGGAACTGCCAGAAGCCCAGCTCGATCATCACGGGGATGAGGACGAGGGCCAGGAGGGTGAGGATCACCCACTGCCGGGACAACAGGAAGCGGTACACCCCATGACCGTACCTCTGGGGCCACGGGGTGACCGCACGGGGGTTCCGGTCGCCGGGCGACCGACCGGAGGATCGTTTCGTCACACCTTGTCGACGATGCCCACCTTCCCCTCCGCACGGGCGCAGTGGCCCCCGCAGTACCAGTTGCCCTCGACCTCGACGCCCTGGCCGATGATCTGGACCCGGCAGTGCTCGCAGATGGGCGCCATGCGGTGGATGGCGCAGGCGAAGCAGTCGAAGACGTGCACCGCGCCCTGCGCGTGCACCTCGAAGGACATGCCGTAATCGTTTCCGCAGACCTCACAACGTGCCATGCGCCACAGGGTGGCGCCGGCGGCGGGCGAAGGCGGGACGGCACGCCCGGCCTTCGCCCGCCGGTCACTCGTCTGCCGTCACCGGCCCGCCGCCACCCGCCCGCGGCCGCAGCCGGGCAGCGCGCGCCGGCGGGCGCGCGTCGTCGTCGCCGCCCGTCGCCACGCTCCCGCCGTCACCCGCCCGTCGTCACTCGTCCGCCGGGGCCACGTCCCTCAGGAGCTGGGTGTAGGCGGCCTCGTCGACGATCGGCGTGCCGAAGGCCTTCGCCTTGACCGTCTTGGAGGTGGCCGCGTCCGGGTCGTTGGTGACCAGCAGGCTGGTGAGCCGCGACACACTCGTCGCCACGTGCAGGCCCGCGTCGGCCGTGCGGTCCTCCAGCAGTTCGCGGTCGACCGAGGTGTCGCCCGAGAAGGCCACCCGCATGCCCTGCTTGAGTGGTTTGTCCGACTCGTAACGTCCCGGGTTCGGATACGGGCACGGCGGCCGCTTCCGCGAGGGCCGCCAGGTGTTGGACCGGTACGAGGCCTGATAGCCGATCCGCGGCCGCTCCGGTCCCGAGGCCCACTCGGTGAGCGGACGGCACTCGAGCAGCGGCAGCCGCACGTTCCGCTCGGCGGCCGCGTGCAGACTCGGCCGGAACGCCTCCGCGAGCACTCGCGCGTCGTCAAGGGCGTTGTGCGCCCGCTGCTGCACCACGCCGAAGTGCGCGGCCAGCGACTCCAGCTTGTGGTTCGGCAGCGGCAGCGCCAGCTCCTTGGAAAGGGCGATGGTGCACAGCCGCTGGCGCACCGGCGCCGTCCGCTCGGCCCGGGCGTACTCACGGGCGATCATCTGCCAGTCGAACATGGCGTTGTGCGCGACCAGCACCCGGCCGTCGAGCCGCGCCGCGAACTCCTCGGCGATGTCTGCGAAGAGCGGCGCGCCCTCCAGCACGTCACTGGTCAGCCCGTGGATCCACACCGGGCCCGGGTCCCGCTCGGGATTGACCAGCGTGTACCAGTGGTCCTCCACGTCGCCGTGGACGTCGAGGCGGTAGACGGCAGCCGACACTATCCGGTCGTCGCGGGCGAGGCCGGTGGTCTCCACGTCGACGACCGCGTACCCCTGTGGGTAGGCGGCCGGCCACGTCGCTGCTGTCGTACGGTCGTCGAGCATGGTCACTGAGAATACGGGCCGCCGCTGACAGCGCCGCTCCCGGTGCCCGTTTCCGTGGCCGAAACCGTTCGCCCGGGAGCGCCGGGCCGGGCGTCACCGGCCGGGCGCCCCCGCCACCGGCCGCCGCCCGGTGGCGAGTTCGCGCCGCGCCGCACGCCGCCCGTCCCGCCGCGCCGCACGCCGCCCGTCCCGCCGCGCCTCACGCCAGCAGACCCGCCACCAGCGCTCGTACCGCCGTCAGGAACAGCCGCTCGGTGTCGACCGGTGCCGCCAGGACCTCGGTCAGGGCCGGGTCGGCGGCCGCGTCCGCGTCCGCGCCGGCCGCCTGCGCCGACCACAGGTCGGTCTCGGCGGGGGACTGGGCCGGGGCGCGTTCGCGGTTGCGTTCCACCAGGACGTGGCCGACGACCTGGAACTGGACCGCGCGCACCAGGTCGGCGGCCCGGGCGCCGCGCAGACCGGCGGCGTGGGCCTCGTGGATCAGGGCCCGCTGGGCGGGCAGGAACATGCGTTCCGTCAGACCGCGTTCGTGGACCATCGCCACCAGGTGAGGCCGCTCCCGCAGCGCCCGGCGCAGCAGCCGGGCCACCGAGACGATCCGCTCGGCCGGGTCGGCGCCGCGCGGCCGCAGGGTGCCGAGGTCGGCGACGGTCCGCTCGACGAGCGCGTCGAGCAGCGACTCGCGGTTGCCGACGTGCCAGTAGATCGACGTCACCGCGGTGCCGAGCTCGGCGGCGAGGCGGCGCATGGTGAGCGCGTCCGGGCCGTGCTCCTTGACCAGGGCGGCGGCGGTGTCCAGGACCTCGTCGCGGGTCAGCGCGCTGCGTGCCATCGGTGAAGATCCCCCAACTCCCGTGGTGTGCACGGCTCTTTACCCTGCCGGGTCCTCGGTGTAACTGTGTTACAGGCCGATACGTTCCCGAAGGGTGGTACGTCATGGCACGAGTACGGTACGGGGCGCGCACCGAGGCGGAGATCGCCGCGACGCGCGCGAGGAGCGCCGGGCTTCCCGACATCTGGTCCACCGGGGTCGTCGCCGTCTGGGAGACCGACCCGGACGTGGTGGCGGCCGTCCTGCCGCCGCCGCTCAAACCCACCGGGCGCCCGCTCGTCCGCGCCAACATCAGCAAGGTCGACCTGCCCGGCTATCCGCTCGGCGCCGGCTCCGTCGCCGTCGCCGCCGCCCACGGCGGCCGGGAGGGCTGGTATCCGCTGGTCATGCCGATGACCCACGAGCGCGCGCTGACCGGCGGGCGCGAGGTCTTCGGCGAGCCGAAGAAGCTCGGCGAGGTCGTGGTCGAGCGCGACGGCCTGGTGGTGCACGCCTCGCTCGCCCGCCACGGCATCGCCTTCGTCGAGGTGCGCGGCGCCGTCTCCGGCGCGCTGCCGCTGCCCGAGCCCACCGAGAAGACCGACTTCTACTTCAAGTTCCTGCCGGCCGTCGACGGGGCCGGATCCGGCTTCGACGGCGACCCGGTGCTCGTGCACTGCGTCCGCAACGAGAAGGTGCGCCGGCTGGAGCGGGTCACCGGGGACGTCGTCCTGCGCGAGTCGATGTACGACCCGGTGGCCGACCTCCCGGTGCGCCGCCTCGTCGAGATCACCATCGGCGAGAAGACCACCGACCAGAAGGGCCGGGTCGTCGAGCGGATCGACCCGAGGGCCCTGCTGCCCTACCTCCACCAGCGGTACGACGACCCGCAGCAGGCGCTCGACGCGCCGCCGGAAGGGAGCGCCCTCTGATGGAGCTGCGTGAGGGACAGGTCGCCGTCGTCACCGGCGCCGCCGGCGGCATCGGCCTCGCCATGGCCCGCCGGTTCGCCGCCGAGGGCCTCGCCGTCGTCCTCGGCGACGTCGAGGAGGCGCCGCTGGCCAGGGCCGCCGAGGAGCTGATGGAGAGCGGGGCGCAGATCCTCGCCCGTACCGTCGACGTCAGCGAGGCCGACTCCGTACGGGCCTTCGCCGACGCCGCGTACGACACCTTCGGCGCCGTCCACGTGCTGTGCAACAACGCGGGCGTCGGCTCCGGCGCCGAGGGCCGCATGTGGGAGCACGACCCGAACGACTGGAAGTGGGCCTTCGCCGTCAACGTGTGGGGCGTCTTCCACGGCATCCAGGCCTTCGTGCCGAGGATGCTCGCGGGCGGCGAGCCCGGCCACGTCGTCAACACCTCCTCGGCCGACGGCGGCATCGCCCCGCTGCCCACCGCCTCCGTCTACGCCGTCACCAAGGCCGCCGTCGTCACCATGACCGAGTCGCTCTACGCGCACCTGAAGGCGGAGCGCGCGCGGGTGGGCGCGTCCGTCCTCTTCCCCGGCCCGCACATGCTGCGCACCGGACTGTGGGAGTCGCACCGCAACCGGCCCGAGCGGTACGCCAAACAGCGCCCGCGCACCACTCCGTACCGCAGCCTCGACCAGTGGGAGGCGGCGATGAAGGAGGCCGGGCACGAGGTGGCCTTCACGCCGGTCGAGGAGGTCGCCGGGCACGTCGTCGACGGGATCAGGGCCGACCGGTTCTGGATGCTTCCCGAGAGCGAGCACAGCGACCGGCAGATCAGGGCGCGTTCGCGGTCGATGCTCGACCGCTCCGATCCGTCGTATCTGGAGAGCTTCATCCTCGACTGAGAGGGCTTGGCCATGAGCCACGAAGACCCGTATCTGATCATCTCCTCCGACTGCCACGCCGGGCTTCCCACCGAGGAGTACCGGCCCTACCTCGACTCCCGGTTCCACCGCGACTTCGACGACTTCCTCGCCGGACGCGAGGCCCGCCGCGAGGCCATGACCCGGCTCGGCGTACGCAACGAGACCTTCGCGAACAAGTGGTTCAGCGACAACGAGGAAGGTCTGCGCGGCGGCTGGGACTCCGCCCAGCGGATCAAGGAACTCGACGGCGACGGCGTGGCCGCCGAGGTCGTCTTCCCCGACGCGGACGCCGTCGACAGCCAGACCGCCGCGCCCTTCGGCGTCGGCCTCGGGCTCTCCGGCGACCAGGACCCGCGGCTCGGCATGGCGGGCGCGCAGGCGCACAACCGCTGGCTCGCCGAGTTCGTCTCCCGGCACCCCGAACGCCACTGCGGAGTCGCCCTGCTGCCCGTCACGGCCGAACCGGCCGAGGTCGTCGCCGAGATCCACCGGGCCAAGGAGTCCGGCCTCGGCGCGCTGATGATCCCGTCCATGTGGGTGGACAAGGAGCCCTACCACGACCGGCGTTACGACCCGGTGTGGGCGGCCGCCGCGGAGACCGGGATGCCGGTGGTCACGCACTCGGGCGCCGCGCCGCGCCACGAATACGGTGACCACCTCGGCATCTACGTCTCCGAGGTCACCTGGTGGCCGGCCCGGCCGCTGTGGTTCCTGCTCTGGTCGGGAGTCTTCGAGCGGCACCCGGGGCTGCGCTTCGGCGTCGCCGAGTCCGGCTGCTGGTGGCTGCCGAACCTGCTGTGGTTCATGGACCGCCTCTATCTGGGCGCGCACGGCGGCAAGAAGCTCTCGCCGTTCGCCGAGCTGAAGAGGCCGCCGAGCGAATACCTCGACCGGCAGGTGTTCGTCTGCGCCACCAACACCAAGCGGCGGGAGCTGGCGCAGCGGTACGAGATCGGCGTCGACAACATCCTGTGGGGCTCCGACTTCCCGCACCCGGAGGGCACCTGGCCCGACACCCGCGCGTGGCTGCGGAACACCTTCCACGACATCCCGGTGGCGGAGACCCGGCGGATGCTCGGCCTGGCCGCCGCCGAGGTCTTCGGATTCGACGTCCGGAAGCTGGCTCCGCTCGCCCGGCGCATCGGCCCCACGCCCGCGGACCTCGGCCAGAGCGCCGACCAGGACGCCGTCGAGGCCTCCTGGGCCCGCTCCCGCGAGGTCGGCCGGCACTGGCTCACCGACCACGACTTCCCGGTCCTGGGGGTGACGCCGTGACCTCGGACGCGACCGACCGCTACACCGTCGTCTCCGCCGACTGCCACGCCGGCGCCGACCTGCTCGACTACCGGCCCTATCTGGAGAAGAAGCACCACGACGACTTCGACGCCTGGGCGGCGACCTACGTCAACCCGTACGAGGACCTGCTCGCCGACACCGCCGACCGCAACTGGAACTCGCAGCGGCGGCTGCGCGAGTTGGAGGCGGACGGCATCGTCGCCGAGGTCGTCTTCCCCAACACCATCCCGCCGTTCTTCCCCAAGGCCTCCCTGATGGCCCAGCCGCCCACCCGCTCCGAGTACGAGCGGCGCTGGGCCGGGCTCCAGGCGCACAACCGCTGGCTCGCCGACTTCTGCGCGGACGCGCCGGGCCGCCGGGCCGGAGTGGCGCAGATCCTCCTCAACGACGTGGACGCGGCGGTCGCGGAGATCCGCCGGACCCGCGAGGCGGGCCTGACCGGCGGCATCCTGCTGCCCGGGGTGCCGCCGGGCTCGCCGGTGCCGGAGCTGTACGCGGAGGCGTACGACCCGATCTGGGCGGTCTGCGCGGAGCTGGACGTCCCGGTCAACCACCACGGCGGCTCGGCGTCGCCGCCGCTCGGCGACGAGCCGGCCGCGCGGGCGGTCTTCATGGTGGAGACCACCTGGTTCTCGCACCGGGCGCTGTGGCACCTCATCTTCGGCGGCGCGTTCCGCCGCCATCCGGGCCTGAAACTGGTCCTCACCGAGCAGGGCTCCGGCTGGATCCCGGGCGTGCTGCAGATGCTGGACTACTACCACGGCCGGCTGGTCGCGGCCTCGTCGACGGCGTCCAAAGCGTCCGCGGCGTCCACGGCGGAGTCGAAGTTCGGCGCGGGACTCGCCGAGTCCATGGGCAAGGGGCCCGGCGAGGTCTGGCGGGACAACTGCTTCGTCGGCGCGAGCTTCATGCGCCCGCACGAGGTGCCGCTGCGCCACCGGATCGGCCTCGACAAGATCATGTGGGGCAGCGACTACCCGCACGACGAGGGCACCACGCCCTACTCCCGTGAAGGTCTCCGCATCGCCTACGCGGGCCTGCCCCGGGAGGAGGTCGCCGCCATGGTCGGCGGCAACGCGGCCCGGGTCTACGGCTTCGACCTCGACCGCCTCGACGCCCTGGCCGCCGTCCACGGGCCGTCCGTCGAGGAGATCGCCGAGCCCCTGGAGAAGATTCCGCAGGGCGCGACCAGCCCGGCCTTCGCCCCGGGCGGGTCGGTCCGCGTGTGGTGACGCCACGGGTGCGACCCTCCTGGGGTGACTGAAGCGCCCGCACACGACGAGGCCCACGGCGGCGGCCTCGGCTCCCGGCTCAACTGGCTCCGGGCCGCCGTGCTCGGAGCCAACGACGGAGTCGTCTCCACCGCGGGCCTCGTCGTCGGCGTCGCCGGCGCCACCCAGTCCCGGTCCGCCCTGCTCACCGCCGGCCTGGCCGGCCTGCTGGCCGGGTCGATGTCGATGGCGGCGGGGGAGTACGTCTCCGTCTCCACCCAGCGCGACTCCGAGAAGGCCGCGCTCGCCCAGGAACGCCGCGAACTGCGCGAGCGGCCCGAGGCCGAACTCGCCGAGCTCGCCGAACTCCTCACCGCCCGCGGCCTCACGGCGGACGTCGCCCGCGAGGCCGCCGAACAGCTCACCGCCCGCGACGCCCTGCGCGCCCACGCGCGCGTGGAGCTCGGCATCGATCCGGACGAGCTCACCAACCCGTGGCACGCGGCCGGCGCCAGCTTCCTCGCCTTCACCGCCGGCGCCCTGCTCCCGCTGCTCGCGATCGTCCTCCCGCCGGCCGCCCACCGCCTCTGGATCACGGTCGTCTCCGTCCTCGCCGCCCTCGCCTTCACCGGCTGGTCCAGCGCCCGCCTCGGCGCCGCCCCACCCACCCCCGCGATCCTCCGCAACGCGGCGGGCGGAGCCCTCGCGATGGGCGTGACGTACGCGGCGGGCTCGCTCCTGGGAGCGGCGGGCGTCTAGGCGATGTACGGTGAACGTCGTACAACCTGAGCACCCGCACAGCGAGGAACGTCCGTCATGCGCGCCACCACCATTCACGCACCCTTCGACATGCGCGTGCAGGACGTGCCCGACCCGGTGATCCAGGAGGCCACGGACGTCGTCGTCCGCGTGCTGCGCGCCTGCATCTGCGGCAGCGACCTGTGGGCCTACCGCGGCGCGTCCGCCCGGCAGCCCGGCCAGCGCATCGGCCACGAGTTCCTCGGCGTCGTGGAGGAGACGGGCGCCGACGTGCACGGCTTCGCCACGGGCGACCTCGTCGTCGCGCCCTTCGTCTGGTCCGACGGCAGCTGCGACTACTGCGCCGAGGGCCTCCAGACCTCCTGCCCCAACGGCGGCTTCTGGGGCTCGGCCGGCTCCGACGGCGGCCAGGGCGAGGCGGTCCGGGTGCCCTTCGCCGACGGCACCCTCGTCAAGCTGCCCGCCGACGCCGCCTCCGACGACCACCTGCTCACCGCGCTGCTCGCGCTCTCCGACGTCCTCGGCACCGGTCACCACGCCGCCCTCGGCGCGGGCGTGCGGCCCGGCTCCACCGTCGCCGTCGTCGGCGACGGCGCCGTCGGCCTGTGCGGCGTCCTCGCCGCCAGGCGGCTCGGCGCCGAGCGGATCATCGCCCTGGGCCGGCACACCGCCCGTACCGACATCGCCCGCGCCTTCGGCGCCACCGACGTCGTCGCCGAGCGCGGCGAGGCCGCCGTGGCCGCCGTACGCGAACTCACCGGCGGCCACGGCGCGCACGCCGTCATCGAGGCCGTCGGCACCGAGCAGTCGATGAGCACCGCCGTCGCCGTCACCCGCGACGGCGGCGCCATCGGCTACGTCGGCGTCCCGCACGGCAGCGGCACCGGCCTCGACCTCTCCACGATGTTCGACCGCAACATCGCCCTGCGCGGCGGCGTGGCGCCCGTCCGCGCCTACATCCCGGAACTCCTCCCGGACGTCCTCGAGGGCCGCGTCGACCCGTCCCCGGTCTTCGACCTCACCGTGGGCCTCGACGGCGTCCCGGACGGCTACCGGGCCATGGACGAGCGCACCGCGCTGAAGGTCCTCGTCAAGCCGTGAGCCAGGCGGGCGCGTCGGCCCCTGCCACGCCCGGCGGGCGCGACCAGCCCGCCGGCCCGCCCTCGTACGAGACCGGGGACAGCGCGTGCCGCAGCCGGCCCAGCGGGCCCTCGGTCTCCTCGAGGTGGCGCTCCGGCTCGTAGCGGGGCAGCGCGTGGGTCAGCCAGTGGCCGGTCTGCGCCAGTGCGAGCCGTACGAGACGGGTGCCGCCGTCCCGGTCCTGCTCGGTCAGCGAGCGCAGCACCGCCGCCGCCAGGAGATAGCCCGTGCCGTGGTCGAGCGCCTGCGCCGGCAGCGCGCCCGGCTCCGCCGCCGAGCCCTCCACGGCCGCGATGCCCGTCGCCACCTGCACCAGGCTGTCGAAGCCGCGCCGCCCGGCCCACGGCCCGTAGTCGCCCCACGCCGACAGCCGGGCCACCACCAGGCCCGGCCGCCGAAGGTCGAAGCGGTCCAGGGCGCCCGGCCGGTAGCCGGTGACCAGCACGTCGGCCGCGTCCAGGAGTTCGCCGAAGGTGCGCCGGTCCGCGGGCCGGTCCAGGTCGAGGGCCGCCGTCCGCTTGCCGATGTCGGTGTCGGCGTGCTGGTCCGGCAGCTCCGGGTTGGCCGGCGGGTCGATCCGCAGCACGTCCGCGCCGAGCAGCGCCAGCGTCCGGGTGGCGACCGGGCCCGCGATGACCCGGGTCAGGTCGAGCACCCGCAGCGGCCGCCCGGCGCGCGGCCGCGGCGCCGCCTCGTCCAGCCGCTCCCGGGTCAGCAGCGGGCGCGCGGCCACCTCCCGGCCCTGCTCGTGCGCCGCCCACTCCTCGGGCGTGCGCAGCGCGACCGCCAGGCCGCCGGCCCCGTACACGGCCGTCTCGACCTCGACGGCCTTCCGCTCGCCGATCGCCGCCGCCACGGCCGCCACGTCGTCGGCCGCGCCCAGCGCTCCCAGCAGCGCCGCCTTGTGGTGCGGATAGTTGGCGTGGGTGCGCACCCAGCCGTCGGCCGCCCGCCAGAACCGCGACAGCGGCGCGAAGTTCACCGGCGCCCGCCCGTCGATCCGCAGGTGACGCTCGCTCACGAAGGCCGTCGCCACGGCCCCGTCGTCCACCCGTACCGCCCCGGCCGCGCCCGCGTGCTCGGCCGCCGCGAGCGAGCAGACCGCGACCGCCGCCCGGGCCAGGTCCATCACCGGCAGCCGGGCCGGCAGCAGTCCCGAGACGCCGCCGTACGCGACCCGGTCGACGAGGGCGGGATCGCCGCCCAGGGCCGACCACAACAACTCCGTACCCGTACGCGCTGTGTTGTTCATGGACCGCACTATGGCACTCAGTGCCACGAGAAGGGCCCCGGTGTGGCGCACCGCACCTCACCAGGGCCCCTCGAACAGCCGCAGGGCGTACGCCTACGGCCGGTGCGCTACTTGCGGACCGCCGCCAGCGCGTCCACGATGCCGGCCCCGTAGAAGCCGTTCTTGTTCGTGCCGCCCTCGCACACCGCGTCGACCTTGCCGTCGCCCTCGATGTCGTACGGGTTGGTGCACGCGTGCTCGTTCGCCTGCGCGTACAGCAGCGCCTTCAGCGCGGCCGCGCTCGCGTGCGGGTGGGTCGACTTCAGCAGCGCGAGGACACCCGCCACGTGCGGCGAGGCCATCGACGTGCCGGCCTTGTAGTTGTAGCCGCCGTTGACCGTGGTCGACAGGATGCGGCCGTTGACCGCCGGGGCGTCCGGGGTCTGGTACTCGGTGCGGTCGCCGCCGGGCGCCGCCACGTCGATGACGCCGAGACCGTAGTTGGAGTAGGACGCCTTCAGGTCCTTGGCGCCGGTCGCGGAGACCGTCACCACGCCCGGCAGCATCGCCGGGTAGTCGAAGCACTCCTTCGGGTCGATGACCCGGTCGCCCGGAGTGGTGTCGTTCGGGCTGCTGTTGTCGAGGATCGAGTCGGCCGCCAGGTCGAACTTGGAGTTGCCGGCCGCCGCCACGTTGACCGTGCCCTTGCGCTCCGCGTAGCGCGTGGCCCGGGTGACCGCCTCGATGAGGGCCTTCTGGTCCTCGTCGTTCTTGCAGGCGAACATCCACGGGTCGGTGTAGTAGCTGTTGTTGGTGACGTCGATGCCGTGGTCGGCCGCCCACATGAAGCCGCACACCACGGCCTCGGTGTAGAAGAAGCCGTCCGGCGTGGACACCTTGATGCCGGCGAGCTTCACGCCCGGCGCGACACCGGTGACGCCGACGCCGTTCTTCGCGGCGCCGATGGTGCCCGCCACGTGCGTGCCGTGGTCGCTCTCGCCGGCCTGGGGACGCCACGAGCCGGGCGTGGTGTCGGCCTTGCCGCTGACGCAGTTGGCCGAGGCGGCGGCGTCGAAGTTCGGCGCCAGGTCCGGGTGGGTGTCGTCCACGCCGGTGTCGATGATGCCGACGGTGACGCGCTTGCTGCCCAGGGTCTTCTGGTGCGCCTGGTCGGCCTTGATGGCCGGCAGGTCCCACTGCAGCGGCTCCAGCGGGTCCTGCTCGTCGGAGGCGGCGGCCGCGGCGGCCTTCACCTCGGCCGGCGTGAGCGCCTGGCCGCCCTCGTCCACCGAGTCGTCCGACTGGGCGGCCAGCGGCGCCGTACGGGTCGAGCCCGCCGACACCACACCGCGCGCCCCACGGATCGTCTTCGCGAACTCCGGGTTCTTGGAGTGGACGACGATCACGCCTATCCGGTCGTAGGAGACGACCACCTCACCGCCCGCGGCGGCGATCGCCTTGCGCACCGACGCGGCCGTCTTGGCGCCGCCGTCGATGTTCACGACGTACGACAGCTTCGGGCCGTCCGCGGCCACGGCGGCCGCCGGCGCGTCGCTCAGCTCCGCGGCGGAGGCGGCGCCGGAGGGCAGGAAGCCGAGCGAGGCAGTGAGCGCGAGACCGGCCGGCAGAGCGAGTACTCGGCCGCGCCTCGATCCCAGATGAGCCATGGGTTCTCCACATCATCCGTATGTACTGCCCGGGCGCCGATTGCGCGCGGGCAGGTGCATGACGAGTGAAGCTATCGCCGATCTTCCCCGGCCATCAATGAGTTGAGAAGACTTCATGAAGATCCGGGCGAAGAAAAGCATTTGTCTGAACCGCTTCGCGGTGCGCTCCGTGCCGTTGTGCAGGGGAGGAGTTCCGCCCGGAACGCCGTTCCCGCGCCCAGTGAGGCCCCTTTTGTCCCAGCCCGCCGCACCCGCGTCCCCAGGACCACACGGACCACAAGGACCCCGAGGACCCCAAGGAGAATCCGTGGCTACCGACGCCGCCCCGCCGCCGCCCCGCAGCGGCACGGATCCCGCCGCGCCCGCCCGCCCCACCACGCAGGAGTTCGTCCAGGTGCAGCAGAGCGCCGAGTTCGGCGAACTGCGCCGCACCTACCGCTCCTTCGCCTTCCCGCTGACGATCGCCTTCATCGCCTGGTACCTGCTGTACGTGCTGCTCTCCAACTACGCGGGCGGCTTCATGGGCACCAAGGTCTTCGGCCACATCAACGTCGCCTTCGTCCTCGGCCTCGCCCAGTTCCTCACCACGTTCCTCATCGCCTGGTTCTACTCGCGGCACGCCGCCGAGAAGCTCGACCCCAAGGCCGAGGCCATCAAGTCCCGTATGGAGGCCGACGCATGAGCCACCCGGCGCCCCTCACGCACACCGTGCTCGCCGCCTCCTCCACCGAGCACCGGCCCCTGATCATCACGCTGTTCGCCGTCTTCGTCGCCGCCACCCTCGGCATCACCGTCTGGGCCGGCCGGCAGACCAGGAGCGCCTCCGACTTCTACGCGGGCGGCCGGCAGTTCACCGCCTTCCAGAACGGCCTCGCGGTCTCCGGCGACTACATGTCCGCCGCCTCCTTCCTCGGCATCGCCGGCGCCATCGCCCTCTTCGGCTACGACGGCTTCCTCTACTCGATCGGCTTCCTCGTCGCCTGGCTGGTCGCGCTGCTCCTCGTCGCCGAGCCGCTGCGCAACTCCGGCCGCTACACGATGGGCGACGTCCTCGCGTACCGGATGCGGCAGCGCCCGGTCCGCACCGCCGCCGGCACCTCCACCATCGTCGTCTCGATCTTCTACCTGCTCGCGCAGATGGCCGGCGCGGGCGTCCTCGTCTCGCTGCTCCTCGGCATCACCAGCGACGGCGGCAAGATCGCCATCGTCGCCCTCGTCGGCGTCCTGATGATCGTGTACGTGACCATCGGCGGCATGAAGGGCACCACCTGGGTCCAGATGGTCAAGGCCGTGCTGCTCATCGCCGGCGCCCTGCTCATGACCTTCCTGGTGCTGCTCAAGTTCGACTTCAACGTCTCGGCTCTGCTCGGCTCCGCCGCCGAGCAGAGCGGCAAGGGCGCGGCCTTCCTGGAGCCCGGCCTCAAGTACGGCGCCAGCGGCACCTCCAAGCTGGACTTCCTCTCGCTCGGCATCGCGCTCGTCCTCGGCACGGCCGGCCTGCCGCACATCCTGATCCGCTTCTACACGGTGCCGACCGCCAAGGCCGCCCGTAAGTCGGTCAACTGGGCCATCGGCATCATCGGCGCCTTCTACCTCATGACGATCGCGCTCGGCTTCGGCGCCGCCGCCCTCGTCGGCCCGGCCGCGATCAAGGCGCAGAACCCGGCCGGCAACACGGCCGCCCCGCAGCTCGCCGAATACCTCGGCGGCGGCGTCGGCACCACCGGCGGCGCGGTCCTGCTCGCCGTGATCTCGGCCGTCGCCTTCGCCACCATCCTCGCCGTCGTCGCCGGCCTGACGCTCGCCTCCTCGTCCTCCTTCGCGCACGACATCTACGCCAACGTCATCCGCCAGGGCAAGGCGACGGAGAAGGAGGAGATGCGGGCCGCCCGCTGGGCCACCGTCTTCATCGGCGCCGTCGCGATCGTGCTCGGCGCCTTCGCCCGCGACATGAACGTGGCCGGACTCGTCGCCCTCGCCTTCGCGGTCGCCGCCTCCGCCAACCTCCCGACGATCCTCTACAGCCTCTTCTGGAAGCGCTTCACCACCACCGGCGCCCTGTGGTCGATCTACGGCGGCCTGTTCAGCTCCGTCTTCCTGGTGCTGTTCTCGCCGGTCGTCTCCGGCAACCCGAAGACGTCGATGTTCAAGGGCGTCGACTTCCACTGGTTCCCGCTGGAGAACCCGGGCCTGATCTCCATCCCGCTCGGCTTCCTGCTCGGCTGGCTCGGTTCGCTGCTCTCCAAGGAGGAGTCCGACAAGGGCAAGTACGCCGAACTCGAGGTCAAGTCCCTCACCGGTGTCGGAGCGCACTGAGTCGTATACGGTCCGCAGCAATGCACCGGCCGCGTCGTAGAGTTCTACGACGCGGCCGGTCCGGTCCTCGTGACAATCGGCCCGTGCCCGATGTCCGAGCCGTCACGTAGGCTCGAACGAGAAAGCAGCCGGAAGATTCGAACCGGAAGAAGGGGAGGGGGCCCAGTGCTCATCGACACGTACGGCCGAGTCGCCACCGACCTGCGGGTTTCCCTCACCGACCGGTGCAATCTGCGCTGCACCTACTGCATGCCGGAAGAGGGCCTGCAGTGGCTGGCGAAGCCCGATCTGCTCACCGACGACGAGATCGTCCGCCTGATCCGCATCGCCGTCACCGACCTCGGCGTCACCGAGGTCCGCTTCACCGGCGGCGAGCCGCTGCTCCGCCCCGGCCTCGTCGGCATCGTCGAGCGCTGCGCCGCCCTGGAGCCCAGGCCCCGCATGTCGCTCACCACCAACGGCATCGGCCTCAAGCGCACCGCCGCCGCGCTCAAGGCCGCGGGCCTCGACCGGGTCAACGTCTCGCTCGACACCCTGCGCCCCGAGGTCTTCAAGACCCTCACCCGGCGCGACCGCCACCACGACGTCCTCGACGGCATGGCCGCCGCCCGCGACGCCGGCCTCACCCCGGTCAAGGTCAACGCCGTCCTGATGCCCGGGCTCAACGACGACGAGGCACCCGACCTGCTGGCCTGGGCCGTCGAGCAGGGATACGAGCTCCGCTTCATCGAGCAGATGCCCCTCGACGCCCAGCACGGCTGGAAGCGCGACGGCATGATCACCGCCGGGGACATCCTCGCGTCCCTGCGCACCCGCTTCGAGCTCACGCCGGAGGGCCAGGACGAGCGCGGCTCCGCGCCGGCCGAGCGCTGGGTCGTCGACGGCGGCCCCCACACGGTCGGCGTGATCGCCTCCGTCACCCGCCCCTTCTGTCGGGCCTGCGACCGCACCCGGCTCACCGCCGACGGCCAGGTGCGCACCTGCCTCTTCGCCACCGAGGAGACCGACCTGCGGGCGGCGCTCCGCTCGGACGCCCCGGACACGGTCATCGCCGGGATATGGAAGAAGGCGATGTGGGGCAAGAAGGCCGGCTCGGGCCTGGACGACCCGAGCTTCCTCCAGCCGGAGCGCCCGATGTCAGCGATCGGCGGCTGAGTCCCACTCGCTCAGCGGGACGACGTCCTTCAGGAAACCCCGTACGCCCAGGAACTGGGACAGGTGCTCGCGGTGCTCCTCGCACGCGAGCCAGGTCTTGCGCCGCTCCGGCGTGTGCAGCTTGGGGTTGTTCCAGGCGAGCACCCAGACGGCGTCGGCCCGGCAGCCCTTGGCGGAACAGATCGGCTTGTCTTCGCTCACGGGACCATTGATCACTCGGACATTGTCCAGCAAGGGCGATGCCGAGCAGCCACGGGGGGAGCTGCCCGGCATCGGTCCGTCGCTCCGACGGGGGATGCGGAGCGCGTAGGCAGTATGTCACGGCGCATGGGGTGCGGTGCACCGGAACTTCATGATTGATCTGAGCTTTTCTTGAGCTTCACGCAGCCGCGCGCTCACGCCGTGTGATCGCTCCCGCTGGGCGTGCGTTCCGCTCCCGCCTCCAGTTCGGGCCGCACCGGCGGCGGCACGAAGGTGGAGGGAAGCGACGGCGCGCTCTCGCGCCCGGCGTTGGCGATCACCACGGCGATGTAGGGGAGCACCGCGCCGAGCACCAGGGCCACGATCGCCACGTACCGCTCCACGTTCCACAGCGACGCGGCGAGGATCACCGACACGGTGCGGATCGACATCGAGATCACATACCGCCGCTGCCGGCCCCGGACGTCGTCGGCGAGGCCCTGCCGGGCGCCGGTGATCCGGAAGACCTCGGTTCCGCCACGCTTCCGCATCACGTTCCACCACCCACGAGCCGCGCCGGAACCTCCCCGGTCCGGACCTGTTTCCACGGTACGCCCGCCGCCGCCGGCGGGGGAGGCCGGGGCACGGACGGAGGCGCCCGACATGCGCCGAACAGCCGATACGACCAGACTGGCCGCACATGCTACGAGGAGGCGACGATGGGTTGGTTGTGGGCGATCATTGTGGGCTTCGTCCTGGGTCTGATCGCGAAGGCGATCCTGCCGGGCAAGCAGCAGATCCCGCTGTGGCTGACGACCGTGTTCGGCATTCTGGGCAGCGTCCTCGGCAACGCGGTCGCCACCTGGATCGGGGTCAACGACACCAAGGGCATCGACTGGACCCGCCATCTGCTCCAGCTCGCCGGCGCCGTCGCCGTGGTCGGGGTGGGAGACATGCTGTGGGCCTCGCTCCGGGGCAACAGACAGCGGGCCTGACCGCCCGCCACCGGCACACCGGAGGCCCGGTACGGCGCACCGCGCGCGTACCGGGCCTCCGGTCGTACCGGGACGACGGTCAGCCGGCGACCAGCTCGATCGCCGCCAGGTTCTTCTTGCCCCGGCGCAGTACCAGCCAGCGCCCGTGCAGCAGCTCGTCCGCCGACACCTCGGCGTCCTCGGCGGTCACCTTCACGTTGTTCACGTAGGCGCCGCCCTCCTTCACCGTCCGGCGGGCCGCCGACTTGCTCGGCGCCAGACCGACCTCGGTGAACAGGTCCACCACCGGGCCGAGCTCCGTCACCCGCGCGTGCGGCAGCTCGGACAGGGCGGCGGCCAGTGTCGCCTCGTCGAGCCCGGCCAGCTCGCCCTGGCCGAACAGCGCCTTGGACGCGTCGATCACGGCCTGGCACTGGTCGGCGCCGTGCACCAGCGTGGTGAGCTCCTCGGCGAGCGCGCGCTGGGCGGTACGGGCCTGCGGCCGCTCGGCCGTGAGCGCCTCCAGCTCCTCCAGCTCCGCGCGGGACTTGAAGGACAGGATCCGCATGTAGGTGGAGATGTCCCGGTCGTCCACGTTCAGCCAGAACTGGTAGAACGCGTACGGCGTGGTCATCTCCGGGTCCAGCCAGACGGCGCCGCTCTCGGTCTTGCCGAACTTGGTGCCGTCGGCCTTCACCATCAGCGGGGTCGCCAGCGCGTGGACCTGCGCCCCCGGCTCCAGCTTGTGGATCAGGTCCAGGCCCGCCACCAGGTTGCCCCACTGGTCGGAGCCGCCCTGCTGCAGCGTGCAGCCGTAGCGCCGGTACAGCTCCAGGAAGTCCATGCCCTGGAGCAGCTGGTAGCTGAACTCGGTGTAGCTGATGCCCTGCTCGGACTCCAGGCGCCGGGCCACGGAGTCCTTGGTCAGCATCTTGTTGACCCGGAAGTGCTTGCCGATGTCCCGCAGGAACTCGATCGCCGACATCCCGGCGGTCCAGTCCAGGTTGTTCACCATGACCGCGGCGTTCTCGCCCTCGAAGGACAGGAACGGCTCGATCTGCGAACGCAGCCGGTTCACCCAGTTCGCGACCGTCTCCGGGTCGTTCAGGGTGCGCTCGGCGGTCGGCCGCGGGTCGCCGATCTGGCCGGTGGCACCGCCGACCAGCGCCAGCGGCCGGTGCCCGGCCTGCTGGAGCCGGCGGACGGTGAGCACCTGGACCAGGTGGCCGACGTGAAGACTGGCCGCGGTCGGGTCGAAACCGCAATAGAACGTGACGGGACCGTCCGCGAGCGCCTTGCGCAGGGCCTCTTCGTCGGTGGACTGGGCGAAGAGCCCACGCCACTTCAGCTCGTCGACGATGTCCGTCACGTCGTCCGTCTCCTCGGCAACTCGGTGAATCGACTGGGTGTGCAGAATGTTCGGGTACAGAGTGTTCCCGGTCAGTCTAGGCGGGTCAGACGCCCTTGCTGACCGAGCTCATGTTGAAGTCCGGCACGCGCAGCGCGGGCATCGCGGCCCTGGTGAACCAGTCGCTCCACTCGCGCGGTAGCGTCTTCTCCGTCCGGCCCGCCTCGGTGGCCCGCGACAGCAGGTCGACCGGCGACTCGTTGAACCGGAAGTTGTTCACCTCGCCGACCACCTCGCCGTTCTCGACCAGGTAGACGCCGTCCCGGGTGAGGCCGGTCAGCAGCAGCGTCGCCGGGTCGACCTCGCGGATGTACCACAGGCAGGTCAGCAGCAGCCCGCGCTCGGTCCCGGCGACCATCTCCTCCAGGGAGCGCTCGCCGCCGCCGTCCAGGATCAGGTTCCCGATCCCGGGCGCCACGGGCAGCCCGGTGAGGCCCGCCGTGTGCCGGGTGGTGAGCAGCCGGTCCAGCTTCCCGTCCCGTACCCAGTCCGTGGCGGACAGCGGCAGGCCGTTGTCGAAGACGGAGGAGTCGTCGCCGGAGGAGTGGGCGATCACGAACGGCGCGGACTCCAGGCCCGGCTCGTCCGGGTCGCTGCGCAGTGTCAGCGGCAGCGGCGAGAGCGTCTCGCCGATGCGGGTGCCGCCGCCGGGCTTGGAGAAGACCGTGCGGCCCTCCACCGCGTCCCGGGCGGTCGACGACCACATCTGGTAGATCAGCAGGTCGGCCACGGCGGTGGGCGGCAGCAGCGTCTCGTACCGCCCGGCGGGCAGCTCGATCCGCCGCTCCGCCCAGCCGAGCCGATGGGCCAGCTCGGCGTCGAGCGCGGCCGGGTCCACGTCCTTGAAGTCGCGCGTGGAGCGGCCCGCCCAGGCGGAGCGGGTGCGGTCCGGCGACTTGGCGTTGAGCTCGAGGGTGCCGGTGGGCTGGTCGTGGCGGAGCCGCAGTCCGGTGGACGTGCCCAGGTAGCTGGAGGTCATCAGGTGGTTGGCGAACCCGTACAGCTCCCGGCCGCCGGCCCTCGCCCGGGCGAAGGCCTCGCCGAGCGCGGGCGCGAAGGCGTCGAACACCGAGGAGGTGGTCTCGGCCGGGGCGTCGGTGAAGTCGGGGGACGCGGGCACGCCCGCCACCAGCGGCTGGGCGTCCTCGGCCGGTCCGGCGGCCCGCGCCGCCTCCTCGGCGGCCCGCACCAGCGGCTCCAGGTCGTCGGCGGTCACCGCCGAGCGCGAGACCACGCCGGAGGCGGTGCCCTGGGCGCCGTCCACGGTCGCGATCACGGTGAGGGTCCGGCCGCGGGTGACGCCGTTGGTGGTGAGCGCGTTGCCGGCCCAGCGCAGATTGGCCGAGGACTCCTCGTCGGCGATGACGACGCACCCGTCCGCGCGGGACAGCTCCAGGGCCCGCTCGACGATCTCGTACGGCTTGCTGACGCGGCTCATCGACCGGCCTCCTGCGTCGTGTTGAGGATGTTCACGCCCCGGAACAGGGCGGACGGGCAGCCGTGCGAGACCGCGGCGACCTGGCCCGGCTGGGCCTTGCCGCAGTTGAACGCGCCGCCGAGGACGTACGTCTGGGGCCCGCCGACCTGCTCCATGGAGCCCCAGAAGTCGGTGGTCGTCGCCTGGTACGCGACGTCCCGCAGCTGGCCGGCGAGCCGGCCGTTCTCGATGCGGAAGAAGCGCTGCCCGGTGAACTGGAAGTTGTAGCGCTGCATGTCGATCGACCAGGACCGGTCGCCGACCACGTAGATGCCCCGCTCCACGCCGCCGATCAGGTCCTCCGTGGACAGCCCGCCCGGGTCCGGCTGCAGCGACACGTTCGCCATCCGCTGCACCGGCACATGACCGGGCGAGTCGGCGAAGGCGCAGCCGTTGGAGCGGCCGAGGCCGGTCAGCCGCGCGATCCGGCGGTCCAGCTGGTAGCCGACCAGGGTGCCGTTCCGCACCAGGTCCCAGGACTGCGCCTCGACGCCCTCGTCGTCGTAGCCGATGGTCGCCAGGCCGTGCTCGGCCGTCCGGTCGCCCGTCACGTTCATCACGGAGGAGCCGTACGCCAGCGTGCCGAGCTGGTCGAAGGTGGCGAAGGAGGTGCCCGCGTAGGCGGCCTCGTAGCCGAGCGCCCGGTCCAGCTCGGTGGCGTGGCCGATCGACTCGTGGATGGTCAGCCACAGGTTGGACGGGTCCACGACCAGGTCGTAGCGCCCGGCCTCGACGCTCGGCGCCCGCATCTTCTCCGCGAGCAGCTCCGGGATCTCCTCCAGCTCCTTGTCCCAGTCCCAGCCGGTCCCGGTCAGGTACTCCCAGCCCCGCCCGACCGGCGGCGCGATCGTCCGCATCGAGTCGAACTCGCCGGACGCCGCGTCCACCGCGACCGCCGTGAGCTGCGGGTGCAGCCGCACCCGCTGCTGGGTGGTGACGGTGCCCGCCGTGTCCGCGTAGAACTTGTTCTCGAAGACGGTGAGCAGCGAGGCGTCCACGTGCGCCACGCCCTCGGCCCGCAGCAGCCGCGCGCTCCAGTCGGCCAGCAGTCCGCTCTTCTCCTCGGCGGAGACGGTGAACGGGTCGATCTCGTACGAGGAGATCCAGGTCCGGTCCGCGTGCACCGGCTCGTCGGCCAGCTCCACCCGCTCGTCGGACCCGGCCGCCGCGATCACCTTCGCCGACAGCTTCGCCATGGCCACGGCCTGCGAGGCGACCCGCGCGGCCCCGTCCATGGTCAGGTCCACCCCGGACGCGAAGCCCCAGGCCCCGCCGTGCACCACCCGCACCGCGTAGCCGAGGTCCGTGATGTCCGAGGAACCCGAGGGCTTGGCGTCCCGCAGCCGCCACGAGGCGCTGCGCACCCGCTCCAGGCGGAAGTCGGCGTGCTCCGCGCCGAGCGCCCGCGCCCGCGCGAGCGCCGCGTCGGCCAGCGCCCGCAACGGAAGCTGGAGGAAGGCTTCGTCGAGGGAATGGGTCCCAGATTGCACAGCTGTCTCCTGTCGTGTGAGACCGGTCGCCCCTGATCATGTCGTGCTTTCCGCCGCGATGCCCAGACCTTTCTGTAGGGACCCGACAGCGACATCCGTACGCCACTGTCAGGGCCCGATTCTCCGTATCGCGGAAGGGACCGATAGGTTTTCGGCGTACCAGACCGCTATCGAAAGGGTGATCCGTTGAGCCGCTCGGTTCTCGTCACCGGAGGCAACCGGGGCATCGGCCTCGCCATCGCCCGCGCGTTCGCCGAGGCAGGCGACAAGGTCGCGTTCACCTACCGCTCCGGCGAGCCGCCGGCCGCCCTGACCGACCTGGGCTGCCTCGCCGTCAAGTGCGACATCACCGACGCCGAGCAGGTGGAGCAGGCCTACAAGGAGATCGAGGCCGCGCACGGCCCGGTGGAGGTCCTCGTGGCCAACGCCGGCGTCACCAAGGACCAGCTCCTCATGCGCATGTCCGAGGAGGACTTCACGTCCGTCCTCGACACCAACCTCACCGGCACCTTCCGGGTCGTGAAGCGCGCCAACCGCGGCATGCTGCGCGCCAAGAAGGGCCGCGTGGTGCTGATCTCCTCGGTCGTCGGTCTGCTCGGCTCGGCGGGTCAGGCGAACTACGCCGCCTCCAAGGCGGGTCTGGTCGGTTTCGCGCGGTCGCTGGCCCGGGAGCTCGGCTCGCGCAACATCACCTTCAACGTCGTCGCGCCCGGTTTCGTCGACACCGACATGACCGCGGTGCTCACCGACGAGCAGCGCGCCGGCATCGTGTCCCAGGTGCCGCTGGGCCGCTACGCGAAGCCGGAGGAGATCGCCGCCACGGTGCGGTTCCTCGCCTCCGACGACGCCTCGTACATCACTGGAGCCGTCATCCCGGTTGACGGCGGATTGGGCATGGGTCACTGATCACATGAGCGGAATTCTCGAGGGCAAGCGCATCCTGATCACCGGTGTGCTGATGGAGTCCTCCATCGCCTTCCACGCCGCGAAGCTGGCCCAGGAGCAGGGCGCGGAGATCATCCTCACCGCCTGGCCCCGGCCGACGCTGACCGAGCGCATCGCCAAGAAGCTGCCTCAGCCCGAGAAGGTCAAGGTCCTGGAGCTCGACGTCTCCAACGACGAGCACCTCGCGCGCCTGGAGGGCCAGGTCCGCGAGCACCTGGGCGACCGCCTGGACGGCATCGTCCACTCCATCGGCTTCGCCCCGCAGGACGCCCTCGGCGGCAACTTCCTCAACACGCCGTTCGAGTCCGTCGCCACCGCCATGCACGTCTCGGCCTTCTCGCTGAAGTCCCTGACGATGGCACTGCTGCCGCTGATGAGCGAGGGCGGCTCCGTCGTCGGCCTCACCTTCGACGCGAAGTTCGCCTGGCCGCAGTACGACTGGATGGGCCCGGCCAAGGCCGCCCTGGAGGCCACCAGCCGTTACATGGCCCGTGACCTGGGCGAGCGGGACATCCGCTGCAACCTGGTCTCGGCCGGTCCGCTCGGTTCGATGGCCGCCAAGTCGATCCCGGGCTTCGAGGACCTGGCGAAGGTCTGGGACAGCCGCTCCCCGCTGACGTGGGACCTGTCCGACCCGGAGCCGGCCGGCCGCGCCATCGTGGCGCTGCTCTCCGACTGGTTCCCGAAGACGACCGGCGAGATCGTCCACGTGGACGGCGGTCTGCACGCGATCGGCGCCTGACGCCCGCGAGAGCCGTACCGGCAGTACATGTGAGGGCCGGGTGCCCGCCGTCGTGGCGGGCACCCGGCCCTCGCCGTTTTCGCAACCCGTGCCCGAGTCGAAAACTCCGGCGAATCACCCCAGACTGGGTCAGAGCGTGATGTTCCGGCTACTGACGGGGAGGAGGTACGGGCATGCGCGCGCTGCATCGTGGGGCCGCCGCACTCGCCACGGCCGCCACTCTCTTCACCGGGATCGCCGTCGCGGCCGAAGTGCGCGCCGCACCGCCTCCCGCGGACGACGGCCCCGCCGTCGCCGGGCCCGCCGCCGAGGCCGGCCAGGGCCCGGAGGACTTCGGCGCCTCCTGCCGCACCCTGGTCCAGGGCTCCGTCGTCACCGCCCACTGCCAGAACCCGTATCCCCGCACCGACCGCGTCCGCCTGCACGTGGAGTGCGCCCGCTGGTGGGACGTGGACACCGACAGCGCGCCCGTCGACGTCGGCCCCGCCGACTACGGCCAGGTGACCGGCCGCTGCTGGAAGGAGGTCCGCGCGGCCTGGATCACCCACGAACCGGCGGCGCCGGGCTCCTGAGGCACAGGAACGGATAGCTCGCCGCCTCGGCCGCGGCCCGCTCGGCGTCGCCCTCGCGGACCGCCTCCACCAGCCGCGCGTGGTCCATGTGGTTCTCCGGCCGCAGCTCCCGGCCCACGTCCTCGCGCAGCCAGTCCCGCAGCACATGCCCGAGGTCGGCGTAGAGCTCGATGAGCACGTCGTTGTGCGAGGCCACCACCACCGCGTGGTGGAAGGCCGCGTCCACCGTCACGAACTCCTCCGCGTCGCCCGACTCCCACGCCTCCTCGCGCCGCAGGAGCAGGGCGTCCAGCTGCCCCAGGTCCCGGTCGGTGCGCCGCTGCGCCGCGAGCCGGGCAGCCGAGGACTCCAGCGTGGAGCGCAGCTCCGCCACGTGCCGCGGATCGGACCCGGCGAACCTGCGGTGCATGACGCCGGCGAGCTCGCTCGTCGCCACGACATAGGTGCCCGAGCCCTGCCGGATGTCGAGCAGTCCGTTGTGGGCGAGCGCCCGGACCGCCTCGCGGACGGTGTTACGGGCGACGCCGAGCTGCTCGACGAGCTCCGGCTCGGTCGGGATCCGTGTCCCCACCGGCCACTCGCCCGAGGTGATCTGGTTCCGCAGCTGCGTGATCACCTGGTCGGAGAGCCCGCTACGCCGCGGATGGCCGAGCGCCATGGGGTGCACCTTCCGTATCGTTCGAGATTGGACAACCAATCATCCCATGATTCTATGATGGCCTCATGCCTGACGAGCCGCAGACCCTCGACCCCGCCGCCACGACGGCCCGCCCCACCCGGGGCACCGCCGATTCTCCCGCACCCGCGGGCACCGCCCGCTGGGTCGCCGGGCTCGTCGCCGTCGGCCTCGTCCTGGCCGCGCTCAACCTGCGCCCGGCCATCACCAGCCTCGGCGCCCTCCTCGAGGAGGTCAGCGCGGGCCTGCACATGAGCGGCACCGTCGCCGGCGTCCTCACCTCCGTGCCACCGCTCTGCTTCGCCGTCTTCGGCATCACCGCCCCGCGCCTCGCCCGCCGTTTCGGCCCCGCGACCGTGGTCTGCGCCGGCATGGCCGCCATCTTCGCGGGCCTGGTCCTGCGCCCCTTCGCCGGCGGCACCGCCGCCTTCCTCGCGGCCAGCGCCCTCGCGCTCATGGGCATCGCGCTCAGCAACGTCCTCATGCCGGTCCTCGTCAAGACGTACTTCCCGGACCGCATCGGCAGCATGACCGGCCTCTACTCCATGGCCCTCGCCATGGGCACCTCCGTCGCCGCCGCGGCGACCGTGCCCATGACCGAGGCCCTCGGCGGCGATTGGCGGCTCGGCCTCGGCGTCTGGGCGGGCCTCGCCGCCCTCGCCGTCCTGCCCTGGCTCCCGCTGCTGCGCCACCGCGCCACCGGCCCGGCGGCGTCGGCCGCCGGGGGCGGGGGAGCGGCGTCCGGCGGAAGCGGCGGTGGGAGCGCGGCCGGGACCGAGGCCTCCGGCGGAAGCGCCGCCGGAACCGCGGCCGAGGCCGCGCCCGCGCCGCGGGTCACCCGTAGCCGCACCGCCTGGGCCCTCGGCTGCTTCTTCGGCCTCCAGGCCACCGGCGCCTACATCACCATGGGCTGGATGCCGCAGATCTTCCGCGACGCCGGCGTCCCCGCCTCCACCGCGGGCGTGCTCCTCGCCGTCACCATGGTCATGGGCGTACCGCTCGCCTTCGTCATACCGGGCCTCGCCACCCGCATGAAGAACCAGGGCCCCATCGTCGTCGCCCTCGGTCTGTGCGGCCTCGGCGGCTACACCGGCCTCTACTTCGCCCCGGCCGGCGGCGCCTGGCTGTGGGCGCTGCTGCTCGGCGTCTCCAACTGCGCCTTCCCGCTCGCCCTCACCATGATCGGGATGCGCTCGCGCAGCGGCGCCGGCGTCGTGAGGCTCTCCGCCTTCGCCCAGAGCGTCGGCTACCTCATCTCCATCCCCGGCCCGCTCCTCGTCGGCGTCCTCTACCAGCACAGCGGCGGCTGGGGCCTGCCCATCGCGCTCATGGGCGGCCTGATGATCCCGCAGATGATCGTGGGCAGCCTCGCCGGCCGGGACCGGACCGTCGAGGACGAATGCTGAGATGCGACACTGAGGCCATGCCCGTACTCGAACCGAATCCTCCGAACGGCCAGAAGAAGCTCCTCGTCGTGTTCGGCACGATGATCGCCATCACGGCCGTCATCGCCGTCATCGCCTCCTTCGCCTCTCCCTGACCGCCGCCCGCCCTCGCGGGAGGTGGGGTTGTCCCCACCGTCCCCTAGGGGGCAGGTGTCAGGGTGAAGTGGGTGGATCACCTGATGGGCCGGAGCCCGCGCGCTCCGTACGTTGGAGACAACGAAGTCATCGAGGAGATCCCACCCCACGGAGGCGGCCATGACGGCGCGAACCCCCACCGGTCACCCGACGGTCCGGACGGCCCCGACGTCCGGCGTCGACACCCGGCTGCCCTGGTGGGCGCTGGTCCTGCCGGTGGCCGCGTTCGCCGCCCTCTTCCTCCTCATAGCGGGACCCGGAGAGACGCACGCGCTGAGCGGTGGCGCCGGTCTCGGGCACCTCCTGGAGCAGATCCAGCAAACGCTGTCTCTCTGAGTCGGCCCCGGACGATTCATGCGAAGCTGGGGAGCATGAGCGTCGACACACCCCGAAGGATCGTGCTGCTCCGACACGCCAAGGCGGACTGGCCGCAGACCTCCGACCACGAGCGCCCGCTCGCCGATCGCGGTCGCACGGACGCCCCCGTCGCGGGCCGCAAGCTCGCCGACACCGGCATCGACTTCGACCTGGCCCTCTGCTCGACCGCGCTGCGGACGCGGGAGACCTGGAAGCTCGCCGTCCAGGAGCTGCCCGAGCGCCCCAAGACGGTGTACGAGGAGCGGATGTACGAGGCCTCGCCCGGCGAGCTCATCGCCCTGGTCAACGAGACCCCGGACACCGTCGCCAACCTGCTGCTCATCGGCCACAACCCCGGGATGCAGGGCCTCGCCGACATCCTCACGGGCGAGGCCGAGGGCGACGCGCAGGCCCGGATGAACCGCACCGGCTTCCCGACCTCCGCCTTCGCCGTCGTGACCTTCGAGGGCTCCTGGAAGGCCGTCGAGCCCGGCGTCGGCACCCTGGTCGACTTCTGGGCCCCGCACGCCTGACCGACCGCGCCCCACCCGTACGCGAAAGGGCCCGGCCGTCGCTCGACAGCCGGGCCCGCTCGCGTACGGGATCAGTGCGGCAGGTCGCCCGCGGCGCCGTCGGCCGCCTCCGCCGCCTCGACCTCCTCGCGCGTGATGCCGAGCAGGTAGAGGACGGTGTCCAGGAAGGGCACGTTGACCGCGGTGTCCGCGGCCCGCCGCACCACCGGCTTGGCGTTGAACGCCACGCCGAGACCGGCCGCGTTCAGCATGTCCAGGTCGTTGGCGCCGTCACCGATCGCGACCGTCTGCGCCAGCGGCACACCCGCCTCCGCGGCGAAGCGGCGCAGCAGCCGCGCCTTGCCCGCCCGGTCCACGATCTCCCCGGTCACCCGGCCCGTGAGCCGGCCGTCGACGATCTCCAGGGTGTTCGCCTGGGCGAAGTCGAGACCCAGCTTCTCCTTGAGGTCGTCGGTGACCTGCGTGAAGCCGCCCGAGACCACGCCCACCTGGTAGCCGAGCCGCTTGAGGGTACGGATCAGGGTGCGGGCGCCCGGCGTCAGCCGCACCTCGGTGCGCACCTTGTCCACCACGGACGCGTCCAGGCCGGCGAGCAGCTCCACCCGGGCGTGCAGCGACTGCTCGAAGTCCAGCTCGCCGCGCATCGCCGCGGCCGTCACCTCCGCCACCTTGTCCTCGCAGCCGGCGTGCGCCGCGAACAGCTCGATGACCTCGTCCTGGATGAGCGTCGAGTCGACGTCCATGACCACCAGCCGCTGGGCCCGCCGGTGCAGCCCGGCGGAGACCACGGCCACGTCGACGCCCACCGAGTGCGCCTCTGTGGCGAGCGCGGTGCGCAGCGGCTCCGTCGCGCAGCCCGAGACGGCGAACTCGACGGCCGTCACCGGATACTTGGCGAGCCGGAAGATGCGGTCGATGTTGCCGCCGGTCTCCGCGATCCGCGCCGCTATGGCTGCCGTCTGCTCGGCGGTCAGCGGGTGTCCGAGCACGGTGACGTGCGAGCGTCCCTCGCCGCGCGGACGGTTGTCGCCCGTGCCCGAGATGATCTCGGCCTGCAGCTTCATGGACTCGGCCCAGCTGTGCACGGTCGCCCGCAGCTCACCCTGCGTGGCGACGGTCGGCTCGGTGACGAGCGCGCACAGCACGAGACGGCCGCGGGACACGACCTGCTCGATGTCCACGACGTCGACGGAATAGGCGGCGAGGGTGTCGAAGAGTCCGGCGGTGATCCCGGGGCGGTCCTTGCCGAAGATCTTGACCAGGAGAGTGGGCACGTCCGCGGTGGGAACGTCCGATGTCTGCGATGCGCTCATGGTGCTTCCACCGTATCGGGCACCGGGTGCCACCCGGCGCCCCGTCCCGCCTGACGGACACCCGCACGGCCCTCGGGCCGCCATGCGAGGTGCCGCGCGCGGGCGTACGCAAGCTCTTCACGCGGCCCGACTTTCGGATACGGGCCGAGGCCTGAAATAGTTCCCCCGGATGGTCATCATCCCTGGGCTCCCGAAGGCGGGAGCCGCATCGGGGGACACAACAGTGGGGCATGGAGTGCCAGAACTCGTACTGGATTTGAATGGAAGGACCTGGACCCTCGATCCGTCCAGGTCGTACACCCTGGGCCGGGATCCTCAGGGCGACCTGGTGATCGACGACGCCAGGGTCTCGTGGCGGCACGCCACCATCAGCTGGAGCGGCCGGAGTTGGGTCATCGAGGACCACGGCTCCACCAACGGCACGTTCGTACAGGGCCAGCGGGTCCATCAGGTGGAGATCGGCCCGGGCTCGGCCGTCCACCTCGGCAACGCCACCGACGGCCCGCGGCTCGGTCTCGCCGCCGCCGGCGCGCCGGCCGCGCAGCAGGCCGTCCCGCAGCAGCAGCCGGTGCCGCAGGCCGTGCATCAGCCCGCCCACCACGGCGTGCATGAGGAGATGACGCACCAGGCCCCGCCGCAGCACCAGGCTCCGCCGCAGCAGGGCTGGCAGCAGCAGGCGCCGCACCAGCACCAGGCGCCGCACCAGGCCCCGCCGCAGTTCCCGCACCAGCAGGCCGGCCCGCAGGGCGCGCAGCCGGTCTACGGCGACCGCAGCCCCACGACGTTCCACCAGCTCAACCTCGGCCGCGTCATGCGCATCGGCCGTGCGCTCGAGAACGAGCTGGTCGTCTCCGACCTCCAGGTCTCGCGCCTGCACGCCGAGTTCCACGCGACGCCCGACGGCCGCTTCGAGATCCGCGACCTCGGCTCGCACAACGGCACGTACGTCAACGGTCAGCCGATGCCCAAGGGCGGCACCGCCCTCATCGGCCCCAACGACATCGTCGGCGTCGGCCACTCGACGTTCCGGATCGTCGGCAACCAGCTCGAGGAGTTCGTCGACACCGGCGAGGTCTCCTTCTCGGCCCGCCACCTCACGGTCACCGTCGACGGCGGCAAGCAGATCCTCAAGGACGTCACCTTCGGCGTTCCCGAGAAGTCGCTGATCGGCGTCATCGGCCCCTCCGGCTCCGGCAAGTCGACCCTCCTCAAGGCGCTCACCGGCTACCGGCCCGCCGACCAGGGAGACGTCCTCTACGACAACCGGAGCCTCTACAAGCAGTTCGCCGAGCTGCGCCAGCGCATCGGTCTGGTCCCGCAGGACGACATCCTGCACAAGGAGCTGACCGTCCAGAAGGCGCTGCGCTACGCGGCCAAGCTCCGCTTCCCCGGCGACACCGCCGAGGCCGAGCGCGAGGCCCGGATCGGCGAGGTGCTGCGCGAGCTCAAGCTCGACATCCACAAGGAGAAGAAGGTCACCTCCCTCTCCGGTGGCCAGCGCAAGCGCGTCTCCGTCGCCCTGGAGCTGCTGACCAAGCCGTCGCTGATCTTCCTGGACGAGCCCACCTCCGGCCTCGACCCGGGCATGGACCGCGACGTCATGCAGCTGCTGCGCGGCCTCGCCGACGACGGCCGCACGGTCCTCGTCGTCACCCACTCCGTGGCCGAGCTGGGCCTGTGCGACAAGCTGCTCGTGATGGCGCCCGGCGGCTCGGTGGCGTACTTCGGCCCGCCGGACGAGGCGCTGAACTTCTTCGGCTACTCCACCTGGGCCGATGTGTTCTCCGCGTTCGAGAACTACCGCGACTACGACTGGGCGGGCCGCTGGAAGGGCTCGCAGCACTACCAGATGTACGCGGCCGAGATCGACGCCGTCGCCGCCCAGCCGGTCCAGCTGCCGCACCAGGCCCAGCAGGCCCTGGCCCGTCCGCCCAAGCCGCAGGGCTGGGGCTCCCAGCTGTGGACCCTGATCCGCCGCTACGTGTCGGTGATCGCCTCCGACAAGGGCTTCATGGCCCTGATGGTGATCCTGCCGGCCGTCCTCGGCGCGGTCTCGGTGGTCATCCCGGCCGACTTCGGCCTGGGCCGGCCCAAGCCGCCGTCCCGCTTCAACGGCGACGCCGGCACGATCATGCTGATCCTCGCGGTCGGCATGTGCTTCTCGGGCGCGGCCAACTCCGTACGAGAGCTGATCAAGGAACGGGTCATCTACGAGCGGGAGCGCGCCACCGGCCTGTCCCGTTCCGCGTACCTGATGTCCAAGGTCATCGTCCTCGGCCTGATCACCGCCTTCCAGGGCGTGATCATCTGCGGCATCGGCTTCTCCACCCGTGAGCTGCCGGAGGAGGGCCTGTTCATGCCGCCGGCCGCCGAGCTGTGCGTCCAGGTCATCGCGCTCGGCCTGACCTCGATGATGGTCGGCCTGGTCATCTCCGCCCTGGTGAAGACCGCCGAGAAGACCATGCCGCTGCTGGTCATGTTCGCGATCGTCCAGGTCGTCTTCACCGGCATCCTGTTCCAGGTCTACGGCTCGCCCGGCCTGGAGCAGTTCGCCTGGCTGATGCCGTCGCGCTGGGGCATCGCCGGCGCCGGCACGACGCTCGACCTGGCCCACCTGATGCCGCCGTGGGACCACAAGAACCCGGACAACACCGACGCGCTGTGGGAGCACACCGTCGGCCAGTGGAGCCTCGACCTCGGCATCCAGCTGCTGATGGCGACGGTCTGCTGCGTCCTGGTGGCGCGGCTGCTGCGCCGCCACGAGCCGGAGGTCATGCGCAAGTAGCGCGGGCCCCGCACCGTACGCCCGAGGGCGGCACCCCGTGCAGGGGTGCCGCCCTTCGGCATGTCCGCGGTCCGCCCCGGCCGGCCGGACGGGCTCAGTACGCGCTGTTGACGTTGTCGATCGAGCCGTAACGGTCGGCCGCGTAGTTGCAGGCGGCGACGATGTTGGCGACCGGGTCGTACTGGTCGAACTTGGTGCCGGGGATGTGGTAGGCCTTGAAGGTCGGGTAGATGACCTGCAGCAGACCCTTGGACGGGACGCCGTTGATGGCGTTGATGTCCCAGTTGTTGATCGCGAACGGGTTGCCGCTGGACTCGCGCATGATGTTCCGGTGGATGCCGTTGTAGGTGCCCGGAATGTTGTGCTTGTCCATGATGAACAGCGCCTCACGGATCCAGCCGTCGAGGTTGTTCGCGAAGACGGGCTTGCGGGCGGCGGCGCGGCTCGCGGCCGCCTTCGCCTCGGCGCGCTTCTTGGCGTCGGCCTTCGCCTTCGCGGCGGCCTGGGCCTTGGCGGCGGCGGCCTTGGCCTTCGCGGCCTCGGCCTTCTTCTTCGCCTCGGCGGCGGCCTTCGCGGCGGCCTTGGCCTTGGCGTCGGCCTCCTGCTTCGCCTTGAGGGTGAAGGTGGAGGTCTGCTGGTCCAGGCTGGCGGCCAGCGCCTTGGCCTCCGGGCTGTTGGCGTTGTAGGACCACGCCACCTGCTGGGTGTGGGCCAGGGCCTGGGGCTCGACCTCGGTCGAGCCGTGGTTCGGGACGAGGGTGAAACCGAGCGCCGCGGCACTCAGCGCGGCGACGCCGGCGATCGCGGCCTTGTGGGTCTTCTTCAGACCACGACTGTGGCCAGGGGTGTTCGCAGACATGCAGGACTACCTCTTCGAATCGCTGGGGGTCGCTCAGGCCGGGGCGGCGCTGCGCCTTGCTCGGCGGCGACGGACGCAATTCTTAGCGGCAGCAAAATCCTGTGGCAAAGGTGTGACGTACGATCCCGGGTAGTGGATCAGGGCCCGCGAACGGACGCCGCCGGACCGGCCCGCGACCAGTTCCGGCAGCACTCATCTGTCCTTTACGTGACCACTAGCGGCGTTCGTAAGTGATGTGGGTCCTATGCGCGGGCTCACATCGGCCGCGTAACAGACTCACCATGCGTTGCATCAGCAATGCGGACCGTGAGGCCCCTCCTCCGGGAGGAGGAGGTGGACGTCCCCGAACTCGTGCCAGAGGTAGCGCTCACGCACCGCCTCGGCGTACGCCCGCCCCAGCGCGGGCCTCCCGGCCACCGCCTCCAGCATCAGCAGATGCGAGGCCTCGGGCTCGTGCAGCCCGGTCAGCAGCCCGTCCACCACCCGCACACCCCGCTCCGGCGTGACGACCAGATCCGTCCACCCGCCGGCCGCCCGCACCAGGCCTCCCGCGCCGGCCGGCACCGCCGACTCCAGCGCCCGCACGGCCGTGGTCCCCACCGCGATCACCCGGCCCCCGCCCGCCCGCGCCGCGTTCACCAGCCAGGCCGTCGCCGCCGGCACCGCGAAACGCTCCGGGTACGGCGGCTCGTGCGCCTCCGCCGACGACACGCCCGTGTGCAGCACCAGCGGCGCGAACTGCACGCCCCGGCTCACCAGCTCCGCCACCAGCCGCGCCGTGAACGGCCGCCCCGCGCTCGGCATCTCCGCCGAGCCCGCGCCGTCCGACGACGGCAGCGCGAACACCGTCTGATACGCGGACACCGGCTGGTCCCGCTCCGTGTACCCGTAACGGATGGGCCGCCCGTACCGCGCGAGCAGCCCCGGCACGCCCGCGTCCGGCCGCGCCCACCACAGCCGCTGCGACCCGCCGCCCAACGGCTCCTCCAGGACCAGCCGGGCCCCGCCCGGCAGACGCACCACCGCACCCGCCGGCCCGCCCGCCCGCGGCCGCGTCGCCCCGGCCCCGTCCGGCACGCGCAGCTCCACCGCCCACCGGCCGTCGTCGCCCCGCGTCGAGAAGTGCACGACCACCGGCCGCCCGCCCGGCTCCGCGCCGAGCCGCCCGTCCACCGCGGCCGCCAGCGTCGCCGACGTGTTCACCACCAGCACGTCCCCGGCCCGCAGCAGCTCCGGCAGCTCCCGGAACGCCCGGTGCGACACCTCCGTCCCGCGCGACACCATCAGCCGTACGTCGTCCCGGCCGCGCCCCGGCCCGCGCTGTTCGGCCGGCACCCGCGCCGACAGCTCCTGCGGCACCCGCACCGCGAGACCCATCACGCCTCCAGGAACGCCGGCGCCGCGTACCGGCCGCTGGCCGGCCGCTCGTCGAGCAGCCGCAGGAAGACCGGAGCGACCTCGGCCGGAGCCGGCGTCCCCGACAGGTCCTCGCCGGGCTCCGCGGCGGCCAGCATGTCCGTCCGCATCCCGCCCGGATCCACCCACCACACCCGCAGCCCCGGCTCCTCCACCGCCAGGACCGCCGACAGCTGGTCCAGCGCCGCCTTCGTCGCCCCGTACGCGCCCCACGTCCGGTACGCCTCCGCGGCCGCGTCCGAGCTCAGGTTCACCACCGCCCCGGCCGGCGCCTCCCGCAGCAGCGGCAGCGCCTCCTGCAGCAGCCCCAGCGGCGCCACCACGTTGACCTCCAGCGCCGCCCGGAACCCCTCCAGCGCCTGCCCGGCCAGCGGCACCAGCGGCTCGGCGCCCAGGATCCCCGCGTTGTTCACCAGCAGATCGAGCCCGCCGAGCTCCCGCGCCGCCGCCACCAGCTCCCGCCGGTGCGCCGCGTCCGTCACATCACCCGCGAGCGCCACCACCCGGACACCCCGCGCGCGTGCCGCCTTGGCACTCTCCTCCAGCGTCCTCGCCGTACGGGCGTCGAGCACCAGGTCCCAGCCCCGCCCGGCCAGGGCCACGGCCAGCGCACGCCCCAGCCCCTTCGACGCTCCCGTGACGATCGCGACAGCCATGACGCCCATCCCCTCTTCCCTGCGACTCCGCCTTCCACGGAACGGCTCCAGCCTCCGGCGCCCGACCGGCCCACCGCTTCGTCCACCGGCCCCGACCGTCCAGGGCACTTCGACCTAGGCCCCCGGTCCCGGTCCACCGCCGTCCCCGGGCGGATACGGACCGTCACACCCCACCGGTACGGTGAACACATGAGCCATCGACCGAGCTCCGGCCTGGCCGCCGTGAGCAGCGCGCTGCTGGCGATGAACCGCCAGATGGAGGTCCGCGACGTCCTCAAGACGATCGTCGCCTCCGCGCGCGAGCTGCTCGACGCCGAGTACGCGGCGCTCGGCGTCCCCGACGACCACGGCGGCTTCGCCCAGTTCGTCGTCGACGGCGTCACCGACGAGCAGTGGCGCGCCATCGGTCCGCTGCCCCGCCAGCACGGCATCCTGGCCGCCATGCTCCACAAGGCCGAGCCCGAGCGCCTCGCCGACGTCCGCGAGGACCCGCGCTTCGAGGGCTGGCCCGCCGCCCACCCCGACATGTCCGACTTCCTCGGCCTGCCGGTCCGCGACGGCGACGAGATCCTCGCCGCCCTCTTCCTCGCCAACAAGCGCTGCCCCAAGCCGTCCGCAAGCTGCGGCTTCACCGCCGAGGACGAGGAACTGCTCAGACTCCTCGCCCAGCACGCCGCCATCGCCCTGACCAACGCCCGGCTCTACGAACGCAGCCGCGAGCTCACCATCGCCGAGGAGCGCTCCCGCCTCGCCCACGAGCTGCACGACGCCGTCAGCCAGAAGCTGTTCTCGCTCCGGCTCACCGCCCAGGCCGCCGCCGCCCTCGTCGACCGCGACCCGGCCCGCGCCAAGGGCGAGCTCCAGCAGGTCGCCGAGCTCGCCGCCGAGGCCGCCGACGAGCTGCGCGCCGCCGTCGTCGAGCTGCGCCCCGCCGCCCTCGACGAGGACGGCCTCGTCCACACCCTGCGCACCCAGATCCAGGTCCTCGACCGCGCCCACACCGCCCGGGTCACCTTCGACAGCCCCGGCATACGCGCCCTGCCCGCCGCCCAGGAGGAGGCCGTGCTCCGGGTCGCCCAGGAGGCCCTGCACAACGCGCTGCGGCACTCCGGCGCCCAGCACGTCACCGTCACCCTCGCCCGCAGCGGCCAGGGCGCGCGGCTCACCGTCGCCGACGACGGCAAGGGCTTCGACCCGGCCACCGTCCGCCGCGCCGGCCGGCACCTCGGCCTCGTCTCCATGCGCGACCGGGCCGGCGGCGTCGGCGGCCGGCTCACCGTGACATCGGCCCCCGGGCGGGGCACCACGATCGAGATGGAGGTCCCCGGTGGCTGAGAAGAGGATCAGGGTGCTGCTGGTCGACGACCACCAGGTCGTCCGCCGCGGACTGCGCACCTTCCTGGAGGTGCAGGAGGACATAGAAGTCGTCGGAGAGGCCGGCGACGGCGCCGAGGGTGTCACGGCCGCCGAGGAGCTGCGGCCCGACGTCGTCCTCATGGACGTGAAGATGCCCGGCACGGACGGCATCGAGGCGCTGCGGCGGCTGCGCGAGCTGGAGAACCCGGCCCGCGTCCTGATCGTCACCAGCTTCACCGAGCAGCGCACGGTGGTGCCCGCGCTGCGCGCCGGAGCGAGCGGATACGTCTACAAGGACATCGACCCGGACGCGCTCGCCGGCGCCATCCGCTCCGTCCACGCGGGCCACGTCCTGCTCCAGCCCGAGGTCGCGGGCGTCCTCCTCAGCCAGGACGACAGCGGCCACGGCGGCGGCACGGGCCGCGGCTCGACCCTCACCGAGCGGGAGCGCGAGGTCCTCGGCCTGATCGCCGACGGCCGCTCCAACCGCGAGATCGCCCGCGCGCTCGTCCTGTCCGAGAAGACGGTCAAGACGCACGTCTCCAACATCCTCATGAAGCTGGACCTCGCGGACCGGACGCAGGCCGCGCTCTGGGCCGTACGGCACGGTCTGACCTCGTAGCGGTGCCCGAACGGTTCCCGAGTGGTCCCCGAGCGGTCCCGGGGTACGACCGTTCTACTTGTCATACCGTCGGGTGGATGTCCCCCGTTCGGCGCAACCGGGCGGGGCCGGCGGCGTTCTCCATGGCGTGCTGCGGCGGACCGGCCGCAGCGATGACCAGGAGGATCCTGAAGTGAACAACCTCAAGAAGGCCGCTGCCCTCACCATGGTCGCCGGTGGCATCGTCGCCGCCGGTGCCGGTGTCGCCTCCGCGAACGCGGACGCCCAGGGCCAGGCCCTCCACTCGCCCGGTGTCGCCTCCGGCAACCTGGTGCAGGCCCCGGTCCACGTCCCCGTGAACGTCTCCGGCAACACGGTCAACGTGATCGGCCTGCTCAACCCCGCCTTCGGCAACGGCGCCGTCAACCACTGACGCCTCCCCGAACCACCGGCCCCCGGGACGATCCCCCCGGGGGCCGGCCTGTTTCCAGGCCTACGAGCCCCCCGCGGCGTCTCCCGCCGCACCTGCCCGGCGCGCGTACCTGCTTCGCGCCCCATCCGGCCCGCGCCGCACCGGCCCGCACCGCGGCAGCAGGCGCCCCGCCGCCCGGCGAGCCCCAGCCGCCCCCAGCCCCTCAGCCGCCGCTCAGAAGCCCCGCTCCCGCTCCCGCTCCTCCACGTACGCGTTGTACGCGGCGACCTGGGCCCGGCGGGCCACCCGCTCCACCGGGCGCAGCGCGGCGCCCCGCGCCGCCATCTCGGCCGCGCTCACCGCGCCGCCGTGGCCGTGGTCGTACGCCAGGTCGACGAGGAGCCCGATCCGCTGGGCCAGCTCCAGCACCCGGACCGCGCGGGCCGGATAGCCCGGCGCCAGGACCTCACGGCCGGCCTCGGCCCGGGCGCGGTAGGCGTCACGGGCCGCGTCCGCCGCCGGACCCGCGGCGGCCACGTCCAGCCGGGTCAGCACCGTCGTCGCCTCCCGCAACGCCTCCGCCAGCTCCCGCTCCGCCTCGCCCAGCGACGGCACGTCCGCCGGCGGCGCCTCCCGCACCGACAGGCAGTGCCACACGACCTCCACGTGCACGTCACCCGCCGGCCCCGCCTCGAAGACCTCCGGCACCAGGCCGTACGGCGCGCCGAAACCCACCGCCGCCTCCTCCGCCTCAAGAGCCCGCGCGTTGAACTCCGGCGGACCGCTCAGCCCCAGCGGATGCCCCGGCGCCGGCAGCGCCACCCGCCACCCGGTCACCCCGAGCCGCCGCAGCCGCCCCAGCGCCAGCGTCAGGCCGACCGGCCCCGCCTCGCCCGGCAGCCCCTCCACGCGGTGCACCGCGTCCTCTCCGACAATCGCGAGCGCCGCGTCGTCCGGCGACACCGCACCGGCCAGCAGGGCATTGCCCCAAGCGGCCAGCCGTCCTGAGCGTGGTTCCGAAAGCATGCCCTCAGCCTAAGGGCGCGCCTCCTCGCCCAGACCGGTCCCAAGCCCGCCCACACGGCGCAAAGCAAGCCCTAAGGACCGGCCCGGCCCGCCGGTGGCGTAGGTTTTCCCTGGACGCCGCGCCCACAGGCGCAAGGCGACGACACGACTCGACCGCAAGGGGAGACAACGCGCTCATGAGCGATGTACTGGAGCTGGTGGACGTATCCGTGGTCCGCGACGGACGCGCTCTGGTGGACGAGGTCTCCTGGTCGGTCAAGGAGGGCGAGCGCTGGGTCATCCTCGGCCCCAACGGCGCGGGCAAGACCACGCTCCTCAACATCGCCTCCAGCTACCTCTTCCCCAGCAAGGGCGCCGCCACCGTCCTCGGCGAGCGCCTCGGCGGCGTCGGCACCGACGTGTTCGACCTCCGTCCGCGCATCGGCATGGCCGGCATCGCCATGGCCGAGAAGCTCCCCAAGCGCCAGACCGTCCTCGAGACCGTCCTCACCGCCGCGTACGGCATGACCGCCACCTGGCACGAGGACTACGACCCCGTCGACGAACAGCGCGCCAAGGCCTTCCTCGACCGCCTCGGCATGAGCGACTACCTGGACTGCAAGTTCGGCACCCTCTCCGAGGGCGAGCGCAAGCGCACCCTCATCGCCCGCGCGATGATGACCGACCCCGAACTGCTGCTCCTCGACGAGCCCGCCGCCGGTCTCGACCTCGGCGGCCGCGAGGACCTGGTCCGCCGCCTCGGCCGGCTCGCCCGCGACCCGATCGCCCCCTCCATGATCATGGTGACCCACCACGTCGAGGAGATCGCGCCCGGCTTCACCCACGTCCTGATGATCCGCCAGGGCAAGGTCCTCGCCGCCGGACCCATGGAGATGGAACTGACCTCCCGCAACCTCTCCCGCTGCTTCGGCCTGCCGCTCGTCGTCGAGCGCGTCGGCGACCGCTACACCGCACAGGGCCTGCCCCTCCAGTAGTCCGCCGGGCGCCGTTTCCGCACAGAACCGCGCCCTGTCCCGGAACGCCCCACCGCCCCTACCATGACCATGTGGACATCGACGCATGGATCTGGTGGCTGATCGGCGCGGTGGGGCTCGGCATTCCCCTCGTCCTCACCGCGATGCCCGAGTTCGGCATGCTCTCGGCGGGCGCCGTCGCCGGCGCGGTGACCGCGGCCCTCGGCTTCGGCGTCGTCTCCCAAGTCGTCGTCTTCGCCGCCGTGTCCGTCGCCCTCATCGCCGTCGTACGCCCCATCGCCGCCCGGCACCGCGACGGCCGTCCCCAACTCGCCACCGGCATCGATGCCCTGAAAGGCCGTCAAGCCGTCGTCCTGGAACGGGTGGACGGCGCCGGAGGCCGCATCAAGCTGGCCGGCGAGGTCTGGTCCGCCCGCGCCCTCGACGCCGGGCAGAGCTTCGAACCGGGCGAGCAGGTCGACGTCGTCGACATCGACGGAGCGACGGCCGTCGTCATGTGACCGAACCTCGCCCATGACGCTCCGCGGTCTGGGAAACTCGATCATCACGATCTTCGCGATCATCATCTGGTCATCAACCGGCAGCGAGAGGCACAGGGAACACGATGTCAGCAGTCATCATCGTCCTGATCATTCTGGTGGTGCTTGTCTTCATCGCCCTGATCAAGACCATCCAGGTCATTCCCCAGGCGAGCGCCGCCATCGTCGAACGCTTCGGCCGCTACACCCGCACCCTCAACGCCGGCCTCAACATCGTCGTCCCGTTCATCGACCGCATCCGCAACCGGATCGACCTGCGCGAGCAGGTCGTGCCCTTCCCGCCGCAGCCGGTCATCACCCAGGACAACCTGGTCGTCAACATCGACACCGTCATCTACTACCAGGTGACCGACGCCCGCGCCGCGACCTACGAGGTCGCCAGCTACATCCAGGCCATCGAGCAGCTCACCGTCACCACCCTCCGCAACATCATCGGCGGCATGGACCTGGAGCGCACCCTCACCTCCCGCGAGGAGATCAACGCCGCGCTGCGCGGAGTCCTCGACGAGGCCACCGGCAAGTGGGGCATCCGCGTCAACCGCGTCGAGCTCAAGGCGATCGAGCCGCCCACCTCCATCCAGGACTCGATGGAGAAGCAGATGCGCGCCGACCGTGACAAGCGCGCCGCCATCCTCACCGCCGAGGGCATCCGCCAGTCCCAGATCCTCACCGCCGAGGGCGAGAAGCAGTCCGCGATCCTGCGCGCCGAAGGCGAGGCCAAGGCCGCGGCCCTCAAGGCCGAGGGCGAGGCCCAGGCCGTCCGTACGGTCTTCGAGGCCATCCACGCCGGCGACCCCGACCAGAAGCTGCTCTCCTACCAGTACCTCCAGATGCTCCCGAAGATCGCCGAAGGCGACGCCAACAAGCTCTGGATCGTGCCCAGCGAGATCGGCGACGCCCTCAAGGGCCTCTCCGGCGCCTTCGGCAACGTCGCGCCCGGCGTCCCCGGCTTCAACACCAAGAGCGGTACGGGCGACGGCGGCGGCCGCCGCGAGGAACCCACCGTTGACTGACACGTACACGTAATTTCGGGCATGATCGGTGCGAGCCCCTCGACTCCGGCCGCATACGGGGCGGGGAGGCGACTCACCGAACCCGTAAGGAGATGGCGTTGTCCATCTGGGAAATGCTCGCGGTCCTCGCGGCCGGCACAGCCGCCGGAGCCATCAACACCGTCGTCGGATCGGGAACGCTCATCACGTTCCCGGTCCTGCTCGCCACCGGCCTGCCGCCCATCACCGCGAACGTCTCCAACGCCCTCGGCCTCGTGCCCGGCTCCATCAGCGGAGCCATCGGCTACCGCAGCGAACTCACGGGCCAGACCACCCGCGTCCTCCGCCTCGGCGCCGCCGCCCTCCTCGGCGGACTCCTCGGCGCCGTCCTCCTCCTCGCCCTGCCCTCCGACGCCTTCGACGCGATCGTCCCCGTCCTCATCGGCATCGCGCTGGTCCTCGTCCTCGTCCAGCCCCGCATCGCCGCCGCCGTCCAGCGCCGCCGCGAGGCCAAAGGCACCGAGGCCCACCCCGACGGCGGACCCGCCCTCCTCGTCGGACTCTTCCTCGCCAGCATCTACGGCGGCTACTTCGGCGCCGCCCAAGGCGTCCTGTACATCTCGCTGATGGGCCTGCTGCTCCACGACACCCTGCAGCGCATCAACGCCGTCAAGAACATCCTCGGCGCCGTCGTCAACGGCGTCGCCGCCGTCTTCTTCCTCTTCGTCGCCGACTTCGACTGGACCGCCGTCCTCCTCATCGCCGTCGGCTCCACCATCGGCGGTCAGATCGGCGCCAAGATCGGCAAACGACTTCCGCCCACCGTCCTGCGCGGCGTCATCATCGCCGTCGGCATCGTCGCCATCCTCCAGCTCACCCTGAAATGACGACGGGGCCCGCCCCGACAGGGGCGGGCCCACGACCGCACGACACCGGCACCCATCGGCCCTCGGGTCCCGCTAGGCCGCCTGCTGCGCCAGCCACTCCGGCAGCTCCGAGCGCTCCGCCGCCTTCAACGCGAGCAGCATCGCGTCCTGCGGAGTCGGTACGAACGGCTCGTGCAGCAACGGCATCCCCGCCTGCTCCGGCGTCCGGTCCGCCTTACGGTGGTTGTCCTCCGCACACGAGGCCACCGTGTTCAGCCAGCTGTCCCCGCCACCCTGCGCCCGCGGCACCACATGGTCCACCGTCGTGGCCCGCCGCCCGCAGTACGCGCACCGGTGCTGGTCCCGCACCAGCACACCCCGCCTCGACCACGGGGCCTGTCTTCGGAAGGGCACCCGCACGTACCTGCAGAGCCTGATCACCCGTGGCACCGGCATGTCCACCGCCGCCGCCCGCACACGAAGACCGGGGTGCTCCTGCTCCACGACGGCCTTGTCCTGCAGGACAAGCACCACCGCACGGTTGAGTGTGACCGTCGAAAGCGGCTCGAAGCTCGCGTTCAGAACCAGCGTGTCCCGCATTGTGCCCACCTCCCGTGTGCCGGCCCACCCCCGTGGCGGGCTTGGATCAACTCTGGCCGGGCGCGCCGGGTAGGACAACGCAATATCCGCGCAAAGAAAGATGCCCGCTTCTGATCTCTCCAAGACCAGAAGCGGGCAAACAAAAGGCGAACGATCAGCCCTGAACGATCAGGCTCACGCGGGATCCTCGTACTCCGCGACGAGCTGCGCCCGCCCGAGCGTGTGGAACCGGAGGTTGAAGCCGACCGCGGCCGGCGACGCGTCCGCGTCCGGACCCAGCTTCTCCTGGTCCACCGCGTACACCGTGAAGACGTAACGGTGCGGCCCGTCGCCCTTCGGCGGAGCGGCCCCGCCGAACTCCTTCGACCCGTAGTCGTTACGGGCGTGCACCGCACCCGCCGGCAGACCCTCGAACGAACCCGAACCGGCACCCGCCGGCAGCTCGGTCACCGACGCCGGCAGGTCGAACAGCACCCAGTGCCAGAACCCGCTGCCCGTCGGCGCGTCCGGATCGAAGCAGGTCACGGCGAAGCTCTTCGTCCCCGCCGGGAAACCCTCCCACCGCAGATGCGGAGACGTGTTCCCCTCCGCGTACACCTGAGCGTCCTTCAGGACCCCGCCCGCCACCACGTCGTCGCTCACCACGGTGAACTCCGGCACCGGCGGATGGAAGTCGTGGGGAAGCGGCGCCCGCTCGGCCTCGGCCACGTCTGAACCTCCGAATCGCTGACTCGTCTCAACAGCCTTGCACGGCCGAGCCTAGGGGGTGCCTAGAGCCAGTTGCGACGACCGCCGACCTCGGCGAGCCACTGGTTCAGGTACGCCGCCCAGTCGGTCGTGTGGAAGTCGTGCAGCCCCACCGTGAACGACCGGTACGAGTCGCTGCCCTCGGTGAACAGACCCGGCTTCTTGTCCATCTCCAGGACGACGTCCATCTCGCGGTCGTCCGCGACGAAGCTGACCTCGACCTGGTTCAGACCCCGGTACTGCTGCGGCGCGAAGAACTCGATCTCCTGGTAGAACGGCAGCCGCTGCCGCGTCCCACGGATGTGCCCGCGCTCCATGTCCGCGTTCTTGAAGCGGAAGCCCAGCTGGATGAACGCGTCCAGGATCGCCTGCTGCGCCGGCAGCGGGTGCACGTTGATCGGGTCCAGGTCGCCCGAGTCCACCGCACGGGCGATCTCCAGCTCCGTCGTCACACCGATGTGCATCCCGCGCAGCTGCTGCCCCGCGATCGCCGTGACCGGCGTCTCCCACGGGATCTCCAGACCGAACGGCACCACGTGCACCGCGCCGGCCTGCACCTCGAAGGCCCCACCGAGCCGCACCTTCACGAACTCGATGTCCTGCTTGTACTCCTGGTCGTTGCCCTCGACCTCGACCCGCGCCTGCAGCCCGACGGACAGGCCCTCGATCTGCTGGGCGACCGAACCACCCTGGATCCGCACCTCGCCCTGGACGACACCGCCCGGAACCACGTTCTCCTCGGTGAGCACGGTCTCGACCGACGCCCCGCCCGCACCCAGGCTCGCGAGCAGCTTCTTGAACCCCATCGACGACTCCCTATCTGTCCTGCGGTGTCCTGACCCCTACATACGCGTGACGACCGTAGCCGGTTCCGCACCCTCACCCGGACGCCCCCCAGTACCCTCGGACGCCATGACCGAGAGCCCGGACCGCACGCCGCTGCCGCGGAACTTCTTCGACCGCCCTGTCCTGGAGGTCGCGCCCGACCTCCTCGGCCGCACCCTGGTACGGAACTCGCCCGAAGGCCGCATGGAACTCCGCCTCACCGAGGTGGAGGCGTACGCGGGCGCGATCGACCCCGGCTCCCACGCCTTCCGCGGCCGCACCCCGCGCAACGCCGCCATGTTCGGCCCGCCCGGACACGCGTACGTCTACTTCACCTACGGCATGTGGCACTGCCTCAACCTGGTGTGCGGCCCCGAGGGCGAGGCGAGCGGAGTCCTGCTCCGCGCCGGCGAGATCCTCACGGGTGAGGAACAAGCCAGAAAGCGACGACTCTCGGCCCGATACGACTCCGAGCTCGCCAAGGGCCCCGCCCGCCTGGCCACCGCCCTCGACGTCGCCCGCTCCTTGAACGGCACCGACGTCTGCGCCGGCCCCGACGCTCCCTTGTCCCTCCTCACCGGCACCCCGCCCCCACCCGACCAGATCCTCACCGGCCCCCGCACCGGAGTCGGCGGCGAAGGCGCCCCCCACCCCTGGCGCTTCTGGATCGACGGCGACCGCACGGTGAGCCCGTACCGCGCCCACGTGCCCAGGAAGCGCCGGGCTTGACTCGGCTCCGGGAGATGCGTAATGTGGCCCGAGCCGCTTGAGACGGGCAGTGCTCACTGAAGCCTCCCGGGAGCGGCCATCCACTCCTTACAACGACTCCCAACGGGGCTCATTTCGGCATGCCGGAATGTGTTTCGAAAGGCTCGATTATGAGTCGCCAGGGAAATCCGCTAAAGTAGTGGACACGCCGGAAGGGCCCGGAGCGAAAGCAAAAGGGACCGGAAAGCACCGAGGAAATCGGATCGGAAAGATCTGATAGAGTCGGAAACGAAGGAAGCGCCCGGAGGAAAGCCCGCGAGGGTGAGT